>NZ_PEIB01000099.1 GCF_004116385.1 Veronia nyctiphanis | reverse complement strand
ATTTCTTTCGCGGCTTGCCGCCAGCACCTTTTGACAAAGCTACTGCATTTCGCCTTGCCGCAAACCGTGTTTAAGCCACCAAGAAACAACAACCTGAGTGCGAATTCAAATGTGTGATTGGAATTTCAGACACGTCACTCAAACAAAGGTTGTTCACTGATTTCGACACAAACCTGCGGCTATGAAAAGAGGAGTTTTGCTATTAAACCGTGGGACTCAAAACTCTGAAAATTGATGGGGGATAACGCCTGCCAGCACAGGCAAAAAATTGCGGAGCGTTTTTTGTCCTGTGACTGCATTTGTTAGGCAATTGTTTACACAATGCCACGAATAATATCCAATCTGTTTTCGGGGGCATTAGGTGATAAGAAGTCGGGAATTGTGTTTTCACTCCTACGAGGTCTTTTCAAAAACTCAATAGGCCATTCGGTTATTCGCTCTTCCTTGACGTGGATATATTGACCAATTTCAGGTTCTTCTATGTATTCAATTTGCAGAATTAAGGCTAACGGCTCTTCAGCTCCTTTCTCTTGTCTTGAGCATTCAAGAGCAGTTTCAGCATCTTCAAAGGCATAGTAGTAATCATCGCCATCTTTCACGTGACACCATACCCTGTATTCGAGCACTTCATCCCAGACGAATCCGCCGCCAGCTTTTGCCAAAGCTGAATATTCACCAACCATAGAAGGATCTTTAACTTTCGGATACATGATTGATTTCCATTAATTGCCTAACGCCTGCTAGCACAGGAAAAAAATGGCGGAGCGGTTTTTTGTCCTGTGGCTGCATTTGTTAGCCCTTGCTCCATGTCTTTCGCGGCTTGTCGCCAGCACCTTTAGAAAAAGCTACCGCGCTTCATCTTGCCGCAAACCGTGTTTAAGCCACCAAGAGACAACAACCTGAATGTTAATTCAA
>NZ_PEIB01000098.1 GCF_004116385.1 Veronia nyctiphanis | reverse complement strand
GCGGTGTACTTCGCAAGCCAGTCCGACTGAGGTACGCCTTTATCCGTGCTCACCAAGCGATTTGGCCTGTCAGGTTGATGTGCCACGTCCTCGACATTCATCCCAGTGGTTATTACGCATGGGTTCAACACCCTGATTGCCATCAGGAGCGGCGGCGGAAGTATCTTCTCGGACGCATAAAACAGTTCTGGCTTGAGTCTGGTGGTGTCTATGGCTACCGGAAAATTTACAGCGACTTACGAGATGACGGAGAGTCCTGTGGAATTAATCTCGTTCATCGTTTGATGAAACAGGAGGGATTGAAGTCTCAACGAGGATATAGAAAGCCTCGTTCTCGTGGAGGGTCTGAAAATATAGTCGCCGCCAACAAGCTGGCACGGGCGTTCAATCCTACAGAGCCCAATAAGTCATGGGTGACAGATATTACGTACATTAAGACGCATGAAGGCTGGTTGTATCTGGCCGTTGTCATTGATTTGTTCTCAAGGCGTGTGATTGGTTGGTCGATGAAAAACCGAATAACGAAAGAATTGGCATTGGATGCTCTGTTGATGGCCATTTGCGTCGCTCGCCAATCGATAAAGTACTCGTTCATTCAGACCAAGGAAGTCAATATACCAGCCATGACTGGGACAACTTTTTGTCGCAACATGACTTAGAAGCCAGTATGAGTAGAAAAGGCAACTGTCATGACAATGCCGTTGCTGAAAGCTTCTTCCAGTTGTTGAAGCGAGAACGTATCAAGCGAAAAACTTACTCAACAAGAGAAGAGGCACGGGTGGATATCTTTGAATATATTGAGATGTTCTATAACGTAAAACGTCGACACAGTTCCAATGATCAAATGTCACCTGTAGAGTATGAAAAGCAGTACAAAGAAAGGCTCAAAAGTGTCTAGTAAATCGGTGGCTATTCAAT
>NZ_PEIB01000097.1 GCF_004116385.1 Veronia nyctiphanis | reverse complement strand
GGCTTTGTTGACGCGCTCATTAAATCATCAATTTTGATTTGAGCGTGTCTTCCTTTATCCTGCCATCTACCTTCGTTTCCAGCTCAAAAATCATGCCTTACAAATACAACGGATCCAGACGCCATCATTTCAAAAAGCACACCTATCGACAAACTAACTATGCCGAATACAACCAAAGTTTGCGTGATAGGGGGCGTATTGATATCTGGTTATCTGACGACATCATAGAGAACTGGCAAACTAAGCAACGCGCTTACGATGGCACTGGGTCATCCCCAAAATACCCAGACAGCACACTTATGGCATGCCATTATTTGAGACTCGTATTCAAACAACCTCTCCGCCAGACTCAAGGCTTTATCGATAGTCTTCTAAAGGAAATGGGCCATACGAATCTCTCCTGTCCTGACTTTTCATGTCTATCAAAGCGTCTCTCTAAGCTTGGAATTAAGACCCCTAGATTCAAAAAAACAGACAAACCCGATGAAGATTTAACTGCGATAGCCATTGATTCCACTGGCCTGATAGAATTTGGCAAGGGTGAATGGCACCAGGAAAAATATAAAGTTAACGCAAAGCGCAGCTGGAAAAAAGCGCACTTTGTTGTCGGTGATGAGCATATTATTTATGGCGCGACCTTGACGAAGAAAGACACCATGGACTTTCAGGTTGTCGAGGAGTTATGTGGGCAAGTAGATGTGGAAGTTGACCATGTTTCAGCAGATAAAATGTACGATACCAATGACGTCTACGACGCATAAACGAGCGAATTTCCAGAGAGTGAGATAGCCATTCCTCCCAAAGAAAATCTGTATGCTGACGACGCTCATAACCCTAAAAGGATGAGCAATTTGGTGGCGTATTCTGCCTTAGGTCCCATACGATGGCAAAAGACAAAGCAGTATGGAAAACGGAATGTCTCAGAGAATACGATGCAACGTTACAAAGCAATCATCGGGCCCAAATTACACAGTAGAGACTTTAACAATCAACAACAGGAAATGATGCTGGCGGCATCAATATTAAAT
>NZ_PEIB01000096.1 GCF_004116385.1 Veronia nyctiphanis | reverse complement strand
CGATTTCACGGACACATCCATAAAGAGGCATACTATGCCCAAAAGGAGTGTGTATGACCAAGCGAAGGAAATTTTCCCCAGAGTTTAAACGCGAAGCGGTATTACTTGCCCAGCAGCCTGGTGTCAGTTGTCGGCAAATTGCGTTGGATATCGGTATCAACCCCAATCTCCTTAGCCGTTGGAAGCGGGAAGCTGAGCAATCCAAAGAGACCGCATTTAAAGGCCACGGCTCCCCTCGCGATGTGGAAATGGCAAGATTGAAACGCGAGCTCGCCAAGGTAAAAAAGGAACGAGATGTTTTGCGCGAAGCGGCAACGTTCTTTGCCAAAGAGTTACCGTAAGGTATCTGGCGATATCACGTTGCCGCGATGTATTCTCTGTGCGTCTCATGTGCCGATGTCTGAACGTTTCGCCTAGCGGTGATTACGCTTGGGTAGAGCGAGAGCCTAGTGCACGAGCCCAAGAAAACGCGACACTGCTAGAACGAATGCGTGAAATTCATGATGACAGTGGCGGCATTATCGGCGCGCCACGTATGCACGAGGATCTGCAAGCAGAAGGTAGGCGTGTCAGCGTAAACCGTGTTGCCCGACTGATGGCAGCTAATGGTCTTTATGGTTGGCCACGAAAGAAAGGCCGCGGTGCGAAACGAAGAGCAGTGCGGCCAGCCGGGTTAGCCAACCATTTAAACCGTGACTTTTACGCCCGAGAGCCGGAAACCAAGTGGGTGACGGATATCACTGAGGTTGGCACACTGGAAGGAAAGCTCTACTTGTGTGTCGTTCTAGATCTGTTCAGTAAACTGATTATTGGCTGGTCGATGCATCATCGACAGGATCGTCACATGGTGATGCGTGCGGTTGAGATGGCCGTCTGGCAACGCCAGGCAGATCATCAAACCATCTTGCATTCTGATCGTGGCGCGCAATTTACCAGCGGAGACTACCAACGTCTACTGAAGCAGAAGCATTTAATCAGCAGCATGAGTGCTGTGGGTCATTGTGCTGATAATGCAGCTTGTGAAGGGTTCTTCGGTGTATTGAAACGAGAACGAATAAACTATCGGCAATACCGAACAAGAGATGAAGCAAGAGCAGATATTTTTGATTATATTGAACGGTTCCATAATCCAAGAATGCGACGTAGGCTCGCCCGTCAAGACAATA
>NZ_PEIB01000095.1 GCF_004116385.1 Veronia nyctiphanis | reverse complement strand
TGTAGATTCAAATGGTCGAAGCAACAGTTTTACTAAAATACTGATTTGCGTGGACACATTTGATGAAACGAGCAAAGCGCACATTCTCTCAAGATGAAAAGAACTTCATCTTCGACCTATGGAAACAAGGCGTTGGCTTTAGTGATATAGGTAAATTGCTAGCAGCTGCACCAGGTACTGTTTTCACCGTATTGCGTGACCGAGGAGGTATCAAGCCAGCCCCACAAGCAAGGAATACTCAGCACTTGACTTTAGCTGAACGTGAGGAAATTAGAGTCGCGTTGTCAGCGAAAATGTCATTCCGAGCAATAGCACGTATGCTTGATCGCTCTCCATCGACCATTTCCAGAGAAGTTGCACGCAATCGCGGGCGCCGCTACTACAAAGCCGTAGATGCTGACAATCGCGCTAAGCGCTTGGCTAAGAGACCCAAGCCTGGAGTATTAGAGCTTAACCCTCAATTACGCCAGATAGTGATGGATAAGCTTGAATTGAAATGGTCGCCCGAGCAAATCTCTGGATGGTTAGGTGTTCAGTACCCCAGAGCCAAGCGAATGCAGGTTTCACACGAAACGATTTATAAGGCAATGTACGTTCGAGCTAAAGGCATAATTCACCATTCTTTCACTCAACACTTACGCCGAAAGAAGCCCATGCGCCATAGCCGCTATCACCGACGAAGTGGCGACAGGAGCTTTACGAATATCGTTAACGGGGTATCGATCCACGAACGCTCCAAGCACATTGAAAACCGTAAATCTCTAGGGCACTGGGAAGGTGATCTTGTCTCTGGCTCCAAAAATACTCACATAGCAACCCTTGTTGATAGGAAATCACGCTTTACCATCATTTTAAAGCTAGCAGGTAAAGACGCTGAATCCGTCTACGCAGCTTTGGTTGGAGCCTTTCAGCAAATGCCTGTGGAATACCGGAAATCTTTGACATGGGATAGAGGTATGGAGTTGGCCAAACATGCTGAATTAACGCGAAAAACCGGTATCCCTGTTTACTTTTGTGATCCTCAATGCCCATGGCAACGAGGCACAAATGAAAACACCAATAGCCTTATCCGCCAGTATTTCCCGAGAAAGACGGATTTATCACCTCACTCACAAGAGATACTTAATTATGTTGCTACTCAGCTAAATGAGCGACCTAGGAAAACGTTGAAGTTTAAGACACCATCACACATGATTGACAAGGGTGTTGCGATAATCACTTGAATCTACAG
>NZ_PEIB01000094.1 GCF_004116385.1 Veronia nyctiphanis | reverse complement strand
GGCGCTGAGGGATCCCCTCATAATTTCCCAAGCCCAGAGTAATGCGTCAGCTGTTGATATTCGCGCATAGCCCATCGATATTGTTGCTCACTGATGACATACCTTTGCCGCTTTCTCACCTCACGGCCTAACCGAGGTATCGACAGGACACGACGATGTTTGATGGTGTTCGCTTGAAAGTCGTATTGCCATTTTGCTTGGGTTGCAGCAAGACCATTCCACCACATCAGGATCTCTGCGAGCAGCCCAATTAATAGTAATATATTGAGCCGTTTAGAACACCGAGTCCGATTATGACGCAACGCCAATCCATAGGCTGTACTTTTCAGGTCTCGGAAAGCTTCTTCTATTTGCATCCTTTTGGCGTACAAGCGACATATTTGAACCGCATTCAGTGTTTCCGTTGGGATATTGGTGACAAGCAACCAAGGCTCATTTGCACTTTTGGCAAAAAGTCGAGAAGCGGTGTGCTTCTGACCCGTTCGTGAATGACGCTGCGCTTTTCGTCCTTTAGGTTGTTGTTTTACCAGATAGCCATTGCAGGTCAGCGGTGAACGGCGAGCGAGTTGGCATTGGCCGAGTGAATGCGGCTTGCTTGTGGCGTCAGGATAAAGCGTCTTGTTGGATTGCCAATCGCTTTGGGGCATTTTTATCGAGACATCACCGCGTACACGCCCCAGCCAAAACCAGCCCTTACTTTGCACTTGACGAAACCATGTATTTCGAAACCCAGCGTCAGAGATGATAATAGGTGTTGCACTTGGGGGCAGTATTTCCTGAAGTTTATCAAGGAAGTACTGATGCGTTTTCGGTGAATTATATTGTCCATACTCAAACGCTTGTTCGTAGAGAGTAACCGCCCGGCCATCGAGGGCAATGGACGCTCGTAGGGTCATAAAACGAAGTTGCTCTCTCACGTCAGACCAATCAAGTAAAATCACAGGGCAAGGGTTCGCCCCGGCAATAAGTCGTGCATTCCATTTATAAATATCCTCTTTTTCACGGTGTAGACGGGTGTTTCCCAGTAGACGGTCAACCCGTTTAATCGCATGTTTAGCCGCTGTGAAGGTGTTGAGGGAGCGACCGAGCTTGGTGAGAGTGAGGTCAGCACCGCCAAGTGCGGACTCAGTCGCAAGTAACAGAGATTGGAGCCGTTTTTTATGAATAGTGGGACAGTGATTGGTTAAGGTCTCTTGTAGGATTTGAATATCGCGCATCGGTAATTCCTTTGTTTGGAATGTTTTTTTGGCGAAATTCATTAGATCAAGAGGTACGGTGCGCGTCCTTCTCATTGTTTAGAAAAGGGATTTTGAGGGGATTCGCTAGAA
>NZ_PEIB01000093.1 GCF_004116385.1 Veronia nyctiphanis | reverse complement strand
GGCGTCTGGCAAACGGCCGATGACATTGTGATCACCGACGACGAGAGCACGCTCAATATCGCCTCAGCCTCTGTGTATCAGAACGGGCAGGAGAATGCCGCGGATTATACCGAGGGCCCTGCATGGGAAATTCTCGTTAACAACCCGGCCGATGAGGATGGCACCTTCAATGTCGCCTTCAACGATCAGGACTACAACTCCTCCTTTGACAAGTTCGAGCCCTTTATCTACGTCACCGATCTGGATGGCAATCAAATCAAAAATACTGACAGAGCCGACGGGCTGTTCACTGTCACCAGTTGGGCTTCCGGCGCGAACTTCCACGTCCCGCTAAAAGCTGGGGAAACCGGCATTCGTGTGTATGCCAAGCCGAAAGATGATGACCTCTACGACCCGGGGGAGCAACTGTCCCTGCGGGTCAATGTCGATGGCTCCGCCTATGCATTCTCACAAAAAGCCACCTTGCAGGATGATGAATCGTCACCGCAAATCACGTCCATTGTGCCCGAAGAAACAACCTTTACCGAAGGCGATGATGTCGAACTCAGTTGGACGCTCGCACTCAACAATGCCTCGGCCTCCCACACCACCCTGCGGTTGGATATCAATAACCTGGGCAACGAGGGCGACTTTGCCAGTGACACCAACGGGGTCTTTGTCGTGCTCGACAGCGAGGGCAATACCCTCACCACGGTCAACATGTCCGACGCCGTGAACGGCATTGTCGAGGCGGTACTCCCACCTGGCCATGCCAGCGTGCAGGTGACCACCACCCTCGATAATGATGCCACCTATGAAGCCACCGAGACCTTTACCCTCAAAGCGGCGGTGAAAGATTCTGGCGTCTGGCAAACGGCCGATGACATTGTGATCACCGATGACGAGAGCACGCTCACTATCGCGTCAGCCTCTGTGTATCAGAACGGGCAGGAGAATGCCGCGGATTATACCGAGGGGCCTGCGTGGGAAATTCACGTTAACAACCCGGCCGATGAGGATGGCACCTTTAATATCGCCTTCAACGATCAGGATTACAACTCGTCGTTTGGCAAGTTCGAGCCCTTCCTTTACGTCACCGATCTGGATGGTAACCAAATCAAAAATACTGACAGACCCGACGGGCTGTTCACTGTCACCAGTTGGGCTTCCGGCGCGAACTTCCACGTCCCGCTAAAAGCTGGGGAAACCGGCATTCGTGTGTATGCCAAGCCGAAAGATGATGACCTCTACGACCCGGGGGAGCAACTGTCTCTTCGAGTCAATGTCGATGGCTCCGCCTATGTATTCTCACAAAAAGCCACCTTGCAGGATGATGCTGACGCCCCTTCTATCGCGAGTGTCTCAAATGTCACGGTGACA
>NZ_PEIB01000092.1 GCF_004116385.1 Veronia nyctiphanis | reverse complement strand
GAAGCAGACGGTGATGATGTGCTGGTCAGCCTTTCTGGCCCAACAACGGTTGTAGAAGGCGAAGTCGCCGAGGATTACACCGTATCTCTGACCGCCGAAGCACAGACAGATGTCACAGTCACGTTCACCTACGCAGGCGAAGCGACTAACGGTCAAGACTACACAGGCGTCGCCTCTGTGGTCATCCCAGCAGGTAGCCAAAGTGTCGACTTTGATATTGCCACGCTGGATGACGGCCTCCTTGAAAACAACGAACAGTTTACTATCACCATTTCCGGTGTAACTGGCGGCGGCTTTGAAGGTCTCGAAATCGACACCAATGCCGATGACGTCACCACAACCATTACCGAAGATACCGACAACCCTGATACTGTCTTGGCCAGCATTGACGGCCCGGGCACTGTGGTTGAAGGTGAGGAAACGGGCAATTACACCATTACCCTGACAGAAGCGCCGTTGACCGATGTCACGGTGAACCTGACGTACACAGGGACAGCAACCAATGGTGAGGATTATACCGGTGTCGCCTCTGTCACCATTCTTGCCGGACAGACCTCCGCCAACTTTACTATCCAGACGACCGATGATGTCTATGGCGAAGGGACGGAAAGCCTGATTGTCACCATCGACAGCCTCTCCGGTGGTAGCTTCGAGAATCTGGAAATCGACGACGCTAACGACAGTGTCACCACCAATATCAGTGATGAAGCTGACCCAGATACGGTCACGGTCAGTATTGATGGACCAACCACGGTGGTAGAAGGCGAAGTCGCGGAAGATTACACCGTGACACTCTCTGCCCCTGCGGAAACCGATGTCATTGTGCAGCTTGAATACTCAGGCACCGCCACTGATGGCTCTGATTACATCCGGTGTCACGCAGGTCACTATCCCAGCTGGGCAGTCCAGTGTCGATTTTGACATTGCAACCATTCAAGACACCATTGCCGAGGGAAGTGAAGACTTTACGATCACCATTGGTAATATCGCAGGCGGAGGTTTTGAAGCTCTAGCCGTCGATAGCAGCAATAAAAGTGTTACTACAACGATCACCGATAATGAAGCGACACCGACCCTGACAGTTGGCGACGCTGGCACCGTTGATGAAGGGAACGATGCCACCTTTGATGTGACTCTTAGCAATCCGGTACAGGGCAACGTCAGCTACACCCTGACCTTGACAGGCAGTGGTAATAATCCGGCTACGATTGCCGATGATATCGACGGTGTGACCCTCGTCGACAGCCAGGGTAACCCGATCACGGGCGCGACCCTAACCCCGAACCAGGACGGCACCTATACCGCCACAGTCCCTGGCAATGTCACCGCGTTCTCAGTACTAGTTTCTACTACCGACGACACACTCTTCGAAGATAACGAAGGCTTTACCTTGGCGGTGACAACCACCGTAGTCGGTCAGCAACTTTCCGATA
>NZ_PEIB01000091.1 GCF_004116385.1 Veronia nyctiphanis | reverse complement strand
GAACAACCTTTGTTTGCGTTGCGTGTCTGAAATTCCAATTACACATTTGAATTCATGTTCAGGTTGTTGTCTCTTGGTGGCTTAAACACGGTTTTCGGCAAAGCGAAATGCGGTAGCTTTTTCAAAAGGTGCTGGCGGCAAGCCGCCAAAGACATGGAGCATGGGGCTAACAAATGCAGCCACAGGACAAAAAACCGCTCCGCCATTTTTTGCCTGTGCTGGCAGGCGTTAGCCCCCATCAATTTTAGAGGTTTTAGTCCCAAGGTTTATCTGCCAAATTCCCTTTTTCATAGCCGCAGGTTTGTGTCGAAATTGGTGAACAACCTTTGTTTGCGTTGCGTGTCTGAAATTCCAATTACACATTTGAATTCAAGTTAAGGTTGTTGTTTCTTGGTGGTTTAAACGATGTTTGCGGCGAAGCTAAATGCGGTAGCTTTTTCAAAAGGTGCTGGCTGCAAGCCGCGAAAGACATGGAGCAAGGGCTAACAAATGCGGCCACAGGACAAAAAAGCTCCGCAATTTTTTGCCTGTGCTGGCAGGCGTTATGTTTCATTATGAATAAGCTATTCACATATCTAGACAAATGGAAGGACTCTAAGTCCAAAATATTTGGAACAGAAGGCTATGTCGTTTCTATCACGGAAGAACTTGGTGATTCTGTTAAAGCTCGTTATATCAAAGTAGATGGTAATGGGTTACTTTCCAGAGCAACGTTGTGGGAAAGCGGGAGTTTATCGGTTGAGGCTTTGGATGTCGAAACGGAAACACAAGTAATCCAGAAAATTTTTGAAACCCCTGAGTCATGGCAGCTCGATGACAAATTAAACTGGTGGTTCAGCGAAGTAGCAACTTATGAGCCCTAAAACATAACAAACGCTTTAACCAAAGGACGCAAAACAGCAGGCTTGCGCTCCTTCGTCGCTAATTTTAGCCTGCTATATTGCGCCGGTTAAGCGAGGCGTTATGGGAATCAATATGAAAGCTTTTTTTAAATTTTCTACTATCGTATTTTTGTTGGTCATACTGATTGGACTTGTACTTATCCTCTCCGTTCGTCACAGTATGTTTTCGGGCAAAGGAGCATCTCTAACGTTTGTGAACTCTTCTGGTCAGAATCTTCAGTCAGCTCATATATCAGTTGCGGGGCAGTCTTGCAGTGTTAAGCAGCTTGGGGTTGGTGGTGAAATTAAGTGCCACTTTGAAAACCTTCATGACAGTAGCTACTCAGTAACCGTAACTTTGCAAGGTGGCGTTGCATATACTGAGCCAAGTCTTGGCTATGTCACCGGCGGCATGAACTTTAATGACACCATTACAATAAACCAATCAGGGGCAATTGAACTTGTTTCTGGTCCCATCAAATAACACAGGATTAAGCAGTGATTTAGTAAACGCCAGTTATTGCGACGTTATCCCCCATCAATTTTAGAGTTTTGAGTCTCAAGGTTTAGTCGCCAAATTCCTCTTTTCATCGCCGCAGGTTTGT
>NZ_PEIB01000090.1 GCF_004116385.1 Veronia nyctiphanis | reverse complement strand
CTTTGGTGGAGACTTTACCACCTTAAATGGTGTCCGGGTTCATTAAACCACTACAACTCCTAACCCATTGAAAAACCTCATGGTACACCTCAAAAACAACGTATAGGGCTAGGATTCGAGATAGGGAAAATAGAGGGGGTCGCGTTTCACGACTCCCTTAGATGGGGTAACGAATCGTGACGCCATTGAGTAGTTCTGACTTACGATAGCGTGAACTCATAAATGAACGGTTTTCCCGCTACACAAGCACTGTTTGCATCTAAGGCTGGTAGCTTATCCAAAGTGATCACTGTCTGAACGAGAAGTGATTGCTCGTCTGTCCCCGGAGCTGTTTGATACCCGACAATATTAGATTGCTCGTCTATGACTAGTGCCAATTTGTATTGGCCAACATAGCTTTCTCTCAACAGACCTGCTTTGGAAAACTCTTTCGTGAAGAAAATCGGGAGCTTGGAAAGAAGATAAGCTTTAGCATTACACTCAAAGCCCTCTTTACTCGTCGCTGCAACAGACATATCTAAGGAACCAGAACGTTCATAAGAATCAAGATTTTCAGCAACTGAGTAGCATGCTGTAAGAAGAAGCATACCAAATACGATAATTCTCAAACTAAAATCCTTCTGACGCGATGCTTCATTATTCTCTGTTCTCTAGCAGGTTTAACGTTCACTTTTCGTTTTCCAGTTAGTTAGTTCAAGTGTAAAGCCAACAAGTACTTTAATTCTGGTAGATGCATTGTTAAATCAGATCATGCCGATACTGAGTGCCTGACCGAGAAATCTAGGTTCGACTATTAATAGATAACTGTTGCCAACTGAGCGAGTCGGAAAAAGCGATTGCTTGGATGAAGACTGGAGTTATTTTGAAGGGGGGGACGAAACGCCCCCCTCCCCATAGGAGGGCAACTAAATGCATAAATTGAGGAGCGAAAGGCGCATTCACAGAGGCCTGACGTAAGCCATTGATAATGTCTTTACACATTTGCCAACTGGTGACCAATTTGGTGACCAAAAATAATAAAAGTTAACTCTTAAAAATTTAAATTATTGTTTAATAGTGCTTTTAATTTTTTGCTCAATGAGCAGATCCAGAACATTGAGTAACATTTTTAACCCGTTTTCTTTCATCGGGTTACATCAAGTTAAGATGACTTAAAACAGGCAGTTACAGATAAGTAGCGTTTGTGACTGTCCTCATCTTTTTTTCCAAGTTTTCTCTCGAAATACCAACCAAACCAGCCAAAAATATCATTCTCATCCTAAACTACCCACAGACAACATGCGCCCGCACTCTCGATAGTTTATTTGATGATGAGTACATAACGCGTTTATTAATCACGTCAAACAACCTGATATCCTCTTCTGCATTTATAACTGAGAAGTAGCGCTGACCTTGAAGGTCTATCGACTGAACTCCTTAGACCTCAGCTAGAAGCTGCCCCCTCAAACATCCGCTATATCTCCAGTTCAAACGGGACATTCAGACCCAAGAGAACATGGTGGAGGATAAGTGGCTCATCGCTATCGATACCGAGGGTAAATCAGAGGATGAATTTCGCCAGTCTGTGTACACCTGACCTGCTCCCCAAAAACTAGTCCAATCGGTCCTTAGTAACATCCGCTTGGTTG
>NZ_PEIB01000009.1 GCF_004116385.1 Veronia nyctiphanis | reverse complement strand
CTGCGAAGGCTGAAAATCGGCCTAATTTACTGTCCGGAATGAGTTGACCACTACATTCTGTTACTATTTACTCCCTCACAATTTAACGCCACAGACCTATGCTCAATCCACAACTTTTCGAATTGCTCAAACAACTAGAGCTAAGGTACTCGGAGCCACCGAAATATAACCTTTTTAATGTACTCCGCTCTGCTCATGATGAGGTCCGCCTTCATTCACGGTTCCTTGCCGACCTCTTAAATCCTGAGGGTAGGCATCAGCATGGGAGGAGCTTTCTCGAACTTTTTTTTATCTAACATTGAAGTCACACTCAGTGAAACACCTAAGGTTTTCCTTGAATATCGCAATATCGATATCCTTATTCGCGCAGGAGATATCGCGGTGGTGGTTGAAAATAAGATTTATGCGGACGATCAGCCGGAACAACTTCTCCGTTACCACGAAATAATGACGGACGAAGGCGCAAAGACTATTCACCTTATCTACCTCACCCTTGATGGAAGGCAGCCAAGTGAGCAGAGCGCAGGCCACCTTATCGACCAAGTGAAATGCGTGAGTTATCGGCAGGACATTCATCACATCATAAATAAGGCTATATCACTGGCTGCTCGAGATGCTCCGCTCAGGGAGGCACTCATCCAGTACGAAACTCTCATCAACCTCCTCACAGACAGGACAGATAATATGGAACATATAGCCGAGGTTAAATCACTGCTGTTAAAGGATGACAACCTACTCTCCTTCCCTTCTCTTGAGCAGGCTTACAGGGAGATCAATATTGATAATCAGCTGGCCATGTGGGAGTTAATCGGAGACAGAATGAAGGGAGAATTCGGCTCTCTCACTGAAGATTCTCTCTCAGAACAGAGGAGGCAGGGTGAAAGGGTAGCGAGCTATGTCGACAGGAAAAACAACTCTCGTTATATCCGCCAAGCAGTAAGATTAGATGATGCGCCGGAATATACATTGTTTATTGAGCAGGACCATCATCTGTATTTTGGTATCGAGTTCGACCAGAAAAAGGGCACTGAAAACCGTCTTCCTCATATCGATGCACCATACCGAAAGGAAGGAAGTAAAAGAGACCTACGAATCTGGGACTACCCAAAAAAAATGATCAATTTCCGCAGTATTACCGCAGACGATATCTTATATCTGAGTAAAACGGCTAACTGTGAAGCATGGTTAATCAGATGATTGCTGAGCTCGCTAATATTAAGTCTCTGTTTGATAAGGCGCATGTAGTTAAATAATAACGATGCCAGTAAAAGGGGTGGACGATTTGGCCACCCCTTTGCTTTGAGCTATCTAGTTTCAGATTCCAGTTCTACTGACCAGACACAGGCGACGCACTTTACAGGACTTTTGTACCAGTTCTGTTTGGTACTAAATGAGAGTTTCTTTATGGGGGTGACTCGGTAGCCGGGTAAGGTCTCTATATGTTTTTGACGGCCGTCATCTCCTGTTATTACAGATTCAAAGACATCAACTAATGCACAGAAAAGTCTTGTTGTCTGGGGACGCGAAATTCGACAGAGCTTTTTGACGTCACCTTCATATGCGGTGGTTGTGGCCCGTAGTTTAAATTCGATGGCCAATAACTCACCATTGGGGAGTTCGAAAGCAAGATCAGTCGGACCTCCATTCCCATAATTCTTTTCCCGGTACCAAATGACTTCAGATGTGCCAAAGACAGATTCAGCCTCTCGAATGATGTTCTTTCCGCATTGATAAACAAAAGCCAGTTCAGGCATCCAGAAGATCCCCTCATTGGCGAGTTCTGACAGTTCTATATCTTCATCACGGGCGGTTTGGCAGATGATGTCTGCAATTTTTTCGATATTCATGAATGGCAGTTACTTCTCAAGCGATCTTGAGTGGTTATCTTTTTTGATGACAAGAATAAGCAAAGGGATGTTAACGATGATTAAAGCTACTGCAAGTAGGTTATGGCCTAACTTGATGGACGTTAATATTGGCGTATCTAAATTGATTAATAGTAAGAGTAAGTAGAATGAAACGAGGTTGAATAAGTAGCAAGCCCTTACCCATCTGTTGAGTAATGCAGCAACCAAAGAAACAGCAAAACCATACAAAGCAATCAATAGGAAAAGGTTATCTTCACTCCCGCTACTTTTAAGGTCTCTGCTGAATGATATTTCGCCATCGAGCTCAACCAACAGTCCACCATTTATCTGATGAAAGTAGCCGCAAGCTATGAGGATGAGAGCAACGGCTAATATCACAACCCTTATCAAACCTATGCCCCCCTGAATCTGACTTTAATGTGACATCAAATATAAAGGCCTCTTGTTTCTTTGTCTAAAGGCTTGTTATTTCATGCTTCATCCAAGGGTGAACGAATCGTTCACCCCTGTACTAAAGAGGGGGCCCTAAATCAGGGCTCCCCCTATTGGTATTAAGTCCATTAAGTAGAGGGGGGCGGTGAATCGCCGCCCCCTTTGTTAACCATCTATCACTGGTGCCAGCAGTTCGCTGATCTTCTCGTGGCTTCACGCCTTTCGTCCAGATAGTCATATCTGTCATAGACGCCTTCCACACCTTTTAACTTATGGTTGAGGCATCGTTCCGCAATATGACTGGCAATACCAACTGATGCAGCAAGGCTTCGGAACGTTCGTCTGAGGTCATGAACATGGAAAGGTTCGATGTGGCTCATTCTATTGGGAGGTTGCTTGCTCTTGCCGGGTTCCTTACCAAAGAGTTTGGCAATCGCTCGGTTAACAGTATCAGGACTTACATGGGGGTACTTACTGGAGCGCCTCGCGGGGAATAGATATTGAGAATCTCTGGCCCGAAGCCGGAGTTCTTCCAGCATTTCTATGACCTGTTGGGTAAGGGGAATATCAATACCCACTGAGGTTTTGGTTCTATCTGCGGGTAGAGACCAAAGCTTGTTCTCTAGGTCGAATTCATTCCATTTGGCGCCAAGTAGTTCTGACTTTCTGATACCGAGTGAGAGAAACAGACAGCAGGCTAAATAGTTCTCCCGGCTGAAGCTTGTTTGGTGTTGTCTGAACACATCGAAGACAAACTTCAGCTCATCAATACTCAAAGCCCTGTCTCTGGCTCGCTCCACACCACCTGCATCTTTGGTAGAAAATGCGAGGGCAGGGTTGGTATTCACCACACCCAGTTTGATGCCATGGTTAAAAAGCCGTTTAAGAATAAGAAGGGCATCGTTAGAAATAGAGGGGCGGCCACTGTAGCGAATGGCAGAAAGGATATCTCTAATCTGGCTGGGAGCGACGGAGTTCAGTCGATAGCCGCCAAGGTCAGGTTTGATCTCTTTGGTATAAACACGAAAGGGGATTTCTGGATGTTTGAGGTGATTAAGTAAATCGTTTTGATACCAGTCATCAAACAAATCATCGACGGTGCGAATTGTAATGCGTTTTTTCTGTTGGCGGATAACGATGGGGTCTTCATCTTCAACCAGTTTGTCTCGCATGGCTTGTGCCTGCGTTCTTGCCGCTGCGAGGCTGAGTTCTGGATAACTGCCTAACGTCATTTCTCGACGTTTGTCGCCGATGCTATAGCGAAATCGCCATGTGGTCTTGTAGGGATTTCGGACCCAAAGGTAAAGTCCGCCTCCATCACTATGTTTTTTGTTGTCGCCCTTAACAAGTGATTGGATTGTTTTGACGTTTAGTTTCCCCATCATTTTCTCCTTGGTCACCAGTTTGGTCACGCCTTGGTCACCATTTTGGTCACCATTTTGAGAAAACTTGGAAAAACAGATGAGGACAGTTACAAACGCAATTTATCTGTAACTGCCTGTTTTAAGTCATCTTAACTTGATGTAACCCGATGAAAGAAAACGGGTTAAAAATATCACTCAATGTTCTGGATCTGCTCACGCATTTGTTCAATCAGCACTTTGAGTTCGACGCCGGATGCCGTGATATCGGTGCTGATAGATTTTGATGCCAGTGTGTTCGACTCGCGGTTGAATTCCTGCATCATGAAGTCGAGGCGTCGACCGCAAGCGCCGCCTTTTTTCAAAATCTTGATGGTTTCAGAAACGTGAGAACCTAGACGATCCAACTCTTCCGCAACATCCGATTTTTGTGCCAACATGATGATCTCTTGCTCGATACGGTTAGGGTCGAGCTCGATTTTGGCTTCTTCCAACTTGCCAATCAGGCGCTCACGTTGCCATTTCAATATTTCTGGCATTTTCTCGCGAACTTTTGTTGTTTCAGTACTGATGGCGTCAAGTCTTTGCACAATCAGGGCTTTCATGTTTTCGCCTTCGCTAGCTCGCGCAGCAATAAAGTCATCAACGGTCTTATCAAAACCGTCCAGAAGGGCTTTATTGACCTGATCCATATCCTGTTCAGGCGCTTCCATTACACCAGGCCATTGAAGCACCTGAAACGGACCTACTGAGCCTTCACCAGAAAGGTCTTTTACCCATTTGGCGGCATGAATAACTTGTTTCGCTAAATCTTCGTTAATTTTTAGCTCGGTTTGCGCAGCAGCATTAGCTTCGAACCTCAGGTTACATTCCACCTTGCCACGTGCAAGACGCTTGCGGAAGCGCTCTCGAATGATAGGTTCCAGTCCGCGAAACTGCTCTGGCATCCTGATAAAGGTTTCAAGATATCGCTGATTTACTGAGCGGATTTCCCAAACGGCAGTGCCCCAGGTGCCTTTTATTTCGCGTCGGGCATAAGCGGTCATACTGTGGATCATAGATATAAGCTCTGTCACTGTCACTGTAATTGGTGGGAAGTATACGTGGTTGCTGTCACCTCGTCAGTAAACGCAATACGTTAGATGAAAATTAATTTCATTCACCCTATTACCATAGCAAACGGCTGTATATGTGATTTCGCCAAATTTTGACTGAATGTCCAACTTACTGGTGTCACTGTAACCACTGAGTTCTGATGTGGCAGATTTATTTTGGTATGAAACTCGCATCTTCAGGGGACTTGAGTATAATCGCCGGTTAACAAATTTAGCTTCATAAAAGGTGAGCACCTATGCGTCCAAGCGGAAGAGAAGTGGGTCAGATTCGTCCGGTAACATTTACCCGCCATTTTACAGCCCATGCTGAAGGGTCTGTATTGGTTGAATTCGGAGAGACAAAAGTAATCTGTACCGCGACCGTTGAGGATGGTGTGCCGCGTTTTCTGAAGGGGAAAGGCCAAGGTGGGTAACAGCAGAATATGGCATGTTGCCGCGAGCAACGCATACCCGTAACCGTCGCGAAGCTGCGAGCGGTAAGCAGGGCGGCCGCACCATGGAAATTCAGCGTTTGATTGCGCGCAGTCTCCGTGCGGCGGTTGACCTTGAAGCCTTGGGTGATTTCACTATTACGGTTGACTGTGATGTGATTCAGGCAGACGGCGGTACGCGCACGGCCTCTATTTCAGGCGCGAGCGTGGCTTTGGCTGATGCGCTGAACCAAATGGTGGCTGACGGCAAACTGAAAGCCAATCCAATGAAAGGGCACGTCGCTGCAGTCTCTGTCGGTATTTTTGAGGGTACGCCAATTTGTGACCTTGAGTATGTAGAAGACTCATCAGCAGAAACTGACATGAATGTGGTGATGCTGGAAGATGGCCGAATGATTGAGGTGCAGGGTACCGCAGAAGGTGAACCTTTCACTCACGACGAATTAAATGCGATGCTGGCTCTTGCAAATCAGGGCATTGAGGACATTGTTGTTGCTCAGAAGGCATCCCTCGAAAATTAATAAGAAGCGGCTCATAACGAGCCGCTTTTTTTTACTTAATGTACCAATCAGGCGTGAGCCTGACAGGAAAGACCGGCAACAGCCAGAAAATCGACAGGAGAGAAAATGAAAGCCTATCAGCGTCAGTTCATCGAGTTTGCTCTGGAAAAACAAGTATTGAAGTTCGGTGAATTCACCCTGAAATCAGGACGTAAGAGCCCTTACTTCTTCAATGCGGGTTTGTTCAATACCGGGCGTGACCTTGCTCGTCTTGGTCGTTTCTACGCGGAAGCACTTGTCGATGCGGGCATAGATTACGATGTGCTGTTTGGCCCTGCTTATAAGGGTATTCCCATTGCGACGACGACTGCGGTTGCACTGGCAGAGCACCATGATGTGGATACGCCGTACTGCTTTAACCGTAAGGAAGCCAAAAATCATGGTGAGGGTGGTAACCTTGTAGGCAGTGCATTGGAAGGCCGAATCATGCTGGTGGATGATGTGATCACTGCAGGTACGGCAATTCGTGAGTCGATGGAAATCATTAAGGCTAACGGTGCGGATCTGGCGGGCGTGTTGGTTGCTATTGACCGTCAGGAGCGCGGCAAAGGTGAACTGTCAGCCATTCAGGAAGTGGAAAGAGATTTTGGTTGTCAGGTTGTTTCGATTGTCAGTCTTGGCGAGCTGGTGACGTACCTTGAAGAGCAAGGTGGTGACAACGCACATTTGGATGCGGTAAAAGCCTACCGCGCGGAGTATGGTATTTAAGCCATAACAATCCGAGAAGTGCTCAATAAAAAAGCGGCATGTTGCCGCTTTTTTTGATGCTATTGATGCGTTAATTCAGGCGATTTGCGAGTTAAGCATTTGCCAGTATTGGTCGAAGTCTGCAGTAGGGGCGTATTTGAAACTTGAGCGAACATAACGGTTAAAGTTGCCTTCTACCTGTGTGAGCAGTTGCGCGGCGAGCACGGATTCGTCGACGGGGAAGCCTTTTCCTTCGCGTAAACGCCTTTCTTTCAATACCTGTCTAAGCTGACTTTCAATTTTTTCGAATAGCTGATTGATTCTGCCCTGCAGTCTGTCTTGTTCAAACATCAATGCATGGCCAGTCATAATACGGGTCAAGCCCGGGTTACGTTCTCCGAATACCAGTAATAACTGGATGATAAGACGCAAGCGGACAAGCGTGTCCTTTTCTTCGTTAAGAATGCGGTTAATACGGGTGATCAGAGATTCTTCTATGAATTCAATCAGACCTTCAAACATCCGGGCTTTGCTGGGAAAGTGACGGTACAGGGCTGCTTCTGACACACCTACTTGTGCGGCCAGTTTTGCGTGGTGATCCGTTGGCTTCCTTGAGTAGATTCCAGCATCTGTGCCAGTGCCTGAAGGATTTCTTCGCGGCGGTTATGCTTCTTTTGACCGGCCATGATAGATAGTTCCTTTGCGTTTCTGATGAGGTTGACGTCTTTGGTGCAGCTATATTATCCATCCGACCGCTGTATTAAAAGAATAATGCGCGAAGTCGGGCAGTTAACTGCCAGCCAGAGCAAGGAAAACACGGTTCTACCACAAAAAAACGCCAGCTGATTGTGGCGTTTTATGATCTTGATATGAGCGTGTGACCTTATTTGGTCCCAGAGTGTCCAAATCCACCTTCACCACGGTCTGACGCATCAAAGTCTTCAACAATGTTGAAGTCGGCCTGAACAACAGGCACAAACACTAATTGTGCAATACGCTCGCCCGGCTCGATGACAAAGGTATCGTGACCACGGTTCCAAACAGACACCATCAGCTGGCCTTGATAATCAGAGTCAATCAAGCCGACCAGATTACCCAGTACAATACCGTGCTTATGGCCAAGTCCTGAGCGAGGTAAGATAGTGGCTGCCAGCGATGGGTCTGCAATGTGAATTGCTAGACCTGTCGGGACGAGGTGTGTCTGACCCGGCTCTACCGTGAGTGACTCATCTAGGCAGGCACGTAAATCCAGGCCCGCAGATCCTTCTGTTGCATAGGCTGGCAGGGGGAACTCGTTACCGACGCGTGGGTCGAGTATTTTCAGATCAATTTTCTTCATTATTAGTTTCCGCAGTAGAGCGTATGAATTTCACTGACAAGCCGATCACCAATTTCTTGCTTGCTCGCCAGCGGGATAGCTTTGTCGCCTTTTGGCCAGAATAGATGAAGGGAATTCTGGTCGCTGTTGAAGCCTTGTCCTTGCACAGACACATCGTTAGCGCAGATCAGGTCGAGATTTTTCTTCTCAAGCTTCCGCCGCGCGTATTGTTCCACATCCTGGGTCTCGGCTGCAAAGCCGACTGTGAATGGACGGTCATCTGTCATTGCAGCGACCGATGCGACGATATCTGGGTTTTTGACAAGTTCGATGTGCATGTCGTCTTTGCCATCTTTCTTTTTCATCTTCTGACTGGCAACCTCAGCGGGCCTGAAATCGGCAACTGCGGCACAGGCAACAAAGATTGTGTGATTGGCTGCCTCGTCCATTACCGTGTCATACATGTTCTGTGCGCTTTCAACGTTGATGCGTGAGACGCCGTCTGGTGTATTGAGGTTAACCGGTCCGCTGACCAAGGTGACTTTGGCCCCGCGTTTGGCCGCCGCCTCGGCGATAGCGAACCCCATTTTACCTGAACTATGGTTGGTGAGATAACGCACTGGTCGATGGCTTCGCGTGTTGGCCCTGCTGTGACAAGCAGAGAGATACCGTCGAGATCGCCAGGTGCAAAGTGTTCTTCAACGGCCTGCACCAGCTCCATTGGTTCAAGCATTCTTCCCAACCCTGTGTCGCCACAGGCTTGCGAGCCACTGCCGGGCCCCAGATAGGGTGTCCTCGGCGTATAAGCGTTGCCAGGTTTTCCTGTGTGGCAATAGCGTGGTACATCTGTTGGTTCATGGCAGGTGCAATGGCAACAGGCGACGCTGTGGCAAGACAAATGGTCGTGATCAGATCGTTACCCATGCCATGCGCTATGCGGGCCATCAGGTCGGCAGTGGCAGGTGCAACGACGACTAAGTCCGCCCATTTAGCTAACTCAATATGGCCCATTGAGGCTTCTGCTGCGGGGTCGAGAAGGCTGTCAGAAACTGGGTTCCCCGATACGGCTTGCAGGGTAAGAGGTGTAATGAATTCTTTCGCAGCGTGGGTCATCACGATACGGACGTCCGCGCCGCGCTCAACAAGGCGGCGAGTCAGATCAGCGCATTTATAGGCAGCGATTCCGCCACCCATCCCCAATACTATCCGCTTTCCGGCAAGATTCTGGGCTATGTTTGTCGTCATATCTAATTGGTCTTTGAATTATCTACTCCTTCGAAAGATACCATAAAACGCTTTTTGATGACGTTTGGCCGTTCAGAACTGCTCATAGCATCGCGTCCGATCAAAGCGATAACGAAAGCTTTCTATCCGGTTGTGAGAGGTGTAAATGGCTGATGTAAACAAGGTGATGCTCAGTAATGTTTGCCGAAAACTCTCTCGCACCCTGATAGCAAAAAATTGAATGCCCCCTCTAAAAGGTAATTCTGCGCAATTATTCACCAGCCGAAGCCGCCTTCATGTCATTAAAAGACCTACCAGCCGATTGCAGACCCAGAGAAAAGTTGTTGCAAAAAGGGGCAGAGTCGCTCTCCGACTCTGAGCTACTGGCAATTTTTCTTCGCACAGGCGTAAAGGGAATGAATGCCATTGAATTATCCGCCTATCTGTTGGAAGACTTTGGGTCATTGAGATCATTAATGAATGCGGACCTTCACGCTTTCAGCCAACGCAAGGGGCTTGGAAGCGCCAAATATGCGCAGCTTCAAGCGGTATTAGAGCTCAGCCGTCGTCATCTTGAAGAAGTGATGGAAAGAGAAGATGCATTGACCAGCCCGTCTCATACCGCCAGATTTTTACGGGCTAAACTCAGAGACAGGGTAAGAGAAGCGTTTCTGGTGCTGTTTCTTGATAACCAAAATCGTCCGATTAAAGACGAGGTGATGTTTGAAGGCACTATCAATGCCGCAAGTGTTTATCCGAGAGAAGTGGTGCGTCGTGCGTTAGAATTGCATGCCAACGCGGTGATTTTAGCGCATAATCACCCGTCTGGTATTGCTGAACCCAGCCATGCAGACAGAGTGATCACCGACAGGATCGCGGATGCGTTATCCTTAGTCGACATTAGATTACTCGATCATATGGTTATTGGAGATGGTTGCGTGGTGTCATTCGCTGAAAGGGGCTGGATTTAAGAGTTTTTCACCATTCAGACGAAAAAACGCCTAAAAAACGACAAAAGGATCTGCTCGGGACTTGAGCAACGCCATCTCAGTTAGTATAATGCGCCACCTTTGATAGCCTTGACCTTGAGCCTGACCTTGATTTTGCAGGACTACTGGACAAGGTTGATATCGAGCTGAAACGATTTGGAGAGACATTCATGTCACGAGTATGCCAAGTAACTGGCAAGCGTCCTGTAACGGGTAACAACCGTTCACACGCTAAAAATGCCACCAAGCGTCGTTTTCTGCCAAACCTGCAAACTCATCGTTTCTGGGTAGAAAGCGAAAACCGCTTCGTAAAACTGCGCCTGACCCCTAAAGGCATGCGTATCATCGACAAGAAAGGTATTGATGCAGTTCTGTCTGACATCCGTGCCCGCGGTGAAAACGTTTAAGAGGACTTAGAAAATGGCTAAGAAAGGCGCACGTGAGAAGATTCGTCTGGTATCTACTGCTGACACCGGTCACTTCTACACTACCGACAAAAACAAACGTAACATGCCTGGCAAATTTGAGATCAAGAAATTTGATCCAGTTGTTCGCAAACACGTTGTTTACAAGGAAGCTAAAATCAAGTAATTGATTTTCGTTTCATGAAAAACCCGGCTTAGGCTGGGTTTTTTTATGTCTGTCATTCACGTATCCCGGCCAGCTCTTCGTATACTGGTTGGAAAGGAATGTAAGGGGTGGTGTTATGAATAAAATGTCCCGCCGGACATGGAATAATGTGCTTATCATCGGTATTGTCTGTTTTATCGGCCTGATGTTTTTGCCTGAATATTTTCGTGCGAAGCTCGCCGATGCCGAACGTGAGAAAGCTCAGCCGGGTGTGATTAGTCTTCTGCCTGATGCGGTGCGTGTGAAAGCATTGCAATTTAATGGATTTCGACTCTACGATGATGGAAAGTGGCAATCTGACCGACCATTGTCTGTTTCTGCCGATGAGCTGGCTAATCGATGGATCACCCTGTCTGGTACAGTTATCAATGAAGGTATGCTTAAACAAATGAAGCCAGGGCTGACCAATCCTGAGACCCTTAACGTGATCATTGGCGAGCAACAGCAGGCTTATCGTCTCACCTTTTACCGTCTCGATAAATTCTGGTTATTACAGAATTGGGAAGATCGTTGGCTTGCAGTGTCCGTTGATCAAAACTATCTCCTCCCTGATATTACGGCCCAATAAATTATGCCAGAGTTACCGGAAGTTGAAGTCAGTCGTCTGGGAATAAGCCCACACGCCGAGGGGCAGATAGTCACTCGTATTGAGGTACGTCAGCCCAAGTTGCGATGGCCTGTGCCTGAAACCATCAAAAATATTGAAGGGCAGACGATCACTGCCATTGAACGAAGGGCCAAATACCTCTTACTTCATACGCCTGTCGGCTATGCAATTGTGCATCTCGGTATGTCAGGCAGTCTTCGAGTATTACCCAATGCCACGGCCCCTGAAAAGCATGATCATGTTGATTTGCACTTGGCGTCCGGCAAGCTGATTCGCTACAACGACCCAAGGCGCTTCGGTGCTTGGTTGTGGCAAGAAGCAGGAAGCGATCACCCAGCGCTTGCCAAGCTGGGCCCGGAGCCGTTGACTGATGATTTCAACGTTGAGTATCTGCTTGAAAAAGCAAACGGCAAGCGTACCGTATTGAAGTCTTTCATTATGGATAACGCAGTGGTTGTCGGTGTCGGGAATATTTATGCCAATGAATCACTGTTTACGTCACGTATTCATCCTAAGCGACCTGCGGGTAAACTGACTCGTGAAGAGGCTGAGAAGCTGGTTGCGGTGATCAAGTCAGTGCTTACCACTGCTATTAAGCAAGGTGGAACAACGCTGAAAGACTTTACCCAGACTGATGGCAAGCCGGGTTACTTTGCTCAAGAGTTACAGGTATATGGCAAAGAAGGTAAGCCATGTCCGGTATGTGGTGAAGAGCTTGAAGGCGTGAAGATCGGTCAACGCGCGACGGTGTTTTGTCCGAACTGTCAGATTTAGGTAACTCCAATATCGAAATAAGCCCGCGTTACGTCGCGGGCTTATTGATCAGGCTTTGCCTAACTTCCCTTTTAGGGCTGCCAGAACGCTTGCTGCAACAAAGCCGCTGGTATCACCGCCATGAAGTGCAACTTCCTTGACCAGTGTGGAAGAAATGAATGAGTTTTCCTCCGATGGAGTCAGGAAGACACTTTCTAGCTCTGGCATTAATCGTCGGTTCATGTTGGCGAGTTGGAATTCATACTCGAAATCTGAGACTGCACGTAATCCACGAACCAAAATGTTGGCGTCATATTGTTTGGCAAAATCGACCAACAAACCGGAAAAGCCAACCACTTTGACGTTTTTCAGGTGCTGGATAATGTCCTCAGCCAGGGCGACACGCTCTTCCAAACTAAAAAGCGGCTTTTTACTCGGGCTTGCGGCGATCCCAACAATCACTTCATCAAACATTGAGGCTGCACGTTCGACGAGATCGAGATGACCATTGGTAATAGGGTCGAAGGTGCCCGGGTAAATCACACGGGTAACTTGTTTCTTGCTCACAGTCATGTCCTGCTTAGGCTATTTCTGGTCTGATACTAACAAAAATGACGTCGATTTTCTGATTGTGTCTTCACATGCATGAGGGTTTACCCGTGCAATCACACTCTTGAGAGATAACCGAAGTTCACTCGCATCTTTGTCCGGTTCAGGTATTATTTGCCCTGAATTTTTCTCTGTGGAAGCTGAAATGAAAAAAGTACTGGTAGTCCGTAACGATAAGATTGGTGATTTTATGCTGGCATGGCCTTCGTTTGCGATGCTAAAGCAAAGTCTGCCAGACACAGAGGTTACGGCGCTGGTTCCTTCATATACCGCAGAATTGGCAACCCTTTGCCCATGGATTGATGAGGTTATTGTCGATTGCGGCGAAAATGCGGATAAAGACCAGCAAAAGACCCTGTTATCTGCTGTCAAAACCGCCGGATTTGATGCCTCTATTTGCCTTTTCTCTGATGCGTACAACGCCAAGCTGATGTGGGGTGCGAGAATTCCTTTCCGTTTAGCACCTGCCACTAAAATCTGGCAGTTTTTGTACAATCACAGAATCACACAACGGCGTTCGCGCTCAGAGAAGCCAGAGTATGAGTACAACCTCGATTTGATTCGGGCTTTTTTGACGAAACTGGGTAAAAAAATTGTTGAACCTGAAGCGCCATATCTGACGTTCGATCCTCTAACTCTTGATATCCAGCGCGAAAAGCTGGCTGCTTCTTTGAATATTGATGTGGCCTCACCTTGGCTATTTGTGCATGCAGGCAGTGGCGGCTCGGCCAACAACTTATCTCTTGAGCAATATCGTGAGCTGATTTCGGGCATTGTGTCCCAGCAGGGAATGGAAGTCGTGCTCACCGCTGGACCGGGTGAAAAGGAAAAGGCCAGAGAGCTTCAGAGCTTATTAAAAGCGGACAGGGTAAATGCGACGGTGTACGATAAAAATGCCGGGCTACAAGATTTCACCTGCTCCATCGCCTGCGCATCCTTTTTCATCGCAGGGTCAACGGGACCTCTTCATATCGCGGCAACTGTTGATGTACCTACCGTCGGGTTCTATCCGAATAAACGAAGTGCCACGCCTCTTCGCTGGAGAACGATTAACAGCAAGGGACGGCATGTTGCTTTTGCGCCAGACGCTGATAAAGACAAAGATGTTGCGTCTGATATGTCGCGTATCAAGGTTAATGAAATCGTAGGAGATGTGTTGGGCTTTATGCGCCGTTAACGCGTCGATGAAATGGCTTCGATGGTTTAAAGGTTTAGTTGCGTGAGCTGTCTGATTGGTCTGGGTAGCGACTGTCAGTATTACGAATCCATAAGTCGGCATATTTAGCAAAGGTGGAGTGTGCCGACAAAAGTGCAATTAAGAAGCCTTGCTTGCCGTCCAGAAAACCCAGCTTGAGTACATACATTTTCAAAAAGCAGCCAATACCATGCACGATCGCCTGAGACAGGCTACTTTTCTTTCCCTTCGCCTCACGGATGTCGGCCCACGCCTTTGCATAGTGAGCGGACTTGACCAGATAGTGATTAAGGTCCTGATAGGAGTAATGGAGTAACGCGCCCCCGAGTACCAAGGATTTTGCGCCTTTAGGGCGAACCACCCCTTCATGCACCAAAGCATCGTTATAGTGTGTGTATTCTCTCGGGTACACACGGACATGACTGTAATACCAACCCGAATAACGTAGAAAGCGACCGAATACCCAAGTCAGCTCATTGACCTCAACCAAAGTGTTTTCAGGTGGGTTTTCTAGCATGGTGAGAATACTGTTTTTTAGCTCATCAGAGACCACTTCGTCAGCATCAATTGCCAGATCCAGTCTTTGGTAGCATAGCTTTGCGCACGCTGCTTTTGTCTGCCGTAGCCTTGCCAGTCTGTATTGACGAACACCTCAGCCCCCGCCTCTTTGGCGATTGAAAGCGTGTTATCTGAGCTACCAGAGTCCAACACTATAATCTCATCAACCCAATGCAATGAGCGCAGACAATCAGGGAGCCTGTTCTCTTCATTTTTGGTGATAATGATTGCGCTGATTGAGTGTCTTTCTGGCAAGGTATTGTCCTAGAGGGAGTCCATTTTTCATTTTCGATACTTAACGAATAGCAGAGCTTGCTGACTAAGTGCCAGAATTTCATTGATTACATGCTAATGAATTTAGGTAAGAGTTTTTGTTCTATTTTTGCGTATCAGTATTATGATACTCAGTGCAAGAGTGTGTACCGCGTGAGGCGTAGTGGAAGGGAGAGGGCCTCTTGCACTGATAGGGGTGTTACTTAGAATGCCTTTCGTCGTTGGCGCGGATCCAAAGGTCTGCATATTTCACAAACGTTGAGTGTGCCGATAAAACAGCAATTAAAAACCCTTGTTTGCCGTCTAAAAAGCCGCGTTTGAGAACATACATTTTCAGAAAGCAGCTGATGGCATGAATCATCCCTTGGCTGATACTGGTTTTCTTGCCTTTCTGCTCCCGGGTGTCAGCCCATGCTTTGGCGTATCCCGCTGATTTGACGAGGTAATTATTAAGGTCTTTGTAGGAGTAATGCAGTAAGTCGCCCTGTAAGGTGTCTTTTTTGCCGTTGGCAGGTTCGATGATTTTTTCATGAACCAGCGCATCGTTATAACCAGTCAGTGTTCTTGGGTAGAAGCGAACAATTTTGTCATACCAGCCCGAGTGATTGAGAAATCGACCAAATACCCACGTTTTTCTTCTGAGGATAAAAAGGGTGTTGTCTTTGGGAGATTCCAGTTCTCGGAGAATGCTTTGTTTTAGTTCCTCTGATACAACCTCATCGGCATCAATCGCCAGAATCCAATCTTGAGTGGCATAGCTTTGTGCCAGTTGTTTTTGTTTGCCAAACCCCGGCCACTCATCATTTACATGTACTTTGGCTCCAACATTTTCAGCAATCTCGACAGTGCGATCGGTGCTGCCAGAATCAACGACGATAATTTCGTCTACCCAGTCGAGTGACGCTAGACACTCAGGCAGGATTTTTTCTTCATTCTTAGTAATGATGATGGCACTGATGGTCGCGCGGCTCATGGCTGCAATTCCTTATCTTTAAGTAGTCTGTCAAAGGTGTTGATGACGTTTTCCGGTGTGATGCGCTGCATGGCGTTTTCGTCTTTTACCCGAGTGCGCCATGCAATGTCGGCGGGCGTTTTCCCCGTTTCCGCTAGGATGGCGTCCTCATAGACGCTGACGACATAGTCACGCCACCGATAAGGACCTGTTCTGGCAGGGTTATGGTGTGCGTACAGACCAATAACAGGCGTGCCGATGGCATTGGCTAAATGTGCGGGGCCGCTGTCGGGCGCTAGCACCAATTTTGCCTGCTGCTCAAGAGCTACCATTTGCAGTAACGTGGTTTTGCCTATCAAGTTGTCTACTTTAACGCTCAAAAGACGTTGTATCTTTTCACCCAATTCGAGCTCTGATTTTCCTGGACCGCCAGCGAGTAGGATACGAAAACCAAGTGATGCTGCATGTTCTATCACTGCAGCATAACCTTCAGCCGTCCAGTTCTTGAACGTTTTGCTGGCTGCTGGCGCAATAATCAGTGTGGGTGTATCGCCAATCATTTCTGACGCCCAAGCGGTATCTTGATCTGGCAAGGTTATTGACCATCTTGGCGTTTCGGGTTTGACGCCCAGTGTCTCAGCAAATGCCATAAAGCCATCCAACACGTGAAGTGATTCTGGCGATGGCACTTTTACATTGGTAAACCACTGTTGTAAATCGCTGACGCGGGTTTTATCAAATCCAAGGCGGTAGCGGGCTTTGATGCCGATTGACAGAACACTGGCTCTAAGGGCTGTTTGCATGTGTAGCAGGGCATCGAATCGTCTGCCTTTCAGGATATTCCAGACGGTTTTTACGCCTTGCCAGCCAGCTCTTTTATCGTAGGTAATGACTTCAACATCCGGCATCAAGGGCGCTATCAGCGACGCTTCTGCTTTTCCTGCAATCCAGGTCAGTTTGGTCTCTGGCCATTGTCGTTGAATGCTCTGAACGGCTGCAATGGCGTTGCAGACATCGCCGATGGCTGACAATCGGAGAATACATAAAGAATCAGGAGCAGAAGAAAACAGGGCCATGATGTCGCTTATCTGAATTGAGAACGACAGATTATGCAGTGACGACCATGCAATGTAAAATACTGGCGAATTCCAACACACCGATAACCAATCAGCAGGCTTAACGTGCAAGAAAAACGCCCTTCGAACAACGAGCAAAAAGTCATCCTTGGCAATACCCAGATATGGTTTGATGCTGAGTGGGTGACAACCGAGCCTGAACGCTGTTTTGATATTGATTTTTGGCAGCAGGAAGGGGCGGTGATTGGATCTGCACAGGGAAGGGGAACAACATGGTTTGTTCAGTTTGAAAAGTTTGCAGTAGCGCTGCGTCATTACATTCGCGGCGGGTTATTCAGGAAGTTGGTAAAAGACAAATACCTTTTCACAGGCTGGGAGCAGACCCGTGCTGTGAAAGAATTTAGATTGTTGTCGCTGATGAAGGCTGCAGGGCTGCCTGTTCCTCGTCCAATAGCTGCAAGGGTTATTCGAAATGGCCTGTTTTATCGAGCTGATTTAGTGGTCGAAAAAATCAATGATGCGAAAGACTTAGTTGCAGTCCTTCAACGTAGCGAGTTATCGGACGATGTTTACCAAGAGATTGGGAAATTAGTTCGTCGTATGCATGATATGAATATCTGTCATACCGACCTGAATATTCACAATATCTTGTTGGATGGTCATGGCGCACTATGGCTAATTGACTTTGACAAATGCGGTCAGAAAGCGGGCGACAACTGGAAGTCTGATAATCTTGCGCGGCTCAAGCGGTCGTTCCTGAAAGAACAAAACCGCTTTGGTATTCATTGGCAGGAAGATAACTGGCTGCAACTACTCAAAGGCTATGGCAACTAGCCAATAAAGGGTGCGAGAGCCTTGAGCGTTTTACCTACAGCGCCGCGGTTACTTTCGACAATCGATAGCGCCTGGAGCCCTTGTTGCTCTCTTTCTTGTGGAGCATTGAAAGCAGCGGTTAACGCAGTAGCAATTTCGTCACTGGTACTGCAAATCTGGCAGGCTCCATCTTCTATCAGCTGATCGCCGATCACTTGAAAATTGTAGTAACTTGGCCCGGTAAGCAGCGGTTTGGCGAGGGAAGCGGGCTCTAAAAGGTTATGACCACCAACCTTTTCACCAATTAGACTGCCAGCCATAAAGGCAATGTCACTGACGGCGAACATCTTCATCATCTCACCCATGGTATCACCGAGATAAAGCTGCGTGCTTGGCGATACTCGTTCAGCACTGCTCCGGCGGACAACATCAAACCCCATGTGTTGTGCCTGCGTATAAACGTCATCAAAACGCTGTGGATGACGAGGTACCAAGATCATTAATGCAGATGGTACTTTATCCAGTAGCGCTTTGTGAGCTTGAAGCAAGATATCGTCTTCCCCCGGGTGCGTACTTGCCGCGATCCATACTGGTCTCCCGGCTATTTCTTCGGTGAGAGAGACAACGTCAGGCATTTGATTATCAAACTGCGGCAAGTCGAATTTGATCGAACCTGTGATTGAGAGCTGTTCGGGCTTGAAACCCAAATCCGCAAATCTTTCAGCATCTTCTCTAAATTGACAGGCAATATGATCAATGTTCTTTGTCAGTAATTTGAGGAAGGGAGGAACTCGCTGATAGCGACTTTTTGAGCGCTCGGACAATCTTGCATTCATCACAACAACCGGGATATTGGCACCAGATACCGTAGCAAGGGTATTAGGCCATAGCTCGGTTTCCATGATAACCAGTGCTCGCGGATTTATACGCTTAATAAAGCCACGCACTGCGAATGCAAAATCGATCGGCATATATCTATGTTCGATGTCATGCCCTAGCTTTTCTGCAATTGCCGCGCCCGTTGTGGTCGTGGTGGTCACTAAAATCGGAAGGTCAGGGTGTTGCTTGCGAAGTGCCAGTAATAAAGGCTTTGCAGCAATGGTTTCTCCGACGGATACCGTATGTAACCAGAGCGGTGAGTCTGATGAAATAGCAGGAGCGAACCCGAAATGCTCTCGCCAGCGTTTACCAATCGGTGGTTTCCCCGGTTTGCTTTTGTAGAGCCCAAATAACAGAAAAGGGGCAGCAAGAATAAGCAGTAAGGTGTAAACGATCCGCACAATCATACCTGTCATCGTTAAATTGGCGTCAGTTTACTATAAAGGGCCCTATTGCGGGCCCCTTTTAGATTATTGCTGTGGTTGCAGCCCAATATCAATCAATCGGCTTTCTACCTGATCAGCGTAATTCACTTTATAAGAGTATTTATCACTGTCATGTGATGCCACCAGATTGATGATAAGGAAGAAGCCTGCCAGACCAAGAAGTAACTGGGTAAAACGCTCAGGCTTTTTCTGTTGCCAGCTTTGTGCTTTCACCAGCAAGGGTATCAGTGCTAGCGGATAAGTCAGTATCAAATGCCAGTATGAAAAGGTAATGGGCGATAACATGGCACTGACAATAATTCCTATAACGGTTGCCAGCGCAAACAGAAGTAGCCAGTGAGTATCATCCTCAATCACATGTTGACGCTTTATGGTTGGCTTAATGACCTTCCAGTATTTCCAGTTAAGCTTTGCTGAAACTACAACAGTGATTGCACCAACAACAAATAATACCGCTTGCCAGCAGTACTGAATCACCATCTGTAACCAACTCACAGTTGTCAGCCAGTCAAACGACGCATCAGTAATGATACGGTTAGAAAAGAGCGTTGAACCGTAGCGAAGCCAGTAGAGCACAGCTTTCAGTACCGGGTATACATGCACAGCGCCGTAGCCAATATAGCGGTCACTCTCACGGCTGATGCTGTCGTTGGCCATGTATTCTTGTAGATAAGGAATTAACGACGCCACAATTGCCAGCCCGCCTGAAATTGCTCCAACCCACGAAATATGTATCATTCTGCGGTAAAAAAGGTACATCGACATCACAGCAAGAACTGGCCAAGAGTAGTGCAGTTGCATGGTTCCACCAATTGCGACGACATGCAAAAAGCTATAGATGAATGAGGCCTGATGCCGCATCTTAAACGCCGACCAAAAATGCAAAGCGGTAAAGAAACAAAGGTAGGACGGGTTGTACATCAGGCTGTCGTAGAGCAGCCATGGGTTTAACCAATACAGCACCATAAATGCCAGTCTGACGGGCTGAGAGAAGATGCATTTGATAACCGCATCAAACAGCAGAAACGAGACTAGCTCAATGCAATTAACAGGGCCATTGGAGCCCATGGGCTGTCCCACAGGACCAGAGGCCCGCCGACAATCACAGCCGATAAAGAGCCAGGCACATTACCAACGGCACTTGCAGCATTGCCAAACGCCTGCCAGATACCTTGATATGCGCCGAGGTAGCCTTTGTCCAGCATTTGTGTCTGATCGCCAGTTAGTATTTGATTGTTGGCATAGATAACTGCCAGCAGCGTGCCAATCAGCAGTGCGCCCATGTAAAACGGCGTAAAATAACGGTTTAGGAAGTGGTCCTGATTCATGATTAGGCAGTTCCGAGTCGATAAGTCATTTGGAAATGGGTGAGCCAGTGTCCTGACGATAAGTCCAGAATCTATGGATGAGGTAAGTGATTGCTGGCAAGAGTAAAACCACCAGAAGTACCCTCAGGTAGCTGTTAGTGTCTCTGAATAATTCGCTGATCAGTTGCGCTGTCAGTAATGCGGCGAATTGGACGATGAAAAAGCGCTGTGCGTTTTTCAAGGTTAACGCATGTTGAAAGACAAACAGAGACTGCATCAGGTAAGAGAGAATAAACGCGCAGCAAAACCCCACCACATTGGCGAGAAAGACCGAAGGGGTGAAGAAGTGCAGCATTGAAAAGGCGATAGCAACATGGGTGAAGGTGGCTAACCCACCTGTTAAACCGTACCTGATGACTCTGATTTCGAGCAGTTTATTCAGCGTCTTTTTCATTGCTGGTATCTTTCTCAAGGATGTAAGTGGGTCTTCGCTTTGATTCTATATACAGCCTGCCAATGTATTCACCCATGACACCTAGCCCAACCAATTGGATGCCACCTAGAAAGAGGACAACGGCTATCAGTGAAGGGTAACCGGGAACATCATGGCCCATTATCAATGTCTTTAGGATGATAATGCTGCCGTATATGAATGATGCGAATGAAATGAACAGTCCAATATAAAGCCAGATTCGAAGCGGGACTGTACTGAAACTGGTAATGCCATCGAGAGCAAAATTCCAAAGCCGCCAACCATTGAAACTGGTCTCACCGGCTGCGCGGGGTGCACGCGTATACTCCACCACTTTGGTGTTAAAGCCAACCCAAGAAAAGATGCCTTTCATAAAACGCTGGTTTTCAGGAAGCAGTTGAATTGCCGTCACAACCTTTCTGGTGATCAACCTAAAGTCACCGACGTTATCGGGGATTTCCACCTGAGCTATCGAGTTGTGGAACTTATAAAAAAGACTGGCAGTAATCTTTTTTGCCAGAGAGTCGCTACTTCTGTCTTTTCGTCTGGCGACAACAACATCGTAGCCATTTTTCCATTCAAGCAGAAAATCATGGATGAGTTCAGGAGGATCTTGCAGATCGGCATCGATCGGAATAATGACTTCACCGAGGGCTTGATCCAGTCCTGCGGTCATCGCCGCTTCCTTACCGAAGTTTCTCGATAAATTGATAATACGGATATGGCGATTCTCACCTTGAAGTTTCTTGAGCACTGAAAAGGTATTGTCTTTACTGCCATCGTTGATGAAAAGTAGCTCGTAGGTGTACCCGGTAGTCGAGAGAATATCCGTTATTTTTGAGGTGAACGTTTCAAGAACTTCCTGTTCATTAAAACAAGGACATACAATCGAAATGACAGGAGCCTGGCTCATGTTCTTCTCCGTGACACTGAGTGATGACGTATCACTCTGGCTAGTAAATGGGCTGAGGGTGAGTATACCGATTTAGATGGTAATTTTCGCCGAGTGATTACGTAATGTTACGCAGATCAATGTCCTAATTGCGGCAGATCTCGGTAAGCTTTGATGACATGCTCGACAGATAATTCGGTCAGGCATTTGAGATGATTAAGCGGACACTCTCGTTTGAAGCAAGGTCTGCACGCGATATCCGTATTCACCATTTGCACATTTTCAGAAAGTGGTGGCGTGTACTTGGGGGAGCTGGAACCATAAATTGCGACAATGTTAGCGCCGACAGCCGCCGCAACGTGCATAAGACCTGAGTCATTAGAGAACACGGTATGACATGCTGCGAGTAAATCCACTGCGTCGACCAAGCTTGTTTCACCCGCCAAGTTGAAACACCTCTCTTTAAGCTCTTCTGGCAACGCACCTTTGATCAACTGTGCAACATCGTTGTCTTTGGGACCACCGAACAACAAAACCTGATTACCCTCGCGGATAAGTGTTTCTGCCACTTTTGTATAATGTGCTTCAGGCCAACGCTTAGCCGGCCCAAACTCAGCACCGGGGCAAATGCCGACGATAGGGGTGTCTGAAATATTGAAGCGTTTTAGACAATCGGTTTGGTTGTCTTCGTCAACTCGAAGTGAAGGGTGCTTGATGGTACGGAATTCTGTCTTGTCCATCATGACTTCTTTGGGATAGGCCAGCCCAACATAGCGTTCTACCATGTACTGAAAAACAGTCCTATCAGCGCGTATGTCATTTAACAGGCCATAACGCATCTCTCCCTTCCACCCAGTTCGGTTTGGCACGCCAGCAAAAAATGGAATGAAGGCAGACTTAGCTGAACGAGGTAGGACAAACGCATGTGTGTAGTCGTTGCTTTTGAGACTTTTTCCCAGTTTCCAGCGGCCGGATAAGTTGAACTCTCCGTGACCAAAAGGCATTTCCAGCGCTTCGTTGACTTCAGGCATCCGCTCAAGCACAGGTCGACACCAAGCTGGCGCCAAAACGTCAATCAAGCAGTTAGGGTTTAGTTCTCGAAGGGTGATGTACAGACTCTGCGACATCACCATATCGCCAACCCAAGATGGTCCGATAATTAATATTTTTGTCTTCATTGTTAATACTCTCTATGTTGACGCTGGCTTCAAAAAGTTAGCTTTTCGTCCCAAGAGATTTCAGACTTTACGACTTTTGCTGGGCAACCAACAGCAACCGAGTTTGAGGGGATATTTTTTGTGACAATGGAATTTATACCTACAATGCTTCCCGAAGCAATACAGCAACCTTTTAGCACAGTGACATTGTCAGCGAGCCAAACGCGACTGCCAATCTCAATATTCTCAGCCGGATTTATACGGATACCATTTTGACTAACGTCATGGCCGTCACTAGTCATCAACTTCACATTACGTGAGAACATACAGTTGTCCCCAATAGTGAGGTTCGTTCCTTTTTCTCGGCATGAAAAGTAGCACTCTTCACCGATTACACAGTTTTTACCTATCGTTAGAGTACAGTTATTGCCTATCAACTCTAAGTGCACACCTCTAAGGTTGGCGCCATCTTTGAAAATCAAAGTGTTTCCTGCGCCATGAATATCGACTATACACTTTCGAATCCGATTGTTATTTCCAAAGTGGACTGTATTACCACTATCAATGCGCACTCTATTCCTTAGCTTGAAGGATAGGAGAGTCATGAAATCAGCCATGGTACGTCTCATCTTTTACTTTTCTGAACAGGTAATTGCCAATTACTTTCCTAAACAATCCAAACACATCAGTACCCGGGTAGATACCTATGCGACGGATTAAAAAGGGTTCTTCATGAAAGGCCAATGGGCCACTGTTTGTTGCGACGGCAAATTGGTATCCCGCCTCTTTTGCCAATGATTGACTGTCATCGTTCCAATCACCGTATGGATACGCGAAAGAGACAAGTGGGTAGCCCAATAGCTCTTCTAACTGATTTTTATTTTCCGTGATTTCTGCATGTTGTTTTTCTCTAGGAAGTCTATCCAGATGTGGGTGCGTCAATGTATGACCGCCAATTTCGACATGGCCGGAATCTGAAAGTTCCTTCAGTTCAGCTGGATTCATCAAGTCAAAGCGCTTTTCTGGTGTATCGGGGTGTTCGACATCCCACTTGTTGTAGTCGATACCTGTCACTGCATAGACAACTGCCTTGAAGTTATACTTCTTGAGCAGTGGAAGCATCAGAGTCAAGTTGTCCTTGAAACCGTCATCCACTGTGATCATGCAGTAGCGTTTGCCTTCTTCAAGGCGAGATATCAATCCGTTCTTCTGGATATCTGCAAATGTCAGTGTTTCAAAGCCCAGTTTTTTTAGCAGCTTGAGGTGCTTTTCAAACATTGCAATGTCGATATAAGGCGCCATGTCACTGCGGCTCTCTTCGCTGTCTGAGAACCTGTGATACATCAATACGGGTATTTCACGTCTACGTGTTCGGACATACACCGTTTGGTAAATGTCTTCGAGTTGAGTGACGATATTATCGAGGTCGTAATTATCTTTGACCTTCTCAGTGACCGTCTTTTCACAGTGAGGAGAAGAAAGCGCTTGTTCGATTTGCTGAGCGATCATTGAAAAATCAATGTCTAAGTCTTTTGGACCAATATCGCCAAAGTTGGTGGCCATTGCATGTTCAATGGTTTCTTCGGTGACGGGGCCGATAGAGATAGCTTCTCCAATCGCAAAGGTCGGTCTTCCGCAAAGAAGTGACTCCATGGCAACACGTCCGGCCCCAATCACGAGATCAGATTTCGCCATCATGCCCGGTACATCCTCGACGTAGCCAACAAAATCAGCTTTGGTTTTGAATCTATCAAAACGCTCTGTGGGTTGCGTACCTGTCACAATCTTAACGTCGTATTTTTCCAGATCCAGGCATTCATCCAAAAGACGGAAGCAAAGATCGCCTTTTGGGCCGCTGAGCCTGCCAATAATCGAAATGACCTTTTTGGTATTTTCAGGCGCGTCTGTCCACTGGTAACGATCTGTACTGATGCCATTTCGACTGACCGTCATGGTGTCAGGAGGCACATCCAAATCCTCAAGTAACTGCGTATAAATCGCTTCACATACAGGTAATGCACGGTTACCCATGGCATGGAATTTTTTACGTGAACGATGGACAGGCTGCCTGCCATGCACTGTTGTGACCATTGGGGTGCCTGTGAGCTTACAGGCGACGTGACAGCTCCAGCTTGAAGCACGTGAGTGGGCGTGTACCAGTTGTATCTTATGCTTCTTAATCAGGTAAATCAGATAGCCGACGTGCCAGAAACGACGTGGCACACTGCGTTTGTTAAATCGCAGTGAAAAAAACGGCCCTTTGTGGGGTTTGGTCAGCGTATCTGACACATAAAAGACGTTGTGTCCGCGTTCGGTTAATGCATCGCCGACAGTGGTGGCATAGACTTCTGCCCCGGTCACTTCACGCTGTGACAACGCCATTAAAATATTCATGGGTGAGATACCATTTAATAAAGTTCGCTACCGTCGGGTCGGGTCCGAAGCAAATTGATAATCCACATGTACTGTTCCGGTGCCGAGGTAATGAATGCCTCCAGATGACTGTTCATGATCCGTGCATCCTGCTCATCGTCCCCGGTAGGGAAGTTTTCCAATGGTGGTTTAACAATGACTTCAAAGTTGCCTGTTTCGCGATTGTAGGCAGACATCAGTGGCACCACTTTGGCTTTGCCTAATCGTGCCAGTTTGCCAAGGCCTGCCAGCGTGGCTTTTTCTGCGCCAAGGAAGGGAACGAAGACACTGTTTTCACGTCCGTGGTCCTGATCGGGCAAATAATAACCCAAAAAGCCTTCGCGGATCGACTTGAGAAACGGTTTTATTCCTGTCGATCTTTCGTGAATACAACCACCATACTTGAGACGCTGAACATTCATCAGCCAATCATTGAGTGGGTTGGATTGTTTTTTTACCAGTCCAACAATGGGTAAGCCGCGTGAAGCCAGCTGAACCGCTGGATAATCGATAGACCAGGTATGAGGGACGAGCAGAATTATCTTCTCACCGTTTTCAGCCAATTCGGTGAGGATTTGGTCACCGTGAAATACGGTTCGTCTGGCCAGATAAGCTTTGCTTCGTACCAGAATGGTCGCAAACCCAAACAAAATGCAGCCAGCATTCATGTAGCTTTGTTCGAGAATATGATGGCGTTCTTGTTCCGATTTTTCTGGAAAACATTGCGCAAGGTTAATGACCGCGCGGCGTTTGGCGCTGTTATTTAGCTTGACCAACTGTTTTGCTAATAACATTGCGATTTTGTCCCGGATACGGAAGGGGACAAACGCCATTAAGGCGGCAAGGGCAATCCCTATCCAGCTCCCCCAGTATTTGGGGTGCAGAAAAGACCACTCGAACTTCGGCGAATACTCTGATGGTGTCGAATGACTCATAGATAAGCAGTAATAGGCTAGGTTGTGAGAGTGCGGGTGTTCACCCGCACAGGAAAAGGTTATTTATTGATAATTGACAGGTATTCAGCCACGCCGTCAGCGACGTTTTTGAAATCGTCTTGATAGCCAGCAGCACGGACTTTGGTCAGGTCAGCTTCCGTAAAAGTCTGGTAGCGACCTTTTAGGTGCTCAGGGAAAGGAATAATTTCAACTTCACCCTTACCGTGGTGTTTCAAAACTGCGTTGGCGACTTCTTGGAAAGGTTCAGCACTGCCTGTTCCACAGTTGAAGATGCCAGACTTGCCGTTTTGCCAGAACCAAATGTTCATCTTACAAACATCACCCACGTAAACGAAATCACGCTTGAATTGGTCACTGCCTTCAAAGAGCTTCGCTTTGTTGCCTTCTTTAATTTGGCTATTTAAGTGGAAAGCGACAGAGGCCATGCTGCCTTTGTGCTGTTCACGTGGACCATATACATTGAAGTAACGGAAACCGGTTACTTGAGATAGCGTTTCACCATGCTCTTCCGCATCAAGCCATAGGCGACGAACGTAGTTATCAAACTGCTGCTTTGAATAGCCGTAAACATTCAATGCACCCTCGTACTCGCGCTCCTCAATGAAGTCACGATCACGGCCACCATAGGTTGCCGCCGACGAGGCGTACAAGAATGGAATTTCACGCTCAAGGCAATAATGAAGCAGCTCTTTAGAATACTCATAGTTGTTGAGCATCATATATTTGCCATCCCACTCCGTGGTGGCAGAGCAAGCACCTTCATGAAAGACAGCCTCGATTGGACCGAAATCATCGCCTGCCATGATCTGGGTCAGGAAGTCCTCTTTGTCCATGTAATCGGTGATATCGAGGTCGACCAGATTAACAAACTTGGTGCCGTCTTTTAGGTTGTCGACAACCAGAATGTCATTGTAGCCCTGCTCGTTAAGCGCTTTAACCAGATTACTGCCAATCATGCCAGCGCCACCAGTTACTATAATCATACTTTCACCTATTATCATACAATGAGAACACTCGCCCATGCAGAGTGTTATTACTGTGTTACTATTCCGGATTCCGTCAGGGAGAGAGGACGTTACTAAGACCATGAAGACCCGCGAACGCATAATTCAGTCAGCACTGGCACTTTTCAATGAGCAGGGTGAACCGAATGTCACCACCAATCATATTGCTGCCGACCTCGGGATAAGCCCGGGCAACCTCTACTACCACTTCCGTAATAAGGAAGAGATTATACACTGTATTTTTGATCAATACGCTATTGATCTGGGTACCGCCTTTTTGCCTAATCCTGAGACGGATATGCTTGATCAGCAGAAGCTGTTGACTTACCTCGATGCGGCATTCCAACTGATGTGGCGCTATCGTTTCTTTTATGCCAACTTGCCTGACATACTTCGTCGCGATGCTGTTTTGCAGGAAAAATATATCACTGCACAACACTCTCTCCAGCGTGATTTAGTGGCCATGATGGCGCAGTTCCGCGATACCGGATTTTTAAATCTGGATGACGATGACTTGGACGGATTAGGGGATACCCTAAAGCTGGTGGCATCGAGCTGGATTTTTTACCAGTCAGTACATGCACCTGCGACCCAAGTGACCAAAGGTGTTATCTATCAGGGGGTGGTCAAAATTTTAAAAATTGTATCGCCTCTTACTACCCCGATTGGTAAACAAGTGGTGCTGGGATTAATTGAACACTACAAGGCGCAGATTGATCAAGAATGATTCGTGATCCACTGCAATAAGATCTACTTCTTATCTGGACGGCGATAAGAACAGAAAACTACTATCTAGCACCGAAACATCATAGACATTCTGTATATAGTAATAACTATGGAGATGTCTGCGTGCCAAAATAGGGTGCGTTGTGATGATTCTATCGCATAGCCTGATTATCAGGCGAAGTAATATTCTGTTCAGAACCCGTCCAGAACGAGGGAGTAGGAAATGACTGCTGCTTTTTACCAGCAAATTCGTCAGCAAATTGAAGAAGTCAAAGCTGAAGGCCTTTATAAACACGAGCGCGAAATTACCTCTGCGCAGCAAGCCAATATCTCTGTCAGTTCAGGAAAAGAGGTTCTGAACTTCTGTGCCAACAACTACCTAGGTCTTGCCAACCATCCCGCCCTTATCAGTGCAGCTCAGCAAGGTATGGACGAGCAGGGTTTTGGTATGGCGTCTGTACGTTTTATCTGTGGTACGCAAGATGCGCACAAAGCGCTGGAACAGAAACTTTCTGATTTTCTTGATATGGAAGACACTATTCTTTATAGCTCATGCTTTGATGCTAATGCCGGGTTGTTTGAAACCATTCTCGGCCCTGAAGATGCGATTATTTCTGATGCACTCAACCATGCCTCTATCATCGATGGTGTGCGTCTTTGTAAAGCGAAACGTTTCCGTTATGCCAACAACGACATGGGTGAGCTGAGAGCCCGCCTTGAAGAAGCCAAAGCAGCAGGCGTAAGACACACGCTAATTGTGACTGACGGTGTTTTCTCGATGGATGGCGTTGTCGCAAACCTCCCTGCCGTCTGCGATTTGGCAGATGAATTTGGCGCACTGGTGATGGTCGACGACTCTCACGCAGTGGGCTTTATGGGTCAAAACGGCCGCGGTACCCACGAGTATCATGATGTGATTGATCGCATTGATATCATCACAGGAACCTTGGGCAAAGCATGGGTGGCGCATCCGGCGGTTATACGTCGGGTAAAAAGGAAGTGGTTGAGTGGCTTCGTCAGCGCTCTCGTCCTTATCTGTTCTCTAACTCCCTCGCCCCCGCTATTGTTGCGGCATCTATCCGCGTGATTGACCTTTTGGCTGAAAGTGGCGACCTGCGTGACCAGCTTTGGGCAAACGCTACGCACTTCCGTGCACGCATGAGCGAAGCGGGTTTCACCTTGGCAGGTGCAGACCATGCCATTATTCCTGTGATGCTGGGTGATGCAAAAGTCGCGGCTGAATTTGCTGAGCGTATGATGGCAGAAGGTATCTACGTGATTGGTTTCTCTTTCCCTGTAGTACCAAAAGGACAAGCCAGAATTCGCACCCAAATGTCTGCGGCACACAGCCGAGAGCAACTTGATAAAGCCATTGATGCCTTTATCAAAGTGGGACGTGATATGGAATTGATTGGGTAATCGTGATGAGTAATTCAATGAAAGCGTTGGCGAAACTTAAGGCTGAGCCCGGTATTTGGATGACCGAGGTAGAGAAGCCTGAATTGGGCCATAACGATCTGCTGATTAAAATTCGTAAGACCGCTATTTGCGGTACCGATGTCCATATATATAACTGGGATGAGTGGTCTCAGAAGACGATCCCAGTGCCAATGGTCGTGGGGCATGAATATGTGGGTGAAGTCATTGCCCTCGGTCAAGAAGTGCGTGGCTTTGCGGTCGGAGACCGTGTTTCTGGTGAAGGTCACATCACTTGCGGGCACTGCCGTAACTGTCGCGGCGGGCGCACGCATCTTTGCCGTAATACCACAGGCGTCGGAGTTAACCGTGAAGGGGCTTTTGCAGAATATCTGGTCATTCCCGCATTCAATGCGTTTAAGATCCCCGATGAGATTTCTGACGATTTGGCCTCTATTTTTGACCCATTCGGCAATGCTGTGCACACTGCGCTGTCTTTTGATCTCGTGGGTGAGGATGTCCTTATCACGGGTGCTGGACCTATTGGTATTATGGCTGCCGCGGTTGCAAGCATGTTGGGGCCCGTCATGTTGTTATCACTGATATCAACGAGTATCGACTTGATCTTGCGAGACAAATGGGCGTTACCCGTGCGGTGAATGTGGCCAAAAACTCGTTGGACGATGTGATGGCAGAGCTTGATATGACCGAAGGTTTTGATGTTGGCCTGGAAATGTCCGGTGTGCCTGCTGCGTTTAATGCCATGCTGGAAAGCATGAATCATGGTGGCAAGATTGCGCTGCTGGGTATTCCACCGTCCAACATGGGTATTGACTGGAATCAGGTGATTTTCAAAGGGTTGGTCATTAAAGGTATTTATGGCCGTGAGATGTTTGAGACTTGGTACAAGATGGCGAGCCTTATTCAGTCGGGTCTGGATCTGACACCCATTATCACTCACCACTTCCCGATAGATGAGTTCCAACAAGGCTTTGATACCATGCGATCAGGGTTATCTGGAAAGGTAATTCTGGATTGGGAAGCGTAATCTAAACTCGAAAAAAAAGCCCGCTAAATCGCGGGCTTTTTTAGGGTTGTTTGCGCACTATGCGGCGTGAAGTCAGTGTGAATGATGGTCCTATCGAGTTAACCAACTTTGTGGGTTGATGGGCTTACCCTTACGGCGTATCTCAAAGTAGAGCCCGTCAGATTTTTGTCCGCCACTGTTTCCGACCAGAGCTATGGCCTCGCCGCTTTTTACTTTGTCACCCACTTGTTTTAGCAGCGCCTGATTGTAACCATAGAAACTCATATCGCCATGCCCATGGTCAACCACTACCATTAAGCCATAACCTCTGAGCCAGTCAGAAAGTACAATCGTGCCGTCATGCGCTGCGTTGACTTCTGTACCTGCTTTGGCACCAATTACCATGCCTTTCCAGCGAAGCTCAGCGCTTTGCTGACTGCCAAATGTGTGCTGTACGCGGCCTCTTACTGGCCAGCTGAGTTTGCCTTTGTAGGGTGAGAGTCCGTCCATTTTTACCTTGAGGCGCTCGGCGACGGCTTTAATCTCTTTTTCTAGTCGTTGCTGATTATTCTTGAGCTCAGAGAGGTACGTTTTGTCGTTTCTTATTCTTTGGGTGATCGCAGAGACCGTCTTTTTCTTCGCCTTCTGCTCTTTGCTTATCTGGTCTGATTTACGCTTGAGTTTTGCAAGCTTTGACTCTTTTTCCTGCTTCTGGCGGGCAATCGCTGAGCGTTTCTCAGCTAATAATCGGTTGGTCTCGCTTAGCGCGTCTATGGCTTCTTGTCTGGCTTTAGCCAACGCTTCAGCATAAACCGTCATTCTGTCCTGCTTAGCACTTCCCTCACCACTGAGTAGGGTTTGCAACTGGCTTTTATGTCCTTGCCGGTAATAGGTATCTAAAAGGTCTTTGAGCATTTCCGTCTGACCAATTTTTTCCTGTTCAAGGTGGCGTTGCTCTTTTTGCAAGCTGGCAATTTGTTTTTGAAGAGACTGGGTCGAAAGAGTCAGTTGTCTTATTTGACGGGCAAGGCCTCCAATGGCTTGTTCTTGCTTTTTGAGGCTACTTTGCAGCTGGTTGAGTCGCTGATTACTGGTAGAGAGTTGTTTTTCCTGACGGGATATTTCGTTTTTTACTCCTGATAGTTGCTCACTTTCTGCAACAGCAGGAGAAGAAAGTGTCACGCACAAGAAAACGCCAGTGTACAGGACACTGGCGTATTGGCGTGCTTGAAGGCGCAAATACTTTCCTTTCATAGGAAAGATTATTTCAGATTGAACAGCACCTTACCAGTCATCTCTGCTGGCTTTTCTACATTCATCAGAGACAGCATGGTCGGAGCAAGATCCGACAGTTTACCATCAGATGCCAGCTCTAAATCTGTGCTGCCGACATAAACCAGTGGCACTGGCAGGTTAGTATGCGCGGTGTGAACGCCGCCAGTGTTCGGGTCGATCATCATTTCAGCATTACCGTGGTCAGCAGTGATCAAAAGCTGGCCATCTACTTCACGGATAGCTTCAACCACGCGAGCAATACAACTGTCTACCGCTTCGCAGGCTTTCACTGCTGCATCATAAACGCCGGTATGACCAACCATGTCGCCATTCGGGTAGTTACAGATGATGGTGTCGAACTTACCGCTCTTAATTGCATCGACCAGTTTGTCAGTCAGCTCTTCTGAGCTCATTTCAGGCTGTAGGTCGTAGGTTGCCACTTTTGGAGAGGCCACCAGTGCGCGCTCTTCGCCAGTAAATACCTCTTCAACGCCACCGTTAAAAAAGAAGGTTACGTGCGCGTACTTTTCCGTTTCAGAGATGCGAAGCTGTGTTTTGCCTTCTTTCGATAACCATTCACCCAAGGTGTTTGATAGGTTCTCTGACGGGAAGGCACATGGTGTATCGATATCTGCTGCGTATTCAGTCAGCATGACGAACTCAGACAGTTCCGCCACTTTGTTTCGGCTAAAGCCATCGAAGCTTGGCAAGAATGCGCGGGTGATCTGACGCGCACGGTCAGCACGGAAGTTCATGAAAATAAGTGCATCGCCATCATTGATGGTCGCCACCTGCTGGCCTTCAGCGCGAAGCTCGGTGGCTTTTACGAACTCATCGTTTTCGTCACGGCTGTATGCTGCATCCAGACCTTCCACAGCAGATGCAAACGAGAAGTCTGCGTTTGCTTCAGTCAACAGATTGTATGCTAGCTCAACACGATCCCAGTTGTTATCACGGTCCATTGCATAGTAACGACCCACTAATGACGCTACGCGGCCTTTACCCAGCTTTGCAAACAGGGCATCAAAGCGTTCAAGTGACGCCTTGGCACTGCGAGGTGGTGTGTCGCGTCCATCCAGGAAACAGTGCAAATAGATTTGCTCGGCACCTCGGACTGCTGCCATCTCGATGGCTGCAGCGATATGGTCTTCATGCTGTGAACACCGCCCGGAGACATCAGGCCCATAATGTGCACGGCTTTATCGGCACTGGCTGCTTTATCTACTGCGGCAGTTAGCACAGGGTTATGTGCAAACTCGCCATCGGCGATAGATTTCGTAATACGAGTCAGGTCCTGATAAACAATACGACCGGCGCCGATGTTGACGTGGCCAACTTCAGAGTTACCCATTTGACCGTCAGGTAAGCCTACATCCATACCAGATGCGGAAATCAGGGTGCTGTTGTTTTTGATCAGGGCATCAAGAACTGGAGTGTTTGCGTTGGAAATGGCATTGTCAGCGCTATCCTCGCGATATCCCCAGCCATCCAGAATAACAAGAGCCAGTGGCTTTTTGGCAGACATGTGGTGTCCTCTGTGTATTTGTCAATGCGGTTATTAATTTAATAACGTAACTTTACTACACTTCGTTGGTCGATCAGTAGGCAAAATTGGAACAAAATTTCATACTGTGTCTCTCTATCGACGATACGGATTACATCTGTTTTCCTGACGTCTATCTGAAAGTCGAGCCTGAGAGCAACAAATCTTACATCAAAGACCAATAATCTTACTTCTCCTAACTACCACAAATACCCTTAGACCTTGCCAGTATTGACGTGGAGTGAGCCTGCTAGGGATTTTGATTGTTCGGGGTGCACTTCCAAAAGGCGCACGCTATACTCGGGGCGATTTTAATCTGTCGACAACATTTAGAAGTGAATTATGCAGCCATTTATTGAGTTTCTATCTAACAATATGATCATGTCAACGGTTTGGGTTGGTTTGTTCGTTGCCCTTATCGCGCTAACCATCAAACAAAAAACAGCCGCGTACAATGTTTTGTCACCTAACCAGGCGACTGCGTTGATCAACCACGAAGACGGGACGTTTTTAGATATTCGTTCTCGTGACGACTACAAGAATGGTCATATTACTGGTTCACTTCACATTTTGCCGTCAGAGATCAAGGCAAATAACTTTGGTGAGCTTGAAAAATTTAAGCAAAACCCCATTGTATTGGTGTGCAAGTCAGGGCAAACAACCCCTGAATATGCCAACTTGCTGGTGAAAGCGGGCTTTGAGAAAGTCAGTATCCTCAAAGACGGTTTGATTTCATGGAATGAAGCTAACCTTCCGTTGGTTCGAAAGAAGAAAAAGAAGTAACCAGCTCTATACTGACTTAAGTGTCCCGGAACGGGCACAATCACAGACTAAGAACATTTAAAAGGATTCCAAACATGGCTGAAACAGCAACCCAGCAAGCTGACCAGAATTTCTCTATCCAGCGCATTTTCCTGAAAGACCTGTCTTTTGAGGCTCCTAACTCTCCAGAAGTTTTCCAAAACGAGTGGAACCCTGACGTTAATCTGGACCTGGATACACAAAGCCGTGAACTGGCTGAGAACGTCTACGAAGTCGTTCTGCGTTTGACTGTGACTGTGAAAAACGGCGAAGAGAACGCGTTCCTGTGTGAAATCCAGCAAGGTGGTATCTTCAGTGTTGAAGGTATGGAAGCACCTCAACTGGCACACTGCCTGGGTGCATTCTGCCCTAACATCCTTTTCCCATATGCGCGCGAAACCATTTCTGGCTTGGTGGTTAAGGTACATTCCCTCAGCTGAACCTTGCGCCTGTCAACTTTGATGCGCTGTTCATGAACTACCTTCAGAGCCAAATGAAGGAAGAGTCTGAAGAAGCATAAGCTGACTTCAAGGTACTCTGAATGAATGCAATGAACACTGCAAACGCAGCGATGACAGTATTGGGTGCTGGTTCTTATGGCACCTCCTTGGCTATTTCTCTTGCGAGAAATGGTCAAACGGTCGCGCTTTGGGGGCATAACCCTGTTCACATGGCGACGTTAGAGACCGACAGAGCTAACGACGCCTTCTTACCGGGAAGTGCCTTTCCTGATTCGCTGATTGTATGCGCGGATCTTGAGCAGGCTGTGCAGGCAAGCCGTGATATTTTGGTTGTGGTTCCGAGCCATGTGTTTGCCGAAGTGTTGGCGAATGTGAAGCCGTTTTTACGGCCGGATAGTCGTATCTGCTGGGCGACGAAAGGCCTTGAGCCAGAGACAGGGCGACTTCTTCAGGATGTTGCGCATGATATTGTTGGTGATGAAATTTCACTGGCGGTGCTGTCTGGCCCGACGTTTGCAAAAGAACTTGCTGCGGGCATGCCAACGGCTATCTCAGTGGCGTCGACAGATGCTGAGTTTCTCGCTGACCTTCAGGAAAAAGTGCATTGCAGCAAAACATTACGCGTTTACGGTAATGCAGACTTTATCGGTATGCAGCTTGGCGGCGCGGTGAAAAATGTCATCGCGATCGGCGCAGGTATGTCTGATGGTATTGGTTATGGCGCGAATGCCAGAACCGCGTTGATCACTCGGGGTCTTGCTGAAATGACGCGTCTCGGTGTCGCATTGGGCGCAGAGCGTGAGACCTTTATGGGAATGGCTGGTTTGGGTGATTTGGTGCTGACATGTACTGATAACCAATCCCGTAATCGCCGTTTTGGTTTAGCGTTAGGCGCTGGAAAAGGTGTGCAACAGGCTCAAGATGAGATTGGTCAGGTTGTCGAAGGCTATCGGAATACCCGAGAGGTTTGGGCTCTCTCCAAACGTGCGGGTGTCGAGATGCCGATTGCTGAGCAACTTTTCAAGGTCCTTTACGAAGCAAAGATGCCAGAATCGCAGCGCAGGATTTGTTGGCCAGAGCCAAAACTTCAGAGTAAACAGACAGATTATTAAAAACAACGCGGGCTTGTCCCGCGTTGTTTTTTTTTGATTAAATAGTCAAAACAATTTATTCGTTTTACACTGCGCAGGCAGGTATAGAAGCAAGTACTCGCCTGTTAGGTAAGTAATGATACAAAAGGAAATTCTCGTCACTGGATCAGACAGAGAGACGGATCCGGTCTAGAGTGAAAAGAAAACAGCGGAGTCTGGTAGTAAGCCAATGAAAAAATGTGAGCGACAAAAAGTCTGGGAAGCCATCAAGCGTGAGGCGAAAGATCAATCTGAACGTGAACCAATGCTGGCCAGCTTTTTTCATTCAACCATCATCAAACACGACTCGCTTGGGTCGGCGCTCAGTTATATCCTCGCCAACAAGCTAGCGACACCGACAATGCCAGCCATGGCTGTGCGTGAAGTGATAGAGGAAGCCTACGATAAAGACAGACGTGTCGTAGACTCTGCTGCCTGTGATATCTGTGCAGTGGTTCAGCGTGACCCTGCGGTTGAGCTTTACTCTACACCGTTACTTTACCTGAAAGGCTATCACGCACTACAAGGTTTCCGAGTTGCTAACTGGCTTTGGTTCCAAGAGCGCAGAGAGCTTGCCGTTTACTTACAGAATCAGATTTCCGTTGCCTGTCAGGTAGATGTTCATCCCGCTGCAACAATTGGTCGCGGGATCATGTTTGACCATGCCACTGGGATTGTCGTTGGTGAAACGGCTGTGATTGAAGACGATGTGTCGATACTGCAGGATGTAACACTGGGCGGCACAGGTAAAGAGTCCGGCGATCGCCACCCTAAAATTCGCACGGGTGTGATGGTCGGTGCTGGTGCCAAGATCCTTGGTAACATTGAGGTGGGTGAAGGCGCTAAGATAGGCTCTGGCTCTGTGGTACTTGACCACGTTCCTGCTCATACTACAGTTGCGGGTGTGCCAGCAAAAGTTGTCGGTAAGCCACAATCAGATAAGCCATCGCTCGATATGTGTCAGGATTTGAGCAACGATAATCTGTTTTCTGGCGGTGACGGTATTTGACTTCAACGCCGCCCCAAAAGAAAAACGGAGCTCAAGGGCTCCGTTTTTTGCTTTCTAGCGTTTAGTTAGAACAGCTTGTCTGCAACATCATACAGGTCTTTGCGGAATGGACGCTTCATGTTCTCAATGGCGTCGATAATGTCATGGTGTACCAACTCTTCTCGCTGAATGCCCACACAACGTCCACCATGACCTTCCATCAGCAGTTGAACAGCATATGCGCCCATGCGCGAAGCCAGAATTCGGTCAAAGGCAGTCGGTTGCCCTCCACGCTGAATATGACCAAGAATTGTCGCACGGGTTTCACGACCTGTTTCTTGCTCAATGTACTTCGCCAATTCATTTGCGTCGGTCATCAGTTCGGTGATCGCTATAATGGCGTGCTTTTTGCCTTTGTAGATGCCTTCTTTGACCTTTGCGAGCAAGGCTTCTTTGTCGAGGCCAATTTCAGGGGTGATGATATATTCACAGCCTCCCGCTATCGCAGACATCAGAGTCAGGTCACCACAATGGCGTCCCATCACTTCGACAATCGAAATGCGCTGGTGGGAAGATGACGTATCGCGAAGACGGTCAATGGCGTCAATGACGGTATTGAGGGCTGTCAGATAACCAATGGTGTAGTCAGTGCCTGCAACATCATTATCGATGGTGCCGGGGAGACCGATACATGGAAAGCCCATTTCAGTCAGCTTCTTCGCACCCATGTAAGAGCCGTCGCCGCCGATAACAACCAGCGCATCGATCCCGTGCATTTTTAGATTGCTGATCGCTTGTTGACGCACTTTCTCTTCACGGAATTCAGGGAAACGTGCTGAGCCAAGGAAAGTGCCGCCTTTGTTGATGATGTCAGAAACGCTGGTGCGGCTGAGTTTTTCAATGCGATTTTGATGCAGGCCTAAATAGCATCATAAATGCCATAAACTTCAATACCTTCGCTGAGTGCGGAGCGAACAACGCCACGAACCGCAGCATTCATACCCGGTGCGTCACCGCCACTGGTCAAAACACCAATTTTACTAACCATGGTTACCCTCTGAGTTTGGGGATTGAACGTCAAAATCCATATTCGTGCAATGCCGGGACAAGCTGAAGACTGTCTGTGCAAAACAAATAAGTGCCAAGTGTATCTCGACGGCAGTTGCTTTGAAACTGTAACTTTCTTACTTATGAAAGCCTATTACAAATTAATTAGCATATTTTGTTGATAAAAATCAGAAAACCCGACGGAGAATAAATCAATTTGCCGACTTGTCGTCTGTGTTTTCAGACTTTGCCGTCGACGAAACTGGATCTTGATGGATAATTATGTCAGCACCATTGAAAACAGATAACAATTGTTGTTCAACGTCATCGGCAATGCTGTGGGATTCAATGAGACGCAGGTTACCGTCGATCTCCAGGTGAAGTTGAATGAACTTGGTTTGTCCGGATTGTCTGGTTCTCAGCTCATGGACGCCGTCTACACCCGGGGTTGATGTGGCAATATTCATAATTTGTATTTGCTCATCTTCTGGCAACCGATGATCAAGTAATGACTGAATGGCATTATTGGCCATTTTAAAGGCATTCAGCATAATCACGACACCGATGGCAATCGCGAAGCCTGCATCTGCTTGAGTGATATCAAACAGGGACAAGCCTAGCGCAATAATAATCGCAACATTCATCAACAAGTCACTCTGGTAATGTAGCGAGTCAGCAGCAATTGCCTGACTACCCGTTTGTCTCACTACCCACTTTTGAAAAATAACCAAAGCGCCAGTCAATATGGTTGCAAAAATCGACACGTAAATGCCGAGCTCGGGCTCGTTCAGTGGGGAAGGGCGGAAGAAACGCTCGATACCGTTGAGTAACAGGAAGCATGCGGAACCAACAACAAATGCAGACTGTGCCAGTGCAGCCAGTGATTCCGCTTTACCGTGCCCGAAGCTGTGCTCATCATCAGCCGGTTGAAGCGAATATCGAATCACCAGTAAGTTGGTCACCGACGCCAGAATATCCAAGAGAGAGTCCACCAGTGAAGCAAGCAGACTCACTGCTTCGGTATGCCACCAAGTAAACAGCTTGGCAATCATTAAAAGTGTTGCGATAACAGTCGCAGCCCATGCAGCAGACTGAACGAGGCGGGAATAAGTCGTTGACATAACAAGGATACGTTCGGTGTGTATGAAAACTTATTATAGTGCTTTTTAATGGCACGTTAATCCACTAAAAACAGTGGTATCCGTCAAAGGTATCGACTACCTCTGACGGATCATTTACTCAGCAAGGAAGGTGAAACCGTTTTTTAGTTGTTGCGGAGGCGTTTATTTAATTTTTCTTCCATCCGCTTTTGCATTTTTGTCATGTTCTCAGAGACTTGCTGTTTTTGCTCCGGGGTGAGAACTGACAACATCGCGTGTTGTGATTTCAGCATTGCCACACGTCTTTCTGTCTGCTGGTTCACCATCTCCTCGGCAAGTAGTCGAACTGACTGCTCGTCAAAGGCATCAGCGAGCAACAGCTGCTTGACTTGTTCACGCTGCGAAAGCATGTTTTCGCGCCCGCCGATAACATTATTTTTACGGGCTTCTTTTTGCTCCATTTTTAATGTTTTAAGCTGTTCTTTTTGTTCGTCGGTTAAATCGACACCGCGAAGCAGGCGTTTAAAGGACTTGCCATCATGGTGCCCTTTACCATGATGATCACCACCAAAGGCAAACGCTGAGCCTGTTGAGAGCAGCAAGGTTGATGCCGCAAATGCAGCGATGAGTCGTTTTCTTAATTTCATCTGTATCTCTCCATTTTCGATTGTTGTGTGTTGCTGCACTAAATCTACTTGCTGGAGAGTAAAACGCTGTTTGCTGCGGGTAAAAGAGTGTAAAGGCAGGTAAAGTCACTGTCTGGGGTTGGTAATTGCGAAAAGATTGCAAGATACTGGCTCAAATACTTGAGCGTGTGGAAGTGCTATGCCAAATCTGCTTTTAATTGATGACGATACCGAACTCACATCACTTCTGTCAGAGTTGTTGGAACTCGAGGGTTTTCATGTAAATACCGCCAGTAATGGTCAACAGGGTCTCGAGCTGGTTTCTGATGATATCGACCTTATTTTGCTGGACGTAATGATGCCTGTCCTCAATGGGATGGAAACCTTGCGTCGTTTGCGGGAACAGCGGCAGACGCCAGTCCTTATGTTGACAGCGAAAGGTGAAGAAATAGACCGAGTCATGGGGTTGGAGCTTGGGGCAGACGATTATCTGCCTAAGCCCTTCAGTGACCGCGAACTCTTAGCGCGCATTCGCGCCATCTTACGACGCACGTCGCAGCCGAAATCGACGGATACGGAAAGCTCTCCGGAGCAGGACGTGATTCATTATCAGGATTTGACCATCTACCCTAAGCGTCTTGAAGTTTATTGTGGCGATAAGCTCATCGCCTTAACGGGTACTGAAACTGAAATGCTGATTTGTTTGGTCCGCCACGCCGGTCAGGTCGTGCCCAAAACTCAATTGAGTGAAGATGTGCTCGGTAAGAGGCTGGCTCCTTTCGACCGTGCCATTGATATGCACATATCTAACATTCGTAAGAAGCTACCCATCCTCTCGGGAGGCAGGGCAAGAATAAAGACCCTCAGGGGTAAAGGTTATCTGTTGGTGGAGCAATAAACGTATGCGTCTTCCCTTCTTTCGAAGCCTGTATGGCCGGATTTTTGCCATCTTCTGGCTGACACTTTGCTTAGTATTGATTTCTGTACTTTTTATTAAGCACAGCGACCCGAGAAATACGCAAGATGCACCGGCCAGCACTCAGAGAGAAGCCAAAGAGCTTGCCAAGCTGGTAACGGATCGACTTGAAAAACGTGGCCCGATGCCTGTAAAGCAGCGCCTGCAACAATTTTCTGGGCGTTACGGCATAAAAAATGATCGTCAGTTATTTTTCGTGCGAGGGGAAAGCGAGCTGATACACCACAAACAGCAGCCACGTCCATTCAACCGCGCTGTTCGGAATTTCATCACCATCGCTGATGACCCTTTAAAACCCTTACAAAAGCCTTATGGACCATGGTTGTTGTCAGGGCCTTATATTATTGAGTCTCCGCAGGATAATGTGCCAATCTGGCTCTACCTAGGCCAAGGTGGAAATCAAACTGAAAATCTGATCGTCAGTATTTTAGACAGCCCGATGCAATTCTTGCTGGCTGCCATGGCAATCAGCACTCCTTTTCTCATCTGGCTGGCTTGGGCGCTGAGTAAACCTGCGCGTAAACTGCAAAAAGCGGCCAAGCGAGTTGCTGATGGTCACTTTGATGGTGATCCGGACCTCGAAAAAGGTACGCAAGAATTTCGCGAAGCGGGTGCGAGCTTCAACCAAATGGTGAAAGCAATCAATGGCATGATGAGCAGTCAACAGAGGCTCCTGTCAGACATATCCCATGAGTTACGCTCGCCCCTAACAAGGTTAAGAATGGCGAATGCCGTCGCAATGAGGAAACAAGGACAAAGCTCTGAGCTTCAGCGAATTGACACAGAGGCGGAAAGGCTTGAAGGCATGATCTCTGATTTACTAAGCCTCTCACGCATGCAAATGGATAGTCATGTATCTCACAGTGTCTTTACCCCAGAAGAACTCTGGGGAGAAATGCTTGACGATGCCCGGTTTGAAGCTGAACAGAGTCAAAAATCGGCGACAGTATCTACGCTGCCTGATGTCCAGATTGAGGCCTATGGACCAATGCTTTGCAGTGCGCTAGAAAATGTCGTCAGAAATGCTATTCGGTACGGTGATAAAGCGGTCGATGTAAAATTTTCTACGTCAAGTGAAGAGCTGACGATTGAAGTCACTGATGATGGTGGTGGGATCCCTGAGGGGGAGCTGGAAGATATTTTCAGGCCTTTTTATCGCGTTTCTAGCTCTCGCACCCGTCGTACTGGGGGAACTGGTCTTGGTTTGGCTATCACGGATAATGCTATCCGTCAGCATAACGGTCGTTGTTTTGCGAAAAATGTTCCCGGAAGCGGCCTATCGGTTACGCTCGTGATACCGCTCCACAAGCCATAACAGCGCAATACTGTGTAATTTTTAATCTCATTTTTGAAGCATATGTATAAAAACTGAACTTATTTGCTACGCTTTGATTGATGGTGATCAAATTTTCGCCATAACATCTAGTTAGCCTGTGCAAATAGCAAGGCTCCTTTTTTTGGAGGTTTCATGTTCAGTCAGATGACACTTAAACAGCGACTGCGTTGGTTTATCGCGTTTGTATGCGGGATCCAAGCTCTTGTTGCCCTACTGGTGTTTGTTCAGCTGGCTTCGACTGAAAAGCAGCTGCATGGGGTTGCCCATACCGACATGCCAGTGCTTGCGTCTCTCTACAGCGCGAGCGAGCACGTGTTTAAACAGCAAGTTACCTACAACGAGGCCTTCAGGCACAGTATTGAAAATCATCAAGAAAAGTATGCCGACTTGAAGAAGAAATTCGACAAGCTCGAAGTTGCTGTTTCTGAGGACTTCGAGAAAATTAGAGTGTTGATTGACGAGGGGATATCTCACTCATCAGGGTTCGAAGCTGAGGGCTTCCAGACGGCAAGTCAAGAATTTGTATCACTTGTTGACCAGCACATACTTTGGCAAAAACACGTTCACGAGATCTTTGATGCACTTGATGCTGGTGATATTAAAACTGCCGATGCACTGAGCATACAGACTGACGTGGAAGCAGATAAAATTGCCAAGATGTCAGAGGTCCTGTATTTCACTGTCGAGAAGATGACAGAGAAAGCCGTCGTTAACATCGAGAAACAGGCAACCACACTCGAATACGTTGTTATTGGTGCGACGGTAGTTTCAATTATAATGGCGCTGATTTTGTCGTCGATTATCATTAGTTTCCTCGTGAGTTCGCTTGATAAGGTCTTCCAGTCATTGAGTATTATGGCGAACGGTGATTTTAGTGTTCCCTGTAAAGTCAATTTGCCCGGTATGCTGGGTAAACTCCAAGACAATACCGAGAAAACTCGGCTGAGCATTAATAAAATGTTAGCCGGGATTGCCGACGAGGTGGTAGACAGCTCTAACTCTCTCAGTTCCGTGAGCCGCGAGGTACAAGGGATTGTCGATGTACAAAGCCGCGAGATCATGCAGGTTGTTACATCGACAAACGAGTTGGCATCATCAGCCACGCAAATTGCAGGTAACGCCAACAGCACCCACGACACGACAGAAGACGTCTTGTCTCAGGCGAACGAAAGTCTTCATTTGAATAATGAAGTAGTGAAACAGATTGGCCTTCTGGTCGATAGTCTGAGCCAAAGTAGTGAGGCGCTCGGCAAGTTGGAAGAGAATAGTCATAACATCACAACCGTACTTGATGTTATCAAAGGCATTGCCGAGCAGACGAACCTGTTGGCGTTGAATGCCGCGATTGAGGCCGCGAGGCTGGTGATCAGGGACGTGGTTTTGCCGTGGTTGCTGATGAGGTGCGAAACCTTGCCAAGAGGACACATGATTCGACCTCAGAAATTGAAACTATGATTTCTCAATTCGACGGTGTGACCAAAGATGCGGTTGATACCATGCAGGAAAGTTGTGAGCTTGGTGATAAGACAATACAGCTGGCTAAACAGGCAAGTGATCTTCTCAATACCAGCAACGGCTCGATAGGCAAGGTCAATGAGATGAACCTAGAAGTCGCGAGTGCCGCTACTCAGCAAAGTACTGTTGTCGAAGAAATGAATGTCAACGTGAATCGCATCAACGACAAAGCCGAAGAAAGCAGTGAACAAGTCAAAGAGCTTATTCATGCTGTTGAGCAACTTTGTCATGTATCGGACAACCTGATGAAGGCGACAGGTCGCACTGGAACCTAACATCACAACACGATGTATTAAAAAGGCTGGTTTTTACCAGCCTTTATTTTTGCCTGAGTAAGTTAACAGCCGCCGATGAAACCACGTTGTCGCCACGCTTCGTAGGTCACAATCGCGACAGTATTGGCAAGGTTTATACTCCTGCTGCCCGGCATCATCGGGACCCGTAACCTTTCGTCTTGGCTGAATGTGTTCATGACATGATCTGGCAGTCCGGATGTTTCTGAACCGAAAACCAGTGCGTCACCGTCTTCATAGGTCAAATCAGTGTGGGGACGGCTGCCCTTGGTTGTGCAGGCGAAGGCACGCTTTGGAGACACCGTATCCAAAAATGCTTGATAATTTTTATGTGTTTTCACATTGGCCAAATCGTGATAGTCGAGACCCGCGCGTCGAAGCTTTTTCTCTTCAAAGTCGAAACCAAGAGGTTCGATAAGATGAAGCTGCAACCGGTATTGGCCGCAAGACGAATAATGTTTCCGGTATTGGGTGCGATTTGAGGTTCGTGCAAGACAATGTGGAACATGATAAATCCGATGTGAAAAACAGACACGAAGTATAGCGGTGATAAAATTATTTTCGCAAGCGGTGGGCAACAAATAAAAAAGGAGGCTAAGGCCTCCTTTTCTTCATAACTTCACATCATGTGGGCTTAGCGTTTCGCGTTTGCTGCTGCTTTAGCAATGGCAGCAAAACCTTCAGCGTCCAATGCTGCACCACCAACCAGTGCACCGTCGATATCAGGCATTGCAAACAACTCAGGCGCGTTTGCTGCTTTGACTGAACCACCGTATTGAATAACAACCTGTTGTGCTACGTTTTCGCTGTACCCAGCGATGTGAGCACGAATAGCGGCATGTATTTCTTGTGCTTGCTCAGCGGTTGCTGCTTTACCCGTGCCGATTGCCCAGATTGGCTCATAAGCAATGACAGCGCCCAGTAATGCTTCAACGCCTTGAGATTTGATCACGGCATCAAGCTGACGTGCGCAGACAGCAACCGTCTCGCCTGCTTCGTTTTGCGCTTCAGACTCACCGATACACAGAACAGGGGTGACACCTTGTTCTTTCAGGAATGCGAATTTCTGGGCAACAAATTCGTCGGACTCTGCGTGATATTCACGGCGCTCAGAGTGACCAATGATGCATGCGTTGCGCCAAAATCTTTCAGCATTTCAGGAGAAATATCACCAGTAAAAGCACCGCTGGCATTTACGTCGACATTCTGAGAGCCCAGAATAATTTTGTTTTGTGCTTTGCCCAGAAGCTGCTCAGCCAAGTCCAAATACATGACTGGTGGTGCAATGGCAACGTCTACACCTTCAACACCTGTCAGTGCATTATCCAGGCCTTTGATCAGCTCAGAGACCATGGTTTTGTTACCGTTCAGTTTCCAGTTACCCATAACCAATGGACGGCGCATAGGAGTTCCTCCGTAATCCAAAACTATTTAGAAAGCATCAGAGAAGATACCAGCACAAGGGGTGCGTTTTCCTGTCTGAGTGCATGATTGTTGATGTTTGTACTTGTTTTAAGACGAAATGTGAACCGCTTAGTAGGAAAATTTCGTTATTTATTTTCCATATGAGCACGAGACCGTGATTTATGTGAGAGAAATGGGTAAATATGAAAGGGGAGTTACAAAGAGGAAAGTTTCTTTCGGCTAGTGATGGGGAACTTTAGGCAGGTGAGCAGAGCGTCTTTGCCGTTGTAATCTGCAGGCGAAAGATGCCGCTTGGCATCAAGTCGCCGCAGAAAAGGTAGCGGCTACCGCTCAACCGCTACTTCATCATCTTGCTGTCGGCGAGGGACAAGTGTCGTCACCGTTGCAGTATGTTCAGTGAGCGCTGATGGGTTATTTAAGGAGATAGAGAAGCGCTCGAATTGCTTCATTAGTTCTTTCATCAGCAGCGTATTGATGTGATGAGGGTTCTTTCCATGAGCAATAACTTGATTGATGTGACTAAGTTGGGCACGAAGCTTGGGCTGCATCGCCTCTGAAGCTTCTGAAATCATGTCTTCACTCATTTTGATACGCAAAGCTTCAAGGGCTGCCGGGTCTTTCTCAGCTAACTCTTTGAGCTCATCAAACGGTGGTAACTTCTGCATAGCCAATCCTCCAACTACATATGTGTCCTTACGTCGTGGATTGACTATTACAGTGTGACCTGTGCCAAACAATTGCCTTAATGTTTCATTAGTGAGACTGGAAGGGGTGGGTGTCGTAAGTGGCGCGGTGGTCGGTAATTAATTATCTGAATTCATACGAAAAAAAAAACGGCACCAAATGGTGACGTTTCTCTTGAGGTGACGGTTATCTGTCGTATATGTCCAATCTTGCGGCTACTTTCGGTGCCGTCACGTATTTGAACGAGACTAGCGCAACCACTACCAGTATTGCTCGACAGTAATATGCCCCGGTTTGCGGCGTAAATTTTTCTCAAATCCCCGTCCTTCTAGGATTGTTTTCACGTCTTTCACCATATCCGGATTACCACATATCATAATTTGGCTTTGGTCGGGGTTAAGCGGTACACCGACAACACGCTCGAGGAGGCCATCTTCCAATGCATGTGTGATTCGCCCTGATAGTGCACCTTCTTTGGGTTCTCGACTAACAAACGGCTGAACCACCAGTTGATCGCTGTGTTGTTTTTTCAGGCTATTGATTTCACCTTGGTAACTGAGGTCTGCGCTGAAGCGCACGGCGTGAATAAGCACAATTTTGCGAAAGCGCTGCCATATCTCAGGGCCATGCAGCATGGATAGATAAGGGCCTAGCGCAGTACCAGAAGACAATAGCCAAAGGTTTTCGGCCTCCGGCAACTCGTCTAATGTAAAGAAGCCCGATGCATTCTCAGTGATCATGAGGCTATCACCTGCTTCAAGGGCATGTAGATGCGGAGAGAGTAGGCCGTCGGCAACTCGGGTCGCATAAACTTCTTGATATTTGGTGCCGGGAGGATTCACAAGAGAATAGGCGCGTTGAATTAACTTTCCATCTATCTCCATCCCCAGTTTGGTAAACTGGCCTGCGATAAACGGTTCAATCTCTGCGGAGAGTACTAGGCTAAATAGATTCCGGTTCCAGCGCCGGTTTTCGATAACTTCCGCTTTGATCCATTTTGCCATAATGCATTCTCCTTTTTGTCTCAGGGTTGTGCTGTCACCCTGTAGGTACAGCGTCGCTGCCCTTTAATAATATGCTCTTCTCTGACAACCTGATAATCATCCGACAATAAAGTTTGAAAGATATTTTTCTCGGACTGACACAAGGCTGGACATTGCTCAGCTGCATGGCAGATTGGGCAGTGATTCTCTATCAGTAAGAAACTGTCCCCATCTTTTGTCAATTCGGCCATATAACCTTCGCTCTCTCTAAGATAAGTCAAGGTTTCAAGTTTGGCCTGCAAATTAAGGCAATCTTTGATCGCGTCCCGATATTGGGCCAGCGTATTTTCTTCCCGCTGGCGGATAACCTGCTCTAAGCCCTGATGACCAAATACATTTTTTATCGAATCGATAAGAGCAACAGCCAAATCACCGTGGCTGTCTGCAAATTGTTTATGCCCTTCTGTGGTCAGCGCCCAATGGCGTGTTGGGCGGCCGACTTTCACGCGCACATCACTGAAAGAAAGTAGGCCGTCATCTTCCATTGCCTGCAAATGTTGTCTGACACCCATCGTAGTCAAACCAAGCTCATCAGCAAGAGCACGGGCACTGACCGAGCCTTCTCGCTTAATTATGTTGAGGATTTTTTCGACTGTTTTCATTTGCAACCTAAGCGTTTTCTGTCTCGCGAACCATTATGTATTCAGCTGGCTAAATAAAGCAATCTGTTGATAAATGACTGATGATTTTCATGACACAGATAAAAAAGCAGCGTCTGGCGGCATACCGGGCGCTGCTTTTCAATGCTTGTCATTCTTACAGAATGACGCGCTTTACATCTTCATCTTTTTTATCGAGATAGTGTATTGATTGGATACGACGAATTGTTCGACACTTTCCGCGTATTAACAAGGTTTCTGTCGTCGCAATGTTTCCTTGTCGGTTTACACCATCAAGCAGATCGCCTTTGGTGATACCCGTCCCCGAGAATATGACGTTGTCGCTTCTTGCCATGTCGCCAATCTCCAGCTTTTGGCCAACGTTTATACCCATTTCCTGGCAGCGTTGGATTTCAATTTCACCGAGGCGACGGTTTTCTTCTGTATTTCCTTTTACTTCATGACGAGGAATTAGGCGGCCATGCATGTCGCCATCTAACGCCCTTATAACTGCGGCTGATACTACGCCCTCTGGCGCACCGCCAACGCAATACATCACATCCACTTCACTGTCTGGCATGCAGGTAAGAATTGAAGCTGCGACATCGCCGTCAGGAATAGCAAATACTTTCACGCCCAACTGGTGCATCTCTTGGATAATGTCATCATGGCGGGGCTTGGCGAGTGTGATCACGACAAGCTCTGACAGTCCTTTGCCTTTTGCTTGGGCAATATTTTCTAAGTTTTCTTTGAGTGGGAGGTTAAGATCGATGGAGCCTTTGGCGTCTGGGCCAACGACCAGTTTTTCCATGTACATGTCGGGCGCTTTTAAAAAGCAGCCTTTTTCGGCGGCTGCGAGTACTGCCAAAGCATTAGGCTGTCCCATTGCGGTCATACGAGTGCCTTCAATCGGGTCTACAGCAATATCCACTGCATCACCGCCTAGGCCTACTTTCTCACCGATGTAGAGCATGGGCGCATCATCAATCTCACCCTCTCCGATGACAATTTCTCCATCGATGTCAGTTTGATTTAGAAGCAGTCGCATCACTTCAACCGCAGCACCGTCGGCAACGTTTTTATCGCCACGACCAAGCCATTTGTACCCTGCTAATGCAGCCCCTTCTGTGACACGTGAAAAAGCCATTGCCAAATCGCGTTTCATTCCAGCTCCCACTTAAAGATGAGTGATTAATGACACCAAAAATGCACCAAATAATTTGCGGCGAGTTTAACACACATAAAAAAGACATTTTTACTGTTTGGGGTTCAGGAATGTGGCGGCAGGCTTCACATGGATAGCGCTTCAACAGAAAAACAGACTGGCACAAGGGTGTGCCAGTCGGGCCAATTCTGGCAGTTCTTGGATAATCCAAGAGAGATACGATCGGTGTCTACGTTATCACGGTCTAATGTATGGATTATTGAGAGAGATCTCATTTTGAAATTTCATTGCAACGAAGTTTCCAAGAGGCTCTTATCTTCAAAAGATGCCTGTTTTTTTTGCAAATTTGGCGCAAATTTGTTCAATCGTTAATTAAATGCGATTTAGACAGGTGCCAGCGCTGCCATGCAGGGATAGAATAGCAGTAGGGTAACCAGACGCCTGTTGGTCTGGTGATGGAGCGCCTTGGGCGCGATGTTAGTGTAAATAATGATAGGTGGCCTTGATGTCATTGGAAATTTTAGAGCAGTTAGAAGCCAAAGTGCAGATGGCTGTTGATACTATCTCTTTGCTGCAAATGGAAATTGAAGAGCTAAAAGAAAAGAATGATGAGTTAAGTCAGGCGTCTGCAAACGCGCGCGAAAGTCATGAAGCGCTTGAGCAGGAAAACAGTAAACTGCGTCAGGATCAGGAAGCGTGGCAGAATCGCATTCGCAACTTGCTCGGCAAGATTGAAGAAGTGGAATAAAAAACAGAGCCATCCGGCTCTGTTTCATTTTTGAACAGTCAATTTCCTACTCGACGTCAATTGGCTCTTGCGACAGGATGACCCCTGTCGTATCAGCATAGACGTGGTCTTCAGGCAGGAATGTCACACCGCCAAAGTTAACTGGAATATCGAGCTCCCCAATGCTGTTATCATCAGCACCAACAGGGATTGACGCCAAGGCCTGAATACCAATGTCGATTTCATCGATGGCATCAACATCTCTTACACATCCGTAGACGATAATTCCTTCCCAGCCATTTTCTGCTGCCAAAGAAGCGATATCTACATCAACCAACGCTCTGCGTAATGAGCCACCACCGTCAATCAGTAAGATCTTGCCTTCACCATCCTCAGCCACCGTGGAGCGGATAAGTCCGCTGTCCTCGAAGCATTTGATTGTTCTGATTTGACCACCAAACGAGTTACGTCCGCCGTAAGAGCTGAACATGGGTTCCAGAACATCGATCTGATCCGGAAATGTGTCACACAGTTCTGAAGTGTTGTATTCCATAGGTTTATGTCTTCTTATCTTCAGGTGAGGCAGAGATATGAGGTTAATAAACCCAAATTTGCCGTTATTTTCCAGAAAGTATAACGGTTGAAAAGGGCTTTGCAATGATTGTGCTTACAAAGCAAACAAGAGTATCAATAAACATACATATCAATGACGTTGTTGAGGTGTGAAGAGGCATCTCTGTTGGCTGGTGACGGGGGGCAAACTGTACGATCGTACAGTACAGCGATAAGGCGAGATAAGTCAGTATAGAAACATAACAAGCCGAAAAGGTACATCTCGCATGATGATGAATAATATGACTCCACGCTCTCAAGCGATGCCGATTACTCTGACCGAAAGGCAAGAACAAATCGTTCATCTTATTATTGAAGGCAAAACCAATAAAGAAATCTCAAGAGCACTCTTCATATCAGAGAATACGGTAAAGTATCACTGCAAATTATTATTTGAACGCCTTAACGTTAAGAGCAGAGTCGATATCATCATAAATCATTTCAGCATTAGAAATATGATTAACTAATAAAGGTGTAAAAAAGAGCCGCTTGGTGTATGCGAAAGAAAACAGATATCTACCTGTTACGATGACATAATCACTTTAGTCAGCGCTTGATGTCGATTAAGGCTCTGCGTTTTATGAATAATGTTATTCACATGAAAAGAGGCTGTTCTCTCAGAAATATTAAGAATAACTGCGATTTCAGGTGTTGTTTTTCCTTCAGATAGCCATTCAACGCATTCTTGTTCTCTCTTGCTTAGTCTTATGTGTTGATGATCAGCTTTAATCGATTCGAACAACGAATAGATGATTGTTTGTAGAGCGCTGATATCAGAACTCCCCGATACGACAAACTCTGTCGTTTTAACTGTCATTGACGCAAACCAAAAACCAGGAAAGTGAAAAGGAATTATCGTCAGCTTCTCGCCTAATTGGGTTTGAATCCTCTTCGGAGTGATGTTCTTTTGGCAATGTTGGACCATTTCTTTTACGTCCAAAATTTGACTATCTATACCGTGTTCCAGAGCAAAACGATGATAACGATTCAACGAGAGAGCGCTGACGACTGAGATAGAAAAACACTCAAACCCCAATACAGCCATTTTCTCTTTAGTCGCTGAGTTTATTACTTGCTGTGTTGTCAATCGAAAGTCCATTTCGTACCTACCTAAGACTCAATAAAGTTGATTGACTCTTGTATCTCTCAAATCGCCTGTTACTTCGACAATTAACCGTTGATTTTGTAAGTGTTACGTCAGTAACACGGGCATCACACAAGGGGTGATAGAAAAGTGATAACTATATAGCAATAAAAATCAATTACTTACGCTGGTTAGTGATATCGGTTAGATTAATGATAGTTTTAGTAATAATGCGTCAAAATTGTCAAAAAAACGTTGAATCACATCGCAAACAGTTGAGTAGACGCTTTTAGCGACATCAATGAGTGATAACTTAGGCATTTACTTTTGCATACTGTAACTGTTAGTGAGCACTTTGATGATTGAGTTAGGCGATTTTGTAGTCTGCGAAAAAGACAGAACGCTAAATGACAAAAGCGGTGATGAGGTATCGATTGAAGATAAATCGCTTGCCGTCCTTCTTTACCTGATAGCCAACAAAGACAAATTCGTCACTCTTGAGGAGTTACATGAGAATGTCTGGAGTGGTCGGGTTGTATCAGATTCAGCAGTTAGACAGAGTATTGCAAAGTTAAGGAAGGTATTAGGCGACGATTCTGAAAGCCCTCAGTATATAAAATCTGTTCCGAGAAAAGGTTATAGGTTAGTTTGTAGTATTAAATATATAAATATAGAGTTAAAAAAAACATAGGAAAAACAGCCGCTTTAATCTTTTTAAATCCAAAGGCTTTCTTATATCAACTGTAACTTTCTTGTTCCTTCTAGCATATGTTTACCCAAAGTTACAATTGGTTACATTTGGTGTTACGGGCGTAGATGGCCTTAGTGAAGGTATAGTTAACTTGGGGTGGAATAATCAGCTAACTATCAGGAGTGATAATGAGAATTATTATATTTCTGAAATGAATAATTTAACTTTTTCTGACTTAGTCGAAGTTTCTCATCCTATCTCTAACTTAGTTAGTGCAGGTAATTATATATTTGCAAGTAAAGATGAAAGTAAACCCTGCTCGCTATTAAAGTATAACTTAATAACAAAGATTGTTAATGATGTAAAACTCTATAATTGTGAAAAAATCACGCATTTAAGCTCTTCAAATGATGAGAAAAGTATCATTGTATCAATGATATATAATAATTATTCAATAGTAAAACGTTACATAGTAGAGACTGAGCGCCAAGAAGAAATATTTAAGCTAGATATCGCATACCCATCATTGAAATCAGCTTATGATTCGATAAAAGATGAACTTATATACATAATCCCGGGGCTAAATTATTCATATATTGCACGAGTAAAAAAAGGAAAAGATAAAGAGACATCTGAGAGAGTATTTAAAGGAAGAGCAAAGCAAGTAAAATATATTGATAATTCATTTTATATTCTCGTTGATGGGGAGGTATTATCAGTAAATTTAGGTGATTTAAGTTTTATCTATTTTAACAAGATGAAAATTGACTATTCAGATGACTTTTATTTAAATGATAATGAGGCATTTTATCTGACTCAACATACATCTCAAAAGCAAATGAAAGTATTTTCTATTCCTCCCGGTGAGAGTAATCTTGGTTTTTCTATGCTTGCGAATTTTTCTAGTGTTGTGGGTGATAGCTTTTCCAATCTATATGCATCAGGTAATATATTTGATTTTAACAATAGATTCAATTCTAGCCATGAGGATAGAATACTTCATATTAAGAGTGACAAAGAAATCTTACGGAAGGATGATAGTATCTTTATCTCTAAAATTGATGAAAATAACAAACTGATGATATTTCAGTATAAAGATAGCATTGGGTTCTTTGATCTGGCAAAAAATAACATTATTGATGAAGTAAGCATCGGAAGTAAACTAATCACTACGTATGATAACAAGCTTAGCGACTTGAAGGTTATTTCGTTTTTAGGGAATAAAATAAAACTATCAAAGTTTGATATGCCTAATTCTAAGTCACCAAATGAATTTAAATCTCTTGATCTTAGAGATATAAATTTCAAAAGGCACCCTTTAGAAAATAACAATATGCTGAGGTTGGCTAAGCCCGCTGCTAAGTTAAATTGGAAGTACGGAATGGTTATTGGTATTTATGAAAAAGATAATAGATTATTCTTAAATATGATTGACGGGAATAAATTTAACTTTATTGAGTTAACTAATAACGAAGTTAAACTTATTCATGAATCTTCAACTGAAATAAAATACTTTGATACTGATAATGATGCTTTTATTTATCATCTTTCAGAAGATGGAAAAGAAATATTAAAAGTCAAAGTTTAATATTATAAAGCTCCGACTTTTAATGAAATTCAACTAAAAGCAATGTATAACTACTTGATTGAACATTAAACATGTTCTTTCTGGGGTAATATCTTGATCAGAAGGTGATTCTATTACAAGTAAATTACTGTTAGTAGTTTCTTCTGCGATACAAGCGCTAGAGCTAAGCATTAAAAATGTTGAGATAAAAAAGGTTAGTATATTTTTCTTCATATTAGTATCCTCGAATAGTTAGTTAATAGAATATACAGTAAATTTATCATAAAAAGAAACCTGTATGACCTGACAGGTACTTACGTTTATTCTACAAGATAAGCAAATAATTCACTGCGTGGTGTGAACACATTGAAAAATTGAGAGAAACAACAAACTTTCTTATGAGAAAGCACTTGTTGACATAATCTTTAACATCATAATTTCAGTATTTTTCTCGTCTATATAACTCATTAGCCGATAATTGAGATCTCTGACAATAAAACTACCCACTCGGGTAATACCCTGAATTTTCATTTCGCTTACTCTCATTGAATGTAAACAAAACGTGAAATTCAGAGGTGAGCATGAGGCCGTCTAAAGAGGTATTGTTAGCCAGAGCGATTAAAGAACTTGCTGAGCTTGATGATGTAAATGTTGATAAGTATCTCACTGTCTACCAAAAAGCAGATGAGTTGCTGTTTCAATGCTGTAGTGAATTCAATTGGGAACTACAACATCTCGGTCACAAGCATGATGAAAAGTTCAGGCAGCTTGCGACGTTCTCAGAGAAGCTTAACAATGTGCCATCAAGTTATCAGCAGGCTGTACAAAGGCTTAAAGCATCAAGAGGCCTTGCGGATAAGAAAGAGCTTGAGAGAGCACATAGCACTCTGAATTATCCACCCGACACTAAGCTTTTTCTGTCATCGCTGAAGCGATTTGCACCAAAATCAACATCACACCTGATTAAGCCAACTGACTACAACACGTTGCTCCGGACATTCGGCGCGCATCCGCTATCGAGTTATTCAGCGTTGTTGGCGCAGCATAGTTGGCCTCATGTGCGTCATCACCTTCGCTGTTCGGTCTTTTTACAAAATAGCACAGGCACTCACTGACTTGCCTTACTGGATATCAATTGCAACCCAATGTGCTGTGGCGTCAGACTAACCGCGTCTGTGATTTGCTGACTATTGCACACCAATTTGGTCATGTGATGCATTACAACTTGTCGATGGACAGCCAGCCGTTTTATCGCTTTATGCCGATAAATATTGTCAAAGAAACGTTTGGCTTTTTCTGGGAAGCCCTCGGTTTGGCTTATCTGTGTGCAATTGCTGATGAACAGACTCAGGATATGCTGCAGCGTAGTTATTCTCTTCGCTCTTACCATCAATGGGAAGAGGCACTGAGGTTGAAAAAGGAACAAAAAGCGAAACCAGCTTTATTTTACCCACTGGCAAGACAACTGGGCGAGAAGTTAGCGCTTCAAGTTTTGCAACAGACATTGAGCAAAAACGATGTGATGTCTTTGATGCAAAGAGGAAAGAACCTTTCGACTGAGGAGTTGATTGTTGTCACTAATTCCGTCAAATACTTGAAGACAACGCCTTATTACGTTTAATCATTTTCATCCAAGTGACTAAAAGGACGATACGGTTATGTATCGTCCTTTTGTACTTAGTGACAAACCAACTGTTTATTCTGAAAAGAGTGGGTAAGCCCCACAATGTGGTTAAATATGTAAGGTGGGAGACTGTCTCGATAGCTGTTTACTGCCAGTAACAACTTTTTGTCTAGAAAGCCTTTCTCAATAAATTCCAGCAGCTTATGGGTGATTTCCGTCGAATGAACACTCCTTGTTACCTCTGATAGATAACGATGTACGCCCCCCCATACGAAGCAATGATGAATAAGGCTATGTAAGCTGGTTAATTCGCCTGTCCAAGGAGAGAAAAGTTCGTCTTTAAGTACATTATGGTCATTCAGCAATACTCCCTTGAGTTCAACTTTATTTAGGAAATTATGAATGGCTTCATGCAGCAAATCTGCTTGCATTTGGGATGAGGTTACTTCAGTTAAATGATAGTTTTCAAAAGTAACGGCTCCCAAGCATTCAGCATGCGAAAATGATTTTGCTGTTTGGTCATGGGTTTCACGCAAGACTAGAAGGCTGCAATTAGCCGTAATGAACTCCCAGATTACAGGGTTAATATCGAGAATGGTTTGGGATGCTTTCTTGAGCTTGTTCAGAACCGTTTTCTTTTCCTGCCCTTTATATGCGGAAGCTTTGTCGCCAACTATGTAGTCCGTAAGTGCAAAGTGGCTATTCATATCGACTACAAGACCACTGGAGTAATCGAGGCGACCTTTCTCTTCTTTGCGTCTATCAATTAATGTCAGTAATCCTTCGCACAGCATTAAAACAGCCGCTTCTTGATCAAACTGTCGATGACGAACCCATTGAATAATGAGTTGATAGACTGCTGGTGAATGCCAAAAGGGAGTCCAGCGGAGAGAAGGGGTTCCTTTCAGTGTTGAGGCGAGTTCTCCGCTTTTTAATGGATCGACAGTTGAAAGAGTTTGCCAAAACCGAGATGACTCGGTGGCCATCAAAAAATGGAAATATTGATCAACGTTTTCTTGAATAGCGCGTTGTGGCTTCCAGCTAAACATCTTTATCCATGATGTATCCATGCGTTTTCCTAATTATTTTTAGCTTTTAAGCGTTAACATTTATAGAGAATTTGCGTTACCCAGATGTGTCAGGGCAGGAATGTGTTGGAAGAAGGGCAGGGTTGGCAACGTTTATATTATTGAGAGCATGCCCTTGATATCAGTCCAACTTGCGCTTCATTATTGCTGCTGCGCGTCGAGCGAGACACTGGTTGATCTGACAGGTCTATCTGAGATGTGCTGTTTTTGTGTGAGTACTAGCAATGCGGTAGAACTGGTGAACGTGAAATGGAAATAAAAAAGGCAGCCACTGGCTGCCTAACATTCGTTTATAAAGCACAAATTACAGAATAAAGCGGCTGAGATCTTCGTCTTCCACCAGATCGCCTAGGTATTTGCGAACATAATTGGCATCGATCTCCGTCTTCTCCCCACCTTTTTCACTGGCGTCGTAAGAGATTTCGTCCATCAGCCTTTCCATCACTGTGTGCAGTCGACGGGCACCAATATTTTCTGTTTTTTCGTTGACTCGCCATGCGGCGTTGGCAATTTCTTCGATGCCATCTTCGGTGAATGACAATTCAACACTTTCCGTGGCCATCAATGCGCTGTATTGCTCGGTCAAAGATGCGTTAGGCTCTGTCAGAATACGTTTAAAGTCTGAAGACGATAGCGCTTCAAGTTCAACACGAATTGGCAGCCGACCTTGCAATTCAGGGATTAGATCTGATGGGCGTGCAACCTGAAATGCGCCTGAGGCAATAAACAGGATATGGTCTGTTTTTACCATGCCGTGCTTCGTTGAGACGGTAGAGCCTTCAACCAATGGAAGGAGGTCTCGCTGCACGCCTTCACGAGAAACGTCTGGGCCTGAGCTTTCACCGCGTTTACAGATTTTGTCGATTTCATCGATAAAGACGATACCGTTGTTTTCAACGGAGTGAATCGCACGCTCTTTTAGCTCGTCTTGATTAACCAGCTTTGCCGCTTCTTCTTCGGTTGCTGCTTTTAGTGCATCTTTTAGTTTGAGCTTACGCTTTTTCGTCGCACCGCCGCCGCCAAGGTTTTGGAACATACCTTGTAGCTGGTTTGTCATTTCTTCCATACCCGGAGGTGCCATGATCTCCATGGTCATCTGTGGCGCAGCAAGATCCATTTCGATCTCTTTGTCGTCCAGCTTGCCTTCGCGGATCTTCTTACGGAAACTTTGACGTGTTGTGGAGTCTTCTGTTTTCTCCTCGTTCTGGCCCCAAGAATCACGAGCTGGAGGCAGAAGAACGTCAAGGATACGCTCTTCAGCGAGCTCCTCGGCACGGAAGCGCACCTTCTCAGTCGCTTGCTGGTGGGTCATTTTTATCGCTACATCAGTCAGGTCGCGGATGATGGTTTCAACTTCCTTACCGACGTAACCCACTTCAGTGAATTTTGTTGCTTCGACTTTTATGAACGGCGCATTGGCTAATTTGGCCAGACGGCGGGCAATTTCAGTTTTACCCACACCCGTTGGACCAATCATCAGAATGTTTTTAGGTGTCACTTCAGCCCGCAGTTCTTCCGCCAGCTGCATACGACGCCAGCGGTTACGCAGTGCGATAGCCACGGCTCGTTTTGCTTTGTCCTGACCGATGATGTGGCGGTCAAGCTCATGAACAATTTCGCGAGGAGTCATATCAGACATGCGGGGTTCCTATTTGGTCTCTAATTCTTCAATTGTATGGTGCTGGTTGGTGAACACACAAATGTCCCCAGCAATATTCAATGCTTTTTCGGCGATCTCACGTGCGCCAAGGTCCGTGTTTTCGAGCAGCGCTGTGGCTGCTGCTTGGGCAAAGTTACCGCCTGAGCCGATAGCGATAAGATCGTGCTCTGGTTGAACTACGTCGCCATTACCAGTGATGATCAGCGATGCTGTTTCATCAGCAACGGCCAACAAAGCCTCAAGACGACGTAGTGCGCGATCGGTGCGCCAATCTTTTGCGAGCTCAACCGCAGCTTTGGTCAGGTGGCCCTGGTGCATTTCTAATTTGCGCTCGAAGCGCTCGAAAAGTGTAAATGCATCTGCTGTACCGCCAGCGAATCCAGCCAGTACCTGATTGTTATATAAACGGCGAACTTTTTTGGCATTACCTTTCATTACAGTGTTGCCAAGAGATACCTGGCCATCACCTGCAATAACTACTTTGCCATTGCGGCGCACGGATACGATAGTAGTCACGTCAAACCTCTATTTGTCTTATCTGGCGTTACCAGATTTGGTTGTTAACGAGGAGATGGGGATAGGAGAACTGTTTTTCAAGGTGATGCAGGGAGAAGATTCCCTGCATTTCAGTGAACTAATCGGTCCAATACCAGATTGCGCAGGGTTCTATACCCGCTTTTCGGAGCAGGTTACGGTCTCGTTCAGCTTTCCGCTTTTGAGGGTAGGGGCCTAAAACCACTTTGTACCAACTGCCTTGATGGCGTATCTGACTTTCAATCCCTTGAAAGGCGATCATTGCTTTTCGCTCGCTGGCCTGGCTTTGTAATTTATACGCGCCGCATTGCATTAGGTAAGGGCGAGAAGAGAGTTTTTGCTCCTTGGCTTCAACCTTTACTTCCTTATTTTCAAGCTCTTCAACATAGCTCCAGGACTCTTTCGGTTTTGGCGGAAGCGTTGCCTCTTTTTTCTGAAGTTGAGGCTTGCTGACAGCCTTTTTTTCCGGGGCTGGAGGTGTGCTGACTGACAAGTAATAAAGTCCGTAAGCAAACAGACCCGTCATGACCAACGCAACGAGTGCAAGCATCTTTGGGAAACCACGGCCAGAAGGCACTGGCTTTTTGGCAGTTTTTGGTTTTCTGCGCGGAGGCGTACTGCGCTTCACGTAATCTTTAGGTGCCACTTTACGTACATTCTGTCAGAGGGAAAAGAACCGATATGGTAAAGGGTTGTGCTGGCGGTTGCCAGCACATGAGAGGCTTAGCGTGAAGGTGGTGCAACGCTCTCGCGGATCACCAGTTTTGAGTCAAGCAGGTGTGAGCCAGCTTGAATGTCAGTACCTTTCATTAGCTTAAGCAGCATCAACATAGCCTGACGCCCGATGTCATAGCGGGGCTGAGAGACTGTTGTTAACGCAGGATCGCAGTACTCAGCAAACTGGATGTCGTCGAAGCCGACGATAGAAATATCATGAGGTACACGGAACCCGAGGCGTTTAGCTTGCTGCATAGCACCAATCGCCATCACATCACTGTGGCAGAAGACTGCTGTTGGAGGTTGCGGTAAAGACAGTAGTGTGGTCATCGCACGAGCGCCTGCGGCAAAGGTGAAGTCTCCCTCAACACTGTATGCAGGATTAAGCGGTACACCGCATCGACGGAGTGCTTGCTGGTAGCCTTGAATTCGGAATTGCGTCAGCGCGGCATCCGGACGACCAGTAATTTGTGCAATGCGCTTATGACCTACCTGAGTCAGGTAATTGACGGCTTCGAATGCAGCCGTGAGGTTGTCAATGTGCACGGTTGGAAGCTCTAGCTCCGGTGCATATTCACAAGCCATAACCATTGGCGGAAGGTTTTTCTGCTCTGGTTTACTGACATCGAACGGTAAATCTGTGCCGAGAAGGAGCATACCGTCAGCTTGTTTGGTGAAAACCAAGTTCACAAACGAGCTCTCACGGCTTTCCTGTTGGCCGCTATCCCCAAGCAGTACCAAGTAACCATGCTCCATTGCAGCTTCTTCGATGCCGCGGATGATCTCTGAAAAATACGGGTCACAGATATCCGGCACAATGGCCACGATGGTTTTAGACTCATTCCTTCTTAAATTACGTGCCAGCGAGTTGGGGCTATATCCTGCTTCCATTACAGCCTGCTCAACTTTCTTTCTTGTCGAGGCTGATACCTTCTCCGGGTTCATCAGCGCTCGAGAGACAGTAGCCGTTGAAACACCGGCTAGCTGGGCAACGTCCTTCATTGTCGCCATAAATAAGTTCCTCTTGTTCTTATTAGTCCCTTAATGGGTGAACATAAATTAAATAATAATTAACACTCCACTTACATTGTACCGATTAGGCACCGAGCGAAACATGCTTACGGTAACACTAATTACACATGAAATGTGAAGTAGATCCGGCTTAGGAGAATAAATTTTAATCAGTTCATGTCCTGAGGCTCGACATCCAATGACCATCGAACCTTTTTAGCAAGCGGCAATTGTAACAAAGCTGGCAGTGCAATCGTCAATCTCTGTTGCAATAATCGTCTGTTAGGTGCCTGAAAAATCAGCTGCCAACGGAATTTTCCCGCTCTTCGGGCTAATGGTGCAGGTGCAGGGCCCAATGTCGCGCATTCATCATCATCAAATGGTGAAGCATCTAGCACCGTTCTAGCTTGATAGAGAAATTGCTCAACCTGTTCATTATCAAACCCCTCCGCGCGTAGAAGGGCGAAGTAGCTGTAGGGGGGAAGCATAGCTTGCTTGCGTTCTGTGAGAGCATTGACGGAAAAGTCTTGATAGCCTTTTTGAACCAAGGCTTGAAGCAATGCGTGCTCCGGGTGGTGAGTTTGCAACAAAACCAGCCCTGGCTTGCTGGCACGTCCTGCACGCCCGGCCACCTGCACAAATAGCTGGGCCAGTCGCTCTGGTGCACGAAAGTCGTTGCTGAATAGCGAGCTGTCTACGTCAACGAGCGCAACCAGCGTGACATTCGGGAAATGGTGCCCCTTCGCCAGCATCTGCGTTCCGATTAAAATCTGATACTCGTTGTTGTGAATTGCTTGCAGGTAGTTTTCCAGTGCGCCTTTGCGACGGGTATTGTCCCTGTCGATACGGATAGTTTTGTATTCAGGAAAGAGTGTTTCTAGCTGTTGTTCAAGTTGCTCGGTACCGACACCGACACTCATTAGTTGTGTTGACCCGCATTGCTCGCATTGATGCGGCACAGGTTTTTGTGCTGTGCAATGATGGCAGCGAAGCTCCTGATAGTTTTGATACAGCGTAAAGTAGGCATCGCAGCGTTTGCATTCTGCCAGCCAACCGCATTCATGGCATATCAGAGCCGGGGAATACCCACGACGGTTCAGGAACAACATGACCTGATTACCCTGCGAAAGTTGATTGCGCATTTCTGCTAGTAGAGGCGCGGATAACCCTGCCTCAAGATGTAAACCTCGGATATCTAATATGCCGTGTTTTGCTTTTACGGCATTACCCGCACGATGTGAGAGTGTTAGATAATGGTACTTACCAGATTGTGCGTTGTGGAGGGTTTCCAATGACGGCGTGGCAGAGCCCAAAACAATGGGAATGTTTTCTTCACGTGCACGCAAAACTGCTAAGTCTCTGGCGTGATAACGGAAACTGTCTTGCTGTTTATAAGAGCCATCATGTTCTTCATCGATAATGATGATTCCCGTTTGCTTGGTGGGTGAAAACAAGGCTGAACGAGTACCAATAATGATGGCGGCGCGATTATCCCGTGCATCAAGCCATGCAGTAAGACGCTCTGTTTCGTTCAGACCTGAGTGCATGACAGCAATTGGGACACTAAATCGTCTTGCAAAACGACTGATTGTCTGGGGGGTGAGGCCTATTTCCGGCACAAGAATTAATGCCTGTTGGCCGCGAGCAAGAACGGGTTCTAGTAGGTTTAAATACACCTCAGTTTTACCTGAACCTGTTACCCCTTCGACCAAATAACAGCCAAATTCGCTATTGGCATTTATCGTTGCCACAGCCATTGCCTGTTCATGATTCAGTTTTGGCTTTTCTTCCGTTATCTCAAAGCCCTTTACCCAAGGTTTCGGCGGCGGCGGAGCACAAGGCTCGATAAACCCTTTTTCATTGACGGCTTTGATGACTGGCGATGTGAAGCCAGCTTCGCTCAATACGCTATGTTCCATAGAGCCTGTTTTCAGCGCTGTCACTAGCTGTTCCTGTTTGGGGGCTCGGCTAAGTGCACCTGCTGGCAGATCTTCACCTAGCTGGATAGCTGCCAATATTTGGTTTCAGCATGTGATGCTGCTTTTCCCTTTCTGAGTGCGGTTGGCATGATGGTTGCGAGGCTTCGCCGAGCGGGTACTGATAGTAGCGACTGGCCCATTCAAGAAGGCGATACAATGTTTGCGGCCAGAGTGGCTGTTCATCGAGGACTTCCTGAATCGGTTTAAGCTGCTCAAGAGGGAAATCAGACTGCTCTGTCAGCTCAACGACAATGCCGATTTTGCTCTGACGACCAAATGGTACTTTAACTCGGCCACCAACAGTCGGTCTTTGCTCGGGTGTAATGACATAATCGAATGTCTTATATAGTGGGACCGGAAGGGCAACCCGTGCAATGTGCGCAGTCATGTTGAAAAAAGAGTCTCGGATCAATCTGGATATCTATTCACAGTGTAACGCTGGCGATGAAGGGTGCAACGTTAATCCTGTCAATCCGTTGATTTGGTTCGAGGTTGACTATATCGAACATTGAATTTGAATCGGTTGAACAAAAAAGTTGCTATCTTGGTCGGGCTTGATTAGAATTTCGCGCCTTACAATTTGTTGTTAACGACGTGTGGTGCCCGGCTTTGGATCGGGAGAGCGACACGGCCTTTATTAGAGGTAATCCCTATGAAAGCTGGTATCCATCCAGAATACAAAGCAGCAAGCGCAAAATGTTCTTGCGGCAACACTTTTGAATTCCAAACGACTCTGGGTAAAGACATCAACCTGGACGTATGTGATAAGTGCCACCCATTCTACACTGGTAAGCAACGTATCGTTGACACCGGTGGCCGCGTTGACCGCTTCAAGAAGCGTTTCGGCGTACTGAGCAGCAAATAAGACTGACTCTACAAAAAAAGGTGCCTATGGCACCTTTTTTTTCACCTTTCAGACATATCCTTCTGCCACATTATCCCCCACTGGCACTAATCCCGACACTGATATACCATCTAGGGTTGGCGCGTATTATCTACCCATAGTGCTCACCTTGTGTATTTTCGCTTGCAAACTTGAAAAACAAGGTAAGCTTTAAAGACTAATAGTTAGGATTAAAATAAATGTCTGAAGATAGACGCCAAATGGCTCTGGATTATCATGCGAATCCGGTGCCTGGCAAAATCTCTGTAGAACTTACAAAACCGGCAAACACTGTTGAAGACTTGGCCCTGGCATATAGCCCGGGTGTCGCTGAGCCTGTGAGGGAAATCGCTCAGGACGCAGATAATGTCTACAAATACACAGCAAAAGGCAACATGGTTGCTGTAATTTCCAATGGCACCGCGATTCTTGGACTTGGTAATCTGGGTCCGTTGGCGTCAAAGCCAGTAATGGAAGGTAAAGCGTTACTGTTTAAACGTTTTGCGAATCTGGATTCAATCGATATTGAGGTTAAGCATCGTACGATTGATGAATTTGTGGATACTGTTGCCAATATTGCCGACACATTTGGTGGTATTAACCTCGAAGATATCAAAGCACCTGATTGCTTTGAAATTGAACAGCAATTAATCGAACGTTGTAACGTACCTGTTTTCCACGATGATCAGCACGGCACTGCCATTGTTACTGCTGCTGGCATGCTTAATGCGCTTGAGCTTCAAGGTAAAGAAATTGGCGATGCGTCATTGTCTGTCTTGGTGCAGGTGCAGCAGCGGTTGCCTGCATGGAGCTTTTGATCAAGTGTGGTGCGCAACGCGAGAAAATCTACATGCTGGATCGCAAAGGTGTCATTCACACCCGTCGCGACGATATCAACCAATACAAACAACTTTTCGCGAACAACACAGATAAGCGTTCGTTGGAAGATGTGATTGAAGGGGCAGATATCTTCGTCGGTGTATCGGGGCCTGATTTGCTGTCACCTGAAGCGTTAAAGTTGATGGCTGATAAGCCTATCGTATTTGCTTGTTCAAACCCGGACCCGGAAATTAAGCCAGAAGTGGCCCATAAAGTGCGTGATGATCTCATCATGGGCACCGGGCGTTCGGATTATCCGAATCAGGTCAACAATGTACTGTGTTTCCCGTTCATTTTCCGTGGTGCGCTGGATGTTCGTGCCAGCCAGATCAATGATGAAATGAAACTGGCCGCAGTAGATGCGATTCGAGCATTGGCAAAAGAGCCTGTGCCGGAGGAAGTGGTGAAAGCGTCCGGCTCTGAAGCACTGTCCTTTGGCCCTGATTATATCATTCCGAAGCCAATGGATCCTCGTTTGCTGCCTAGAGTCGCGAAAGCGGTCGCTCAAGCAGCTGTTGATTCGGGGGTTGCCCGAATTGATATGCCGTCAGGTTACATGGCCTGAACGTTGAGTTGTTGGCGCAACCGATTGAAGACATAAAAAAAACCAGCCCGGCCGGCTGGTTTTTTTATGTCTTAATATTCTTCTTCGTCAAATTCGATACCGCGCTCTTGCATGATGCGCTTCACTTCTGCAGGCACGCTGTCGTTTTTATCTTTGCGGATATCGTCATCAGTCGGCAATGGCTGCCCTGTGTAGGCATGAAGAAAGGCTTCACACAGGAGTTCACTGTTCGTCGCGTGTCGAAGGTTATTAACCTGACGCCGGGTACGCTCATCCGTCAGCACCTTGAGCACTTTGAGCGGAATAGAGACGGTAATTTTTTTTACCTGCTCTTTCTTTTTACCGTGCTCGGCATAAGGGTTAATATATTCTCCATTCCAGTCTGCCATCAATCACCTTCTCAGTGGTTACTTTTGCATTATTTATCTAGTCTGCCCCGGCTCTATACGACCAGGTTCGATGAAGTTAAATTTTAGCCAGATTAACCGCCATAAGTAAAGACATTTAGACGTCTAGAAGTATTGACGTCTTGTTGTGTGTTCGGTAAGGTGGGTAATCAAGCTTGAACAGATTTTCACGGCACAGGGAAGGACGCACAATGAGCGACAGCAAGCGCGATACAATTGCAGTAAGAACAGGTATCGCGACAGATACACAACATCAGGCCGTTGTACCACCACTATATCTCTCCACCAATTACACGTTCCCAGAATTTGGCTCAGTGCCAAAATATGATTATGCGCGTGGTGGTAATCCAACCCGAACTCATCTTGAAACCGCGCTGGCTGAAATGGAAGGCGGTGCGGGGGCTGTTGTCACCAGCTGTGGCATGTCAGCCATTAATCTGTTGGTATCCTTGCTCGATAGCGATGACCTCATCATTGCGCCGCATGACTGCTATGGCGGGACTTATCGCCTGTTTGACTCCCGTGCCAAAAAGGGCGCATTCTCGGTTGAGTTTATCGACCAGTCAGACGCTGATGCTCTGTCTACAGCACTGGCAAGAAAACCCAAACTTATCTTGATTGAAACGCCTTCAAACCCGCTTCTCCGCGTAGTGGACATTGCTGATATTTGCGAGAAGGCACACAAAGTCGGCGCATGGGTTGCCGTTGATAATACCTTCCTGTCACCAGTGCTCCAGCAGCCGCTCGCTTTGGGTGCTGATTTTGTCATTCATTCAACCACCAAATACATCAATGGTCACTCAGACTCTGTCGGTGGCGCTGTGATTGCTAGAGATGCAGAACTTGCTGAGAATCTTGCCTGGTGGGGCAACTGTATTGGTGCAACTGGTAATGCCTTTGACAGCTATATGACCTTGCGCGGCCTCAGAACTCTCGGTGCCAGAATGCGCCAGCATGAGCAAAGTGCTGCGCAAGTACTGGAATATCTGTTAACAGAATCTGCAGTACGCAAGATATTTCACCCATCACTCAAAGAGCATCCAGGCCACGAAATTGCGTTGAAACAGCAAGCAGGCTTCGGTGGAATGCTGAGCTTCGAATTGGATGCGGATCTGGAAGGTCTTAAAACCTTCCTTGGCGCACTCAAGCTGTTCTCACTGGCAGAGTCACTGGGCGGCGTAGAAAGTTTAGTGACACATCCGGGCTCAATGACACACCGTGCAATGAGTGATGAGGCGCAGGCCGAGGCTGGCCTTGCCCCGACATTGTTACGTTTATCTGTGGGACTGGAAGACCCGCAGGATCTGGTTGCTGACCTTCAGCACGCATTCAGAACCTTAGAAGAGGCGACATCATGACACGGCCTGATGGCACGCAATCACAGGGAAAAGTGAGACATCTTCATAAATTCGGTGGCAGCAGCTTAGCTGATCCTGAATGTTTCCGCCGGGTTGCGAGCATTTTAAAAAAATACAGCGGTGACGAAGATTTAATTGTTGTTTCCGCTGCGGGCAAGACGACAAATCGCCTGATTGAATGGATTTCTCTGCTAGACAAAGATGGCCGTCAGGCGCATGAAGCACTGCAGTCTCTTCGTAAGTTTCAGCAAGACTTGATTGAGAATCTGATTGAGGGTGACCACAAGCAGCAACTGGTTGATGCGCTGTTTGACGATTTCAGCCAGTTGGCAAAAGCCGGTGAAGCGGCACTCGATGAAAAACAAAAAGCCTGGGCCCAGGGCTTTGGTGAAGTCTGGTCTACGCGGGTACTCGCCGGACTTTTGAATCAACTTGGACTGCCTGCAGTAAACCTTGATTCGAGGACGTTCCTCCGCGCTGAACGCTCTGCGCAACCTGAAGTCGATCGCGCACGCTCATGGCCACTGATTAATGAACAGCTCGCACAGTATCAGAGCAAACGTGTGGTTATTACAGGTTTTATGGCGCAGGGGCAGGCGGGTGATACCGTTCTGCTTGGCCGTAATGGCTCAGACTACTCAGCCACGGTTATCGGTGCGCTCGCAGACGTGTCGCGCGTGACGATATGGAGCGATGTTGCGGGCGTATGCAGTGCTGACCCACGCATCGTCGATGATGCTTGCCTGTTGTCACTGCTTCGTCTTGATGAGGCTGCGGAACTTGCTCGTTTGGCGGCGCCTGTTCTGCACAGTCGCACGCTTCAACCGGTCTCACAAAGCGCGATCGACCTGACGCTTCGTTGTAGCTATGAACCGGATTCAGGCTCAACACGCATTGAGCGTGTTCTTGCGTCCGGCCGAGGTGCCAAAATCATCACCTCTCTGGATAACGTATGCCTTGTTCAACTTGATGTGCCTGCATCTCATGATTTTAAGCATGTTAAAGAGCAGGTGGATAGTCTGCTGAACAGCATCAAACTTCAAGCTCTGGCGCAAAGTGCCAGTGATGACCAACATCGTATTCAATTGGCCTTTACTGCTGAAGTGGCAGGTGATGTGCTGGCCAAACTCAAGGCGGCAAATATTCAGGCTGAGATCAGTGTGCGTGAAGATCATTGTATGGTCGCCGCTGTGGGAGCTGGCGTGACCGGTAATCCGGTACATTGCCACGGCTTTTATCAGCAGCTGAAAGGGCAGCCTATTGAGTTTATTGCTGAGTCACCTGCAGGTGTCAGTATCGCCGCGATTTTACGTAAGGTCGACACGGCAGCGCTGGTGGCCAGTATTCACCAGTCTCTTTTTCATGCGCAAAGAAAGATTGGCTTGGTGTTGCTCGGTAAAGGCAATATTGGCAGTCGCTGGCTTGAGCTGTTCTCAGAGCAGAAAACGGCATTGGAACGACGTCATGGTATGAGCTTTACCCTGATCGCTATTCAAGACAGCAAGAAGCAGTGGCTTGACCTTGAGGGTATCAATGCGTCAGATGCAGTCAACGCGTTTGATGAAAAGGCGCAGGCATATGAAGGCACAGAGTGGCTCAATCGTTTAATGCAAAACCCGTTCGACGATATCATTATCCTTGATGTTACCGCGAATGCAGGCCTTTCTGACTTGTATCCCATGATGGCAGAACACGGCTTCCACCTGATTTCGGCAAACAAATACGCAGGCTCTGCGGTCTCAGAGCATTACTACCGTGTTCAGGATGCTTTTGCCAAGACTGGACGCCGTTGGCTATATAATGCGACTGTGGGGGCAGGGTTACCCGTCAATTACGCTATCCGTGATTTGCAGGAAAGCGGCGATGACGTGCTGTCTTTGTCGGGTATTTTCTCTGGCACTTTGTCGTGGTTGTTCCAACAATACAAGCAGGGTGAGAGTTTCTCTGCACTTTTGGAGCAGGCTTGGCTACAAGGGCTTACCGAGCCTGACCCGCGTGAAGATCTCAGTGGCGCAGATGTGATGCGTAAGCTGGTTATCTTGACCCGTGAGGCAGGACTGGCGATTGAGCCTGAAGATGTTCAGGTACAGTCTTTAGTGCCTGAGTCGCTGGCAACAACAGATTTGGACAGCTTCTTCGAGCAATCGAAGGCATTAGATGAATATCTGGCGCCATGGCTTGAAAAAGCGGAAATAGAGCAAGGTGTGTTGCGCTACGTTGCCCGTCTCGGTAAAGATGGTAAGGCACGTGTGGGTATTGAAGTGCTGCCGCAAGATGACCCTATGGCTAATTTGCTGCCCTGTGACAATATCTTTGCGATTGAGAGCAAGTGGTACCGAGAGAATCCATTGGTTATTCGTGGTCCTGGTGCAGGGCGAGATGTCACTGCCGGTGCGATACTGTCGGATATTAACCGCCTCACCAGTATGCTGTAATACCTACACACTGAAATACCCGCTCGGTAACGACCAAAATCAAAAAAACCGCCTTCAGGCGGTTTTTTACTAAATGGAGTCTTCAAGTCTGTATAGACAATGATTCAGCTGTGATTCACTGCGAACACATTTGACTCTGTTTCTTGCTGATTCATTTGATGTAATTCTTCCAGTACTTCTTGAGACCAACCCAACCACGCTTCTCGGTTGAAAATTCCGCGTCTCAGAGTCAGCCTTTCGAGTCTCGCTTCACGCGACAACATTGCTGGGTTTGAGTATCTGGTATTTTCAATATCTCTGAGCTGGCTCAGTGAAGAACGCACATCATCAACCATATCATTCAGGTGCTCAATCATTGGTTTGGTATCAAACACGGCGCAAGTGAGCAACTTGGCAGACAGTTCGTCTCTGTATGTTGTCTGCTTTGTCGGTTGTTGAAACCACTGATATAAGGCTGCTTTGCCGGCTGCGGTTATCGAGTACACTTTTCTGTCAGGCTTTCCGTCTTGCGGCTCAAGTTTGCAGCTAACAGCTGCTTGATCGGCGAGTTTTCCTAACTCACGATACACTTGTTGGTGGCTCGCTTTCCAGAAAAAACCAACGGAACGGGTGAACTCCTTGGTGATATCGTATCCTGTTGCATCTCGGTGACTCAGCACCGTTAAAATTACATGTGGTAGTGACATCTTTTATCTTTCCAAAATAAAATTTGCCTGCGTTTACAGCTGCTCTTTTGGCGGCTTGATTTTCCAATCGTAAACACAAAGCGGACCGACCAGTTCTCGGGTTGTGCGTTCTTTGAGCAAATCCTTTGTACTCAGGTTGCACGTCAGCTGCGCTATAACACCGACTTTCTGACCACTGTTTCGTATGGGTATTTGGCAAGAGAGTCTCTCTGCACAGAATGCTGTTTGCATATCTGACCTTGCCAAATACCGACAGGGTTGACTGTCTTCTCATTTATAGTAATAACACTATCAGTTCGGTCCCATCACCCTAAATACGTCAATCATGTTTGGAATATATAAAATGAGTCACTATTCTTAACAATGAATCAATATCTCACTACCCTGTGTTTCGCAGTCCCGCAGCAATACCCGCAATGGTCACCATTAGCGTGTTATCCAGCTCTGGAGAGGCATTTTCCTCTGCCCGGGTACGGCTCAAAAGCTCAGCCTGAAGCATACTCAACGCTCAACATAAATGTTTCGCAGGCGAATAGCTTCTGCCCCCCAAGGGTCTTGTTCCATCAAGTGATCGCTGTTTTCGACCATCAGAACTGCTTTGATGTCTTTACTCAGACGATCCCGGAGCTCTTCACCAAGGAACCAGAGATCAGGATCGACCAGCTTCTCGTCGTAGTACTTCGACGTCGACAAACTCGTCTTGGTGTACACCATTTCCAGCATACCAAGACGGGTTGAGAAGAACGGCCATTCTCTACACATTTCTTCGAGCTGAGCCAAATGTCCGTTATCGATAGAGTGTTGTATTGCTTGACCTGCGCCTAACCATGCAGGCAGCAGCAATCGGTTCTGACTCCATGCAAAAATCCAAGGGATAGCGCGAAGACTTTCTACACCGCCTTTCGGGTTTCGCTTCGCTGGGCGCGATCCCAAAGGTAGTTTACCGAGCTCAAGCTCAGGGGTTGCCGCGCGGAAATACGGAACAAAATCCTTGTGGCCACGAACGATGCCACGGTAGCTTTCACAGGAAACCTGGCTCAGGAGATCCATCTGCTCACGCCAGTGTTGCTTGGGCTCTGGTGGTGGCAGCAGATTTGCTTCCAGAATTGCGCTGGTATAAAGGTTTAAGCTGTTTACGGCGACAGGAGGGAGACCCAGCTTGAAGCGGATCATCTCGCCCTGCTCGGTAACGCGTAACCCACCCTTCAGACTCTTCGGTGGCTGAGAAAGCAGTGCAGCATGCGCTGGTGCGCCACCGCGGCCAATCGTACCGCCACGGCCGTGGAACAGCACCAGGTCAACGCCTGCGTCTTCGCACACAGATACCAGCGCTTCCATCGCCTGATATTGCGCCCAGCCTGCTGACATCACGCCTGCATCTTTGGCTGAATCGGAGTAACCAATCATGACCATCTGGAAGTTTTGGATAAAGCCTCGGTACCAGTCGATACTCAGCAGTTGCTTGATGACTGATTCTGCATTGTTGAGGTCATCAAGTGTCTCAAAGAGTGGGCATACATCGAGGCGGAACGGGCAGCCTGCTTCTTTTAATAGAAGGTGGACGGCGAGGACATCCGATGCCGTTCTTGCCATTGAAATGACATAAGCGCCCAGCGCTTCGCGCGGCTGTTCTGCCACCGTGCGGCAAGTGTCGAGGACTTCCTGAACATTGTCGCTTGGTGTCCACTTAAGTGGCAGAAGAGGGCGCTGTGAGCTGAGCTCTCTGATAAGGAAAGATTGCTTGTCCTGTTCACTCCACTGCGAATAGTCACCCATGCCAAGGTAGCGGGTGATCTCCGACAGCGCATCGGCGTGACGGGTACTTTCCTGTCGAATATCCAACTTAATAAGGTGAGCGCCAAAACATTGGACACGACGGAGCGTATCAAGCAGACAACCATCAGCGATGATTCCCATGCCATTTTCATGCAGAGATTGATAGATTGCGTGCAGCGGCACCCAAAGTTGCTCAGTGTCATTCAGGATAGGTAATGACGGAACTGGTTGGTCATTTAACTGGGCATGAAGAACATCAAGGGTGTTCCCAAGCAGTTCACGAAGACCACGGAGAATTTCACGGTAAGGTTCGTGTGCGTGTCCTGCCAGTTCGCGAACTTCGTCATTAGCTTTCACCATCGACAGCTCACTGATCAGCGTCTGTATATCCTGCAGATACAAATCTGCCGCTTTCCAACGCGCCAGCAGCAGCACTTCTCGGGTGATTGCGTGAGTCACAAATGGGTTACCGTCTCGGTCTCCGCCCATCCATGAAGAGATTTGCACCGGTGAGGCATCAATAGGCAATTTGCGGCCACGATGCTGCTGAAGCTTCTGGTCAAACTGGCGAATAAAATCGGGAACAGCTTGCCACAGACTGTTTTCGATCACCGCATAGCCCCAGCGTGCTTCGTCAACAGGGGTAGGGCGTTGCTGGCGAATTTCATCTGAGTGCCATGACTGGGCAATCAGTTGTTCTAGTCTGAGCTCTGCTTGACTGCGCTCCGAAGGAGTAATGTCACTCAGTTCAAGTTCAGACAGGCATTTATTGATTTGTACCAGTTTGTGGATGGTTGTGCGGCGCGCGATTTCTGTTGGGTGAGCGGTGAGCACCAACTCGATTTTCAAATCTTCTATCGCTTTGTCAGTTTCTGCGTCGGAAACATCCGAACTTTTTAAGCGTTCGAACAGGGCGTCGACTTCGTCTGGGTTACATACCTGCGTATCGCAATGACGAGAGACAGTATGAAACTGTTCGGCAATGTTTGTCAGGTTAAGAAATTGACTGAACGCGCGGGCAACCGGAAGTAGTTGATCATTTGGCAGTTGTTGTAAAACATCAATGAGCTTTTCTCTGTCATCGCTGTTTCCTGCAGCTGCAGACTTAGACAGCTGGCGAATTTCCTCTACTTTATCGAGTAAATCCTCGCCGTGAGCGGCTTTGATGGTGTTTCCCAGCAAGTGTCCGAGTGTGCTGACGTTACTTCTGAGGGCATTGTACTTGTCATTCATAAGGCATCCATTTTGTAACTAAGTTACATGCTCGTTGCATTCCTGATACATCAATCTAGCGAAAATATGCTCTAAAGGTCAATATTTGTCGTCATTTGTCCTCATTATCTCGAATTGATCTAAAAATTTAGTGACACGATAGAAAGATGAAAAAAAATTACATTGCGTGTGCTGAGAAATTGATGAAAGTAGATACGACTAAATATGCACGTAGAAAATGTTGATGAATTGTAATTCTTTTAAGCGATTGTATTGACATTAACTGCCTTTCTAGCGAGAATAAATATTAATTCATATTTAATGAATAATTAGTGAAGCTGAGAGAGCCCAAGGAATGACCCTAAACAGCCTGCAACGAACCACTTCTTTGCGACGACGCCGATAACATTTTGGTGTCGGGCGTCCTGCCCCTCTGCAGCTGAGCGAGCTGTAACGTCCTTAAAATCAAAGCAATAAAAACAGAAAACGGATTTCACATGCTGAAAACAGTAATCGTCGGAGCCAGTGGTTACACAGGCGCAGAATTGACCAGAATGGTTCACCAACATCCCAGCCTTGAGCTCGTGGGGCTTTATGTCTCTGCCAACAGCGCGGACGCAGGTAAGCCCATCAGTGATTTACACGGTTGGCTAAAAGGGCAGGTGGATGCGCCTCTTCAGCCGTTGAAAGATGTCTCCGAGGTAGGAAAAAAAGCGGATGTGGTATTGCTCGCGACCGCGCACGAAGTCAGTCACGATATTGCGCCGCTGTTTCTTGAGCAGCAATGCACAGTCATGGACTTATCGGGTGCATTCCGGGTTAAAGGCGACAACTTTTATCCTGATTACTACGGCTTTGAGCATCAGCATGGTGAGTGGTTAGATAAAGCGGTATATGGCCTCGCCGAGTGGAATGAAGCTGAGATTGCTCAGGCTGATTTGGTTGCTGTACCAGGATGTTATCCGACTGCCTCTCAGCTTGCATTAAAGCCTTTGATTGAAGCAGGTTTGCTCGACGGTAAGCAATGGCCAGTCATTAACGCGGTAAGCGGTGTGTCTGGTGCGGGACGTAAAGCCTCAATGGCGAATAGCTTTTGCGAGGTCAGCCTCAACGCTTACGGTATTTTCAGCCACAGACACCAGCCTGAAATCAGTGCGCATTTAGGGCAAGACGTTATTTTTACCCCGCACCTTGGCAATTTCAAACGCGGGATCCTTGCCACGATCACCGCTAAGCTAGCTGATGGTGTGACAGAAGCGCAGGTTTCTGAGGCGCTTGAGAACGCATATGGCGATACTCCTCTTGTTCGCGCCTTGGGCGTAAACCAAAGTGCCAAGCTGCAATCTGTGCAGCAAACGGGGTACTGCGACATCGGCTGGTCAGTACAAGGACAACACGTGATCCTGACTTCGGCAATCGATAACCTGCTCAAAGGTGCCGCCAGTCAGGCCATGCAATGCATAAACATTCGCTTCGGCTTTTCGCCGTTAACTGCCATCGTTTAGGAGACTGAAACATGAGTTTACACCCATTGGTCGTCAAGCTTGGTGGTGCAGCGTTAAGTTGCACAGAGACGCTCGACAAACTGTTCTCTGCGATCAAAGACTATAAAGAAAGCCATGCTGATCGCGCGTTGGTGGTGGTACATGGTGGCGGTTATCTGGTGGATGACCTGATGTCAGCACTGGATATCAAGGTGCAGAAAAAAGATGGTCTTCGCGTGACGCCTAAAGATGAAATTAACTATGTGGCAGGCGCACTGGCAGGCACAGCCAATAAGTTGTTGCAAGGTCAGGCAGTGAAAGCAGGCATTCAGGCTGTCGGGCTGAGCCTTGCGGATGGCGGACTTTGTAAGCTTACCGAAATCGACCCGGAGTTAGGTTGCGTGGGTAAAGCGTCACCGGGTGATTCTGCGCTGTTACAAGCCATTCTCGCTACCGGCTGTGTGCCGATTATCAGTTCAATTGGCCTTGATGATCAGGGCGGATTAATGAACGTCAATGCCGATCAGGCTGCGGTAGCGATTGCTGCTGCGTTAGATGCTGAGCTGGTGCTGTTATCCGATGTCAGCGGCGTGCTGGATGGTAAAGGGAAACTCCTTCCTTCCCTGAATCAGGAACAGGCTGACGAGCTTATTCATCACGGTGTGATCACCGACGGCATGCTGGTGAAGGTCGCTGCAGCGTTCGAAGCTGCGCAGGCACTTGGCCGCTCTATTGAAATTGCCAGCTGGCGCTATCCGGAAAAACTGTCTGATTTATTCGGTGGCGTCAGTATTGGAACCCGTTTTAACGTTTAAAAATAAAAAATTTTGCACCGCCCGGTCAGACCGTCGCGCGGATACATGGAGAAGTAAAATGAGTGATATCAAAAAAGTTGTACTGGCATACTCGGGCGGTCTAGACACCTCAGCGATTATCCCATGGTTGAAAGAAAACTATGACTGTGAAGTGGTTGCATTCGTGGCTGATGTTGGTCAGGGCGAAGAGGAGCTCGAAGGCATCGAAGAGAAAGCGCTGGCATCCGGTGCCTCTCAGTGTTTCGTTGCGGACCTAAAAGACGAAATGGTCGCCGACTATATTTACCCAAGCCTGAAAACAGGTGCAATGTACGAAGGTAAATACCTGTTAGGCACATCAATGGCACGTCCGATCATAGCCAAAGCGCAGGTTGAGTGCGCACTGGAAGTGGGTGCTGACGCGCTTTGCCACGGGTGTACCGGTAAAGGTAATGATCAGGTGCGTTTTGAAAGTGCCTTTGCTGCACTTGCTCCTCAGCTGAAAGTGATTGCGCCTTGGCGTGAGTGGGATTTGCGTAGCCGTGAAGCCCTGCTTGATTATCTTGCTGAGCGTGAAATCCCTACCACGGCAAGTCTGGAAAAAATCTATAGCCGTGATGCGAACGCATGGCACATCTCTACTGAAGGTGGCGTGCTGGAAGATACCTGGAATGCTCCGAATGAGCTTTGCTGGGTGTGGACCGTTGATCCTGAGCAGGCACCTGACCAGTCTGAAACGATTAGCCTGACTGTTGAGAAAGGTGAAGTGGTAGCCGTTAATGGTGAAGCAATGACCCCGTATCAAGCGCTGACTTACCTCAACGAGAAAGGTTCGCGTCACGGTGTTGGTCGTATCGATATCGTCGAAAACCGTTTGGTGGGCATGAAATCTCGTGGCTGCTATGAAACGCCGGGCGGCACCATCATGATGGAAGCGCTGCGTGCTGTTGAGCAACTGGTGTTGGATAAAGATTCATTTGAATTCCGTGAAGAGCTGGGCCTGAAAGCCTCTCACTTAATTTATGATGGCCGTTGGTTCACGCCACTGTGCCAGTCAATCATCTCTGCAGCCGATTCGTTGGCACAGATGGTAAGCGGTGAAGTGGTCGTTAAGCTTTACAAAGGTCAGGCTACGGTCGTGCAGAAGCGTTCACTGAACAGCCTGTACTCTGAAGAGTTCGCTACCTTTGGTGAAGACGATGTCTATGACCACAGCCACGCAGAAGGGTTTATTCGCCTTTACTCACTGTCTAGCCGTATCAGAGCAATGAACAACCAAAAGCAAAAATAAGATAATAATAAATAGAGCAATGTTGGATACAGGTAAGAGAGGTAAATATGGCTTTGTGGGGCGGACGATTCACGCAAGCAGCGGACACCAGATTTAAAGAGTTCAACGACTCCTTGCGGTTTGATTATCGCCTGGCGGAGCAGGACATTATTGGCTCTGTTGCCTGGTCAAAAGCATTGCGTTCAGTCGGTGTATTGACGGAAGCAGAGCAGCAGAAGCTGGAGCTGGCGCTCAATGAGCTCAAACTTTCGGTGATGGAAGACCCGGAGCAGATCCTTAAATCAGACGCGGAAGACATTCACAGCTGGGTTGAACAGCAGTTGATTGATCGTGTCGGTGACTTGGGGAAAAAGCTCCACACCGGTCGTTCAAGAAACGATCAGGTTGCCACAGACCTCAAACTCTGGTGTCGTCAACAAGGCCAACAGCTATTGTTGGCACTCGACAGACTTCAGGTGCAACTGGTAACTGTCGCGTCTGAAAACCAGTCAACCGTCTTGCCGGGTTACACCCACTTGCAACGTGCACAACCTGTCACCTTTGCGCACTGGTGTCTGGCTTACGTAGAGATGTTTGAGCGTGACTATTCGCGTCTTGCTGACGCAATGAGTCGTTTTGATTCTTGCCCATTAGGTTCAGGTGCATTGGCGGGGACTGCGTATCCGATTGACCGTGAAGCGCTGGCACACAGCCTTGGCTTCCAGCGTGCTACCCGTAACAGCCTTGACTCTGTTTCTGACCGTGATCACGTGATGGAGCTGATGTCTGTTGCATCTGTGTCTATGCTGCACTTATCGCGGATGGCGGAAGACCTGATTTTCTATAACTCGGGTGAGTCCAACTTCATCGAGCTTGCAGACACAGTGACTTCTGGTTCGTCTTTGATGCCGCAGAAGAAAAATCCGGATGCGCTCGAGCTTATCCGTGGTAAAACCGGGCGTGTCTATGGTGCGATGGCCAGCATGATGATGACAGTGAAAGCACTGCCATTGGCCTACAACAAGGACATGCAGGAAGATAAAGAAGGCCTGTTTGATGCGCTGGATACATGGCATGACTGCCTTGAGATGGCCACCCTGTGCTTTGAAGGTATCACGATCAACGCGCAGCGTACGCTAGAAGCGGCGATGCAGGGCTACTCTAACGCCACTGAGCTGGCTGACTATCTGGTCGCTAAAGGCATTCCTTTCCGTGAAGCGCACCATATAGTTGGTGTTGCGGTCGTGACAGCCATCAACAAAGGCTGTGCGTTGGAAGAGCTATCACTCGACGAGATGAAGGCGTTTTCCGACGTCATCGAAGATGACGTCTATCCTATTCTGACTATCGAATCTTGCCTTGAGAAACGGTGTGCGCTGGGTGGTGTTGCGTCTGAACAGGTGTCATATGCTATCGGTGAGGCGGAGAAGCGTCTTGAGGGCCGTTACTCGCCACAAATCAAGGTGAGAAATGCCCGCCTGACTGATGTCGATGCCATTGAAGGTATGGTGCTTACTGGGCCAATCAGGGTGAAAACCTACCCCGTGAGCGTAATGAGCTGGTGCGAAATATCGGCTTGTTCGCGGTCTCTGAACATCAAGGTGAAGTAACTGGCTGCGGTTCCTTATACGTCTATGACTCAGGCCTTGCTGAAGTGCGCTCTTTGGGCATTGAAAAGGGTTGGCAGAATCAGGGGCAGGGTAGTGCTATGGTCGAGTACTTGCTGAAGAAAGCCGATCGCATGGCCATTAAGCGTGTGTTTGTGTTGACTCGTGTACCGGACTTTTTCTCACGGTTGGGTTTTGTAGCCACATCTAAATCGATGTTGCCTGAGAAGGTAATGAAAGATTGCGAATATTGCCCCCGACTGCATGCTTGTGATGAGGTGGCACTGGAGTTCGTTTTCGAGCAAGACAAGTTAATTGCGACTGAGGGTGTTGCCTAATTAGGTTCCTGTTGGGTTGCTTCTGTCACTGACTTTGCTTTTACCTTTTCGGCGAAAGGGGAAGAGCAGGAGATGTAACAGTAGCAACCCTACACTTCCCACGCAGGCAAACAGTAAGGCGATAGATTCGACGGTTTTCGGGCTGTCGCGAAAAAACCACCACCACAGTGGCCACAGCAGGGCGTTCATCAACGCCAGTTGCATCATGCAGCGGGTGCAGCGTCCGATTTTGTCAGAAAATGAACCGAAGCGTCGGTCACAGTATTGGCAAGTCATTCCCTTACTCTAAACCACGTACATCTGGTTGATCAAAAAAAAGCCTCCCAAATTTGGAGGCTTTTTTGTTTCCGTTAATGCTTGTTCTCTTATTCATGTACTGCTTTTAGCAACCAGGGCCACAATCAAGGCAATGCTTGATCATTTCCGGACCAAGGTGCAGCTTGGCATTGAGATCGCGAAGTGCCGTACGTACACCTTCCTCAATCACTGGATGGTAGAAAGGCATCTCAAGCATCTGTGCGACGGTCATTTTGCTTTGGTGTGCCCAAGCCAACAAGTGAGCGAGATGCTCGGCATTTGGCCCAATCATTTCCGCACCCAGAAAACGTCCGGTTCCCTGCTCGCCATAAACATGCAGTAGGCCTTTGTTGACCAGCATGACGCGCGAGCGGCCCTGACCTTCAAAAGACACTTGCCCGGTTTCAAAGCAGGCACATGTGCCAAGCCTTGCGGTTATCTCTTTGTAGCTTTCTCCAACCATCGCAATTTGCGGGTCAGAAAATACGGCAGCAATTTTACTTTTGCGTAAGCCTGCGCGAATGTCTGGTGCACGGCCCGCATTATCACCCGCAATACGTCCTTGATCCGCCGCTTCATGCAAAAGCGGGATTTGATTACTCGCGTCACCGGCGATAAAAATATGTTCAACGCTGGTTTGCATGGTAAACGCATCAGCGACAGGCACACCACGTGGGTCAAGCGTCATGCCTGTGTTTTCGATATCCAGTTTATCGACGTTTGGTCTGCGGCCTGTTGCCGCGAGTACGTAATCGACAACGCGGTGTTGAGGGCATCCATCTTTGTCTTTGTAGCGGATATAAACGCTGTTACCTTCTCTGACCATCTCTTCCACCTCTGCATCTGCATCAAGGTAAAATTCATCGTTGAATGCGTTGTTGGCATAAGCCATGACTGCGGGATCAGTTAGCGGGCCAACCTGACCACCAACGCCAAACATCAGTACGTCTACCCCGAGGCGGTGCAGGGCTTGCCCAAGCTCCAGCCCAATGACGCCGGGACCGAATACCGCAACAGATTCAGGCAGGTCATCCCACTCAAAGACATCGTCATTGATAATTAGACGATCACCGAGAGAGTGCCAGATAGCTGGCCAGCTTGGACGCGATCCTGTGGCGATAACAATGCGTTTTGCGGTAATTTCGGTGTGACCGTCAACGGTCAAGGTATTGGCATCAACAAATTTGGCATAGCCAACGATCTTGTCTTCTGTCGGGATCTCCTCGACGCCTTCAACAACAAAGCCGACAAAGCGGTCTCTTTCACTTTTCACTCTTGCCATGACTTCACGACCATTGATGTGAGTGTCAGCCTTAGGGTGAACACCAAACCCCGGTGCGCGCTCAATGGCATGAACGGCTTCTGCAGCAGCAATAAGTAATTTCGATGGCATACAGCCGACACTAGCACAGGTTGTGCCGTAAGGGCCGCCCTCAATCATCACGACACTGTCGGTATGCGCTTTTGCTGCACGGTAGGCACCAAGACCTGCTGTACCGCCGCCGATAACGGCAACATCGGTGACTAATTTTTTCATTTTATTTTTCCTGACAGAGGGAGAAAGTGCCTGATAACAGGCACTTTTTTGTGATTTAGGTAAGGAGTTGCTATCACGAATTACGCGAGGTAGGCATCAAGCTCTTCGCTACCACCGATGTGTTTTCCGCCGATGAAGACTTGCGGCACGGTTGCACGACCTGTAATGGCGCGTAAGCTGACAGTGGTTGCATCTTTGCCCAGAATGACTTCTTCATACTGCAGGCCTTTATCAATCAGTGCTTGTTTGGCTTTGCTACAGAATGGGCAGCCCGGTTTGCTGAAAACGGTAATTGACTCTTGTAACTCATGCTCAGGCGCGATGTGTTTTAACATGGTATCAGCATCTGAGACTTTGAACGGGTCGCCCGGCTCGTTTGGCTCAATGAACATTTTCTCAATCACACCATCACGGACCAACATGCTGTAGCGCCATGAACGTTCACCAAAACCGATGTCGTCTTTGGCCACTGCCATGCCCATACCCCGGGTGAAATCACCGTTGCCGTCTGGGATGAAAGTAATGTTTTCTGCTTCCTGATCGGCTTTCCAAGCGTTCATGACGAACGTATCGTTAACCGAAACACAGAGAATGTCGTCGACACCGTGCTGTTTGAAAACAGGCTGCAGTTCGTTGTAGCGAGGTAGGTGCGTCGATGAGCAGGTCGGGGTAAATGCACCCGGAAGACTGAATACGATCACTGTTTTGCCTGCGAACAACGCGTCAGTGCTCAGGTTTTTCCAGCTGTCGCCGTCACGAACAGGGAATGTGACGTTAGGGATACGTTGACCTTCTTTGGATTGCAGATTCATGCTTAATGACCTCGATTAAGTGTTGTTTTAATTCGGTGTTCCCGAAGAACTGAGGTCATTATGTCGAAATCGACTTGATAGCTCTAATCGTTGTAATGCATACTTTCAATAGGTAAAAACTATCAAAGGTGAGTCAATGAACATCCGTGACCTTGAATATCTGGTCGCTCTGGCGGAACACCAGCATTTCAGAAAAGCGGCAGAAGCGTGTTTCGTCAGTCAGCCTACACTGAGTGGCCAAATCCGGAAACTGGAAGATTCGCTTGGGGTACCGCTACTAGAAAGAAATAGTCGCCGTGTCTTATTTACGGACGCCGGAATGCGGTTAGTCAAGCAAGCGCAGAATGTGTTGCTGGAAGTGAAAGTGTTAAAAGAGATGGCCAGTGATCACGGTGAGAGCATGTCTGGTCCTCTCCATATTGGTTTTATTCCTACTGTGGGGCCATACCTTTTGCCGCTTATTGTGCGTGAGATTAAAAGCCAGTTTCCCGAACTGGAATTGTTTTTATATGAAGCGCAGACCCATGATTTGGTTCAACGCCTTGAAGAAGGCAAGATAGATTGCGCTGTCATGGCATCGGTACGTGAGACCTCTCATCTGGTTGAAATTGAGGTTTACCATGAGCCAATGTGGCTTGCTGTTCCTGATGCTCACCCGTGGTCAGCGAAAGAAGAAGTGCCAATGCTTGAACTGAATGGTTTATCGCTGTTGATGTTGGCCGATGGTCATTGTCTTCGTGATCAGGCACTTGGTTTTTGTTTTGCTGCAGGGGCTAGTGATGATACGCGTTTCAAAGCAACAAGCCTTGAAACGGTCAGAAATATGGTTGCTGCGGGTAATGGCATCACCTTGATCCCTGAGCTTGCGATACCGAAAAGCCGACAAGAAGCTGGCGTGCACTATCTCAAAGCCACGGATCCTGTCCCGAGCAGAGAAATAAGCTTGAGCCACCGACCTGGATCGCCGTTAAAAGCGAGATACCAGAAGTTGGCAACCGTTATCAGCCAGTGCGTAAATGATACCTTGAGCTGAGAGAATAAGAGCGAGAAAAAAGGCGCCGTTGGCGCCTTTTTCGATTAGAACAGCTCTTCTTCCTGCTCACCGGAGGTAATGGGCGAGCTTGCCATATACTCCTTCGGCTCTGTGCCGTTAACGAAGTATTCAAACATGGTCGATTTGTCGTTTCTACGGGTAAGCAGCCCCGTTGCTTTATCGATTCGTACGCGAACAATGTCAGACGGTAAGTTCTTACGTTGCTTCGGCGTATCAGTGAGGGCTTCTTTCATGAAATTAACCCATGCCATCTGCGCCGTTTTTGCCCCGCTTCGCCGCCGCTGACCTGATCGTTACCGAGGTTCTTATTGCGGGATGTTCTGCCAAGCTTTCTGCTCGGATCGTCAAAACCAACCCATACGGATGCAACCAGCCCCGGCGCAAAACCGACATACCAGGTATCTTTAACGTCATTGGTTGTGCCCGTCTTTCCACCTATATCGCGGCGATTTAGCGTTTTAGCACGCCACCCTGTGCCACTCCAACCCGCTTCACCCCAGATGTTCGCTTCCATCATTTCACGGACAAGAAACGCATTCTGTTCACTGATCACATGTGGTGCTTGCTTTGGCTTAATCACTTCTGACAGGTCAGTTTCTACCTCACCAACCGTGACATCATTCTCTGAGCTGCCCTCTCCATTTGCGACGTCTGCGTTCGCAGTCTCCTCAACGGGGCAATTACTGCGGCAGATATAATCGGGAGTCGATGTATAAACGACGTCGCCAAATGAGTCTGTCACCTTGTCGACTATAAAAGAGTTAAGGTAGTAACCACCATTGGCAAAAACACTATAGCCTTGTGCCATTTGCAGTGGCGTCAGGCTACCTGCTCCGAGCGCGAGAGCTTCGGCACGAGGGAGTTCGTCGTGCTTGAAACCAAAGCGGGTCAGAAAGTCGATAGTGTCATCTAAACCAATTCTTCTGAGAAGGCGAACAGCCATCACGTTCTTTGATTTGGCAAAGCCAATTTTCAAACGGGTCAAACCGCTGTAGGTTGGCGGTGAGTTTTTCGGTCTCCACGCTGTACCTTGGCTTTGATCCCAATGGTTGATTGGCGCATCGTTAACGAGCGTCGCCAAGGTCATTCCTTTGTCCAGTGCCGCCGAGTAGATGAATGGTTTGATACTTGAGCCCACCTGACGTACCGACTGCGTTGCGCGGTTGAACTTACTGTGGACGTAGTTAAATCCACCGACCAGTGCTTTAATGGCGCCATTTTCAGGAGACACAGCGACAAAGGCGGTGTTGGCATCTGGCACTTGGCTGAGGGCCCAGTTTTCACCGAGTTTGCGTGTCCAGATTTGTTGCCCGGTAGCCAAAATATCGGATGCTTGTGTGGGTGCTGCGCCTTGACGGGAGTCTGTCTTGTAGCGTCTTGCCCACTTGATGCCACCCCACGGTAACTCAACACTGTCACCGTATTTGTTGAAGACTGTGGCTGTTTTGCCTTGCACAGCAGTGACAATGGCTGGCACCAATTGGCCGTAGGTCGGCTGGCTTTTCAGGTGTTGCTTTATTTCTTCTTGTGTCCACGGTGTAGCACCTTCCTGCCAAAGGGTTTTCACCGCACCGCGATAGCCGTGGCGAAGATCATAATCAAGCAAGTTGTTAACTGCAGCATTCTGCGCGCTAAGCTGAAGGCGAGAGTCAACAGTCAGGTATACCTTACGGCCTGACTCATAAACATCTTCACCGTATTTTTTCACCATCCATGCTCTTGCCATCTCAGCAACATACGGCGCATAAAGTTCGATTTTTGCACCATGATACTTGGACATCACAGGTTCGTTCTTCGCCTGCTCATATTCTGAACGGGAGATATAGCCCTCATCAAGCATACGGCTTAACACAACATTACGACGATTGGTCGCACGCTCTACCGAGCGGATGGGATTCAATGTCGACGGCGCCTTGGGTAAACCGGCGATCACGGCCATTTCACTCAACGTCAGCTGATCGAGGTTCTTTCCAAAATACACCTGCGCGGCTGCACCCACCCCAAATGAGCGATAGCCGAGAGGTATCTTATTCAGGTAGAGCTCGAGGATTTCGTCTTTCGTTAGCAACTGCTCGATATGGATCGCAATAAAAATCTCTTTGATTTTTCGCATGACTTTCTTCTCATTGGTGAGGAAGAAATTTCGAGCGAGCTGTTGAGTAATGGTACTGGCACCTTGTTTCGCTTCACCGGAAGTGGCAACAACAATAGCGGCACGAACAATACCAATCGGGTCTATTCCTGGGTGGTCATAAAAGCGCGAGTCTTCAGTAGCCAGCAGCGCTTCAATTAAATACTTTGGCATTTCATCGATACGAGCAGGAATACGTCGTTTTTCACCAAACTGCGACAGTAACTTGCCATCAGCACTGTACACCTGCATCGGCGTCTGTAATTTGACATCTTTCAGCGTTGCCACATCAGGTAAGTCTGGTTTTACATACACGTAAAAGCCAAAAATTGTACTCACTCCAATAATTAGGCAAAGAATTGCGAATGTTAGCAGCCTCTTTATGAACTTCACCGATAATTCCCGTTACTTTTTTGTCGCATCATAGAATTGCATGTTGGCAGTAGTATAAAGACAACTGAACAAAAAATAACGGCTATCGGAAAGAACTTTCAAAAAAACTAGAAATTCTGAGCAGGACAAAATAGATGATATTTCGCAAGCATGCCTCAGTCGGCATTGAAATTGCTGCAAACAGGGCGCGGTTGGCAGTGCTTGAGAGAAAAGGTGAGCAGTACCACATCCGGCAGCTTCAATCGGTAGCGTTCAATTCGGCCAAGCCAGAGGTCTGTGCAAAAGCTCTGAAGCGATATACAGGTTCGTACACGGGATTGTTTGGAACGTCTAATCAGGTGATGTCTGTCGCTGAGGGCGATGTGATCTTTAAGCGCTTGCCATTAGTCAATGCTGAGACGGATGAGGAGAGCCACGCGCAGATAGGTATTCATTTGTCTGAAAGTCTCGGCGTAGCCTTGGAAGAGCTTTTTTATGATTATCAGGTGCAAGCGGAAGAAAATGCCGTAGAGGCATTTGCATGCCGCAAATCTGCGTTAGCAAAGGAACTGAATGCATTAGAAAAAGCTGGCTTCTCCCTCTCTGTGTTGGACTTAAAGCCCTTTGCGTTGATGCGACTCTATCAGCACCAAATTGAGCACGCATCACCTACTGGTTTGCCCTTGCTGGTGGATGTTGGTTATACCAAAACCCAGTTCTGTCTTTATCAGCCCCATTTATACCGATTCCATCGAGAGATTGCGTTTGGTACCACTTACTCGATGTCAAACATGATGGAAGGCAATGAACAGGCCTTCACCGAGTCACTAGCCGGTGAGATACAGCGGCTCTATCAGCTTGCGGGCAGTCAATTATCCGGTGAGCAGATAAACCAAATCTGGTTATCTGGGGTTGCCAGTCAAATGGTAGATACCAAGCATCTCACAACGTTGCTAAACAAACCGGTAGAGGTATTTGACCCCTTTGTTGGCTTTCAGGTGAAAGACAAAGTGCATGTGTCGAGCGAAGAGCCTATTGGTGCGTATTCAACGGCGTTAGGCCTGGCGTTAAGGGGGCTTTCTCATGTTGCCTGATATTAACCTCCTTCCATGGCGTGACTTACGGAAACAACAGATACGTCAACACTTCTTTGTCACGCTAGCAGTCTATGCCGTCGTTACCTTTGGTATGGTTTCTGCTGCGTGGTTTTGGGTTTCTTCACACCACAACGCGCAAAGTGATCGCAACGCGCTGATCCAAAGGGAAATAAACCAACTTCAGACAAGATTGACGCAGTTTTCCAGAGTAGATGGCCAAAGAGAAGTGCTTGAAAGCAAGATTGCCCTGGTTGACAGCCTGCAGCAACAAAGACGAAATGTGGTTTCTGTCTTTAACCTGTTGCCAAAAATTGTGCCTCAGGGCGCACTGCTCGACACTGTCGATTACAGGGCTGGATATGTGGTGATAACGGGCAAAGCCAAATCAAATGCCTTAGTGTCTGAACTTCTCGAGAACTTAGAAACAAACTCGGATATCGATCAGGAAAAAGTCCACTCAATCGACCGAGATGACGATGAGGTTTTGCTTCCTTTTCGCTTCCACATAACGTTTTACCTAAAAACCTTTGTTTCGCCAGAGCTGGCACTAGAGGAGTCTACGAATGGCTGATTGGCGAGATTTAGATCTGGAAGAAATTCCTGAGTGGAGCAAAGCCGCGCAGCATGGTTTATTGATGTTGTCATCCGTTGTTGTCGCTGCGGCAGCGTTGTTCTTTTTTATCCTGCCCGCATCGCAAGATGTTCAGAGCTTGGTGACTGAAGAGCAATTATTAAAGACACAATTTCGAATCAAGGCCCAGCAGGTTGCTGCCCTGCCTGATGTTGGCGAGCAAATCGAAGCGCTTCAGAGTCATTATGATTTTTTGAGCCAGCAACTTCCTGCAGAGGATGACATGGCGACGATTCTTCAACGGGTTAATGAGGTTGGCCTTAAACAGGGCTTAACGTTTAACCGTCTTGAATTTCAGGAACCGAAACAATCGGGTTGGCTGTATGAGATTCCTCTCACGATGAATATCAGTGGCAACTATGACAATCTCGGGTTATTCAGTGAGGACATTAGTCGCATGCCTCGAGTGGTTGCGTTGCAGGACTTTTCATTGAAAAAAACCTCAAAAAATCAAAATGGCCCGCTTACCTATTCAGTTTCTGCGGTGACATACCGATTCGTCGAGGAGGTAGCAACGCGATGAAATTTAAACATGTTGTGGTGACTAGTCTCATCGCAGGTTTAGCGGGCTGCCATACCAGTAACGATTCTGATTTGGATGCTTTCATCACCCAGACGAAAGCCAGCGCAAAAATCACGGCCACACAAGTCCCTGAATTACCGCGTTACCAAGCCGTGGCTTTTGTCCCTTCAGGTAAAAATCAGCCTTTTGCGCTCGGCGGAGAGCTCGATGCGGATACTGGAGGTAAAAATGTTATTGACTGTTGGCAGCCGGATTACAACAACGAGTCTTACCCTTTGGCGCGCTACGATGTCACCAGCCTAACGTTTAAAGGCGTGATGGGCCAAGCTAATGCGCTATTTGCATTAATTGAAACGCCTGAAGGACAGATAGAGACTGCGCGTATTGGCGATATTCTTGGCAATAATCACGGCAGGATTGCTCGTGTAGGAAAAGCAGAACTGGAATTAGTAGAACAACTGTCAGATGGCAGAGGTTGTTGGCAGTCGCGCACAACGAAGTTGGCTTTGAACTAAAAGAATTAAAATGATTAAGGAAATTGCGTCATGTTAAATGGATTTAAGATGAGACCTTTAGCAGGTCTGATGTTGTCATCTTTATTATTTGTGCAAGCCCCAATGACTTTCGCTGAACAGCAAAGTGCAGACTACTCGGTGCTTGAAACCAGACCCAGCTACGACAAAAATCGCCCGGTAACTCTGAGCTTTCAGGATATTGCGATAAGAAATGTGCTTCAGGTTGTTGCGGAGATGAATGGACTCAACCTCGTTGTTTCAGACAGCGTCGATGGAAACATTACCCTGAAGCTCGAAGGTGTGAAATGGTCACAGGCGCTGGATATTATCCTCAAATCGAAAGGCCTTGATAAGCGTCTTCATGGCAACGTTCTGTTGATTGCGCCTAAAGCTGAACTTGATGAACAAGACAGGCTTACTCTTGAACATGAAAGGCAGCAAAGGGAGCTGGCCTCTCTTCGCTCTGAGGTCATTCAAATTAACTATGCCAATGCTGCAGAAGTTGCTGAGTTACTCAAGGAAGATGAGAGAGGCGTGACACTTCTGACGCCGAGAGGAAACGTCTCAGTGGACAATCGGACAAACACCCTGCTGATCAAGGATTTGTCTGACAATATTGATGTTATCAAGTCGCTTATCAATACCATCGACATTCCAGTCAGTCAGGTTGAAATCGAAGCGCGTATCGTCACTGTTGATGAGGGGATGCTAGATGAGTTGGGCGTTCGATGGGGTACATTGAAGCAAAATGCTAATTCTTCGCAAATTGGTGGTACCTTGGATTTCAATGCTGGAACCAGTGGTGTTGATATAAACAAAATGATGAATGTTAACCTCGGCGCTGTCAGTGGAAGTGCATCGAGCATAGCATTTCAGGTGGCAAATTTAGGTAATCAGTTATTACTAGACCTTGAATTATCCGCTTTGGAGTTAGAGTCGAAAGCTGAAATTATCTCTAGTCCTCGTTTGTTGGCCACCAACAAAAAACCAGCATTCATAGAACAAGGTGTGGAGCTCCCTTATGTTGTCTCATCAGAAGGTGAGGGAGTAGAAGTAGCGTTTAAGAAAGCGGTGTTGAGTTTGTACGTGCTGCCTCAAATCACACCAGATGACAAATTGGTGTTAGATTTGACGGTGACACAGGATAAACCAGCGGCGGCGGTGAAAGCGGGTGCGGGTGAAGCTATGGCAATTAATACTCAGCGTATTAATACCCAAGTTCTTGCCCAAAATGGTGAAACAATCGTACTTGGTGGTATCTACCAACAATCGATAGAAAAGTCTGTTGAGAAAGTACCATTGCTTGGTGACGTGCCTCTTCTCGGTCATTTATTCCGTCGAGATTATGAAAATATCGGCAAACGCGAGCTCCTTATCTTCGTTACACCCCGGATAATGAAGCAATGATCGGCCTTACTTCATAATTAATGTTGCCAAGAGACAGCCAGACCTGAGATAATTTTCCGTCTGATCACGAATTATCTGTGAGGAATCTGGCGTCTCGGGCTTGTTATAATGAGCCTGCGGGCGGTGTCGTTTAAAATTAACTGCACGTAATGGCTGAAAATGGCTGAAAAACGAAATATTTTTCTTGTGGGTCCAATGGGCGCTGGTAAAAGCACAATTGGGCGTCAACTTGCACAACAGCTTCACATGGAATTCTTTGACTCCGACACTGTGATTGAAGATCGCACAGGCGCTGATATCGCTTGGGTCTTCGATGTCGAGGGTGAAGACGGTTTCCGTATCCGTGAAGAAAATGTCATTAATGACCTGACCGAGAAACACGGTATTGTGCTGGCAACAGGTGGTGGCTCAATCAAGAGCAAAGAGAGTCGTAACCGTCTGTCGGCCCGTGGAATCGTTGTGTATCTTGAAACTACGATCGAAAAACAATTAGCAAGAACGCAAAGAGACAAAAAGCGTCCACTGCTGCAAACCGACAAGCCACGTGATGTGCTTGAATCTCTGGCAGCTGAACGTAACCCACTTTATGAAGAAGTCGCTGACTTCGTTGTTCGCACCGATGACCAAAGTGCGAAAGTTGTCGCGAACCAAATCATTGATCTGCTCGAAAAGCACTAAAACATGAAGTAAAGGATTAGCATGGAAAGGATTGACGTAAAACTTGGCGAGAGAAGCTATGGCATCTCTATTGGCTCAGGGCTTCTTGGACAAGCGGCGTTGTTCGCCGACACCAAGGGACGTCAAGCGGTGGTGATCACCAACGAGACCATTGCTCCCTTGTATGCAGACCTTTTCATGAATACGTTAAGACAGGCCGGTGCAAATCCGGCCCTGTTGATCCTACCTGATGGCGAACAGTACAAAACTCTGGAAACCTTCAATACCATTCACACTTTCTTACTCGAAGGCAATTACGGTCGTGATGTGCTTGTTTTTGCACTCGGTGGTGGGGTTATCGGTGATGTTGTCGGCTTCGCAGCAGCAAGTTATCAGCGCGGTGTGGACTATATCCAAATCCCAACAACATTGCTGTCGCAGGTTGACTCATCTGTTGGCGGCAAGACAGCCGTAAACCATCCTTTGGGCAAAAATATGATAGGTGCCTTCTATCAACCGAAGGCTGTTTTTATTGATATTGATGTGCTTAAAACTCTCCCTCAGCGCGAGTTTGCCGCAGGCATGGCTGAAGTCATCAAATATGGCATCATTGCGGACGCTGAGTTTTTCAAATGGCTGGAAGACAATTATCCGTCATTGAATGAGCTTGAACATGCCGCTCTTATCCACGCGATCAAGCGTTGCTGTGAAATCAAAGCAGATGTCGTTGCCGCCGATGAGAAAGAGTCCGGCGTTCGTGCGCTGCTAAACCTTGGTCATACGTTTGGTCATGCGATCGAAGCTGAGATGGGTTATGGTAACTGGTTGCATGGTGAAGCAGTGTCTGCGGGGACCGTTCTAGCCGCTAAAACGGCGATGCGTCAACAACTTGTTAACCAGGAAGATGTTAACCGCATCACTACCTTACTCGAAAACGCCCAACTTCCCGTGAAAGCACCTGCCAGCATGGACTATGATGCATTTATCAAGCACATGATGCGGGACAAAAAAGTGCTTTCTGGTCAGCTTCGCCTCGTGCTCCCTACATCAGTAGGTACCGCAGAAGTCGTTGCAGACGTGACCTCTGAAACTCTTGCTGAGGTTATTACAGCCGGTTAAGCGTACTCACGTATGACAAGTACCTATGACATGACACCGCTGGAGCTGGATACTCAGGTCCAGTTGTTGTCTAGAGTGCAATTTCTCACTCGATTCAGCTCCAACTTAATCAGGATCTCGGGTCAGGAAGGGGCGGGAAAGTCTTGGTTGAGTGAGAAATATCTGGAAAGCTGGGCCAGTGAGCCTATTCAGTCACTTCTGATCTGTAATCAACAACAAAAAGATCACCAGCATAGATCGATCATTCTTGGTCAACTTGTTCGAGATGGTGTATTCAACGAACAAGATACGTTATTACAAAGCCTCGAGCATATGCTTGAGGACAGAGCCTGTCATTTGCTGGTGGTCGTAGATGATTCACATCTCCTCAGCGATACGGTGGCAGCAGAGCTTTGGTCTGTTGTACAGGAAGCACAACAGAGACAAAACTGGCAAATCAATGTGTTATTGTTTGGTCAAACTGGAATGCTCAACGGCGAGTTTTCCCGTTTGTCGACAATAAAGGGTCAGCAGCCCTTGACGATAGAGATATCGCCTCTCTCCGACAGTGAACGCGATATGTTCATTGACGTGATGATGGTCAATCGTCAGTTAGATGCAGCGCAGCGGCGCAAGGTCCGACAAGACGCGCAATCTTTGCCTTCTTTACCTGGTGCGTTAAAAGGACTTGGACGACAGGAGACTTCAGCAATGGAAGATAGAAAAGATACCCCTTTATGGCCCTTGATGCTTTTGGCTTTGTTGTTAATTGTCGTTGGTGCAGGCTCAGTGTGGTGGTTCTGGCCACAGTCTGACGACAGCCAGAGGAACAATGCTTTGATTCCACAAGGCATTGATGAGCTGACTGAGTTTGTTGAAAAATTAAATCAAGCCGATGACGAGAGTTCGGATTCCTCGGCATCAGCAAATACGCAACCGAACAGCAATCAAGTTGTCGCGCAGTCAGACGCGGCAAATAGTGAAGAGGTGAATACCGAAGCCTCGAACCAGCAGACTTCAAATGTCACTGCAGTGACCACAGGTCTTGTGGGCACAACGCCCAATACAGGAACCAAAGCAACTCAAACGGGCGATAAGACAGTAGGGCGTCAGACGAGCTCTGGGACTTCGGCTGCAAAACCGCCCACGTCCAATGCAGCAGGTACTGCGACAAATTCGGCGAATACTAGCACCAAGCTCAATGTGACGACTGTGGGAATTACCGCAGCGGGTGGCTCTGGTGTCGCGTCTTCTTCAGTGGGTGTTTCTGGCTCAGGCGGCAGTGTTACAAGACAAAGTGGCGTGAACACCAATAGTGGTGCCGTTATCACGACCCCAGGCCAAGATGGTGCGGTTGGCAGAGATGCTGTGTATGTTAATGCTGATCAGCAGACTGAAGATGACTTTGAATTGCCTGAGCAACTGGTTCAACAAGGTGTGACGGTTGGCCGGGGCGGCGATGAAAACAAACGCATCGTTGTGCCAGACACGGTTGTGGATGCTATTATCGACCAACAAGCAGCTGGCAGCGACGGCACGGCTGCTGTGAATGCACTATTGCCAGAGCTTGCTAATGCCGTGAGTGATGTGACTCAGGGAACCAGTCAGCCGAAAATGACCAGAGTAGGTTTTACGACAGAGTTAGCTAACCAAGCCTTACTTCAAGTTAGTGAGGACAGGTTTGCTCTGCAGCTCGCGGCGCTTCAATCTCGCGAAGCTGTAGACACATTTATCTCCGAGCTTGATCTCGCTGGCAAAGTTAACGTGTACGAAACCCGCAGAAATGGTGACCCATGGTTTATGGTTCTTCTGGGTGATTATGCGTCTGTTACCGAAGCCAGAAAAGCGGGGTTAGTGTTACCAGACGATATTCAGGCACTCTCTCCATGGGCGAAGGCCTTTACTCAAATTCATCAGGAAATCCGTCGGGTAAATTAAGCCTTTGACTGACCAAATAACGCTGATTGATGACTGAAAATAAGATACAATCCGCCACCCTTCGAGTTGCTGTGGTGGACAGGCGTTAATGAAAAAGCAAAGAGCCTTTTTAAAATGGGCTGGCGGAAAGTATTCTCTGGTTGAGGATATCCGCAAGCACCTGCCTGACGCCAAAAAGCTGATTGAACCTTTTGTGGGTGCTGGCTCGGTATTTTTAAACACCGATTTTGAGCAGTACCGACTTGCTGACATCAATCCGGACCTGATTAATCTTTATAATTTGCTTAGAGAGCAACCTCAGGGCCTGATCGCCGATTCAAAGACGATGTTCACGCCGGAATATAACCGTAAAGAGGCGTATCTTTCGGTTCGCGCGCAGTTTAACCAGACGACTGACCCATATCTCCGTTCGATTTACTTTTTATATTTGAACCGTCACGGCTTTAATGGTTTGTGCCGATACAACAAGAAAGGCGGGTTTAATGTGCCATTTGGCTCCTACAAAAAGCCTTACTTTCCTGAGGCTGAAATGGAGTTCTTTGCGGAGAAGGCCAAGCGCGCGACGTTTGTTTGTGAAGGTTACCAACAGTCATTTTCTCATGCACGCCGTGGCAGTGTAATTTACTGCGATCCGCCTTATGCGCCACTGTCTACTACCGCGAATTTCACGACGTATTCGAGTGGCGGTTTTACACTTGATGATCAGGCGTTATTGGCTGAACATGCGGAAAAAGCCGCAATGAGTCGTGATATCCCTGTCTTGATTTCAAACCATGATACGCCGCACACGCGTCGGCTTTATCGTGGTGCCAAGCTCAGTGTGGTCAAAGTGAAACGGACAATCAGCAGAAACGGGAATGGTCGAAACAAAGTGAATGAATTGCTCGCGCTGTTCAATACCCATCAGTAACTCAAATCACTCTAGAACGATACTGTCTACTTGGTGACGATAATGTCTATTGCGCTGGCGTGATAAAAGAAACGATTACAATAAGGACCAGCACGAACAGCACCACAGCGACAATTCCTGTAATGATGTAAGGCCACATACTCGTCTGGCTGAAATCACGTTGACGATTCTCGTCAGACTGAACGCCCAGTAGGGCTGCAAAGACACTTTTCACAATGTCCCACCACGTCGTTTTCTCAGAACTCATGCAATATCCTTTGCGCAATGTGAAAGCTCGTATGTCTTAGATAAGCATTGTTGACCAAATAAATCTGCTTCTTCAATAGGAGTGCGGATCGCATTCGGGTAAGATTTAACCTTATCTGAAAGCACTGAAACTTAACAGTTAGCCGAATTAGAATAACAGAGGCGTAAACATGAAAGATTTTCTTATAGCCCCGTCCATTTTGTCTGCCGACTTTGCGAGACTGGGTGAAGATGTAGATAAAGTATTAGCTGCTGGCGCCGACGTTGTTCACTTTGATGTGATGGATAACCACTACGTACCAAATCTGACGTTTGGTGCACCGATTTGTAAAGCACTACGTGATTACGGCATCACTGCGCCAATTGATGTCCACCTGATGGTGAAACCTGTTGATCGCATTATTCCTGACTTTGCAAAAGCGGGCGCCAGTATGATCACTTTTCATGCTGAAGCCAGTGAGCACCTTGATCGCTCGTTGCAACTGATAAAAGAGCACGGCTGTCAGGCGGGCTTGGTGTTTAATCCGGCAACGCCTCTGCACTATCTCGACCATGTGATGGGTAAGCTGGATATGATCTTGCTGATGTCAGTTAACCCCGGGTTTGGTGGTCAGTCATTTATTCCTGGCACATTAGATAAACTGCGGAAAGTTCGCCGTCGTATTGATGAAAGCGGTCGGGATATTCGCCTTGAAATTGATGGCGGTGTAAAGGTTGATAACATTCGAGAAATCGCAGAAGCAGGGGCTGACATGTTTGTCGCAGGCTCAGCGATTTTCGGTCAGCCTGATTACAAACACGTCATCGACGAAATGCGTGCCGAGTTAAGTAAAATCAATCAATAGACAGGTAAGAACACACCACAATGAGTAAAAAATTCGATTCTATTCGTTATATCGCCTTCGACCTTGATGGCACCTTAGTTGATAGTGTGCCGGATCTTGCTGAGGCGATCCGCATGATGTTGGCTGACCTCGATCTTCATACGGTCAATAACGAAGAAGTAAAGTGCTGGATAGGAAATGGCGCGGAGATCATGGTGAAACGTGCGCTTTCGCGAAATGTCGAGATTGACCCTGAGCTGCCTGAAGGACTATATGAAAAGGCACGTGCACGGTTTGATTACCACTATGCCAATAACGGGCATGACAAAACCGAGATTTTTCCACAGGTGAAAGAGACCCTGACATCACTCAAAGACCAAGGCTTTGTGCTCGGTCTCGTTACCAACAAACCTTATCAGTTCGTGCCAGAGTTGCTTGAAGACTTGGATCTCGACCATTTCTTCAGTGATGTCATCGGTGGTGGTTCGCTGCCAACCAACAAACCCGATCCTGAAGGCTTGCACAGTCTTCGTGACAAACACGGTCTGAGCAACGCAGAAATGCTGATGGTGGGTGATTCGAGAAATGACATTCAAGCCGCTAAAAATGCGGGCATTGCCTCGTTTGGCTTAACGTACGGCTACAATTATGGCGTTCCAATCAGCGACAGCTCACCGGATCACGTAGCAGATCACTTTGATCAACTATTGACGGTTCTCAGCGACGCAAAAACAGCGTAAATTATCTGCTCTACATCATCGAACTCCCATACTGCCGGCAAAGACGCCGGCAGTATCTTTACCAACAGGAAAATACTGCATCATGAGTGATTCATCCTCCAAGCCCATCGTACTCAGTGGCGTACAGCCTTCTGGCGAGCTTAGTATCGGTAACTACATGGGCGCACTGCGTCAGTGGGAACAAATGCAGGATGACTACAATTGCCAGTACTGCATTGTTGACCTGCATGCGATTACTGTCCGTCAGGATGCAGAGACCTTACGTGAAGCTACGTTAGATGCACTCGCGCTATGTTTAGCTGTGGGCGTGAGCCCTGAGCGCAGTAACCTATTTGTTCAGTCGCATGTTCCTGAACATGCGCAATTGGGCTGGGTATTAAACTGTTACACCCAGATGGGTGAGCTAAACCGCATGACCCAATTCAAGGACAAGTCAGCGCGCCACGCTGAAAACATCAATGCGGGTCTGTTCAGTTACCCTGTTTTGATGGCAGCAGATATCCTGTTGTATCAAGCCAATCAGGTACCTGTGGGTAATGACCAAAAGCAGCATCTTGAATTAGCACGCGATATTGCCCATCGCTTCAACAACTTGTACGGCGACACCTTTGTAGTGCCAGAACCCTACATCCCACCAGTGGGTGCGCGAGTAATGAGCTTGCAGGATCCGTTGAAGAAAATGTCGAAGTCTGACGACAATCGAAATAATGTTATCGGTCTGCTTGAAGACCCGAAAGCAATCGTTAAGAAGATTAAACGCGCTGTGACTGACTCCGATGAGCCACCACGTGTGATTTTCGATATTGAAAACAAGCCGGGCGTTGCAAACCTGATGGGTATCATGTCTGGGGTGACGGGCAAGAGCTATGCTGACATTGAAGCAGAGTACGCGGATAAGATGTACGGCCACTTGAAGAAAGACACTGCGGAAGCGGTTGTTGCTATGCTTGAGCCTCTTCAGGCGCGTTACAAAGAATTCCGCAACGATCGTACTTACCTCGACAGTGTGATGAAAACGGGTGCAGAAAAAGCCTCAGCACATGCAGCAGAAACGCTTAAAAAGGTATTTGAAGCTGTAGGTTTCGTTCCTCGCCCATAAAGGTTGATTTAAACCACAAATATTTGGAAGGCAGTGGTTGTTACCGCTGCTTTTTTTTTATTCCCCACTCAAAGCCTTCCCACTAATTTGACCTTTTCTAAAAATGTAAACGTGGAATCAAAGTCTAGAATTTTTACTCAAATAGTATGTAATTCACCCCTGATGTGCGAATGATCACCAAAAGTTAATGTCGACTTGGTAAATAATCCGCCAGATTTTGATCATTGGCACAAAAGGAGCCGACATGAACATTGCGAAAAAGAGCTTTCTTGCTCTTGCTGTCAGCGCATCAATGAGCGCTACTGCACATGCTGACGTATTGTTTACCGAGTATGTGGAAGGTTCATCGAATAACAAAGCGGTTGAGATAACCAATCAGGGTGATCAAGCCGTTAACCTTTCTGGCTGGGCGATTGAACTGGCATTTAACAAGAACACCAATTTGTCTTCTCGCGTGCCTCTTGACGGTGTTCTTGCTCCCGGTGATTCACTGGTTGTCTCTCATGCCTCGGCGAGCGACAGCATCAAAGCAGTTGCGGGTTTCACGTCCAACAAACTGACATTCAATGGTGACGATACCCTTGCATTGACCCATAACGGCAATGTTGTCGACAGTCTGGGCCAGCTCGGCAGCGGTGCATCTTACGGTAAAGACAAAACCCTCCGCCGCAAAGCAGGTACTGAGGCAAAGTCGATACATCTACAGTCTTTGACCCGTCAGTAAGCTGGCAAAGCTTTACAAAAAATACCTTCGACGGACTGGGCTGTGACGGCCTGAACGCCTGTGATAACGCAGGGCCTGTATTCAGCTGTGAGGACAATGTCAGAACAGCGACCTACACCGTTCAGGGAGAAGGAACGCGCAGCCCTCTGATACCTGATGGCAGCTATGAAAGCAAAGACGATTACCACGTTGAAGGTGTTGTTACAGCGGTCACCACTGGTCTCTATAAAGGATTCTGGCTGCAGGATGCGCAAGGTGACAACAATGATGCGACGTCAGATGGCATATTTGTCGTGTCTGACTCTGTGTCGGGTCTGAAGCCTGGCAGTCGCGTTTGTGCCGCAGGTAAAGTAAAGGAATACTATGGCTTCACGCAATTAGACGCCAAAGGTACTCAGTGGGAAGTGCTCGGTGAAACGTCGCCTCTGGCTGCAACAGCAGTAAGGGTGGAAGAGGGCGAGTCGCTGAAAGACGCGCTCGAGCGTTACGAAGGGATGCTGGTCACTCTAAATACTGAATCTGATATGGTGGTCACCCGTAACTTTGGCTATGACTACGATGCCAGACGCAACAACATGGTGCTGTCTCACCAAAATCCACTGGTAAAACCGACCCAGCTTTATCCTGCCAGTGATTTACGGACAGATATCTTAGCGCTGGACAACGCAAAGAACCGCCTCTACATTGAGTCTGACCAGAAGGCGCCGAATGGCGTGATCCCTTATTTCCCGGGGTTGGATGCTGAGCAAGGTATATCCGTATTTTTGACCGCTTGGAAAACATTGAAGGTGTAGTCGGCTTTAGCTTTGGCGAGTTCCGTCTGGTCGCAACAAATGAAATCTCTGCGTCTGACCTCGTTCATCAAAAAGACCGCACGGATGCCCCTGTTACTGTCGATGGCAGTAATCTGAAAGTTGCCAGCTTCAACGTGCTTAACTATTTCACCAGTGCCACTGAGATTGGCGGCGACCTCAACCCAACCTGTAAAGATCAGCGATGCTGATGCAAGCCGAGGCTGTAACCGTGGTGCGAAGAAGGCTGATGAATTTGCTTTGCAGCGTGAGAAAATTGTCAACGCGATGTTGGCGATTGATGCCGACATCTATGGCCTGATGGAAGTTGAAAACAATGGCTTTGGTGACGACGGTGCACTGTTCGACCTTATCGAGACGCTGAATGCACGTATGAGCAATACTGATGACCATTATGCGATGGTTATTCCGGCTACTGATTCTCTCAATGACGGCAAGTACCTCGGTGGAGACGCAATCATGGTTGCGCTTATCTATCGTCCGGCTAAAGCGACGCCAGCAGAGGCTGCCTCTGTGGTTCGTATGCCTGAACAACACATTAGCGGCGAAAACCCAGAGGGCGAAACAAAGCAACACGATAAATATCAGCGTGATTCACTGTTGCAAACATTTGAAGTATCTGGCGGCGAACGTTTATCTATTGCGGTCAACCACTTCAAATCGAAAGGCTCTGGCTGTTATGAGGATTGGGTAGCGGGTGAATTCACCAAAGACCCGGCAGATCTTCAGGGACGTTGTAATGAGTTCCGCGTATCTGCCGCTGAAATCTTGGGTAACTCACTGAAAGGGTTAGCGGGTGATGTGCTTGTACTGGGTGACTTCAATGCCTACGCGCAGGAAGATCCAATGCGAGTGCTGACGGATTACAATGCTGATGCCAACGTTCGTAAAATTGTTACTGCAGCAGGTACGTCTATTCAAGGGCAAACCATGGATGATGTAGCACGTGAGGTAGGCAATGGCTTCGGTTACACCAATCTCGCAACAACATTTGCTGGAGAAGATGCGTTTTCATATAGCTTTGACGGTGAACTGGGCAGCCTTGACCATGCACTGGGTAATGCGTCTGTGACCGAAAAGGTAGTGGCTGTTGAAGATTGGCACATCAACTCTGTAGAGAGCACCTTGTTTGAATACCCGAGCCGTTATACTGGGTCTTTGGTCAAGTCAGACAATGCTTTCTCATCGTCGGATCATGACCCTGTGATTATCAGCCTGAACTACCAACCTGTCGTAGAGCCATTTAGCCTGACAATCAGAAACAATAGCTTTTTCTGGGTCAAGCCGACCATTAATGGAGGTACAACAAGTACAGTCCTTGGTTAAGCTGGTTTGGTCGCGTTCGCTACGATCAAGACAGCGATTTCATCGAGCGTTTGGGTGTTGAGCTAGGGGATAAGGTGAACTTGACGATGTATATCTTCGGCTGGATCCCTGCCCATTGTGGTGAAACGACGTTGGATGGAAATAAAGTGGTAACACTGCGCGGTTTCCATTGCTCCATACGCTAATCGAGTGAGTGTCGCAGTGTAAAAGCTGCCAATTATTCGATAACCCTTTGCTTTTCAAATCGGACCCCATGTGGTCCGATTTTTTTGTTCTTATCGTCTTTATCTTGTCTACGCTTAAAAAGTCTCATTAATAACACTTGTGTAAACAACGTTAGTTTACCTGAGTTACCGATCACTCATACGCAAATGGACTGCCGATGACGTTATTGGAAACCCTTCAGAACTTTTATCGCTCAGGTATCTCCTCAGAGCTGGTAATCGATCCATTGATCGACCCTTGGTTGATCATTTTGGCGCTTCTGTTTGGTTTCAACAACGTGAGTTCGGCATTACATTTCAGGCCGCAGCAGCAATCTGTGCGGGGACAATCCTTTTTCAAATTACATGCGATAAACGGAGTGACACTTGCCATTGGGATATGGGTTGTACAGGGCCTCTGCCTGATTGCAATGACACCAGCCGCGTTTGTGCTCTCCGTTTCTCCTTTCCTCTGGGCGTTGGTGCCCCTGGTCATTGTCTGTCTTTTCTCCACGCATCAAACCGCTTATGGTCATGATGTTAGTCGTCTGGCAGGCTTGATGATTTTGAGCATGGTAGGTATCGCAGCTGCGCATTTTCTTGCTCTGGTATCCTTGCCCGCTATTAATATTTCCAACCAGCGGTTGCCGATATTTCTGTTTGGACTTGTGACCGCCTCAGTGTTGTTTTCACTTGGATATTGGCATGGGCTTATAAAAGCGAGAGAACATTCAGACTTTCTGCCGATGACAAAAGCCCTCTTATCTGGCATCGCAATTTGTTTGGCTATTATTGTCCTGAATGTCAGCACGGCGCAGTTAATTGATGTCGTAAATCTCCCCGAACCAAGAGACGTTCTGTCCATGGATAGAGTGCAGGCAGGTACTGTTTTGGTTGCTGTATCCATCGTCACTTATGTCGCAGCCCTTGCAAACTTCTTCCATTTCGTCGCCAAAAAGCGCCATCGAATACTCAAGACACACACTGAGTCTCTGGAAACCATGATTCAGACGGTGCAGGATGGCGTGATTGCCGTGAACAGCGCAGGGCTTGTGACCTTGTTTAACCCCGCTGCTGAAATGCTGTTTGGTTGGTCTGCCAAAGAGGTGATTGGCAGGAATGTTCGGATGCTGATAGGGGACGAACATCGCTATCGCCATGATGAGTACATCAATCGTTTTTTCCGTAACCAAACAGACTCATCCATTATCGGGAAAAGCCGCGAACTCACCGCAATGAAGAAAAATGGGATGACATTTCCCATTCGTCTGACTCTGGGTTTTTCACAGCGGGATGCTGAAGATGTATTTATCGCGACGGTTTGTGATATTTCCGAACAGCGGCAACAGACGCAATCATTGAGAGAAAACGCCAAACAGTACCGTACCCTCATTGCTAATCTGCCTGCGTTGACCTTCAGAGAAATGACGAGGGGAAGGCGGCAGATGGTGTATGTCAGTGACTCTGCCAAGCAATTAACCGGGTTCACCGCTTCGGCCCTCACTGGTGAACACGGGGGAGGCAGCTTTGTCGATCATGTGCATGAAGATGACCAGGCACACTACATGGAGAAGCGAGAAGAGGTGATACGGCAATGTTGCCATTATGAAGTGGAGTATCGCTTTGTGACGCGGAATGAAGAAGTCAAATGGTTGCTCGAGGTGGGCCACAGCTACCGTTCAGAGGACGGTGGCACGTGGATTGATGGTCTGATATTCGATGTGTCTGAGCGCAAACAGAAAGAGTTAGTCATGAACAATAAGGTCGAGCAGGCATCGCGGCTGACCGAGTCAAAAAGTTCTTTTTTAAACAATATGGGTACCGAGTTCAGAACCCCATTAAATTCAATGTTAGGGCTGGCTGATGTGTTGCTGGAGTCTGTCAAAGAGCCTGAACAGCGGCAGCATCTAGAAGTCATGCGCCGTTCGGGAAATGCCCTGTTAACACTGATCAATGATGCGATGGAAGCGTCTCGCTTTGAGAGCCGGGCTGTCTCGCTGGAGATGAGTGAGTTTTCATTGCTGCAACTTTGCCAACAAATTGAGTTTATTGCCCGAGAAACGTCAGACAGTGCAACGCTTGATATCCAGCTTGATTATTCAAGTCTATTGAACGAGCACTTTATTGGCGATGCCCGTCGTCTGAAACAGCTACTTCACAATATGGTCCGCAACACGCTTATTGTGGCTCCTGGTGGTGGCATACGCTTGCATGTCTATCCGTGGGAGGACGGCGTTCGACTGGCTGTTTCTGGTTATTCATCGTTACCTGAGTCAGCGTCAGAGGCCGAACTGAATCAGTCGATCTCCTCAAAGCTGATGGTACATCTGGTCGAGCTGATGGATGGCTTTCTGTGGTATGACGTGAAAGGAAGAACATCAATTATCTATGCTGATATTCCGCTTGCCTGCGCAAAGTCTGAAGTCAATGCAGTATCCAAGTTGGAAGCGACAGGTTTCCTTAACCCAGTTGAAATCGTTGTGGTCGACAGGCTGGCACGCAACCAAAAAGAAATCAGCGCGATATTGCTTAAAAAAGGGGCGAGGGTGCAGACTTTCACTACGCTATCTGCGGCCGTAAACGCAATGGAAACTAACCCTCCTGATATGCTTTTGATTGATGCATATGAGGAGGGAGTCTCGGAATGGAAAGGGTTGCAAGGTGAGGAACAGGCAATAGAGCCAGACAAACTGATACCGCAAATAATAGGAATGGCGGTAAGCGCTGATCCTACCCCTATCGATCAGTGGCTGGCTCGGGGGTTTGATCAACTTATACAAAAGCCGGTTGATACTGATGCGATGTACCTTGCCTTGCGTAATTGCGTTGATCAGGGCGTGGATCAACAAAAAATCACCCCAATTAGTTTAAAGCCCACCGAAGCGACTAGAGCCCTATTCAATCAACATTTAGCGATGCAACACTGGCAGAACAAACCGCTTTTCGCCAAAGTACTCGATGGCTTCTGGACGCGATACCATGATTTTCCCAATCAGCTTCAAAAAGAAACGAAAGCTTCTGAGCGACTCAGCCAAACCATAAAACGTGTCCGGGCATCGTCGCTGTGCATGGGCTTCGAGCGTTACGAACATTGGCTGGACAATGCTTACCGCGCGCTGCAGAACGAGAATGCCACCAAGTTTGATGAAGCGGTACAACAACTCGAGAGTTGTTTGTCTGAAAGCTATGAAAAAGCATTCGCGTACCTCGGGATCCGCCCAAGCTTTCCTGAACGTGATCAACCAAAAGCAACACCTTCATTGACGATAATTCAGGGGGCGACGACCTTTATTGAGGCATTGGAGAGTGGTCAACTTGACGAAGAGTCCTACTTCACTCTCATCCTCACCTTGTCAGTACGACTGAGCCCTTTGAGCTGGCGAAGTTTGTTCTGGCGATAGAAAACTTCGAGTTTGAAGAGGCATCAAGCCTGTTCAGAGCATTACAGGTATCGGCCAATCAAGGTACTGAGTGGGGGAGCCGTTATGGGTTATAAACTTTTAGTTGTCGATGATGAACCCAGTAATTTGCATGTACTGCGCAGTATCTTGAAAGAAGATTATGAGTTGTACTTTGCCAAAGATGGCGAGAAAGCGCTGGAAATGACACATAAGCTGCACCCTGATTTGATCCTGTTGGATGTCATCATGCCGGGTATTAATGGTTACGAAGTCTGTAAGGCGCTGAAAAACGATCCCGTAACAAGAGACACCCCAGTGGTTTTCGTCTCGTCCCTTGATGAAAACCAGAGTGAAATAGATGGCTTGAAATGTGGGGCTGTGGAGTTTCTGCACAAGCCTGTTTCTGCGCCGCTGGTCAAATCTCGGGTACGAAATATCCTTGAACATAACCGCTATGCATCCTTACTGGCGGGTTTCCAGTTCTTATCGGATTGCATCGGACGAGAGGCTGGTGAACAGGAAGACAAAGAGCACCTTGTTAGACTGGCCGGACTGGCAGAAATACTGGCGGACAAGTATGGCCTCTCCAAGACGAGAGTCGATGATATGCGATTGGCTCTTCCGTTGATAAACATGGGTGGCTTGTTGAGCAAACCAGAGGCTCTCAGCGAGGCAGAGCATGCGATGTCATTGCTTGCGGGTTCTCCTAAAGGTTTTTTACAATTGGTTGCAGCGATAATTCGGCAAGAGAGCGATGCAGGAAACGGTAACAGCGAAAATCACCACACTTCCCTTTTTGCCGATGAGATAGCGCTTTATCAACTTGCAAGTAGGATAGATAGCGCGTTGAGTGATAAACAAGCCTTGTCAGGAGATGACCTGCAACTTGAACTTGAAGCGCTTAGCTCATCAATAAAAGACGACGTTTCGCCTGAGCTGTTGAATATGATTGAACTTTGCAAAGGTCCAATAGTGACGTATTACCAAAGCTACAACCAGACTCACTAAACCTCTGGCTCACTGGATGCAACACGGAGTCAGACTGTGGTAGCATTGCGCCGCCAGTGAGCGGTCTATGTAACAATCGAGTGAACCAAGCAGTGCTTCTGATAATCGACAACTATGATTCTTTTACCTACAACTTGTACCAATACTTTTGTCAGCTGGGACAAGAGGTCGAGGTTCATCGCAACGACAGCATCAGCCTTTCCGACATTGAAGTCATGGCACCCAGTCATTTGGTGATTTCCCCCGGCCCTTGTACGCCGGATGAGGCGGGTATATCTCTCGATGTCATCACTCGTTTCGCAGGTAAAATTCCTATTCTCGGGGTATGCCTTGGGCATCAGTCTCTTGCTCAGGTGTTTGGTGGCAATGTAATTCGCGCCAAAGAAGTAATTCATGGCAAAACCAGCCCGGTTCTACATAACGACACTGGTGTATTTTCAGGGTTGAACATGCCATTGCGGGTGACGCGTTATCACTCGCTGGTGGTGGAGAAAACATCGTTACCTGATTGTTTTGAGATCACGGCATGGACAGAAAAAGACGGGCAGTTTGATGAAATTATGGGGATCCGTCATAAAAAACTGCCCCTCGAAGGCGTACAATTCCACCCAGAAAGTATTCTGACCGAGCAGGGACATGACTTATTAGCTAACTTCTTGCAAATGAAAGTCTGATCTTCCTCTAGTTTTTAACTTAAAGTTTCCCTGCCTTTTTCACACTGGCTGCTGGGATATTATGCAGTCAGTAAATTAGTCTTTTTCTCTATTTCCTATCAGGAAAGACACTCTTAACCATCAGGCTATTAATTCTTTGCGTGATATTACGCATAACTATCATCCCTGATTGAATATCTCAGACTGCACTGTGAAGCGAATAAGATTTTCGTCTATTGATGCAGTTAAATAAATGTAAATACTATGCTTAAAGCAGTATCGACAGAAGGAATCGATCGATGTCAGCAGAATTTAAAGTAGAACGTAATTTATTCGATGAGGTCATGGTGCCTTGTTACTCTCCAATGCCAATGATCCCCGAGCGCGGAGAGGGCTCGAAGCTTTGGGATCAGGAAGGTCGTGAATACATCGACTTTGCAGGCGGTATCGCAGTGAGCTGTCTGGGTCATTGTCACCCAGTGATGGTTAATGCACTGAAAGATCAGGCTGAAAAGCTTTGGCACCTCAGCAATGTCATGACAAACGCACCGGCGCTGAGATTGGCGAAGAAACTGACCGATCTGTGTTTCGCAGACAAAGTATTTTTTGCGAACTCTGGCGCTGAAGCCAATGAAGCGGCACTAAAACTGGCTCGTCGCTGGGCAAAAGAAGTACACGGTGAAGAGAAAAGTGAAATCATTTCATTCTCTCAAGCTTCCACGGTCGTACATTCTTCACCGTGACGGTCGGTGGTCAGGCTGCCTATTCTGATGGGTTTGGCCCTAAGCCCGGCCATGTTACTCACCTGCCATACAATGATCTCGACGCCCTTGCCGAAGCAATGTCATCGCGTACTTGCGCGATTATGATGGAGCCGCTGCAGGGTGAAGGTGGCATTGTTACCCCGGATGATGAGTTCCTCAAAGGGGTTCGAGAGCTGTGTGATAAGCACAATGCGCTACTTATTTTTGATGAAGTGCAAACGGGTAACGGCAGAACAGGTGAATTCTATGCGTACCAGCACTCGGGTGTCGAGCCAGACATTCTCAGCACTGCGAAGTCTCTCGGTGGCGGCATTCCTATTGGTGCCATGCTAACGACGACTGAGCTAGCTGAACACATGAAAGTGGGAACGCATGGCTCGACCTATGGCGGCAACCCGCTGGCATGTGCTGTGGCTGAAGCGGTAATTGATGAAGTCAGCAAACCAGAAGTGCTGGAAGGGGTGAAGATTCGTGAAGCATGGTTCCGCGAAGGTTTGACGCAACTGAATGAAAAGTATGGTTTGTTCAAAGAAATTCGTGGTAAAGGCCTTTTGGTGGGTGCTGCGCTGAATGACGAATGGCAGGGCCGTGCACGTGATGTGCTTATTGCTTCGGGTGAGGAAGGTCTGCTGTTGCTGGTGGCGGGTGCCAATGTGGTGCGCTTTACTCCGTCACTGGTTATTACTGAAGAAGAAGTTAAGGAAGGCTTTGCACGTCTGGATCGTGCTCTAGCCAAAGTAACGGCGAAGTAATTCGCCGTTTGCATCTGGAGGATAATGATGCTGGTAATCCGACCCATTCGAGAGTCTGATATTGATGCGCTGATGCTATGCGCTGAGGAGTCAGGCCACGGTTTCACCTCTCTTCCTGTCGACGAGGATATGTTGAAAGGACGAATCTGCCATTCTGTTGAAAGCTTTAAGAAACATGTCACTGAACCTGGCATGGAAGGCTATCTGATGGTCGCCGAAGATACAGAAACGGGTGAAATCGCTGGTACCACGGGTATTGAGGCTGCGATAGGCCTAGACAATCCATTTTACAGCTATCACATCAGCAAAGTGGTACACCATTCACGTCGCCTCAATGTACACAACATTGTTGAAGTCCTGACGTTTGGTAACGATTACACAGGCGCGACAGAAGTCTGCACTTTGTTCTTACGTCCCGAATTTCGAGGTGGACTGAACGGGAAACTGCTCTCGAAATGTCGTTTTCTGATGCTAGCCCAGTTCCCTGAGCGTTTCTCTGACGTGGTTTTTGCGGAAATGCGCGGCGTGTCTGACGAGAACGGGAACTCGCCTTTCTGGGCATGGCTCAAAGAGCATTTCTTTTCCATCGACTTTACGCTGGCAGATTATCTTACGGGTATCGGTCAGAAAGGTTTTATTGCCGATCTGATGCCGAAGCTGCCCATCTACGTAAACTTGTTGAGCGATGAGGCACGTGCGGTGATTGGACAGGTCCATGAAAAAACCCGCCCGGCGCTGAAAATGCTTGAGAAAGAAGGTTTCACCTGTCGTGGACATGTCGATATTTTTGACGCCGGACCGACTGTCGAATGTCTGCGTCAAAACATCAGTTCTGTCCGACGTTCGTTTACAGCGACTGCGCAAATCACTGAGCACAGCAGCGCGCAGGACTTTCTGATCTCAAATACTGATTTTGAGGAATTCAGAGCGACGGCCGCCAAGATTGGTGTCGATGAAGAGCGCAATATGGCACTGGTGTCAAAAGATGTCGCAGCAGCATTAAATATTGTCGATGGCGACGCCGTTCGTCTGGTGTCGTTATAGGAGAGTAAGAATGACACATTGGATTGCCAATCAGTCAGTGGAAGGTGATGGCGAGCATTTCGACTCCCTTAACCCATTTAACAGTCAGGTCGTCTGGTCAGGGAAGGGCGCATCCACAGAGCAGGTCGAGCACGCTGTATCAGTGGCGACAGAGGCCTTTAAGAGCTGGCGAAATACTCCCTTTGAAGCGCGTCAGGCACTGGTTGAACGTTTTGCCGAGCTGGTAAAAGAGAACAGTGAACATATTGCCACTGTCATCGCCGAAGAAACGGGTAAGCCGCTTTGGGAAACCCGCACAGAGGCAGGGGCAATGGTCGGTAAAATAGCCATCTCTGTCCGCGCCTATCTAGAGCGTACCGGAGGCCGAGCGAAAGATGTTGCTGGTACACAGGCTGTGCTTCGTCATCGTCCTCTTGGCGTAATGGCGGTTTTTGGTCCTTACAACTTCCCCGGACACTTGCCAAATGGCCATATTGTTCCAGCATTGCTGGCAGGCAATACCGTGGTCTTCAAGCCGTCCGAGCTGACGCCAAAAGTTGCGGAAGAAACCATGAAATTATGGGTCGAAGCGGGCTTACCTGAAGGCGTGATTAATATGGTTCAGGGTGGCAGAGAAACGGGTATTGCCCTGTCCCAGTCTGAAGGTATCGATGGGGTCTTATTTACAGGTAGCGCCAACACAGGCCACCTGCTTCATCGTCAGTTTGCTGGAGAGCCGGGTAAGATGCTGGCCCTCGAGATGGGGGGAACAACCCCATGGTCATCACTGATGCGTATGGCGACCTCGATGCGACGGTTTATACCATCGTCCAGTCTGCCTTCATCAGTGCGGGTCAACGCTGTACCTGTGCCCGTCGTCTCTATATCCCTTCGGGTGAGCGTGGCGATGCCTTGCTGGAACGCCTTGTTGCAGTGACTACTGATATTCAGGTTGGCGGGCAGTTTGATGAGCCCGCGCCGTTTATGGGATCGCAGATCTCCAAAGTGGCAGCCGAGTCAATCATTGCAGCGCAGCAGGGTCTTGTCTCTCAGGGGGGACAATCACTGGTTGAGGCAGCGCTCCTGCATGATGCTGTGGTATCGCCCGGTATCATTGATGTGACTGACGTCGCCGAGTTACCAGATGAAGAATATTTTGGCCCACTGCTACAAGTGATCCGTTATGACGGATTAGCATCGGCTGTGGAGATGGCTAATGATACCCGTTATGGCCTGTCAGCAGGTCTGGTCTCTGATGATGACAATGAGTGGCAGTATTTCCTCGATAATATTCGTGCAGGTATCGTCAACCGAAACCGTCAGCTCACTGGTGCCAGTGGCGATGCACCTTTCGGTGGACCGGGAGCATCCGGTAACCTGAGGCCAAGCGCTTACTATGCGGCGGATTACTGTGCATATCCAATGGCATCAATGGAAGGTGATGATGTTGTCCTTCCCGGTACATTGAGCCCTGGCATCCATCTTTAACGGAGAGAAGCATGAACCGAGTACAGACGTTTTTTGAACATCTTTGGCAAGATTACACAGTCAGACTCTGTCCTTCAGCAGCGAAAGTCCATGCGTTGTTGGAAGAGGGGCAGCCACTGATTAATGATCATATTGCACTGCGAACGTTCAACCTACCAAAGACCGGTTTGGACAGACTGGCTGCACCGTTTATTGCGCTAGGCTACGAGCCGAAAGGTGAGTACGTTTTCGAGAGCAAAAAGCTGTACGCGAGACATTTTGAGCTGCCGGGCACGGAGGCGCCAAAGGTCTTTATCAGTGAATTGATGGTGGGTCAGTGCTCCAATGAATTGCAGCAAACAGTGCGTGCGCTGGTTGATCAAATCCCTGACGAAGCGTTAGATGACCATGCCTTTTTGTATCACGGCCGTCAGTGGCAGTTGGACTTCGATACTTACAAAAAGCTTGCTGCAGAGAGTGAATACGCTGGATGGTTAGCAGCACATGGTTTTGGCGCTAACCATTTCACTGTCAGTGTGAACCAGTTGAGTACCTTTGAGCATGTTGTCGATGTTAACAATGCGCTGCGCAAAGCGGGTTTCGACATCAATATGTCAGGCGGTGAGGTGAAAGGTAGCCCAGATGTTTGTCTCGAGCAGTCTTCTACTATGGCAGACAAGGTAGATGTAGCCTTCACAGATGGAATACATGCTATTCCTGGTGGTTTTTATGAGTTTGCTAAACGCTATGCTTTGCCGTCAGGTGAGCTATACCATGGCTTTGTCGAGGCATCCGCAAACAAAATCTTTGAAAGCACAGACAGCGAATGACATCTGTAAGCGCAGAGCAAAAAAAGCAGCCTATTGGCTGCTTTTTTATTGAATATTGAGCTCTTGTAGTTCTCTGGGGCAGGCAATTTGTCCACCGGCAGAAATGATCAGTGAGGGAAGTTCGACATGGATGTCATTACTGATAGCGTACTGCTGCTGATAATGTGTGAGCCCTGAAAAGCCGTTCATTTCTGCACTGAAAGAGCGGTTGACAACCTGTTGCTTGGTTCGGACATCTGTTACTGCTTTCTCGATATTCATGTTTACCCTGAAAGACCAGAAAATCATACAAAGTTGTTACTAAACACTAGCATTAGACTGTGAAAATGACATGAATATCTGGGAGATACAAATCACAGAGATAAAAAAAACCACCTATCAGGTGGCTTTTTTAAGGTTTATATCGGTGAGCGTTAAATTAACGCGTACCGTAAACAACGATAGTTTTACCGTGAGCTGAAATCAGATTCTGCTCTTCAAGCATCTTCAGAATACGACCAACTGTTTCACGTGAACAACCGACGATCTGACCGATTTCCTGACGGGTAATTTTGATTTGCATACCGTCTGGGTGAGTCATCGCATCAGGTTGTTTCGCCAGGTTAAGCAAAGTCTGTGCAATGCGGCCTGTAACATCCAAGAATGCCAGATCACCAACTTTTTGGCTGGTTACTTGCAGTCGACGAGCCATCTGAGAAGAGAGGCGCATCAGGATGTCAGGGTTAACCTGAATTAGTTGACGGAATTTCTTGAAGGAGATCTCTGCAACTTCACACGGTGATTTAGCACGAACCCAAGCAGTACGCTCCTGATCTTCCTCAAATAGGCCCAGTTCGCCAATAAAGTCTCCCTGGTTGAGGTATGAGAGGATCATCTCTTTGCCTTCTTCATCCTTGATTAGCACAGCAACGGAACCTTTAACGATGTAGTAAAGGGTTTCCGCTTTTTCACCAGCATGGATCAGCGTGCTCTTCGACGGATACTTATGAATGTGGCAGTGCGATAGGAACCATTCTAATGTTGGGTCGGTTTGAGGTTTTCCTGGAACCATAAATCTCATTTCCTCTGCGTTTGTTGCCCGATTATATGTCCGTATAGTCATCCTGGGGCAACATATTCCATGCTAGCCTGACAACAAAAAACTCGGTCAGGCAGGCGACAAGCTTTCTCTACAGTTTAAGAGTCTATCCTTTTTTCGGTTCGATTTCTTGAATTTGATAAAAGGTATTTGATTTGGCCCACACTTCGCAGTGATAACTGTCACGCTTGGGCCGGAAACCGATAGAAAAAGTCAAAACATAGAGACTTAGTATCAATTTTGACGCACAAAATCTCGTCTTTACGGTCAGTTAAGATCCTGAAACGGGATTGGGCTCAAAGTTTGATATTAGATATGACACCAATTTTTACATTTATTGTGTAAAAATTCATCTTTGCAAGCAGAGTGGGGGCTAGATCCCCCCAGAAAAAAATGAAATTCTCAGTTTAGGGACGGACTGTCGAGATCGTCAGTCAGCGATTGTCGAATATCCTCGCGGATTTCGATATCCGCTGCCATATTTGGGTGATCGACGCCTGCCCTCATGGGAGTTTCTTTCTTCAGTGCGATAATCATTGATGGTGAGAGTTCGAACCGAAGAAAATGGACGCTTGATGTCTTCTCTTCATTGTCGCGCTCAAGGTCTTCGTCACAAATCGGATAGACTTTCTCGTCACCTTCCACCTGAAGCCACACCTTGTCTTCGACTCCCTTGAGGCTTTCAAGTGCAATTTTCCGTTCATCAGGGTCTGAGTATTCAAGCATCAGGGTTGCTTTAAGGTTACTTCCATCTGGAATTAACGGGTTGTAGGCGGCGAGCTCTTCGTCGATACCATCAGGCTCGAAGATTTTTTCAATCCTCAGCATTTCCTGGATTTGGTAATGCACCGTGCGGCGGTCCTCGAAATATAGCCTTGCATGTTTGTTGATTGCTAACTGCCGGCTTTTTTTGTGCTGCATGATGTCACTGCGAAAAGCCGCCCGGTTACGGGCATATTCTTCAAGTGTCATCAAATCGTTCACAGTAAGCTTATCCATAGTCATACTCCCTCAATTACAATCCATAGGCCTGTCTTAGCAGTGTCATAGGATGAACTGGCTTCTCAATATCAGCCAGTCTCGCCACATGGCTGGCAGCCATTGGGCAATCGCTGGCAAAATGATCGGCATTTGCCTGCTTCACCTTCTTCGCCACAGGACGGCCTATTTTTACAGCCTTGTCGTAGGTTTCGACTTTGACTGCGTATGTACCGTCGTGACCTGAGCACCTTTGTTCAGCTGTGACTTGGGTGTTTGGAACCAGTTTGAGGATATCTGCCGTTTTGAGGCCAATATTCTGCACTCTGAGATGACAGGCTACATGGTAGCTGATGTCACCCAAGGGCGCGCTGAACTCGGTATCCAGTTTCCCTGCTTTGTGTCTCAGCATCAGATATTCAAACGGATCAAAGAATGCGTCACGTACCTTGAGCACATCTTCGTTATCCGGGAATAGCAGGGGTAACTCTTGTTTAAACATTAATACGCAAGAGGGAACAGGAGCGATGAGATCGAAGCCTTTGTCGACCATTGCCAATAACTGGGGAAGGTTTTTCTCCATCGCATGGGCAACACTATCAAGGTCGCCAAGCTCCATTTTTGGCATGCCACAGCACTGTTCTTTGCCAACCACCTCAATGTGGATATTGTTGTGCTGGAATACTTTGAAAAAATCATCACCCAATTCAGGGCTGTTGTAGTTGCCGTAACAGGTAGTGAACATAGCGACTTTACCCGTGGTGCCATTGACGGCCTCCGAAGGAATGTCTTTGTTCAAAGGTTTGACCCGCTTGCGCAGGGTATTGCTGTGATACTTGGGGACTTTAGCGTCTTTGTGCACACCGGCTTTGTGCAATACGCTGCGAAACGCGCCGTTGTTGTTCATCGCATTAACGGTGATGTCCACTATCGGGATGGTTGCCATACCACCAACAAGGTCAGTACTGGAGAGAAGTTTGTCTCTAACAGATGCACCCTGCTCTTTGAATTTGACGGCTTTTGCGCGGAGCATAAGATGAGGAAAATCAATTTCCCACTCGTGAGGTGGAACGTATGGGCATTTGGTCATGTAGCACATGTCGCAGAGGTAACATTGGTCTGCAACTTTCTGATAATCCTTTTTGTCTACACCATCGACCTCAAAAGTATCTGATTCATCAATCAGGTCGAACAGTGTCGGGAAAGCATCACACAGGCTAACGCAGCGTCGGCATCCATGACATACATCAAAAACCCTTTCCATCTCTGCGTTGAGGGAATCTTTGTCATAAAAATCAGCTGACTGCCAGTCGATTGCGTGACGTGTCGGGGCTTCAACGCCACCTTCTCGTTTGTCTTTCATCGGCAGTTTCCTTTGAGGGGTGGCAATGACCACCCCTGAAGATCTTGGTCAGGTTTAACCGTCAAGATTATCCAGTGCTTTCTGGAAGCGGTTTGCGTGGCTGCGTTCAGCTTTTGCCAGCGTTTCAAACCAATCAGCAATCTCATCAAACCCTTCGTCTCTCGCGGTTGATGCCATACCGGGATACATATCGGTATATTCATGGGTTTCGCCAGCGATAGAGGCTTTGAGGTTTTCGGTCGTGTTGCCCATGGGAAGACCCGTTGCCGGATCCCCGACTTCTTCAAGATATTCGAGGTGTCCGTGCGCATGGCCGGTTTCACCTTCGGCGGTAGAGCGGAATACTGCAGCAACATCATTGTAGCCTTCGATGTCGGCTTTTGATGCAAAGTAGAGATAACGGCGGTTTGCTTGGCTTTCGCCAGCAAACGCGTCTTTCAAGTTCTGCTCAGTTTTGCTTCCTTTTAATGACATAACCTTTCTCCTTAGTAGTCAGGTTGTGAGTCTAGTGCTCGTCATTAAGTAAAGGTCAGAAACTGGTATTGAGCTAATGAATAATAATGGAATGATTAATCGGTTTTATCGATGGTGAAAACTCGTTCACACATCGATAAAGTTGACTCAAAAAATGGACATTATCCAATCTTACCTGTGTCAATAAGTTGCTGAACGAGTGGACGCATAATCAGTTCCATAGCAAAGCTCATCTTACCGCCCGGTACAACAAGCGTATTATGGCGTGACATAAACGAACCTTGGATCATTGAAAGCAGGTAAGGAAAATCGACATTCTTAATACCGCGGAAACGGATCACGACAAAACTTTCATCAAGGCTGGGAATCGCTTTTGCGCTGAGAGGGTTGGAGGTATCCACGGTGGGGACGCGCTGAAAGTTGATGTGTGTACGACTGAACTGAGGCGTGATGTAGTTCAGGTAGTCATCCATAGAACGTACGATAGAGTGCATGACAGCTTCACGTGAATGCCCCCGATCTCGGGTATCGCGCACCGATTTTTGTATCCATTCGAGGTTGACTATGGGTACCATGCCAACAAGCAGGTCAACATGCTGCGCGGCATTCACTTCACCGTCGACAACGCCGCCGTGCAAGCCCTCATAAAAGAGTACATCGGTATTTTCCGGTAAATCTTGCCATGCCGTGAATGTGCCCGGCATCTGGTTATAGGGGACGGCTTCATCAAAGGTATGAAGATAGCGGCGAAATTGCCCGGTACCATTGCCGCCATATTCACGGAAAAAAGCTTCCAGCTTTTGAAAGTCGTTGGCCTCGGGTCCGAAATAGCTAATGTGTCGACCCTGCTCTTTGGCTTTTTTGATTTCGACATCCATCTCCGGACGGGTGTAACGGTGAAAACTGTCACCTTCGACCCACGCGGCGCTGACATTCATCATATTGAACATCTTTCTGAATGCGTCAGTAGTGGTTGTCGTTCCTGCGCCGGATGAACCGGTAACCGCAATAATTGGATGTTTTGCAGACATGACTAGCCCTGTCAAAAATTTTCAGTGAATGTTAAGACAATAAACAGTGAGCTGAGGAGAGATCAAGCTGATGAGCCAGAACTGAGGTCTCGACATAACTTAATGTCGACTGTTTCATGCAGCTCAGAGTAAACCACCACCGCTTCTTTATTTTTTAGTAAGTTAACGACTTGAGTGACTTTGTCGTCAAAACTGATTTCTGTTTCACCATAATCTGTGCCTTCGCGTAACACGAAGTGTTCAATCAGATTTCTCAGAGTTTCTTCGGGAATGTCTTGCCATGGGACAATCATCTGTTGTCTCGCTTATCAGCTATGGGTAATCAGTCAGTGAGCCGATTTCATCGGCAGCCGGATTTTAATCGTGCAGCCGATGAAATGACAGTGTTTCAGGATGTCGGGAGAGGGTTACAGTCCGTTGATGTTTCTGTTTGAGTGTGGTGAACACGACCAAGGTGCGGAGCAAGAAATTCAGGCACGGCTTTTTCAAGCCAGAATACAGGCTCTGAAAGGCTACCGCTCATAAACCCGACGTGTCCGCCGTATTCTGTTAGCTGGTAGTCGATGTTGTCAGGCAATGTTTGGGTCGGAATAACCGCATCGGTCATGAAGGGGTCATCTTTTGCGTGGATCACTTTGAATGGCTGGCGAACCTGAGGTAACACGACTAACCCGCTGCATTGCTGATAATAACTGTCAGCACTGTCAAAGCCGAACATTGGCGCAGTCACACGCTGATCAAATTCATAAATGGATGAAATGTCTATCTTATCGCCTGAAGATAAACTGCCTACTTTAGGGTGCCTCATAAGGCGTTCTTTTAAGGTGTGGTTCATGCTATTCAGCAGATACGCCTGATAGACTCTGGAAAAGCCCTTTTGGATGCGTGTTGCGCAGTCGCCCAGATCCAGTGGTGGCGAAATGGCACATCCTGCTACCAGGTTGGCGTCTTGTTGATATTTCGCCAGATATTGAATGAGCATATTACCGCCCAAAGACACCCCTACCGCCGCTTTTGGCACATCAGGGAAGTGTTCGGTCAGGTAGTTGATGAAGAACCTGGCGTCTTGGGTTTCACCGGAATGATAACCACGAGGTAAACGGTTTAGTGCGCCACTGCAGCCACGAAAGTGCATCACCACACCCAGCCAGCCACGCGCTTTGAATGCAGCCATTAGACCGTTGGCATAGGGGCTATGAAAACAACCCGCAAGCCCGTGAAAGAGCACAACAACGGGTTTGTTTTTTGCTTGTTCTGGGGCTTCCGTCCAGCAAATATCGAGGAAATCCCCATCGTCGGTATCTAAACGCTGCCAAACAGGTTCAAACAGTGCTTTTCTGCGAATAAATCGAGGGAGTAAGGTTTGAAGATGTGGGTTACTGATACCGGCTATTGGTGTAAATTCTATTGTCAAAGCGCTCTTCCTGATAATTTGTTTAACGAAACTCAGGGGCGTGAACACCCTGTTTTTGTATCAAACACTATCGTTATTACGATATGCGGGTCAATAAAGGGTACAAATGCACTGCGGAAGCTGAGAGCTGAAGGCAGTAACTTTTGACGGCGGAATGTCCTCCAGTGAGCCAAGGCAAGTGATTGACGGCAGCAATAAGATCTTGCTGTTGTTTCTTTTCCAGCATCAGCTCAAAGTTCAACAGCTTTTGATAACCGGAGTGGGAAAGCTCCGCCTTAAGGTCTCGGCGAACCTGACGATAACGCCTCAGAAGTGTCTCGCTGTCAGAAAGCGCACTCTTCAATTTGTAAAGGTCGCTATCGCTTAGAGAAAATTCTGAGAGCTCCAGCCAGACAAGAAGCAGAGCAAGGTTGACGTTACCTTGGTAGTCATCCTGCAGTTTCAGGCAGGCGTGTTTAACGTCGTGGTGACTGTAATGAGAAAGGCTAAACTGCCACAGCGCTTCCGCTGTGGCTTGCTGAATCATTGGCTTTGGAAAGCTGCTTCCATGGTTTCCAGTTCCTCCTGGAGTTCCATCCATTCCGTCTCAACCTCTTCCAGGGACGATTTGGCCTCTGCCTGCTGCCTGAGGACGTCCGTTAACTTATCCTTATTCTGCGCCTCATAGATGGATGGCTCTGCCAGCTCTGCTTCTGCGTTGTTCAGCATTACTGTCAGGCGTTCCAGCTCGTTATCCATCTTATCAATTTTTTTCCGCAGTGGGGCAGTTTGTCGTCTGAACTCTGCCTCCAAGCGCTTTTGTTCTTTACGATTAACCTGACTGTTTGTGCTAACAGGCTTGTCAGCATTGGCTGATTCTTCTTTTCGAGCCGCTTTTTGCTGCTCTGACAGCCACTGGTGGTAATCCTCTAGATCGCCTGAAAACGGTGCGACTTGTTGATCATGGACCAAATACAGGTCATCGGTGGTGGTTTTCAGCAAGTACCTGTCGTGACTGACAATAACCATGGCACCTTCAAATGACTGGAGTGCCAAGGTCAGCGCCTGACGCATATCCAAATCAAGGTGGTTGGTTGGTTCATCGAGCAACAACAAGTTGGGCTTTTGCCAGACAATCAGCGCCAGTACCAGACGGGCTTTTTCTCCGCCAGAAAAGGGCGCGATGGGGTCGAGCGCTTTGTCGCCATGAAAACCAAAGCTGCCGAGGAAATCACGAAGTTGCTGCTCGTTAGCCTCTGGTGCCAGTCTGGCGAGGTGCTGAATAGCAGTATCGTCGTCTCGCAAGGTTTCCAATTGGTGTTGGGCGAAGTAGCCAATTTTTACGCCCTGAGAATAAGATAACTCGCCAGCTTTAGCGGGCAGATCCCCGGAAAGTAGTTTTATCAGGGTCGATTTACCTGCGCCGTTACGACCGAGAAGACCAATACGGCTTCCCGGGACTAAATTGAGGTGAATATTATCGAGGATCAGTTTATCCGCGTAACCTGCGGAGACTTTCTCCATCATCAGAATGGGATTCGGCAGCGCAGCAGGCTCTCTGAATTCAAAACTGAACGGGTTATCGAACTGAGCAGGCAGGACTTTCTCCATCCGTTCCAGTGCTTTGATTCGGCTCTGCGCCTGACGGGCTTTGCTGGCTTTATAACGGAACCTGTCGATATACGACTGCATGTGAGACATCTGTTTTTGCTGCTTCTGGAACATCGCTTGTTGCAGGAGCAGTTTCTCTGCACGCATGGTTTCAAAAGCAGAGTAGTTGCCCGTGTACTCATTCAAAGTGTTGTTTTCAATGTGCACAATGCGATTGACCACTGGGTCTAAGAAATCTCGGTCATGCGAGATAAGCACCAGCGTCCCGCGATAATTCTGCAGCCATTTCTCCAGCCACATAACCGCATCGAGATCCAAGTGGTTGGTTGGCTCATCGAGCAGCAGCAGATCGGAGCGACAAATCAGTGCCTGAGCAAGGTTCAGGCGCATACGCCAACCACCAGAGAACTGCGTTAGGTGCCAGCCCATCTGCTGTTGGCTAAAGCCTAAGCCGTTGAGTAGCTCTGCCGCTCTGGCACGGATGGTATAGCCACCGACAGCATCTATTTTGTCGTGGAGCAAAGCAACTTGATTACCGTCGTCCCGCATTTCTGCGGCTTTGAGTTCGCGTTCAAGGTCGCGATATTCACGGTCGCCGTCAATCACATACTCAATCGCTTCCCGTTCAAGCGCAGGGGTTTCTTGCGCTACCCAGCAAGCTGCCAGCCAGAGGGGTAATTGCAGTTTCCCGCATCCAGTGTCACTTCGTGGCGAAGCAGGGCAAACAGGCTTGATTTTCCGCAGCCGTTTTTTCCCACCAATCCCACTTTATCGCCGGGGTGGATGGTGGCTGAGGCGCCATCAAGAAGTGGCTTTCCGCCACGGAGTAACTGAATATCAGAAAGAGTGATCATGAATACTGCGCGGGCAGTCCGCTCCATGTGATTAGACAAACTAACGCGGAGTTATACCAGTATTGGCCTGTGGCTACCAGTCGACAGGGTCGATAAACCTGACAGACCTTTGCTTAACCACAGATTATTGGATTTGAACGATACTATTTAAAAGCTTTATGTAATCATTAAAACCGAGAGTTAAACCGTAGTCCGGCACAGGAAAGTGTCGACGTTCATAAGGATGGTGCTGTTCAGATGGAAAGCCACCCAAATACCATGTTCCTGCCGAAGGTCTTGGTGATTTTCGCGCATCCCTATCCGCACGAGTCTGTGGCCAATAAACCCATGCTCGATGCAATTGAGGCCCTGCCTCATGTGACCTTGCATGATTTATACGGGGAGTACCCCGACTTCATGATTGATATTACTCACGAGCGGCAGCTTTTGACTGAGCATGATGTGATTGTGTTTCAACACCCACTGCAAATGTATTCCTGCCCTTCTTTGTTGAAGGAGTGGATAGACGTTGTGCTGGGTAAAGGGTTTGCTCACGGTGGTGGCGAGGCACTGGCCGGAAAATTGTGTCGGTTTGTTGTGACTACAGGCGGTGCAGCCGAAGCGTTTTGCCAGACGGGATACAACAAATACAGCATGGACGAGCTATTGCAGCCGTTCGAGCTGACGGCGCTGCTTTGCAAGATGCGTTGGGTTTCGCCACTGGTGCTTCACTGGGCCAGACGCGTCACTGATGAAGATCGTGAAGCACATGCTGAGATTTATGCCGACTGGTTACTCAACCCTGTACCGGAGGTAGTGTGATGGAACATAGCTATCTTGAAGGTGCATTGATATTTCTTATTGCTGCAGTGGTTGCCGTGCCGCTTGCCCAGCGTATGGGCCTTGGCTCAGTGCTGGGTTACCTGATTGCAGGTATTGTGATTGGTCCTTGGGGACTTGGGCTCATCAGTGATGTCGACGCCATTTTGCACTTCTCCGAATTTGGTGTGGTTCTGCTGCTGTTCCTGATTGGTTTGGAGCTAAACCCCAAAAAACTTATCCAGATGAGAAAGCCTATTTTGGGGCTTGGCGGCAGTCAGGTGCTGATCACGTTAATTCTTATCACTGGCGCTGTTGCCCTTCTGGGTGTTGGGCTCACTGATTCTTTCGTTATTGGTATGGGACTTGCGCTTTCCTCTACTGCCATTGCGATGAAAATCATTGAAGAACAGCGGCTGATGACATCAGAAGTGGGTAATTCAGGTTTTGCCGTACTCCTATTTCAGGATATTGCGGTGATTCCTATGCTGGCGATACTGCCTGCCCTTGCGGGTGGTACCAGTGGCAGCTGGCTCGATGTGCTGACGATGTTCGGTGGCATTATCGTTTTGCTGGTCGGCGGTCACTATTTATTGCGTCCTCTTTTCCGCTGGGTAGTCCTCAGTGGCGTCAGTGAGCTGTTTAATATCGCTGCCTTGTTGTTGGTGATCGGTATTGCGGTTGGGATGCAAAAGCTCGGCCTGTCGATGGCACTAGGTACCTTTCTAGCGGGTGTACTGCTTGCCGAAAGTGAGTACCGACATGAGTTGGAAATCTCCATCGAGCCATTTAAGGGTATTTTGCTGGGTCTGTTCTTTATCGCGGTGGGCATGGCGGTAGACCTTGGCCTGTTGCTGAAGTATCCGCTTGAAGTGCTTGTTGCTGTGATTGCGCTGATTTGCGTGAAAAGTGCGGTGATTTACACTCTGACTCGCGGGTTTGGGATCGGAGAGCGAAATCGCAGTCAGGTTGCACTTTTGTTGAGTCAAGGCGGTGAGTTCGCTTTCGTGTTGTTTACCGCAGCACGTGGCGAGGGCCTACTATCCCCTGAACTAAACAGCTTCTTGCTGGTGGTGGTCAGCCTTTCCATGATGACAACACCGCTGCTGTTGGTCTCGCAGAAAATATGGTTTAGTCATGACTTTAACGATAATCCTGAGCCGGAGAATACCCAGTTTAAGCAGCAGGAAGACCGGGTTATTGTCGCGGGCTTCGGGCGTTTCGGTCAGCTTGTTGGCCGTCTATTGTTCGCCAATAAAATCAAATTAACCATTCTCGAACGTGACCCTTCCCAGATAGCATTATTGCGACGCTTTGGCTATAAGGTCTATTATGGCGACGCCACACAACTTGACTTGTTGCGTGCCGCGGGCGCAGCGTCAGCAAAAGCCATTGTTGTGTGCACCGACTCACCGGAAGAAGTGCTGGAGATAGTCGACCTTTGCCGACGCCACTTTCCAAACCTTAAAGTGATGGCGCGTGCGAGGAGCCGGGTTGAGGCGAATGAGTTGATGGGGCATGGTGTGGATGGCTTTGCCCGTGAAACGTTTCTCAGTGCACTCGATCTTGGCAGACAGACGTTGATCGCTATTGGTATGCATCCGTACAAAGCTAAGCGTGCCGAGGCGTATTTCAGGAAACTTGATGAAACCCGTCTCCACGAAATGCAGCCACATCACAGCGAAGATGTGGGTGCAGCCTCCCGTACCAAAGAGGCGAGGCTTGAACTGGAAGAGTTGTTTGATTTAGAAATGCAGGGTGACACTGAGCGCCACCATAGCTGGAACAGGGAATAGAGCAGTAGGATCCCATGACAAAGAAACGATTTATCGCCGGCGCGACGTGCCCGGAATGCAAAAAAATAGATACTTTGCGCTGGTGGGTCGATCACCACGTCGAAGTGGTTGAATGTATTGAATGTGGACACACCGATCGTAAATCGCCAAACAGCACGCCGGAACAGCGTGGTGAAGAGGCGCAGGTGATTGGGATATTTAAGCCGGAATGATGGTCGCCGCCCGGTAATTTCTGTATTATCGCGGCTGAATTTGTAACCGATTTCCGGAGTAAGTATGAAAGTCTGTAAAGACGTTGTCGTGACCTTGGCGTATCAGGTAAAAAATGAAGACGGGCAAATGGTGGATGAGTCGACCAAAGATGCGCCGCTTCAGTACCTGCATGGCCACAATAACTTGATTGTGGGTTTGGAGGCCGCGCTTGAAGGTCGCGAGCAGGGTGAGACGTTCGACGTTACTGTTGCTCCTGAAGAGGCTTATGGCGATTACCATGATGCGATGGTTCAGCGTGTGCCTGCGGATGTCTTCCAAGGTGTTGACGAGATTGTTGTAGGCATGCGTTTTCTTGCTGATACCGATCAAGGCCCTATCCCTGTTGAAGTCACAGAGGTTGATGGCGATGAAGTTGTGGTTGATGGTAATCACATGCTGGCGGGTCAGACCCTGACATTCAGTGTTGAAGTGATGGAGATGCGCCAAGCAACGGAAGATGAAGTTGCACATGGCCATATCCATCAGGAAGGCGGCAGCTGCGGCAGTAACAACGATGAAGGTTGTTGCGGTGACGGTAGCTGCAGTAGCTAATGTATTTGAAGAAGGTCCCCAAGGGGCCTTTTTTGTTAGTACGTTTATTTGAGGTTGGACCGCTGAATCCCCTGAGTATGGAGCATTGAATGAAGACATTTTCCCTCGCTATCCACGGTGGTGCAGGCACGATAGAAAAAGACAAAATGTCGCCTGAACTTGAATTGGCTTATCGCAAAGCGTTAGCTGCATCATTACGAGCTGGCAGCGCGGTGCTGGGGCGAGGTGGCAGTGCCGTTGATGCTGTTGAAGCAGCAGTGGCGGTGATGGAAGACGATCCTCTGTTCAATGCAGGGAAAGGCTCTGTACTGACGCACGATGAAATGGTAGAGATGGATGCCGCGTTGATGGACGGCAAAACACTCGCTGCAGGTGCGCTTTGCGGGGTCAGACATATCAAAAACCCTATCAAGCTCGCAAAAGATATCATGACCCAGTCAGAGCACGTGATGCTGAGCGGCGAGGGTGCCGAGCAGTTTGCGTTCAAGGTTGCTGGCCATGAATACACAGAGCAGGACTACTTTTTTACCGATCGACGATATGATCAGCTTCTCGAAACCAAAGCCAGCGGGGGTGTCGCGCTTTCTGAATCGGCTTTTCCCGATGATAAAAAACACGGTACCGTGGGCGCGGTAGCTATTGATGCCGATGGTAATCTTGCTGCGGCGACCAGTACAGGCGGTGTTACCAATAAGCGTTTTGGACGCGTTGGCGATTCTCCGCTGCTGGGGGCCGGAACGTTTGCCCGCAATGGCAACGTTGCCATATCTGCAACCGGCATGGGGGAGGCATTACTCCGGTGTACCGTAGCAGGTGATATTGCTGGAAGAATGCAATATGGCGGTCAGTCTGTGTCAGAAGCTTGCGAAGCGGTCATTCAGGGACCGCTGTTGGATATGAGCGGCGAGGGTGGCGTGATAGCTATTGATGGCAATGGCGTTGTGCACTTTGAATTCAATTGTCCCGGCATGTATCGAGGCCGAATTAATGATGAGGCGAGCCAATCGTGGCTATTTTTGCCAGTGAGCCGCTGTCGTCACTTTAAGGTGTTCCACGGACCAATAAAAAAGCCGCTTATGCGGCTTTTTTATTGGTCGTTATCTGAAAGACGCGCACTATTAATAGTGAGGAGGTGGGGTCTCTTCTGTCATGCTGGCAAGGTTTGAGGGCTCCATGACTTTCAGCTTGGTGACCAGAAAGGCAATCTGCGTGTTGAGCTTATCAATCGATTTTTGCTGTTCAGTCAGCGCGTCGTTCAGCTCTTCGATAGTGTGCTCCTGAAAAGCCAGCTTGCACTCCATATCATCGATTTGCTTTTGCAGCCTTACTTCGTTGTCATTCATCACTCTGTCTCAGTGTTGTTCAATATTCCAGGCCTGTGCGATACCAGCGGAGGTGGCAGAAATCACCTGATTATCGGGCGTAAAAGCGACATCATACACTACTGCACTCGGAGGTCGCGTATTGAGTTGCTCAGCCGCGACCCATCGACCTTCACTTGTTCCTTCGCCGACCGACCAAAGTTGCACCCGCCTGCCGGGCGTGCCTGTTGCCAGCAGTGTGCCGTCATCAGAGAATCGGGCGACCGAAAAGTTTGGGTGACGGTGGAATAAGTCCAGACGGCTGAGTTCTCTTCCCGTAGAGAGATCCCATATCACTGCCATATCGTCGCCGTCAGCCGAAAACGCAAAACGCCCTTCGCGATCTAAGGCGACTCGGGTAATACGGTGCGAGTGCTCAAACGTATTAAGTATCTGACCTGTGTTGGTATCCCAAAGGTAAGCGACATGGTCATTCCCCCCCGACATGCCGTATTTACCATTGGGCGAAATCGCCACACTGTTAACTTTTTCTCTGTGAGCAAGGAACTCTAGGCGTCTTCCCGTGCCTAAGTCCACAAATAAGGCTTTTCCGTTTGAGAGTGCCAGTAACACCTGTTTGCCGTTATTACTGATTGCGACGTCCCGGATATTACCGTCGGAAATTGACCACAGCCCCTCAGATTTGCCCCAGGCCAGATCCCAAACAGCAAAATTCTGAGACGTTGCGGTGATCGCATAACGGTTGTTATCGGAGATTTGGCTAGCAATAACTGTGTTACTTTCTGGATCCTGAAACCCAAAACTAGCCAATTGCTGGTTACTCTTAAGGTCCCAGAGGACGATACCGTTCTCTTTGGCAGCGATAAGGCCGAACTGGCCGTTGCGACTGAGGCTGAAGCTCGTCACACCCTGAGGATGAATTTCCCAGCGCTGGGCTTCATCAGCGGAATGGAAGCACCCGGTTAGTGCTAGTATTGTCAGGGTTACGCAAATTACACGGCTAAAACGATACATTGTGGTTGTTTTCCTGCATCTGTGACCCTATAACGTCGAGTATATTGATAGTTTGGTACTTTCGCACAGTTAAGCGAAATTGATATTAAAAAAAAGGAATGAATTTCCTATAAACCTCGGAGCACCTATGAAATCAGTGTTAAAAGTGTCGCTGCTTGCTGCGGCCGTTGCGGTAGCCGCAGGCTGTCAGCAGGAAGAAGCTAAAAAGCCTGAAACCGCGAAGGCAGAGGCAGTGGCCACTCAGGAAGCGCCAGCTGTTGCATTTAAAACTGAAGATGAGAAAGCAGCTTACGCGATCGGTACATCACTGGCGCAGTACCTGAAGTCTAACCTTGAACAGCAGTCACAGTTTGGTATTGAGCTGAACTCAGACGTAGTCATTCAAGGCGTTCAGGACGTGTTCAAAGGTGAAGCAAAACTGACTGATGAAGAAGCGCAGGAAGCATTAAAAGCACTTGATGCACGCGTTGCGGCGAAAATGAAAGAAAAAACAGAGCAGGAATCTGCTGCAGCTGTTCAAGCTGGCAAAGACTACCGCGACGAGTTTGCGAAGAAAGATGGTGTGAAGGTCACCGATTCTGGTCTGATGTATCAAGTTGAAACACTGGGAACCGGTTCGAAGCCAAAAGCCGAAGACACAGTTGTGGTTCACTACAAAGGCACACTGATCAACGGTACTAAATTCGACAGCTCTTACGATCGTGAGCAGCCTGCAACCTTCCCGCTTAACCGCGTGATCCCGGGTTGGACAGAAGGCGTTCAGCTGATGCCTGTCGGTTCAAAGTTCAAGTTCGTCATTCCGCCTGAGCTGGCATACGGCGAGCAAAACACCCCATCGATTCCTGGTAACTCAACGCTGGTATTCGAAGTCGAGCTTCTTGAAATTCAAGGCCAAGCGCCTGACGTACCGAAAGAAGAAAAAGCAGAGGGATAATATTCCTTAATTGCTGTCATTTTTCGATGCCAATACAAACCCCGGTCATGTACTGGGGTTTGTGCTTTTTTTGATCTGATTCTGTTACACTGGCGCCAATTTCAACTCTGAAAAACACGTGTTCTTTTCTGAACAGTCACATTTCGCGTAGGAGGTAAGCAGCCTGTGGTATCAACGGATAGCTTTGGAACGGACGTAATGCCAGAAGCATTGCCGGACATTATCGTTTTAATGAATTGGATCGGGTGATCCTGCATTCGTACGAAGCTGTGGTCGACGGATTGGCTGCATTGATTGGTCAGCACTGTGAAATCGTGCTGCATTCACTGGAAGATTTGAACAACTCAGCCATTCGGATCGCCAATGGTGAAAATACAGGCCGTCAAGTTGGCTCGCCAATTACAGATTTAGCGCTGAAAACCCTGCGTGACATTGAAGGGACCGAGCGTAATTTCTCCCGAGCCTACTTTACCCGCGCAAAAGGCGGGGCGTTGATGAAGTCCATTACGGTGGCAATCAGAAATGCAACGGGCAGAATCATCGGACTCCTGTGTATCAACATCAATCTTGACGCCCCATTTTCACAGGTCCTGCAAGCATTCATGCCAACAGATGAGGCCCGTCAGGCTGTGTCATCAGTGAATTTTGCCAGTGATGTGGAAGAGCTGGTGGATCAGACGGTTGAGCGCACAATTGAAGAGATCAATGCCGATAAGTCAGTGTCGAACAACCTGAAAAACAGGCAGATTGTGATGGAGCTATTTGATAAAGGCATTTTCGATATCAAAGATGCTATCAATCGGGTTGCCGACCGCCTCAATATTTCCAAACATACTGTCTATCTTTATATTCGACAGCGAAAAACAGAGGAAGGCGAAAAATGAGTCTCGACTACGTCCTTGTCGTCAGTGGCCCAGTATATGGCAGTCAGGCATCGCGGTCCGCTTACCTCTTTGCTAAAGCCTTGATAGAGCAGGGGCACAGTCTGTCTAAAGTCTTCTTTTATCAAGATGGCGTCTCCAATGCATCGTCATTGACAGTGCCTGCTAATGACGAGTTTGATTTAGTTGCTGCGTGGCAGGCCTTGAAAGACCAACAAGACATTCACATGGAAACCTGCGTGGCAGCGGCACTACGCCGTGGTCAAATCAGTGCGGATGAAGCTAATCAACATGGTTTGACTGGCTCTAACATGGCAAAAGGCTTCGAGCAGGCGGGTCTTGGAAGTTTGTCTGAAGCATTACTCAGCGCAGATCGTGTTATCCAGTTTTAAGGGCGAACAATGAAAAAAGTCGGATTTGTTTTTTCGTCTGCGCCACACGGCTCAGCCAGTGGCAGAGAAGGTCTTGATGCCGTTTTGTCCACATCGTCCTATAGTGAAAATTTGGCGCTGTTCTTTGTTGGCGATGGCGTATTACAACTGCTGAAAGGGCAGGCACCTGAAAAAGTGCTATGCAGAGATTACATTTCAACGTTCAAAATGCTGTCGCTTTGCGATGTTGAAGAGATTTACGTGTGTCAGATATCGTTGGAAGAGCGAGGCATAGCCAGTTTACCTATTGTCGTTGATGCCGAGATAAAATCGCCTCAGGAAATAGGTCAGCTTTTTGAGCACTGCGATCGTCTTGTTCAGTTTTAAGGTTTAGTATGCTTCATACACTTCATTCATCACCATTTAACGGCGCGGCATTCACCAATTGCTTGCGTTACGCACAACCTCAAAGCGATATTTTGCTTCTCGAAGACGGTGTTATTGCAGCTATTAAGAATTCTGTGTGGCAACAACAAATAAAAAATACAGGCCTGAAGATTTACGCATTAAAAGAAGACCTCGAAGCCCGTGGTTTATTAGAACAAGTTGCTAAAAATATAAAAGTTATTGATATAAAAGGATTTATTTCACTAACTGAACGCCATGATAAGCAATTAAAATGGTGAAAACACGGTATTTACGCTAGGTTGTAAACACAAAAATACCGAGTTCACATATCGAACAATAGAAAGATCACTGTATAAATCTTGACACCCCTTTAGTCGACGCCTAAAATTTCGCGTCCCTGCGTTTGTTGGGGATAGATTTTTCACACTTATACGTAAGTAATATCAGGAGCTATTTAATGGCAACTATCAACCAGCTGGTGCGTAAGCCACGCGTAAGCAAGTTGCGAAAAGCAACGTGCCTGCGCTGGAAGCGTGTCCGCAAAAACGTGGTGTTTGTACTCGTGTATACACCACTACTCCTAAAAAACCTAACTCGGCTCTGCGTAAAGTTTGCCGTGTTCGCCTGACCAACGGTTTTGAAGTTACTTCATACATCGGCGGTGAAGGCCACAACCTGCAAGAGCACAGCGTTGTTCTTATCCGTGGCGGTCGTGTTAAAGACCTTCCGGGTGTGCGTTACCACACTGTTCGTGGTGCACTTGACTGTGCAGGCGTTAATGACCGTAAGAAAGGTCGTTCTAAGTACGGTGTGAAGCGTCCTAAGTCTTAATGGAATCCGTTAAGTAAGGCCAAACACTAATTAATTTGTAATTTTGAAAAAACTGAAAAGTTTTGGATAAAACCTGAAGAAGACAACGGAGAATTCCATGCCACGTCGTCGCGTAATTGGTCAGCGTAAAATCCTGCCGGATCCTAAGTTCGGATCCGAGCTGCTGGCAAAATTTGTAAATATCGTAATGGTTGACGGTAAAAAGTCGACTGCTGAAAAAATCGTTTATGGTGCACTAGACATCATGGCAGAGCGTTCTGGTAAAGAGCACCTGTCTGTGTTTGAAGCAGCTCTTGAAAACGTACGCCCAGCGGTAGAGGTTAAATCTCGCCGTGTAGGTGGTTCAACTTACCAAGTACCAGTAGAAGTTCGTCCAGTGCGTCGTAACGCTCTGGCGATGCGTTGGTTGGTTGAAGCCGCTCGTAAGCGTGGTGAAAAATCTATGGCTCAGCGCCTGGCAAATGAAATGCTGGATGCATCTGAGAACAAAGGTACTGCTGTTAAGAAACGTGAAGACGTTCACCGTATGGCAGACGCGAACAAAGCGTTCGCTCATTACCGCTGGTAATGACTTTTGGCGCAGCCTCGTGCTGCGCCTAAACCATATTCTAAGGATGCCCTTAGTAAGAGGATATTACATTGGCTCGTAAAACTCCTATTGAGCGCTACCGAAATATTGGTATCTGTGCTCATGTCGATGCGGGTAAAACGACAACGACCGAGCGCATTCTGTTTTATACCGGCCTGTCCCATAAGATTGGTGAAGTGCACGATGGTGCCGCCACGATGGACTGGATGGAACAGGAACAAGAGCGTGGTATCACTATCACCTCTGCTGCGACCACAACATTCTGGCGCGGTATGGACGCTCAGTTCCCAGAGCATCGCATCAATATTATCGATACACCAGGACACGTTGACTTCACCATTGAAGTTGAACGTTCATTGCGCGTACTTGACGGTGCAGTGGTTGTATTCTGCGGTGCATCAGGTGTAGAGCCTCAGTCAGAGACCGTTTGGCGTCAGGCTGACAAATACGAAGTACCCCGTATGGTCTTCGTAAATAAAATGGACCGCGCAGGCGCGGACTTCCTACGTGTAGTTGAACAAATTAAAGACCGTCTGGGTGCGACTCCTGTGCCAATTCATTTGAATATTGGTGCTGAGGAAGAATTTAAAGGCGTGGTAGATCTGATCAAGATGAAAGCCATTAACTGGAGCGAATCTGATCAGGGTATGACCTTCTCATATGAAGACATCCCGGCGGACATGCAGGAACTGGCCGAAGAATGGCACCAGAATCTGATTGAAACTGCCGCAGAAGCCTCTGAAGAGCTGATGGACAAGTACCTTGAAGAAGGTGAATTGACCGAAGCCGAGATTAAACAAGCTTTGCGTACACGTACATTGAATAATGAAATCGTACTGGCTACCTGTGGTTCTGCATTCAAGAACAAAGGTGTTCAGGCGGTATTGGATTCTGTTATTGAATTCCTGCCTTCACCGGTCGACGTTAAATCGATCAAAGGTGAAGATGAAAATGGCAATGAAATCGAGCGTCACTCCGACGATAACGAACCGTTTTCATCACTGGCATTTAAAATTGCAACCGACCCGTTTGTCGGTACATTGACTTTCATCAGGGTATACTCCGGTGTCGTCAACTCTGGTGATTCTGTTTACAACTCAGTCAAACAGAAACGTGAACGTTTTGGACGTATCGTTCAGATGCACTCGAATAAGCGCGAAGAAATCAAAGAAGTTCGTGCGGGTGACATTGCAGCAGCGATAGGCCTGAAAGACGTCACGACCGGTGACACGCTTTGCTCGCTAGAATCTAAAGTTATTCTTGAGCGTATGGAGTTTCCTGAGCCAGTTATCCAAATCGCCGTCGAGCCTAAATCACAGGCTGACCAAGAAAAAATGGGCATCGCCCTGGGTAAACTGGCAGCAGAAGATCCTTCGTTCCGCGTTGAAACAGATGATGAATCAGGCCAGACCTTAATTTCTGGTATGGGTGAACTTCACCTCGACATCATCGTCGACCGTATGCGTCGTGAGTTCAGCGTTGAATGTAACGTAGGTAAGCCTCAGGTGGCATACCGCGAAACCATCCGTGGCAAGACTGAAGTCGAAGGAAAATTCGTTAAGCAGTCCGGTGGTCGTGGTCAATATGGTCATGTGTGGCTGAAACTTGAGCCTTGTGAACCGGGCGAAGGTTTTGTTTTCGTTGACGAGATCGTGGGCGGAGTTGTACCGAAAGAATATATCAGTGCAATCTCCAAAGGCGTCGAAGAGCAAATGTCGAGTGGTGTCCTTGCGGGTTACCCTGTGTTGGATATTAAAGCGACATTGTTTGATGGCTCTTACCATGATGTTGACTCTAACGAAATGGCGTTTAAGATCGCTGCATCTATGGCGTTCAAGAAAGGCGCGCTAGAAGCGCAACCCGTTATTCTTGAGCCTATGATGAAAGTTGAAGTCACCACGCCAGAAGACTGGATGGGTGATGTAGTTGGCGACCTTAACCGCCGTCGTGGTCTGATTGGTGGCATGGACGATGGTCCTGCTGGCTTGAGGATCATACGCGCACAGGTTCCACTGGCTGAAATGTTTGGTTACGCAACTGATTTGCGTTCTGCCACTCAGGGCCGCGCGTCTTATTCGATGGAATTCAGCGAATACGCTGAGATTCCTAAGAACATCGCTGATTCAATCATTGCAGAACGCACATAATTGAATCGCGGTTTTTGATGCTGGCCTATGTAGGTCAGCATTGATAAAATCTTCTGATCGCACTCATGACGGTGAGTGCGGCACATAACTAGGAAGGAACACGATCGTGTCTAAAGAAAAATTTGAACGTACGAAACCGCACGTTAACGTTGGTACTATCGGCCACGTTGACCACGGTAAAACCACTCTGACTGCAGCTATCTGTACTACTCTGGCGAAAGTTTATGGCGGTGAAGCAAAAGACTTCGCGTCAATCGATAACGCACCAGAAGAGCGTGAGCGTGGTATCACTATCTCTACTTCACACGTAGAGTACGATACTCCTTCACGTCACTACGCACACGTAGACTGCCCAGGACACGCCGATTATGTTAAAAACATGATCACCGGTGCTGCGCAAATGGACGGTGGTATCCTGGTTGTTGCGGCAACTGACGGTCCAATGCCACAAACACGTGAGCACATCCTGCTGGGTCGCCAGGTTGGTATCCCTTACATCATCGTATTCATGAACAAGTGTGACATGGTTGATGATGAAGAGCTGCTTGAGCTGGTTGAGATGGAAGTACGTGAACTTCTGTCTGAATACGAATTCCCAGGCGACGACTGCCCAGTGATCCAAGGCTCTGCTTTGGGTGCACTGAACGGCGAAAAACAGTGGGAAGACAAGATTGTTGAGCTGGCTGAAGCACTGGATTCATACATCCCAGAGCCAGAGCGTGCAATTGACCTGCCGTTCATCCTGCCAATCGAAGACGTATTCTCTATCCAAGGCCGTGGTACTGTTGTAACCGGTCGTGTAGAGCAAGGTATCATCAACGTTGGTGACGAAGTAGCAATCATCGGTATCAAAGAAACTACCACGACTACTTGTACTGGTGTTGAAATGTTCCGTAAGCTTCTTGACGAAGGCCGTGCGGGTGAGAACGTTGGTGTTCTTCTGCGTGGTACCAAGCGTGACGAAGTTGAGCGTGGTCAAGTACTGGCTAAGCCTGGTTCAATCACTCCGCACACCAAGTTCGAGTCAGAAGTATACGTTCTGTCAAAAGAAGAAGGCGGCCGTCATACCCCGTTCTTCAAAGGCTACCGTCCACAGTTCTACTTCCGTACAACTGACGTGACCGGTACTATCGAACTGCCAGAAGGCGTTGAGATGGTTATGCCAGGCGACAACATCAAGATGGTTGTAGAGCTGATCGCTCCAATCGCAATGGACGAAGGTCTGCGCTTCGCAATCCGTGAAGGTGGCCGTACCGTTGGTGCTGGTGTTGTAGCTAAAATTGTTGCTTAATTTAAGCGCAATTTAACTACGAAAAAAAGGGTGCTTCGGCACCCTTTTTTTGATCTCAATAAGCCTGAACCACACAAAAGGTTCAAGATGATATTGATGCCATTTAATAAAAATACTATTGGAAATACTAACGATTCTCGTTTATATTAATATTCACTTTGAATCTTAGAGGCCAATATGTACGTTTGTCTTTGTCACGGTATCTCAGACAAAAAATTGAGAAAATTAGCAATTGAAGAAGGCGTGAGTGATATTAAGCATGTTAGGAAAGTGACTCCGCTAGGATCTCAGTGCGGCAAATGTATACGTTCTGCAAGAGAAATTTTGGAAGAAGAGATTACGAATACGAATAGTAAGCAGATAGGTTAATTTTTTGTAAAAAAAAAGTTATTGACAACTCATTGTCCTCAGTTAGGCTTTAACTGAATTAAGGATAATGAGGTATATGTCGTGAAATCTGATCCAAAAATAATTCAACTCCTCAACAAAGTGCTCGGCAATGAGCTGGTCGCTATCAATCAATATTTCCTCCACGCAAGAATGTACAAAGACTGGGGACTCAAAATCCTGGCAGATAAGGAATACCACGAGTCAATAGACGAGATGAACCATGCCGATAAATTGATTGAGCGGATTCTTTTCCTTGAGGGTATCCCGAACTTGCAGGATCTCGGTAAACTTCGTATAGGTGAAGACACTCAGGAAATGCTCGAATGTGATTTGGCGTTGGAAATGGTAGCCATACCAGACCTTCGTGACGGTATCGAATATGCCGAGAGCGTTCGTGATTATGTAACGCGCGATCTATTCCAAGATATCTTGGAGAGCGAAGAAGAGCACGTGGATTGGCTTGAGACCCAACTCAGCTTAATAGAGCGAGTGGGTATCCAAAATTATAATCAAGCACAAATCATTGAGTGTGACGAAGACTAATTACCACAACAAACCTGAACACAGATGACATCTTCTACCGTGTTCAGGTTTTTCTTCACTTAAATCTCGCCGATATCAGATAAATACTGACTCTTTTTTGCACAGTACTTGCAAACGAAAATGCTATCTGTATAATGCGTCGCACTGCCTGAGTGCTTGCACTCGCTAAGGCTGTTGTGAACCAATGAGCATCGAGGAAGAGAGCAGTAAACTGTTCGTTTAATGTACACTCCGCTTATGTTCGCAGTCATGAGTAAATGACTGACAATGTGTCGGATATCGACACTACGGTTTCACATAAATCAATCAGCATTCCTACGTCTAAATGATGTGGAGTGGCGATATTGTTTGTGTATTTCTTTATTTCGGAGCTCTGTCTAATGCAGAACCAACGTATCCGTATCCGCTTGAAGGCTTTCGATCATCGATTGATCGATCAGTCTACTGCGGAAATCGTTGAAACCGCTAAGCGCACTGGTGCGCAGGTACGTGGTCCAATCCCACTGCCAACTCGTAAAGAGCGCTTCACCGTTCTTATTTCTCCGCACGTGAACAAAGATGCACGTGACCAGTACGAAATCCGTACTCACAAGCGTCTGATCGACATCGTTGAGCCAACAGATAAAACTGTTGACGCACTGATGCGTCTAGACCTTGCTGCGGGCGTTGATGTTCAAATCAGCCTGGGTTAAGAGGGAGAATAAGTATGAAAGGTCTAGTCGGTCGTAAAGTCGGTATGACTCGCGTCTTCACTGAAGACGGCGTATCTATCCCTGTAACCGTAGTAGAATGTGAAGTAAACCGCGTTACTCAAGTGCGTAGCCTTGAAAACGATGGTTACTCTGCGATTCAAGTAACTACTGGCGCGAAAAAAGCAAGCCGCGTAACTAAGCCAGAAGCTGGTCACTTTGCGAAAGCAGGTGTAGAAGCTGGTCGTGGTCTGTGGGAATTCCGCCTGGAAAATGGTGAAGAGTTTGAAGTTGGCGCTGAGCTGACTGTAGAACTGTTTACTGATATCAAAAAAGTTGACGTTACTGGCGTATCTAAAGGTAAAGGTTTCCAAGGTGCTGTTAAGCGCTGGAACTTCCGTACTCAAGATATGACACATGGTAACTCCTTGTCTCACCGTGCACCGGGTTCAATTGGCCAATGTCAAACTCCAGGTCGCGTATTTAAAGGCAAGAAAATGGCAGGTCACATGGGCGCTGAGCAAGTAACTACTCAGAACCTAGAGATCGTACGTGTTGACGCTGAGCGCAATCTGCTTCTTATTAAAGGTGCAGTCCCAGGTGCTACTGGCGGTGACGTGATCGTTAAACCAGCCGTTAAATCGTAACGTCGAGGAGATAGTAATGGAATTGGTAGTAAAAGGTGCTGATGCGCTGACTGTTTCCGACACTACCTTCGGGCGTGAGTTTAACGAAGCTCTGGTTCACCAAGTAGTTGTTGCATACGCAGCTGGTGCCCGTCAAGGTACACGTGCTCAAAAAACTCGTTCTGATGTTCGCGGTGGTGGTGCTAAGCCATGGCGTCAAAAAGGAACTGGTCGTGCACGTGCCGGTACAATCCGTAGCCCAATCTGGCGCAGCGGTGGTGTAACTTTCGCAGCTCGTCCACAGGACCACAGCCAGAAAGTTAACAAGAAGATGTACCGTGGTGCTCTTAAGAGCATTCTTTCTGAATTGGTTCGTCAAGAGCGTCTGATCGTTGTTGATAACTTCTCAGTAGAAGCACCAAAAACTAAAGAGCTGATCGCTAAGCTGAAAGAGCTTGAGCTATCTGAAGCTCTGATCGTAACTGCAGAAGTTGATGAGAACCTGTTCTTGGCCGCTCGTAACCTTTATAAGGTTGACGTACGCGACGCAGCAGGCATCGACCCAGTTAGCCTGATCGCTTTCGACAAAGTAGTTATAACTGCAGCTGCAGTTAAGCAAGTTGAGGAGATGCTGGGATGATCACTGAAGAGCGTATCCTGAAAGTTCTGCGTGCTCCGCACATCTCTGAAAAAGCAACTATGGCTGCTGAAAGCGCGAATACTATCGTGTTCAAAGTAGCTAAAGATGCAACTAAGAAAGAGATCAAAGCAGCAGTTGAAAAACTGTTCGAAGTTGAAGTTAAGTCTGTAAATACTCTTATCACTAAGGGTAAGACCAAACGTCAAGGTATGCGTGAAGGTCGTCGTAGCGACGTCAAAAAAGCTTACGTTATCTTGAAAGAAGGTCAAGACATCGACTTCGCTGGCGGCGCTGAGTAAGACGGAGGAGTAACAGAAAATGGCAATTGTTAAATGTAAGCCTACTTCACCGGGTCGTCGTCACGTTGTTAAAGTTGTAAACGCTGACCTGTACAAAGGTAAGCCTTACGCACCACTTCTGGAGAAAAACCAGAAGTCTGGCGGTCGCAACAACAACGGTCGTATTACTGTACGTCATATCGGTGGTGGTCATAAGCAACATTACCGTGTAATTGACTTCAAACGTACAAAAGACGGCATCCCAGCGAAAGTTGAGCGTCTGGAATACGATCCAAACCGTAGCGCGAACATCGCACTCGTTCTGTACGCAGACGGTGAGCGTCGTTACATCATTGCACCTAAAGGCCTGAAAACTGGCGACCAGATTCAATCTGGCGTTGATGCGGCGATCAAAGCAGGTAACACCCTGCCAATGCGCAACATCCCAGTAGGTTCAACTGTTCACTGTGTTGAACTGAAGCCTGGTAAAGGTGCGCAGCTGGCTCGTTCAGCTGGTGCATACGCACAAATCGTAGCTCGTGATGGCGCATACGTGACTCTTCGTCTGCGTTCAGGTGAGATGCGTAAAGTTCTTTCTGAAGGTCGTGCGACCATCGGTGAAGTTGGCAACGCAGAGCACATGCTGCGTGAGCTGGGTAAGGCTGGTGCAACACGTTGGAAGGGTGTACGCCCAACCGTTCGTGGTGTAGCAATGAACCCAGTAGACCACCCACACGGTGGTGGTGAAGGTCGTACTTCGGGCGGTCGTCATCCAGTATCACCTTGGGGTATGCCTACTAAAGGCTTCAAGACCCGTAAGAACAAGCGTACCGACAAGTACATTGTACGTCGTCGTAATAAGTAATTTATATCAGAGGATAAGCCATGCCACGTTCTCTCAAGAAAGGTCCTTTTATTGACCTGCACTTGCTGAAGAAGGTAGAGAAAGCGTTGGAAAGCGGTGACAAGAAGCCTGTTAAGACTTGGTCCCGTCGTTCAATTATCATCCCTACGATGATAGGTTTGACCATCGCTGTCCATAATGGTCGTCAGCACGTACCTGTTTTCATCACTGAAGAGATGATCGGTCACAAGCTAGGCGAGTTTGCACCAACACGTACTTATCGCGGCCACGCTGCAGATAAGAAAGCGAAGAAGCGTTAAGGAGTAGATGATGGAAGCATTAGCTAAACATAAATTTGCTCGCATTTCGCCTCAGAAAGCTCGTTTGGTTGCAGATCAAGTGCGCGGTAAAGACGTTGCACAAGCACTGGAAATTCTAACTTTCAGCAATAAAAAAGCCGCTGACCTGGTTAAGAAGGTTCTGGAGTCTGCTATCGCAAACGCCGAGCATAACGAAGGTGCAGATATCGACGATCTTAACGTCGCTAAGATCTTCGTTGACGAAGGCCCAATCATGAAGCGTATTATGCCTCGTGCAAAAGGCCGTGCCGATCGCATCTTGAAGCGTTCTAGCCACATCACTGTTGTTGTAGCAGACCGCTAAGAGATTAGGAGAGAAAGCAATGGGTCAAAAAGTACATCCTAATGGTATTCGTCTTGGCATTTGTAAGCTTGGAATTCCACTTGGTTTGCTAACAGCCAAGATTTCGCTGACAACCTAGACGGCGACTTCAAGGTACGTCAGTTTCTGACTAAAGAACTGTCTAAAGCGTCTGTTTCTCGTATCGTTATCGAGCGTCCTGCTAAGAGCATCCGTGTAACTATTCACACTGCTCGCCCAGGCGTTGTTATCGGTAAGAAAGGCGAAGACGTTGAAAAACTGCGCGCTCGCGTTGCAAAACTCGCCGGTGTACCTGCGCAAATCAATATCGCAGAAGTACGTAAGCCTGAGCTTGACGCTCAATTGGTTGGCGACAGCATCGCATCTCAGCTGGAGCGTCGTGTTATGTTCCGTCGCGCTATGAAGCGTGCGATTCAAAACGCAATGCGCCTGGGTGCCAAAGGTATCAAGGTTCAAGTAAGCGGTCGTCTGGGCGGTGCTGAAATTGCACGTGCTGAGTCTTACCGTGAAGGCAGTGTGCCACTGCACACGCTTCGTGCTGACATTGATTATGCTACTTCTTCTGCTCACACCACCTATGGTGTAATTGGTATTAAAGTTTGGATCTTCAAAGGTGAAGTTCTGGGCGGCATGCCAGTCGTTGAGCAGCCGGCTGAGAAGCCTAAGAAGCAGCGTAAAGGCCGTAAGTAAGGAGTCTATCGATGCTTCAACCAAAACGTACTAAGTTCCGCAAGACTTTTAAAGGTCGTAACCGCGGTCTTGCTGTCGGTACTGACGTTAGCTTCGGTACCTTCGGCCTGAAAGCTGTAGGTCGCGGTCGTATTACTGCGCGCCAGATCGAAGCGGCACGTCGTGCTATGACTCGTCACATCAAGCGTCAGGGTCAAATCTGGATCCGTGTGTTCCCAGACAAGCCAATCACTACCAAACCTCTGGAAGTTCGTCAGGGTAAAGGTAAGGGTTCTGTGAGCTACTGGGTTGCACAAATCCAACCAGGCAAAGTCCTGTACGAGATGGATGGTGTTTCTGAAGAACTGGCGCGCGAAGCGTTCCAGCTTGCTTCACGTAAACTACCAATCAAAACCACTTTCGTAACCAAGGCGGTGATGTGATGAAAGCACAAGAACTTCGCGAAAAGAGCGTTGAGCAGCTGAACGAAGAACTGCTGGGTTTGCTGCGTGAGCAATTCAACCTGCGCATGCAAGCGGCTACTGGCCAGCTTCAGCAAACTCACACTCTGAAGACTGTTCGTCGTGATATCGCACGTGTTAAAACCGTTCTGAACCAGAAGGGCAACGCATAATGAGCGACAAAATCCGCACTCAACTAGGTCGTGTAGTTAGCGACAAAGGCGACAAGTCTATCGTTGTTGCTATCGAGCGTCAGGTGAAACATCCGATCTACGGTAAGTACATCAAGCGCACGACTAAACTACACGCTCACGACGAAAACAACGAATGCGCCAAAGGCGATACTGTTGAGGTTCGTGAGTGCCGTCCACTGTCTAAGACTAAGTCTTGGACTCTGGTACGCGTAGTAGAGAAAGCTCGCCTGTAAGGGCACCTTTCCACTTCACGAAATTAAACGGCTCCGATTTAAGGGGCCGTTTATTTTTTATCTACCCATCTTTAAAAAATAGTGTTATTATTCGCCGCCCTTGTAAAGAGGCAGTCCGACCCGAGATGGGTCTAGATGTAATAACAGCGGAGCACTAACAATGATCCAAATGCAAAGTATGCTGGACGCAGCCGATAACTCCGGCGCTCGCAGCGTAATGTGTATTAAGGTTCTGGGTGGTTCTCACCGTCGTTACGCCCACGTTGGCGACATCATCAAAGTTACCGTAAAGGAAGCAATTCCACGCGGTAAAGTAAAAAAAGGTGATGTACTTAAGGCGGTTGTAGTTCGTACCCGTAAAGGCGTTCGTCGTCCAGACGGCTCTGTCATTCGCTTCGACCGTAATGCTTGCGTGTTGCTTAACAACACTACCGAGCAACCAGTCGGAACACGTATCTTTGGCCCTGTGACACGTGAGCTGCGTACAAACCAGTTCATGAAAATCGTGTCTCTGGCGCCTGAAGTTCTGTAAGGAGCGATTAAAATGGCAGCTAAAATCCGTCGTAACGACGAAGTTATCGTTCTTGCCGGTAAAGATAAAGGCAAGAAAGGTAAAGTATCTAAGGTCCTGACTACCGGTAAAGTTATCGTAGAAGGTATTAACCTAGTTAAGAAACATCAGAAGCCAGTTCCGGCGATGGGCGTCCAAGGCGGCATCGTTGAGAAAGAAGCTGCTGTTGACGTTTCTAACGTGGCTATCTTCAACGCGGCAGCTGGTAAAGCAGACCGTGTAGGCTTCCGATTCGAAGACGGCAAAAAAGTTCGTTTCTTCAAATCGAATGGCGAAACTATCAAGTAATTCTGGAGTAGTACACTATGGCGAAACTGCATGATTACTACAAAGAGACTGTTGTTAAAGAACTCGCTGAAAAGTTCGAATACAAGAGTATCATGCAAGTCCCAAGGATCGAAAAGATCACCCTGAACATGGGTGTGGGCGAAGCAATCAACGACAAGAAACTGCTTGAAAATGCAGCAGCTGACATGACCGCTATTGCTGGTCAAAAGCCGCTGATTACTAAAGCACGTAAGTCTGTTGCTGGCTTCAAGATCCGTGAGGGCTACCCTATCGGTTGTAAAGTAACCCTGCGTGGCGAACGTATGTGGGACTTCTTTGAGCGTTTAATCTCAATCGCAGTTCCTCGTATCCGTGACTTCCGTGGTCTGAACCCTAAAGCGTTCGACGGTCGCGGTAACTACAGCATGGGCGTTCGTGAGCAAATCATCTTCCCTGAGATCGACTACGACAAAGTAGATCGCATCCGTGGTATGGACATCACCATCACCACGTCTGCAGGTACAGATGAGGAAGGTCAAGCTCTGCTGGCTGCCTTTAACTTCCCATTCCGTAAGTAAGGTGAAGGGTTACTCTAATGGCTAAGCAATCAATGAAAGCGCGCGAAGTAAAACGCGCGAAGCTGGTAGCAAAGTTCGCTGAAAAGCGTGCTGCACTGCGTGCTACCATCAAAAGTGTTAATGTGTCTGAAGATGAGCGTTGGGATGCTGTCCTGAAGCTTCAATCTCTACCACGTGATTCTGCGACGTCTCGTCAGCGTAATCGCTGTAACCAGACTGGTCGTCCACATGGCTACCTGCGTAAATTCGGCTTGAGCCGTATTAAGGTTCGTGAAGCTTGCATGAAAGGCGAGATTCCGGGTCTGCGTAAGGCAAGCTGGTAATTGAATCACGGGAGTAAAGACTTATGAGCATGCAAGATCCGATTTCGGACATGCTGACCCGCATCCGCAATGGTCAGGCAGCAAGCAAAGTTGCTGTAAAAATGCCTTCGTCAAAGCTGAAAGTGGCAATTGCTGAGCTACTGAAAGCTGAAGGTTATGTGGCTGACTACGCTATTTCTGGCGAAGTTAAGCCTGAACTGGAAGTGACTTTGAAGTACTTCGAAGCTAATCCAGTTATCGAGCAAATCCAACGTGTAAGCCGTCCAGGTCTGCGCATCTATAAGAAAAAAGATGAGCTGCTACTGTAATGGGTGGTCTGGGTATTGCTGTAGTATCAACGTCTAAAGGTTTGATGACCGATCGCGCAGCTCGCAAAGCGGGTATGGGCGGTGAAATCATCTGCTACGTAGCGTAAGGAGTAGGAAATGTCTCGTGTTGCAAAAGCACCAGTAGTAGTTCCTGCCGGCGTAGAGGTGAAACTGAACGGTCAGGAAGTCACTGTTAAAGGTAGCAAAGGCGAATTGAGCCGCGTTATCAATGATGCAGTGGAAGTTAGCCAAGAAGACAACGCTGTGAAATTTGCCGCTCGTGAAGGTATCGCTAAAGCTAACGCTCAAGCTGGTACTGCACGTGCATTGGTAAACAACATGGTTGTTGGTGTTACTGAAGGCTTTACCAAGAAACTGATCCTGAAAGGTGTTGGTTACCGTGCTGCTATTAAGGGCAAATCAGTTGCTCTGACTCTGGGTTTTTCTCACCCAGTTGAGCACGAACTGCCTGAAGGCATCAAAGCAGAATGCCCAAGCCAGACTGAAATTGTCCTTACTGGTACGGACAAGCAATTGGTCGGTCAAGTAGCTGCAGATATCCGCGCATACCGTCAGCCTGAGCCTTACAAAGGTAAAGGTGTTCGTTACGCTGACGAAGTCGTGCGTACTAAAGAAGCTAAGAAGAAGTAAGGTAACACTATGGATAAGAAAATTGCTCGTATCCGTCGTGCGACCCGAGCACGTCGCAAGATTGCTGAACTGGGCGCGACTCGCCTTGTAGTACACCGTACTCCACGTCACGTGTACGCACAGGTTATCGCTGCAAATGGCTCCGAGGTAATCGCTGCTGCTTCTACCGTAGAGAAAGCGATCCGTGAGCAAGTTAAGAGCACCGGCAACAAAGACGCCGCTGTTGCAGTAGGTAAAGCTATTGCTGAGCGCGCACTGGAAAAAGGCATCGATTCAGTTGCTTTTGACCGTTCCGGTTTCCAATACCACGGCCGCGTGGCTGCACTGGCAGAAGCTGCCCGTGAAGCTGGTCTGAAATTCTAAGGTAGGCGGAAGATGGCTAACGAAAAACAACAAAGTGATTTGCATGAGAAGCTGATTGCTGTTAACCGTGTATCTAAGACGGTTAAAGGTGGTCGCATCTTTAGCTTCACCGCTCTGACTGTAGTCGGTGATGGCAATGGTCGTGTAGGTTTCGGTTACGGTAAAGCCCGTGAAGTACCTGCAGCGATTCAAAAAGCAATGGAAAAAGCGCGCCGTAACATGGTTACTGTTGCGTTAAACGAAGGTACTTTGCACCACGCTGTAAAAGGTCGCCACACTGGTTCTAAAGTGTACATGCAGCCAGCAGCGGAAGGTACAGGTATCATCGCAGGTGGTGCGATGCGTGCAGTGCTAGAAGTTGCGGGTGTTCGCAACGTTTTGGCAAAAGCATACGGTTCTACTAACCCGATCAACATTGTTCGTGCAACAATTGATGGTTTGGGTGGTATGAAGTCTCCAGAAATGGTTGCTGCTAAGCGCGGTCTACCAGTTAACGAAATTCTGGGGTAATCGACATGGCTAAGACTATCAAAGTAACTCAGACTCGTAGCTCTATCGGTCGTTTGCCGAAGCATAAAGCTACACTGCGTGGCTTGGGCCTCCGTCGCATCAACCACACCGTTGAACTTGAAGACACTGCTTGCGTACGCGGCATGATCAATCAAGTTAACTACATGATCAAAGTGGAGGAGTAATCAGATGCGTTTGAATACTCTATCTCCGGCTGCGGGTTCTAAGCCTTCTAAGAAGCGCGTAGGCCGTGGTATCGGTTCAGGCTTGGGAAAAACTTGTGGCCGTGGTCACAAAGGTCAGAAATCACGTTCAGGTGGTTCTGTACGCCCAGGTTTTGAAGGCGGTCAAATGCCTTTGAAACAACGTCTGCCAAAATTTGGTTTTACCTCTCGCAAGAGTCTGACTGCAGCAGAAGTTCGCCTGAGCGAACTTGCTAAAGTTGAAGGTGACGTAGTAAGCCTTGTGTCTCTGAAAGCGGCAAACGTAATCACTAAGGACATTCGCACTGCGAAAATCGTCCTTTCTGGTGAAATTGCACGTTCAGTGACCGTTAAAGGCCTGCGTGTTACCAAAGGCGCGAAAGCTGCAATCGAAGCTGCTGGCGGTAAAATCGAGGAATAATTAACTCGAGGACGAGGTACAGATGGCAAAACAACCAGGACAAAACATTAGTGGTGCAAAAGGTGGACTTGCGGAACTAAAAACCCGTCTACTGTTTGTGGTAGGGGCATTGTTAGTTTTCCGTGCAGGCTCTTTTGTGCCGATTCCTGGTATTGACGCTGCTGTACTTGCCGATCTGTTCGAACAGCAACAAGGCACCATCATTGAAATGTTTAACATGTTCTCTGGCGGCGCTCTTGAGCGTGCTTCAATCTTGGCACTGGGTATCATGCCTTATATATCGGCATCGATAATCGTACAGTTGCTAACGGTTGTTCATCCAGCATTGGCTGAGTTGAAGAAAGAAGGTGAATCTGGGCGTCGTAAGATCAGCCAGTACACCCGATACGGTACGCTAGTGCTGGCAACCTTCCAAGCAATTGGTATTGCGACAGGGTTGCCGAGTATGGTCCCTGGCCTGGTTGTTAATCCAGGCCTAGGATTCTACTTTACTGCTGTTGTCAGTCTGGTAACCGGCACCATGTTCCTAATGTGGTTAGGTGAGCAGATAACCGAGCGTGGCATAGGTAATGGTATCTCATTGATTATCTTTGCAGGTATTGTTGCCAATTTGCCATCGGCTATCGGACAGACTATCGAGCAAGCGCGTCAAGGTGAATTGAACCCGCTTCTTCTCGTGCTGATGGCGGTAATCGCATTTGCAGTTATTTACTTTGTTGTGTTCATGGAGCGTGGTCAGCGTCGTATCGTTGTTAACTACGCAAAACGGCAGCAAGGCCGCAAGGTTTTTGCTGCGCAGAGCACACACTTGCCATTAAAAATAAATATGGCAGGGGTAATTCCTGCGATTTTCGCATCAAGTATTATCCTGTTTCCAGGTACCTTGGCACAATGGTTTGGCCAGAGTGAGCAGTTTGGATGGTTAGCGGACGTGTCTTTGGCACTGAGCCCAGGTCAGCCACTGTATGTAATGCTTTATGCGGCAGCGATTATCTTTTTCTGTTTCTTCTACACGGCGTTGGTATTCAACCCTCGTGAGACGGCAGATAACTTGAAGAAGTCCGGTGCGTTCGTACCTGGTATTCGCCCGGGTGAACAGACAGCGAAGTATATCGATAAAGTAATGACAAGGTTGACCTTAGCGGGCGCTATGTACATTACCTTTATATGTCTGATCCCCGAGTTCATGATGATTACTTGGAATGTTCAGTTCTATTTTGGCGGAACATCCCTACTTATCGTAGTAGTTGTAATCATGGACTTTATGGCTCAAGTTCAGACACATCTGATGTCTCAACAATATGAGTCCGTGTTGAAGAAAGCCAATCTGAAAGGCTACAGCCGTTAACAGATTGACGATTTACGGAGTTTAGCAATGAAAGTTCGTGCTTCCGTTAAGAAAATCTGCCGTAACTGTAAAGTGATCAAGCGCAACGGTGTTGTTCGCGTGATCTGTAACAGTGAGCCAAAGCATAAACAGCGCCAAGGCTAATAGCAGAAATTTTTTCTTGCAAATATAAGGCAGGCTGGTACATTACCCAGCCCACCTTTTTTGTGTGCAAAAGAAGTGGTTATGCCGCTGCGTATCCTAAACGGGCTTTGCAGCGGTTCTTCTTGAAAAGTACTAGGAGTGAATAGTGGCCCGTATAGCAGGCATTAACATTCCTGATCAAAAGCATGCTGTAATCGCACTGACTGCGATTTACGGCATCGGTAAGACCCGTTCTAAAGCTATTCTAGCTGAGACAGGTATTGCTGAAAGCATTAAGATCAGTGAGTTATCTGAAGAGCAGATCGATCTACTGCGTGATGGCGTTGCCAAATACACTGTAGAAGGTGATCTACGTCGTGAAATTTCAATGAACATCAAGCGTCTGATGGACCTTGGTTGTTATCGCGGTTTGCGTCATCGTCGCAGCTTACCACTTCGTGGTCAGCGTACGAAGACCAATGCTCGCACCCGTAAGGGTCCGCGTAAACCGATCAAGAAATAATCGGGGTAGGTAAAGTATGGCTAAACAACCAACACGCGCACGTAAACGCGTACGCAAGCAAATTGCTGATGGCGTAGCGCACATCCATGCGTCTTTCAACAACACAATCGTAACCATTACTGACCGTCAAGGTAACGCTCTTGCATGGGCGACTGCAGGTGGTTCTGGTTTCCGCGGTTCTCGTAAATCAACTCCGTTCGCTGCACAGGTTGCTGCTGAACGTTGTGGTGAGATGGCTAAAGAATATGGCCTTAAGAACCTGGAAGTTATGGTTAAGGGCCCAGGCCCAGGTCGCGAGTCTACTATCCGCGCACTTAACGCGGCTGGTTTCCGTATCACTAACATTGTTGATGCGACTCCGATCCCTCATAACGGTTGTCGTCCACCTAAGAAACGTCGCGTATAACGCTGTTTCTTAGACTACTGGAGAAAGATCATGGCAAGATATTTGGGTCCTAAGCTGAAGCTTAGCCGTCGTGAAGGTACTGATTTGTTCCTCAAATCAGGCGTACGCGCGATTGATACCAAGTGTAAAATTGATAACGCCCCAGGTGTTCACGGCGCTCGTCGTGGCCGTCTATCTGACTACGGCGTTCAGCTTCGTGAGAAGCAAAAAGTTCGTCGCATGTACGGCGTACTTGAAAAACAATTCCGTAACTACTACAAAGACGCTGCACGCCTGAAAGGCAACACAGGTGAAAACCTGCTGCAACTTCTTGAAGGTCGTCTGGACAACGTAGTTTACCGCATGGGTTTTGGTGCAACACGCGCTGAATCACGCCAGCTGGTAAGCCACAAAGCGATCCTGGTTAACGGTCAAGTGGTGAATGTTCCTTCATTTAAGGTAACTGCCAATGACGTTGTTAGCATTCGTGAGAAAGCTAAAAACCAAGCACGCATCAAAGCAGCACTTGAAATTGCTGCTCAGCGCGAGCTGCCAACTTGGATCGAAGTAGACAGCAACAAAATGGAAGGCACTTATAAGCGTCTGCCAGAGCGTTCAGATTTGTCTGCTGACATCAACGAACACCTGATCGTCGAGCTTTACTCTAAGTAAAGCTAAACTAAAGAGAGGACACAATGCAGGGTTCTGTAACAGAATTTCTTAAGCCGCGTTTAGTTGACATAGAACAAGTTACCTCAACGCACGCAAAAGTAACTCTTGAGCCGCTAGAGCGTGGCTTTGGTCACACCCTAGGTAATGCTCTACGTCGCATCCTACTTTCTTCTATGCCAGGTTGCGCAGTGACAGAAGTAGAAATTGACGGCGTGTTGCACGAGTACAGCACCAAAGAGGGCGTTCAGGAAGATATCCTGGAAATCCTGCTTAACCTTAAGGGCCTCGCCGTTAAGGTAGAGGGTAAAGATGAAGTTATCCTTACTCTTAATAAGTCTGGTGCAGGCCCTGTTGTTGCAGGCGACATCACCCATGATGGTGGTGTTGAGATTGCGAACCCAGAGCACGTAATCTGCCATTTAACTGATTCAAGCGCTGAAGTCAGCATGCGAATCAAGGTAGAGCGTGGTCGTGGCTACGTACCGGCTTCAGCGCGTATACACACTGAAGAAGATGAGCGTCCAATCGGTCGCCTACTTGTTGATGCAACGTTCAGCCCAGTAGACCGTATTGCTTACAATGTTGAAGCAGCGCGTGTTGAACAGCGTACAGATCTAGACAAGTTGGTTATCGACATGGAAACCAATGGTACGCTTGATCCTGAGGAAGCTATCCGTCGTGCAGCAACAATTCTTGCTGAACAACTGGATGCATTTGTAGATCTTCGTGATGTACGAGTTCCTGAAGAGAAAGAAGAGAAGCCTGAGTTCGATCCGATCCTACTGCGTCCTGTAGACGATCTTGAACTAACTGTTCGCTCTGCTAACTGTTTGAAAGCAGAAGCGATCCACTACATCGGTGATCTGGTACAGCGCACTGAGGTTGAGCTTCTTAAGACGCCAAACCTTGGTAAGAAGTCTTTGACAGAAATCAAAGACGTGCTGGCTTCACGTGGTCTGTCTCTGGGTATGCGCCTAGAAAACTGGCCGCCAGCATCAATCGCTGAAGATTAATCAGACACTGATTACTTAGTTAGAAGGATTAGGTCATGCGCCATCGTAAGAGTGGTCGTCAACTCAATCGCAACAGCAGTCATCGTAAAGCGATGTTCAGCAACATGGCTAGCTCGCTGGTAACTCATGAAGTTATCAAAACTACTTTGCCAAAAGCAAAAGAACTGCGCCGCGTAATTGAGCCTTTGATTACCTTAGCAAAGAACGACAGTGTTGCTAACCGTCGTCTTGCGTTCGCTCGCACTCGTAACGACGAAGTTGTAGCGAAACTGTTCAACGAATTAGGTCCACGTTTTGCCTCTCGTGCAGGCGGTTACACTCGCATTCTGAAATGCGGTGTTCGCGCAGGTGATAAAGCCCCAATGGCTTACATCGAGTTGGTAGATCGTCCTGAGCCACAGGCTGAGGAAGCTGCTGAATAAGCAGTCGAACCATTCGTAACAAAAAGCCAGGCTGCTAAGCCTGGCTTTTTACTTTCTAGAATATGTTCAGTTCAAGTACCCGTCTTACGTGTTGCAACAGCTGTTATTGAGCTTAGTCTTTCTACTTCTACTTCTACTTCTACTTCTACTTCTACTTCTACTTTTTTGGCCTAAACAAGTATCGAATACTCTATTGCCTCAGTAAGCCGTTTATCTCATCGTTTTAAGGTTATACACAGCAATCTGTTTACTTTTTGTGGGTAAAATGTATAAAACACGCCTTTCGAATGAAAATTAGACTAATGGAGCTGTTTTTGACAAAAAACACAAAAAAGGGGTTGCCAAAAATTTTGACCTCCCTATAATGCCGCCTCACCGACACGGAGCGCACTGCCTAACAC
>NZ_PEIB01000089.1 GCF_004116385.1 Veronia nyctiphanis | reverse complement strand
AGGATATCGGCCTCTTTGATATTTCTTCCGATGAGCCCTCTGTAAAACTCACCTTTCAAAGCGGTATCAATATCGATAAGTTTCGCTTTGTGCCTGTCAACGACGACAACTTACTGGTGAATGGCGATTTTGAAGCGTGGGGTGATGACAGCTCATCTGTTTATCAAAATTTCAACTCTCAAGACGTTGACGGTTGGGTTGAAACATCAGGCGATCAAATCCAACTCTTTCAGGGCTCATACATCGACTTGGGGCCAACAAATCCCCAAACCAATACCGCACTTGACCTTGCATCTGATAGAGCTAACACCGTTGCCCAAAATATTGATGTAGGCGATGTTGTGGCTCAGGGGGACAGAGAACTCCATTTCAGCTTCGATCATGTTAAGCGTCAGGGTTTCAACTCTGACTTTGATGCGGTCATCACAGACCAAGACGGTAACGACCTCTCCCGGAAGTCTTTTTCAAACACTGACGACTCAAACTGGACCACATACTCAACAAAAATTTCATTAGATGCCAATACGACCTCAGTTCGTGTGCTCTTTGACGATACCAGCGCAGACAACGCAGGTGGAGCAGTCCTTGATAACATCAAACTCAGTCGATTAAGTACCGATTCTGAAACCTACCAAGCCGCACATGGCGCATCGCTTAACGATGTTGTCGAAGGCATGAATAACCAGCTTATCAGTGACTATGACTCCCCCAATGTCAGCGGCGTGCAGCTGTCTGTCACCGATGATTATCGCCTGCAAGCTTTTATGGCTTATGACAAAACAACCAAAGGCGGCGTAGATTCCTACTCTGACCTGCGTGTCGCGGGTAACCTTGCCACCCTGATGGGCGATTACGACCAGCAAGGGCTGGTAATGACCGCTGAAGAAACCACGGTACAGGACATTGATATCTCTAGCCGTACCGGGGCGCAAAACGCTATTGCCGCCATTGATTCTGCCTTTAAGCAGCTCGATGAACAGCGGGCTGACATCGCCGCGATGGAAAGTCGTATCGGCCACAGCTTAAACAGTTTAGAAATGAATAAACTCAATATCGCGGGTGCCAACAGCAAAATACTGGATACCAAAATTGGTAAAGAAACGGTGAGTATGACCAAAATGGCGATGCTGCAAAATGCCACGATGTCTATGCTGGGGCAGGCGAAGAATATCCCGTGGAATTCTTTGCAGTTATTAAAATAAAAAAATACCGAACAACATATTTAATAAAAAATAAATAAACAACTAAATAATTAATCACCAAAAGACGATAAGAATAAAAGACATCTAATAAAAATTAAAAACTAAAACACACCATACGTTATTTTGTCAGCAGCGCTGGGTTTTTGAAATTCAATATGTGTTTTTCAGGGACCATTTTATGGGCGGACATATCGTTAATGATTTTCAGGGGATCATGGCACATCGCCATCTGGACCGGACTAATCGTGTCCATAATGAGACGATGGACAGGCTCGCTGCCGGCACGCGCATTCAAAGTGCCAAAGACGATGCGGCTGGGCTGCATATTTCTACTCGCCTGACTTCGCAAGCCCGTGGCTATGACACCTCTATTCGAAATCTCAATGACGGCCTGTCACTGCTGCAAACCGCTGATGCGGCAATGGAAGAAACCAACACCATTTTGCACC
>NZ_PEIB01000088.1 GCF_004116385.1 Veronia nyctiphanis | reverse complement strand
ATTGAACGGTTCCATAATCCAAGAATGCGACGTAGGCTCGCCCGTCAAGACAATACGTTTACGTCTTTATTAAACCGTCCGTAGAAATGGGGTAGAACCCATAAGCAGCTATGAAGCGTGAATAGTAGTAACTCCTTTCTCTCATGAATTTCGAGTTTGCTGAATGCATTAAAATCAAATGGTGCGTAATATTTGAGGACGGAGTTACTTACTTCGGAAGTTCCATCTCTAGAATCACCTTCACTTAGCTTAACTACTACCCTGTAGATGCATTCCGTTTCAAGTCCTTTAAAGTGTCTTTCGAAATGAGCGCAGACACACATATTTTCAAGAGTGAACGCCCTTTACTCATCTAGTTCGAGCTTATATCCCCAAAGTGCAAACTCTTTAAGCTTCAAGGTTTCCTCTCAATAGCACAATGCCAGCCTTCGCATAACGCCTGCCAGCACAGGCAAAAAATTGCGGAGCGGTTTTTTGTCCTGTGGCTGCATTTGTTAGCCCTTGCTCCATGTCTTTCGCGGCTGGCAGCCAGTAATTTTTTAAAAAGCCACTGAGCTTCATCCCGCAGAAATGCGTGTTTAAACCACCAAGAAACAACAAACTGAATGTGAATTCAAATGAGTTATTAGAATTTCAGACACGCAACGCAAACAAAGATTTTTCGCCGATATCGATACAAACCTGCGGCTATGAAAAGAGGAATTTGGCGACTAAACCTTGGGACTCAAAACTCCAAAATTGATGGGGGATAACGCTCGCAGCACGGGTAAAGTAACGCGCAGTGGAAATATGTCCCTAGACTGCGCTTATTATATGTCGCGTTGCTAACCAAGTAATTTAGCTTTTTGTGTCGTATAGTCTTTCTCAGATAGTACTCCTCTCTCTCTCAAGTCATGTAACTTTTCCAGTTCTTCTGCAACTGAAGAAACCGCTACTGATGAAGTTTGTCCACCTTTTGGAACGATGAAAGCCCATATAAATGAACCTAACAATAAAAATGGAATAAAGAGCCCAAGAAGTGCCAAAATTATGATAGGCGTTTTGTAAGGGTGGTTATTTTTTGATGCTATTGAAATGGTGATAATTACCCACACGATCAAAAAAATAACATACAGCGCAAAAAACATACTAAATGACCTCTAGTTAATTAAAGTAAAACGTATAATGCCTGTTAGCATTTTTGAAAAAGCTACCGCATTTCAGTGTGCCGCATACCGTATTTAAGCCACCAAGAAACAACAATATGAACTTGAATTCAAATGTGTTATTGGAAATTCAGACACGTAACGCAAATAAAGATTGTCCGCGTAATGCGATACAAACCTGTGGCTATAAAAAGAGGGACTGGCTTATTAAACCTCGGGACTAAAATTTTAAAATTCAATAGGGGATAACGCCTTTGTAACGGGCCGCGTTGCTGCGAAGCAGCGCTTTTAGGGTCCAGCCCAAAGGGCGAACGTTGACAAACTTGTTATGTGTTTTACTACTTAGTGCCACGCCATAACCTATTAACGGTATCTTCACTAAAGCCACCTAGCTCACTAAGATAAAGTGCGACACCAAGTACGCTGCGCCTGCACCAAGACCACCGCCCACAATAAGGAACCAAACTTGGCCTCCTGGGCCTTTGGCATCAAGTGGAATCCGGGTTTTGACCTGCTCCCCAAAAACTAGTCCAATCGGTCCTTAGTAACATCCGCTTGGTTG
>NZ_PEIB01000087.1 GCF_004116385.1 Veronia nyctiphanis | reverse complement strand
AACAGCTGACGCATTACTCTGGGCTTGGGAAATTATGAGGGGATCCCTCAGCGCCGCGTTAAGGGGTGAGTGCCGCATAAACCAACCTGCCGCAAACCACTTTCACCACAAAAATCACTGCAAACAAAAAATGCCACGCGGCACGAATCCCGCTTAAACGCTTTGTTATGTTCATAGTTCAAGTTTGACTTTAGTTTCTTCTGAATCTGCTAAATCGTAGAACTTTCGTTTTGCTATGGCCTTAACTGGGTTCTCTAGTTTCCTTACATTACTTAACTTCCACGCCAACCAGCCACTCTCAAACTCTGATTCATCACAGCCTGAATGCTCACAATCCTCTTTTACCCAAGGCTCACACGAGACAATATCAACAACAGCAACAACCTGCCCTGTCAAATCTTCATCGCCCTCTTTTGTTAGCCGTGTGCTATTTTGGACTAGAGCAACATTGAGCATTGGTAACACTTCCGGACGCCAAGTTCTGATTTCCAACAACTTGGTTTTATTCGCAATCATTGTTCCCCACGGCTCAACTACAGATAGAGCTTTCACATTTTTCTCCAAAGAACATAACGCCTGCCAGCACAGGCAAAAAATGGCGGAGCAGTTTTTTGTCATGTGGCTGCATTTGTTAGCCCTTGCTCCATGTTTGTCGCGGCTTGCCGCCAGCACCTTTCGAAAAAGCTACCGCATTTCGCCTTGCCGCAAACCGTGTTTAAGCCACCAAGAGACAACAACCTGAATGTGAATTCAACTGAGTAATTGGAATTTCAGACACGCAACGCAAACAAAGGTTGTTTGCAGATTTCGACACAAAACTGCGGCTATGAAAAGGGGAATTTGGCGACTAAACCTTGGGACTCAAAATTCTAAAATTGACGGGGGAATCCATGTAGCCCTGTTAAGGTGTGAGCAATGCAATACCTAAGCTCCCGCATAACACCTTAATCACTTAAACCAACGCATAGTAAAAATGCCACGCGTTGCGAATCACTCTTAAACAGTTTGTTATACACGTGCTAAAGGCTAGACTCGTAGTAAGTCAGCATTTGTTCTTGGCTAACGTAGTCTCCACCTAACTTCTGCTGTTCTTTTATTATTTCAGCTAATGATGGCAATATTGAACGATCAACTTGAAAATCGTTAGACCACAACTTCCCACGCATAATAGCTTTAGCACAATGGAAGTATGCGCTTTCAACTACCACTTTCACAACGACCTTAGGTTCTTTATTACCATCGGGACAAAGGGCCAATAGTTCAGGCTCTGTATGGATAGTTGCATGACCCTTTAAGCGTACGACTTCATCGACCCCTTTAACCATGAACATCATCCCCACTTTAGGGTTACTTACAATATTCTTAAGGCTATCAATTCGGTTGTTACCGCTACTATCTGGTATCAAGATTGTTGACTGATCCAAAACTTTAACAAATCCGGGAGCACCACCTTTTGGTGATATGTCTGTGAAGCCATTAATGTCAGTACTTGAAAGAATACAAAAATGGCAATTTTCAATCATTGTTATAGAATGACGATCTAACTTACTTAATACCTTATTTTGAGCTTTGTCATTCGGCTTTGGGTACATATCCAGTAGTTGTTCTATCGATGAAATCTGACTCATTCTATTACTTCCTTATAAGTGTATAACGCCCAATTCTAGCGAATCCCCTCAAAATCCCTTTTCTAAACAATGAGAAGGACGCGCACCG
>NZ_PEIB01000086.1 GCF_004116385.1 Veronia nyctiphanis | reverse complement strand
ATACCCTTGCTTCCTCCCAGAGCATCTTGAGCTTATCCGATTCTTGCTTGGCTTCTGCCATTAGGGCATCACGGACAATATTTTCTGCGAAGATTGATGCGGTTTCTGCCAACGTTATCGGGTAGCGACTCTGTGCGACAGGCATATCGCGCATGACCCAGTTGTGGAAAGCATGACCAAGTTCATGGGCGAGGGTGATGACGTCAGACATGCTGTTCCCCCAAGTCATGAAGACCATAGGCGTGCGCGTTTTGTTGAAACTCGCGCAGTAGGCGCTTAGGCGCTTATTTGGTTGAGGCGCCGCGTCGATAAGGTTATTTTCGACCATCATATCAACGAAATCAGCCATCTCTGAGTCAACACCTGTAAAGGCCTTTTTGATGATCGCGATGGCGCGTTCAAAGCTGTAGGTTTCAGGCTCACTATTGACAAGTGATGGCATGGACGCAAGTGCGTCCCAAGGTTTCAGGGTTTCTGTGCCATGGAGTTTTGCCATTGCGAGCCCCGCCTGTTGCACGATATGGCGATTCTCTTTTGCAACCTGCATCATGGTGTCGACGGTTTCGCGCGCAATGTGGCTATCCTTTAGCCCGGGATCGAGAAAATGAACACGCTTCTTCTTACTTCGCTTTTTGTACTCAGTCAAGCGACTGCCTGAAAGCGCATTGAGTATTGCAGCAAATGAGACCTGATGGGTTCTCATCGCTTCGTTAATTGCTTTCCATGCAAGTTCACGACGTATCGCATCCGGTTTACGGAGAATACTGACAGCTTGAGAAAGTCCCATCGTTTCTTCTGTGCCATCTGCTCGTGTCAGCGTTACTGTCATTGAACCCGTAATTTTATAGTACAAGCTGCCCCAGGCGGTGCGCCCATCAACATTCATGGCCGACAGAAGTTGCTCTTCCTCAACAGACAGCAAGGTATCTTTTTTTTCTCTTTCTATCGTCTTTGCAAAGCGAAAACGCTCGAACGAGCCGACATCATCAGAGCCTGCAAGCACGGATGCCAAAAAGTCGTCGGTTCCTGTTGATAGTTGGTTTGTGAATGGCTTGATGGCTTGTGAAAGTTCTGCTCCTAACGAGCTAAGTTTACTCAGGGCTAGCGCCGCGTCCTGATTTTTAGCATCAACAGAAGCTAGGCAGTTTGCGTAAATCGACAGGCTTTGCGTGAGTATTCCAGCCTGCTCAGACAGCGATAGTGCTTGCTGGCAGTTCGTGATGTCTGATGGTGTCAGCTCAGCAATTTGCGCGATGAGCGCTTTTACCTTTGCAATATCTGCTGCGTAGTCTTCACCGGAGAGTCCGCTGTACGCGAAAGAAAGATCCCAACTTGGTGCTGTCATTGATGACTCCTGGTTGTTATGAGTTCGACTTTGTTTTTTGAGTAGTTGTTGCAAATCGCTTACGGATAGAAACCAATAAATTGTTAGGCTTATTTGATGGTTTTATGAGGTGACGATGAAAGGTCATCTATGAAATGTGCTGGTTGAGGATTATGTCGTGCCGGCAATTCAATGAGAATATTTTGTGCCCATACCTCTTAGTTTTTGCGAGGAAGAAGAAATTAGATGGGGCAAATGTGAGCAGACAAGAATGATAGGCTCGCGATAAATGAAAAGCCCCACAACGGGGCTTTGTTAGATATTACTTAATGGCATTGGCTAATGCCTTGAATTGCTCAATTTGCTCGGCAACCCGAGCCACACTCTGTGACCAGAAGTCGGGTTTTCGTA
>NZ_PEIB01000085.1 GCF_004116385.1 Veronia nyctiphanis | reverse complement strand
GACGGAGACTGGAAATCTCTAGTTATTCGTTGTCTCGTTAACGGGGAAGTGGACACAGTCCCTTCGCCGGGTTTAGACCAAACCTGGAATTCACCACCTATGTATTCAATCCTTTCCTTCATATTCCTCAGACCAATTCCTTCGCCTGATAACGCTCTCTCAACCTGAAAACCCTGTCCTTTATCCTTAATCGATAACCGGACAGATGGTGGCGAGTAGTCGAGTTTTATTGTTACAGATCGGCTATCGGTATGCTTAGATACATTGACTATTGACTATTGACTATTGACTCCTGAACGACTCGATAAAGGCTTGTGCTAATATCGTTTGGTAACCAAGGAAGTGTTGCATCGAGTGACAATGTGACTTCGGTGTTGTGAGTGGCGAAAAAATCATCTGTCAGACACTTTACAGCGGCAATCAAGCCAATGTCATCTAATGCACTTGGTCTCAATTGCCTCGATATACGTCTCACTTCATTAATAGCTTCAATTAATGACTCTTCACTACTAGTCACGTGTTTGAGAACGTGAATAGGTTTATTTCTCTGTAATGAAATTTTGATGACTTCCATATGGCACTTTGCTGAGATAATTAATTGATTGACACCATCATGAAGCTCTCTGGATAATTTCTTTCTACTTTCCTCTTGTAGCATGACATTTTTATATGTTAATTCTCTGAGGCATAAATTTGATGCATAGCTCTCGTGCAAATTAATGGCTAATGCCACGATGACGATAAGAATAATAATGACGATTAATACTGAAATAAATATTGTATAGACCCGATGCATACTTGATTCAATAACTTCACGAAGCTCTTTTACTTGCTGATCAATATCTTTAATATAAATACCCGTGCCTAATATCCATTTCTTATCGGGTAGCCACATGGCGTATCCAAGCTTGGGCTCAACTTCCTTTGTTGATGGGTTGTACCACAGGTATTCATGGTATCCATTACCGTAACGTGCTGCATCGAGAAGGCTTCGAATAACGTTGTTTCCGTTTGGATCCTTCAGGTCGATTAAATTACGCCCCTCTAGCTCTGGTAATACAGGGTGTGCAATGTTCCTACCTTTGTCATCATAAATATAGAAATAGCCATTATCACCGAAGCGTAGAGCTTTGACTACATGCAAGAGAAAGCCATCTTCCACAACAAGAGAGGATGATTCAATCTGTTCTATTACTTGAGATGCGAGCTGAACATGATGTTTCAAGCTGCTTTGTCTTACATGCAACATATCAGCTGCCAAGGTCTCTGACTCTTGGTCGGCGATCAAAGCAAACTGATTGGCAGTCACACCAATAAAGAGACTACTGATCACTAATAGTGGTGTGAGAGTCAGGATAAAGACCTTACTTTTTAATCTCATCTTTACATATGAATATCCTTATGATGTACAGAAATATAAGTAGGTATGTATGTTTTTTCCATATCTAAAATTGATAAGGGAAAACAATAATTTCATCTCTCCAAAAAATGATAATTTTAGTCCTTTTTCTGAGATCTTTTGATACTCAGATAGTAACTTTATAAAGGTATTTAATTAGTTGATAAAATTTACTTTTCATTGAGAAAACTTACTTAATAATTATTACTAATGAAAAGTAATGGTCGAGGGTAGGAAAGTGCCTAGGTGTTTTTATTCTTGTTTTTTGCCCATGTATTATAAGCTTATGATTATTAATATTTACCATAATTGATATATATATCACAACTTGGAAATAAAACTTAACCGAATATTATTTAT
>NZ_PEIB01000084.1 GCF_004116385.1 Veronia nyctiphanis | reverse complement strand
GGAGCTTTGCTACTAAACCATGGGACTCAAAACTCTAAAATTGATGGGGGATAACGCCTAGCTCACCGGAAAAATGGGAGCGCAGTGAGTATTTTGTCCGGTGCAGCTACTTGTTAGGCATATCTGGTCCATGTCAATTCTTCATTCCCAATGGCGGCCCATGGCGATTCAAATATTCATCAAGATCGTGCCTGAATTCAAACCCGAGTTCGGTGCGTAATCCTCCACCATTAGCGAAGAAAATAAATCCCCATTTCTCTGGCTTAGAAATGACCACAAGCGCCTTGGTTCCTGGATCAGAACCTCCATGAAGATATCTATCCTCCTCAATCCACCAGGTCAACCCGGAAATGTTATTAACGTCAGGGTATTGAACTGTAAGCATCTCAGCGACTGTTTCAGGTTGTAAAAAGCGCTCTCCTTGTAGCGTTTTGCCGTTGTTCAAAAAGACATGAAGAAACCGCATAAATTCTATACTGCTGGTTTTAAGCCCTCCATCTGAATAAGTAGAAAGGTCATAAGTACCCAATGGCTTAAAGGTATTGCTTATCAAATTATAATTGTATGGCATTGCCATACGATTTTGTTCGAGGTTGCGACTTAGCCAGCGAGTGTGCGCCATCTCTAATGGAAAAAAAATTTCCTGTCTACAAAACTCATAAAATGGAATTCCTGATACTTGCTCAATTAAGTACCCCAAAAGCCCATAGGCCACATTGCTATATTCAGCTATTGTCCCTGGTTTAGCGTTATTAAAGTTATTGTCTTTATCATAATATTTAGCGCCCGGAGTGAAGTAACTGGTGACAAATAAATCTAATGATTCTGGCTTTTGAGTCGGTTTACCTATATCTTCATATAAATCCCAATAAGGGCTACCGAAAAAGAAAGAGCCATCTGAAATACTTGAAGTGTGAGAAAGTAACATGCGAAAAGTAATCGGTGTATCGGGGAAATCTGGGTTTCTAACACTGAATGGTAAGTACTGGTTAACATCATCATCCAGTTGCAATTTTCCTTGATCGTAAAGCTTCATTATTGCAGTACCTGTTACCAGTTTGGATACGGAAGCTACCTGATACAGGCTATTTTGCGAGGGCGCGATCTTTTTTTCTAGGTTTGAAAATCCATATTGCTTTGAAAAAACGACTTCTCCATCTTTAAATACCAGCACTGACGCACTAGGTAATTTCGCCGCTTCCATTTGTTGCGTAATCATCTGATCAAAATCTTCAGGGATAGCCGCATGTAAAGATGTAAGTCAGTATAAAAAAAGAATAGGCTGGCTAAGCCGACTATTATGGCAAAAATAGAGCATACGATTTTCAGGGGCCTTTTTACTGCTGATGGAAGTTTCCATATAAACATCGATATTACCTAGTATGCATAACGCTCGCCTAAACGGCGAGCAACTTGTTGCGAGTCCAGCGGCTGAAGGCCGCGATGTTTAAGGCACTTGTTATAAGCCTGATAGCGACTCACGAAGAACTTCTATGCATTGAATGCCAATATCACTACTTAACCAACCAAATTGATCTCCATCGAAGCGAGGAAATATATGCAAATGATAATGGTCAAGTTCATTACATTTTCCATTATTTTGGATAAATGATATTCCATCAGGATTAAACTTATTGACGATCCGAGAATAAAGATCTCTGGCTACAACTTGGATTTCATCGTGGACTAATGCTGGTAAATCAATGAAAGACTCGTACGGTTCTTTCGGGCAAATGAGAATATGACCGAAATTGATGGGGTCGTGATCAGCGAAAGCAATTACCTGTTCAGATTCGTAGATAATCACAGCTTCAATATCACGGCTGACTATTTGCTGAACAATCGTTGTCACTCGATCTCTCCTAAAGACTTATAACGCCGCGTTCTAGCGAATCCCCTCAAAATCCCTTTTCTAAACAATGAGAAGGACGCGCACCG
>NZ_PEIB01000083.1 GCF_004116385.1 Veronia nyctiphanis | reverse complement strand
CCAGAGTCTGGCCGATATCCTGACCACGCCCATCGGTACCCGGGTGATGCGGCGGGACTATGGGTCGCGGCTGTTCGAGCTGGTCGACGCGCCAATGAATGACGAGACGCTGGGTGAGATTTATGTGGCCACGGCCGAGGCGATTGAACGCTGGGAGCCGCGGTTTCATTTGCTCCAGGTGCTTACCTCAAAACTTAGTCCGGGCCATGTGACGCTGGACCTTGTTGGGGAATACCTCGGCGAGTCGGTCACTCTCTCGGACGTGCGCCTATGACATCTGCAATTAACCTCTCCAAACTGACTGCACCTGATGTGGTGGAGCCCCTCGATTACGAAACCATTCTTGGCGAGATGCTGGCCGACCTTCGAAAGCGGCTGCCATCGTTCTCATCAACGGTTGAATCCGATCCGGCTTACAAAATCCTCGAAGTGGCCGCCTATCGTGAGCTATTACTTCGCCAGCGGGTGAATGAAGCCGCCCGTTCGGTGATGTTGGCTTTTTCTTCCAAGCATGACCTCGACCAATTGGCGGCCCTGTTTAACGTTGAACGGCGAGAGGGAGAGTCTGATGTGAGTCTTCGGATGCGTCTGCCGTTGTCGCTTGAGGGCCTCAGTACTGCAGGACCCCGAGGGGCGTATCATTATCATGCCTTGTCCGCCTCTTCCGATGTTAAGGACGTGTCTGTCGTGAGTCCCAAACCGGGCGAAGTGGCAGTGACGGTGTTAAGTCATCATGGACGCGGAGAGGCCAGTCCCAGCGTGCTGTCTACGGTGAGTCAGGCCCTCAATGCTGAGGAGGTTCGGCCGTTGACCGATAAGGTGACCGTGAGAGGGGCCAACGTGATTGCCTACAAGGTGGTGGCGACCCTCATCTGTTTTGCAGACCCGGACAGGAACGTGGTGACCAAAGCGGCGAGACAGGCCGCGGAGGAGTATGTCGCTGATACTCATCAGCTTGGCCGGGCCGTGACAAGGTCGGGCCTCATTGCGGCCTTGCATCAACCGGGCGTGATGAACGTGAAGCTAACGTCACCCGCGACCGATATTACGACAGCCAGTCATGAGGCAGCATGGTGTACCGAGATTACCTTGGCGGTCAGCGATGGTTGAGTCTCTGCTACCGCCCAATGCGACCTCCGAAGAACGGGCTCTGGAGGCGACCACCGCAAGGCTTGCCACTATTCCTGCTGACCTCGCGAAACTGTGGCGGCCTGATGATTGTCCATTGGAGTTGCTGCCATGGCTGGCGTGTCCTTGTCCGTCGATGACTGGGACCCGAACTGGCCGGAAGCGCAACAACGTCAGGCGATTAAAGATGCGGCCAGATTACACCGCAGCAAAGGCACGGTCGGGGCCGTCAAACGGGTACTGGCCAACCTTGGCGTTACCGTCGACATGTTGGAGTGGTTTCAGGAAACGGATGATGTGGCGCTGGCGTCGATTCAATCCAAAACGCCGCATACCTTTGTGTTCATTGCGTGGGCCAATGCCAATCCCTATGTCAGCAATCAGGTTTTCCTAAGTCCCGACCTATATGCCGCCATCACGCGGGCGGTTGAGAACACCAAACCCTTGAGGTCCCACTTTGATTTTCTGGTGGGGGCAAGGCTGGACAGTGGGCTTGCTGCAGGTGCCTCATCCGGTGGCTGGTTGCAATCTGGCCGCTTCAGTCAACAGACCAAACCGGTGCAGGTACCGAAAACTATTTCCACGCTAAGTGCAGGATTTCACCTGACCAACCGCCGTCTGGCTGTCGCAAGATATTACATGGTGGAATCTCCCGGAGTGGCCGAGTGAGCACGATTTTACAACCAACCATTACCGAAGCAGGCCTTCAGGCGGTCTTCAATGCCGACCATGATGGCTTCGCCGCGCGCCTGACCCATGTGGCGCTGGGCGAGGGGGCGTATCGTCCCGACCAAAGCCGGAAAGCCCTGCAT
>NZ_PEIB01000082.1 GCF_004116385.1 Veronia nyctiphanis | reverse complement strand
CGTAAAACTTGTGTGCATCAAGTCTCTTTTCGTTACAGCGTACTCTGAATTTGCCTATATTTTTAGCTTGAGCATATTGAACTAAAGCTCGACCAACACCGTGACCACGGCTTTCAGGAGAAACAACTAAACCACCAATTTCATAAAAGTTGTCTGATGCGAGACGTCTAGCATAGAAAAGATGTAGCCAACCAATAATTCGACCTTGCCACTCAGCTACAAATACTTGGTCTTGAGAAGAATTGAGCAATTCTTGAAGTTTTGTAGTGGATTCAGTGGAGGATAACTGAGAATAGCCAAGGGTGCTCGGAGACTTTATTGATACAAGCCGCATCCGATTCTGAAGCAGATCTGATAGTGTATTCCATGTGAAATCTCCTCCAGCTCATAACGCCAACCTAAGCGGCGCTTAATTTATTAAAAATCAACTACCTGAATCACAGTGGTCGTTTGAAAAAAGTGTGAGAGGTTTAAGCGACCAGCTTTAGGTTCTTGTTATGCCTGTGTTTGGTTGTTCAGCCGCTCTACAACTTCTCTTAGCGGACGAACTCTCAACTCAGTGATAATTAAAGAGGTAAATCCAAAAGCACAAGCCGCAATCAGAAGAGTGCTAATGAAGCTGATGGAACTCAACAACCCGTAAAGAGAGGTAGCCAAAAGAAGCGTATAAACGACGCCTAGAGGTAAGTCTCTAGTTCCAACAACATACTGGCCTTTTGCAAGTCATGAGCAACCGATACAGGGTTGGTCAAACCGCCAAGACGGATGTTGACCTTGTTCCCTTTGATCTCAGCATTGAATCCTTTGTTTTCTAATTCATTGGCTAATTCATTCATCAAGATGGTCCTTTTCCACATAAGGCATAACGCCTGCCAGCACAGGCAAAAAATTGCGGAGCGGTTTTTTGTCCTGTGGCTGCATTTGTTAGCCCTTGCTCCATGTCTTTCGTGGCTTGCCGCCAGCACCTTTTGGAAAAGCTACCGCAATTCACTTTGCCGCAAACCGTGTTTAAACAACAAAGAAACAACAACCTGAATGTGAATTCAACTGCGTGATTGGAATTTCAGACACGTAACGCAAACAAAGGTTGTTCGTAGATTTCGACACAAACCTGCGGCTATGAAAAGAGGAATTTGGCGACCAAGCCTTGGGACTCAAAACTCTAAAATTGATGGGGGATAACGCTTAGCTAACAGGCAAAATTGAATAAGCTATAATCGAGCGAAGCGAAGAGCTTATTTAATTTTGTCCTTGTTTAGCACCTTGTTAGCTGTGACTCTCTAGGAGCCTCGTAAATTGTTTAATAAGATCAGATAAAACCGTTTGGTCTGTTTCAAAGCCGAACTCGAATGATTGAGAGAACATTGAATGTTCAATGAACTCACCAGACACAACAACTTTACCCATTTGATTGCAGCCTATAGTAATAACTTGATCTTCGTATTCAGCCTTGAGCTCTGCAACACCATTAAACGATAAGTTCATTTCACTTAGTTTTTTGAGAAACTCTTGAGCGTAATACTTGCCAAAGAAAAACTGCCTTTCGCAATTAAGCCAACCAGACTTTACATATGCTAAACACTCGTAGGTGTCTGCACCCGCATCACTGATATTGCGCAACTCTAGCTGCTTACTTTCATCATTTGTTTGGAGTCTTATATTCATACTCATTTACAGCTAACGCCTGCCAGCACAGGCAAAAAATGGCGGAGCGGTTTTTTGTCCTGTGACTGCGATTGTTAGCCCTTGCTCCATATCTTTCGCGGCTTGCCGCCAGCACCTTTTGAAAAAGCTACCGCATTTCGCTTTGCCGCAAACCGTGTTTTAACCACCAAGAGACAACAACCTGAATGTGAATTCAAATATGTAATTGGAATTTCAGACACGTAACGCAAACAAAGGGTTTTCAGCGACTTCGACACAAACCTGCAGCTATGAAAAGGGGAATTTGGCGATTAAACCTTGAGACTCAAAACTCTGAAAATGATGGGGGATAACGCCCGCAGCACGGGCTAAAAATAGCAAAGCGGTTTTTAGTCCTGTGACTG
>NZ_PEIB01000081.1 GCF_004116385.1 Veronia nyctiphanis | reverse complement strand
CTGATTGATGAACATTACTAAGTTAACGATGGATTAGAAAGCGGGGGCAGGTCACACCCGTTTTGGTAGAGAAAGAGTGGTTAACGTGCGTCGAAAAAGTGGGATGATGGGGCGCTAGGCCCCAAAGACGCAGGGTTGTTCGCAGGTGCGACGCACTGACGCAAAGCATGTGGACACATCAGAAAGGTAGAGAACCAAACACGAGTTCGCACCCTCCGACACAGTTTGCGCATGTTGGGTTTGTTGAACTAGACGACCTCGTGGCTACCAGAAATACTCCACAGAGGCGATCACAAGTAATGCAGTGATGGTTATGGAATATGCTTTGAGAAGAGGCGTACTTTGGGATTTGAACAGTACAAAGAGAGAACTAACAGCACCTAGCAATGCAGCAAGACTAGTGATTAAGCAATGTAGAGAGTAGATAGTCGCTGACTCATACTTGTTGCCACCTTCAGAAACCATGGCCTCTGCACCGAATTTGTAAGAGTTAATGGTGGCATGATCAGCCTTTACACCAATAAGCCAAAACTCACTCATACCTACGATTACAAACAATGCTAAAACGAGGCACCCGGGAAGATAAGCGAAGATTCTGAGGTAAATATTCTTATTGGTTTTCATTGCCATGATTCATGAATTTCATGGCTGAGCGTTTTTTGTCGTTTGGCTGCATTTGTTAGATTTTGCAACTTATCACCCGCTTTAACTTCTGTCTTTTTCTGTTTTCGCCAACATAGAAAGCACCACTCGGCGATACCTCGATTGAGAATTTCACATCCCAGATGCCGCTAATTTTTGCCCATACTGGAGGCTTGGGCACACTAAAGTGTTCGACATTAGAACCGTGCATAACGGTCATGCATGTACCACTTTCAGTTTCAAATATTGGTATTTCAGTTTTTTCAGATGGCTGAACCATTACCGTTTCATCGACGCCGTTAATGCTGGTTACTGAAATCTCGCGAGCATAATGGTTCTCAACAACACCGGAATATAAAATCGCGCATGAGGACAGCAATGGAGTTATGAGCAGAATTATTGTCAATCTCATTATGAACCTAACGTCAACTTAAGGGGCTTAAAACACACGCTTCATGTAAGGCTAGCCACCTTGAACACTAAAAATTGAACCAGTGTTTTTAGTCCCCTTGAAGCCATTGTTATAATCGTACTTCTTCACAAGTTGGTTTTATCTTAAACCCACTCTCAACTTCTTTCGGCTCTAAAAGAAGCTTTTCATTTTCACAAGACAATTTAATATCTGGAGCCCAGGAAGGTGTTCTTATTTGAGGAATATAAGCCCATTTCTTTCGGCCGTCAGGAGCGATAATACATAGATTAAAATAGTCTATTCCATCAAGTGGTAATGCCCACCGAACCAAAGACCATTTGTAGGTGTTTTTAAAAATAAAAGCACCTTCTTTATCCGTAATAGTAGAAAGTACCTCTTGCCGACTGTTAACTGAACAGGAATCACTAACCCCGTAAGCCAGTTGAATACTATACCCCTCAAGCCCCACGCCATCTTCTGTTAACACACCCGATACGTTTGGAGTTTCAATGTTCTTTGATGGAATAGGAACGCACCCTACTAAATTACTAGAAACAACAAGTAACAAAGCAATTCTTTGTAGGTACTTCATTTCTGCCTCAAAAATCATAACGCTCGACTAAACGGCGAGCAACTTGTTGCTAGTCCAGCTCCCGTAGGGGGGTGAGGTTTGATGGCCTTGTTATAAGCCCGACTTCATATACACGACTGTATTACCCAACTCTCCGCTGGGGAGTCGCCTCTCATTGACCAACATGGCCTCCAATTTGTAACCCGCTCTCTCCGCAACCGCTCGACTACTTTTATTGCCTTCAGCAGCACGAATTTCAATTCTGTTAGCTTTTAACTCCATGAAAGCATACTTCTCTAAAGCCTGTACTGCCTCAGTCATATAACCTTTGCCGACGCTAGAACTCCGCAACCAATACCCAATTTCAAAAAATGGTACCGATTTATCCCGAATGATAAGACCAATTGCTCCTATAAACCGATTTGAAGCCTTTTCTACGATTGAATATCGTAACTCTTCCTCAAAATTCTCGAAGTTCAAAATGGCGGTTTGTGTATTTCTAACTGTAGTGGTCAACTCATTCCGGACAGTAAATTAGGCCGATTTTCAGCCTTCGCAG
>NZ_PEIB01000080.1 GCF_004116385.1 Veronia nyctiphanis | reverse complement strand
TCTTCAATGCATCCTGCATTGTATGCGCGGCCTTGCGCTTGTCATCGACGGTCGATTGTGCAGAACCTTGTCTTTGCACCCAGAGAATACAAAAGGCTCCTCACAAGAAGAGTTTGGGTATACATGTATTTCGAGCAAGTGGCCTAAATTAATGAACTTCCATAACGCAAAATCTGGCTCAAGTGAAAACTCAACTTCTTGAAACTTGGAGCCTGCTTTCAGCTCCAAAAGAACATCAGTTAATTTGTATAAGGAGTTACAAGGGACATCGGAAATCTCTAACACTACCTCATGGTTAGAATCACCGACGATAACACCGATCCAGCCGTGTTCAGGTTCACCAAATTTAAATCTAATGTTATTCATAGTTACGTTGCATAAAGCCTGCCAGCACAGGCAAAAAATTGCGGAGCATTTTTTTGTCCTGTGGCTGCATTTGTTAGCCCTTGCTCCATGTCTCTCGCGGCTTGCCGCCAGCACTCTTTGAAAAAGCTGCCGCATTTCGTTTTGCCGCGAACCGTATTTAAACCACCAAGAGACAATAACCTGATTCTGAATTCAACTGCATTATTGGAATTTCAGACACGTCACTCAAACAAAGGTTGCTTACCGTTTTCGAAACGAACCTGCGGCTATGAAAAGAGGGATTTGGCGACTAAACCTTGGGACTCAAAACTCTAAAATTGACGGGGGATAACGTCAGCATAACGGGCGTTTACCAGCACTAATTGATTGAAACGTCTAAATCACCGCTTTTTGATAAATGCGCCACGAGTAAACGTCCCGTTTATGCTCTTGTTATGTGATAATTTTTCGACCACGCTCTAGTACCCAGCAACGCTCATTTCTTGTGTAACCAAGTTGCTCGTAATATTTATTGGCTGATGGTGCGGCGATCAGGAACAGTTTACAAGTAGACTGAATTTTAGCTTGCGTTTGAATCTGTAACTGCTTCCCAATACCTAATCTTTGATATTCTTCATCAACCGCAAGATCTGATAGATAGCAACAATAGTGGAAATCTGTAACTGAACGGGCAACACCTACCAGCTTACTACTATCCCAAGCAGTGACGATGAGATTGCTATTATCTAGCATCCCTCTAATACATTTGGTATTTTCTACTGGGCGACGTTCTCCAAGAGTCGTTCGCTTAAGCAGGTCAATAAATTGTTCAGCAGAAATTTGCTGGTTAACCTTATACTCGATCTTCAGTATGACCCCCTTGTCACATAACGCCTGCCAGCACAGGCAAAAAATTGCGGAGCGGTTTTTTGTCCTGTGGCTGCATTTGTTAGCCCTTGCTCCATGTCTTTCGCGGCTTGCCGTCAGCACCTATAGAAAAAGCTACCGCATTTCACTTTGCCGCAAACCGTGTTTAAGCCACCAAGAGACAACAACCGAAACCTGAATTCAACTGCGTGATTGGAATTTCAGACACGTAACGCAAACAAAGGTTATTTGCAGATTTCGACACAAACCTGCGGCTATGAAAAGAGGAATTTGGCGACTAAACCTTGGGACTCAAAAGTCTAAAATTGATGGGGGATAACGCAAAGCTTAGCGGCGAGCGTGAGCGAGTCCACAGCCCACCGCGAAGCGGTGAATTTAGGGCTGTATTGCTACAGCGCTTTGTTAACTTATGGCTATCCCTGCTTTAATAAGGTACTGCTTTAGATTATTAGCAAATTCTGCCATTTCATCTTTGTTAAATTTTGGAGCATTTTCCCAATCATAAAACCAAGCCGGATATCTTCGTATTTCAGGATCTTCAGACAAGTAGCGAGGGAAAATATGTGTATGTAAAGCTGGTTCGCTATTACCCAATGTTTCGTAGTTGACACGATAACAACCAGTTAGTTCTAGAAGTGCATCTCCAATCACAGTTGTCTCATAGAGATATTGCTTACGCTCTTCTTCAGTCAAGCTATTTAGAGATTCAACTACTGGATCTGCTAACAAAAGGCAATAACCTTTTAAAAACTGAACGTCTCCAATTACTACCCAGCCACTTTTAGTTTTGCAGACTACCGTTTCATTTTTACCATTTCGTGCCGCTTCTACACGGTCATGTATTAGTGTTCCCAATTACTTCAACCCTTAAGTTAACGCCTTGCTAAGCGGCGAGCGCTAGCGAGTCCAGTGGAGGCCGTTTTTTGGCCGAAACGATGCTTGAGCAACTTGTTATATGCCCTGAACTTTACAACTGAATTTCATCTGTTTGTTCAACGCTTTCCGTAACTACAACCTCATCAAATTGAACTTCACTTGCAAAAGATACTTTCCCGTAGATATGCTTGCTAGTTTTAACTTTTTCGCCAAAGAAAATGTCACTTTTAGCGCTTTGTACGGTTTCAATTATGCTCTGTGCGAAGTTCAACAACTCCTTTTCGGTGCCAATTAAATACGCCTCATTCCAACCTGTTTGAGTCGTAATTAAAACATCTGATTTATTCAATTTACTCATTAAATTTCACCAAA
>NZ_PEIB01000008.1 GCF_004116385.1 Veronia nyctiphanis | reverse complement strand
TAGAGACTTTAACAATCAACAACAGGAAATGATGCTGGCGGCATCAATATTAAATCGATTTACGCAGCTTGGTATGCCCGATAGTTACCGAGTCGCCTAGTGATATCAAAAGACAGGGTGGGCCGAGTATGGAAACAAAGCCGCCATGACGCATAGACGGAATGCAGTGCCTCAAGACGCAGTCTTTCCTTTTTGTTACGGTGAAAGAGAGTTCAAGCTTTCGGGACATAAAGGAAAATTACCAATTGAGGCACCCGATTGGTTTCATAGCATTGCCCTGACAATAGTTGCACGTAGGTTTGAAGATCTCAACGATTTGATGGCTATCGAAGAAAATGGTCTCTTGGAGTATCGATCTAAACAAACAAAGCTGGCGATGGACCTTTGCCTTCATTGTTTGGGGTTAAAGCCATCAGCTGAGCCAAGTGAACTACTGGATACTTTTTTGGCTGAGATAGAGTCAAACCAGAAAATTCAGGAGAAAAAGGAACTTGCATTGGGGGGATTAACTATCACTCTGGGTTTTTTCGATGTCATGAGAGCAATTCATGCAAAAGATGAGACAGACTATCGCCAAGCAATCTACAAAGCAGTTGAGATGCATAAGGAGTGGTTTACTCATGATGAGGACTTTAGTGGTCGAATTATAGGATATATATCACTACCTCTTCTTGCGGCAGCAAAATATGCGTATTCTAAATACGGTTTCAACATTGATTTTGAAAGTCCATATTTGCCCACCTACATCTTCATGGACCAGAAATAGTATTCAAAGTCCTCGGTGACTTGATAGACATTGAGACACGACCCTAACTCGATTTTGTCCAAAAACGAGTTACGAAAGCTCTTTTGTGAGTGATACCGATGGTCGAGAAAAATCATAAACGCCTAGCGACTAGCGAGCCGTGCGAGCGTCAGGAGTGGCTTTATTATTTTACTTTACCATCATTCCCCTAGATACCCTTTTAGCAGGGTGATGGTTCACGCAGTGAGGCCATCGCCTTGCCAAGACTTTGGGTAAAGTCAGCTAGAGTGCATTTGATTAATTTTTTACTATTTTTGTAAAGGATATTGGGGATGATTTTGTCGAGTTTAGTCTTATAAAATCATCACCTTTGCAAATTAAAGGGTATTTGTAATGTATTTTTACCGTTGATGGCACCTACACCCCTTACAATAACTAGATAGTCACTCACTCACCCACCGAGTAAAGATGATTTTTAGTTCATATAATTCGAATTTAAAGAGAAAGTGTACCCCGATGAGTGATCACTTTCTCTGCCAGTCTATCTAGCGATAATATTGAGCGGTGTTGAGATAAAGCGCTCCTCATAGATATTTTCTGTAGTCCGCATGGCTCCCCGCACCATGCTTATTCAACCCAATATCCCTCGCCAAGTACTCATTCATTTCTGATGGCTTGACTGTTTTTTGCCTGTTAGTCGAAAAGAGGCGAATGGGCCGCCAGTAGAACGTTAAGCTGAACTCAAAACAGCGACGTTCTCTATCTGACAAGTTTGCGGTATAACTAACACTAATACTCATAAGCACCTCTTTTAATGTTCTGTTCTGATTGGTATTTTCTTGGTTCTCCTCACTGAGAACCAACGATCATTCCTTACAGAACATATAAGTGTGGCTTATGGAACAGCATCTCAGGCACCTTCACGCATTACGATATTTTGAAGCCGCCGCAAGAAGAAAAAGTTATAGTGCAGCAGCAATAGAGCTTAGTGTCACTCAAGCAGCGGTTAGTCAGCAAATACGTGGGCTTGAAGACAATCTCGACATCAAACTGTTTTTCCGGCAGGGTCGTGAAATGCTACTGACATCTTCTGGCCAAAAGCTTTATGACTCTGTTAATAAAGGCTTCCGCGAAATTTCTGCCGGGCTAGATATGCTGAAATGTGAACCCATGGAAGGCGTACTCACGGTCAATACCCCTCCTTCTTTTGCCTCTTTGTGGTTGATGCCGCGACTTTGGCAATTTACGCATACTTATCCCTCAACAACCCTTCGTGTTCATGCTGATCGAGAACGTGTCGATATACGTTACACAGATACAGATATTGCTATTAGACAAGGCATCATTACCAACGACGAGTTACTCAACGATGTTGTCTGCGAGCCACTTTATAGTGAGCCTGTATTTCCATTGTGTTCAGCAACACTGGCGGAAAACCTGCAATTTACCCATCCCGACCAGGTGTTGAACTGTATGTTGATCCACGGCGTCAATTCACGCGCGTTTAATTGGAAAAAGTGGTTTGAGGTTGCAAATGTTGATTGGCAACAAAAAGACATCCAATGGATGGAAGTCCCCACCTTTGATATGGCGTTGAACGCAGTCATGGCTGGCCATGGAATGTGTCTCGCCACAGAGAGTCTCTCTCGCGACCTGATTGATAACGGACTGCTTGTAAAGCCTTTTGATATTCCACTTTCCCCCGGCGTTAAATACTCACTTGTGTATCAGAAAAACTCGCCAAGAAGAAAACGCGTTCAAGCATTCATTGACTGGATAAAGCTTCAGGTCGACGAGCAGGAACAACAATCAACGAAATGCTGCATAAAAGGATCGACAATCCCGCAGCGCATCTGACACAAGCTGCGGCAGAATCTAGAATTCGGGTATAATGCAAAAAAACTGAAAGCACTGTTTTAAGGAGAATAATAATGGCAATGGGTCGCGTACTTCACACCATGCTGCGTGTAGGTAACCTTGAGAAATCAATCGCCTTCTATACCGACGTTATGGGCATGCAACTGCTCAGAAAAAGCGAAAACAAACAGTATGAATATACACTGGCATTTGTCGGATATGGCGATGAATCACATGGCGCTGTGATTGAATTGACCTACAACTGGGGCACCACTGAGTATGATCTTGGCAATGCTTTTGGTCATATCGCTATTGGTGTCGAAGACATATACAAGACTTGCGATGCTATAAGAGCGACTGGCGCGACGATTTCAAGAGAGCCGGGCCCAGTCAAAGGTGGAACCACTGAAATTGCCTTTGTCGAAGATCCTGATGGCTACAAGATTGAGTTGATACAATTGAAAAGTGCGTCTAAAGCTCTAGGGGAAACAAACGAGTAGAAGAAAGAAGTAGCAAAGCATTCTTTCTCACGCCGCTACTTTTAAGTTTGAAAGCAGCGGCGTGTTAGTTTTAGATCATTGAACGCTCAAGCGAGATGACAACCCGTCTGTTTTTGTGCTGACCGACAGGCGTATCGTCTTCAGCGATAGGACGACGTTCACCAAACGCCTGAACCTGAACACGATCCTCTGGCAAACCGAGTTCAATAAAATAGTCTTTAAGCAGCTTTGCACGCCTTTCCGATGTTTTCTGATTAACGATTTTAGCGCCTCGCCCATCCGTATATGTCGCCATCAATACCAAACTCACATCAGGGCTATTTTTGATAAACGACGCAATGTTCTCGATGCGTGACAGCGAATCCCTGTCGAGGTCATCACCCGTTTCTTTGTAGTGGAGAACCGTAAACGCGATATCTTCGAAAGAGAAAGGCAACAAACGCGACACACATGAGTTGAACGCATTGTACGTTTGCTGGAATGCCACAGCAGATAAAGAGACATTTACTCTCTCTCCCCTGCTCTGCCACTCAGGAAAACTGAACGTCGGATATCGGCCGTGTTCAAGCTCAGACAACATCACCCAAGCCGCTTGACCATCAACGTAACCATTAAACTGCTTATAAAACTTTAAGCGCTCGATGTAGCTGGCTCTCTCACCGGGCGTCCAGATAGGTGGCATAGAAACGAGCGCAACATCTGCAGTTTTACCTACAGGTCGGCGCATTTCCAGCTCAAAGCCCAGATTAATTTTCTTGCTCGCTTTTGAGCTAAATGTAGCGAGGCCATAATTAGGAATTAAATGTTCAATCCTGCACTCTAATGGCGTATCAATCGTGACAGACCACTGAGACTCTAAAGCTTTGCGCCATAATATTTTATTGCCACAGCCTGAGGGGCCGCGAGTAGGCTTGTCGAAAGTAGCAATGTGGTTATTCTTTTTAACATTCTCATTTGAGGCTAAGCCCCCAGTCACCTATTTCATTACTCTATTTTTATCGGGTAATGTCTTTTTTTCTTTAGACTAATTTTCGCAGTTTAGCAGGTGAAACCTCGCTTTGAGCTTTAGCTCACATCATCGTTCTGACATAATGTTCGGCTGTCGTTTAATGAATCCATTTTCGCACAAAGACTTATGACTGAAGAAACCAATCTGAATACGTTAAAAGCACGATTTCGTGGATATTTTCCTGTTGTTGTGGATGTTGAAACAGCAGGTTTCAATGCAAACACTGACGCACTTCTCGAAATTTGCGCCGTCACACTGAAAATGGACGAAGAGGGATGGCTAATACCAGACCAAACACTTCACTTTCACATCACGCCTTTTGAAGGTGCCAACATTGAAAAAGCCGCGCTTGATTTCAATGGAATCAAAGACCCTTTCAGCCCACTACGTGGTGCAGTCGATGAAGAAGAAGCATTAAAAGAAATCTTTAAAATGATAAGAAAGGGCCAAAAGGCAGAGAATTGCCAACGCGCTATCATGGTCGCGCACAATGCCAATTTTGACCACAGTTTCGTTATGGCGGCTGCAGAGCGTAGTAAACTCAAACGAAACCCTTTCCATCCCTTTGCGACCTTTGATACTGCGGCACTGAGTGGCCTCGCTTTGGGCCAAACGGTGTTGGCAAAGGCTTGTGAAACTGCCGCTATTCCATTTGATAACAGAGAGGCACATTCCGCCCTATATGATACTGAGAGAACAGCGGAACTCTTTTGTGAAATTGTGAATCGTTGGAAACGCCTTGGCGGCTGGCCACTACCCGATCTCGCTACACCAGCACAGGAAACTGACGGGAAAAGCAGCGAATAAACAACATTTGTAGCTGGCAACGCCTGTTATTTAGAGAAGCCATGTCGCACTGTCCATAGCACAAACATGGCTTTTTATTTCTTAATTATGTGACTTTAAACAGGATTTAAATATAAAACTGAGCGTTTAACCTTCTCAGCTCACACTACTCTTCCCCATTTCCTACCGTCCCGAAATCCGACAACTATATTCTCATATGGCAGTCACGCCCCTTTAGCTTGAGTAAAACATCTAACGTGTGGCTGCAATTATATTCAACCACAAAAAAGTAGTGACCAAGAGGCGGAAATGAAAAGAATATTAAGGAAAAGCTTGCTCTCCACTGCAATCCTTCTGGCAGCATCACAAGCTCATGGGGCAGGATTTCAGCTATTGTACCAATCCGCGGAAGGACTAGGCCGAGTTAATGCCGGAGAAGGAGCAATACTCAGCGGCGCATCTGTTGGCGGAAGAAATGCTGCAGCTATCGCAATGCTGGATTCAAGCAGCGTTTCAGTTGGTGTTACCTTTGTGAAACCAGATGTGAAAGTGAATGGTACAGCAACTGGTGCAGGCTCTTTTGAGCACGACTCAGTAGCAAATGATGGCATTGTTCCAAACCTGCATTATGCGAGACCAATAAATGACCAACTTGCCCTAGGCCTCTCTTTGGGAAGCTTCTATGGAACATCGACTGAGTTTCCTGAAGACTCAATCGTCGGCGCACAGACAGGGGAAACAGAGCTTACGACCATCGATGCTAACTTCTATGCTGGCTACAAAATCAACCCAAACCTGAGCATCGGTGGCGGTGTAAACATCGTGAAAGCAGATGCAAAAATGATTAGACGAGCTGGCTTATTAGCGCCAGGTATACCCGGGGGGGCAACAGCATCGACCAAAGTCGTCGATGTTGAAGGCGACGCGATGGGATACGGTTGGAATATTGGTGCTTTGTGGCAACTCGACGAAAATAGTCGCTTTTCTCTCACATATCGCAGTGCAGTTGATCTCAAGCTGGAAGGTGACTTTACAGGTTTAAGATCCTCATTCGCCAAAACGCCTGCTGAGCTCAAAGTCGAACTTCCCAGCATGGCTGAGCTCTCAGGGTTTCACCAACTCAACAGCAGCCTTGCTGTTCACTATAGCGCGACATTAACTGGCTGGAGCTCATTTCAAGAACTGAAGGCAACAAGTTCAGGCTGTTTGAACGGTGAGTGTCTGCAAAAAGATGAAAAATGGGAAGATAGCTGGCGTTATTCTGTCGGTGCTACCTATGACCTCAGTGACATGTTGACCTTACGCGGAGGTATCGCTCTGGATCAATCGCCAGTACCTGACGCATACAGAACAATGAGCATTCCAGATTCTGATAGGATGCGTTATGGTCTTGGCGCAACGGTGAATGTGAGCTCTAACCTTTCAATTGATGCTGGCATGTCATTGATAGACGGTAAAAAAGAGAGTGGTACTGAAGCGTTGTCACCTCCTGCCCCTGCACCAGCGGCAACATTCACATCAGAGCCAAAAGCACTTGTTTTCGCTCTTCAGGCAAACTATACGTTCTAAAAAGTTAGTGAGTATTATAAAAGCCAGCGTAACTGCTGGCTTTTTTATGCATGCTATACGTATCCTACCTCTCACGAACTTCCATAAAGCTTATTAGTATCCCACCTATAAATACTGAATCAAAGATAAGACTTATTCATTTATATTTCATTTTTAATTGATGAATATATTATTAAATGGATTAGCCATTAAAAAAAAAACAGCTTATATAACATTCTCATTTTTGAAACTAAAACAAGGAGGAACTATTTCGCGCCAAGTGGAACAGAAATACCTAATACAAAACAATAATTTAAAGTAAAAAATATCAAAAATAGAGTATATACTCAAAACATAGGCCTGATTCAAAAACTGAATGGGGCCAACATAAACAATTGATTATTATATAAAAAAAACAACATTGGTCAGTTTTAAAAATTGACGTCTATATTTGATTTTCATAATAAAAACATTACATCGCTAATTTTTGGGGAATGAATTTTCACGTTGTGAATAGCAACTGTTATTAAACCTCCCCCCACAATAATGAACCTCGATAAAAAGGGATATTAGAGAGGCAACATGAATAATTTTAAAAAGGGAATACTGGCTAACAGTGCATTCTTTCTTTTCTCCGCTCAGCTAAATGCTGCTGGATTTTCTCTGGACGAATATTCTGCAACTGGATTAGGTCGAGCTCACTCAGGCGAAGCAGTCATCGGAGATAGCGCTGCAGTTTTGGCACGTAACCCAGCAGCATTGACGCTGATTGAAACACCAACACTCTCAAGCGTCTTTGTAGCCATTAAAGAAGACATTCGCGTCACCAACCTTGAAATCAACCAGACCGCAGAGAGCATAGTACCTCTGCAAGCTGCGCCAGCTGGCTATTTCGCCATGCCAATAACAGACTCTATTGCAGCAGGTATAGGCGTGTATGCACCAGTAGGTATCGAACTCAAATACCCAGATAATTTCGCCGTCGGTGACCAAGGCGGTCACACTCGTATTATCGCGCTCAATGTTAACCCAGCTGTTGCCTACCGATACGACGATGAGCTGAGCTTTGGCGCCAGCGTGAACCTTATATACTCAACGGTTAAGATCGCGCGAAACATTGGTGTAGCAGGCACAGTATTTGACGACAGTTTTAAAGCATCTGACCAAGCCATATTACTTAGAACGGATACGTTCGGTATTGGCTATTCCCTTGGATTTATGTATGAACTCGACGAAGATAATCGTTTCGGACTTTCATACAGAAACCGGATTGCACTCAAATTCCGTGATGGTGACTTTGAAGATGCCACGGGACGATTTATTCCAGAAAAAGGCGGTAAAACCAAAACCGACCTCGAATTTGATATTCCCCCAACACTCGAATTTTCTGGTTACCATCGCTTTGCTGATGAATGGGCAGTGCATTACGACGTCAGTTGGACGCGTTGGAGCACCTTTACGGGTATTCTGGCCACGGATCAAGGCAAAAATGTATGCCGCTTCAACGATAAAGACGAAAATATCGGAATATGTATCCTCGATAACAAAACCTTCAAAAATAGCCTTCGGTATGCAGCTGGTCTAACCCACTACTTTGATGACGAATGGACATTCAGAGGCGGTGCATCATACGGCACGCGTTCAGCAGAGCCTTCGTTGGCATCACCGGACTCACCCGTTATTCGCGTTGCTTTGGGCGCAACATACCAATACTCAGATCAACTCTCATTCGACTCAGGTCTTTCATACCGATATGGCGGGAAACAAGACTTCGACCAAATTGATATTCAAGATAACTCCAAACCTTTCACCATGAAACGACAGGGTTTCTTATTTGGCCTTCAGATGAATTACAACCTTTGGTGAGCGGAACATAATGATGAAAAATATATTTGAGATTCCTAATGCAATCATAAAAGCACTCACTTTTTGTCTGTTCACACTACTTCTTGGTTGTGAAGAAGGCGGGATCAGTGGTGCCTCAACGCAAGGTTCCCTGAACCAAAGCCAGCAATCAAACCTCGGGGGAGCAACGAGAGTAAATTTTGTTCTTGGCGGACCATCGGAATTCATGCCCCTTCCAGCATTCATCATTCATGATGCGATCGACGGAACCATTAATGCCCCTAGAGAGTTTCAAACATCGACAAGCTAGATAACCCCTATCTAGGTTTAAGCACCATCGATGGTTGGGGGTTGAGCAGCCACATCTATATCGAGTTTCTCGGTGATGGCTTTGGTACTGAGATAAAGAGAGTGGATGACGGCTTTTACTTGTACGAGCTCGATAAGGGCATGACCGATAATCCTACATCGATGACTCTTATTCCTACTCAAGCGTATACACGTGGAAACAACCTTGTCATACAGCCTCTGGAAATGCTCAAACCAGAAACAGATTATTTTTATGCCATTACGAATAGTATCATTGATAAGGGCGGTGAGCCGATCAGTTCGATTCAGGCCTACACAACGCTCACTGGCGGTGTAACAGTTGGCCTTGGTGAGCGATTAGATCGGGCCAGTGCGATACTGAGAAACCTTAACAACCTGCTTTTTGACACCAACAATGAAGTGTCACTCGACAACATCGTATTTTCTATGGCTTACACAACCCAGTCATTGGGTAAAACGCTCGACCATACCAAGCAGGCTATTGTTAAAGGGTTGGATCAAGGTAATTTAAACAATATCTGGAGAGGTGCTTCGAATCCAAAAAATAGAGATCTCTCAGATTTGTATGAAATGACATTTGGTAAGACCACTGATTTTCTTCAATTTGTCAGAAAAGACACCAACTTCAATCAATATGTCGATGTTGATAACGAAGGCCTGAAAGATCGTCTTATCGAAGCTTATGGGCTTATTGACCTAATGGGCAACATCCCATTTTTAAATCTTCGCAGTCAGGTTGAAGTAACAACGGGAACCGTAAAGTTACCGTACTTTCTTGATTCGAAGCCTGATACTTTTCTGCTTTCGCCCTTCGAACGTGCCACACCAAATGTAGCCACGATTCGCTATATTTTAGAGCGCGGCAATAACGAGGACAAAGCGGTAGTGATAGCACAGCTCACTAACGCAGGCGTCAGTGTCTCCGACCTCGACACAATAGAAAATAATAATGATACCCTTCTGAAATTGATGGGCCTTGAGATGAAGCTTGCCGATGGCCAACCAATTGAGAGTCTGGTTGCATCAAAAGCGGCTTATGGTGGTGTCGGTGCACCGGTAACCACCACAAAGGTAGTGACAAGGTACAACCCCATCCCAAAGATTCAGGATGTGGAAGAAGTTCCTTTCCTGTTGCTTACGCCCAAAAAATTTAATCCTAACAAGCCAGTAAAATTAGTTGTATTCCAACACCCAATCACAGCATCCAAAGAAGCCGCTTTACCATTGGCACCGAGACTTATAGGAGTCTCAGGCTTACCAAGCTTTATTGGCGATCTGGTCGGCCTTATCAGTACTTTCCCGGGAGCGAATGAACTGTTTGCTCTCGTATCAGGACAGGGCGGAGACTTAAGCTGGCTGCGGGGTAACGATGACAACTTGGCGATAATTGCTATCGATCATTCTAACCACGGCGAACGCTGTCTGTCTGATGAGCTATGTTCCAGCGAAGAACCCACGATCTATCTTAATCTTGAGGCGTTCCCTGTGGGTCGCGATAACCTTAAACAGAGTACGCTCGACTTCTTGGGTTTGAGACTGGCATTGTCCCTTGCACAAAATAAGGGTGATTTGACTGGTACACCGCTTGAAAACATTGAAGATTTATCGTCTAACCCTCCTGGTCTGTTATCTCACTCCTACGGTGGAGTCTCCGCGACACATACTGCTGTGTTTGGAAACAAAACCTTTGGCGGTGATTTAGGCAACCGTTATGACGATCACTTCAACTTTTCTGCACTGGCGCTGGCTAAAGTCGGCACGCATGTGTCTTCACTGCTGTTGAACTCAAAAGAGTATGAGGGAATGGTAAAGCATATTGTTGCCTTAACACTCAACCCTAGCTACCAGCAGTTTGTTAAAGACAATCAGTTTGCTTGTAGTGATGACAGAGATCCGGCAGATTGTTATGGAGAATTTGTTGAGCAAGCAGGCAATTCATCTGAGCTCACGGCGGTCCTAAACTCTGTCAATGAGACCTTTGACCTTTACGGTATTGCAGCTCAAACAGCGTTGGATAGCATAGAACCCTATAATGTCGTACAGATGAAAGGTGAAAACGGACAACCCATTCTGGCAGACATTCCTATCTTCCTTAAGCAAGTCGCAAACGACAACACATTGCCGAATCGTGTTGAGTTTTCGCCGTTGACTGGCTCTGAGACTTTTGCTGAATTACTCGGATTAAATACCATAGACAAGAACTCACCCACCACATTTTCAGCGGGGATGAATTTCGCGTTACCTAGCGGTGACAAGCACTTTGTCAAGTATGATGAAGTGGCCGATCACCTCACTTTTATAGGGTCTCAGACTCCACCTGCGGATGACCCTCACAGTGGCCATATGCAAACAACTATTGCAGAGTTTTTCCTCCGAGAAGATAACAGCTTCAAAGGCATACCTGTCGATTATCTCACAGAATAAATACATGAAAGGCCAGCATTAAGCTGGCCTTTTTGTTTCATTTTTGACACTTCATAAATGCCTTACCTTCAAATACCGATAAGTCTCATTTATCAACATGACTTTCCTTCCAGTAAATCTAAGTTATTAACAAGCATCATCACAATCCTATGTAACTGATTAATGAGTTTTATTAATTATATTTCATATGCATAAAGGTGGTGCCACACCCTCCCATGTATCACAAGAAGTAAGTGAGGCTGTATGTCCCGCATTAGTAAAGGAACTATGTTAACCGGTATTGCCGCATTGCTCTCCACTCAAGCGCATGCAGCAGGGTTTCAGGTTGCTGAACACTCAGCATCTGGGCTTGGGCGAGCCTATGCTGGTGAAGCGGCTATGACCGACAATGCATCAACCATGGCACGAAATCCATCGACGATGACACAAGTTGAAAATACGCAAATTTCTGCTGCACTGCATGCAGTCTTCCCGAACATTGACGTTACGGACAACAACAATAAACAGACAGCCAATAACGTTGCACCTGACGCTTTTATTCCTGCCAGTTACGCAGTTTTTCCGATATCGGATGAGTTTTCAGCAGGTATAGGGCTTTATACCGTATATGGCGTAGGCACTGACTATCCCGATGACTTTGCGACGGGTTATATGGCTGGCGACACTGCACTGACGTCAGTCAATTTAAATCCTGCGATTGCTTATCAAGTCGACGAAAAATTGAGTATCGGTGCTGGGTTAAACGTTGTGTATGCCATTGCAGAGCTCAATCGCCACTTCGGTCAATTAGCTCTTTTTACAGGGCCTGAAACTGACAAGCTTATCTCCATGGAAGGTAAAACATGGTCTTTTGGCTGGAATATAGGCGCTTTATATGAAGTAGACGAGAATACTCGCTTTGGCGCTTCATACCGCTCACCCGTCAAGCTGAAGTTCAAAGACGGAGAGTTTACTGACTATGCACCGGGTGGACGTGTTGTAGAAGGTGGGGGCAAGGTCAAAGGGGAACTAAACATTGAATTGCCCGCAATCGCTGAACTATCTGGTTTTCATCAGCTTAACCCTTCATGGGCACTTCACTACAGCGTACTCTGGACAGAGTGGAGTGTTTTTGAAGAACTGAAAGCCACAAGCGCACAGTGTACAAAAGACGATGCTAATGGCGTCTGTTTCAGCAAAACTGAGAAATACGATAACGCTTTGCGATGGTCAGCAGGAACAACTTATTCGCTGAATGATACCTGGACATTAAGAGCAGGGCTTGCACTCGACGAACAAGCAGGGGAATCAACCCTCAGCATTCCTGACACTGACAGATTCTGGTACTCAGCTGGAGCGACCTATCAAGTGTCTGCATCCCTTTCCGTAGATGGCGGCCTAAGTTATGTTTCAAGCAAATCAGGAGACTTCAACGAAAGGCTGAATACAGCGCTTCCTGAGTACAATTATTCAGCCAAAGGCTCAGCAATCATTGTTGGCCTTCAAGCAACTATACATTCTGACAATACAAGGACTTTGGAGATTACATTATGGAAAATACGTACATGAAAAAAAACCTTATTGTCCTTATTGTTGCCATTTCACTCAATTTGGTTGGCTGCGGTGAAGACACATCCCTCTCAGGTACCCAAAACGAAAGTTATATCTCTGAAAGTGTAAAAGCTGACACAAAGGTCGCATTCGATCTGCTTAGCGACGAGATAAGCATTCAAGTCCCCTCTTTCATCGCTATGGATGCGATAGACGGAAGCCTAAATGTAACAGATGAAACAGAACCGACGAACCTAGAGTCGCCATGAATAGTGCAGACGGATGGGGAACAACGACAGATATAACTATCGAATTCTCTGGCAAATCTTTACTGCCTGAGACTTCAGATGACTTAGTAAAAGTAGATGATGCAGATATTTTTAAGATGGTCAAAGTCACAGGCCCACCGACTTTAACTGCTCCTGTATTCGAAAAAGAATTGAAGTTAGGTGAAGATTTCACCGTATGGATAAAAAACAGAGACTTATTGGTAGTAAAACTTCTAAAACCATTACTTCCCAACAGTCAGTATATGTTTGCAGTAAGTAATCAGCTAAAAGATATCAATAACAAAGCGATAGGAATGACTCAGAGCTATGCGCTCGTCAAGTCACAGCTTTCCGTACCATTAGAATCTGATACTTTGAGACAAATCCAGACTCGAGTCCATCTCACAGAAAAGATGCTTGCTAGGCAAAACGTGATAAGTGTTGAAAACATTGTTTACTCGAGCTGGTTTACGACGCAATCTGTCGGCACAATCTCGGCGAGAACAAAACTTGCCATATCCGCAGGAATAGCCAGTGGTGACTTTTCAGCCATATGGAAAGACGGTGCCAACCCTAACTCACTAAACTTATCTGACGCATATAAAGTTAATCCGCCCACTTCTGCTGATCCGTACGAAATCAGTCTGCAAAATAGCGCTGCCTTTTCAAAGTATATTGATAATGAAGCTAACGATAATCGGACAGCTCTGCTATCTGCATATAATTCATTAACCACGACGACACCGGGTACAGAAATTAGTGTTGCTAAAGGGCATGTTTCTCTGCCTTATTTCCTTGAAAAAGCAGAATCAAGCTGGAACAAAACAACGTTTGAATCGGCTATGCCAAGCATTGCCATTGTTTCGTCGCTCTTGAATGGATCAGACTCCTTACAGAAAGCATTTATCGCTAAACAACTTGTAGAAAAGGGTATTGACCCAACGAAACTAAGTGACCCACAGGAAGCGTTTAAATTGGTAGGTATTGAACTATCAAAACTTGACAGTTCAAAAGTTGATAGCGCACGACAAATGTCTCAATACAGCTTTATTCCAAAACTAAAATCTCTGGAAACGCTGAATTTCATACTCTTTAAGGCCACTACCCCGATACCTAACGTGCCCATGCAGCTAGTCATCTACCAACATGGAATAACCTCTGCAAAGGAAAATGCCTACGCGTTTGCACCAATGCTCATTAATACCGCAAAAGCCACAGGCAAAAATTTGCTGCTTATTGCCATTGATCAACCCCTCCACGGCGAGCGGAGTTTATCATCAACTTATGGTTCAACGACAAGTACCTCACCTACAGCATTTCTCAACCTTGAATATCTAATGGTTGCGCGAGATAACCTTCGCCAAAGTATTCTCGATACAGTTGGATTAAGGGCAGCCCTGAGCTATTCCAATGCACTTGGTGCTCTGCAAGGGACAATACTTGAGGGTGTTTTAGACAATACAGCCCCGGCGTTTGTTGGTCATTCACTAGGCGGTATTACAGGAATGAGCGCGGTATCAGTGGCGAATCAATCAGTCGGCGATACTCAAGTAGACAATCTGTTCACATTTTCGCGGGCTGGAATTGCAAACTCAGGTGGTAATATAGCCAACCTGATTTTGACCTCGGATTTCTTTGGTCCGTTTGTCAAACACACATTGGCATCAGCTCAAAGTCCAGACTATGTTAATTTCGCCAATGCAAATGTTGCTACATGCCAAAACAAACCCAACCCTGCGGTATGCTTATTCAATTTATTTGAGACTTCAGCAAGTGTAGACGGCTCCCCCTTGGCACCTCTGCTTAAAGGATTGAATACAGCCTTTGATCAGTTTACTTTTGCAACGCAAACGGTACTTGATAGCATTGATCCAATAAACATGATTCAGCTAAAAAACGCCGACGGCACTCCTGTGCTTAGCAATCTACCTATACTCATGCAACAGGTTAAAGGCGACGATACCGTGCCAAACAGTTCATACCCGGCAGCTCCTCTGGCAGGCACAACGCCGATGGCAGCTCTCATGTCTTTGATAACTGTTGATAGCCAAACAATTGCTGAGGGGGAAATGAAGGTGGTTCCAGGCAGTAAGCTTTTCGTCAAATTTAACAGTGGAGGTAAACATAGCTCGTTCATTGCGCCCAGCAGTGATGAAAATTTCCAAGTGCCTAACACCGCCATTCCAAACGACTATTTGCATACAATAGAAATGCAGGCACAGATGGGGCAATTCCTCGGAGGTAATAACAACATCCAGATCAAGAACAACAATAAAGTCTCAGAAGCTTTACCTGTAGTTCCTGTCCTAGAATAGATAACTCCACATGTGAGTGAGAGGGTCACTCTCGTGACCCTCTTCAAATGCCATTGATAATCTAAATGAGCATTTTCCTGCCTTCAGCCTGTCAATTTGATTAATTCCCCCCGCTGACAATGAATCACTTATGATCCGACCAGTTCAATGATGAGAATAGTGGTAAGCTACGCGCCGTTTTACAGAACAAAATCACATAAAAATAAATCTCGTTTCATAAAACGACATAATTAACGCAGTGAGGATTCATGTCTCGCATCATGAAAAGAAGTCTTTTAGCAACAACCATCGCTCTCATTTCCACCCAAGCACACAGTGCTGGTTTTCAGGTCTCAGAACATTCTGCATCCGGCCTCGGTCGCGCATTCGCAGGCGAAGCCGCTATGACGGATAATGCCTCAGTAATGGCACGTAACCCGGCATCAATGACTAAGTTCGATCAGATACAATTTTCAGGTGCCATTCACGGTGTACTCACCGATATCAATGTCACCGACAATACAAACCAGCAAACCGCCAACAATGTTGCTCCCTCTCCTGTTGTGCCAGCCAGCTATTTGGTCGCCCCTGTTGATGATAAGTTTTCTGCCGGAGTTGGCTTATATACCGTATATGGTGTGGGTACCGATTACTCCGATACTTTCCTGACAGGCTATATGGCAGGTGACACTAACCTGACCAGCGTGAACCTCAACCCAGCCATCGCTTACAAGGTGAACAGCAACCTTAGCCTTGGTGCCGGCCTCGACATTGTCTATGCCATGGCAACACTGAACCGCCATTTTGGTGAATTAAACCCAGCAAACCCCGCTGCAAAAATGATTACCATGGAAGGCAGCACATTGGGCCTTGGTTACAACATCGGTGCTCTCTACGAAGTCGATAAAGATATTCGCTTTGGCCTGTCTTACCGCTCTCCTGTTCACCTCAAATTCAAAGATGGTGATTTTACAGACCATGCAGGAAAGTCAGTAACCAGGGGCGGTAAGGTCAATGCTGATCTGAATATCGAGCTGCCAGCCGTGATTGAGTTTTCAGGCTTCCAACAACTCGATCCAGCATGGGCAGTTCACTACAGCGTGATGTGGACTGACTGGAGCGCCTTCAAAGAGCTTAAAGCCACCAGCAGCCAGTGTGATAAAGGCAATGGCGTATGTTTCGAAAAATCAGAAAAATACGATGACGCTATTCGTTGGTCATTCGGCTCAACCTATACGTTAAATAATGACTGGACATTACGTGCTGGACTCGCCTTCGACGAACAGGCTGGTAGGTCCACACTGAGCATCCCAGATACCGACCGCTTTTGGTACTCCGCCGGAGCAACCTATCAATACACACCAAAGCTTTCTGTCGATGCCGGTATCGCATACATCGCCAGTAAAGAAAGTGAGTTCAAAGAGCGTGGCAGCGCACAGCTTGCGGAACGCAACTTCACGGCTTCTGGCTCAGCCACTGTGATTGGCTTACAGGCCAACTACACCTTCTAACCATCAGACGCTTTGGAAAAACACACCATGAAACAACGTAATATGAACAAAAAACTTATCGCTCTGATGGTTGCAGCTTCTATTGGTCTTGCTGCCTGCGGTACAGAATCGACAGTAACCGGTAAACAAACCGAAACGTACATCACCGAGAGTCTGAAAGCAGAAACTAAAGTCGCCTTTGATTTGTTGAGCGACAAAAAAGCCGTGCCAGTTCCGTCATTTTTGTTGATGGACAAAACCGACGGTACATTGAGTCTCCCTGTTGCTGACGGCGCCTCTCACGAAATTGATAACCCAGTAGTCGCAATGAACAGTACCGATGGCTGGGGGGTAACAACGCCAATCGCGATTGAATTTGCGGGTAAAAAGCTTAATCAAGCCTCACTGAGTACGCGAGCTTTCCGGCTAATTGAAGTCAACGTTTCTGATTCCATCAAAAACGCCACATTTGGAAAGGAACTCGAACAAGGCGTGGACTATATCCTCACCTTGGTTAGCGAAGATACACTTGTTGCGCAACCGCTCAAACCGCTCGACCCGAGCAGCAACTATATGTTTGCAGTGACCAATGAATTAAAAGACGAGAATGGCAAGCCTGTTGGTATGTCACAGTCTTACGCGACATTGAAATCGTCACTGCCGACGCCCATTGCTCAGCTAAAAGACGCACAACCGATTGTTCACATCAGCGAACAACTGCTGGCTTCAAATAGTGCGGAATTCCGAGCACAAGATATTATTTATTCGAGTTGGTTTGCGACTGAGTCTGTTGGGTCAGTTATCGAGGCGACTAAAGCCGCGATCGCTAAAACCATAGGCAAAAACGGAGACTTGGGAGCCGGATGGGGCGATGGGGTTCAAGATGCACTGGCCTCAGAGAAAGCCTTTAATATAACCGTAGATAAAACAGAGGGTATCCTCACTGCGTTTTCAGAGGATAGTGATAAATTTAAAAAGTTCGTAGTCGCTGGAAGTGAGGATTCGGTTCTGATTGTGAATTCTCTTCTCAACAGCATCGTTAATGGTGAAGGCGGCAGCGCTAAACTACCGATTAATATTACGAAAGGTACAGTTTCACTCCCCTACTTTTTGAGCAAAGATACCGATAAGTTCAAAAGCTCTGTCTTCAAGTCGGCAAGCCCAAGCCTCGCTAAACTCGGCAATGTTTTGAAAAATGGTTCATTGCTGGACAAACAACTCATCATCGCTGCAATCATGAAAGCAGACGAAACAATAACGTTAGATGATATTAACCAACTACAAGAAAATAAAGGTGTTCAACAGAAGTTAATCACAGCGTTGGTTGGAAAAAGTATTACTCTTTCTAACGGTAAGCAGTTAGATTCAGAAAGGGAGATTTCTCGATATAGTCCGCTGCCAAAAGTAAGATCTTTGGAAAAAGTTCCATTTTTATTGTTCACTCCAGAGAATGCCTCTTTAGATAGTCTTCCATTGGTGGTTTATCAACACGGAATAACTTCATCGAAAGAGAATGCATACACAATAGCGACATTCTTGCTTAAACACGCCCAGAATATGGGTAAGCAAATGGCCTTGATCGTCATTGATCAGCCACTCCATGGTGAGCGAAGTCTTGCAAACGGGGAGATCTCCGCAAACATCGATCCGACCGTTTTCCTTAACCTCAAGCACTTGCCAGTCGCACGCGATAATCTGCGTCAAAGTGTTATTGATAATATTGGCCTGAGAGCTTCTCTTTCAGCATCAATCAACGACTTATCAAATACTGAATTTAATAAGATTGATACGTCGACAGATCCAGTCTTTTTTGGTCACTCGATGGGTGGCATTACTGGCGTTTCGTCTGTCGCAATCGCGAATAAAACATTGGGCAACGAGCAAGCTGACAAAATATTCAGTTTCTCGAAAATGGCTATCGCTAACTCAGGCGGTGCAATTACTGAGCTTCTGTTTGGTTCAAATAGCTTTGGCCCAATGATTAAACACATGCTTGCTAGTGAAAAAAGTGAGATATATCGAGATTTTACAATCAATAACTGTGGTAGTTTTGATCCCAAAACAAGAGCAACTCAATGCTATTTAGAGTTGCAAAAACAGGCGCAGAATAATCAAGAGCTCGCTGGTTTAGTAAGAGCATTGGAGTCCAAGATCTTCCAGCCATTTAAATTCGCTAGTCAAACGGTTATCGATTCAGTTGACCCTATTAACTTTGCAGGCCTTGAGCAGCATGCTCCGCTAAGCACAGAGAAAGAAGGTGTTTTCGACAATTTGCCCACACTAATGATGCTTTCTGAAGGCGACAACACTGTCCCCAATGAAGTATGGCCGATTGCAGGAACGAAACCCCTTGCGAAACAACTTGGCATTGATAATTTTGTTTCCAAGGCAAACCCACATACAGATCAGACGAAAAACTTGTTCAACTTTGCGGGTGACGCGCCAGACTCTGCTCACTCCGCAATAATATCTGGCCTCGGTGTGACATCGGCTGCAAGCCAGAAAACGTTGGCTGCGTTTATCACCGATGAGCCGCTTCCGGTTGAAACAAGTATTTTAGCTGAAAACTAAATTGTAGTTGTCTCAAAGGCCAGCATCCGCTGGCCTTTTACCTTCTGCACAAAAACTAAAATCCCACTCGACAAATACGATAATTCCATCAAAATGTGATGCTCGCCGAATAAATATGACTAATCAGCGCGAGATTTCAGAGAAGGAAAAGTTGATGAACCTGTTGTCATTTCTGTATGTGTGATGCTGGCGTTAGCCCTAATGCGGGTAAATGTCGTTGTCGCACTGACATTCAGTGCCGTGCTGGGCGGCTTACTTGGTGGTCTGAGTATCACAGAGACCATTTCAGCCTTTGAAGGTGGGCTAGGTGGCGGCGCAACCATTGCGCTCAGTTATGCCATGCTGGGCACATTTGCAGTGGCGATCAGCCGCTCTGGCATTACAGATCAACTGGCGAATGTTGTTGTTCGCAAGCTTAAAGGTGAAGACAGCCAAAGCGCATCCATGGCAGTGAAATACTCGGTTCTTGTATTGCTTGGCCTGCTAGCAATCTCGTCACAAAATCTCATTCCAATACATATTGCATTCATCCCTATTGTTATTCCGCCTTTGCTTGATGTATTCAATCGTTTGAACCTTGACAGACGATTGGTGGCTTGCGTGCTGACATTCGGTCTTATCACGCCTTATATGGTGTTACCTGTCGGTTTTGGCGGCATTTTTCTCAACAATATTCTGCTTAAAAACCTCCATGACAATGGGCTGGATGTTGTTGGTAGCGATGTGCTTACTGCAATGCTTCTACCTGCTCTGGGGATGGTTGTCGGTCTGTTGATTGCTGTCTTTTTGACGTACAAACAACCAAGGCAATATGTCGAAAAGAATCAGTCGAATAGCGCACAAGAACAATACGAGCAGCAAAACCCAAAACACCTCCGTGTTGCTATTTTAGCGATTTGCGCAGCCCTCGGCGTACAACTCTACACGGGCTCCATGATTGTTGGCGCCCTCGTCGGGTTTATGGTGTTCACCTTTGGCGGTGTGATCAAGTGGTCTGAAACGCAGGATGTGTTCACAAAAGGTGTTCATATGATGGCGATGATTGGTTTTATCATGATTTCCGCCGCAGGTTTTGCCGCTGTAATGAAAGCAACAGGCGGTGTGGAAACATTGGTCGGTTCTCTGGCCGATATTATTGGCGACAACAAACCCTTGGCGGCATTATTGATGCTAGTTGTGGGCCTTTTGGTCACTATGGGTATTGGCTCTTCTTTTTCAACCATCCCGATCATTGCAACCATCTACGTCCCGCTTGCAATCGCGTTTGGCTTTTCTCCTCTGGCAACCGTAGCCTTGGTTGGCACCGCTGCGGCGTTGGGTGATGCTGGCTCTCCGGCGTCTGATTCAACACTCGGCCCAACATCTGGCTTGAACGCTGATGGTGAGCACGACCACATCTGGGATACTGTTGTGCCGACCTTTATCCACTACAACATGCCACTCATCGTCTTTGGTTGGATTGCTGCAATGGTGCTATAGCTTTATCTGCATACAAAAAAGCCGCACCTTATGGTGCGGCTTTCACTTATTTAAAAAGAAAATTAATCTTCTTGCGCGTCTCGGTCGCGTCGCTCTGCCGATTCTTTAATCAATGGTTGCAGCTCGCCCTTTTGAAACATTTCAAGGATGATGTCACAACCACCAACCAGCTCACCATCAACCCAAAGCTGCGGGAATGTTGGCCACTGCGCATAAATCGGCAGTTCCGCGCGGATATCCGGATTTTGCAGGATATCGACATAAGCAAATTTTTCACCACATGCCATCAGTGCCTGACTCGCCTGAGACGAGAAACCACAACTTGGCAGTTTCGGGGAACCCTTCATGTAAAGAAGAATTGCGTTTTCCGAAATTTGCTGTTTGATTTTATCAATTGTTTCCATTACTTCCTCGAACATCAACTTTGATGATTTATTATGATTCTAACTGGGTTATGCGCGGAAAAAAACGCATAAAATCTGTAGGGCCATTTTAGTCGCCTTTTTTGGATTTTCCGCTTTTAATAAAGTAAAAACTTGCTAAAATATCGAACAGTTATCAAATAAGTAGATATTCAGCACATTTTTTATGCTGGCAAATCTACAGGAAGCAACAATGTCAGAGGCGTAGCCTCATCTATCATGGAGAACTGAGCAATGGCATTTCAACTACCTGCTCTGCCTTACGAAAAAAATGCACTTGAGCCACACATCTCTGCAGAGACTTTGGATTACCACCACGGTAAACACCACAACACTTATGTTGTTAAGCTAAATGGCCTGGTTGAAGGTACTGAGCTTGAGAGCAAATCTCTTGAAGAGCTTATCAAAACCTCTACAGGTGGCGTATTCAACAACGCAGCACAGATCTGGAACCACACTTTCTACTGGCACTGCTTGAGCCCGAATGGCGGCGGTGAGCCAACAGGTGATGTGGCTGACGCTATTGCTAAATCTTTCGGTTCTTTCGACGATTTCAAAGCGAAATTCACTGATTCTGCAATCAACAACTTTGGTTCTTCATGGACTTGGTTGGTGAAAAAAGCAGACGGCACGCTGGACATTGTTAACACTTCTAACGCAGCGACGCCTCTGACAGAAGAAGGCGTAACACCACTGCTGACTGTTGACCTGTGGGAACACGCGTACTACATCGATTTCCGTAACGTTCGCCCTGACTACATGGCTGCCTTCTGGGCGCTGGTAAACTGGGAATTCGTTGCGAAGAACCTGTCTGCATAACTGCATACTCAATGCTTCAAAGCCCCGCTTTATGCGGGGCTTTTTTATTATGCATACAAAAAAGCCGCTTAAAAAGCGGCTTTTCTTTCCAAGATAATTAACGACTAGTCAGTTTCTGACAGGATAATTCTCAAAGTGCGACGCAATGGTTCTGCGGCACCCCAAAGTAATTGGTCGCCCACAGTGAATGCATTAAGGAAGTCATCACCCATCGCCATTTTACGCAGACGGCCGACCGGGATTGAAAGTGTGCCTGTCACTTTTGCAGGGCTAAGTTCCTGAACGGTAATATCACGCTCGTTTGGAATCACTTTCACCCAATCGTTGTGCGAAGCAGGATTCCCTCGATTTCGTCCATAGGTACGTTTTTCTTCAGCTTCAACGTCAGTGCTTGACTATGGCAACGCATCGCGCCGATACGAACACAGGTACCGTCGATTGGGACTGGGGTGTCCTGAATGCCAAGAATCTTGTTAGTCTCAACAGTGCCTTTCCATTCCTCTTTGCTTTGACCGTTTTCACGTTTCACATCAATCCAAGGGATTAATGAGCCCGCGAGCGGTGCGCCGAATTCAGACGTTGGGAAGTCAGAGGAGCGAATGGTATCAGCAACCTTACGGTCAATATCGAGGATCGAAGTAGCAGGATTCGCAAGCTCAGAGGTAACTGCATCATTGATCACGCCCATCTGGCTGATCAGTTCACGCATATTCTTAGCACCCGCGCCCGATGCTGCCTGATAGGTCTGCGCCGTCATCCACTCAACCAGCCCCGCTTCATAGAGACCACCAACGGCCATTAGCATAAGGCTCACGGTGCAGTTACCGCCAACATAGGTTTTCAGTCCGCTATGGATGCCTTGCTGAATCTGCTTAAAGTTGACGGGATCAAGTGTAATGATGCTGTCTTCTTTCATGCGCAGCGTAGACGCCGCGTCAATCCAGTAGCCTTTCCAGCCAGCAGCAAGTAGTTTTGGATATACCGCTTCGGTATAACTGCCACCCTGGCAGGTGATAATAATATCGAGGGTTTTCAAACTGTCTATGTCGTAAGCATCTTCAAGGTTGCCAGCATCTTTACCAAAATTCGGCGCTGGAATACCTACTTGCGAAGTACTGTAAAAAACTGGCTCAATCACGTCAAAGTCATTTTCTTCGACCATACGCTGCATGAGTACCGAGCCAACCATGCCACGCCATCCTACAAGACCTACTCTTTTCATTCTCAACTACACTCCATGTTCTTATTCGGTCATCTCTCTTATGAAATTTAACGTATCAGATAACAGCAAGAATGTGGAGTATTTCACCAATTGAATTGAAAAAAAGCCGTTTTATTCTATCTGGTGGTGCAAATAATCACTCTAAAAGGCACCAAGTTTAACAATGCGGGAGCACTCATCACCGCACAGTATAAAGCCGTAAGCACATTTCTAATTGGATGTTGAAAAGAAAGTGTTCACCGCCGAAAAACATTTTTGCATCATGAAAATCAACAAAAATAACACCCAAAAACCATCATAAAACCAACACTTCACATACATTTATCCGTAAATTGAAACCACTTTTCTCTCAACTGACGATAATTTTAATTTGTAGTTCACTCTTCAGGGTGGGTTTAGATAAAGTATGCCTGTCGCCAGGACGGCAATGATAAATCCTCCCACTTTTTAACTGAAACGATTTCAGAGAATGGACTCGACACGGGTAAAAAGAAGGTTTGAACTATGAATCAACACGGCGTGCGGTTACCTTCATTGCCGCAAGTATTTCTGGCCCTCGGTGTATTTTTAGCGTTGGCATTTTCCTTCACTGCGCAACTCAATCTTCCGATACAACTTGCGCTTTATACTGGCTGGTTCATTGTTATCGCGCTCGGTTTAACGTTAGGCCATCGATACAAAGACCTCGAGAACTCGGCAACATCAGGAATTTCAAACGGCCTCGGTGCAGTATTAATTTTATTGGCTGTGGGTGCACTGGTCGGAACTTGGATTGCTGGAGGCATTGTACCCACCATCATCTATTACGGCCTGAAAGTTATTCACCCATCAATGTACCAGAGAAAGAGCTTGTCTCGAAATACCGAATTCGGTGGAACGCTGACATCAGGCATTGTGCCTGAAGCGACAACGGCATATATATGGCGAGTATTTTGGGTGTTTCCACGCTTGCCTACGCTCCCTATATGTTGCTCAGTTTCGTCTGTATTGCGATTACTATTATCAGCAGCTACATGGGATGGTTCACTGATAAAACCGAACCATTAGCAAGTAAAGAAGCAGTTATATCTCAATCTATAAACGTGTAATTAAAAAAGTCGCCAGCAGGCGACTTTTTCTTTTCACTTCTACTCTTCAACGTTTAGCCTTCGTGCCAACTGATCGCGAAGGTTTGGCGGTGTACCTTTAATCGTTAAGGTGTCGGTGTCTTGGTCGTAAAAAACACGCTCACCGAGAAGCATACTGTCAAAGTTAATTGAGAGACCACCGCCTGCACCGACAAACTTGGTCAGTTTACGCATTGATGTTCTGTCTGCAGGAAAGCTCTCTTCAAGTTCATAACCTTGTTCGGATGCATACTGGTAAAAGTCGACTCCCTGCTCGTTGCTCGGCAGTTCCCCAGCAAGTTCTTTGACAATCACTTCATCGCCAGATTGCAGCTGACCATTGCAATAGTCATATACTTGTTTGCGGTACTCCTGCTTTTCCTCTTTATCCAGTCGAGAATCCGCACAATAATCTTCAACAGCTTGCATCAACACAAGGTTCTGTTGCTTGGTGTCCATTCCCACTTCAGCTTGCATAAAGTCAAGAAAGAAATCGGAGACCTTGCGGCCAACTCTGCCCTTAATATATGTCAGATAACGGTTCGAATCGCTATCGGTCTCCCAAGTAGAGAGATCGATACGCGCAGCAATATCCATTTTTGCCACATCAAGGTAATCAGTGGTGCTGAGATCAAGTTCATCGGTCACTTTCATACTGGCTTTTGATTCCAGCAGTCCTATAAACAAGTATTCTGTGGCCAGTGAGCGGTATTCTGCCATCACTAGAACACCTGATTCAGCGAACGGATACTTCGCGAGCTCGGTTTTTAAACGCTCGGCGGCTTTGGAAGACAAACTGAGAAAATCCATTTCATTATTTCGGCTTGCCTTTAGCCATGTCGACAACTCACTCTCTTCTGAGAAGTGACCAAAACCTTTGCCTGCCTTGGCATTATAAACCCGATGAATTTCAGCAATCAGGTTTTCTGTCGACGGTGAATGGGAGAGTAGCTCATTTCTGAGTTGAACTTGTAAAGTCTCGTCGTCTTGCTTATTCAGTTGGTGCAGAATGACATTGGAAAGAGTAAGGCTCATAATTGAAAAAATTTTTCGTCTGACTAGAGTGTGCGGTATTATACGCCGCTTATATTAACTCTCGACAGTAAAGATGTTCCTATGCCTGTAACTTCAAAATATCAAGACAAAAACGTTGAACAGATTCTCACCGATGTTGTCAATGTACTTGAGTCGCATAAAACCTCAACCGATCTTTCTCTGATGGTAGTGGGTAACATTGCAACCAATCTGATCAACAACATCCCTGCTCCACAACGGAAAGTGATCGCAGAGAAGTTCGCTCAGGCGCTACTAGCGTCTATTGATAACGACTAAATACACAGTCATCGTGTCTAGCAGCAAATAAAAAATATAACAGCAGAAGTATCCAATATATGGTCGATAGCGGTAATTCATACAGGGACAAGGTGTCACGGCTAGTTAGCTGGGGGCACTGGTTTACGTTCTTCAACATCATCGTTGTGATGCTCATCGGCATACGGTATGTGTACAGCTCAGGGTGGCCCGAAACTACCTTGGCACAAGCATATCAACTGCTGACGTGGATCGGCCATTTTGGGTTTCTTGTCTTTGCCCTGTATATTCTTATTGTTTTCCCTGCCAGCTTCGTTCTCGTCTCGCAGCGATTGATGAGGCTTTTCGCTATTGTCGTCTCAACCCTCGGCATTACCATGCTGTTGGTCGACATTTATGCTTATGAAAACCTTCACCTCCACTTTAATCTGCTGGTGTGGGAATTACTTATAAGTGGTGAAAACACAACGATTAATACTCACTGGCAAACACTGTTTATTGTCGTGCCGGTCATTTTCCTGTTTGAAGTCGGTATATCTGAATGGATTTGGCGAAACCTTCGTAAACTATCAAGAAAGAAGGTAGGTTTCCCGATTGCGATGGTGTTCGCGCTATGTTTTGCGGGCAGTCACCTCATTCACATTTGGGCTGATGCTTTTTTATACTCGCCAGTCACATCTCAGCGTTCTAATTTCCCATTGTCATACCCAATGACAGCCAAAACATTCATGGAAAAACATGGCTTCCTTAACAGGCAGGAATACCAGAAACGCCGCGAAGAACAAATTAAAAAGCAAGGTAATCAGGAAGTTCTATACCCATTAGAGCCGTTAACATACTCAGAAGATCGTTCGCTGAGTAAAAATAATTTATTAATTATACTGGTCGACGACCTACGTGCAGACATGCTGAATCCGATTGTCATGCCGGGTATGGATAATTTTGCGGATAATAACCTGCGCTTTAAAAAGCATTACAGCAGCTCCAACGACTCGATGGCAGGTATCTTTGGTCTGTTCTATGGTTTACCTGGAAACTATGCAAGGAGCATAAGGAACGAAGGCTTGGAGCCTGAGCTGCTCAAAACATTGAAAAATCAGGGCTATGACTTCGGTATATTCAGCAGCAATAACCTTGAAGACCCTATTTATTATCAAAGTGTCTTTTCAGACTCTCTGAAAACCATGCCTACAATCAATCAGCCTGACGCGTCCTTAGCAGACAAGAAAGCCGTTGAATTACTGCAAAATTGGGTTGGTGAAAAAGATGCGAAGAAGCCATGGTTCGGTTTTCTCCAATTAAGTTCTGTCAGCCAATATGAACAAGGTGGTGAATACAAGAAGCCATTTAGTCCATCGCTGGAACATAGCGAAGGGAGTGTCACCAAATATTCGCCTATCTTATTGAAAAACAGTTATAACAACGCAGCACATTACACAGATAGTCTGGTTACAGGCTTACTCGACAACCTGAAACAATCTGGTGTACTAGATAATACTATCGTGGTGTTTACCTCAGACCATGGGATTGAATTTAACGAGACTGGATCAAACAGTTGGGGCTCAAACAGTAATTACAGCCAATACCAGTTACGCGTTCCCATGGTGATCCATTGGCCCAAACAAGATTCACTGGCAATGAAGGACTACAGCAGCCACTTGGACCTTGTGCCAACGTTGATGGAATCGATGCTGGATGTTTCGAGCCCTGCATACCTTTATACCAGTGGTAAAAATATGTTCGAATTATCACAGACACCACGAAAATGGGTTATTGCAGGTGACAGCCGGGATATTGCTGTTATTCAAAAAGATAACGTGACAATTGTTGATAAATTTGGCAATTATCACGTCTACGATAACAATTATAAGTTACAACCACAGGGTAAACCGCAGGTTTCAGTGCTCATTCAAGTCATGCACGAGTTGAAACGCTTTTACTCTCAACATCAGCAAAACAGCGGCTAATACCAGATTAACACGACATATTCAGTTTGATTAAAACGTCGCTGACCTACCAATTTGACGCATATTTGCTCAAATGACTTGAAAGTGCTGAAAAATGATAATGATGTCATTGACATGCAACCACCCAGTTCGTAACATGCTGGGCGTAGAGTCGGTCTGTAGCGCAGCCTGGTAGCGCACTGTCATGGGGTGTCAGGGGTCGCTGGTTCAAATCCAGTCAGACCGACCATTTTTTTGAGAGCCCGCAGCATGCTGCGGGCTCTCTCGTATCCAGAGGCAGTATACTTTCCTACTGCTTACACTCAATCTAGGAAACGCCCACTATCAAGGATGATATATGGTTGTTGAAGTCTCCTTTGCTTTTTCTATCTTGCTCCTTTTTCTTGGTTTCATCGCGGGCATTATCAATACTCTCGCAGGCGGCGGCTCTAACTTGACCATCCCAGCCTTGATCGTGCTTGGGTTACCTGCCGACGTAGCCAACGCCACTAACCGTGTGGGCGTGCTGATGCAAAGCGTATCGGGAGTAGCTGGCTTCCGTCACCACAATAAGCTGGATACCAGTCAACTCATCCCCATACTTATCCCTACAATCATTGGCGGCCTGCTGGGAGCAACAGCAGTAACTTGGCTCCCCGAAGCATGGATAAAACCCGCACTTCTCGGCACCATGTTATTGATGGCAACAATTATTTTGCTGAAGCCACAGACCGTTATGCCAGATGCAGGCACTGAGGTGAAAAAAGTTACCGAAACCCCAATGTCATGGCTCGGTTTGGGTATTGCAGGTTTTTATGGTGGTTTTGTTCAAGCCGGTGTCGGTTTCGTGTTGCTTGCAGCACTTTGTGGAACACTCAGGTACGATTTAGTCAGAGGCAACGCCTTGAAAGTGGTTTGTGCATTGGCGTTCACCGCAGTTTCAATGGTTGTGTTCATTGCTGATGATCTGATTTTATGGCTTCCAGGGATCTTGCTAGCAATAGGCTCAATGTTTGGCGCTTGGATAGCCGTTAAGATGGCAATAAAGGCTAACCCAAACACCTTGAGATGGTTCTTATTTGTTATGACCTTAATTGGCTGTATTTCGGCATATTTCAGCTAAATGCAAGTATCTGAGAACTGATAATTCACTCCATATCAAACGTTATCAAACACTTACGTGAAGTGGCTCGATAAACTACAAACGACACCCGTCTCCATTTTCAGAGTGGTGACATACTGATTGCATGTCAGAAACGCATGCTCGCTAGCCTTCCTCTCCAAGGAATTGATCAGTTATGCCACCATTCAGCCATTCACAGTGTTTGAGCATCTGCAATGCCCTGCAAAACGAGCCAGACTTTGCATCATTGTGTATGGCTTTCGATCAACATCTGAAGCAATTATTTTCCACAGATCAGTGGGCTATATTCGGTCTCGATAGTTCTAAAAATACCTGGTCAAACTTTACAGATTGCCACACGAGTCTCGTCAGCGGTCAATCACGTCGCGCTATCGTATTGACCTTAGAGCTAAAAAACGCATTAGTCTCAACCATACGTGATCCTCAAACATGTAGTGGTTACTTTCCTAAAAGTGGTGAGTGGCTATTACCGTTTAGTTTGAGTAACAACAAGCACTTTGTTGTCTATCTGAAACTGCCGTTACAATTACATATCGATGAAGAGCTTCAAACACACTTCAGCCAAGTCGTTACATCTTCATTCAAAAACGCGTTTCTCCAAAAACTCTTACGCGAAGAAAAGGCCGACCATTCAGGGGTTCGTCATTCGTTAGACAAAACACTGAATGACAAAAATCGACTGCTGGAACAATTTCATACGCTGCACAAAATATCCCAACGATTATGGAATACACAGTCAATGGACAACATGCTGCACACAGCTGTGTATGAATGTGTAAAAGCGCTGGATTTCGATCGTATGGCTATTTTCCTTCTGCACAGCCACAGCGGATTAGTGAAGGGAACCTATGGTACAGATACAAAAGGTAAAGTCGTCAGTGAACATCACTATGTTACCTCCATCCACGAACACCCTATCGCGCAAAGCACATTAGATCGTAAGCAATTAATAGCAATATCGGAAGACACCATTCTTACACATGGAAAAGACAATGTAGGGTACGGGTGGAATGGCTTTATCTCATTGTGGGATGGGCGCGAGCCACTAGGCTGGATAGCATGTGACAACTTATTGAGTGGAACACCGTTGAAGGACTACCACCACCAATTATTGAAATTTTTAGGTATCACTCTATCTCAACACCTCATCCATCAACGTTCACAAGGTGAGCTTAAAACTCTCAATCAGTCACTCGAGATGAGGGTCGCCCAGAGAACGACTCAACTTGAATCTGCAAATAAAATGCTGGAAAAGCTCTCACGTGAAGACAGCTTAACCGGGTTATTAAATCGACGGGCACTCGACGAGATAATCGATATCGAGTGGCGCCGAGCACAGAGACATCAGACACCGATATCGATGTTGATTATTGATATTGATTTTTTAAACAATTCAATGATTTATATGGCCATGCCGCAGGTGATGACTGCCTTGTAAAAGTGGGCGAAGCACTCTCCACAGTCGAGAGAAGAGCTGGAGCAAACATTGGACGCTTTGGTGGTGAAGAGTTCGTCCTTCTTCTCCCTGGCTGCGATATAAGAAGCGCCAAAATCATTGCAGATGTGGCCTGCGAAAAAATCAGAGCACTTGAAATCCCCCATCGAGATTCAAAAGCCAATCAATTCGTAACAGTAAGTATTGGTGGTAAAACGTTGGTACCAGACAGATCGAAGTCGTCGCATTCACTTTTCCTTGATGCTGACAGAGCACTTTATGAAGCAAAAGGAATGGGAAAAAATCAAGCCTTTGTCGTATGACGCTTCGACTTTCCTTTGGTACTCCGGCGACGCTTTGGCTTAGGTTGATCTTGTGGCAAGTTTTTTAGGGCTTGAGGTACTGGCTCAGCACGAACCTTAATCACGATATCTTCGATTTGTTTCTCAAGTGCCTGCATGAATGCTTGATAAGAAAATTTCTTATCTGCATATCATGCAACTGCCTTTCCCAGTTTGCCGTCATATCCGGATACGTCGATGCTTGTGGTAATGCATCTACCAGCCCTTGACCCGATTGCGTTGAACGTATCTGCTTGCCCTCACGCTTCAAGAGTCGTCGCTTGAACAATAAATCCATAATGCCAGCGCGAGTTGCTTCTGTTCCTAGGCCGTCAGTTTCTCGAAGAATTTTTTTGAATTCAGGGTCAAGCACAAACCTTGCTATACCCGTCATCGCCTGCAACAAGGTCGCTTCGGTAAAGAATTTTGGCGGTTCAGTCACGCAGTCTTTGATCTCTCCCTTTTCGCAAACAAGCATAGTTCCTTTCTTCAAAGGAGGAACAGCTGTATCCAATTCTTCTTTATTTTGCTGCTTAGGTGCGGGTAGAAGAGCTCTCCATCCTTGTTCAGTGAGCTTTTTTCCTTTTGCTATAAAATGGCCGCCCGAAATGGTAAACACAAGTTTGGCTTCTGCGTACTCTGCTGATGGATAAAACTGCATTAAATACTGACGTGCAATTAGCTCATATACCTTCGCTTCACCGGGGGATAAAGCCTTAACACTGCGGCTTGTCGGAATGATGGCATGGTGTGCTTCAACCTTAGAGTCATTCCATGCTTTAGAGCGTAAAGAAAAATCAGCACCTTCAGTCGCGCTGCTTAAATTCCCCGAAATATTTGAAATTGCTTTTGCTACATCCGGCGCTTCTTTGTGATGGCCCTTTGGAAGGTATCGGCAGTCGGAGCGTGGATACGTAATCACTTTGTGTTTTTCGTACAGTGACTGACAGCATGACAAAACATCCGCTGCACTCATGGTAAATCGTTTAGCTGCATCAATCTGAAGAGCAGATAAACTGTAAGGTAATGGAGCAGACTGTTTGCTGTTTTTTCTTTCTGACTCTGTCACTTCAGCAGGCTGACCAGCAATACGTTGTGCGACATTTTCAACCAGCTTTCTATGTATGACCCTTCCCTCTTCATCCTGCCATGGCTTACAAGTATCACTAGGCTGCCATCTGGCGCGGATGTTAGTTCCATCGTGGGGAATAATCGCATCGAGCTGATAAAATGGCTTAGCGACAAAATTCTCTATTTCCCGATCTCTTCTGACGACTAAGCCCAGTACTGGCGTTTGTACCCGACCGACTGACAATACGCCTTGGTAGCCAGCCTGTTTACCCAACAAAGTGTACGCTCGGGTCATGTTCATTCCATAAAGCCAGTCAGCACGGGATCTGGCTAAAGCAGACACGGACAAGGGAACAAAAAGTTGATTGCTTTTCAGGTTATTGAGCGCTTTTTTAACCGCAGAAACATTGAGGTCACTGATCAGAAGGCGTTGAATAGACTGTTTCTTTGTTTTCGGGAGGCGTATGTAATCGAAAACTTCATCGACTAACAACTGCCCTTCTCGGTCGGGATCACCCGCGTGAATAATTTGATCAAATTGTTTTGCCAGCTTTTTGACCACAGCCAGTTGCTTAGCTGCTGATTTTCTGGGTTTTAACTGCCACTTCTCAGGCAGAATCGGTAAATCATCTAGATTCCACGCCTTATATTTTTCATCGTAGGCGTCTGGCTCTGCCTGCTCCAATAAGTGACCAATACACCAAGTGACAGTATCACCGCTGGCGGTCTCGATATAGCCTTGCTGATTTTTGTGTGGTCTAGGTAACGCTGCTGCAATTGCACGTCCGAGGCTGGGCTTTTCCGCAATAAATAGTCGAGCCATAGAGGAAAGATGTTTGGAGGAAATATTGTAACAATGTAGCGAAACTTCGTGATATAGACAAGAAATAACTGGATATTTATCCAGTTATTTCTATCCAACGTCAAAGGTAGGTGACAAACTTATCTCGGCTTCGCTTCGGAATAGATGACTGTGTATTTTCAGCACTTCCCAGATATAGAAAACCAACGATCGCATCATCACCTTCAACATTTAAGGCGGCTCTCACCTCAGTATGATACGCCCAGTTACCCGTTCGCCAAAATCCTTGAAAGCCCTGAGCAACAGCTGCCATTTGCATTGCTTGTGCCGCACACCCTGCAGAAATGTACTGCTCAACCAAAGGGACCTTGTCATGCTGTTTAGTCCGCGCGATTACGGTGATCACCATAGGTGCTCGAAAGGGTCCATTCGTCGCTTTTTCGATGATGCCATCAGATGCACCGTCTGATTCAGCTGCGCGCTTTAAAATGGCAGAGAGCTTGTCTAGGCCATCACCCTCGGCAACAATAAATTCCCAAGGAGTAAGCGCACCATGATCGGGCGCACGTAATCCAGCATCCAAAATAACGTTAAGGGCATCACCAGAAGGCGCTGGTGACGAAAGGCGAGGTACTGACCGCCGTTGGGTCAACAGGGTAATTGCATCCATTATTATCCATCTTCAATCGATACAGAATACAATCACCCTAACACAAAGAATCACTGTTAACCCCTGACAAACTCAGGGGTTAACAAATTATCAGAGACTGATCGCTAGTTCGATACCCTGGCGAATCGCTCGCTTGGCATCAAGTTCACCCGCTTTATCTGCACCACCGATGATGTGGAATGATTTACCCGCATCTTCTAATTGTTGAGCAAGACCACGCACTGACTCTTGGCCAGCACAGATAATCACGTGGTCAGCAGGCAAAATATGGTATTGACCTTCAAGCGAGATATGAAGGCCCTGATCGTCGATTTTCTCGTAGCTGACGCCACCCAAAAGCTCGACACCACGCTTTTGCAATGTCTTACGGTGGATCCACCCAGTTGTCTTACCTGGCCCTTTACCAACCTGACCTTCACGACGCTGAAGCAACCAAACTTGACGCTGCGAGCTATGGGTTTCGGCAGGTTGCAAACCACCGGCTTGTCCAATTGATTTGTCTACCCCCCACTCTTTAAGCCAATTATCAAGTGAAGTATCTTCAGGCTCAGTGATCATACTTGCAATATCAACACCGATACCACCAGCACCAACAACAGCAACACGTGACCCAACTTCAGGCTGATCACGAATGAATGTTTGGTAATCAATCACTTTTTCATGATCGATACCTTCAATAGCAGGTACTCTTGGTTTAACACCTGTTGCGAGAATCACTTCATCAAAGCCTTTGAGCTCATCCAAAGAAACATTGGTGTTGAGTTTCACAGTAACGCCTGTTTGATCCACACGGCGTTTGAAATAACGAATGGTTTCCTTAAACTCTTCTTTGCCAGGGATTTGCATCGCCAAATTGAACTGGCCGCCAAGCGTGTCGCTTTTCTCAAACAGTACAACGTCAAAGCCACGTTCGGCCGCTGTTGTCGCAGCTGACATGCCTGCCATACCACCGCCGATAACAGCCACTTTCTTTTTGTAAGCGGACGGTGTTACCACAAGCTCAGTTTCATAACATGCCTGAGGGTTAACCAAGCAGCTAGCGCGCTTACCTTGGAACACATGGTCAAGACAAGCCTGATTACATGCAATACAGGTATTGATATCTTCTGAACGGCCTTCTGCTGCTTTTGCAACGAAATGAGCATCGGCAAGGAATGGACGAGCCATTGAAACCATATCAGCATGACCCGACGCAAGCACATCCTCAGCCACTTCTGGCGTGTTAATGCGGTTAGTCGTGACCAATGGAATGTTGACCTGACCTCGCAGCTTCTCAGTCACCCACGTAAAGGCTGCACGCGGAACCTGAGTCGCTATTGTTGGAACTCTTGCTTCATGCCAACCGATACCAGTGTTAATTATCGTCACGCCTGCTTTCTCAAGCTCTTTCGCGAGCATGATGACTTCTTCATGGGTACTGCCCTGCTCAACAAGATCGAGCATCGACAAACGGAAGATAATAATAAAGTCACGACCTACACGCTGACGCACAGCACGAACAACTTCGAGCGGGAAGCGGATACGGTTTTCATAACTGCCACCCCAGTCGTCATAACGGGTATTGGAGCGCGCACAAATAAATTGGTTGATTAAGTAACCTTCAGAGCCCATCAATTCGATGCCATCATAGCCAGCTTCACGGGCAAGCTCAGCGCTCTTGGCAAAGTCCTTGATGGTGCTGCGGATTTGACGGTCACTCATCTGGAAAGGGGTGAATTTAGAAATCGGAGCGCGAATAGAGGAGGCACTCTGAGCAAGTGGATGATAGGAATATCGGCCTGCATGAAGGAGCTGTAGGGCAATCTTTCCGTCGTGTTCATGAACAGCATCTGTAACAACTCGATGAGAACGAGCATGACGACCTGAAGTCATCGACGCTGCAAATGGATACAGGCTACCACGCATGTTCGGGGAGAACCCACCGGTTACTATAATGCCGACGCCGCCTTTGGCTCTTTCTCCATAAAAGGCACCCAGCTTTTTGAGGCCCCCTTTCTTTTCTTCCAGACCTGTGTGCATGGATCCCATAAGCACGCGGTTTTTTAATTGAGTGAACCCGAGGTCTAACGGTGCAAGCAGATGAGGGTATGACTTTTGTTCCATTTGGCTTCCATCCAATCATGTTATTATACTATCTGGTCTGACCAGAATAGCCTCCTCAAACGTTCATTTCAAACTATCGTTTACATTTTTCTCACAAAAAAAACTTTACTAGGTAAAAAAGTGACTCTTCGATAGGATATATAAACAGACTTAAGCCGGACCCTGACATGAAGAAACTCTTTAAATTTATTGCCAATATTTTTCGTTGGATTGGAAAAGCACTTAACTTTTTTTCGTTTGTTAATTACCAATATTTTGTTCTTGGCATTGATTGCAATTATTTACATTGCAGCAACGAACGATATGCATTTGGAGACTGAAGCGCCGATATTTGCAGGCAATCGCGCTTTGTTAGTCGATATTAACGGACCGTTGGTTGAGCAGAAGAGTCAGTTCGACCCCTACGACATTGCAAAGCTGGATCTGCTTGGCCAGTCAATACCTCAGGAAACGGTGCTATTTGACATAGTTGATAAAATTCGTGCAGCAAAAGACGATGAGAACATCAATGGCATTGTGTTGAAACTATCTAACATGCCAAACACCAGCTTGACGAAACTGCGGTATGTCGCAAAAGCCATCAAAGAATTTAAACAAAGTGGCAAAAAAGTGGTGGCTATTGGCGGTCACTACAGCCAGAGCCAATACTACCTAGCCAGCACTGCTGACGAGATAATGATGTCTCGTGACGGCACGGTGCTACTGCAAGGATATGGATCTTACACGCTTTACTGGAAAGAGCTGATTGAGAAGCTAAACATTTCTACGCATGTTTTCAGAGTCGGTACTTACAAATCATTTGTTGAACCCTACACGCGTTCATCAATGTCACCGGAAGCACGACAAAACAGTGAAAACTGGCTAGGACAACTTTGGAGCGCTTATGTGTCTGACGTTGCTCAAAACCGCAATGTTAACCAATCTGTGCTTTCACCATCCGTAAAAGACCTTCAGGCTGCACTCGAAGAAGTAAAAGGTGATTTCGCCGTATTGAGTAAACGCCTGGGGCTCGTTGATAAACTTGCCACACGCCAAGAGATGGGAACGACATTGGCGGAAGATTTTGGTAGTGATGGTAAAGACAGCTTCAACTACGTCAGTATTTACGATTACAACCCGATATCAACTCAGTTGAACTTCTCATCAAATGAGATTGCTGTAGTGGTCGCCAGTGGTTCTATCGTTGACGGCTATGCGCAAAATGGTGCAGTCGGTGGCGATTCGACTGCTGCTCAACTTCACAATGCGCGCCTTAACAAATCAGTAAAAGCAGTTATTTTACGGGTTAACAGTCCGGGCGGTAGCGCGTTTGCGTCAGAAGTTATCCGGGATGAAGTCGATGCACTGCGTGCTGCAGGCAAACCTGTCGTCGTTTCAATGTCGAGTGTTGCGGCTTCAGGCGGCTACTGGATTTCCGTCAGCGCAGACAAAATCATCGCCCAGCCAACTACGATCACCGGTTCAATCGGCATCTTTGCTTTGTTAACGACCTTTGAGAAAGTGTTGGATGAATATGGCGTCAAAAGCGATGGTGTAGGCACAACACCATTTGCAGGTATAGGCGTTACCCGAGCACTGCCTGAAGATGTTGCTAACATCATGCAGCTTGGCATTGAACATGGTTATCAACGCTTTATTGGCCTGGTATCGAACTACAGAAAGCTTCCATTGGCTGAGGTAGACACTGTTGCGCAAGGCCGAATCTGGACGGGTGCAGACGCAATGAACATTGGCTTAGTTGATCAGCTTGGTGACTTTGACGATGCCATTACTGCAGCTGCAGAGCTCGCGGGTATCGATAACTACTCGCTGAACTGGATGCGCGAAGAGTTAACGCCTGCTGAGCAATTCTTCTACGACATGCTTAATCAGGCTTCTGTCATGATCGGCGCACAGGTTAAAGCGCAGTTACCGTCAGTCGCGCAAGAGTTTTCAGGTAAAGTGCTGGCTGAACTGAAAACGTTAGATCAGTTTAACGACCCTACCGGGCGTTATGCATTCTGCTTGAACTGCAACTATTACCAATAATGACGAAACCCCGGCCATGGTCGGGGTTTTTTTCGCCTCGCTCGTGCGTATAATGCCGCATCAAAACGGCAACCTATACTCTGAAGATGGCTAGAAAACACATATACATTGCGTACACTGGCGGTACGATTGGGATGCAAAAGTCCGAGCAGGGGTACATCCCAGTTTCCGGTTTCATGCAACAACAACTTGAAAACATGCCGGAATTCCATCGACCGGAAATGCCCGAGTTTACCATTCACGAATACCATCCATTGATTGACTCTTCTGATATGACGCCAGCAGATTGGCAGCGCATCGCCGATGATATTGGTGAAAATTATGACGACTATGACGGCTTTGTGATACTCCATGGCACTGACACCATGGCATATACCGCCTCAGCGCTCTCCTTCATGCTGGAAAACCTCAGTAAGCCAGTCATTGTCACTGGTTCACAAATCCCGCTTGCTCAACTGCGTTCAGACGGACAAGCAAACCTTCTGAATGCGCTTCATATTGCAGCCAATTATCCGATAAATGAAGTTTCGCTGTTTTTCAATAATCAGCTTTTACGAGGTAACCGCAGTACAAAATCGCATGCCGATGGCTTTAACGCATTTACATCACCAAACTTTGCCCCTTTGCTCGAAGCAGGGATCAATATCCAAGTCAAAAGCGGCGAAATCGACAAAAAGGCAGAGGGTGATTTCAAAGTTCATACAATCACAGAACAGCCTGTGGCCGTCATTATGATGTATCCCGGCATATCGCCTGACGTCGTCAGAAACGCACTGAAACAGCCCGTCAATGCAATGATATTATTGACATTTGGTGTTGGGAACGCCCCACAAAATCCAGAGCTTCATGCTTTGTTGAAAGAAGCCGCAGAGAGAGGTGTAATTGTTCTCAATCTTACGCAGTGTCTTGCAGGCCGAGTTAATATGGATGGTTATGCGACAGGGTGTGCGCTGGCAGGAGCGAGTGTATTAAGCGGATTCGATATGACACCTGAAGCGGCGCTAGCCAAGCTTCATTACTTATTAAGTAAAGGTGAGTCCATTGAAAAAGTCCGAAGTCTTTTGCAAGCAGACCTTCGAGGTGAACTGAGTTTGTAAGGTCAGCCTAGATACAAAAAAAACCAGCTGATGCTGGTTTTTTTGTATCTAGTGGTCGGTGCTACTTGTCAGAAAGCTTCACTTTAGCGATCGTCTCGCCCTCCCCCGAAAAGTCTCGCTTCAGTTCTTGCTTTGACTTGAAGGTGATATCGCCACCTGCTCCAACAGTCATGTGCTGAGGCGAGGTATTGTGCCGAGATTGATAAAGCATAATCGCCTGCATTGCGTTGTCGCGTTGCTCAGGTGAAGCCACTGAGCCATCAGGCCACTTCCCCGTTTCAACAACGTAATTGAGCCTCTCGAGAACTTCTGGCGTCATAGAGGAAAGAAGTTGTTCTGTATCCATGTAAAATAATCCAACATTTTATGCCTGACACAACAGTAATCACTTTATATTACCTGTCAAGTCTGGACGTATTTCGATGCCTCCTTAAATTTCGCTTGGCCAAAAACAACGTTTTGAGTTTTTTACCCTTGCTGCTTACAGGTCAAAAAAATAAATATCGGGTAACTTTACGCTAAAGTTTATGTAATAAAACAATAAATAACGCGAGATTAGGCCTGATGAGAGAACATGATAAAGGCATCTATAGATCCAACTACAAATGTGTGGTCTTGTTACTCCTATTTGCTGTCGCAGCGTGCACAGATAACCACCGCAGTACAACACAGCTCTGTAATGCGAACACAGAGCTTTGTGAAAAGCTGAACATGAATGACAATCAATGCAAAGACGAGAGGATGGCCCTCATCTGGCAGCGTCTGGAGTCAAAAGAAAACCCCAAAGACATGGTCAAATTTGCTGAGCTGAAATTGACCAAAATCTACATTAGATGCATGACAGTTTCAGCGCAAATTCAAACGACGACGCTGAAAGAAAAACTCTCGAAACGGTCTGTTGCTTTATTTCACGCCAAAGACTCGGAAGGAAGACTCGAAAAGGAGTTACAGGAATCACCGCTTCCTGAAATTATTTTGTACCGCTGGAGTCAGGGTGATCAGAAAGCGTTAGAGCAATACTTACGCCTTGAAGACACCCCATACCTTGACTCGACCGAACTACAACTTGGTCTCGCCAGTTATTATGTCGACAAAGATAAAGCGCACGCGGCGTATATCTTGGTCAAAGCCTTGACTTTCTACGACGGAGAGCCAGGTGAAGAAAGAGACAAATCAGTGCCAGAGGCGATTAAATCACTGGCCACCAACTACCATGCTCTGGGAAAAATTGAGAACGCGTATTTCTGGGCCATGGTTGGGAACTATCTTGATCTACCCGTTGCAGGCCCGAAAAAACTGGAATTCATGTATCCTATGGAACCAGAGACTCGCGATACTCTCGACGAGCTCGCTAACGAAGTGTCCAAGTCGATAAACAGTGGCTCATTCACATTCAGCATGGTGGAACACTTTACTGAAGAGGAGTGACGGAAACTGAATCAATTGTTAATTGTTATCACCTTCAAAGCCCAAAGAGATAGAGTTTACACAGTAACGTGTGCCTGTTTCCGTCGGCCCATCATCAAAAACATGCCCAAGGTGGCTGTCGCAATTTGCACAACGTATTTCAGTCCTTATCATTCCGTGGCTGCTGTCTTTTAGGTATTTGATCGCACCATCAATGGAGGCGTCGAAACTTGGCCATCCACAGCCCGAATTGAATTTAGTGTCAGACGTAAATAATGCAGTGTGACAACAGACACATTGGTATACACCAGCTTCGTCATTATGCAACAAGGTTCCGCTAAACGGCGCTTCTGTCCCGCCAAGTCGGCACACTTTGTATTGTTCTTCCGTCAGCTTTTCTTTCCATTCATCGCTTGAAGGCTTAGTGAGCATATGTCCTCCTTGAGGAACAGTTACAGGCTTAGTGATACCCATATTTGACCTGAAATTTTCCGAATGATTTCACCAATAATCAATCGCTTTTGAAAGGTAATAACGAAACAATTTAACACATTGGTTCACTGTCTCACTTATCAAACGTCAGGATATCGCTGAAAGAACGATACTTCACGATATGGAATTTCAGACATTTTCGTTTATTTCATATACAGAAGCTTATTTGGAGCGATATCACGGAAATCATTGATATAAAATAATTTTATAAAATTCTAATATTAATTTATGACATGTAATTAAATTTCAATGATAATTTGACTTGAGGCAAGTAAGTTCCGTTTTTTGCTTGCATGGCGGTCATGATTTCTGTAATTTTACACCAGTTTCAGTTCACTAGAAATTAAGTTGTGGAGCAACATAATGACTATCAAAGTTGGTATTAACGGTTTTGGTCGTATTGGCCGTTTCGTATTCCGTGCATCTGTAGAACGTAATGACATCGACGTTGTTGCAATTAATGACCTGATCGACGTTGAGTACATGGCATATATGCTTAAGTACGATTCAACTCACGGTCGTTTCAACGGTACTGTAGAAATTCAAGACGGCAACCTCGTCGTTAACGGTAAAATCGTTCGCGTAACTGCCGAACGTAACCCTACAGATCTTAAGTGGGATGAAGCAGGTGTAGACGTAGTTGCTGAAGCAACTGGCCTGTTCCTAAATGACGAAACGGCTCGTAAACACATCGAAGCTGGCGCGAAGAAAGTTGTAATGACTGGTCCTTCAAAAGACGACACGCCAATGTTCGTTATGGGTGTTAACCAAGAAACTTACGCAGGCCAGGACATCGTTTCTAACGCGTCTTGTACTACTAACTGCTTGGCACCAATCGCTAAAGTACTTAACAACAAGTGGGGCATCGACTCAGGTCTGATGACTACTGTTCACGCAACAACAGCGACGCAGAAAACTGTTGACGGTCCTTCAGTGAAAGACTGGCGTGGCGGTCGTGGTGCTTCTCAGAACATCATTCCATCTTCAACTGGCGCTGCTAAAGCTGTAGGCAAAGTAATTCCTGAGCTGAACGGCAAGCTGACGGGTATGGCCTTCCGTGTACCAACTGCTAACGTTTCTGTTGTTGACCTGACTGTTAACCTGAAAGAAGCAGCTTCTTACGAAGACATCAAAGCTGAAATGAAGCGCGCATCTCTTGAAGAGATGGCTGGCGTACTTGGTTACACTGAAGATGCAGTTGTATCTCAAGACTTCATAGGCGAAACACTGACTTCTGTATTTGATGCAGACGCTGGTATTGCTCTGACTGACAAGTTCGTTAAAGTTGTATCTTGGTACGACAACGAAATCGGTTACTCAAACAAAGTTCTGGACTTGGTTGCTCACATCTCTAAGTAATCATCCGCCAGACCTGCTGATTATTCAGCGTGTTGAGCAGACAAAAGGCGACCATCAGGTCGCCTTTTTAGTTTCTGTTATAGGCAATCCACACGACTGCAGAGGCACTATGGATATCTATCAAAAACTGACCAACAAAAAATCCTTTTCCGAATACCTGACCCTGTGCGCACTTGGTAACATTGAGGCAGTGCACATACATCATCCCAAAGCATCAGCAATCGTCTCTCTGTTCGGTGGCCACGTTCTAAGCTACCGTCCAGCAAGAGAAAAAGATTTGATTTGGATGAGCAGCCGCGCCGATTTTAGTGGAAAAAAAGCACTGCGAGGCGGTATTCCAGTCTGTTGGCCTTGGTTCGGAAAATTCAGAGCTCCAGGTCATGGTTTTGCCCGAACCAGCCATTGGAGTATCGCCGAGTTTACTGAGTCTCCACAGTACGTTTCACTCTCGTTATCTCTAAAAAGCAGTGAAGAAACGTTGAAAATATGGCCGTTTGAATTCCAGACAACGTTAAAAATTGAAATCAGCGACGCCATGAAAGTATCGCTTGAAGGCACAAACACAGACAGTAAAGCATGGGATATGGGAGGTGCATTACACACCTATCTCTCTGTTTCAGACATCTCCTCCACTTCAGTATCAGGCGTGGGTAACGAGTTTATTGACGGCACAAATGGAAATGAAGTTAAGCCGTCATCAGGCACCCTGTCATTTGATGAAGAAACTGATCAGGTCTTTTTGCGTCCAGAAAATAGAGTGATCATTAATGACGCTAGTGCTTCTCGCAGAATTACTGTCGACAACACAGGCAATAATTGTGTGGTTGTTTGGAACCCATGGAAGACATTGTCTTCAAGTATGGCAGATATGTCTGATGACGGGTTTCGTACCATGGTGTGCGTTGAGTCAGCAGATTACAACTCAAGTCTCACCTTACAGCCGGACCAGAGTCACGCAATTACTACTGAAATTTCACTACGTTAATTTCTCGGAGGGTGGCGACGCTCTCCTACATTACTCCATTCGTCATTCTTAGAGAGATTTATTGGCACTCAAAATAACGAAATCAGGACAGTCAAATGCCTGCGGGTGCATATTAAAACTGCCATATCTCGAAGCGTCCCAAACCGTTAATTCCTGACTCAATGTCCCAAATCGTTCAAAATACATCCAGACCAATGTAGCAGCTTTCCCCAAGCACTAATATTTTAATTTACAAAAGTTTATCGGCATTCACACTTTACCCATCGTTCAAATTTTGTTCTTGAAGATAAATTTTTAGGGGGGGATAGTAAGTTAATAGAGCGAAATGTGTACAAACTATCCGCGCTCACATTTGTAAAAAATCGTTATAAAAAACAACCAATTCACAACTACAAAACAAGCAGTTCGGTCTAATCTTAAAAGAGCAAAGGATTTAAATGTAAACACGGCAATATCCTTTTTTATCAGTAAAGCGTTTTGGGGGGCAGGACCATGAGTATTTTCGACCACTATCGTCAACGCTATGAAGAAGCTAAAGACGAAGAATTGAGCCTTCAAGAGTTTCTGGATCTGTGCCGCGAAGACCGCAGCGCCTATGCCAATGCAGCTGAACGCCTATTAATGGCGATTGGCGAACCGGAAATGATTGATACCGCAATGGATCCGCGTTTGAGCCGACTCTTTTCTAACCGAGTCATCTCGCGCTACAAAACCTTTGAAGATTTCTATGGCATGGAAGATGCCATTGAGCAGATTGTGTCTTATCTCAAGCACGCTGCTCAGGGTCTCGAAGAACGCAAACAGATCCTGTATTTACTGGGTCCAGTCGGGGGTGGTAAATCATCACTGGCTGAAAAACTTAAGAGTTTAATGCAGAAAGTACCCGTCTATGTCTTAACCGCCAACGGTGAACGCAGCCCTGTAAACGATCATCCGTTCTGTTTGTTTGACGTAACCGAAGATGGCGATGTGCTTGAGAGTGATTTTGGCATTCCACAACGTTATCTTCGCACTATCATGTCACCTTGGGCAGCTAAACGCTTCATGAATTTGGCGGCGATATCACCAAGTTCAAAGTTGTCAAAGTCCGTCCATCTGTTCTTGACCAAATTGCTGTCGCCAAGACAGAGCCGGGCGATGAAAACAATCAAGACATCTCATCGTTAGTGGGTAAAGTAGACATACGTCAGCTTGAACACTTTGCACAGGACGATCCAGATGCCTACAGCTACTCCGGTGCACTGTGTAAAGCAAATCAGGGCTTGATGGAATTCGTTGAGATGTTCAAAGCCCCAATTAAGGTCCTCCACCCTCTGTTGACGGCGACTCAGGAAGGTAACTACAACGGTACTGAAGGGCTGTCAGCCTTGCCATTTGATGGAATGATTCTCGCTCACTCAAATGAGTCTGAATGGCAAACATTCCGTAATAACAAAAATAATGAAGCCTTTTTGGACCGTGTGTATATCGTCAAAGTACCTTACTGTTTGCGCGTCTCGGAAGAAATTAAAATCTACGATAAACTGTTGCAAAACAGTGAGCTATCAGCCGCACCCTGCTCACCGAGTACGATGGATATTCTCGCTCGCTTCAGTGTCCTATCAAGATTGAAAGACCCTGAGAACTCGAGTATTTTCTCAAAGATGCGTGTTTATGACGGTGAGACACTTAAGGATACCGATCCTAAAGCGAAGTCATACCAAGAATATCGCGACTATGCAGGCGTTGACGAGGGTATGAATGGCCTGTCTACCCGTTTCGCCTTCAAGATTCTATCCCGCGTCTTCAACTTTGATCACTCGGAAGTCGCAGCAAACCCTGTTCACTTGTTTTATGTACTCGAGCAACAGATTGAACGTGAACAGTTCCCGCAAGAGATTGCAGAGAAATATCTCGAGCACCTGAAGGGGTACTTGATACCGAAGTATGTTGAATTTATCGGCAAAGAAATCCAGACAGCATATCTTGAGTCGTACTCAGAATATGGTCAGAACATATTTGACCGCTATGTCACCTATGCTGACTTCTGGATTCAAGACCAAGAATACCGCGATCCAGATACTGGGCAACTGTTCGACAGGTCGGCGCTCAATAGCGAACTGGAAAAAATCGAGAAGCCTGCTGGTATCAGTAATCCAAAAGACTTCAGGAACGAAATTGTTAACTTTGTACTTCGCGCCAGAGCCAACAATGAAGGTAAAAATCCAGTTTGGACCAGTTACGAGAAACTGCGCACGGTTATTGAGAAAAAAATGTTCTCCAATACCGAAGAATTGCTACCAGTTATTTCGTTCAATGCGAAAACATCAACCGAAGAGCAGAAAAAGCACGACACTTCGTCGCTCGTATGATGGAGAAAGGCTATACCCGCAAACAAGTGCGACTGCTCTCCGAATGGTACTTGAGAGTACGTAAGTCCTCCTAAGGACAGTATTCAGGAGTAATGATGAACGAATACGGGGAGAGCTTATGGCGCATTTTATCGATAGAAGGCTCAACGGTAAAAATAAAAGCACGGTAAACAGACAACGTTTTTTACGCCGCCACAAGCGGCAGATAAAAGATTCGATTGCTGATGCTGTGAACAGCCGCTCGATCACAGATGTCGACAGTGGTGAGAGCGTAACTATACCCTCCCGGGATATCCGGGAGCCCACCTTTCGTCAGGGTAAAGGAGGACAGCGCGATGCTGTCCACCCTGGTAACGACCAATTTATACCCGGCGACCGTATTGATCGTCCACCCGGTGGTGGCGGTGGTGGTGGAGCCGGAGAAGGAAACGCCAGCCCTGATGGCGAGGGGCAAGATGACTTTGTTTTCCAAATATCAAAAGATGAATATCTGGATCTGTTGTTCGAAGATTTAGAGTTGCCAAACTTGAAGAAGAACCAGATGAACAAGCTGGTTGAATGGAAAACATTTCGCTCAGGTTTCAAAGCAACGGGTGTACCTGCAAATATCGCTATCGTTAAGTCACTTCAGAACTCACTGGCTAGACGCACCGCAATGACCGCAGGTAAACGGCGCAAGCTACGAGAACTTGAGGCTGAACTTGAGACGCTTAAAAGCACTGAGCCAGCCAAACCATTGGAGGAAAAGCGCGTTCAAGAAGAAATTCAGGCTCTCAGAGACAAAATCTCTGCTGTTCCTTTCATTGATACATTTGACCTTCGTTATAAAAACTACGAGAAGCGACCACAACCCAGCAGCCAAGCAGTCATGTTTTGTTTGATGGATGTTTCCGGTTCGATGGATCAAGCCACAAAAGATATCGCAAAACGTTTCTATATTTTGCTTTATCTGTTCCTGACGAGAACTTATAAAAATGTTGAAGTCGTTTTTATACGTCACCACACGCTTGCGAAAGAAGTGGATGAACATGAGTTCTTCTATTCTCAGGAAACGGGCGGAACCATTGTTTCAAGTGCTCTGCGTTTGATGGATGAGATCCTCAAAGATCGTTATCCATCAAACGAATGGAATATCTACGCAGCACAAGCCTCGGATGGCGATAACTGGGCGGACGACTCACCGGGTTGTCGGGAAATACTTGAACAAAAGCTTTTGCCTGTTACTCGCTATTACTCGTACATAGAAATCACCCGCAGAGCACACCAAACACTCTGGCGTGAGTACGAAGCGCTTGACGAAGCGCATGAGAATTTTGCTATGCAGAATATTCGCACGGCTGACGACATCTTCCCTGTATTTCGAGAGCTGTTTAAAAAGCAGGTTGATTAAGAAGTCGCAGATCCACGTCCTGACGAATTGTTAAGGAGGACTCACATGGCTGTCGCATCGAAAAAGAAGAAAAAGACCCTGAGTGATGGTCCGGATTGGACTTTCGAATTACTAGACCAATATCATGTCGAGATTAAGCGCGTCGCTGAGCACTATAAACTCGATACCTATGTCAACCAGATAGAAATCATCACTGCTGAGCAGATGATGGATGCCTACTCGAGTGTGGGTATGCCAATCAACTATAGCCACTGGTCGTTTGGTAAGAAATTTATCGAGACTGAGCGTAACTACAAACATGGGCATATGGGGCTGGCATACGAGATAGTCATCAACTCTGACCCTTGTATAGCTTACTTGATGGAAGAAAATACCATCACCATGCAGGCACTGGTGATGGCTCATGCCAGCTATGGGCATAACTCTTTTTTCAAAGGGAATTACCTCTTCCAGACATGGACGGATGCCAGCTCAATCATCGATTATCTGCTGTTTGCGAAGAATTACATCAGTGACTGCGAAGAAAAATATGGCGTAGATGAAGTCGAGAAACTCCTAGATTCTTGTCACGCACTAATGAACTATGGCGTTGATCGTTACAAACGTCCGCAAAAAATTTCAATGGCAGAAGAGGTTGCAAGACAAAAAGCACGCGAAGATTATTTACAAACACAAGTAAATGCTCTTTGGAGAACCATTCCCGCCAGCGAGAAAAAACGGGAAGTGCAAGTTGACCGTTTCCCTTCTGAACCACAAGAAAATATTCTCTATTTCTTTGAGAAACACGCTCCGTTACTTGAACCTTGGCAACGTGAAATCGTCCGTATCGTGAGAAAAGTAAGTCAGTATTTCTACCCTCAAAAGCAAACTCAAGTGATGAACGAAGGGTGGGCGACATTCTGGCATTACACCATTCTCAACCACATGTACGACGAAGGTTTAGTAACAGACCGATTCATCATGGAGTTCTTACATAGCCACACCAACGTAGTTGCTCAACCGCCGTACAACAGCCGTTATTACAGTGGTATCAACCCATATGCGCTTGGCTTCGCTATGTTTCAGGACATCAGGCGAATTTGTGAAAATCCAACGGACGAAGACAAGTTTTGGTTCCCGGATTTTGCGGGAAAAGACTGGTTGGAAACCGTGCATTTTGCCATGCAAAACTTTAAAGATGAGAGCTTCATTAGTCAGTTCCTCTCACCCAAAGTCATGCGTGATATGAAGTTTTTCGCCATCAACGATGATGACAGACAGAATTTCATCGAAGTGATGGGCATCCACAACGAGGAAGGCTATCGTCAGATAAGGGAGAAGCTATCTGCACAGTACAACCTGAGTAACAACGAACCCAACATACAGGTTTGGGATGTTGACCTGCGTGGTAATAGGTCTTTAACACTCAGATACGTCCCACACAATCGAATTCCTCTGAACGACACGTATGACGAGGTACTCAAACACGTTCATCGCCTTTGGGGTTTCGAAGTCGTTCTGGAAGAGGAAATGCCAGACGGCAAAGCCAAGATTATTGCGACTTGCCCAAAGCGTCCTCAATTCGATCCAGACCTGATACCCGGCAGCTAGAAACACCTTGTGGAAATAAAAAAGAGGCTCATTAAGCCTCTTTTTTTGCATCTTAGGGAAAAGGTTACGCTTCTTCTTCTTCCATCAAATGGCTTATTGTGTCTCTGTTCGCCAACCAGAGAGCCCCACTCTCTCGGCCGTACTGCTTTAAACGTACTGCAATTTCTTTGTTGTTACCAGAAGCAATCAGTTCAAGAAGATCACGATAAAAGGACAATGCAATCTGGCACGCACGCTTATCCATAAAGTAATAACCGCCAACACGTGCATATATCTTACGCATTCCGTTCATGGTCAGTATATATATCTTGTTACCGGATGCTCGCGCCATTCCCTGAAACAGCATGTAGTCATAGTGGTTGAATGCTCTTGCCCAACAAATCTGTTCACAAAGTTCAGGGTTTGACTTACCGAAACGGTCGATAATCTTCTTGGTTGTCGCAAGAATATCGGCCTTTTCTTCGGTGTTTTCAATGAAGCTGTTAAAACTTTCGCTTTCCAGCAAGCGCTCGCAGTTATTGATAATTCTCTCAACCAACGCTATCGAATATTCAGGCTTGTTCTTAGCAGCGTAGCGCATAAAAACACCACCAATATCTGTTCTCGCAGAAAGGAGGTTTTCAAGCACACCATGAACATCTTGCCCTTCGAGGGTGACGAGGGTATCTAAAATGTTGAGGCCAGACGTGTTCATGTAATCGTTGACCCGAGTTGGCTTACCGTGCTGGATGGTCAACCATCCATCTCTCGCGAGTCGCTGCAATACTTCGCGTAGTGTTGTCCTCGTGACACCAATCAGTTCCGACAGCTCTCTTTCTGCAGGTAAGATGGAACCCATAGGAAAGTGATTATTCCAGATACTTTCGATAATATACTTCTCAGCAAAAGTTGCTGGGCTGTCCGCCTTGATAACCATTTATTCGTATTTCCGCGTGAGTTCTTGATGTGATAATCTACTCATCATACCACTTTAGAGGTATATCAAGAAATACAATCCATGAAATGCCTGTAGGTGGAACGACGTAAATGCAATACTGATCTCAATCAATGCGGACACGACTTCTCCAAGTAAACTGTAACTTGTATAGTTTGCGCGGCTTTTGTGAGCCGAAACTTGTAAAACTTTAAGATTTGTTTGGAAGCTATCTATTTTCTATAAAAGTCGCACCAATGTGGGCCAATTTGACGCTTAAACTTGTAATGTAACCCGTTACATAACGTCGATAGGCTTGTTAAAAGGATTGTTAGCATTGCGTCGTCTCATAATAAACAGCACTTGCCACACCACACAGTCGCTGCTAAAACGAGCAACAGACCTTTCTGCTGAGTAATACTCCAAAACCGACTTGCCACTCTAAAAATAAATGAGATGTAACTATGGCTATTTCGCTAAGAAATGCGCTTATCAAAAATTTCCTTGGTAAGGCACCAAGTTGGTATAAGATGGCAATTGTGTCATTTCTGATCATCAACCCCATCGTTTTGCAATTGACCCTTTTGTTGCAGGTTGGTTACTCGTTATTGAGTTTATCTTCACCCTCGCAATGGCACTCAAATGTTACCCGCTGCAGCCCGGCGGCCTTCTTGCGATAGAAGCAGTCGCAATTGGTATGACAAGCGCAGACCACGTCAAACATGAATTAGTTCAGAACTTTGATGTCCTCCTCCTCTTGGTCTTCATGGTTGCCGGTATCTACTTTATGAAACAGCTGCTGCTGTTCATTTTCACCAAGATATTGCTCGGCATTAAATCCAAGGCCTTACTGTCCTTGGCCTTCTGTTTTTCTGCGGCCTTTTTATCCGCTTTCCTCGACGCACTGACTGTTATCGCCGTTGTGATTAGTGTCGCCGTTGGCTTCTACTCCATCTATCACAAAGTCGCATCAGGTAAAGAGTTTGGCTCAAACCACGACCACACCAGCGATGATCACCTACGTGATGAGCTCAGCCGTGATGACCTAGAACGATACCGTGCATTCCTTCGCAGCCTGATGATGCATGCTGGTGTAGGTACAGCCCTTGGCGGTGTAATGACCATGGTAGGAGAACCACAAAACCTCATTATTGCTGACAATGCTGGCTGGGGCTTTGGTGAATTTGTTATCCGCATGCTTCCCGTTACATTACCCGTGCTTTTCTGTGGACTAGCTACCTGCTTCTTGGTCGAGAAATTCAAAATCTTCGACTATGGAAGCAAGTTGCCGCAAAACGTCCGAAACATATTGGTCGAGTTTGATCGTGCCGAGCGTAAAAAGCGCACCAACATGGATAGAATGAAGCTGGTTGCTCAGGGGTTAATCGCAGCCTGGCTTGTTATTGCTCTGGCTATGCACTTAGCAACTGTTGGTCTTATCGGTCTAACGGTCATCATTTTGGCAACGTCATTTACTGGTGTCATTGACGAGCACCAAATTGGTAAAGCCTTTGAAGAAGCACTGCCATTCACCGCGCTACTCACCGTGTTCTTCTCCGTTGTTGCTGTAATTATTGATCAAAAGCTTTTCACGCCTGTCATCGAGCTGGTGCTATCGTTGGACGGTCATAGCCAGCTGACTATGTTCTATATCGCCAATGGCCTCCTCTCTATGGTTTCAGACAACGTATTCGTTGGAACCGTTTATATTACAGAAGTGAAGAAAGCTCTTGTTGATGGCCTGATTGACCGTCAACAGTTCGAGTTACTGGCTGTAGCCATCAACACAGGTACTAACCTCCCTTCTGTGGCAACACCAAACGGACAAGCGGCATTCTTGTTCCTATTGACGTCGACGCTGGCTCCTCTTCTGCGTTTATCTTATGGCAAGATGGTATATATGGCTCTTCCTTATACCATCGTACTAGGGTTAGTCGGCTTGGCCGGAATCGAGTTACTGCTTATGCCGATGACGGATTGGTTCATGGCCAATGGATGGATCACTGAGGGTGTGACATCTGCTGTTGGAGCTGCATCTTCTGGTCATTAATCATTGACCTTTAAAGCAATACCCTTTTCAATAAAAGCCTTGGAAACAAGGCTTTTTTCTTTTTTGGATGTATCACCATTATGCGTTTCATTTTCCAGATATCTAAGGGTCGACTCGCTTGGGGCTTGTTACTGGCCATTACGCTTGCGTTTGAATCAATAGCGCTTTATTTTCAGCATATTATGAACCTTCAGCCTGTGTGATGTGTATTTATGAAAGGGTGGCGATGTTCGGTATTGCTGCGGCTGCTCTGGTTGGCTTACTTGCACCTGAACATTCCGTGTTTCGATGGTTAGGGCTTATCGGATGGGGGATTTCCGCTGGCTGGGGAGCGAAGCTCGCTCATCAGCATGTAGAGTATCAGTTCCCGGACCCAACGGTGTTGTTTGGCCCAACATGTGAACTCTTCGTTACCTTCCCAAGCTGGGCTCCACTGAATATCTGGTTTCCCAATGTCTTTGAGTCATACGGTGACTGTGCACACATCGTTTGGCAGTTTTTAGGGTACTCAATGCCACAATGGCTGTTAGGAATATTTATTGCGTTATTCGTGGCCTTCGTAATTGTGTTTGTTAGCCAGCTTGTCGGTCTTTTCAAAAAACAGCACATCAGCAGTTAACTCTCACTAACCATATGAATACGGGCCCCTAAAACACACATACAGGGGCTCAATAGTCTATTTTGAAAGGTAGTGCTTCAGCAATGCGGTAACAGGGATATCGGCATCGCTTAATTGATACGCTTTCACTTCGTTCTCATTAACCCAAGCCAGATTCTGGTGATATCGCAACTCAATATCACCATCTATCCATCGGCATAGATAGCTACATAGTAGAATCGATTTGTCTTCATAATGATGGAGTGTCTCCACGATTTGCTCAGACACCTCCACCTTGATGGCTAATTCTTCATCCAATTCACGTTCGAGAGCCTGTTGATCGGTTTCACCAGGTTCGACCTTACCACCTGGAAACTCCCAGAGCCCTTGTTGTCCATTTTTGTCGCGCCGCTGAGTCAGCAACACTTTCCCACTTTTAACGACAACACCTGCGACAACACGAATAGGAGAAATCATCTCATCCTTTCCCACAGCACTTTTTAAATTTCTTGCCACTGCCACAAGGGCATGGGTCATTGCGGCCAACCTCTTTATAAGGATTTACAGAGCTAGAGCCATGGCCATGTTGAATATGATCTGCAGCAACAGATACTTCGGCAATCATCACTTCTAATTGGCGGTAATAACTGGCTGGGCTTGGCAACGCCGTTAAACCAGCTTGTTGCATCTGCTCCAGCGTACCTGCCTCATCATTTAAAAACATCATTGTGGTCATCAACGCAGAGAGCATTCTTCGGGTACCGTCGGGCATATTGACACCTTGCCAAGAGGGTTCAATGATTGGCCAGACAGACAAAAAGCCCTCAGCGAAAAACTGATGTTGTTCACTGATTTCTTGGTCTACATTCAATGTGACGGGTAAACGGTATTCACCTCTCATCAAAGTCGCGTATTGCTGCTCAAAATGGGTCATCACTAATTTTTTAGTGGATTCAGATAGCGGCTCAACATTGTCTTCGGTTACCCCGCCCGTCACAATGAGCGGAAGCCACTGGTCAGGATTTAAAGGAGCAGGCGACATGTTTGCGGCAAGGAGCACACCTTCAATAAAGGATGGCGGCATTCCATCCCAGTTTTCATCCATTTCTAGCAAAATTGACATATATTGTCTCTTAGCATCAAAAAGCTCTGATCTTAGTTCAGGTGCAATCAATACTCAAAGCCTGATGTACAGTTCATGTCGTGCTGATTGAAAACCAACGTTATGATTAACTGTCAAACAAGGAAATAAGGATATTTCATGGTATCGTCCAGAACGGTTATAGTCGCAGGCGCGACCGGGCTGGTTGGTGATGAACTTCTTCACCAGTTAATGGGTGACCCTGATGTCGCTCAAATCCATGTCGTCACCCGACGCCCGATAAATATCACTTCCGACAAAGTTGTATTCCATCAAAACCGAGAATTGGCTGTCACCCACTGGCAACCTCAATGGCCTGTTCCATTGCAAGGTTATATCTGCCTCGGAACCACAAAGAAAGAAGCAGGCGGGAAGAAAGGGCTTGAGGATGTCGATCTTCACCTTGTCGTTAAAGTCGCCAAGATGATGGCAGTGATGGGCGTTAAACACCTTGCTGTGGTCTCAAGCGCGGGGAGCCATCGATGGTCGCCCAGCCACTATTTACGCTGCAAGGGTAAAATGGAAATGGCATTGAGAGGGATGGGATTCGAAAGACTTCTTATTGCTCGTCCCGGCCCTCTGCTCGGCGAAAGACAACGCCCAAGAGCCGACGAGAAAATACTGCAACAATGGTTACCTGTTTTTTCTTTTGCGTTCAAAGGCCCTTTGGCGAGTCTGGAACCCGTTAAGGCCGTTGACGTTGCTAAAGCGATGATGAAAGGTTTATCAGAGCCTCACTGGCCTGGACGTTCTGACCTTAAGATTGTTCCAAGCAAAACACTGCAAAACTACTCAGCCTAATAGCAAACAGGCAGAATCTTCGCCCTGCCTGTCATTTCAACCTGATTAGCAATTAATATCAGGTAACCCCTACCCTTCAGTGTCTCGCCATTTTTAAGGGGCGAATACGAATGATAGATCTTTTGTGCTTCTGTCTTTGCTTTTTCTGGAGCAGGATATGACAGGTTTCCATGATCATACCGAACGCCATTGCAAAGTAGACATATCCCTTGTTGAAGTGAACACCGAAGCCTTCAATCATCAACATTGCACCCAGCAATACCAAGAACAGTAAAGCCAGTGTTTTGAATCCAGGGTACTTCATCACATAGTGGTTAATCTTCTCAGCACACAGCACCATAATCGCCGCTGATGAAAGAATAGCTGCTACCATCAGTGGTATTTCTGATGTCATACCAACGGCAGTAATCACTGAGTCCATCGAGAAGACCGCATCGACTGCAACAATTTGTAGCAGAACTAAGGCCAAGCCCGCAGTGACAGTGCTGCCAGATTGTTCATCATGCGGCAACAACCAGTGACGCAGCTCCTTGAGGCTTTTCACCAACAGGAAGACACCACCACCAATCAGAATCAAATCCCGCCCAGTGAAGGAGAAGTCACCCAACGACACAAGCGGTGCCGTCAACGACATCAACCAGCTGATTGAGAAGACAAGCAGAATACGCACGACAACAGCAAGACCAATACCCAGATTACGGGCGAATTTACGCTGATGTTCTGGTAAACGTTCACAAAGTACTGAGATAAAGACAATATTATCGACACCAAGCACCAGTTCCAGTGCAAACAGGGTGGCGAGAATTACGAGAGATTCAGGTTGTAGGAATAGTTCTATCATTTTGCCGACTCCTGAATGTCAAAGGAGCGGATAATTCGGAAACAACTCGAGGGGTCGTCCATATATTGTTGTTTTTACCTCTTGGCTAGAATGAGCGTGATAATAGCCAGCGCGGAGCCTTAATGACAACAATCAATTTGTAACAAGAGGTAAAATGCGATTTAGTTATTATTTTTTAGACAATTAGGGACGAAGAGAGGCTGTTTGCAACCGTATCTCTGGCACAAATAATCTCATTGAGAATGGTCTGTTTGTCTTTTAACTGGCGAATATTCATAAACAACGGCTTCGCCTCAGGGTACTGGACCTGAAGGTACCGGAACCATTGTTTCACTCGATTCGGGTAATAAAGTCCTTTGTCCCCTTTGATTTCAAACTCAGAATACCGGACAAGTAGATTGAGTAATTCAGACCATGGCAGCGGTGCTTCCTGATCTTTAATATTTGCGCCTAGGTTTGGCATATTAAGCGCGCCGCGGCATACCATTAAGGTTTCACAGTTGGTCGCCGTTTGACATGCCATCGCATCTTGATGATTCCAAATATCACCGTTAGCCGTCACAGGAATTGATAGTCTTTGGTTGATATCACCAATCAAATCCCAGCGGATAGTGCCAGCGCGGTAAGCATCCGCTTTACTTCTTCCATGCACCACCAGCTCACTGGCACCTGCAAGTTGAACTGCATCTGTGATCTCGCGATAAGGTGAGCAGTCATCAAAACCAAGACGTATTTTCGCACTGACCGATTTGTCTGTCGGTACAGCGTCTCGAACAGCACGAATAACCTGATACATTAATTCAGGCTCTTTCAACAATGCCGCGCCACCTTTGTTACCGTTGACGACTTTTGATGGACAACCAAAATTGATATCGATGCCCGGCGAGCCCAGCTCAACCGCTAAAGCCGCATTTTCTGCCATGTATAGAGGAGATTGGCCAAGGAGCTGAATCCTCACAGGCGTTCCCGATTTCGTTTTGCCGCCATTATCGAGTTCAGGTGATACGCGATGAAAGACACGAGCAGGAAGTTTACGATCGACCACTCTCACAAACTCAGTGACACACATGTCATAGGGGTTTATTTCTGTGAGGATCTGACGCATCAAAGGGTCTAGTACCCCTTCCATTGGACCTAGGATCAAACGCATTGCAGTCACATCCTCATCTAGAGTCTGTTTGGATGATTCAAGATGTGGTCTTCCCATTCAATCACATCGATTTCATACACGACTTTTTCTTTGACTGACTCGTCGGCTGATGCATGGCCTCTTTTGATCCTGTAATCAGCGGATGCCATGTTGGCAAGCTCTTACCTTCGGCTAACAAGCGGTATGCACAAGTGTGGGGTAGCCAGTAGAAATCATCGATTTTGTCCCGAGTCAGCTTAATGCAATCTTCGTCATAGCTGAAACGATTAGGATAGTCCTTACATGAACATGTTTTATTATCCAGAAGGCTGCAGGCTACATTGGTGTAATAAAGCTCATCGGTTTCTTCATCAATGAGCTTATGCAGACAGCATTTTCCACAACCATCACAGAGAGACTCCCATTCTTGATCGGTCATTTCGGTTAACTGTTTCTGTTGCCAGAAGGGAGCTGTCATTGTCGTTTGTCCTGCTAATTGGATTTGGGCTAGCAAAAGGCGATGGTTATAACCATACTGACAGCAAAGTTCAAGTACAATCCTTCTGCCTTTCTTCCGGCATGTATGCCTATTGCGTCAGGATGGGCAATACTTTGCTTCTTATTGATAGAGTGATAAAGTCCGCACCAATTTCAATATTCGGGTAAGTTGTATGACCGGAGAAAATCTTTCTACGCATGTTGAATGCCGACTGGGCTGCGGTGCCTGTTGCATCGCGCCCAGTATTTCCTCTCCAATCCCCGGCATGCCTGATGGAAAGCCAGCGGGTGTCCGTTGCGTTCAACTCAACGAGAAGAACCTTTGTAACCTGTTCGGAAAGCCAGAACGTCCGGAGGTCTGCGGTCAATTCAAACCAGACACTGCAATCTGCGGCCAAAGCAATAGAGCCGCAATGGCATCATTGACGGAATTGGAAATATTGACCTGATTTGTGCTCATGATTTACTGAATATTCAGATAATAAAAAACAGCCTTTGTTGGCCGTTTTTTATTTGTTTGTAAGGGAAGGAATCAGTGCACGTGGCCATGACTGAGTTCTTCCTCAGTCGCATCACGCACCTCCAACACTTTGCCCACAAAGTGAAGGCCTTTACCCGCTAAAGGATGGTTACCATCAACTCTCACTTTCTCATCATCCGCGCTGACAACCGTGACCTGAATTTCTCCCTTTGGCCCACTCGCAGTGAAAATCATTCCGGGCTCAATGTTATCGACGCCCTGAAATGCAGCGCGTTCAACTTCCTGAACCAGGCTATCGTTTCTTGGTCCATAAGCTTCTTCAGCTTCGAGCTTCACTTCAAATTCTTCGCCTGAATCTTTGCCATCAAGGCACTTTTCGAGGCCCGGAATAACATGGCCTGCACCAAAGATAAACGCCAATGGCTCATCAGACTCGGTCGCATTAATCAATACGCCGTTGAGATCTTTTACCGTGTACTCGATGATGACTACTTTGTCTTTCTCAATCATTTCGCTCAATCCTTGTGTTAATTGGTATACATTTCTCAAGTAACGTAACGACTCTCGCCGCGTATGTGATTCTCCAGAGACAACTCATCACCAAGTCTAGTTGAAATTAGCTCTGCCACACGCCAATCATGAAAAATAATCTTTAGTTTCAATGCACTGCCAACAAAACAGGCTGCAACTCAACACCAGAGACCTCTGATAGGGTGAACTGGTGAATACCTGTGTGCCACTTGGGCCTGTAAAAGTTCCGCTGTCGCAATGGCGTCTGTCAGTGCATTGTGACCGCGATAAAATGGCAGTTTGTAACGGGTACGGCTATCGGCAAGTCTTATTGATGTCATTGGCTTTCGTGTTAACCAAGACATTACTTTGTGATACGGCCTACGATGAAATCGCGATTCGATATCGAGCGTGTCGACGACAGGAAATAACACACCTTCACCAATACGATGTTTCAAGGCTTGATCGAAAAAGTTGCGTTCAATTCGCCGATAGTGCACGACGACCATTTTTCCCGCCAATGCCTCTAAAACCTCTTCGAGAATTCCCTTCAGATCGGGGGCTTCCTCAATATCACTGTGTGTGATGCCATGAATCACCACAGATTCTTCACCGAGCGGTTTTCGGGGGTTTACGATCCAATGCCTTGCCTGCTTGCAGTAAATTCGTGACAGTGTAAATGGCACGAGGCCAATACTGACAATGTCGCTCTGTGACGGCTCAAGCCCGGTCGTTTCAAAATCCAGCGCCACAAATTCCACATCAGACAAATTCGTTGCGCCGTCGATGACGCCAGCTTGATAAAATCTTTTCAACCGCGGGTCCTTGGCGTTTTGACCAAGACGTTTATTGATTAACTGCCAATCGGGACCTCTCGGCCCACCGGACACTCTTTCATCTGAGCCTAAATACAACATGACTGTCGTCAGTTTCCCCGGTTTGGTTGATATCTAAATTTCAGAAAACTCTGTGCATTACTGAGGATCTGAAAAGCATCTTTTAAGTGGCGACGATCAAAATCAGAGAGGTTTTCAGGCTCAATGTTATTGTCCGGCTCCCGTTCCGCCTCAATATCAATGGCCTGGTGGCGAATGCGCACCGTTGAGATAAACTCCAGCGCATCTCTTAAATCCGCAGCGCGACCAACGGGCAAGACTCCAGCTTCGATAATGTCATCAAGCCGCTCAAACGAATTTTGCGCACGAGAATCAATTGCCAACGCATGAACACGAATAAGCTCAGCCAACGGTGCAGCACCACGTCGTTTCAGGTTGATGGAGTTTTTGTGCTGGCCATCCTGCTCCATCACGAAATTTTTGAAAAAGCCCAGTGGCGGCTTTCTTGTCAGCGCATTTCGCGCCATGCAGGCAAGAAAACGGTTATTACGACGTGCACGGCGACCGATAAAGGCTTTGAGTTGCTCCGCCCAATTGGTGGCTCCCCATACACCGTCGAGGTCAAAAAATATCGAGCTATTCAGCAGTGACTTGGGGTTGGGCTCATCAATCCAAGACGCAAATGTCTCTTCCCACTGGCTTCGCGTCTTACGCCACTCTGGGTTTGTTGCCATAATGCCGCCATTGCAATATGGATAACCGCACGCATCCAGACCGTCACAAACAAACGCTGACAGCGCCTCAAAATAGTCCAGATGTTGGTCAGGGTCATATCTGTCATCAAGAATAATCGCATTGTCTTGATCGGTGACAATAAGCTGCTCATCTCTTGCCATAGAGCCAAGCGCAAGAAAACAGTAGGCAACAGGCGGAGGACCAAGTTTCTCTTCTGCCAGTTCCAAAAGGCGCTGCTTGAAACTTCGACCAATCACAGCCATTGCACTGCCTATCATGTGTGAGTTGGCGTCTTCATTGACCATACGAACAAAGCAGGGCTGAACATCTTCGGAGAGAGACACTAGGTCTTCCACGGTCTGTTGGTTGAAGATACTACTCACAAGGAAGAGGCTGTTTTGTGATTCGTAACGCACAATGTCTGACATCGCTATCACGCCAATCGGCGTGTTGCGTTTCAAAATGGGTAAATGATGGACATTGTTTTTGAGCATTGCCAACATCGCCTCAAACACATACGCATTGTGATCGAGAGATATCACCTGCTGCGGCATGATATCAGCAATATTCACATCCGGTGACCGCCCCTCTGCCAATACCAAATTACGAAGGTCTCTGTCAGTGACGATCCCCACTAATGCCCCCGCAGGAACGGTGTCGTATTCGGTTTCGCCTTCGATAGGTTCACTTGATAGCACCAGTACTGATGAGACATCATCATTCGCCATTGCTTCGGCAGCTTCTTTCACCGTTGCTGTGTCGGTGACAGTGATTGGTTCGCGCATGATTAAGCTGCACACTTTGGATGTGGTCAAATCATTATTATCTTGATGGTTTTCAACCGCTTGCCTCAATCTTGCACGACCTTCAATCTCGACAAAGTCAGCAAACTGCTCAAATTCATCAAACAGGTTCTGAAAGACCGTATCGGGAATGAAGTAGATAAGGGTATCTTCCAACGCACGGGCAGGAAGTCGTACCTTTTTGTTCATCAGCAAGCCCATCTGACCGAAGAGATCACCTGCAGTCAGTCGGTTGAACAGCTCGCCATTGCGGCGAAAAATCTCAACAGCACCGCTGCGAACGACCGCGAGGTCTTTTATCGGATCACCAAATTTCAGGATTTCAGTGCCTGAACGAAAATAGGCTATCTCAATGTTCGTCGCGATATCGTCAATGGTCTCTTCCGGAAGCTCATCAAAAGGCGCATATTGGGATAAGAATTCGGAGATTTCTCTCTGTTCTGCTTCCACCGCTTTTCTCCAGAATCAATCAAGGCAGATCGATGATCTGCCTTGCAATGACAAGTTACTGCAGTATTTGCTTGTTAATCGCGTGGCTCGCTGGCCAGACCTTTAACAACAGAAATACATGCCACCAACAGTACAATAGTGAACGGGAAACCGGTAGACACTGCCATCGCTTGCAATGCCACCAAGCCGCCCCCAAGAATAAGCGCTATTGCTACTAACCCCTCAAACGTACACCAGAAAACTCGCTGTGGTGTTGGCGCATCAACTTTACCGCCTGCGGATATTGTATCAATCACCAATGAGCCCGAATCGGAAGAGGTCACAAAGAATACAACGACCAGAATAATACCGATAAATGAGGTAATTGAAGCCAACGGCAACGCATCCAACATGGTGAAAAGTTGAAGCGGCAGAGCAGCTTCCGTCACCGCCGTATAACCATCATTCACCAACTGGCTTATTGCGGTGCCACCGAAAGCCGTCATCCAAAGTACACAAGCCGTTGAAGGGATAAGCAGCACACAAATAATAAACTCACGCACCGATCGTCCACGTGAAACGCGTGCGATAAACATGCCGACAAATGGTGACCATGAAATCCACCATGCCCAGTAGAATGCAGTCCAGCCTTGAGAGAAGTTACTGTCTTCTCGGCCAAATGGCATAGAAAGCGCAGGCAAGTTTTGTAAGTAGCTACCGATGTTTGAGAAGAAACCACCCAGAATGGCAAGTGTTGGTCCAGCGACAATCACAAACAATAACAGCAGCAGAGCAAGAACCATGTTTATTTCGGACAATCGCTTAACACCAGCATCCAAGCCAGCGAGTACCGATGTCAGGGCTAGAATGGTAATAAACACAACCAGTACAATTTCTGTCGTTGCACCCGTTGGAATACCGAATAGGTAGTTCAGTCCAGCAGCGGCCTGCGAAGCGCCAAGCCCCAGTGATGTAGCAAGACCGAAAAGTGTTGCCACAACAGCAAGGATGTCGATGACATGCCCCACCCAGCCCCAGACTGATTCGCCAAACAATGGGTAAAATACTGAGCGTATTGTTAATGGCAGGCCCTTGTTAAACGAGAACAAGGCCAACCCTAGTGCGAGTACCGCATAGATAGCCCAAGGGTGGAGCCCCCAGTGATAAATTGTCGCTGCCATGGCAAGACTTTTTGCGGCTTCCGGGTCATTAACTGCGCCACCCAACGGTGACCAATCTGTTCGCACACCATTTTCTACACTGGTACCGCCAAATGATGAGGCATAATGTGATAACGCTCAGATACGCCATAAAACATCAGTCCTATACCCATCCCTGCGGCGAATAACATTGAAAACCAGCCAGCTTAGGAGTAATCAGGTTTTGCTTCTGTTCCGCCTAGTCTGACTTTACCAAGAGGTGAAACAACAAGAATCAAACAGACAAGCACAAAGATGTTACCGGCACTTAAAAAGAACCAGTCAAGATTAGATGTCAACCAGCCTCTTAAATCTGCAAAGAGAGGAGCAACCTGATTCTGGAACAACAGGGTTATTCCGACAAAAAGAATGATCGCAAAACCAGAGACCAGAAAAACCCGATTGTGGATATCAAGGCCAAATGGACCAATATTTAACGCAATGTTATCTTGCCCGACTTGATAATCGGTATCGATGGGGTTTACTTTCCCATCAGGTACCATCAACTCTTCATGGCTTTTGTCACTCAAAATACACTCCTTAACAAAGATTGGGTTTCCATAAGCCCCAATCGAGCTGGTTAAAAAATTTCCGCGATAGTAATCAGCGAATACCACACAGTTCAACAGCGGCGAAGTTTACCAAATGTTTCGCTCTCTAAGCATTTATCTTCTGAATTGTTCTGATTTAGCAATTATTATCATCCATGAGATCGCTGAAATCGCTTTTGAAACAGTCAAATTATCGGCACAGTGACCAAACATAAATACAACGCAAGGCGAAACGTTGATCCTTGTTTTTGTAATGTCCTGATACAAAAAAAGCGCTACTAAGCAGCGCTTTTCCCCTCATGATCAGGATACTTGAGAATAAAAATGTATTTCCTCGTCTTTTTCCCCTGCCCGCACATCATTGAAGATATCTTCGTTTAATGCGCCTTCGCTTTTGGCGACAATACACGTTACCGCACAGTCACCTGTAATATTCACGGCTGTCCGAATCATATCCAATAAACGGTCAACACCCATGATCAGGCAATGCCTTCTAGCGGTAGTCCCACCTGATTCAATACCATTGCCAGCATAACGAGACCGACACCGGGCACGCCCGCCGTGCCAATCGATGCCAGTGTCGCAGTCATAATGACAGTCAAATAATCACTTAATGCGAGGTCAACGTTAAACGCTTGCGCAATGAACACGGTGCTACGCCTTGCATCATCGCTGTGCCGTCCATATTGATCGTCGCTCCCAACGGGATGGTAAATGACGCAACACGGTTATCTGCTCCCATTCTGCGGGTTGTCGTTTCCATTGAAACTGGAATCGTCGCATTTGATGACGCCGTTGAGAGTGCAAACATTACTGCGTCTTCCATCTTTTTCAGGAAGATTTTAGGGTTAAGCCCCGTAAAAACTCGGAATAATGTGGTGTAGGTGACCATGGCATGAATAAGTAACGCACATACCAAGACCATAAAATATTCGAAAAGGCTGAGAATGGCCGAAAGACCAATGGTCATAAACAATTTCGCCATCAAGCAGAAGACACCGTAAGGCGCTAAATTCATGAGTAGCGCAACCAGCTTGAGAATGACCTCATTAAGATCCTGAAAGAAGCTGGCAACACGTTCGCCAGGTTTACCTGACGCACTGATTGCAATGCCGAACAGAACAGCAAAGATGATGATCTGGAGTGTATTGCCCTGAGCCATCGAACCAATCGGGTTGGTCGGGAACATATTGATGATCACTTGAGACAAAGATGGAGCTTCAGAGGCTGAAAAAGCCGCAGTAGAAGATAAGTCAGCCCCCTCACCAGGCCCAACCAGCAGCGCCAATCCCATGGCCAGAGAAATCGCAAGCGCAGTCGTACTTAGGTAAAAAGCGAGGGTTTTTCCGCCCAGTCGACCCAAAGTCGCAATATCTTTCAGCGCACTCGTACCGCACACCAATGAGACAAAAACCAGCGGTACAACCAGCATTTTCAAGCTCGCAACGAAAATTTTTCCGCCCACATCAAAGAGCCCATCAACAAGATAGTTTTGAACAATTGCCGATTCAGGAAACAAAAATCGAATAGCAAAACCTGAAAGAATGCCAATAACCATGCCCAGCAGAACACGGGTGGTCAGGGATAACTTTTTCGTTTGCACTGTCATTGCAAACTCTCCTTATCGCGGTGTTTAATTTCCAAACGCGCCGAGAGTAACAGTCTCACCCCAATAACAGTAAAGATAAATCCCACTTCTAAAGGCTCAATTTTGCGACAAATCACACAATCAAACTAATTTTCATACATTTGAGTTACAAGAAAAAATAGTGAAGTTCAAATTCATATCGCCGCCTCCGCGGAGAATCTACTCCATTACTTTAAGCGACTTCAAACAAAAAGAAGTAAGTATACGCAGCAACAAAAGCAGGAATTGCAGAATAAATTGTCGCGACGATTGCCGCTTTGGGGGCTAATGCAATCGCCGGAAAAAGCGCATCACCGTCATTTGAAATTGCATTACCAATCTGTGCAGAAATTGGCACAACGCCGCTTATATAAAGGCTTGTGACCAAGATTTGTGGGCCACACCCCGGTAGAAGTCCGACTATCACCCCCATTGCTGGCAGCAATAATGCCCAACCGGTGAAGACTGTCGATAAATCGATACCGAGCCAAAACACTGTCAGTTCGAACAATAAAAAGGCCCCAATGACCCACACTAGAATAAAGTTTGTATCTTGGGCAACACGCTGAAAAATATCTGTATTTTTGCCTTTTTTATCTTCGCAAACTGCAGATTGATAATCAGTAATTTCTCCGTTCATCGCCCATAGCAACACAGCAAACCATGCTAACACTGCACCTGCAAACTCAAATGCGCCTTGGGGTACGTGAAAAAGTGCATTTGCATCAACTTGAAACGAACCAATCAACGCAATGATAAGGCTTGGTAGCAGTAATACTTTCCAGAACAAAGATTGAAGCGCACCTCTTTTTGAGTTCGCATTCGAATCTTTAAGAGGTTGATTTGAAGCTGTTACTTTAATGTCTGGCCTTAAGAAATTGACACCATGAAGGCGGTCTACCAGGTAACCGGATATCCAGCCTACGGATGCGCCCAGAGCCACAATCATCAATCCCTCAGAGGGACGAGTCGCAAGAAGCAAAAACGCAGCATCGCCCATGGTTGCTGTTAAAACCGCTACCACGCTACCGAAACTCAGGTTTCCTCGCACATACTGAGTGACAACGACAATCGCCCCCCCACAACCGGGAAGCGCGCCCATAAATGATGAGAAACTGATTTGTAAAATATGATTTTGTGCAAGTGTTTTAGTGAACTGACTCTTTCTATCGAAGTGCTCAGTCAAGAAATGAAACAGAGCTAAAGTGGCAGCGACATAACTCGCAACCTGCCAAAATGCATCGGCCAGAGTCCCAACAACCAGCTCCCTGGTCACAGAACTGAGTAACAACGCTAACAGAACAACGGGCACAACCAGACGTCGATTTTGCAAAAAAAGTGACGACCCCAATGAACCCAGATGAGACAGTTTTCTTAACGATACTTGCATAAGCCTAACCATTAACCTAAATGATAACGATTATCATTATCTACATTAAGATTACTCAACGCAAGGATTTAATGATTGAATGTCGGGCATGCTAAACCTGCCCATCAAGACTAGCTAAATGGGCAGGTTGAAAATATATAAATTATAAGAATGTGCGGTTAAATGAAGAAACGATAAATTATGCATTATAGATAGTCTGCATAATTAAATAGCGTTTTAGGTAAATGAAATAGTTTTTTTCAACTATAGTGAAATAAATAAGTTAATTTGAAATCTTTGTTTCAAGTGTTTCCGTATGTAAATAAAAATTACAACCACAATCATCACATTCAAACTTATTATAATTTCTTCGAGTAAGTGATTTTTCGAACAGATTTCTTTTAAGTCTGTGAAATACCGTTTTCTTCTTACAACTCGGGCATGATACTGACTGTTCTTTCATTATTTAAACCAACCAAACTTTATCGACGTAATTTACTTTATTTTTTAGATATTCTATTTTGGACGCTACTGACATTAGCTATCTAGTACCCTTAAAGTCTGGGTAATATTCTGTTTAGATTTCTAAGTTTATTGAGCGTTATTTACGCAACACTAGAGCGTGGTGATTTTATATTATTTTAATGATTCATTTTGAGACATAAGTCTCATCAATGACAGAATGTATGAATTTCAAGACTTTTGCAATGAGACTTTGAGCACCCAACAATTTAGGTGATGGGCGCGAGAAATTACTCAGAGAGGAACGAAATCAACGTATCGCTAACAAAGAGAGGAGATTCTAAGTTGATAAGGTGTCCGGCTTGGGGAAGCACAACCAATTGACTTTGAGATATCTCATCACGCATCAGCTGGGCTTCAAGAGGAGAATGCACTCTGTCTTCGGCACCAACCATCAACAGAACAGGCAGATTAAATTGGCTTGCATCGTCTGTTATATCTCGCCTGTTGAAAACTAACTGGCCTGCATCTGAAACCCAGATTGCTCGCTCAGCGCTGACTTGAGCAAGCGTGTTTTCTAAGTACTCTTTGGCTTGGGGGAGCGCTTTGAGAGCACGTGTTGAGAGTCTCTGTTTGACAATATTGTCATGTATTTCTGCCGGAATGTGCTTTTCGGCAGCAACGACTTTTAATGTATCAAGGTACCTATCTCTTGTTATTTCAGGCTCATAGCCGATGAAGGTGCCCATTAGCACCAGCTTCTCAACGTTTGTGGGGCTCAGTAGTGCCAGCTCTGCAGCCCAGATGGCGCCGGAGCCCAATCCAACAACAGAAAACCTATCGATACTCAGATGTTCCACCAAACATTTAATGTCTTTTGCGTAGTCAATCAGGCTCTTTGTATTCGCAGGTAATGATTCTGACTCCCCGTGTCCCCAGAAATCCGGCACGATGCAACGATAATGCTGCTTTAACCTGTTAATCTGAGGGCGCCACATCTCACTATTGAGCATATAGTCATGCCCAAAAAGAATTACCGGGCCCTCCCCTTCATCAAGGAAAGACATAATCCGACCATTGTGCTCAAACTCTTTCATTTTTTTCCTTGTCATTTGTGCTCATCCCGCAGCGTTCTACCATAACTTTGATAAACATGCAGTATTTACCTTTTCTTAACGGTATTTTCGACGTTTGAATAATCTAATTTCATCCAATATTAGAGTGATTTATCTTTACATTAGATCTCGTTAATTCATATGGAACCAACTGCTCACTTCAGGCACATAGTGATACGGATTTTTCACTTTTGAAGCTGAAATCAACTAGGGATGGAAGGAAGAAAATGAGCAGTATGAAAGGCATTATCAGAATGTCGCTGTTCGGCATCGTAATTAATACTCTAACTGGGTGCGATCTGTTCGATAAAGATAGCGAAGAAAAACGAACTGCAAAATCGAATAATGGTGTTGAACAAAACATTGCAAACCAAGTAAGAGCTGTAGCACGTTCAGCAGGCGTAACCAGTGATGCCGCCGACGGTGTTGACATACCGAATATCAAAGATCCTCTGCCTCAGCTCGGCATGAGACTTTTCTTTTCCAAAGCACTTAGCGGAAATAAAGACACTGCTTGCGCCACGTGTCACCATCCAACGATGGGTGGCGGAGACAACCTTCCACTTTCTATTGGTGTTGACTCTGTTGACCATGATGTCCTTGGTGTTGGTCGCTTACACCGTTCTGATGCACATGAATATGATGGTGGTCCCCCTGTTCCTCGGAATGCACCGACATCCTTCAACATGGCTCTTTGGGATGACTTTATTTTCCATGATGGCCGCATCGAAAGCATGGCTAAAGAAGTGGGGCAAAATGGCGCATCTGATACATCTGGTATCGTCACACCTGACAACACAGACGGTGGTTTCAACATCATGGTGGGTAAAAACCTCACCATGGCCCAATCACGATTCCCCGTTACATCTAAAGAGGAAATGAAAGGTTTTGACGTGCAGCCAGATGGAAGCACACAAGACATTCGCGACCTTATTATTAACAGGCTGATTGGCCGAAACGGTCACGAAGCAGATCTGGAAAAGAATGATTGGTTGACTGAGTTCAGAATCGCCTACGATGTGCCCAATGCATCAGCCGAAGAAATCATTACCGATCCCAATATGTTTAATGCCATCGCTGAATATGAACGCAGTCTAACATTTACCAACTCACCTTGGACCAAGTTCCTTGAAGGTGATGACACCGCATTAAATGACAACGCAAGGTCCGGCGCCATTCTGTTCTTCAAAAGTGCATCGAACGGCGGTGCAGGTTGTGTAACTTGTCATTCAGGTAACAACCTCACAGATGAGCGTTTTCACGTTCTAGCAGTGCCGCAAATCGGCAGGGGTAAAGAGGCAAACCAGATGGATCAGGGCCGTTGGTATGTCACCAAAGATGATGACGACCGATTTGCTTTTAGAACCCCCAGCTTGCTCAACGTTAGCGTGACTGGTCCATGGGGTCATTCAGGCGCATATTCGTCTCTTGATGCTATGGTTCGCCACCATCTTAACCCTGAAAAAGCGGTGAGAAATTACGACTATAGCCAACTGCCGTCAGGCGTTCAGGTCGACAAGATGTTTGAGAATACCGGGCCAGCGATCATCGCGCTTAACCGCCTAAGAGAAAAAGGGAAATCTAAGTTACCCGAAGTCAGTCTGTCAGATGACGAAATTAACGACCTTATTGCCTTCCTTGAGGCTCTGACCGATCCCTGCGTGACCGACAGAGAATGCATGTCATCGTGGATTCCAACTGGAAATGACCCTGACGGCCTTCGTCTTATTGGTAAAGATATAAACGGTAACCTGCTTTAATTGCGCCAATACCTCAGAGAAGCCAAGAAAAGCTCAGCCTGTCTGAGCTTTTTTTTCGATAGTTTCTGACTACAAATGTTGTCAGAAATGAGATTAACGAACGTATCGTAAGAATTCATCACGACTAGTGCCTTTACTTTATTTTCTTTTCTACTGAAATAACTAAATATCTCTGAGTGCATATGACAGATTCAGCGCTTTCCTGTTGGGTATGCACCCAAATACTGGAATAAGGATATTGTTAAATGAAATTAGTGAAACATTTCATCGTACTCTCAGGCCTGATTGGTCTAGCAGGGTGCCAAGGAATTAATAGGCTTGGTGAAATAGATCTCGGTACAGGCTATGCCGCTCATGAGCTTTGCTCTCGGCTCTTTATTAGTGGTGAATCACAGGAATCAATTGTTGCTAACGTAATAGAAGAAAAAACCTATCCACTCACATGGGTTTGGGACGTTGAAGTAAATGAACGCAAAAAAACAGTAAGCGTATCTGCGCCATTCTTTGACGGATTTCATAAGAAAACTGCCGTTTATCGCGAGGGTATGGGCTGTACCGTCGCTATCGATAAAACGCCAGACACCTTGCAAAATGATACGTTAAATACATCGGGAACACCTGCTGCAAGAGACCTCTATGATCTGTCAGTGGCGATTTCTGAGCCAGCACAATCGGCAATCCAAAACTGGTTTAACGATCCAAAAGATGCGGAAAATCAGAATAATACTTATGCTGTTATTGTCTACCATCAGGGTAAGATCGTTGCCGAGCAATACGCTGATGGATACAGCAAAGACATGCCGATGCTGGGCTGGTCGATGGGTAAGTCCATCACTGCATTATTGACGGGGATACTGGCGGACCAAGGAAAGTTAAGTCCCGACGACATCATCATTCCATCCTCAGAACGTGTGCCTGACCCAATCAAAATCAAACACCTATTGAATATGGCATCTGGCCTAAAGTGGGATGAGAGATATAACGGCGAGTCTGATGTTTCAAATATGCTCTACAAAGAGTCAGATACGGCAGGCTATGTCAAAACGCGATCTGCTGCCACGAAGCCCGGAACAGAGTTTGTTTACTCAACGGGCGATACTCAATTACTCGCCGGCACGATTACTGAACGCCTCGGCGGAAAGCAACAGGCTGCCTACGATTTTTACCAGCAGAAACTGTTTCATCCTCTGGGTATTTCAGACGGGCTGATCGAGTTCGACGAATCGGGCACATTTATCGGCGGGGCCAGACCTTTCCTCAACCCTCGTGATTGGCTAAAAATTGGCATACTGTATGAGCAAAAAGGGAACTGGAGAGGCAAACAATTAGTGTCCGAGTCTTGGGTAGATATGCTTCTCACTCCTTCGCCGGCGTCACCTTACTATGGCGGTCAAGTATGGCTAAAATCAGACGTTGTCAGCGGTTTCCCTGATGATATGTTCACGCTAAAAGGCCATTTGGGACAATATATTACAGTTCTGCCCTCTAAAGACTTAATCGTCTTAACGCTGGGCCTGCATAACAAGAATACAGATAAAGACCTGATGGAAAGAATACTGACTGTCACTGAACTGTTCTAATACGCAAAATCTCGCGTCAAAAAGGGTGCCATTGTCACCCTTTTCTCTCTTTCCCACAAATTCCCGCAAATACATTTTGAATACAATTGATGTCAGAAATTGGAACAACATTTTGCTTCTGAGAAGTAGCCCAATCACGCTTACTCACCCATGGGCAATTCACTCGAGAGCATACAGAATATTGAGTAATAAATAATTAAGGAAAATATAACTCACTACGACATATAGGAGGTCGAATGCGTTTACGTCATGCTTGCGCCGTCTTAATGACTACATTAGGAATAACTGGTTGCGTCGACACCGAAAAACTCGGACTTTTGCAGGCCGGTACTGGGCTTGCTGCCCATGAGCTTTGTTCGAGAATTTTTGTATCCGGACAGCAAGAGCAGCAGATAATTGATGATGTTATCGACCCCGTATCGTTTCCTATGACTTGGTTCTGGTCCAAATCGGTAGATGCAGAAAATAAACGCGTCGATATATCGATTCCTCTGATGCCTTGGATTCAAACAAACACAGCAATATTTCGGGAGGGAATGGGGTGTACGCTAATAAAAGAAAGAACCGTTGAGGAATTGTTAGCAGAGTCCATTATGCCCAACCGAATGCTCGACAATCCTCAAAGCCATATGCCAGTCAACATTAATGCAGACCTGCAGAAGTCCATTCAATATTGGTTTGAAGAACCTCACTCTTCAGAGTTCAAACAGCAAAATACGTATGCAGGTTTGGTTTATCACCAAGGGAAAATTATCGCTGAGCAGTATGTTGAAGGTCACAACAACACGATGCCAATGATTGGCTGGTCGATGGGGAAAACGCTAACAGCATTACTCACTGGCATTCTCTTTGATAAGGGGCAACTGAAACCCGACGATGTGGTGTTGGAAGCTAATCAAAAAAGGCCGTATCCTGTCACTGTCAAACACTTACTTCATATGTCAGCGGGTCTTGAATGGGAGGAGGTAGCAGACAAGCCCTCTCCAATTTCTGAACTACTTTATATCTACGGGGATTCCGCGGCGTATACGAGAACACAACCTCAGGTGTCAGAACCGGGCACTGAGTATTTGTACTCCACAGGTGCAACACAACTGTTAGCCAAGTTTATACAAGATAAGCTTGGCAGTTCTTCTCAGAATATTTACGACTTCTATACGCAATCCCTTTTCCATCCTCTTGGCATTGATACCGCCATTTTTGAATTTGATTCTGTCGGTACATTTTGGGGTGGTGCCCGTCCTTTCGTCACAAGCCGTGATTGGTTAAAAATCGGAAAAATGGTGGCGAACAAGGGGGTCTGGTAAGGAAAGAGGCTAATCTCGGAGCAATGGATTGACTATATGCTGACACCCTCACCCGCCAATACGTTTTACGGCAGTCAAATTTGGTTGGGTGATAAAGATGTGGAGGGCTTACCGGAAGATACCGTGTCTTTCCGCGGCCACCTTGGGCAGTATCTGATCATCATTCCTTCGCAGGATTTAATCATATTAACCTTCAGCGCATACGGTCCGGAATATTCAGTAGAAGAGTATTCAAAAAATCTGATGACAAAAGCGCTCAAAGTCAGCCAATGGGCGGCACAACAGAAGTAAGGGCTGAAACCACGTTTCAGAACGAAAAAAAGCCGGAAAACGTCCGGCTTTTTCTTCAACAAAGCGCAGATACTTACTTAGTATCAAACTTGTTATTATTCAGCTCGATTTTTACCGCTTTCACACGGCTGTCAGCTGACAGGTGGTCGTTAACTGAAAGCAGGTCAACTGTTTCTGGTGCACGGAATACCGTGTTACCTTTTCTGCTGTAAACCAGTTCAAGACCGAACTCTTTCGCAACGGCTTTCGCGTCAGCACTGTCAGACAGAGTAGCAAATACTAGGCCTGTAGCCTGAAGCGGCTTAGCGAACATGCTCTCTACCAGTTTGTCACCCGCGAATAAGCCTTTCAGAGCCTCACCAGATTGCAATTGCTGAGGAATCACTTTCTGGTACTCAGAACCATTTACGTCAAGTTGCTGAACATTCAATACCAGTGATGGGTTATCAAGCTCCTGAAGACCCTTTACCTCGGCCTGTGCCAGTCCTGAAGTCATAGCCGCAGCCAGAGCGAGAACAGAGATTGTTTGCTTTTTCATCGTGATAACTCCTTAGTGACCCAGGATACGCAGTGACCAGTCCTTGATCACGCCAGGCGCTTGGTTGTTCGCCAATGGAACAGTGAAAATATTTGAACGGTTGAAGTAAGCGATAAAGTTAAACACTTCTTCACCGTTGGTGTCGATAGCGCGCAGTGTCCACTCACCCTTCGCGTTTTCGCCATAGAACTTGTTACTCAGCATCAGCTGGTTATCAAAACCAGTGATTTCTGGGTTCAGAGCCTGACCAACCAGACCACTGCGAGGCGTCTGCAGAACAGAACGAGTACCCGCTGGAGAAATCAGCTCAATTGCAAGGTCAGGAATACGTGCGTGATCCAGAGTCAGTTTCACCTGTACAGATTCAACTGTCAGATCATCAGTGATCGCTACTGCAGATTCACCACCAGCAAGACTTGCATCTGGTACTTCTACTTCCGTAGAGTTGCTCACCCACTCAGACACTTGCTGCGCAGGCAATACGCTGTTTGTCATACGTGCACGCTTAACCGCTTCGTCCAGATTAACAAGACCAAAACCGTAGAAATCATGGAAATCAACGCCTGCTGCGTTTTTCTCCCAAGGTGCAATCGCATCGTAGCTCACAACTTCGCCGTCGCTGTTGGTGAACTCAAGGCTAACACCCGGATGTTCAGCATCTGTCACAGAAGCAGTTTCAGCAATCAGAGCACGAACATCGCGTGCAGACAGGGCATGGTTAGTTGACATAACTGCAGCGATAGCACCTGATGTGTTTGGCGCAGCAGATGATGTACCATTCATGGTGCTGTTGTAGTTACACTCTGGGTCAAGGTCAGTACCTCCGTGCAGGCCATTCGAACCCAGACCGCCCGCAGTGTTGTAACCTGCGTCACAACCCATCAGGTCAGTGGTGACCATTGCAGGGAAATCAGAACCGTATTCACCGGCAGGAGCTGTTACCCACACGTTCGCGCCAACAGAAGAGTAGCTAGCACGGGTACCATTTGCTCTCATCGCACTAACAACTAGGTTGTAATAGTTGGCATTGTCGTAAGACTGGTTAGAGTTGTGCATTGGCAAACCACTGTTGCCGCCACCCTGGAAGAAATCACCCGGCAGAACAAAGAATTGACCAGAGCGGAAGTAACGGTAGCCATTACCTGCCGACTTAACGAAGACAGAGCCACCATTGTTGTAATAGTTACCTGAGCTCACGTCAGCAAACGTATCCAGTTCAATTTTGAATTCTGGATCGTTTTCATCAAACGGGATTGGCTCAATTGGGCTAAAGCCATAGCTTTGGTTGAAAACACGTACGTCACGCGTAGAAGGATCGGCACCGTGAGAAATCAACCAACCTTCGATAGACTGATCTGACAACCAGTTAAAGCCCATCAATGATGCGCCTGAAGCCACACCACGACCGCCTTCACCGTTGTGACCAACAGCAGCAATCAAACCACCAACGGCAGTACCGTGGCCGTTTGTATCAACTGGGTAGTCAATTGGGAATTCTGAATCTTTGATTAGGTTACGGCTACCCGGAACCACATTACCTTGCAGATCGACGTGGTCTGTCTCAAGACCGGTATCGATTACGGCAACTTTTACACCAACGCCTTTGATACCAAAGTTTTGGGTAAGACCCGTGTTCAGATCGTTACCAGGAACAGCTGGGTTTTGGGCAAAAGCATTCTGGCCTGTGTTATTCAGGTGCCACTGCTGAGAGTAAAGCGGGTCATTTGCCTGCGCTGCTGCTGACAATCCCATTGCCATCAGCATCGCTGAGATTTTTGTGAGTCGTGTTTGCATCCTTGACCTCATGATTTTATTAGAAAAGGTGATATAGCCAGTCAACTTGGTCATAGTTGCTGGCAGTGGTAGTAGATAATCATGCAAACACTGAAGTTGTTAGTGGTGAATAAAATAAGTGTTAACTGACTCGATAGAAGAAAGCCCTGTTATATCAGTAACCTTCAATTTTGCGTGACAGCGCAATGTATGAAAAAAACGGTAATTGACAAGTCACACAATCGTAATCTTGATCTGTTAATCCAGTAAATTATCCTGTGTTGATGATTTGCCACCCCGAAAAAAACAAAAAGTTCTTATTGAAGTGGCAAAAAAATGCGAGTAATTACTCTCTTTGTTTGAGTCGGTTGATTTCTAGATTTGTCACCTTATTTAATTTCTTTTGCGTGCGGAACTTGGCGCGTTGCTGCGCAACAGTCTGGTTTGCTCTCTCCTGCTCACGCATCAGTTTCAGGTAGTTGTGCCACCTGCGCGTATCCAATGTGCCGCACTCAAGCGCCTTTAGTATCTGACAGCCAGGTTCGGTTTGATGCTGACAATCAGTAAAACGGCACTCTGACACAAGTGATGCGATATCAGTAAATGCTTCACGGACAGCGTCATCATCCGATGAGAGTTGGATCTCTCGCATACCCGGCACATCAATAAGCAAACCGCCAGCTGGTATTAAGTGCACCGATCGCGATGTCGTGGTATGCCGCCCCTTGGCATCGTCCTCGCGTATACCGCTTGTCAGTTGTACGTTTGCACCGCAGAGCGTATTGACCAACGTAGACTTACCAACGCCAGACGAACCAAGCAGTACGATGGTCTGCCCTTCCGCACACCATGGATGAAGAACAGATACGCTATCTGTATCAAGGCCATTGACAGGTATGACTGGCAACATGGCGTCAAGCCGCTGAACTGAAGCCAACATATCATCGTGTTGTTCACACAAATCAGCTTTTGACATCACCACAACAGCTTGAACATTTGCCTGTCGACACAAAGCAAGGTATCGCTCAATACGGTTTAGGTTAAAGTCCTCATTCATTGAGCAGACAATAAAGGCTGTATCGACATTGGCCGCTATCAGTTGGTTAGTCCCGTCATTCGCGACTGCTCGGCGTTGAAACAGTGAGTGTCGGTCTAAAAGTAAACATTGATTGTCTTGCCCGATGAGTAGCCAGTCGCCAACCGTCGCTTTTGGCGTGGATGGACGAACGAGTAATGTTATTGCGCCCTTTTCTGTCGCAAGCACTAATTCACTTCTGTGTTGCTCAATCACACGGGCAGGAACATAGTGCTCAATCTGATCGAGAGTCATCTGCTGTTGAAAGTTATTTCGCCAGCCTAGTGTTTGAAGCGATAAAGAACCAGATAAAATAGTTGATGTTTTCACGTAAGGAATACCCTATGCACATAAACGGTCGGCATGAATCGCCGTCGGGTGCGTCAATTAGAAATAATTGAGGGTCTTTTTTGACCCCGGAGAATCCGGGTTTCTGAGAGAGGTGATAGTAAGCGTCTGTTGTTTAATGAATAAATTAACAACCAGAGAGCATTGATTCGTCAGCCTGACTCAAAACCCAGCTTGCTGATACTGATACACTCATAAACTTTCCTCCATGTGGCCATTGGCCTCATTTGAATACTGTTGAACACGTTTCGCGGAGCAGTAAAGCACGGTTTCTCAGACATGTCCCAGAGATAGTCGCCAAACCTCGATTCAGTTCTCAAAAGCCTAATTTCAAAGCAAAAAGTCAGTCGAAGCGTTTAGTCTTAGCGGTTTTCAGCGTTGTGGCTATCAAAAAACTCAACCAGCATTGGCGTTACAATCTCTGGCTTTTCCTGATGAACAAAGTGCCCGGCACCACTTACTCTCTCCACCCTAATCCCTCTTGTGAACATTTTAGGATCAACAGCATAGTCGTAAATCTTTGAGGACATACAACCATCATTTGCACCAGTAATCGCCAGTGTCGGAACGTTAGTTGTTTTTTTGGCCATTTTACGGACCTTTCGAGCCCCTTGTGTAAAATGGTCGAGGATAAAATGACGGTAATACCCTAAAACCGCTTTTTTCACTCCAGGCTGGGAAAGTGTTTGTTTTACTGAATTCAATGTCTCTGAGGAGGCTTCCCAATCCGGAGACCAATTCCGCCATAACGTGTCAACAAATGCCCAGTTGTTCCTTTCAAGCCACCAATCAGATATGCCCCACAGATGAAAAAATAAGGTGTACCAAGACAGTAAGAGTTGTTTAGGGTGTTTAATCAATGCCCACTCAAAGTGGTGTAATGGAGGGATAGCGATCGTAGTAAGACTAAGAAGTTTATCTGGATACTCGTTGGCAAATAAATAGGCAATAATCGCTCCCCAGTCATGGCCGATAAGGTGTACTTTTTCCTCACCGAGCTGTTTAATCCAAGCATTCACATCGTCAACCATTAAATGGAGATGATAATCACCATCGGGTGATAAAGATGTTGTCTCATAGCCCCGAATATTTGGTACCACAACTTGATATCCTGAAGCGATCAAACCCTTTATTTGCTGGTTGAAGCTTTGGTTATTATCTGGAAATCCATGCAGGCAAAGCACAATTTCCTTCCCATTTTCTTCATTAAATTTTAATAATGAAAAAGACATTCCATTATTTTTTAAAAGCATATTTATACCGACAATAAACCACCAAATAAAAAGGCCGGAAAAACCGGCCTTAGTTTACTTAAAGTGGGGAATTAAGATTTATTATGCAGCTGATGCGGAGGTAGATGCCTCACCTTCTTCTTTGTCTTTACCAAACAACCCACCAAAGAAGTCAAAGATACCTGTGACGACATTAATAACAGTACCTACAACTGAGGTGACAGTGTCGATAACACCATTAGCTGTATTTGCACCATTATCTATCGCATCACCAACTGGCGTATTTAAGCCATCATTTGATCCTGTTAGTTTAAGCACGAAACCAAGAATACCTTTTGCTACCTCTGCGACTGTGTTAATTACCCCGCCAATGTCAAAACCACCTTCATCACCGCCTAAGAGTCTGTTTTGTGTATTTTGTTCGGCTGCAACACCTGTTGCTCCATTACCTGTACCGCCTGCAAGATTGTTAGACCTTGGTTCTGGAGAGCCAGAGCCTGCAGCCTCAGTGTTGTAAGAAGAAGTAGATGAAGTCACTGTGCCTACTGGGTTAACTGTAGTCATAATTAAATTCCTTAATAAAAGTTAAAAGTTAAAAGTTAAAAGTTAAAAAATCATTTCACATAGCGATTTAAATAAATAGTGTGCAACACAAGCGCTACCGAAAAATTATTCCAATAAATCTTTTCGCGCAAAAACTCCCGTCAACAGATCTCTAAAAATCCTATCTGTAGAGGTTAAGTAATATATTTTAATAAGTTCTAAGTATAAATATGTAAGGAAGAGGTTTGGATCACTACGAATAAAGAATGTGCTGCTGTTAATGGCAGTAATCATGTTTATTCTTTAGCGCATAAAGTGATTTTTATTTTACCTCTGATCTCCGTCAGAGATTTTCACAATATCCAAATTAAATATGTTCTTCCCTAAACCGTTTTATTTCCCCTTCCTTGTTTAGTTGTTTTGTATATCTGACATAACTAATGATAGAAGGGGTTCGAAAAAATATTGAACTTTTTTTCAATTAATACCCATTAAGTGAATTAAAACATATTAATATGAAATATAATGATTTAATTATTAATTTTGATACACTTTGTATCACTTTTAAATCAAAATATAAATAATTGAAATATATAAATTAATTGCCATATTGACTTGCTGTAAACGCATAAAAACGAACACGATGTCACGTTTTAATTCATGAAAAATAATATATTTTGAAGGGAATTCATACAAAACATTAACTGCATAAGGAAATGTAGAAAAAAATTGCAAAAATAGATGAAGAAAAATGTAGGTTTTAAGGTAGGAAAGAGCCTAATACGAAAGAAAAGGCTCCGGTTGAAGGCCGTCAAAGCCTTCCAGTAAAAAGTTTTTGCCCCCTGACAACATCCGTGATTTGTACATTCCATCAGCGATTGAAAGTGAGGGTGCTGGATTTGCTAAGCGTGTTCAGCTTCTCCAGCATCTATATTTGGCAACTTGATGCCCGCAGCACGCAAAATGGTTCGCATCTTCGCATTTGTTTCAGCAAATTCAGACTGAGGATGAGATTCATTGACAATCCCGCCCCGCAAAATCCGCATTTTTTTGACCGACTTCGGCACAGCGAATCGTTACCACCCATTCACCATTGCCCCGTGCATCGCACCAGCCGACCATGCCTGTAAAGTAACCCCTATCAAATGCTTCCAGTTCGCGGATAGCATCATAAGCCGTCTCTCTGGGATAGCCACAAACTGCTGGTGTAGGGTGCAACTCTGATGCAACTTGTAACGAGCTGGTTTCAGGATCGTCTAGCTGACCTTCCAGCACTGTTGACAGATGCAGCATCGTATTTGTCTCAATCACTGAGGGAACCATTGGCGTGTAGAGGTTACGGCAATATTTGCTCATAACCCTCTCTACTTCTTCGACTACGAGCCCATGTTCATGAAGATCTTTTGCTGTATTGAGCAGCGACAGTCTTGACTCTTGATTGGCCAATGAATCATTGCTGCGTGGTCTTGAACCCGCGAGAGGGTTTGATGTCAGATAATGACCACGGCGTGAAACCAACAACTCTGGACTCGCGCCCATTAACTTTTTCCCATCACCCACATCAACAGAGAAGGTAAACCCTTTACTGTTTACAGAGAGCAAGTTCTTAAGGAACTTGGCCTGATTGATATCACTCTCTGTCTCAACCTCAACAGCCCGAGACAAGACAACCTTACTTAGCTCAGTTTGTTCAAAGCGTTGAAGCGCATTTTCAACCCCCTCAACATATTGGTTGTCAGAAAAACCTGAGATAATCTTTGCGACCGCTGACTCTTGTTGCTCGGGTGCCGATGCACGAGTACTGCTTGAGATGAAAAGTTGCTCAGGCACTACCATGCGTGTTGGATGCTCCTGATCGAAAGGCACCACAGCGAAGAGCACTGGGTTATCATTTTCTGCGTTCTTTGCAGTGTCCAGCAATCGCTTGGCTTCTTGCCACAAACTGTCGAAGTTAATGGCCTTATTTACTTCGAGAGACTTTCCCAAACCCATCATGGTATTGGCCTGCGACGAGAAGAAAAAGCTCGCATTTTCAAGTTCATGCTCACAGAGATCCTGCTGCATTTTTGAATAACCGATTACTGAACGTTTCATGAAAAATTCCTTATAGAACGAAGACTGATACCTTCATCAATAAATTCGCCGCAAGACTACATTCAAAGTCTTAATTTTACGAATGATAATTATTATTATTTGTATTTAGTTTTAGGAATATAGACATGTGTCACATTTGCAAATCACCAGTTTTTGGTAGTGTTTGCAGATACTTAACTGATAAGGAACATATCAAGAAATGAACCTCAACTTCTCTGGAAAACACGTGCTGGTAACTGGGGCCGCGAAAGGAATCGGACTCAGCGTTGTTACTCACCTCTTGTGCTCCGGAGCAACGGTTATTGCCACCGATATAGATTCACAAACGTTAGAGGAAAACCTTGCCTCACTGCATGAGAGCTTCTCTGAAACATTAATATGCCAAACACTTGACCTAAGTCGCCATCACGAGCTGCCCAGACGGATTGACGACTTAATCTGCCAATTTGGTCCTCTCGATCATTTGGTCAATTGCGCAGGAATATTGCAGACAGGTGCATTGATTGACGCCAACATTGAAGACGTTATCAAGATATTTTCTGTTAATAGCTTTGGGGCGCTCAGTGTCATGCAAACTGTCGGTAAAGCCATGATAAAACAGGGCTTTGGCAGTATAGTCGTGATTGGTTCAAACGCGGCAAATACACCACGCCCCAACATGGGCGCTTACTCGGCATCGAAAGCTGCACTGCATATGTTGGTGAAAAATATTGGTATTGAGCTGGCCTCACATGGTATTCGCTGCAACATTGTCAGCCCCGGCTCTACCCGAACGGATATGCAAAAACAGTTATGGACGAACACCTACGGCGAACACGATGTGATTGCCGGAGACGCAGCCAGTTATCGCTTGGGGATCCCATTACAAAAGATCGCGGAGCCCGATGACATCGCGAAAAGTGTTCTCTTTTTGCTGTCAGAAGCGGCTGGCCACATTACAATGCATGATTTGCGCATAGATGGAGGCGCAACACTGGACAATTGAGAAGCCCACGAGTGAGCTGCTAAACAATCAGCAGTTCACTCGATAATCAGCAATTCACTTGATAAAAGGACTTAGACGGTTTCAAGCTCGCCTTGTTTGACGCTACGGACGGCACTGGCAAAAATATCTAGTAACTCTCGGCTGTCTATCCACCCTAGACATTCATCCGTTACAGATTGGCCGTATACCAGACTTTCATTTCCTAGTTTCTGGTTTCCCCCAACCAGAAAACTCTCAGCCATCACACCCGCAATATGCTTGTGTCGACTCTTTAATTGCCCGGCAATGTCTCTGGCAACATTGAGCTGATTCTTAGCAATTTTTCCGCTGTTACCGTGGCTACAGTCAACAATAAGTCTCGTATCCAGCTGCTGTTGTTTTAACTTTTCAGCAACGTCGCTAACATGCTTTTCGCTGTAGTTTGGCCCTTTACCGCCACGTAAAATGATGTGGCAATTCTCGTTTCCTTTTGTCATCACCGCCTGTTGGTGATTATCCTGATCAGGCACGCACAGAAGGTGCTGCGCTCGTGCTGCGTGTATTGCATCAATGGCGATATCGATATTGCCATCTGTGCCGTTTTTAAAGCCAATCGGGCAACCAAGTCCTGATGCCATTTGACGATGGATTTGAGATTCCGTCGTTCTGGCACCAATCGCTCCCCAACAAATCAAATCGCTGATATAGGGGTAAAGCTGAGGATCAAGAAACTCTGTCGCTGTCGGTATGCCTTTGTTGATCACATCAACCAGAAACTGCCTCGCCGTTCGCAAACCGTCATTAATGTCATGACTACCGTTAAGGTGAGGATCAACAATCAGCCCTTCCAGCCAGTGCGAGTTCTTGGTTTTTCAAAATAAGTTCGCATAACGATGAATAATTCATCACGATACTGCGCCTGCAGCTCGGCGAGTCTGTCAGCATATTCAAGGCCTGCTTCTACGTTGTGGATTGAGCAAGGACCAATGATCACCAGTAATCGGCTGTCTTTACCGTCAATGATGTTTGCAATCTGTTGGCGTTGTTGGGCGATCCAGTCATAAGTGGATTCTGTTAAACCAATGTCGTTGCTGAGTTCATGAACAGCAGGCAGCCGACCGACTGGATCAGCATGTATGAATGGTGAGAGAGTTTGCATGATTTCCTCTGCTGGAACGTCCGTTTTCGGGCTAAAGAGTTAAAAGGGGTCAAAACCACCCAAAAGATAATGATAATGATTATCATAATCAAAGGCGCATTATCGTGATCTGAACGGATGAAAGTCAAGCAGTAATGTTAGAACAATCAATTATCTGGAGGTAAACAGCAGGCTTGGTTTGAGGAAAGAAATAAAAAGCCAGCAAAATATGAAGCTGGCTTAAAAAACATTGGGATTTTGGTTAACGATTACTATCGATTTGCGCTCTCAGCGCGTTCAGCGCGGTGACTGAAAAACCATCATCGTAGAAGTAAATGATCTTTCCTTCTTTGTCGAGTAGTAAAACGCGAGCGTTTCTCGGGCGATCGTTGCCAGTAAATGCCTGTACTTTGTCGCCGTCTTTATAGATGGTTACCACCCCTTTCCATAAAGGTTTCGGTATACCTGAGCGCATACCATTGTCGATAAACGTACTAAACATTCTGGGGAACATACCCTGTATTGCAGGTAACTCGTAGACAGCCACCTCAGTCTTGGTCATATCAAGACCAATCAGCCATCGATCAATATCAAACTGCGTATCCTGCACGTAACCCACTAACAGCACCGTTAGGTTGCCTGAAAAATGCCCAGGCATATTGACGGGTTGTTCCTCAAGTGTTTGCCCTGTTATTGAAGGGAAAACTTTGCCCTCAACAGATTGATTCGGATATTGGGTTGAGCAGGCCGACACAAGTAAGGTCAGCATGACGAGCAGCGTCTTTTTCATAAATCCTCAGAAATTTAGTAGATAACTACTCAAAACCTACGTCTTATTTTTTTTCGTTAGCTCAGCACCCCAGCGATTTTTGCACAGCATCTCCCATAAAACCCCTGATGTTAATAAACAAATTCATTTGCAATATGACCGAAAAGGAGCAAACCAAAGGCACATAAAAATCAGACTGTTAAATACTAACGACGACACAGAGAAAACAGAGTGGACACATACTGAAAACTTGCCCCTAAGGTCTACAATTAACTCATAAATCAATAACAAAAACTGGGTTTTACAACATGGCAAGCTCTGATTTAGTCCAATACCAAAAGCAAATTCAGCAACTGCTTCCCCTCATTGATGATGATACTGCCTTCGAACAAAAACTGGACGAGTTATCAAAGCCTTACCCTGCGTCAGCAAAGTTATTGATCAAAATGGAAGTAAAACGATTGAGCGAGCCATGCAACAAGGCAGTAGATTTGAGAGGCAAAGTCAGAGGTGAATGCCGTAAATATACCTTATCAGGTAAAACGTTCTGGCTAGATGATCACGCCATTAACCACTACAGGAAGCGTTCTGACGTCTACAACCGACAGTTTACTGAAGGGTTGCGGGAAGAAATCTTACAGATAGCTAAAAAGAATCGAACAGAAAAGCCGAAGGAAGAGACATTCTGCGATTCACGCCCCTGGTTACAAGCTGAATACTTTGAATACGCAAGAGGGATATTGCGCAAAGAAAGCCGCTATAAGATTGCCTCATCTGTTACGTTAGTCAAAGTAGATGCACCATTATTCACGCCAACACCTTTGATATTTCGAAGTCAGGGGTAAAGATTAAAGCGACCGCATCTTATGGAATACAAAAAGGGGATGTACTAAAAGTCCATTTCTCCCAGCTAGCCAAGGAGTGTCGCCTTCCCGAATTAGACAAAGGGTCGCGTTACGAAGTAGTTCGAGTCGAAGATTTCAGTTACAGCAATTATTACGTTACGTTGGGGCTGAAAGCGGAACAGGAAAATACCCTTATCTCCCAAGCCATTAAAATTAAAAATACTGTCTCTGAAAAAGCGCCTCAAACTGAAAATCAGGAGCGTCTTGAGAACCTCAAGCGACATGCACTCAAACAAGCTATCGCGAAAACCACCCCTATTCTTTCTCTGTTTATGCAAAACGATCTGGTTCGTTTTGCTCTACTCAACAAAAACAATCAGGCCACCTGGGACTATTGGCTCGATATCGACGGCAACTGCTTTATCGACCAAATATTCAGCATGGACAGACTCACTCACCTCAATGAACAACAGGAAATGCTGATTTACTGCTTCAGTCATCAGGAAGAAGCCAGTAAATATTATTTTTGCGCGAATGCTGAAGAATTACCTGCAGAATACCTTTTCAGAGCATGGCAACTGGCGGCGACACGCGAGTCTTGGCGAGTTTTTCGCGTAAAACTAGAGCCTTTTCTTTACCTGAAGGACAACATGTCGAACAGCTCTCTGCACTGACATCATTAGTGAATATTGAAGACATCACCAATGTTGCCGTCAGAGAAGACTATCTACAAAAAAGATCTGCACTCGCTGACGCATCAAAACTTAACGCTTACACAGTCAACGAGAGAAAGTCGTTCAACGTAAAACTCGTGACAGATGAAGAGAAATCGAACGTTGACGATGTGCTCAGACAATTTTCGATGTCTCGTCACACCGCAACCACGTTCTTCGTCAGCAGATATGAAGGTAAATTGGCGATTAATTCGTTCTTCGTCGATGAGCTATCTCGGTTCATAAATCAAATCCTGATCGACAAGCAGAAAACAGTGACGTTGACGCTGGAATCCTTATATCACGAGCAGTTGGCAAAGCTCATTCGGGCCGCGACCAAAAAAGGAGCAATCCGGGTGAAAATGGATCTCGAACTGATGGTCGGTATATTTCAGGTCACCAGAAAGAAAACCAAAGTTGTGGTAAAAACGCTCGAAGATTTCGCCAGTTTTGAAGAGCGGCGTAAATTTGTCCAGGATGCACGCAGCATGGGGCAATTCATTGCGATTAAAAGCCAGATATGCCCAGTCGATAACCTTTTATTGCATTTAACAGGGCCGGAATTTGATGAATTGGTCGTCACATCGAGTAACAAAATCAGGGATCTAGAGGAAGAGTTAGAAAAAATCGTTGTCATGGGAGAACTCTATGACACGACAGACGAAGTCTACCTCCGGTATACATAAGTACCCGACAGAGGCAAACCTTGTGATAGTGCACAGCAACCTAAGTGCGGAGCCTTGTGCGTAAGTCTTACGCTTGAGTCGTAATTGAATGTAGTACTTAAGTTTTGTCACTTCTTCATAATTTGCCCCTCCATCAATCAGATCTTGATGGCGGGGCAATAATTTACGCAATACCTAGAGGTTATCTGCCGTCTCGCTGCTTTTCTGAGTGAGCAAATACCTGATTGCGAGGATGAATGTTACCCCCAAAGCAACGCTTCCCATTAGCAGGAATAACATGCTGTAGCCGGACTCTTTACCAAAAAACTGCACCACAGGCTCTGTGATCAGAGGACTGGCAAACTGGCCAACAAAAAAGCAGGTTGTTATGCCGCCAATGACCTTTCCTCGCTGTGGCAAGGGCGTGAACGAGAACAACCAAATGATGAGGTTAGGTCGAATCAAACCAAGGCCAACACCGGCCAGCACCAGGCTCAATACTAAAACAGAAAGTGACTGTCCCAGCCCAAGAAGCACAAGCCCTGTGCCTATCGCAAACCAGCCCAGCAAGTGAATGGCTGGAATGCTGAGTTTTCCGCTTACCTTTCCGTAGAACATCGAAACCAGAGACATCATCAATAGAAACAGGGACAAAATGAAGCCCGTCTCAGACGCTGAGATCTGGTTTTCCGATACCAACAAGAACGGTAAGTGAAGAACAACGGTATACAAAACCAGAATTTCGCATCCTGCCAGCAAATAGCACGACATCAGTGAGCGACGCGGAACCGATGCTGCAGGTTGCTGCGGCGCACCTGCTGGCGAAGACGCAGGTTTTGCGGCTCGGTAACGAACAGCATCACAAACGGCGTAATAACCAATGCCAACAGATAAATACAGAAAACAAAATGCCAATTCTGCTCTGCTAATACACCTGCTAACGCCAGAAAGACAACACCGCCAAAGCCACCAAACGCAGCTTGCAAGCCCATATATCGGGCAAGGTCTGGGCCTTTGAAATAGTAGCCTGCCAACGTAGTGCAGCCGACCATTATGCAGGCCACAGCAACACCCAACATGGCCCTGCTGGCAAGAATGAGCCAGATTGAATCCGGCCAAAAATAGCCTGCGACACCCGTCGCGGCATAGGCAAATAACGCAACGACCAGAATCGCTTTCTTACGAGATTTGTCTAACATCTGCCCAACAAAAGGCGCACACAACGCAATCACCAGTCCAGGCAGTGCCATAGACATTTTGACCCAGAACTCTGACTGAGGCAGATCAGAAAAGGCCAGCTGCATACCCGGCAATGCCGGCGCCAGTGTTGCGCCAGCCATTACCGTCATCGTACTGGCAAGTAATAACGCCAGAGTACGAAATTTATCGTTATTTCCTTGGTTATCGGAACTCACGAAGGCCTCCCGATACGCTGTCGTGCAGACGCTACCGCTTTTTGATAATCAGCAAATAACTCGGCCTCATCAAATCGCGTGCTGCGTGTATCTTTAACAACCCAGTCACCCGCAACCATCACACTATCTACGTCCTGACTTGAGCCAGTGACAAGATAGGTTCGTAACGGGTGATTACCCAATTTGAAGCGATAATCACTGGTATCCACCAGCACAATGTCTGCTTGCTTACCCGCTTCCAAAGAGCCGATTTTATCTAACCAACCCAAGGCTTTCGCACCAAATAAGGTGCCTGTTTTCAGCGCCAGCGTTGGTGGACAAGCGGTGTTGCAGTTAAGGGCTTCGTTGTGGCCTAAGTGCGCACCACGCATGGCTTCACACATCCCACCTGTAAAGGTGATATCACCATCGGTAGACGATGACAGCCAAACGCCATCACGGAGGAAACGGCCAAGTTGCTTGGTCTCGCTAAGCGTATTTTCACCCAACATGCCGTAATGCGCTGGAGCGTGACAAATATTGACACCCGTTTCGAGAAGGCGTAGATATTCGGTCTCAGACGCATACGCCGTGTGAACAGCCAGCAAGTTGTGTGTCAGAAGACCGAAATGGTCGAAGCGTTCGATAGGTGTTTTACCAAATACTCCCCTGACAGCTTCACGCTCATTTTTCAGTGGTGCGAGGTGAGTCGCATAGGGTGATTTGTACTTGTCTGTGATTTCCTTCAGTGCCAGTAACTGGTGATCAGAGCTGCCAAAAGCACCCATCACAGACGGCATACCACCTACCAGACCAGATTTATGATCATGCCAGGTTTCAAGGAGCTGCACCCAATCTTCGGTCTGCGCTTGTGTATCAGCAATTTGTTTATATTCGGACGCACCGTTAGGGATCATAATGTCAGATCCCCAGCGACTAACCCTTAGGCGCATCCCTAAATCAATTGCTGCTACAGCCATTGAATCGGCTTTGTTGGCAGAGCCACATCGCCCAGGGCCGTGGTACCGGAGCGAAGCTGTGTCCACATACTCCAGCGCGCGATTGCGATTCCCTCTTCGAGGGTAAGCTTGCTGCCGACTGTCGAAATAAACCCAAACATCGAACCCAGCGCTTCAATGTTGCCACCGTTAGAGTAAGCGGTCGGCATAACATCGCTGTCATCAGGCTTTTCGTGGTTCGGGGCGACAAAGCTTTCATGCCAATGCGGGTTGACGAAACCGGGAAGTACCAGTTTCCCGCCAGCATCAACAACATGATCAGACTCGGGTAAATCATTACTCATTTCACCCATGGCTTTAATGTGCTGGCCCTCAACCAAAATCCAGCCATTTTCGATGACAGTATTGGCGGTGTCCGCTGCGTAAATAAAGCCATTTTTGATCAGTGTTTTAGTGCTCGGCTCAACGCCACCTTTTGGTGACAGATACGACGACAAATCAGGGTGGCTAGTGTGTTTTACCTCTGACGCATTATCGGCATCCGCCGATAATGACATCATTAACCCCTGCAGCCATGAAGGCTGTAGACAAGAACAACTCATTTTCTGCCCCGTTACCCTTTTTCACCATCAAATAGGCCGTTAGCTTTCATCGCCTGAAGTGCTTCTTTCACAGCACTAATAACAACATTGATGTCTTCTTCACTGTGAGCACCACTGATAAAGTTCACTTCACGTCGCATCAGCACACCGCGCTTAGCCATTTCAGCGAGGAAGGGTTCAGCAAATTTAACGTGCTCAACCGGGTTTTTAGCGAAAAGGAACATTGGAATCGGGTCATAGCCCACGACTTCAAGTGGCGTTTCAAGTGAGCGGGAAATAGCGTTTACTTCGCTCTTTAGCATTTGGCCAAGACGAGCGATGCGAGCAATGTAATCGGTACTCTTGTATTCATCGATAACCGCATTACACACTTCAAGCGACAGCATTTCGCCACCAAAAGTTGTTGATACTTGCAGCTCATCCATGCGAGACATAGTTTCAGATGGACCCGCAACCGCAGACAGCGGCATGCCCGCAGCAATACCTTTCGACAGTGTGACCAAGTCAGCCTGAACACCGAAGTATTCCTGCGCACCACCCAGTGCAAGACGGAAGCCTGTTACGACCTCATCAAACACCAGATAAATACCCGCGTCGGTACAAGCTTGTCTGACTTTGGCGAGGAACTCAGGTGTCAGTGTGCGGTTGTAAGGTACTGAAAGCAGCACAGCGGCAATTTTGTCATGACGTTCGCTAATCAATTCCAGAATTTTCGGCTCATCCATTGGCGTGAACAGCGGCATACGATGGGTATATTGTTGAATACCAGCAGGTACTCCTGGGGTATCAAATTGATATTGGTCATGCCAGCCGTTATAGCCGATAGTCACAATCTCTTCTCGGCCTGTGACATAACGAGTCAGGCGGATAGCCGCTGAGTTAGCATCTGCACCCGTTTTGAAGAAACGGACTTTTTCCGCACCCGGGATGATGCTCAAAAGGTTTTTCGCGGTTTTGATTTCAACAGGCGCGGGCAGCGAGTGAATCAAACCATTTGTCAGGTTCTCAGTGATCGCCTTTACGACCGCTGGGTGGTTGTGACCCAGCGTATTTGCCGCCAGACCGCAGATTAAATCGATATATTCGTTGCCATCGACATCGGTCACTTTGCTGCCCTGCCCTTTCGCCAGATACACAGGGAAGTGGCCTTTGGCAAATTGCTCCGGCTTTTTCATCATAGATTGGGTAAAGCCAGCAATGTACTTCTCGCCTTCCTGATGAAGCGCGAAAGAGGTGTCCAGATTCAGTGTTTGATTTGTCATCGTCGTTTCCTAATTATTCAGGGAAGTGGCGCAGCTGCGCCACTTGATTCATTCAGATAGGTTGTTCAGGCGTTAATACACCTTGTCCATGATGGTGTGACGTTCTTCGTGATAGGTTTCTTCGTCTTGCCCACGACGCCAGTAAGGAATGGCGTAAAGTGCTTTCTTAGTCAGCTGATAGTCAGTAATCAACTTGTCGCGGCAAGCAACAACACTGCTGTTTTCGCCAGCAATGAATGCGGAAAGAGATGAGGTGCCCAATGGCGGCGCCAGTTGCCCGATCTCTTCGACCAACTGTGGTGTTTTACGGCCTTTTTCACGCTGAAACCATTTCACCGACACACCTTTCGGGTGAATGAGCGAATGCTCATCTTCAAGTGAGTCCACTTCGATCAACACATGACCTTGGGCATCGTCATCGAGTGTTTCCAAAATAGCGCTGATCGCAGGCACGGCAGTGAGATCGCCAGCGATGATGTGCCAATCAGCAGGAGCAAGAAGCGGGTCTGGGCCACCCGGGCCAGCAACGCCAATTTTCGAACCGGGCACAGCATTTACCGCCCAACCCGAAGCGGGGCTATTGTCGCCATGGACGACAAAATCAATATCTAGCTCATTCACATCGGCACGATAATCACGCACGGTATATGCGCGGGTGACAGGTTTGTCTTTCGGCCAGACAATGCGTTCACCGTCCAGTGTCGGCAGTACCAGCGTGCCTGTCGAACGGTTGGCGAAAAACAGCTTAATATGTGCGCCCTTTTTATCTGTCGGGAACCCTTTCAAGGTCTCGCCCGTCACCGTCACTCGCAGAAGGTTAGGTGAAATTTGCTGCTTTCTCACACATTCCAGTAGTCGTGGTGGAACGCGCTGCGGCTTTCTGTTGTCACTCATTGATTGTCTCCATGTGGTCTTCCGCTGTCGGTAATTCGTCTGCCGAGATAAATGCAGGCAGTTGTTTTTGCAGCGGTATTATTGGTGTTGGAATCAGTTGATGGGTCGTGCCATATTCGAGGTAAAGGCTGAACAGCTCGCGGGTAATCGCAGGTAACGTTACCCCAAGCGCTTCACTGGCTGATTGGTATCGGCTGTCTTCAAACGCCATCGCGATAACCCTGTTGGTGTCGCTTGCTGAATCATCACCCGCTGACGCATCATGCGAGTTGTCTGTCCGGGTAAAGAAACTGAGGATCGTTTTATCCTGCTCTGAACCTTCGCGCTCGAGTGTTTGACACCACGCTTTGAGACTGACCAGCTCGAAATCAAACGACAGGCTCTGTAGCCAGCCAAAAATATCCATCACAGCGATATTGTTTTCTGGCGTGACGTTAAAGACATCGTTGCCAGGTCGTGACAGCGAGTGTTGAACGATAAAATCACTGATGGTATCGACGGGCGTCCAAGGCTCTTCGACATGCAGCTCCGGCAATACTCGATTATTTAGACCAGCAGCAATGATGCTCCAGACAAGGTCTTTGGCATTGATAAAGCCTTGTTTTCTGTCTCCGGTGACTCTTGCCAAGCGGTATACATTGACGGGAAGGCCGCGTTGAGCAGCTTGTTCCACCAAGCTTCAGCGACCCACTTAGATTGCTGATAACCATCGGCAAGTCCCTGATGTTGCCCGACAAAGTCTTCAATTAACGGGGCAGCACCTTTCGGTGCAACCGCAACGGTAGAAATATGGCTGAAAGGTACGCCTCTCACGGTCGCCAGTTGCAGCATGACGTGAGTAGCCAGCACGTTTGCATCACGAAGGCTACGATAATCACGCATCACGCTGGTTTGCGCCGCGTTATGAATAACGCAATCAATTCGGTTTGCCAGTGCTTGGTACTGTGAATCCGGCAGGCCAAGTTGCGGCGCGGATAAGTCTGACGCCAGCGCCGTTACTCGGCTTAAGCACGAATATCCAAGCCCTGAGCAAGCAACGCGGCTTCTACACGTGCCATACCGTGCGATGAATTGTCAGCCCGAACCGGACAGATCACTGAAATCTCAGGATCCTGAAGTAATTGATTGAGAAGCTGTGCGCCAACAAAACCCGTGGCTCCGGTCAATACCACCAGCGAGGGCTTCGGTGATAAGCAAGAGTTTATATCAGACGGCAACTCAGCACTCAGCGCGGCAACATCTTCAGCCATTTCGGTATGAACATCTTTCAGCTCTAGCTTGCTTTCTGACTGGAGCGACTGACAAAGTTCCGCTAGCCTCGGATTATCGAACACTTTCGAAACCGGTATGGTCTCATTCATCAACGAAGAAAGGCGTGTTGCCAGTTGAATACTTTGCAGTGACTGGCCGCCAATCAGGAAGAAATCGTCGTATCGGCCGACACGTTCGACACCCAACACTTCCTGCCAAATGGCCGCGACTTTTGCTTCAAACTCAGATAAATCAGAGTCTGAAGATACCTCGTTATCACTGTCGACCAGATTTGCTGACAACGCTTTTTTGTCAACCTTCCCAGAGGCATTGGTTGGCAGTACCGAGTATGTATGAACTACAGATGGCAGCATGGGTGCTGGGAGTAGATCAGCGAGCAGCGAGCGGAGGTAACCAACATCGATATCATGGTTCTCGCGCTGATCTGATACCACCAAGTGCGCAGCATAATCGGCATGCCCGATTGTGGATGCGGATTGACCGTGATTGCAGCATCATCCACCGTTTCAAGCGTCATCAGCACATGCTCGATTTCGCCCGGCTCAATGCGGTAGCCACTGATTTTGATTTGTTCGTCAATACGGCCCAGAAACTCTATGTTGCCGCACGGGTTGAGCTTGACTCTGTCACCTGTGCGATAAGCGCGCTGACCGGAGAGTGGATGATGAACAAAATCGAAAACCACAAAGCTCTCTGCAGTTTTGGTATCTAGCCCTAGGTAACCGTCACTCAGGCCGTCGCCCATCAGCAGTAGCTCACCTTCTTCACCTGTCGGCACAGGCCGAAGATCAGCGTCTACCACCGCGATGTGACGACCGGAAAGCGGTTTCCCGATTGTTGTAGAAGAGCGGGATTGCGCAAGATCAGCGAACGTCGCAACGACTGTGGCTTCACTAGGTCCGTAAGTATTTAGCAGCTTTATGTCAGAGCTGACTGCCTGTCGCCACGCTTCAACGCGCGGCGCTTTGACCGCCTCACCACCGATAATCACGGTGTTGAGTGAGTCCGGTAACGTCAGGGATTGCTCTTCAATGGCTAACGCCAGTTCATGCCAGAACGCTGTTGGTAAATCGAGAACACTTATCCCCCACTGCTGACAGCACGCAACAAAGGCTGACATACTTTCAAGCATCTCATCGTTTCTGACAACGATATGCGCACCGACAGACAGGGAAACAAATATCTCCTCAATGCAGGCATCAAAGTGTAACGGCGCAAATTGCAGCATGGTGTCAGAAGCAGTAATTCCGTAATCTGCAGCCGCAGCAAGCGTGAAAGTATTCAAGGCTTCAACGCTAATCATTACCCCTTTTGGCGTACCCGTGGAGCCAGATGTATAAATGAGGTAGGCAAGCGACATCGAGTTGAGGTCAGCCTGAAGCCAAAGGTTTGGCAGACTTTCTTCACTGCTGATATCTATTTCATCAACCGAGGTTGATGGGCATGCCGACAAAGCCTGTGTTAACTCGTCGTTGATAGCAGGCGAATAAAGACACAATGCAGGCTTGGCATCTTCAATAATTAATGAGTTTCGGCTCAGCGGCGCATCTGGGTCGACGCACACGAATCGATGTCCGGCAAGAAGCACTGCGACCATAGTGATCACCGCTTCCTGACTTCGAGGGATCGCCAGTAAAACGGTCTGATTCGGCGAAAGGTTGAAACCCTTGATGGCGTTAGCAACGACATTAACCCGCTCGGTTAATGCTTTATAGCTTATCGCCTCGCCACCCGCGTCAGATAAAGCAAGTGCATCCGGTGTTGATAATGTGTGCTGGTAAATACGCTGCAATAACGAGGTGCTCGCTTGCGCCTCGGGAAGTGCCATCGAGGATTGAATCGACAGCTTGTCCGTATTAACGGTCAGCGGCTTCTCGAGCACAGCGTCAATATTCTTGATAGCGATTGACAGACGCTGTTTCAGCTCAGACAAGACTGAATCGGTATAGCATTCCGAATTGGCTTCAATAGAGAAAACCAGCCCACCGTCCGGTTGTTTCACAAAGGTAAAGGCAATGTCCTCAACCGGTCCTGCACTCAGGGTATGTGGCGTCACATCGCAATCGGTAAGATCAAAGCGGCGCTCAAAAGGCAGGATATTGACCACGGGTCCGAACAACTTATTATCCGTCGTATTTCTCGCCAGTTCGTGCTTTAAATCTTCATAGCGGTAGCGGAAGTGGCGCCGTCCTTTTCGTATTTGCAGTGACAGTTGCTGATGCAAATCTCCGAGTGATTCTACACTTTCAAAGTCAGCCACTATCGGTACGATATTCATGTGCATGCAAGGTAAGTCTGCAGACACCGACCCCATACGCCCGGCAAACGGCATACCTAAAACTGTGCCTTTTATACCCGTTTGATGGTGAAGTTCTGCGGCGACTAGAGTGATCAACAAATCACCCCAGCTGCTCTGGTAGGTCATCGCAGCCTGGCTCAATATATCGAGCTGTTCTCCGGTGATCGTGGTCTTTGCTGTCAGCGTTTTTTCACTGATATCTGATGGCGGCTGATAAGAGAAGCTGACAGATTTCGGCGCGCTAGCCAGCAGAGAGTGCCAATAGTCTTTGTCTTTGACGAAATATTTTGATGAACGATAGGCGGCATCTTCATCAGACAGACGGGCATACTGCTCAATATCTGCGGGCGTTGGTGTGTTCGCATTACTCTGATACTGACTCAGTACTTTATCCGCCAATAAAGCAAAACTGTAACCGTCGCTGGCAACATGATGGATGCACAAGTACCAAAAGTGGCGAGTATCACTGAGCTTGATCAGCGCATGACGATAATTACGTCCAATAAAGATATCCAGAGGCAAGTTACGATCAGTATTCATCCATCTGATAGCCGCATCGCGAGGATGATGTTCAGCAGACAAATCAACGAAACGAATGGAATTACTGGCTGCCAGCTCATGATCAATACGCTGATGGGACGGCGAATCGCCATCCCTATCAAAAGCCATGTTCAGCGCAGACGCTGCTTGAGTAACATCCGTTGCAGCAGCCATGAAAGCCACCGCATCAAACTTACCTGAAAACTCCAGATATTCAGCCGCGTTGTAGCGTGTACTGTCTGCGTTGATCGACTGACCCAGCCAGATCCCAAACTGAGCCTGAGTCAGCGGAAGCGTCTCGTGACTGTCAGTGCTCTGCGTCATCGTCAGGCAACCTCACTCACTGCGGCTTTGTCGCTAATGGTTTGCCACCACTCAGCAAGCGTCACTGTTTTCACCAGTTCAGCGAATGTTACGGTTGAGCCCTGAGCACGCCATTTATCAAGTAGAACCATGGCGCGAATGGAATCCAACCCGATGTAGGTCAGGTTCTCATCGACTTCGACATCTTCCAAATCCAACATCAGTGCTTCAGCGACATCCTGTTGCATTGATTCGAGGCTCAGCGATAAAGGCAAAACGGCTGAATCAGACGACTTTTCGCTGCTTGACAGTGTACGCTTAACATCAGCCAGCGATTTCACATTACCCGCACGGCCCGTGACGTATTTCAGCGTAAATTCATGGTCTTGCTTCGAAAAATCACCAATCGCATCGCCAATCACAAACGGTTTGATATCGAGCATGAAGGCATCTAGCGTTGTCGATAAGATACCGATATGGCCGTAAATACCGCAAATCAGTAGCTGATCTCTGCCCGCTTCACGCATGTCTTCAAGAAACGTTGATTTCTTGAATGCGCTATAGCGCCACTTAACATATTGCTTGTCATCAGCGTCAGGTGTCAGCTCGTCAATAATCGGCGTACTGTCTTTCAGGCCCGTACCCCAAAAATCAGTGAGAAGTGCGCGATCTTCAGGTGCCTGATTAGCGGGCTGCGCGGTGTAGACCACTGGAATACCCGTTTCTTTACATGCCGCCTTGAGCGACTGGATATTGCTGATCAACTCTGGAATCGGTGAGAGTTGAGTGTCAAAGAAATTAACAAAGTAGTCCTGCATATCATGGATCAGCAGCACCGCCTTTGATGGATCAATTTGCCATGATGTTTTGTTTTCCGGAAACTGCTCAGCAGCAGGTAAGCTGTAAGCCTGAATTCTTGGTATAGCCATGTGTGTTTTCCCTAAACTAACGTGCGAGAAGGAGGGGTGCGCTTGGCAAGCAAGGTGGCAATGTGTGCCCGCAATGATTTCTTATCTACCTTTCCAACTTTTGTTTTGGGGAAAGCATCGATAAGCTCATAACGATCCGGGTATTTGTAATCCGCCAGATGCTTACTGCGCATGAACTTATTGAGGGTGACAGGCCGAACGGCGCATCCTTTTTTGACGATGATGAAGGCACAAATCCTCTCACCCAGTAATTCGTCTGGCATAGACACCACAGCAGCGTCAAACACGTCTGGGTGCGAAAGCAGGTGGTTTTCCAACTCTTCTGCCGCGATCTTTTCGCCACCTTTGTTGATTTGATCTTTGTCTCGACCCACAACAGTGAGATGTCCTGTCTCTGTCTGTACAACCACGTCACCACTGGCGTAGTAACCTTGATCAGTAAATGCTTTTCGGTTGTGTGTGTCGGCGTTGAAGTAACCTCGGAAGGTGTATGGACCTTTGGTCGTCAGCAGCCCTTCTTCACCCTGTTTAACAGGCTCGCCATCTTCATCAACAATCACAACCACATCGTCCTCACTCATCGGACGGCCTTGCGTGTTGTGGCGCGTCCACTCGTCATCATCGAGGCGAGTATAATTGACCAATCCTTCCGCCATGCCGAAGACTTGCTGAAGAGTCACGTCCAGCTCGCTTTCAACTCGTTTAGCAAGGTTAGTGCTAAGCCTTGCGCCGCCGACTTGGAGGTATTTCAGGCTCGCTAATGCTTCAGCGCCATCAGGGGCGTTCAGCCACAAAATGGCGGCTGGCGGAACTAATGCTGTCCAGTTCACGCCATGCTGTTTAATCAATGGGAAGCATGTTGACGGGGACGGATCAGGCGCAATCACCAGCGTGCCGCCAGCGAAAAACACACCGAGGGCGCCAGGTGAACTGAGTGGAAAGTTATGGGCTGCGGGCAGTGCACACAAATAAACAACCGAGTCTTCCCATTCACAAACATCTACACTTTGGCGAACGCTGTAGTAGTAATCGTTGTGAGTTCTTGGGATCAGCTTCGGTGTACCTGTGCTTCCGCCAGAGAGTTGGAAGAAAGCAACCTCATCAGCGCCCGTCGCTTTAGGCACACAAGAAATATCTGTTTCTTCGTTTAACCAGAGTTCACGTAACGAGGGAGCAAAATCCACGTTGCCATCAACGAGTAATTCGAAGGCAATATCCTCGTTCTCACGAAGTTGGTTTGTAAAATCGGCGGTTTTGAACAAAGGCTGCAGTTCAGAGCCAATAACCAGTTTTGGCTCCAATTGCTTTGCGTAGTGCGACAGCTCTTCGCGGTTGTGATTAAACAACGCGTTTACCGGGACAACACCAAGACGAAGAAGCGCAAAATAGACGACGTAAAACGGAAAATCATTGGGCAGTTGTACTAATGCTGTGTCACCTGCTTTGAGGCCTCGTTTCGCAAGTGATGCTGCAAGACGAGTCGAGTAAAGCGCCAGCTCAGCGTAAGTCAGTCTACTGTCATCAGTGATAATGGCAGTTTTACTTCCTTGCGATGTCAGATGACGATCAAGGATGTCGGTGAGTTGAAGGTCAAGCCAGAAGCCCTTTTCTCTGTATCTTTTCGCTTCATCTTCCGGCCAAGGGGTATAATTTACTCGCATATCGATCCAAACCGAGACTCAGACAATTTCGTGGCTACTCAGCACGTTAGTCCTCATCTCACTCCCTGTGAGTACAACACTGAAACTGACTCAGATCGGCCGTCTCATTGTTGCGTGTAAAATTTCATGGGTGCGAATTGTAATGCGAATTATTCTCATTACAACAAAAATCAATGAAATTTTTTTCGTGATACGCTTGAGTTCAAATCTTAGAAAGAAGGCACACAATAACTAAGGGTGTAATTTGAATGGCAGGTGAAGTGGCTATTTATTCGATAACAGTGAATGTTATTTATACAAAAATCTAACATTGACTAATAACCAATCAAAAATTGGTAGATATTCATCCATCTCTATAATTTGTGTTTATTATCTATATGATTTTTTCATTATTATTTTTATCTGACTGAGATAATAATTCCCCTCCTTCTTTTTAATAAATCCTCACTACTAAATATAATAATAAAAACAATATACAAGCCAATGAATGTTAAATGAAAATAAATTAACACTTTCCTAAAAAATCAATACTTTAGACCTAACTAACTCTATTTAATAACAATAAAAACAACAAATATCCCAATAGAGAACAACAAATTTAACACATTAAAAACACACACTATCATAAATAAATACTATGACTATAAGCATTATCATTAACCTCGTTATTTTTATCGCATTGCTTTTATTTATATTTCTTCAGCAATCTAAACATATATCATTTACCAAGCGAGTCTTCACTGGACTCGGGCTAGGTATCGCTTTTGGTGCATTACTCCAGCTTTATTACGGATCCGGTTCCGACATTATCGCAACAAGTATCAACTACATCGATATTGTCGGAAAAGGCTATGTGAAACTGCTTCAGATGATCATTACGCCACTGATCATGGTGTCGATTATTTCAGCAATCTTAAAGCTCAATAGCAGCTCGTCTCTGGGTAAAATCAGCGCCATGACAATTGGTACATTGGTTTTAACCACCAGTATCGCCGCTTTGATAGGTATTGCGTGGTCGAATCTTTTTGGTTTGACCGCTGAGGGGCTAACGTCCGGCGCAGCAGAAACCGCAAGAGCACAAGTGCTGGAAAATAGGCTTGGAACTGTCGAGCAGTTATCGTTTGCCGATATGTTGATACAGTTTATCCCCGCAAACCCGTTTCTGGATATGACAGGGGCACGCAGCACATCAACGATTGCCACTGTCATCTTCTCCGTCTTTATCGGCGTTGCAGCGACAGGTATTTCGCGTAAGAACCCTGATGTCTTTGTCTCGTTTGAACACTTCGTGACAGTAGCAAAAACGATCGTCATGCGTATCGTGACACTGGTACTTCGCCTAACCCCTTATGGCGTTATGGCATTAATGACTAAAGTGATTTCAGGCTCAAACTATGCTGACATCGTCAATCTGGCGCATTTCGTGATGGCATCATACGGTGCACTTTTCACTATGTTCGCTGTTCATTTGGCCATTGTCGCATTGGTTGGCATCAACCCATTACGATACCTTAAAAAAATCACGCCACTTTTGACGTTCGCTTTCACTTCCAGAAGTAGCGCTGCATCCATTCCACTCAATGTTGCAACACAGGAAAAAGCACTCGGGGTATCAAATGGAATCGCTAATTTTGCCGCCTCATTCGGCTCAACCATAGGTCAAAACGGCTGTGCTGGTATCTACCCTGCAATGCTGGCTGTGATGATTGCTCCAACACTGGGCATCAATCCCTTGGACCCTGGCTTTATCGTTACCCTCGTTGCTGTCATTACAGTCAGTTCCTTTGGCGTTGCTGGCATTGGCGGCGGTGCAACATTTGCAGCTTTGATTGTCCTGTCTGCGCTCGATTTTCCGGTTGCATTAGCTGGGCTGCTTATTTCTATCGAGCCTCTGATTGATATGGGCCGAACCGCACTCAATGTATCAGGCTCGGCCATGGCTGGCACAGTTACCAGTAAACTTCTTGGGCAAACTGACATATCAGTATTCAACAAAGACAACACCGTCAGCCTAGACAGTGAAGAAACCGCAGCCTAAGTCCCCATCATCTTGAAGTTGGTAGGGATAAAAGCGCCCTGCCAGACTTCTATTGCAGGAAAGTAGTATGAAAATTGTCATCATTGGCGGTGAAGCCGCCGGTATGAGCGCAGCAGCCAAAGCAGCACGCACCAATCCATCCGCAGACATCATCGTTTATGAGGCATCAGAGATCATTTCGTTCGGCGCGTGTGGGCTTCCCTATTTTGTTGCCGATGAGTTTCAAGACCCTTCTTACATGGCGGAATTTACGCCAGAGCAATTTGCCAAACGTGGTATTGATGTTCGCACAGGCCACCGCGTTACAAAGATCGACAGTGTCAATAAAACGCTGGATGTGAATAGTGATGAAGGAACAATGACCGCTCGCTATGACAGGCTAATGATTGCTACTGGAGCACGCGAAATCATACCGCCTATCGAAGGCCTGAGGAAAGAAGGCGTTTACTCTCTTCGCAGGATGCAAGATGGCATTGATCTAAAAGCAGCAATAGGCAACGAAGCCTGCCAACACATTACCGTCATTGGATCAGGATTTATTGGGCTGGAAGTGGCTGAAGCCATGGTGCACAGGGGTAAAAAGGTACGTTTGATTGAACGCGCTTCCCGACTTATTCCCGATGCGTTTGATAGTGAAATCAGTAAGCACTTCATGACCGAGCTTCGGCAAGCAGGTGTTGAAGTACTGACAGATGAACAGGTGATCTCAGTAATCGGTGACCAATCCGTAGAAGGAATAATCACAGATAAGGGGGAATACCAAACAGATTTAGTGCTGGTATGCACGGGTGTTAAACCCAATACAGACTTTTTGCTGGAGACAGGCATTGAGATGCTGGCAAACGGTGCCATACGCATTGACCAACACGGAAAAACATCACTAAATGACGTGTGGGCGGCGGGAGATTGTGCATCGATTCCGAATGCGATATCAGGCAAAGATAGCTACATACCACTTGCAACAGGCGCAAATAAATTGGGGAGGCTGGTTGGAGAGGCGATGGCACGATCGTCAGCATCGGGCCAACATCAACAGATCTCGCCCTTCACCGGTTCACTGGGAACGAGCTGTATAAGATTGCTTGGTCTCGAAGCGGGGCGCACTGGCCTTTCGGAGCGCGAGGCGGTGACCGCGGGTTTGAGGTAAAAGCCAAAACAATCACAGATAAATGCCATACGAACTATTGTGATGGTCAATCAGATCTTCACATGAAACTGATTTACGAGACAGACACAAAACGCATTCTCGGTGCACAAATGGTCGGAAGGAAAGGGGCTGTTCACCGGATTGATGCAATGGCCGTAGCAATTACCATGGGAGCGACAACTAGCCAGCTTGCTACGATGGACTTCGCCTATGCACCGCCATTTTCACGGACATGGGACATCATGAATGTCGCAGGTAATGTGGCGAAGTAATTCGACAATATAGTTATCAGAATGGGCCTTGAGCCCATTTTTTTGCTTTGAACACATTGATAGCCGGGCTAACACGAGCGCTTCGTGTTTTCGGCCTGACAGAAAGTAAAAAGCCCCGGTCTTTCGACCGGGGCTTTAAAGTGGCTCCCCCTGCTGGACTTGAACCAGCGACATACGGATTAACAGTCCGCCGTTCTACCAACTGAACTAAGGGGGAATCGCTCAAAGCGGGGCGAATATTATCGGTGACGATAAACACTGTCAATACTGCATTGAGAAGATTTTTAGGCAATCGATTTGATTGGTCAAAATACCAACGTTTGACTCTTATTTTGAATATTCATTGTTCAGTGCTGTGAATAGTTAAAGATACGACATCTGGCATACCTTATGTTTACTAGTGATTAGAGGTGTATTGCTCATTATGGGATGCTGTCGAAAACGCAGATGAAAAGAAGGCTCGCCAGCGAGAATGATTTTTTGGTTAAAAAATGCACAAGCCTTGGCGGCGAATAAAATTATTGGGCCTTTCCTTCGTCGAACAGCGTCGTTAAAAGTGTGATTCAGGTCTTGTTTGACCATAAATTGGCCTTTTTACCGCTTTAAAGTAAATTTCATTAAAAAATTGTTGACTTTCGGAAGTCCAAAACAGCGTGGGAGCTACAGTAGTTACCCACAAATTCTGTGGATAACTGTGTTAATCAAGAAAGTTTTCCACTTCAAACCGTACAAAGTGTTTTATGAAGCGATGATTATTTAGTGATGTAACGCTCAATAAATCATCAGGATACAAAGAACTTAAAGCGTTTAGACGTCTACCTATTGTTTTTTTTAAGTGCTTAGTTGTACACATCTCGCTGTTTATCTAGAGTAGGCCACCTGCACACCTATTTTGTCTGATTCAAAAGTGAAAATTGTGCGACGAATCGAGAAGCAAACAACGCGAAAGGAGAGCCTGTGAACGAGCTGCTAAAACTAAATTTGAAAAATCAGGTCAGTGATATTGAGTGGCAGTTAAGAGTTGAGCTGGCTGCATGCTATCGTTTGGTTGCACACATGGGCTGGGACGACCTGATTTATACCCACGTTTCTGTGAAAATTCCTGACACCGACACGTATTTAGTCAATGCGTTTGGCGTGGCTTTTGATGAGGTAACAGCATCAAACCTCGTCAAAGTCGATCTTGATGGAAATGTACTGGAAAGCTGCCCTTTCACGATAAACCCAGCTGGTTTTACTATTCATAGTGCGATTCACGAAGTCAGACCAGATGCTCGTTGTGTGCTTCATCTTCATACCAATGAGACAATAGCTGTTGCCTCACAGAAAGATGGTCTTCTGCCGCTCAGTCAGTACTCAATGTTCTCCCTTTCATCGATGGCTTACCATGGCTACGAAGGCTTGGCGGTCGACATGGATGAAAGAGAAAGTCTGCAAACCGATTTGGCAGATAAAAACCACATGTTGTTGATTAATCATGGTGCCCTGACACTCGGGCCGACGGTTGGTGACGCTTTATGAGGATGTACGATCTGCAACGCGCTTGTGAGATTCAGTTGATGTTGCAAGCAACCGGAAAAGATGCCGTGGCAGTGCCGAAAGCGATTCAAGATAACATTTATGCTCAAGCTAAGGTTGTCCATTCTGGTTCAACCGGTGGGCAAAAGGCATGGCCTTCTTTATTGCGTAAAGCCTATCGCTTAGACCCTAGCTTTATGGAATAAGCTCTTACTATTTTTCAGATTACTACCAATGGAGAACAAGGATGAAAGTCACTTCGGTTGAAGTTTTTGATATTCACTGCCCGGAGCGTCCGCCATGGAATCCGGTTTTTATCAGGATCCATACGGACGAAGGTATCTCTGGTGTCGGCGAAGCGGGCTGGCTTACGACCTCGGTCATAGTGCTGCTGCGAACATGATTAAAGAGATGGCGGAAGCGTTTCTTATTGGTCATGACCCTTTTCAGACCGAAAAGTTATGGTCTCGGATGTTGCGCGAGAGCTTCTGGGGATTGGGCGGCGGACCTGTTGTTTATGCGGCAATGAGTGCTATTGACACCGCGCTGTGGGACATCAAAGGTAAAGCGTTGAATTTACCCGTTTACCAGCTGCTCGGTGGCAAGGTGAATGATAACCTTCGCACCTATGCTTCTCAGCTCCAGTTTGACTGGGACAAAGAGTTCAAAGCTCTATATCGCCCTGAAGAGTATGCAGAGGCTGCATTAAAAGCTGTGGCTGAGGGTTACGATGCGGTGAAAGTTGACCCCATCATGTATGACAAAGATGGCAACACTTACTACGAGCGTACAAAGATCATTTCTCGCGCTGAAATGAAGCTCTATCGGGCGCGTATGCAGGCGATTCGAGAGGCTGTCGGTGACGAAGTGGATATTATCTTTGAATGCCACAGCCTGCCCGGTGCGACCACAGCAATTCAACTCGGTGCTATTGCAGAAGAGTTTGACTGCATGTACTACGAAGAACCAGTGAATTATCTCAACCACTCGTTGCATGCAAAAGTTGCCGATAAAGTGGCTGTGCCAATCGCAGGTGGTGAGCGTTTATATAACCGTTGGGGTGTTCGACCATACCTTGAAGATCAAAGTGTTGACGTTCTTCAGCCGGATATTGGTCTCTGTGGCGGCTTCACTGAAACCAAGAAAGTGTGTGACTATGCGGATATTTTCGATGTTCGTATTCAGGCGCACGTTTGCGGTGGCCCAGTTGCAACAGCTGCTTCCTTGCATCTCGAGACGGCTATTCCTAACTTCCTGATCCATGAGCACCATACCTACGCTATTAAGTCATGGAACCGCGAGTTGTGTCTTCAAGACCCTCAGCCTGTTAATGGCCAGTTCACTGTATCTGAAGAGCCGGGAATCGGCATTGAACTGAACGATGAAGTCGTCAAGCGTTCGCCTCATATGATTATCAAATAGCGCTTAGCGTTGAACCTAAAACCAGCCGTATGGCTGGTTTTTTTCATGTTATTTAAAAAGCATAAATTTTGTGGGCGTTGTCGTGCGTGAGCTTTTGTAAACATGCTTCAGAAAATGGCAACTTTGTATAGCACTCCCAAAGCGTCTGATACTTTTTGCTGAAGAGACAAAGGGGAAAGTTGCTCGCTAGCATCACTCTGTTCTCGCCAAAAAGGGTGATCAGATGACCAATCACCTCTTGCATGTGTTTCAAGCTGTATTTCCTATCAGTCATTTCCCAGCCAGATGCCTTCACAAAAACATTGGAACATTCAGACAAAACACTGAGGTTTGACCGCCATATGCCCATATCAATTGGGGTTGGAAAGGCAGCATGATTAATCACTACTTTGAGGTCTTTAAAGCGCTCAAGCAAAGAAGCCAGCGCGTCTGCGGCTTGAGTCTCTTTACCGAAAAACTGTGCTTCAAATAACAAATCGTTGTGTGCGAGTGTCGACAGATTATTTTGAACCCGCTGGTCAGTTAATAGTATTGCGGCTTGTTCATCTAGGATGTGTCTCACGCCGACCACGGATGAAAACGTTTTTAGCTTCTCGACAGCGACCTCAAAGTCGTTTTCGTTTTGCGTTAAATCAACACATGCTACTGAGCGAAACGGCAACGTCACTGTGCTCTCAAGCCACTTTACTTCTTTCCAAGGAGAGCGGTTGTCGAACCCTGCTTCAATATGAACAAAGCCTGCAAAAGCCTGCTTCTCTCCAAGAGAGAGATCGACCTCCGAGAAGTTTCGGTATATTTGGTGTTTGTCAGACCAATGTGGAGGCTGCTCTGGACGAAGCCACAAGTAATCCCCTTTATCGAGGTCAAATAGGTGGATATGCGGGTCGATAACCTTGTTCATTTCGCCGTATAACCGCCATCGATGTTGTAAAGGCTACCCGTAATAAACCGTGCTTTATCGCTTGCCAAAAACAGTGCTAAATCCGCAATTTCTTCAGGTTGCGCGATACGCCCTAAGGGCTGCAGTGCGGCTTCTTCTTTGTGAATGTCTTCTTTGTTTGCTCCTGAGCGAGCACAATAATTGTCGATCGCTTGATGATAGAGGGGCGTTTCTGTTGTTCCTGCGCAAATTACATTGGCGCGAATGTTAAAACTTGCATAGTCAATCGCCGTTGTTTTGCCCACTGAAGCGAGAGCGTGTTTACTGAGGTTGTAGGCGAAAGAATTGGGTTTAGCGATATGGCACTGGTCAGAACCCATCAATACGATACTGCCGTTTTGCTGTGACTTCATGACAGGTAAACAGGCCTGAATTGCGTTGACTGACCCTTTTACGTTGATAGCAAAAACATTATCGAGTTCTTCTGTTGAAGTGTTTTCGATGTTTCCACTGAAATGAATGCCCGCATTACAAATGAGTGTATCAATGCGACCGAACTGGTCGATCACTGTCTTGACAGCCGCATTTACATCAATCGATTTTGTGACATCGCATCGAATAAAGTGACCTTGGTCACCCTGTCCAATGTCGAGGTTGTACACTTCGTAACCCTTAGACAGTAAGCCGCTAACGATGGCTCGGCCGATACCCTTAGAACCACCTGTTACGATTGCTACCTTTGCCATTGATATCTCCACTTGGAATTTCAGCGAGCAGACACAATGTAAGTGTGACTGCAGATTATTTTTTGTTGGAGCAGAGAGGGAAGGCTCCGACAAAGCTTTGTCGGCATACTCTCGGGCTTTATCCGGTAAGTCAATATTAAGCCAATGATTTAACTTACTGACAGTTGGTATGTTTAGATGCAATAAGCGTATATTTGCTAGTCGAAACCAAACAGATTGTAAATTGACCGTTTGACATTGGCACCACCTCGTTGAGAATAGTAAGTGCTAACACTTCATACTCAGGAAGCATAATGGAAAAAGCGTTTAAACTTCATTCACCTTTTGAGCCTTCAGGCGATCAGCCGAAAGCCATTGAACAATTGCTTGATGGTCTTGATTCAGGTTTGGCGCATCAAACCTTGCTGGGTGTAACGGGTTCAGGCAAGACCTTTACAATAGCTAATGTCATCGCCAAAACGGGTCGTCCGACCATGGTGCTTGCTCCAAATAAGACGCTTGCAGCCCAGCTTTACGGAGAAATGAGAGAGTTCTTTCCTGAAAATGCTGTTGAATATTTTGTTTCTTACTATGACTACTATCAACCGGAAGCCTATGTGCCTTCTACGGATACGTTTATAGAGAAAGACGCTTCGATAAACGAGCATGTTGAGCAAATGCGACTGTCTGCAACCAAAGCGTTAATGGAACGTAGAGACGTTATTATTGTTGCGTCTGTCTCAGCGATCTATGGCCTTGGTGACCCTGATTCATATCTTAAGATGATGCTTCATGTGCGCCGCGGTGACATGTTGGATCAACGCCAAATACTGAGACGATTAGCAGAGCTACAATACACCCGAAATGATCAGGCATTTACCCGCGGTACATTCCGGGTTCGTGGTGAAGTCATCGATATCTTCCCTGCAGAATCTGATAGAGACGCAGTCCGAATTGAACTTTTCGATGATGAAGTTGAAGCCATCAGTAGGTTTGATCCACTTACTGGTGCGGTCAGCGAACGGAATATGCCCCGTTGTACCATTTACCCCAAGACACACTATGTGACTCCCAGAGAAAGAATCCTTGAAGCTATCGAACATATCAAAGTAGAGCTTGTTGACCGTAAAGAAGTACTTTTGAAAAACAACAAGCTTCTTGAAGAGCAGCGGATTTCTCAACGCACGGCTTTCGATATAGAAATGATGACGGAACTGGGTTATTGCTCGGGTATTGAGAATTACTCGCGCTATTTAAGTGGGCGCCTAGAGGGTGAACCACCACCGACATTGTTTGACTATCTACCGGCTGATGGTCTGTTGATTATTGATGAATCGCATGTGACTGTTCCTCAGATAGGCGCAATGTACAAAGGTGACAGATCAAGAAAAGAAACCTTGGTGGAATTTGGTTTCCGTTTACCCTCTGCGCTTGATAACCGACCGCTCAAGTTCGATGAATTCGAGGCGATTGCTCCTCAGACTGTTTACGTATCTGCGACACCAGGAAAATATGAGATCGAAAAGTCGGATGACGATATTGCTGATCAGGTCGTGCGCCCTACAGGGCTTTTGGATCCTGAAATTGAAGTACGGCCAGTTGCGACGCAAGTTGATGACCTGCTATCTGAAATTCGCCTCCGTACCAATAAAGATGAAAGGGTGCTTGTAACAACGCTGACCAAGCGGATGGCTGAAGATCTTACTGAATATCTTGAGGAGCACGGCGTTCGCGTTCGATACCTTCACTCAGATGTTGATACGGTTGAGCGTGTTGAAATTATTAGGGATTTACGATTAGGTCAGTTTGATGTACTGGTTGGGATTAACCTCCTAAGAGAAGGGTTAGACATGCCTGAAGTTTCACTTGTCGCGATTCTTGATGCCGACAAAGAAGGCTTTTTACGTTCAGACCGATCACTCATTCAGACAATAGGCCGAGCAGCAAGGAATCTCAGCGGAAAAGCTATTCTTTACGGCGACAGAATAACCGGCTCGATGGAGCGTGCGATCAATGAAACCGAGCGTCGACGCAGTAAGCAAATGGCCTATAACGCAGAAAAAGGTATCGTCCCACAAAAACTGAACAAAAAAGTCATGGATGTTATGGAAATGGGTGGTAAGCGTAAAAGCCATAAACCAAACCTATCCCTGCACTTAGCAAAGTGGCTGAACCGGATGGTGGGTATGCAGCTCAATCTCCCCAACAGCTCGATGCGGAAATCAAGAAGTTAGAAAGTCAGATGTACGAGGCTGCGCAGAATCTCGAGTTTGAGCAAGCTGCGACGATACGAGACCAGATATCTGAGCTCAGGCAGCTTTTCATAAACAACAGCTAAAGATGGTAAAGGCAGCAGAATTTAACTGATTCAGGATAAAAAAAAGCCAGCCGAAAATTTGGCTGGCTATCTTGTTTGAGTGAACGAAGTGCTCACAAACAACGTCAGTTGGCTAGGTGACCCATAAGGGTCATGGTAATAAATGCACATACCGTGCCAAGTTATTTTTATGCAAAATGCCCTAGTATTTGGCGTTTTTGCTAATCTGAAAGATATCAATTTCGCATTTTGCAATGCAAAAAGCATTGGTAGCGATTTTTTGAACTATTATCGGTATAATTCAAAAAACATAACGAATCAAATCTCAGCAAGGAATAGGGCTGGAGGAAAAATGCAACAACCATTAGCAGACAAGCGCATTTTGATGGTGGAAGACACTGCGTCGGTCGCTGCATTGTATAAGTCATATCTCAACCCTCTCGATATCAAGGTTGATGTAGTGACGTCAGGAGAGGATGCCTTAGCATTGTTGCCAACCATGCATCAGTTCTCATTGATTTTGTTGGATTTGCGTTTACCAGACATCTCTGGATTCGATGTGTTGTCGGAGATCCGTCAGCAACAACCCGACATTCCTGTCGTGATCATGACGGCACATGGATCGATTGATGCCGCAGTTGAAGCGATTCGTCATGGTGCCAGTGATTTTTTAATCAAGCCGTGTGAAGCCGATAGGCTGAGAATCACTGTCAATAAAGCTCTCAAGTCTAAAGTCTCTCAGTCACCTAGTGTAAGTAATGAAGAAGATGGCTCCTATTACGGATTTATAGGTAGCAGTTTACCTATGCAGGCTGTTTACCGTGTTATTGAATCCGCAGCGCCCAGCAAAGCGACCGTATTTATAACTGGAGAGAGTGGAACAGGGAAGGAAGTGTGCGCAGAAGCGATACATTCTGCCAGCACCCGAGCTAATAATTCGTTTGTTGCTATAAACTGTGCGGCCATTCCAAAAGACCTGATTGAAAGCGAGCTTTTTGGTCATATGAAAGGTGCGTTTACGGGCGCGGTATCCGACCGAGAGGGTGCTGCCGAATTGGCAAACGGAGGAACACTTTTTCTGGATGAAATCTGCGAGATGGATTTAGATTTACAGTCTAAACTATTGAGGTTTATACAAACAGGTACGTTCCAGAAGGTTGGTTCATCCAAAGTTAAAAAAGTTGATGTGCGCTTTGTATGCGCCACAAACCGTGACCCGTGGAAAGAAGTCATGGCCGGTAATTTCCGTGAAGATTTGTATTATCGATTGCACGTTATTCCACTTGCTCTGCCCCCTCTTCGAGAGAGAGGCCAGGATGCCATAGACATAGCTCATTCATTATTGGCTATCTTTTCTGCAGAAGAAGGAAAAAATTTCTCGCGTTTCAGTCATGAAGTGATGCAGAAAATGTTGAGTTACGACTGGCCGGGTAACGTACGTCAACTTCAAAATATTCTCAGAAACGTTGTTGTTTTACATAATGGAGAGCAAGTCACAGAAGAAATGCTTCCACCGCCCCTTTCCAGTGTTTTTGGTGCCGAAATTGCATTAGAAAAGGAAAGCCCAGAGCCTTTGTTGTCTAATTTTTCTCTGGATGATGGGGATGTTGCCGTTGCGACGCCTCCGGCAAAGGTAATGACCAAGGCCGATATTGAACCGCTCTGGGTGACGGAGAAACGTGCCATTGAAAAAGCGATAGATGCATGTGATGGCAATATATCGCAAGCAGCGGGTTTGCTTGAGGTCAGTCCATCTACTATTTATCGCAAACTTCAAAGCTGGCAGACGTCTCAGAACTGAATAGGGACAAACGATGGAAACGACAATAAACCGGGATACACTGCGCCGTTTGGCGGATGAAGTAGGTGAAGAAACAGTAACGGTTTTACTGAACGTTTTTAGCGATGAGTTGAACCGCTATCAGACTCTGCTTTCTGAACAACCGACGGTGTCAGATGTCAGAGAGATAAGCCACGCTATCAAGAGTAGCGCGGCCAGTTTTGGTGCTGATGACTTGGCAAATTTTGCACAAGAATGTGAAGCCAGAGTTAAGCTGGGTCAGGATATATGGGTTCATGACCATATCAATGAACTCACCTCTATGCTGAAAGGGGCGGCGAATAAGTACCGTGCGCTAGCCGTCGACGAGCATCTCCTCGATAGCCTTTGATAGATTGTCTCTGTCATGCCGCCATTTGTGGTTGGCAGAGGCAAGCTTTGAAATAATGTAGGTGTAGCTCGGATCTATTGATACTGAGGCATCTTCTCCCAACACAATATCAATCCTCCTGCCTCCCATTGCTCTTTCACACCAGTGAAGCATAGTTTCATGGGACATTTGCCCCGCAGGGCCAGCTTCTTTATCGAGGTTGCATATGAATACGACCTTTGCCGTCACATTTTTTAGGGCTCGACCAATCTCTGGCAGCAAAAGAGGCGGCATGACACTGGTTAAAAAGCTTCCCGGTCCGAGCAGGATAACGTCAGCTTTACTTATCGCTTCAACCGCTTCGCAAGTTGCTGGGACGGGGGGATCGATAAACAGTCGGGTAGGGGTATTGGGCAGCTCATCAACACTTGTTTCGCCGCTGATTATTTCTCCTTGCTGAGTAATTGCCGCAAGATCAGCAGAGTGCTCAGACATTGGCAATATATGGGTATCGACTTTTAGCATATCTCTAATCAGGTTTATTGCCTCAAGCGGTCGAATTGATAGATTACCCAAGGCAGTAAGAATGAGATTACCCAGATTGTGCCCATCGAGTTCGCCATTACCTTTAAACCGATATTCGAACAACATTGAGCCTGTTGATGGCTCTGTAATTAATTGGTTAATACAATTCCGCGTATCTCCCCAGGCTATACCGCCCTGACAGGCTCGGATACGACCTGTTGAGCCACCGTTGTCCGTGGTGGCAACAATACCGGTCACATTCTCACCATATGGCCTTAGCGCTGATAGCACCCTACCCAGACCATGGCCACCGCCAATCGCTACAAAACGAGTATTCTTAAGACTTAAATTCATAACTGTCCGCTTTCATGAAGTCTTTGATAATTGTTGTCCGTTGAACATATTACAGCGAGTTTCAAGATCATGAAATATTGAAACGTACCACTCGTATACTGAAAGTAGGGATGAGTAACTAGGGATATAACAAATAAATTCGCCACATTCCGGGGATTAAACTCACGGTTTGCTTGAATGACAGAAGTCTGACAACAAACAAAATACGCTGAAGGGTTTGATTGTTTGATCTGTGTCAAATATGCGATTGTTTGCTTAAAATGTCTGCGATAGACCGCTTTTTTCTCTCATATTTTACGCTCCCTCTTGTTACTCTGGCCACCTCGAATTAGATTCAAATATGTTGCTTTCGTCACAAGAAGTTTGTGGCGATACCTTCGCGACAAAAGCCGAAGCCTCTGCTGCTAAGTCTACAAAAGATATGCATCTTTGGCCGTGACCTTAAGTCACCAGGGCGGGCACAGAAATGTTCTCGTCTCCCGAATTTGGAAAGGTGTTTCGTTGCTATGCATTTCGAAGATAACTACCAACGCAAGTTTTATTACTTGCGCTTATCGATCACGGACGTTTGTAATTTCAAATGTCAGTACTGTTTACCTGATGGGTTTAAACCGTCAGGTAAAAACTCCTCGTTTTTGACCGTCGGTGAAATCAAGCGGGTTGTCTCTGCATTTGCAAAATGTGGGACTACCAAAGTACGTATTACTGGTGGTGAGCCAAGTTTACGCAAAGATTTCACCGATATCATTTCTACTGTTGCCTCTCAGGCGGGTATTGAGAAAGTCGCTACGACGACGAATGGTTATCGGTTAGCAAAGCGAGCTGATGAATGGCGCGATGCTGGTTTGACGCACATCAATGTCAGTGTGGACAGTCTTGACCCGCGAATGTTTCACCAAATCACTGGGGAAAATAAATTCGTTGAGGTCATGAGTGGTATTGACGCAGCCTTCGAGGCTGGATTCTCACAGGTTAAAGTCAATACTGTGTTGATGAAGCAGCTCAACAGTCAGGAGCTACCCGCTTTTTTACATTGGATAAAAACCCGTCCTATCCAGCTTCGATTTATTGAATTGATGCAAACTGGAGAGATGGACGGTTTCTTCTCAGAGTTCCATCAGTCAGGCGTATCAATTCGCAATCACCTGCTGGCGAATGGTTGGATATTAAAGCCAAGAGAGAAAAATGATGGCCCTGCTGAGGTCTATATGCACCCTGATTACTTGGGTGAAGTCGGTTTGATCATGCCTTACAAAAAGGATTTCTGTGAGACATGTAATCGACTAAGAGTGTCCGCCCGAGGCAAGCTTCACATGTGCTTATTCGGTGATTATGGCGTCGACTTACGTGACCTTTTGCAAAACGACGAACATCAGCCGCAGCTTATCCACACAATTCAGTCGCAGCTCGGAGAGAAAAAAGTCAGTCATTTTCTCGATCAGGGGCTGACAGGCATGACACCAAATCTCGCATATATTGGCGGTTGATTTACGCTAAAAGAATAACGATTTTAAGGAAACAATTTATGGGCCACGCGGCAAACCAATTCCGACCTGCAAACATTGCAGTCTTGACGGTATCAGATACCCGAAATGAAGAAACAGACACCTCAGGTGGCTATCTCGTTGATGCGCTTAAAGAAGCGGGTCACAGCCTTGCGGATAAACAGATCGTGGTTGATGATATCTATAAAATCCGTGCGATTATTTCGCAATGGATAGCATCCGATGATGTGCAGGTTGTTATGATTACGGGCGGTACAGGTTTCACCTCACGCGATAGTACCCCAGAAGCGATTAAACCGCTGTTTGATAAAGAAGTTGAAGGATTCGGTGAATTATTTCGCGCGATTTCTTATCAGGAAATTGGGACATCGACTATCCAGTCAAGGGCTGTTGGCGGTTTTGCAAATAATACGGTTATTTTCGGTATGCCAGGTTCAACGGGAGCATGTCGGACAGGTTGGACGAAGATCATCAGAGAACAATTAGATGCCAGCCATAAGCCTTGTAACTTCATGCCGCATTTAGGGTAAGAATATGTCTGAGCTGACACATATCAATGCATCAGGTGAAGCTAATATGGTAGATGTTTCGGGCAAGGCTGAAACAGTCCGTGAAGCAAGGGCAGAAGCTGTAATAGACATGGCTCCGGAAACACTGTCTCTGATTCTATCGGGACAACACCATAAAGGGGATGTATTTGCCACTGCGAGAATTGCGGGCATTCAGGCTGCGAAAAGGACATGGGAGCTTATTCCTCTTTGCCACCCATTAATGCTCTCGAAGGTAGAGGTCTCGCTTATTGCCAACCAAGAAACCTCTCAAGTACGCGTTGAATCACTGTGCAAATTAACAGGTAAAACAGGCGTTGAAATGGAAGCATTAACGGCTGCGTCTGTCGCAGCGTTGACAATTTATGATATGTGTAAAGCCGTTCAAAAAGACATAGTGATCAGCTCAGTAAAACTCCTTGAAAAAACGGGTGGTAAATCTGGGCACTTTAAGGCGGACGCATGATTCGAGTTTTATTTTTTGCCCAGGTTAAAGAAATAGCAGGTGTAGCGGGCGTTGACCTTCACGAAACCTTTCCCGATCCCGAGAGTATTCGTGCTCATCTTTCAGCTCAGAATGACAAATGGGCGCTTGCATTGGAATCTGGAAAATTACTCGTTGCAATCAACCAAACTATCGCGAGTTTGGATGCTGAAGTGAAAGATGGCGATGAAGTTGCATTTTTTCCGCCAGTGACGGGTGGTTAAAATGATTTCAGTTCAGTATGAGGATTTCTCGCAGTCAGAAGAATATGAAGCGCTCAATACAGATAATGCTGACGGAGCTATTGTCACTTTTGTGGGCAAAGTCAGAGAAATGAACCTCGGCGACAACGTTCGTGGCTTAACGTTAGAGCACTACCCTGGAATGACAGAAAAGTCGCTTGCTAGTATTGTCGATAATGCCAAGTTACGATGGCCGTTGAATCATGTTCGTGTGATACACAGGGTTGGTGAGTTGTCATTGGGTGATCAAATTGTCTTTGTTGGTGTGACTAGCGCACATAGAAAAGCAGCATTTGAGGCCTGTGAGTTCATCATGGATTTTTTAAAAACGCAGGCACCATTTTGGAAAAAAGAGAGATTAGCAGAAGAAGAGCGTTGGATAGAAGCCAAGACTTCTGATGATGATGCCGCGAACCGCTGGAAATAAATTTCTCTATCGGAAAGTAAAAAGCGCAGCCATTTTGGCTGCGCTTTTTCATGGTTGCTATGTTGCGTCAATTAGCCGCAGTTAGCATCACCGATTTCTTTCCAAACACCCCATGGACCAGTGGTGCCAGGTTCTTGACCTTGAGTCCACCATTTAGCCTCATACGTTTTACCGTTGTGAGTGACTTGGTCACCTTTCAGGTAAACTTGACCTTTGTCCCATGCATTCGGACATTCTGAAACGTCGTCTTTCTGCACAGTTACAGTAACGCTCGCTGAATCTTTACCACCGTTGCCGTCTGATACCTCTACTGTGAAGCTAAGTGAAGTGTCAACAGAGTAGCTTGCAGCAGTGAACGTGACTTTAGAGCCATTCACAACTGCATCAATGCCAGCAGGAACTTGTGTCCAGTTGAAAGTCAGTGTGTCGCCATCTGCATCTGTAGAAGCGCCTGCATCAACAGTTACTGCGGTTCCAGCTGTCACTGAAGATGGTGCAGATACTTCCGCCACTGGTGGATTGTTCTCTACAACGCCGTCGGCCTGAACAGTTACTTTTACAGAGTCAGATGCTGTTGCACCTTTGTCATCTGTTACTGTCAGTGTAAAGACGTAGCTTGTGTTTTCAGATACTTTCGGCAGAGATACAGATGCTGTCTCGCTGTTCTCATTGCTGACCACAACTGATGGACCAGAAGTCTGAACCCATGCATAGCTAACAATAGAACCGTCAGTATCGTTAGACTGGCTGCCATCAAGTGAAACTGTTACTGGACCTTTAACAGATGAATCAGAGCCTGCGTTAGCCACTGGTGCTTTGTTTGGCACGCAGTCAACTTCACAAGGCGCGCCAGAGAGCGACTCTTGCATTGCATTCAGGATATCACCGTTGTCTGCATCAATTTCCCAAGCAAACAGACCTGCAAGGCCAAGTGAACGTACATATTCACCTTTAGCTTGAACAGAGCGTGGGCTGTCATAAGTGACTAGGTCACCGTTTGATGGGTCATACGCGTAAGGTGCTTCTGCTTGCTCATCGTAACCAACAACAACGCCAGGTTTGTTGATGTAGCGGGTTACAACATCTTTATAATCGATGACGCCAGCTTCCCAAGAACCTTCAACTTTACCGTTGCCAACACCTGTCATAGGGTTTGATGGGTCAGTCATTGACTCTTCAGTTACGCCAGTCCAACCACGCGCATACATTGCTGTACCGACGACAAGTTTGTTCGCTGGAACGCCTTGTGCAAGAAGCAAATCAATAGCATTTGAGGTTGAGTAACCTGGGCCTTTACGAGGCTTGCCGTCACTATCAACACCTGTACCTGCACACTCATCTGCAGAGATGTGGCTACCGCAATTAAGTGCAGTCTGGTGACCAACAACGTTGCTCCAACCACCGTAGAAGTCATAGGTCATCGCAAAGATGTAATCCATATGCTTAACTGCTTCAGCGTAGTCAACATCTTCGATTTTATCGTAGCCAGAACCAATTGCAGAAGTCAGCTCATAAGTACGACCAGTATCCGCTTCTAGCTCGTCAAGCATCGCACGCAGCTCTTGCATTAATGCAATGTAAGCTGGGCCATCACGCTCAGGATCACCTTTTGTTGGGTGTGCACCTTGGCCGCCAGGGAATTCCCAGTCAATGTCAACACCGTCATAGAATTTCCATGTCTGTAGGAAACGCTTAACGGAGGCAACGAAGGTATCTCGCTTAGATTTATCTACGAAATCGTAGAATGGGTCAGACAGCGTCCAGCCACCGATCGACGGAACGATCTTCAGGTCTGGATAACGTTGTTTCAACGCCATCATCTGGCCGTAAGTGCTTTATAAGGTGTGCTATAGCTATGACCTGACTGAGGGTGAGGCATTTGAACTGCTGCCCAAGGGTCGTGGATAACTACTTCATAGTCAGCAGTACCTTTACAGGCTCTGTTCAACGCGGCAAGGCTCGCGCCGTTCTCGATTTCGCCGAGAGAATCGTTAGGACCACAAATTGGAACGAAGCCATAGAGAATGTGTGTCAGGTTCTGAGCTGGGACTTTATCGACAGGGAATTTGCGACCAAATACACCCCATTCAACAAAATAAGCACCAACAACCGTGTCATCAGGTGTTGTATAGTTCCCATTGTTTGGGTCAACGTTCATCGGCAGTGGGTCGAGGTGGCTACCGTCGGTATCTGCAACAACAATGTTTTTCGGTGCACTTGCCGTACACTGAAGCTCCGTACCTGTTCCGCTACACAGCTCAACGGTCATGGCATATTGGCCGCCTTGTTTTACTTGAAGCGTCGTTGAATCGCTTTGGCTTGCTGATTCAGCGATATCTTTTTCAAATACCACTTCGCCATTGAGTAACACGCGCCAGCTATCACCAGCCTCTCCAGACCAGCGATCCCATTTAACTGGGACTTCTGCAGCATCTTTTACCGTCACTAGGTCTTTATATGCAGATGCAGATTGGCTGACTTCAATAATGGCAAAATCTGTGTCCATCCATGAAATCAGGGGTTGTCCTGGGGCTGCTTGCGCGACAGGACTCGCAGCAGCCGCGAGCAATGCGGGTGCGACGTAACGCATCAATTTATTTGGCTTCATTTTCAGTTCCTTGAAATTAAAGAAATTTGCTCAAACGCTTGTGGCCGAAAGCTGAATGTGAGCGGTTTGAGTTTCATTGTTATTGATGTGTTATTAAAGGGTTGCGGAATAGTTTTGGAGTCACTGCAAATAGATTCTGTATTTGATACTTAATTTTTCAAAAAAAATTAGATGCAACGAATATGAAAAATTTTGAAATGATGCTAAAAAATCGATGAAAAACAGAGGTATATAATGATGACTATGTAAAAAGTCCCTCGTGTGCTCGAGGTTTTTTAATATTTCAGACTTTACTTCTATCTAACGGCACTTACTGATTGTTTAGCTTTTGTTTCTATTAAATGAACCCGAGAGACATCATTCCTTAGATCGTAACTGAGTGCTTTTAGCTGCTGTCGACCCCCTCATTTTTCACTTTCGTGTTTGTAGAGCGCCCAGGGATAAAGTCTCAGGTCTGAGCAGGCGTATTTTGAATGCTTTGCTAGACTCTCTCTGTACAGGAATATATTCCTGTGATTATTAATGAGGGAGAATAGGCATGAAACACAGAAGATACTCGAACAAACGTTTGAAGCAGATGTTGAATGAAGTCCTGCCCGAGAGATCTGATGATTTTGTTAATAATGAGTTGGTTGAGAAGAAGTCTGGAAGTTCAAAAAAGAAAGATCCTATTAACTTAGAAGACCAACAGAAATAACACATGTAAGAAATTGTTTACGATGCGCCAGCAAGCTCTTTGCTGGCGTTTTTGTCTTTAGATGTTGTGAAAAAACGACTTTTCGACCGACATCACTTTGTAAGAAAATTTGCACCAAGATGCCTTGTTATCAGTATGTTAATTTTATGTTTATTGGCTGCGTGTCTTTTTTTTGTTTGAAATACTTTACATGTTACATAATCTATATGAAGGATCATCAGAATTTTAATGTAAGAAAAACGACTTTTTATGTATGGTTGTATTTACTGATATGAAGTTGTTTGTGCTAGGTAAATGCCGTAGTAACGAGCTAATTACAGGATATAACGCTTATTTTTTATTATTTATTGGTTAATTCTCGTCAATTATTATCCAAATCTTCATCTTTCCTGATTTTTCATCTGCGAAAAACATATAAAACCAGATATATATATCGCTAATAGGTTGTGTATTGGTTTATTATGACTTTTTAAGGCTTCTTTATGGTAAATTACTTTGATGCTTGGTAATGTTCAAAGCAATTCTCCCACCTCCGACCTGTTATCAAAACAGGTATCTCAGAAACTCATGAGAGGAGTTGAAGGAGGGTACATGGATGCAAATTATGGACAGATTGGAGTTCTAAATGTTAAAGAACAAGATAACTCAAGCACTTATGATGAGTGCTGGCATGGCGGTCGCTGCAACTTCTTTCACTTCTTTTGCGGCTGATGTCCCGGCGGGTATCAAGCTGGCGGCAAAGCAAGAAATCCTTCGTGGTAATGGCGCTGAGCCAGAGTCTCTTGACCCACACAAAATTTCTGGTGTTCCATAGTCAAATATCGCACGCGACCTTTTTGAAACGCTTGTAATTCAGGACGAAGACGGAAATGTAATTCCAGGCGCAGCCGAGAGCTGGAAGCAGGTTGATGACAAAACTTACGTTTTCAACCTTCGCAAAGACGCTAAATGGTCAAACGGCGATCCTGTAACTGCGCAGGACTTTGAGTATTCCATCAAGCGTGTTACCGATCCTGCCACTGCGTCTCCGTACTCTTGGTATATCGCAAAAATGAAAATCGCCAACGGCGATGAGATCATTGCTGGTGAAAAGTCGCCCGATACTTTGGGCGTAAAGGCTCTTGATGACTACACTCTGGAATTCAAGCTGGCTAAACCCATCCCATACTTCGTCAAGATGGTAGGCCACACGACGATTAGCCCAGTTCACAAAGCAACTGTAGAGAAGTACGGTGATCAATGGACCAAGCCAGGTAACTTTGTTGGCAATGGTGCATATACTGTGGCTGATTGGGTTGTGAACGAACGTATTGCTCTTGAGCGAAATAAGAACTACTGGGATGACGCCAAAACTGTCATTAATAAGGTGTCATATCTTCCAATTGATGATTTGAACGCCGAAATGAACCGTTTCCTTGCTGGAGAGCTTGAGCTAACAAGCACAATCCCTCCTGAGCACTATAAGCGTTTGAAAAAACAACACCCTGAAAGCCTTACTGTTGTTGATAGACTCTGTACTTACTACTACCGCTTCAATACGAAAGTTAAGCCGTTTGATGATCCGCGCGTTCGTAAGGCGCTCTCTTACGGTATCAACCGTGATGTAGTTTCTAATGCCCTGCTGGGTGCAGGTGAAAAGCCAGCCTATTTCCTAACCCATGGCGGTATTGGCGGATTCGATCCGGCTAAACCTGCCTATGCAAACCTGACTCAAAAAGAACGTGACGCGGAAGCGAAGAAGCTTCTGGAGTCTGCTGGTTTCAGCCAAGACAATCCACTTGATTTCACTCTTTTGTATAACACTAACGAATCTCACAAGAAAATTGCAGTTGCCCTTGCTTCTATGTGGAAACGTTTGGGTGTGAAAGTAACACTTGATAACCAAGAATGGAAAACTTACCTAGATACAACGCGCAAAGGTAACTACCAAGTGGCGCGTGCCGGATGGTGTGCGGACTACAACGAAGCTTCAACCTTCTTGACACTGATGCAAAGCGACAATGAGAGTGCCGGTAAAGACTACGGAAGTACTGAGTACGATAATATCATCGAGCAAGCATATGCAGCGTCTTCTGATGCAGAACGTTCTCAAGCGTACAATGATGCTGAGGCTAAGTTAGCGGAAGACATGCCGATTGCACCTATCTATCAGTATGTTAACAAGTTCCTTATCAAGCCGACTTTGGGTGGCTATCCGTTCAATAACCCAGAGCAAAATGTCTATACCAAGGATCTTTATCTAAAAGCTAACTAAGTATTAGCTTTAATAAAGCCAGCTCTTCTGTTTGCAGGAGAGTTGGCTTTTCCGAATAAGAAACATGCGTGGTTGAGTTATGTTGAAGTTTATTTTCAAGCGAATTTTAGAAGCAATACCGACGATACTGGTGTTGATCACTATTTCTTTCTTTTTGATGCGTTTTGCGCCCGGTACACCTTTTTCTTCAGAGAAGGCTCTTCCACAAGAAGTTCTGAACAATATCAATGAAAAGTATGGTTTTGATAAACCATTGTCTGAGCAGTATTTCAATTACCTTGGCGGGGTTCTACAAGGTGATTTTGGTCCGTCATTTAAATACAAAGATTATACAGTGACTGAGTTGATTTCTGCAGCTTTTCCTGTATCCGCGAAAGTAGGTCTGTATGCCTTTATATTTGCGGTTTGTACAGGTGTATTGGCAGGGACGATTGGTGCGTTGAAACAAAATAGTTGGGGAGACTACACCATAATGGCGTCAGCGATGCTGGGCATTGTATTACCTTCATTCGTATTTGCGCCAATGCTCATTTATGTTTTCTCGATTGAGCTGAACTTACTGCCTTCAGGAGGATGGTTCAATGGCTCTCTCGAATATATGGTCATGCCAGTGATCGCTATGTCTATTCTCTATGCTGCAGCATTCGCGCGAATTGCCCGTGGTAGCATGATTGAAACATTAAACAGTAACTTCATTCGAACGGCGCGTGCCAAAGGAATGAGTTACCGCTACATCATTGTAAAACATGCGTTAAAGCCAGCCCTGATGCCTGTTATTTCTTATATGGGGCCTGCGTTTGTCGGAATCATAACTGGTTCTGTCGTCATAGAAACTGTCTTCGGCCTGCCAGGCATTGGTAAGATCTTCGTTCAAGCAGCCTTCAACCGTGATTACTCATTGGTGCTTGGCGTTACCATTCTGATCGGCACTTTGACAATCATGTTCAACGCCATTGTTGACGTGCTTCTTGCTGCAATCGATCCAAAGATTCGTTATTAAAGGGCTGCGTTATGTTGACGACACACAAAGAGAAAATTAACTCCGTAGAGAAACTTGCCGAAAACCTTGAAGTAGAAGGTCGTAGCCTGTGGCAAGACGCATTTATTCGTTTCAAGAAGAACCGTGCGGCCATGGTTAGTCTCTGCATACTTGCTGTGATTACGCTTGCCGTTATCTTTGGCCCAATGATGAGCCAATACGCATTTGATGATACCGATTGGAATGCGATTTATGCAGCGCCAAGCCTTGCTGAAGACGGCCATTTATTCGGTACTGACAGTCTAGGTCGTGACCTATTTGTCCGCACTTTAATGGGTGGTCAAATTTCATTGATGGTAGGTGTCGTAGGTGCAATTATCGCAGTTGTCATGGGGACGCTTTACGGCGCAACATCAGGATTTTTAGGCGGACGTGTAGATACTGTTATGATGCGTATTGTCGAAATCCTCGGGTCAATCCCGTTTATGTTCTTAGTCATTGTTCTTGTCACAATACTAGGTCGTGACATTGTTTTGTTATTTGTCGCGATTGGTATGGTTTCTTGGCTAGATATGGCACGTATCGTACGTGGTCAGACGTTGAGTCTAAAGAATAAAGAGTTCATTGAAGCTGCGCATGTTTGTGGTGTTAGCCAATGGCGTATCATCACACGCCACATCGTCCCTAACGTTCTGGGTATTATTGCTGTTTACTCTACACTGACGATTCCGGGTCTGATTTTATTCGAATCATTCTTGAGCTTTATTGGCCTGGGTGTTCAGGAGCCTATGACCAGTTGGGGCGCATTACTCAATGAGGGTTCAAAGACAATGGAATTTGCACCATGGATGCTGATTTTCCCAACGCTTTTCATGGTCACAACACTGTTTTGCTTCAACTACGTGGGTGATGGTCTTCGTGATGCCCTTGATCCGAAAGACCGATAAGGAGGATGTATGAGCCTGTTAGACGTAAAAGACCTGCGCGTTGAATTTACAACACAAGACGGCATTGTTACGGCGGTCAATGATCTGAACTTCTCTCTGGATCGTGGAGAGACCTTGGGTATCGTTGGTGAGTCGGGATCTGGCAAAAGCCAGACTGTATTCGCGATTATGGGCCTTTTGGCCAAAAACGGGATTATTAAGGGTAGTGCTAAGTTTGAGGGTAATGAAATCCTCAACTTGTCGGAAGCTGAGCTGAATAAAATTCGCGCTGAGCAAATCGCGATGATTTTCCAAGACCCGATGACCAGCTTGAACCCTTACATGAAAGTCAGCGATCAGCTGATGGAAGTCTTAATGCTTCACAAAGGTATGAGCAAAGCAGAAGCTTTCGAAGAGTCTGTTCGCATGCTCGAAGCTGTTAAAATTCCTGAAGCACGCAAGCGTATTACTATGTACCCGCATGAGTTTTCTGGCGGTATGCGCCAGCGTGTAATGATTGCGATGGCCTTGTTATGCCGCCCGAAACTTCTGATTGCAGATGAACCAACAACTGCCCTTGATGTGACTGTTCAGGCACAGATCATGGAGTTGTTGAATGAACTGAAGTCTGAGTTCAATACTGCAATTATTATGATCACCCATGATTTGGGCGTTGTGGCTGGCTCATGTGACAAAGTTTTGGTCATGTATGCTGGCCGCACGATGGAATACGGCAAGGTTAACGAGATTTTCTACCAGCCGGGCCATCCATATACAGAAGGTTTGTTAAAAGCGATACCTCGACTGGATACTGAAGGCGAAGTTCTGCCAACAATACCAGGTAATCCACCAAACTTGCTGCACCTTCCTCCCGGTTGCCCTTACCAGGAGCGTTGTCACCGTGTTACCGCTGAGTGTAAGGTTAAAGCGCCTATACTCACGCCATTTGGTGACGACAGATTGAGAGCGTGTTTTTCTGATCAGGAGGCTTGGTAATGGGTATTGTTGATAAAAACCTTCTACTGGACATTGAGGATCTCAAAGTCCACTTTAACATCATGCCGGCTTCTTCTTGGCCGTGGACTAAACCATCAAACTAAAAGCTGTTGATGGTGTCAATATTCGTCTTTATGAGGGCGAAACATTGGGTGTTGTGGGTGAATCGGGCTGCGGTAAATCGACACTTGCTCGCGCGATTATTGGTCTCGTTGAAGCGACCGATGGTAGAGCGGTTTGGTTGGGTAATGACTTAACCAAAATGTCTCATACGGAAAAGCGTGAGAAACGCAAAGAAATCCAGATGATATTTCAGGATCCGCTGGCCTCACTAAACCCGCGTATGACTGTCGGTGAGATCATCGCTGAACCTCTCAAGACGTTCTATCCAGAAAAAAGTAAGGAAGAAGTGAAAGAAGAGGTTCAGTGGATAATGAAACGTGTTGGCCTTCTGCCCAACGTTATAAACCGTTATCCGCACGAATTCTCTGGTGGTCAGTGCCAGCGTATTGGTATTGCACGTGCGCTTATTCTGAAACCGAAACTTGTAATTTGTGATGAGCCAGTATCAGCACTTGATGTCTCTATTCAAGCGCAAGTGGTGAACCTGTTAAAAGAACTCCAGAAAGAAATGGGGCTGAGCCTTATCTTTATTGCGCATGACTTGTCAGTTGTTAAACATATTTCTGATCGAGTATTGGTCATGTACCTCGGTAATGCGGTTGAACTTGCTGAAGGTTCAGCATTGTTTGACGACCCGAAGCATCCATATACAAAAGCTCTGATGTCAGCGGTGCCAATTCCTGACCCTGATAAAGAGCGCTCAAAGGAGATTCAGTTACTTGAAGGTGACTTGCCCTCTCCAATGAATCCACCTTCTGGTTGTGTTTTCCGAACAAGATGTCCAATTGCTACGGAATCGTGTGCGGATAAAAAGCCTCAACTGAAGGGTGAAGACAGGCATGCCGTTTCCTGTCTTCATGTAGAGGTTTAAGCTTCGTTTATTGAAAAAAGCGCGATGAAGATCGCGCTTTTTTGTCTAAAAAAAAAAGCTTAAAATGTCGATAAACAATAACGGAATATAACTAAAACCATCGCTTTGCTTTTGGTAGCTGTTAACGCAAGGAGCGTGATTATGCAAAAGCTATCTGTACAGTGGAAAGTCACCCTAGTCTCAGGGTTGTGCTTACTTTTTACCGCCTTTGCTTTGCTTTCGATATCTGCATACTTTAACAATCAGAGTCAACAAACCATCGGTGAGTTATCGGTCTCATCACTGAAAGATAAAACCGAGTCGTTAGTCCTCAGTCAAGCTCAGACAGAAGCTACCCGAGTAAAAGGGTTTCTGGATGAGGCCATTTACCGTGCACAAACCCTTGCACAAAGCGTTATTTTCTTGAAGAAAAATGCTGAAGAGAACTACACCAACAGTTCTGAACTGAGAAACTCTGTCAGTGAAATGCTCAAGTTGGCAGTCGAAAACTTTTCAAATATCGAAGGTGCTTACGCCGTATTCGAGCCAAACGGTCTGGATGGCGAAGACAGCAACTACGTCGATGCGGATTATGCGGGCGGCAATGATACTGGGCGTTTTTCCGCCTATTGGTTCAACAATGGCCAAGAGCCCGACAGACAAATCCTTTCTGAAGCTCAGATTGCTGGTACCGAATCACTGGATGGTTTTACATCTGATTGGTATGACTGCTCGGTGTCTTCAGCCGCCTTGTGTGTGTTAAAGCCACATGTTAGTAGTCAATCTGGTACACAATCATTGATAACCTCAATTACTGTTCCTCTGGTACAAAATGGAAAAGTGCTTGGGATAATGGGGCTGGATATCAATCTTAGCCAACTACAAAGTATTCTTGTCGATGTAGACAGTAAGCTTTATGGCGGTGCTGGGAACGTTACTATCGTTGGGAATGATGGCGTACTTGCGGCTTGGGACCAAGATATATCTCGGATCGGTGACATCATCACGGGCGATAGTTCAATGCCATCAGCGCTTGCCAACTGGCTAAATAGTGACCAGATACAAGTAAGATGGACTGACGACGACAAATGGTTGCAAGTCTTTAAGCCTATTAGTACTGGATCTGGAAATTGGGGTGTTGTGATCCAATTACCAGTCAACACAGTTTTAGCAGACGCCTATGAATTGGGGGATATTGTCAGTGACCAGTTTTCAACGTCTCAAAATACCACCTGGTTAATCGGCGTAGTTATTATTGGCCTCGGACTAGTGATTGTTTATTTTGCTGCTCAGCAGATCGTTAAACCAATTAAAGTGGTGGTTGAACGTTTGAAAGATATCGCTTCGGGTGAAGGTGACCTTACCCAAAGGATTGAGCTTAAGCAGCAAGATGAAGTTGGCGAATTAGCAAATTGGTTCAATAAATTTCTTGATAAGTTGCAAGGTATTATTCAAGACGTTGTTCAATCAGTGTCTGAGATTGAGCAAACTGCGCGCGGGGCCGCAGATATTGCCGGAAACACTCGTGATGGCAGTGAATTACAATTCCGTGAGGTCGATCTGGTTGCTACGGCGGCAGAGCAAATGACGATGACAGCGAGTGAAGTCGCTAATCATACCGAAAATGCGTTGAATGCTGCCATTTCTGCGACTACGGCTGCCACTTCTGGTCAAAGCGTCGCCAGCCAATCAGCGCAGTCTATGAACTCTTTGGTTGATAAGATGAATGCCGCTAAACCTGTTGTTGAGCAGTTAAAGAGCAGCAATGAAAGTATTAACCAGATTCTTACTGTCATTGAGGGCGTCTCTGACCAAACAAATTTACTGGCCCTTAATGCGGCGATTGAAGCCGCGAGGGCTGGGGATCAAGGTAAAGGATTTGCTGTTGTGGCAGAAGAAGTTCGCCAACTATCAATTCGCTCTCAACAATCCGTGACCCAGATTAGGGAAGTGATCGAAGAAGTGGGTATAGGTATTGGCTCAGTCGTTGGTGCTATCGAAGAAGGCAATAAACTTGCAGGGGACACGTCACTTCAAGTTGAAGAAGCCGCGAATAGTCTCAACAACATAGCTGAGGCAATACGTTCGATTGAAGAGTTGAATGCACAAATTGCTAGGGCGGCAGAGGAACAGCGGACCGTTTCAGCGGAAGTGAATGGCAATGTGTCAAATATTCGCGAACAGAGTGAAGGCATTCTTACTAATGCCGAACGCTCTGCGGAGGTTGGCCAGCGATTAGCGTCATTGTCAGAGCAACAGAAGAGCCTTGTTGGCCAGTTTGTTGTTTAATTCGCGCAGACTACAGAATGAAAAAGCCTTCCATTTGGAAGGCTTTTTTGTGTTTGTTGTATGGTGCTTTGGGCATTAAGCCTGCGGATACCAATACCCCTGATTGCATAGCATTAACAATAAATCCATAAATGCAGGGTTCTCTGCCAGTTTACCCATATCAGAGCCAGTAAAGCTCTCTAGATTACACAGCAGATGGGAAATCAGTGGTGCGTTTTCATCATTGAGTTCATAAGTATCGCCATTGATGAAAATCAATGAAGGGTTTTCTTGATGATAGAGCGCTTTGAGACCCGCAACCCTCTCAAGAACAAGGTTATCGCTGACAAACTCCGTGAGTTCAGCCATTTGCCATGGTGGCTCTGCAGGCATTATGTCCAACTCATGTCTCGATTGGCTAAGAAGCTCTCCCAGCCAGCGGGATTTTATTTCATCATCAGTGAGCAATGACATCAACATCTCATTGAGTTCATCTTTGTCCGTGGCCGAAACCATCCCGCTTTTATCCCGTGCCTTGAGCGCGGGTTGATGATAGTGCACATCACCCTGATCGTTGGAAATGACAAAATCAGCGAAGCTACTCAGTAATTCACGCTTTTTGGGTGAGCGGTAGCCAATAGAGTAACTTAGCGATACTTCGCTGGTATTCCCTTCATGTGGGAACCCGGGTGGAATATAGATGATGTCGCCGGGGTTAAGCTCCTCATCAATGATGGCATCAAACCCTGTAATTTGACGAAGCCCACTCTCGTGATTTGCATCTTCATACTCGCCTTGCGGACCGACACGCCATCGTCGCTTACCCATGCCCTGAATGATGAACACATCATACTGATCAATATGCGGGCCCACCCCACCACCTGGCATGGACAGGCAGGTCATTACGTCATCAAAGAGCCAGTTTGGCAGCTTATTAAATGGCGCTGATAAGGCGCGAGGGCCCGGATGCCAATGATTTGATGCCTGAACAATCAACTGTGATTCGGTATCGGGGAAGTATTCGAAAGTGTCAAATGGACCATGTTGGACCTCCCACTTACCTGTCGCGTTTGATACAAAGCGGGAGTCTATTTCTTCTTCCATAGCCAGACCGGCAAGTTCGTCTGGTGATATAGGGTCTTCAAAGTTAGCGAAGCCGTTACGAATGATGGTGGGTTTTTTCTGCCAGAACTCGGCAAGGAATTGGTCTAGATCAAAGTTGAACTGATACATATGTTTGGACGGCTGATTTTATTTGGCTCAAGTATAACGCTTATCAATCGTTGATTAACCTATTAATACACTCCATTCATACGAAAAAGCCCAGACAATGTGTGTCTGGGCTTTGTTAATACAATAACAGTAATTACAAGTTGTCAGTCAGCGAAATTGCTTCACCAATGTAATTAGCTGGCGTCATCTGCTTCAAACGCTCTTTTTCAAACTCTGGGAGTTCGAGGCCATCAATAAAGTGACGCATACCTTCGCCGTCTACGCGTTTGCCGCGAGTCAGCTCTTTCAGTTTCTCGTATGGCTTCTCTATGCCGTAACGACGCATAACGGTTTGAACAGCTCTGCCAGTACTTCCCAGTTTTTGTCTAACTCTGCTTCAAGTGCTGCACGATTTACTTCGAGCTTGCTGATACCTTTCAGCGTTGAGGTATAAGCGATAATGGCATAGCCACAACCAACACCAAGGTTACGAAGTACGGTTGAATCGGTCAGGTCACGCTGCCATCGAGAAATTGGCAGTTTTTGAGCCAGATGGCCAAAAATAGCGTTTGCCAGACCCAGGTTGCCCTCAGAGTTTTCAAAGTCAATTGGGTTAACTTTGTGTGGCATCGTCGAAGAGCCAATTTCGCCAGCAATTGTTTTCTGCTTGAAATGACCCAGAGCAATATAACCCCAGACATCACGGTCGAAATCAATCAGGATAGTGTTGAAACGTGCAATCGCATCAAAAAGTTCCGCAATATAGTCGTGCGGCTCGATTTGCGTAGTGTACGGGTTCCAGTCGATGCCAAGTGAAGTAACAAACTCTTCACTGTATTGGTGCCAGTCGATATCTGGGTACGCGGACAGGTGCGCGTTATAGTTACCTACTGCGCCATTAATCTTACCAAGAATTTCAATATTCTCGATCTGACGGAATTGACGCTCCATGCGATATGCGACATTCGCCATTTCTTTACCCATCGTAGATGGAGAAGCTGGCTGGCCATGTGTTCTTGAAAGAAGAGGAACATCACGGTACTCGTCGGCAAGGCCCTTGATTGCATCAATGATATTCCGGATTTCTGGAAGCATCACGTCTTCACGTGCTTCTTTCAGCATCAGTGCGTGTGACAGGTTGTTGATATCTTCAGAGGTACATGCGAAATGAATGAATTCATTGACCGCATTGAGTTCGGCATTTTCAGCGACTTTCTCTTTCAGGAAGTATTCGACAGCTTTGACATCGTGGTTGGTCGTGCGCTCGATCTCTTTGATACGAGATGCATCGGCTTCACTGAATTCAGCGGCAATTTTATCGAGAAGAGCGTTCGCTTCTGCACTGAATGCAGGTACTTCAGCTATTGCATCCGTTGTAGCCAGCTTTTGTAGCCAACGAATCTCAACAACGGTGCGATACTTCAGCAGACCAAACTCACTGAAAATAGATCTCAACGCAATCGTTTTCGTACCGTAGCGGCCATCAACCGGGGAAACAGCAGTCAGTGCTGACAGTTCCATTATGTAACTCCTGAACTATATATTAAGAATTTCGGGCGAGGATGATTTTGGCCTGTTCAATCATATTTTTTCGGCCAAATATCAAGTGTCGGCGTTTACCGCCTACCTGCCGCCAAAGGACGGCACTGCGCATTCCAGCCAGCAACAGCGAACGTACCTTGTGCTGAACACCTGTCTGCTGAAGCTGGGCGGGAGAGCCAGTGACCTGAATACGAGGCCCTAGCGGGCTGATGGTATCGAGGTAAACACTGGCGAGGTTGCTGATCATTTGATCATCAAGTAATTCAAAGTGGCCAACCTGACGTTGTACGGTGCTGATTCTATCGCCAAGTTGTGACAAGCTATCACGACGCGCTGATAACTTGCGCTCCAGAGCCAAGAGATTTATCAAATAGCGAGTCATTTCGCCATCACTTTTGCTGGTATCAAACTCTTCCACTATGGTGCGTAAACCGACCAGCAGATTTTGTTCTCCGCCATATACTTCGGCGGTGTTCGGAGGGTCAGTGACGACAATACTGTTAAGGCTGGTATGAAGTTGTTCACGGTCACAACCGCCTGTTCTTGCAACTTCCTGCACCAGTTTTACTGCCTGACATATACCAGCAAATGCGATGGTACGATCATAAGAAGTATTGGCCACTCACTAAGCTCCTATATACGCTGTTCGATGATGCCACCACCTAGGCAAACATCATCCAGATAAAATACCGCTGACTGTCCGGGTGTCACCGCGGCTTGCGGTTCATCAAAAATGACTTTAATTGTCAGCTCATCAACAGGTTCGATGGTACATGATATGTCCTGTTGGCGGTATCGCGTTTTCACGGTGCACTTCAATGATTGAGCGATTGGTGAACGGTCAACCCAATGCAACTGACCAGCAATCAGACCTTGGGAAAATAGGGCAGGGTGATTAGCCCCCTGACCTACGATAAGTACATTTCGGCTTACATCTTTATCAACAACGTACCAAGGCTCTTCATTACCATTACCGCCTTTTTGACCACCAATGTGCAGCCCTTTACGCTGGCCAAGAGTATGGTACATCAAGCCCTGATGCTCTCCGATTTCTTGCCCCTCAGTAGTCTCGATAACACCGGGTTGAGCGGGTAGGTAACGTGAGAGGAAGTCAGTGAACTTACGCTCACCGATAAAGCAAATGCCTGTTGAGTCTTTCTTTTTCGCAGTAACTAAATCCTGCTCTTCTGCAATTTTTCTGACTTCGGGTTTTTCTAATTCACCGACAGGGAAGAGACTGCGAGCGATTTGGTCGTGGCTCAGTGTGTAAAGGAAGTAACTTTGATCTTTGTTGCTGTCACGACCACGAAGCATCTTAGGCATTTTTTCCTCAGAAACAGGAAAAGACCGACGCACGTAGTGGCCCATCGCAATGTAATCAGCTTCAAGCACTTCATCCGCAAACTCGAGAAAAGCTTTAAATTTTATCTCTTTATTACACAGGATATCAGGGTTGGGCGTGCGGCCCGCCTTATACTCAGTCAGGAAATGTTCAAACACATTATCCCAATACTCAGCGGCAAAATTAATGGTGTGGAGAGTAATACCTAACTTGTCACAGACAGCTTGTGCATCGGCAAGATCTTCTGCCGCTGAACAATATTCCTCGTTATCGTCTTCTTCCCAGTTTTTCATAAATAGGCCTTCAACTTGATAACCTTGTTGAAGAAGAAGATAAGCAGAAACAGAAGAGTCAACGCCCCCTGACATGCCTACGATAACTTTTTTGTTGCTGTTGTCTGACATAGCGAAAATTCATGCTCCAATTTAATCGGTGGCAGAGTTTAACAGAAAGTTCATGAGGTAAACAGATGAGAACCTAGTCACGTTTTACGTTCGGTGAAGAAATGTCATATTTTAATGACACTTCTCTCCACTCACCAGGCTTTAAGCTTCAACCGTCCAGTCAGCCATACTATAACGAATAAGCCGTAGGGTCGGATGTCCTACATGGGCGGTCATCCTTCTGACCTGTCTATTTCGACCTTCTCTCAATGTAATAGAAAGCCAAGTCGTCGGGATATTTGCTCTGAATCTGACGGGAGGATTTCTTTGCCATACATCAGGCGCATCGATTAGTTTAACGTCTGCGGGTAACGTTAAGCCATCTTTAAGCTCAACACCTTGCTGTAGCTTTCTGATGGCATCAGAAGATGGTGTACCCTCTATTTGTACCCAATACGTCTTCGGTTGTTTAGACTTGGGCTGAGTTAATCTGGCCTGAAGACTGCCATCATTTGTTAGCACTAAAAGCCCTTCACTGTCTTTGTCGAGACGTCCTGCCGCATAGATATCTTTTATTGGTACAAAGTCCGAAAGTGTTGAGTCTCCGGGCTCACCAGTGAATTGTGTTAGCGTATTAAACGGCTTATTAAATAAAATGATACGCCTTTGGCCTCTGGGCCTTTTAGGCTGATGTTTCTTGTGCTGAACTGGCTTCTTTTTGTTTTGTTTACCAGATTGTGAAAGCTTGTTCTTTTTGTGAACAGTTTTTTGAGAAAAGGTCATTAGATTATGTCAATCAGCTCGGGCTACAAATGAGACCTCGGTATTATACATGGAATAATCTGATTGGCGCATTTGTGAAATTAAAGTATTCTTTCGGCCACATGATTTACCACGCAGAACAATTCTCTGTAATGCTGCCACAGCATCCACATCTAATACGTGAACATACTTATCAAGCGATTTTAGACTGTACCCCAAGGACGTTGTGGAGTGTGTTTTTGCTGGCATGTATACAGGATAAATGGACGCTAGGAGAGAGTATTAATGGAAACTAAAGTTGTTGTTCCGGCTAATGGCCAGAAAATCACTCTGGACGGAAACAAGCTGGTAGTACCTAACAACCCAATCATTCCTTTCATTGAAGGTGATGGCATCGGTGTTGATGTTAGCCCTGCGATGATCAAGGTTGTCGATGCAGCTGTTAAAAAAGCATATAGCGGCGACCGCAAAATTTCCTGGATGGAAATCTACACTGGTGAGAAATCCACGCAGGTGTATGGCGAAGACGAGTGGCTTCCAAAAGAAACTCTAGAATATATCCGCGATTACAAAGTTGCTATTAAAGGTCCTTTGACAACCCCAGTTGGCGGCGGCATCCGTTCGTTGAACGTTGCTTTGCGTCAAGAGCTTGATTTGTACATCTGTGCGCGTCCTGTTCGCTACTTCGAAGGTGTTCCAAGCCCTCTGAAGCAGCCTGAGCTGACTGACATGGTAATCTACCGTGAAAATTCAGAAGACATTTATGCAGGTGTTGAGTTCAAAGCTGGCACTGCCGAAGCTGACAAAGTAATCAAGTTCCTGCAAGACGAAATGGGTGCGACAAAGATTCGCTTCCCACAACAGTGCGGTGTAGGTATCAAGCCTATCTCTGAAGAAGGTACGAAACGTTTGGTTCGTGCTGCAATTCAGTACACTGTTGACAACGATCGTGACTCTATGACCATTGTTCATAAAGGTAACATCATGAAGTTTACCGAAGGTGCTTTCAAAGACTGGGGTTATGAAGTTGCGCGTGATGAGTTTGGTGCTGAGTTGTTGGATGGCGGCCCTTGGATGTCTTTCAAAAACCCAAACACGGGCAAAGAAATCATCATTAAAGACGTTATTGCTGATGCATTCCTGCAGCAAATTCTGCTTCGCCCAGCGGAATATGATGTTATTGCAACTATGAACCTGAACGGTGACTACATCTCTGATGCTCTTGCTGCGCAAGTTGGTGGTATCGGTATTGCACCTGGCGCAAACATTGGTGATGGTGTTGCTCTGTTTGAAGCTACTCACGGTACTGCGCCTAAGTATGCTGGTCAGGACAAGGTAAACCCTGGCTCACTGATCTTGTCTGCTGAAATGATGCTTCGTCATTTGGGTTGGACTGAAGCTGCTGATTTGATCATCTCTTCAATGGAGAAAGCGATCAGCAATAAGACGGTCACCTATGATTTTGAACGCCTAATGGATGGCGCGACATTGCGCAAGTGTTCAGAGTTTGCTGACGACATGATCGAGCAAATGTAACTTTCGATTTATCGGAAAGTTCAAAAAGCCCAACCGAAAGGTTGGGCTTTTTTGTGTCCTGTCAAGTTGGCTCAAGAAATGATCACCACCCCGGTTGCAACGTCTTTAAAAACAAAAAGGAGCGACTGTCGATGATGACGGGTCACTCCTCGGTAAAATCGATTGGCTATTGTATTTTTTTATTTCAGCGCCTCGCTTTCTACCGGAACAATTTCACTGGCGTGAAATCCTTTTGGGCCTTCCTGCACTTCATAATTCACTGATTGACCAGCTTTAAGGGTTCTGTATCCATCCATTTGGATTGTTGAGTAATGTGCAAAAATGTCACCGTTACCCTCATCTGGACAAATGAAACCAAATCCCTTTGCATTGTTAAACCACTTAACTGTACCAGTTGCCATGTGAAACTTCCCTCTTGCATTCAAATTGCATAACTATGAGTGAATACCTACATCTTTGAGTACACTACCCAGTTGTAATTGATGCAGTGTTTTTGAACTACATTCCACACTCTAGTAGAAAGTTTTAGGCAGTCAAGCTCACGTATGATGTTGCAGCAATATTTTAATTAAAATGAGTGACTTTGTGCGCTATGAGGTATATGTATTGTATGTGTATCATTTTGTTTCACATGTGATACCGAATGAGATCGTTCAAATCTTATTTGTTGATGCTTTATTAATTGATAAATTGACAATAATTAGTGATAAATACTGGGTGTGATGACGAGATAAGATATAAAACCTCATTTTAAACAATCACTTATTTTTCTCCGAAAAAGTAACTGCAACTTTTCTTCCTAAAAAACTTTGAAATAGAAAGCCTAAAAAAAACCAAATTATCGCCATTTGGGTTAGGCTTAAATTAAGCGAAATAAATGAATTGCGAAATACTTCAAATTGTACAGTAATGTAGTCATGCTTTGTTGGTGTTTAAAACGCATGATGAAATAGGAACTCGCGGCCTGTGACTGTCTTTGAGATCACCTGTCAATACGATGTAAGTTGCGGTTTTAGTTGTTGTGCGATTGAGGTACTGTTAGAAAGAAACAAGGTTTCAATTAACAACATCAAACGTAGTAATGTGGGGTTTGCTGGAATACAATCTGTGAATTAGGTTTTAAGTGTGGCGAAACTTTTTTGTTCACGAACAAGGAAGAGGGATTGTCCCCATTAACCAGTTGGTTTGTTGAGAAGATATCGCTACCTTTTAAGATAATTAAATTGTTATGAGCAAATTGTACGAGTGGATAGCCCCAGATAGTGACGTAGCGGAATCTGAAGAGACAAAAGTTAAACCGCCGTCAATGTATAAGGTTCTTTTAAATAACGATGATTACACTCCTATGGAGTTTGTTATCACAGTGCTTCAGCGTTTTTTCTCAAAGGACTTAGAAGCTGCAACGCAGCTGATGCTGACAGTGCATTATGAGGGAAAGGCCGTTTGTGGTGTTTACACCGCGGAAGTGGCTGAAATGAAAGTTGCACAGGTAATGATGTACGCCAAAGAACATCAGCACCCGTTGTTGTGCACTATGGAAAAAGCCTGAGTTGAGAGAGCTTAATTTCTCTCTCTGGCACACCAATTCGTGGTTTATTGAGGGAGGTGCCTTATGCTGAATAAAGAACTTGAAGCGAGCCTCAACGGAGCGTTTGCTAAAGCCAGAGAAAAACGGCACGAATTTATGACCGTTGAGCATCTACTTCTGGCATTACTAGAAAATGTGGCAGCCAGAGAAGCATTATTGGCTTGTCGCGCTGATATTGATGCCCTCCGGAAAGAACTGGATGCATTTATTGAACAAACCACACCTCTGATACCCACAGATGATGACAGCCGTGAGACGCAGCCAACGCTGAGTTTTCAAAGAGTGTTGCAGCGTGCAGTTTTTCACGTTCAGTCCTCCGGCCGCAGTGAAGTGAGTGGTGCAAATGTGTTGGTCGCTATATTTAGCGAACAAGAATCACACGCTGCTTATCTCTTGAAGAAAAACGACATCAGCCGCTTGGATGTTGTGAATTACATTTCCCACGGTACGACAAAAAGCTCTGATGATGAATTACCCGGGTCAGAAATGCCGTCAGACGAAGCTGCTGTCGAGGGTAATGGGGAAGAACGCCTTGAGAACTTTGCTACTAATCTCAACCAACTTGCTCGTGTGGGCGGTATCGACCCACTAATTGGTCGTGATAAAGAGCTAGAAAGAACAATTCAAGTGCTGTGTCGACGTCGTAAGAACAACCCTTTACTGGTTGGAGAGGCGGGTGTGGGTAAAACCGCAATCGCTGAAGGCCTTGCATGGCGTATTGTTGAAGGGCAAGTGCCTGAAATCATTCAGGACTGTGTCATCTATTCGCTGGATATTGGTTCGTTGTTGGCGGGCACCAAATATCGTGGCGACTTTGAGAAAAGATTTAAAACAATCCTTAAGCAGTTAGAAAAAGAAGACCACGCTGTTCTTTTCATCGACGAAATACATACTATCATCGGTGCTGGAGCGGCATCTGGTGGCCAAGTAGATGCGGCGAATTTAATCAAACCATTGCTTTCGAGCGGAAAGTTGCGTTGTATAGGTTCTACGACATACCAAGAATACAGCAATATTTTCGAGAAAGAGCGAGCGCTTGCACGTCGGTTCCAGAAAATCGATGTAATTGAACCATCGGTCGATGACACCACGAAGATACTCATGGGACTAAAGCCTAAGTATGAAGCGCACCACGAAGTACGCTACACTAACAAGGCCATTCGCGCAGCTGTTGAGCTATCAGCCAAGTATATTAACGAACGCCATTTGCCAGATAAGGCGATTGACGTTATTGATGAAGCAGGTGCGCGCTGTCGTCTAGCACCAGCTAACAAGCGTAAGAAAACAGTTAGCGTTGGTGATATCGAAAACATGGTTGCCAAGATGGCAAGGATACCGGAAAAATCAGTGTCTTCTACTGATAAAGATATTCTTCAGTCTCTTGAACATAAGCTCAAAATGCTGGTCTTTGGACAGGATGAAGCTATCGGCGCACTTTGTGAGGCCATCAAGCTCAGCCGTGCAGGACTTGGCGCTGAAAATAAGCCAGTGGGGTCTTTCTTGTTTGCCGGGCCTACAGGTGTCGGTAAAACTGAAGTAACTGTTCAGCTGGCACGTTCTATGGGTATCGAGTTGCAACGCTTCGACATGTCAGAGTACATGGAGCGTCATACTGTGAGCCGACTGATTGGTGCTCCCCCTGGCTATGTTGGTTACGATCAAGGTGGTTTGCTGACTGACGCAGTGATAAAGCACCCACACAGTGTCGTGTTGCTTGATGAGATTGAGAAAGCGCATCCAGACGTCTTTAATCTGCTCTTACAGGTGATGGACAATGGTACGCTGACCGATAATAACGGACGCAAGGCTGACTTCCGAAACGTCATTCTCGTCATGACGACCAACGCGGGTGTCAGTGAGACTGTCCGGAAATCCATTGGTCTTATTCAGCAAGACCACAGTCATGATGCGATGTCAGAAATCAAGAAAGTGTTCTCGCCAGAGTTCCGTAACCGCCTAGACAACATCATCTGGTTCAATCACCTCGATGAGTCTGTTATCCTTCAGGTTGTCGATAAGTTTATTGTCGAGCTTCAAGCGCAGCTTGATGCACGTGGCGTCTCACTCGAAGTAACGGACAAGGCCAAAAAATGGCTGGCGACGAAGGGCTACGACAAATCTATGGGGGCTCGCCCAATGGCCAGAGTCATGCAGGACCACATGAAGAAGAATCTTGCTAATGAGCTGTTATTCGGTTGTTTGGTTAATGGTGGTACGGTCAAAGTTGGCCTGAAAGCAGATAAGCTGACATTTAATTTCAGTGATGAAATGGAAACAGCGTGAACTAAGTAACATAGACTAGAAGCGATAAAACCCGGCGATTGCCGGGTTTTTTATATCTTTCGAAGCGTGAGGATTAACGCGCGCGGAAGATAATACGACCTTTGGACAGATCGTAAGGCGTCATCTCAACAGTAACTTTATCACCGGTCAGGATGCGGATGTAATTCTTGCGCATTTTTCCAGAGATGTGAGCGGTAACAACGTGGCCGTTTTCCAGCTCAACACGGAACATTGTGTTTGGCAGGGTATCCAGTACGGTACCTTGCATTTCAATTACGTCTTCTTTTGCCATTTAATCCTCTTGGACTATTCATCAGCCATTTTGTAATCAGCAGATAATGCCTTGATTCTATGAATCGATAAACTTCAAGGCGGGAATTCTACCCGTTTGCGTGGGCACTGACCAGCAAAAATACGGAATAACTGCTGTAGAAGTTAACAAAATAAAGCTGAAATACTTGTTGTCGCAGATTAGACCCATTGCCCAGCTATGAAACGCTGGTTTGGTTTGTACTTCGATTTGTAGTTCATCGCTTCACAGCCATCAATTTGGAACCCGAGGTAAAGCCAAGGAATGCCTTTGTCTCGGGCATGTTGTAACTGGGCGAGTACACAAATCGAGCCAAGAGACCATTTGTGGTGAGGTTCAAAGAAACTGTAGAGCGCACTGTAGCCTTCTGATGATATATCTGTAACAGCCACTGCAATCAGTGTTTCATCCTGATATACATGCATGAATTCGGTGTGCATCCATTCACTGCCAATAAAACTGAGAAAATCATTTCTATCAGCTGGATACATGGAGCCACTGCGGTGTCTTGCTTCTATGTAGCGTTCATAAAGCGCAAACCAATTCTTATCAAGAGATGCTTTAAAATCTACACGTAGTCTTTTGAGTTGGTTTATCTGACGTTTTTGGCTTGTCGAAGGAATGAAATTATTGACTGGGATACGAAGCGACTGACAAGCTTTGCATTTGACGCATTGTGGTCGGTATATGTTATTTCCACTCCGACGGAAGCCTGACTCCAGTAATGATTGATAGGCTTCCTTAGAATGCACTTCTGGATCAAGAACAATGGCGACAGACTCGACTTCGTCCGGCAGGTAACTACAGGGTGAAGGAGGCATTATCCCGAGCTGGATTGATTTCTTAATCAAGATGCCTCCAGAAAATTCAACCTTTGTGGCTCATAAACTGTAGCGGAAAGAGATTGATCTTTAACCTGATTCAAAAGCTCGATAAAATTATCGCGATTTATCGGCATGGCACCAAGCGAGGCTAAGTGGTCTGTCATCATCTGACAGTCGATCACTTTTCCGCCTGCAGAAGCAAAGTGCTTACAAAAAGCCCAGAGTGCTATTTTTGATGCGTTGGTTTTGGCGGAAAACATGGATTCGCCGCAGAACATTTGTCCAACGGAGACGCCATAGAGACCTCCGACTAATTCATCCTGACACCAAACCTCTACACTGTGGCATTTTCCCGCAATGTGAAGTTCGGTGTAGGCGCGACGCATTTCTTGTGTAATCCAAACCTGATCCTCGCCACGAATAAGCGCACACTTATTGATCACATCAGAAAATGACGTATTGATTGAAACACGGTATCCAGATTTACGAGCAAACTTTTTGAGGCTTTTACTTGGATTAAATGTCTCTGGGGTAAAGATGGCTCGCTCTGAAGGTGACCACCAGAGGTACGGGTCGTTGTTTCCGAACCAAGGAAAAATACCATGACGGTACGCTTCGCTCAGACGTCTGGCACTTAGATCGCCACCAATGGCAAGCAAACCATCAGGATCGTCTAACGCATCGGAGACGGGCGGGAAATACTCAGGATTTTCTTCCAGTGGAGGCAAATAAATTGTCATAGCGCACCAAAAATTTCTACTGCCGTACGTATTTGTTGTGAAGAAAAGGGAGTTATTACTCCCTCTAATTATAACGGCACATTGACTTGATAATTTAGAGTCGCTTCAGTAACGCTGAATAGCGCCCGTTTTGCGCTTTCAGCGTCTGATGACTGCCTTGCTCGATAATTCGCCCTTCGTCCATCAGACAAATTTCGTCCATGTCAGTAAGCCCAATAAGCCTGTGAGTGATGAAAACGACAGTTTTATTCTTAGCATGTTCTAAGATCAGCGAGAGGATTTGTTGTTCAGTTCTTGCATCTAGACCCTCGGTAGGCTCATCAAGTAACAGAACGGGTGCGTTTCTCAACAGTGCCCGCGCAATACTCAGTCGGCGCTTTTCACCGCCTGACAGTAAGCGACCGCCATCCCCTAACCACATATCGAGCCCGGGCTCTTCGAGAAGAACCTGCAAGCCGACTTGATTCAGCACTTCTTTGAAATCATCGTCGGATGCACTGGAATTTGCCATCTTGAGGTTATTTCTCAATGTTCCGTTAAAAATGTCTACGCGTTGACTGACAACAGCGATAGATTTTCTAAGCGCAGATTCTTGCCACTCTGTCAGAGAAACATCATCAATGAGGATGGTACCGCGCTGGGGATCCCAATTACGGGTAATTAGCTGAAGGAGAGTCGATTTTCCGCACCCTGTGCGACCAAGAAGCGCTATCTTTTTCCCTGCGGCGACTTCGAGATTGACATCAGATAATGCGTCTTGCTCTGCGCCATGATAGCGATAACTTACACCACTAAATGTGAGTTTACCTTTGGCAACGTTAGCATAGCCGTCGGGCTTGAAAGGTGTATCCGGCGGAGTCTGCAGCACTTCATTAAGACGCTTGGCTGATGTGATGGTCTGACCTAAGTATTGGAAGGCACCCGCTACTGGGGCCATTAGTTCAAAGCTTGCCATCGTTGCGAAGGCTACCATAGCAACAAAGGGGTCCGGCTTGTTTCCGGCAATACCGTCAGCAGCCAGCCACAACATGAGCACAAGTGTCAGTCCGTTTGCAGCAAGTAGACCTGCGCTGGCGAGACCGGTGATCCCAGCCATTTTCCGTTGAGCGCACAGTAGCGTTTGTTGTTCATCTTCGGCCTGTTGGCGATAGCGTTGTGATGCACCAAAGATATTCAGTTCGGCCTGACCTTGTATCCAATCGAGAAGCGACACTCTTAGCGTCGATTTCGTTTGACTAATAACACGGCCATGCCCTGCGCCCAATCGATAAAAAACAATCGGCAGAGCGATCATCATTGTCAGAAGAATTCCACCCAAAGTCAGTCCTAAGGAGGGCTCGAACCAGAAAAGGAAACTACTGATGGCAACGATACCCAATGAACCGACAATCAATGGGCTTATTAGGCGAAGATACACGTGGTCCATCGCATCAACATCGGCCACCATTCTGTTGAGAAGGTCCGCATCACGCAGTGAGCCGATGCGGCCCGGAATCAATGGAGTAAGCCTTCTGAAGAAGTAGATACGTAACTCAGCAAGCAGTTTGAACGTCGCGTCATGACTGACGACACGTTCACCCCAACGGCCAGCCGTTCTGGCGATCGAAAAACCTCTCACACCACCTGCAGGAAGCATATAGTTGAAATTACTGCCAATGGTTAAACCGGCTAGTGCGGAGGCAGCAATAAACCACCCTGACAGCGTAAGCAGGCCAATTGCAGAGCAAAGCGTTGCCAAGGCCAGTACTATACCTGCAGTTAGGCCAAACCAGTGCTTTTTGTAAAGACGGAGGAAGGGCAGTAGGTCACGCATCCAAATCACCTCTGTCAATGGCGTTGTACATATCTGCTAGTACACCTTGAGATTTAAGAAGGTCAAAGTCGCCTTGTTGAACAAGCTTGCCTTTATCCATGACCCAGACTTGATCTGCATTACTGAGTTCGTCGAGTCTGTGACTGATCATCAAGGTTGTTTTGCCTTTCGTTGCTTCAGATAAACTCGCTGCAACGAGCTTTTCACTGTTGGCGTCGAGGCTGGCTGTTGGTTCGTCGAGCACCCAAAAGCTTCCATCCTGAAGCATTGCGCGTGCGACGGCGACGCGTTGCGCCTGACCGACTGAGATCCCGCTGGCTCTGTCGCCTACCATGTGCGTATAGCCCTTTTCGAAACGTTGAATGAACTCATCAGCAAACGCAGCTTTCGACACGCGATTAATTTGATTCTCTTCCGCTTCAGGCCTGGCGAGGGCGACATTATCGCGAAGCGTACCGTGGAAGAGTTGAGGGTTTTGTCCAACCCAACTGATGTGTTTTCTCCAGTCTGACAGGCTATAATCGCGAAGTTCTATCCCATTTATTTTCAAGCTGCCTCGATAGGGCAAGAATCCCAAAACTGCATTCATTAGGCTGGTTTTACCTGCTCCACTAGGGCCAACAAGTACAACTTGTTCGCCGGGAGTGATTGAAAAGCTCAGGGGCCCGGCCAACACAAAGCCATCAGGGCTAACCACCTCGCAGTCTGATGCTTGTATCGAGACAGACGTTAAATCGGTTGTTTGCTTTCCTGATGATTGACCTCGGGCTCTGCATCTAAAAAGTTCACAATAGACTCTGCAGCGCCAATTGCTTGCTGTTTGGCGTGATAGAAGGTACCCAAGTCTCTCAGGGGTTGGTAAAACTCTGGGGCGAGCACAAGCACAAAAACAGCAGTGAACAGAGAAATGGTTACGCCATAGTGGCCAAAATCGAGCTCCCCGATAAAACTGAAACCGAAATACACCGCTGTAATTGCGATTGAAATAGCCGTAAAAAATTCAAGCACCGCGGATGAAAGAAATGCCATGCGTAACACTTCCATAGTGCGGCGTCGAAAATCGTCAGATGCCGCATAGAGTTGTTCTGTTTCTTTGTCAGCATGATCAAAAAGCCGAATTGTTGCTAATCCACGCAGTCTGTCATAGAAGTGTCCTGACAGGCGCTGCATCGCTTTAAAGTTACGTCTGTTAGCATCAGCGGCCCCCATGCCAACAAGTGCCATGAACAGCGGCACCAGTGGTGCTGTTAGCAAAAATACCAGGCCCGCTGCCCAGTTGATAGGGAAGACAGCAACGAGAATAATCAATGGAAGCAAGACAGCAATGGACATCTGAGGCATGTAGCGAGAGAAAAAGTCCTGCATTTCCTCAACCTGCTCCAGAACAAGGCTTGCCCAGCTTCCGGCTGGCTTCCCTTGTATTGTTGCCGGACCAAGTGAGTGAAGCTTATCGAGAATAAGTTTGCGAATATGGAGGCGTATTATTTCACCTGCACGATAACCCGTCAGCTCTCTTGCCCAACTGATAGCAGCTCTCAAGCAAACAACGAGTGCGAGCCCTACAAATGACGATATAAGTTCAGACTTAGGCGTCTGCTCAATGATGAGTTGATTGAGAATATTCGCCAGTAAAGCAGCTTGTGCGAGGAGAAAAAGACCAGAGATAAAAGCCATTGCTACAGTGACCATCATCCAGGACTTGGCAAGCTGATTGTGGCCTTTTAGCCATTTGAGCAGCGAGCTATGTTTTTTCTTATCCATAGGATCTAATAGTTGATGCCTTTGGTGGCATAAAAAGAAAAAGCCCGGCTAGAACCGGGCCGCAATTCTATAGTTTACTTATTTTTCGTTAAGCGCGTCCAGAAAACGTTCTGCATCAAGTGCAGCCATACATCCGGTGCCAGCAGATGTGATTGCTTGACGATAGGTATGGTCCATGACGTCACCTGAGGCGAATACACCTTCAACGCTGGTTTGCGTGGCGTTACCTTCAAGGCCTGACTTCACTTTGATGTAGCCATTTTCCATATCCAGCTGACCTTCAAAGATCCCGGTATTTGGTTTGTGCCCAATGGCAACGAAAAGCCCCATAACGTCAAACTCTTCAGTTGCGTCAGAATTCGTGTCTTTCACACGTACACCGGTTACACCCATTTCATCGCCTAGTACTTCATCTAGTACGCGATCAGTATGCAGGACAACATTGCCGTTCTCGACTTTGTCCATAAGACGATCAACCAAAATTTTCTCGGCGCGGAAGGTGTTACGTCGGTGAATCAGGTGGACTTCTGAAGCAATGTTGGCGAGGTACAGCGCTTCTTCAACAGCAGTATTACCACCACCAATAACAGCTACTTTCTGATTACGGTAGAAGAAACCATCACAGGTTGCACACGCTGATACGCCGCGACCTTTAAAGTTCTCTTCTGATTCCATACCAAGATATTGAGCTGAAGCTCCTGTTGCAATAATTAGCGCATCGCAGGTGTAAGAGCCGTTATCACCACTCAGTCGGAAAGGGCGCTGGCTAAAGTCAGTTTCGTTGATGTGGTCGAAGATGATTTCAGTATCAAATTTTTCCGCATGCTCTTTCATGCGATCCATTAACGCTGGGCCAGTCAGTCCTTCCGGGTCGCCCGGCCAGTTCTCTACTTCCGTTGTTGTTGTTAACTGACCACCTTGTTGCATGCCTGTTATCATGACAGGTTTCAGGTTTGCGCGTGCTGCATATACTGCTGCTGTGTAGCCTGCAGGGCCTGAACCCAGAATCAACAGGCTCACATGTCTTACTTCACTCATTCGTTCTCCGGACTTTTTGAGTTCGTGTTGTTGACTTTGATTGTATGGAAATTAAAGGCCTAAAGAAAGAGGGCACCCCGAAGGGTGCCCTCTGATTCACTGTAAACTTATGAGTGATTAGTGTTTAAGTGCTGTCAGTGGGTCTACAAAATCCAGATTGAACGATTCTGCGACTTCTTTACAGGTTACTTGGCCATTGATGACATTTAGACCACCAAGGAATCCGCGGTCTTCCAGCAGCGCTTCACGATAACCTTTGTTCGCCAGTTTAACGATGTAAGGCAAAGTGGCGTTGTTCAGTGCAAATGTTGACGTACGCGCAACCGCGCCCGGCATGTTTGCTACACAGTAATGAACAACATCATCAACAATGTACGTTGGGTCAGCATGCGTCGTTGCGTGCGACGTTTCGAAGCAACCGCCTTGGTCAATGGCAACATCAACAACAGCAGCGCCAGGCTTCATACGTTTGATGTGTTCTGCGTTTACCAGCTTCGGTGCAGCGGCACCTGGGATAAGTACAGCGCCAATTACCAGATCTGCGGCCAACACGTGTTTTTCTAGTGTTTCTTCTGTTGAGTAGATTACCTTAGCTTTGCCTTCGAACTCTTCGTCCAATGCACGCAAAGTATCAATGTTACGGTCGAGAATTGTGACGTCTGCACGCAAACCGACCGCCATACGTGCTGCGTTTGAACCAACAACACCACCGCCTAGAACCACTATTTTCGCAGGTTCAACGCCAGGTACACCACCCAGAAGAACGCCTGCACCACCGTGTGATTTTTCTAACGCTTGAGCGCCCGCCTGAATCGACATACGGCCTGCAACCTCTGACATCGGAGCCAGAAGTGGCAATCTTCCTTTAGAATCTGTTACCGTTTCGTACGCTATACAGACAGCTTTGCTCTTGATAAGGTCTTCGGTTTGTGGAAAATCTGGTGCGAGGTGCAAATAAGTGAACAAAATTTGCCCTTCACGAAGCATTGCACGTTCAACAGCTTGTGGCTCTTTAACTTTGACAATCATTTCAGCAGTGGCAAATACTTCTTCGGCAGTGCCAAGGATTGATGCGCCGGCTTTTACATAATCGTCGTCGCTGAAGCCAATGCCAGCGCCTGCTTTTGTTTCAACAAAGACACTGTGTCCGTGGGAAATAAGCTCACGTACGCTGGCTGGGACCATACCTACACGGTATTCATGGTTTTTAATTTCTTTAGGTACGCCAATGATCATCCTGATTTCTCACTCCAAATTAGTGTTATTTGCTACAAATGTTCTTGAAATGTTATATTTAAAGCTAGTATAGTTCTGGGTAGGCAACATTTGATACTGAATATTTGTTTTTTATCAATAAAAACGGAATTTATTATTGCAAGGAAGAAATAAGGTGGAATAAAAAATGGTAGACGCCAAGAAAAAACCCTCCAAGGATTTGGATAGGATAGACAGGAACATTCTGAACGAACTTCAGAAGGACGGCAGGGTGTCGAACGTTGAGCTTTCCAAGCGAGTAGGTCTTTCGCCTACGCCTTGCCTTGAGAGGGTTCGTCGTTTGGAACGACAAGGTTACATCAGCGGCTATACGGCGCTTTTGAATCCTCAGTTCCTCGATGCGTCATTACTTGTTTTTGTCGAAATTACACTTAACCGTGGCGCGCCTGATGTGTTTGATCAGTTTAATCAAGCTGTTCAGGCGTTGGATGATATTCAGGAGTGTCACCTCGTTTCTGGTGATTTCGACTATTTGCTCAAGACTCGTGTATCAGACATGTCAGCTTACCGTAAGTTGCTGGGTGAGACTCTGCTCCGCTTACCGGGTGTTAATGACACTCGAACTTACGTTGTCATGGAAGAGGTGAAACAGACGAATCATCTGGTAATCAAAACTCGCTAGTTATCGATTTAGCTGTGTGAATTCACAGTATTGACGATTTTACTGGCAGGTAAGTGCAATTAAGACAAGCCGAGCAGCTATGTTGCTCGGCTTGTCTTTTTGTTTGGTGTACACTTTTTCTGTTGGCGAGACATCTTACCAAACAATTGAGAGGGATAAAGTGGGCAAAATCGTTCACTATCCGACTACACGCAATATCGGCTTTAAAAATAAAAATCAGATAGGTGACAATGGAGTTTTCTTTACAACAACAGCAAAAAACGAAGGAAGATAAAGATAAGAGGTTGAATGGTATTCAGCGCCTCAAAGAAAGCACGCTCATCATTGCACTCTTGTCTGCCGTTTTTATTGCTGTGGCATTGCTGACTTATGATTCAGCTGACCCTTCATGGTCACAGACCTCTCAGGATGCTCCGATAGAGAATGCTGCGGGTGCGCTTGGTGCTCTCGTTGCAGATACCCTATTTTTCGCACTAGGCAAACTCGCTTATTTATTCCCGCTGGTCTTGGTGTTGGCCGGTTGGGTGTTTTTGAAAAGACGAAGCGCCACTGACAATATTCAATATACGATTCTCGCAACACGTATTCTCGGGGTGGTGATACTTTTCCTGACCAGTTGTGGACTGGCTGACCTCAATTTTGATGATTTCTGGTATTACTCGTCGGGCGGTGTGGTTGGCGATGTACTGAATGATCTTCTTATCCCTTTTCTCAATACACTTGGTACGACTTTGTCGCTGCTCTTTTTCTGGGCTGCAGGTTTCACGTTATTTACCGGTATCTCTTGGCTAACTATTGTCGATACCGTCGGCGAATACACGCTTAAAGCGTGTACATTACTCGTTAATAAAATTCGCAATGACAAGCCTTTGACCCTTGCCGCATCGAAGACAAATGTCGCGTCAAATGGGAATACGCCAGACTTTGATTCTCCAGCCGATGAAAACCTGACAGACGTTACGAGACTCAACGATGCGCAGCGTGTGAAAGATGAGCAAAGTGGCGCTGATGATACTGATAATGACGCTACATCGGGCCCCAAAATTGTTTTTCCTGATTCTGACAGTGCACCTGATGTTCTGCTGGATGAACCTTCATTGGGTGACTTGAGCGTCACCGACGAAAAACCAGCGCCAGCATTTGAAAGTCCGCCACCGTTGCCTCCGGTAGACAGCGAGCAGCTTGAATTGGCGGATGTTCATGAACCATTGAATGTTGATCTTACCGAAGGAGAGCAGGCTGAAACTTCCGAGCAACAAATGTCCGACAAAGATGTTGGCGACTTACTGCCAAAAGCGGACATTACTTTCGAGAACAGTGACGGGCTTTCTGAATTGGAGCGTTTAGAGCAAGAAAACGCTGAGCCAGAGTTATTGCAGGAAAATGAAGAAGACCCATTTCAGGAAACGATCCGCGAAGCCCAAAAGAATGCAGCGGGCGTAACCCATCCATTCCTGATGAAGCATGATGTGGAATTACCGAAACCTGAAGAGCCACTACCAACACTTGATTTGCTCGACCCGGCACGAAAAACAGCCCAGCAGGCATCCCGTGAAGAGCTCGAACAAACTGCCAGACTGGTCGAGGCCAGATTAGAGGATTACAAAATTCAGGTGAGGGTCGTTGGGGTGTACCCGGGCCCAGTGATCACTCGTTTTGAGCTGGAGTTAGCGCCGGGTGTCAAAGTGAGCCGCATTGCCGGACTTGCCAAGGACATTGCTCGCTCACTGTCGACCAGTGCGGTTCGTGTGGTTGAAGTCATTCCCGGGAAACCGTATATCGGATTGGAGTTGCCAAACAGCAGTCGTGAAACCGTGTTTATGTCTGAGGTGGTAGGGAGCGAACGTTTTGTTTCGTCCAAGTCTCCGCTTTCCGTTGTGCTTGGAAAAGATATTGCGGGCGAAGCCATTGTCACCGATCTTTCCAAAGCGCCGCATCTTTTAGTCGCAGGTACCACAGGTTCCGGTAAATCTGTTGGTGTTAACGTGATGATAGTCAGCATGCTATACAAAGCGTCTCCTGAAGACGTTCGGTTCATCATGATTGACCCGAAAATGCTTGAGCTCTCTGTTTACGAAGGCATTCCGCACCTTCTTACTGAAGTCGTTACCGATATGAAAGATGCGGGTAACGCATTGCGTTGGTGTGTCGCAGAAATGGAGAGACGCTATAAACTTATGTCGGCTTTGGGTGTCAGAAACATCAAAGGTTTTAACGATAAAGTCAAAGAGGCGAATGATGCTGATCATCCAATTCCCGATCCGTTATGGAAGCCGGGCGATAGTATGGATGAAACTGCACCGACATTAGAAAAACTGCCTTACATCGTTGTCATCGTCGATGAATTTGCCGATCTGATGATGGTAGTGGGTAAAAAGGTAGAGGAATTGATTGCTCGCCTTGCGCAAAAAGCACGAGCGGCGGGTATACATCTTGTACTGGCGACACAGCGTCCTTCGGTTGATGTCATTACGGGTCTGATAAAAGCAAATATTCCTACCCGGATGGCGTTTACAGTTTCGACCAAGACAGATTCACGTACCATTCTGGATCAGGGTGGTGCAGAGTCACTGTTGGGTATGGGTGACATGCTCTTTATGCCAAATGGCTCAAACCATCCTGCGCGTGTGCATGGTGCTTTTGTCAATGATGATGAAGTGCATCGCGTGGTCAGTAACTGGAAAGCACGTGGTAAACCGCAATACATTTCGGAAATTACCAGCGGCGATCAGGGCTCTGATGCCTTGCTTCCCGGTGAAGCGCCGACAGCCAGTGATGGTGAAGAACTTGACCAGTTATTTGATCAGGTTGTTGAATTCATCACTGAAAGCCGTCGAGGCTCGGTGTCAGGTGTACAGCGACGATTTAAAATCGGGTACAACCGTGCCGCCCGTATTGTAGATCAGCTCGAAGCGCAGGGCATAGTGAGTCCACCCGGACATAACGGTAATCGTGAAGTATTGGCTCCCCCGCCGCCATCACGAGATTAACGTAACAATAAAAACAATGGTAAAAAATATGAAGAAGTACCTTTTGGCCCTGATACTACTCATGCCTTTAACTGTAAACGCGAGTTCACCGAAACAGGAGTTGAGTGACAGACTGGCAAAGGTGAATGCGTTTTCTGCGAATTTCAGCCAGACAGTCACCAGCCCTGACGGCGAGTTACTCAATGAAGGCAAAGGTAAGTTGGCTGTTCAACGACCCAATTTGTTTAACTACACGCCTGATTCAGAGGATGAAAATCTGATGGTTTCAGATGGCGAAACGCTGTGGATTTATGATCCGTTCGTCGAGCAAACAACAGCGATGTGGTTAAAAGATGGGACTGACCACACGCCATTTGTCCTTCTGACCCGCAATGATAAGAGCGACTGGGAAAATTATCTTGTGAACCAGCAAGGTAATATATTCACCTTGACCCCCAAAAACGCAGCAGTACAGAACAAGCTGATACTCAATGTGATGTCCAATGGCGAAGTCAAAGGGTTTACCGTCGTTGAGGACAATGGCCCAACCATTGACTACACCTTACTGGCATTTAAGCCAAAGGCGCCAGCGGCGACAATGTTCACCTTTACTCCACCTGAAGGTGCTGAAATTGACGACCAACGCCAGTAGGCTATCAGTCGAATGAGTAATATGACGCTGGACTTTTCTGACGACTTCCGCCCGCTAGCTGACAGAATGCGCCCAACTAATCTCAAAGAGTATATTGGCCAAAGCCATTTACTTTCTGAAGGTAAGCCACTTCGGCGTGCGCTTGAAGCAGGTCAACTCCACTCAATGATTCTCTGGGGGCCTCCCGGCACAGGCAAAACAACATTGGCTGAAGTGGCTGCCGGGTATGCAAATGCTGAAATTGAACGGGTTTCTGCGGTAACTTCGGGTGTAAAAGACATTCGAGTTGCTATCGATAAAGCTAAGCACAATCAATTGGCTGGCAGACGGACTATCTTGTTTGTTGATGAGGTGCATCGCTTCAACAAAAGCCAGCAAGACGCCTTTTTGCCACATATTGAGGACGGTACGGTCACATTTATTGGTGCGACGACAGAAAACCCATCCTTCGAGCTCAACAATGCGCTTTTAAGCCGTGCTCGTGTCTATAAACTGAAATCTCTTGATGAATCAGATATTCAAACTGTTATTGCTCAGGCACTCGTTGATAAAGAGAGAGGGCTGGGGGACGAGAATCTCGAGTTACCTGATGAGGTCAGAGAACAACTGGCCAGGTTCACCGCCGGTGACGCCAGAATGACGCTCAACTATCTCGAGATATTGTCTGATATGGCTGAACCAGATGATAAGGGCGTCAAAAAGGTTTCGTTGACACTATTAGCTGAGGTTGCAGGAGAAAAAGTCGCTCGTTTCGATAATAAAGGCGACATTTGGTATGATCTGATCTCTGCTTTTCATAAATCCGTCCGGGGCTCTAACCCTGATGCTGCATTGTATTGGTATGCACGAATCATTACCGCTGGTGGCGACCCACTCTATGTGGCGAGGCGACTGTTGGCAATTGCATCTGAAGATATTGGTAATGCTGACCCAAGAGCAATGCAAATCGCAATCAATGCATGGGACTGCTTTACCCGAGTTGGCCCTGCTGAAGGGGAAAGAGCAATCGCCCAAGCTGCGGTTTACTTAGCTTGCGCGCCAAAAAGTAACGCGGTTTACAATGCGTGGAAACAAGCATTATCTGACGCGAAAGCACACCCAGATTATGAGGTGCCTCCTCATTTGCGTAATGCGCCGACGTCATTAATGAAAGATCTCGGCTACGGCGAAGAATATCGTTATGCACATAACGAGCCCAATGCTTTCGCTGCGGGAGAAACCTACCTACCCGTCGAAATGGCTGGTACTCACTATTACCAGCCCTCTGATCGAGGATTAGAGATTAAAATTGGAGAAAAGCTGGCATTTCTTGCTCAGTTAGACGCAAAAAGCCCCCAAAAACGCTAGGAAAAAATTCTCAATTTGGGTATTGTTTGACATCCGATTGTCTCTGCACAATGTTTAGAAATATTCTTTATCCCAGAGACCGACTCAAATACCAAAACGATGTGTTTTCACATCGTTTTTTAATCAGATACCGTCAGAAAAAATCACAGGACTAGCATGCTGGATTCCAAATTACTCCGAACTGAGCTGGACGCGACAGCTGAAAAACTGGCGCGTCGCGGCTTTAAACTCGACGTTGAAACACTCCGTGAACTGGAGGAAAAACGTAAGTCTTTACAAATCCGTACTGAAGAATTGCAAGCGGAGCGTAATGCGCGTTCGAAGTCCATTGGGCAGGCAAAAGCGAAAGGTGAAGACATTCAGCCGCTGTTGGCAGAAGTCGCCAATCTGGGCGACGAGCTGGACAAAGCGAAAGCAGGCCTTGCGTCGTTGCAAACGGAATTAAATGACATTGTTCTGTCAGTACCTAACCTGGCTGACGAAGTTGTACCAACAGGCAAAGACGAATCAGAAAATGTCGAGATTTCAACGTGGGGTGAGCCTAAAGCGTTTGAATTTGACGTTAAAGACCACGTTGATCTGGGTGAGATGAGCGGCGGGCTTGACTTCGCAAGCGCTGTAAAGCTTTCAGGTTCGCGCTTCATTGTAATGAAAGGCCAGATGGCTCGTCTTCACCGTGCGCTGGCACAGTTCATGTTGGATCTGCATGCGACAGAACATGATTATACAGAGATGTATGTTCCTTATTTGGTTAATGCTGACAGTCTTTACGGTACTGGGCAGCTACCAAAGTTCGGCGAAGATTTATTCCATACCCAGCCGGCGACGGAAGAAGGTGTTGGCATGTCACTGATCCCAACGGCGGAAGTACCTCTGACTAATATGGTGCGCGACACTATCGTTGATGAGGCTGACTTACCATTGCGAATGACCGCCCACACACCCTGTTTCCGCTCAGAAGCAGGCTCTTACGGTCGTGATACTCGTGGTCTTATCCGTATGCACCAGTTCGATAAAGTTGAGCTGGTCCAAGTAGTGCGCCCTGAAGATTCAATGTCGGCACTCGAAGAGTTGACAGGTCATGCCGAAAAAGTTCTACAGCTTCTGAACCTGCCATATCGTAAAGTAATTCTATGTACCGGAGACATGGGCTTTGGCGCAACCAAAACCTACGATCTAGAAGTGTGGTTACCTGCGCAAAACACCTACCGCGAAATTTCTTCATGTTCAAACATGGGCGATTTTCAGGCTCGCCGTATGCAAGCACGTTTCAGACGTAAGGGCGAGAAAAAGCCAGAGCTACTCCATACGCTGAATGGTTCAGGTCTAGCTGTCGGTCGTACTATGGTTGCGGTGCTTGAAAACTATCAGCAAGAAGATGGTCGAATCGAGGTACCTGAGGCGTTAAGATCGTATATGGGTGGAGCGACACATATCGGTTAATATCGATAGCAAGCGAACATTAAATAAAAAAGCCGGCATGTTGTCGGTTTTTTTGTTTTGGTCGTTGATGTCTTTCTTTAAACACTTAACGTCATGTTGTAAAAATGGCTGTCTTTTATACTGGTCAATAATAACTGGATGATATTCAACTTCCTGTATCTTCTGAAGTTATTCCATATTCGTCCACTCGACAAAATGCTGGAATAATAACCATAAAATAAGCATTATTTTGTGAAACTCGTCTACTATTAAAGTCATTAATAAATGTCTTGATATTGAGAGGGGTGTGCATTATGCGAGTGAACAATCCTGTGACAGGAAATGAAATTAAGTTTTCAGCTGAATACAACCTCCTGTCTACTACAGACACTCGTGGTGTGATCAAATATGCCAGTAAAGAGTTTTGTGAAGTTGCGGGTTATACGCAGGAAGAGCTGATCGGCCAACCTCATAACCTCGTTAGGCATCCTCAAATGCCACCTGCTGCATTCAAAAACATGTGGGACTTCATTAAAAATGGCCAGTCTTGGATGGGCTTAGTCAAGAACAGAACCAAAAATGGGGACCACTACTGGGTCAACGCATTTGCATCTCCCATTATGAAAGACGGTAAAGTCGTTGAGTATCAATCAGTGCGTTCTGTTCCAGACAGAAAGGCCGTTGACCGTGCTGAGAAGCTATACCCGAAACTGCTCGAAGGCATTACGCCCTTTTTCATGAAGTTGCCGCGAAGCCGTATGTGGCAACGTGCTTTATTGTACTTCATTCCCTCAGCCATCCTTGCAGGTCTCGTTGGTTTTTTTGCCGGTGCTGTTGCTGGTGTCGTTGTTCAGTTTGTTGCAAGTATTGCTACGGTATTTTTCATGACGCGACGACTGGAGGCGCTGACCTCACTTGCGAGAGATGCTTACGATAACCCACTGATGGAATACATCTACAACGGTGCCATTGATGATGTGTCTGAAATCGAACTGGCACTTAAAATGCGTTCATCGGAGTTGGGCGCCGTTGTTGGACGTATTTTGGATGGCAGTGAACAAGTTCTAAATTCAGCACAAACTGCAAGAGACAATGGAAATCGTACGTCTCAAAATCTTGAGCAACAAAATGCGGAAACTGAACAAATTGCCGCCGCAATCAATGAAATGGCGGCGACTACCGGTGATATGTCCAGCAATACACAGAGCGCTTCAGATTGTGCGATGGAGGCCAGCGAGGCTACGCTCAATGGCATGGAGAGTGTGAGCACCACAGTCGATGCTATCAAGAAACTTGCTGAACAATTAAACGAAGGCTCGCGAGTCATTTCAGGGCTCGAGGAGCATGGTAAGCGGATAGGTACGGTTTCTGATGTGATTCTAGGTATTGCGGAACAAACTAATTTACTTGCACTTAATGCGGCGATTGAGGCGGCACGGGCGGGCGACCAAGGGCGTGGTTTTGCTGTCGTAGCAGATGAAGTTCGAGCACTTGCACAACGCACACAAGAATCTACGTCCGAGATACAGGAAGTTATCACTCAAATTCAGCAAGCGACGCAACAAGCTGTTCAATCGATGGAACGAGGTAATGAGTTGTCTGAAGAGTGTGTAAAAAATGCCGAAACTGCGGGAGAGGTATTGCGTCGTTCTCAAGAGTTGGTGACAGACATAAATGATAGAAGCCAACAGATTGCAGCTTCCGTCCAAGAGCAAGCGACGGTGGCGAATCAAATGAACCAAGGCATTCAGTCAGTCTCAGAGTTATCAGAGAAAACAATTGGAATAGCGGGTGAATCGGTGAGTGAGGCTGATAGTTTGTGTTTTCAATTGGCAGAACAAAAAACGTTAGTGTCACAATTTAGAAGAAAATCAAAGTAAAAAATTGACCAAAAGGAAAAAGCATCGGTTCTATCGGTGCTTTTTTATTCATATTTATATTCTATATATACATCAATTGATTTTATTATTTCAAAGTACATATGAGGAAAATTCAGTAATGAGTACTTTATAGTACTAAAAATATACTTTTTTTAATTGAAATATTTTTTGGGGTTCTACATGAAAATCTCTATTTGTATATGAAAAATTATTTTTTCTTCCATATTGTGTTGTAGTGCTAATATTGAATTTATAATCTATTCGTTTAATTTTTCGAATGTTAATTCCAATTAATTAATTGCTTGAAAATAACGAGTAAATTAAATTATAAATGTGTTTTTTATTCTGCTGAAATAATACAATCATCTAATATCCCTCATGCTAAATTATCACTATTGATAAGTATTCTTTTAATTAAGAAATGCTAATTTATTTGGTGTTTCATTTGTGTCCCATTAAATATTTTTCCGTTTAAATTATTGAAATAAAGTCATTTTTACTTGTTGATAAAATATTTCCTCCACCCCTTACAAATTCATGTGATTTAGATGAATTAATACCAGTGACATTGCAATGTCACGCATACAAGGCGCACAAAAATCGGTGTTTGGATATTTACCTTCGTTGGTAATTATCTTAAAACGCTCTTTTTTTTCTGCATCAGTGCTTTCATCATGTTGGGTAGTTAAAAATGAAAATCGTTTTATCTTCAATTGCAGCAGGAATACTCTCCGTTTCATCCGCTTATGCAACAACGCAATTTGGTAATAAAACAGATATTGGCGAGAGACTAATATCAGATATGAACGCAGTATACGTTAATAGTAATCAAGTAAACTCCAGCGATATAACGCGAATAACAGCAAAGCTTAAAAAAGGTTATATCTTGGTTATTGATAATAGTGAGGCCTATGATGCTGAGTCAGCAAAAGCAAATACTAGGGATATTTTAGGTGTGGGTTTAGCCAGTCCCGTTGTATTAGCAAGAATGGTAAATGGCCAACTAGATTTCGAGACAATCAATATCGATGGAGATGAGTCTGCACCTTATCAAAATGTCTTCTCTTCTCCCGTAGGTAAGAAATCTGTCGTTTCTGCCGCGAATGCAGCCAGCAAAGCACTATCAAAAGATTCGAAACGCCAATTTACACGCTCATTGAATCGAAAATCTGCTGCCAGCCCGATCGTTGGTCTTCCTAGCGGTCAATCTGAAACTAACGCATACTCATTCACGGTCAGCGCTAAAAAATACGACATTAAATGTATGACGCCATCATTGAAATATAATTTTTGGTTAGCTCGCCATGAATTTTCAGGACCGGACAAAGATGTGTGTAACGGTAAGGCAAACTCACACATTCGATACACCGTAGATTTAGTCCGGTCAGAAGGTGTGAATGGTATCAACGGTCTTGCTGAAAATAGAAAATATGTTCGTGTGTCAGTCCTCCCGGAATCCGGTGGTACGGGCATACATCTGGCCAGGAGCCTGGAAGAGAAAAAAGTCAACACTGCGCAATGGTTACTTACTCCGTTTGCCGACAATTATACGTTTTCAGTTGGGACAAGCGATCGCGATATTGAGTTGATTGGTCATTCTCCGAGTCAAGCAAACCCTGGTACGACTAGCTCTGAAACCAATGGATTCACGGTTGGTGTTTCTTTAAGTGCGGGTTGTAATGGGAGCGGTAACCAGTCTGGTGGAAGCGTTGGTTGTGACGCTAATGGGACTCTCAGCTACTCGTATTCCCACCAAAGAACGATATCAGTAACGACACGCGAATACACACTTGAAAACTTATCGGGATATGAACCTGAGACGGCCTCATGGACGTGGGATCGACTTTATGACCTCAACAAGTGCGATTGGTTGTTGAAGCGAGATCATGGCGTCTTGTGTAAGTTTACAGATGGCTTTTGGAACAAAGGTGCATTCAACTTGAGTCGCTTTTCTGCAATCTCTCACAAGAATTTCGTACCTGGCTTCAGCGCTTCATTCGAAGCGAAACCGTCTAAAAAAGGAAGATCCACCTTTAAGATTAATGGCTCTGTGGGCGTAATGTCTTTGCTTGCCACCTCTTACTATCCCTTTCCTACGCGGGTGACAAAAATTACGGATGAGCATGTGACAGATGTACCGCTCAACACATCTGTCGAAATAGACTGGAATAAAGGTGTATTCTCTAAACAGACTATAAAAGACTAACCAAATTCGCCGGGCATGCCCGGCTTTTTTCTCCTCAGGCAACATGATTATAACTCAGGAAAATAATAAGCAGTAAAACCTGTAAAGCATCGGCTTGGCCGATGACTTTTTGTCTCATATGCATCCAATTACTATTATTATCTTGACAATGTCTATTTTTTTTGCTTTCCTATAATCTTCTTGTAAATATAAATAATACTTAACAA
>NZ_PEIB01000079.1 GCF_004116385.1 Veronia nyctiphanis | reverse complement strand
CCAAATTCAGTATTAGGTGTCCTTACAGCATCAAACTTTGGTATTTTCATTTGGTCTGCATTAGTAATCAGTGTTGCAAGAGTACTTGAATTAATCTTTAAAAAATATGGTATTAAAACTTTTTACTATTCAGCGTAACCACATAAAAAATGCAGTCACAGGACAGAAAATCGCTCTGCCATTTTTAGCCTGTGCTGGCAGGCGTTAGGCATTAGAGAGGAATTAATGAAGTACACAGCATGGTTATTACAAACCTATCCAGAATTGAAAAATGAACCCAGCGTAAAAGTGCACAATTACGTCAAACAGGCAAAGAAAGATACAGTATATCAACGTGTGTTGATTACTTTATTTTTCTTCATACTTGTTTGTGTTCTATCGTTTTCTATTGGCTATAGCCTTTCTAAATTTAACGAAATTGATGAAACTTTGGCAGCATTAATTTCTGTCGTAACATCTATGCTGGTTTCCCTAGCTATTGAAGGTAGATTAAGAACAAATACTATTAGAAATAAACTTAGAGAACTTATTGATAAAAATGCCTAACAAATGCAGCCACAGGACAAAAAACTGCTCCGCTATTTTTTGCCTGTGCTGGCAGGCGTTATGGCGCTCAGTAGATCTACGGAAAATAATCAAAGAGGAATTTGGAAAAAATGATACGTAATTTTTACACCTGCGATAAAGAAGTCGGCGAAAATAGCCATGATGGAGAAGGTTCAATAGATATTTATCGTGCATTCAGACGTAAAGATTTCGATGGTGCTTGGGATTTTGCGATCCGTGTTGTTATGCCACCTGGAAGCTCTATGGGTGAGCATACTCACGGAGATGATGAAGAAATGTATATCATTTTGAAAGGTGAAGGCACTATGACCATTGAAGGAGAGGATAGAAAAGTGGCTTCAGGAGATATGATAGTTAATAAACGTTTTGGCACCCATGGTTTGGTTAATACATCGGACAATGAAATTGAGTTATTGATAATCCAAGCAAGTCTTAAGTAAATCGCCATAACAATCTGTTCAAGAGGGATTCGCAACGCGTGGCATTTTCACTATGCGTTGGTTTTAGTGTTTAAGGTGGCATGCGGCGGCATCGGTATTGCGTTGCTCACCCCTTAACAGGGCTACATGGATCCCCCCGTTCGTCAAACATCCGCAAGGCTTTCTGAGATATGTTATGGACTGCCGCTCTACATTCGGCCTTTATCTGACTCTCGTCATGGCCTGATGACATTGCGCGGTTGCAGTGCCTTATTCGTTAGAAGGCATCAAATGTGCCCGCCGCATTAACAGGCTCTCTGCAAATGGTCTTAACCTATTCTCATCAGCTGCGTCTGCAATGACCCGGTTGGGGTGTTTCCCTACGTGGCGTGTTTTTTACGCCACGTAGTCTTGATACTCGGTTTGATTGTTTAATAATGCCCAGATAATTCGCGCATTCTTGGCAGCGAGAGCAACAATGGCGCGGTTCATACCTCGCCGTTCAAGAACGTTTCGCCCCCAGACACTGAGCCTGTCCTGTTTTTAACCAAGATTAGTGATGGCAGCTCTCGCACCGTGAACGAGTAATGTTCGTAGGTATTTGTCGCCGTGCTTAGTGATCCGTCCAAGTCTAGGCTTGCCACCCGTTGAATACTGTTTTGGGACCAACCCTAGCCAAGCGGCAAAGTCTCTACCTGAATCGAACTGCTCTCCTTTGCCTATGCTGGCGATGATAGCGGTTGCAGTTTGAGGTCCAACTCCGCGAACGTTAAGAATACGCTGCACATTAGGGCTAGCCTTGGCGACCATATCAAAACATTGTTCCGTGTCGTCTATACGTTGATTGAGCGTTTGTAGGTGCTCAAAGCAATCAGTCAAGACAGCTCGCGCAATGTCGGGCAAATCGTTTTCGGCCGCTTCAAGAATGAGTGGCACTTCACGATGAATTGCAGCGCGACCAGTGGGAATGACAATTCCAAACTCGGCGAGTAACGCACGAATGCGGTTGATGAGAGCTGTCCGTTCCCGAACCCAATGCTCGCGCATTCGGTGAATAGCCAAAATGGCCTGGCGTTCAGGAGATTTAATGGGAACAAAGCGCGTATTGGGGCGTTGAACAGCTTCACAGATAGCGATTGCATCGTTAAGGTCATTTTTACCTTTGGTACGATACGGCCCCACGTATTTCGCTGCCATAATACGGGTATCGTGACCGAGTTTAATGAATTCTCTCGCCCAATAATGCGCACCACTGCAAGCTTCGAGACCTATGCGCATAGGTGGAATATTTGCTAATGTAGTCAGCAGTTTAGCGCGAGGCACCGATTTGTGAAGAATGACTTTTCCTCGCACATCAACCGCGTGCAATGAGAAGTGGTGTTTGGCAAGGTCAACACCGCAAAAGAATTGAGAAGACATGGAACCTCCGGTTTTGAAAAAGACACCTAAGTGTGGCAAATCCACATGAGGGGGATCCATGTCATTCGTTATCCCCCATCAATTTTACAGTTTTTGAGTCTCGAGGTTTAGCCGCCAAATTCCTCTTTTCATAGCCGCAGGTTTGTGTCGAAGTCACTGAACAACCTTTGTTTGCGTTGCGTGTCTGAAATTCCAATCACGCAGTTGAATT
>NZ_PEIB01000078.1 GCF_004116385.1 Veronia nyctiphanis | reverse complement strand
AAGGAAGACACGCTCAAATCAAAATTGATGATTTAATGAGCGCGTCAACAAAGCCCTCCGCTTCCCGCTATACTGGGTCAAACAACATCACTTGCTCTAGATTATCTATGCGTAGTGTACTTCTAAACAGTCTAACCCCCCATTGGCGCCGAGATTTAATTCAGACTCTAAGAGGGACCGAGTGAGTTTAGTATACTCTTACTGCCACCAAAATATTTTGTTTCAAAGCCTTTTTCCCTCATATAGTCAGTAAAAGCCTGTTTTAGCGCATCATTACTAGTATCGTTAGTTAGATAGAGCTTATATCCTTGATGGGAAATTGGAATACTATTAAGGAAATTGGCTATGCTCCTGGCTCATTCTTCCCACCAGCACTAAAAACTCCAGGAGATAGAATTGGGTTTAAGCCTATTTTCCTTAACTCTTCTTCTATTATGGGGTTATAGTGTTTAGATCGCTCATGATTTTCCCTAGAAACTTCTAGCATTTTTTCTAATCGTATTTTTTCTTGAGGGTCTTCAGATAACTCGATAGCTTTATTGAGAAGCTTTTGGTTTTCAATTTCAGAGTTGATAAAGACATCCCCATTTTCAATGGGTCTCATTTGCATATCAATGTGGAACGAAGTTTGTGGTATGAAAGCGATTGAGTCTCGATCTACACCGACATCTTGCGAAATAATATCTTTAGCTATATCTTGTTTAGCAATTGTTTCTAGGGTTTTTTTATGCAACTCGTCTCCGCTTAACCCTTGAGTCTTTTCTAACTTTTGACGGGTAAGGTTATAAATTGGGTCTCTTGAATCAACTTGTAATTCTTTTATTTTATTATCTATAGAAGAAGGAGAATATTGAGGCATAGAATCTGGGTTTTTATTATACATTTCTTCTAAATGTATGCTGGTAACAATAACACTATCATTCCCAATAATGGCATATGGCTCCCCATTTGCTTTAGTCCCAGCTAACAAGTTTCCACCTTCTATATAACTGTTACCTCGATAAATATGAATACCGCTGGAACTATCGTTTAAATTTTTTTCCATCCTGTCATGAGAATTAAAACGATCGACAGTCACGCCAAGTTTCCTTTTTGTATTGCCTTGAAGACCATAATTAGGGTCTTCTTTATCAAGGTTAGCTTTCACAAATTGAGTTGCTTTATCTTTCGTTTCACGAGATATATCTGCTGGTATATAAGCAGTTTTTCCATCTCTACTCCTAATACTAGAGTCTTCAACCCAAGGTGAGTTTTCTCCGTTATATATTTTTTTTAATGAATAGAACTGGGAAAGGTCTCCTACTTCTGATTCTGCTTCTTTAATTTTACTTTCGAAAGAAGCGAGGGCTACTGGGTCATGTCCACCATAAAATATGTTAACTTTTGTACCGAGCTTCTGTGACATTTTTACCATATCAACAACATATCCTACACTTTGGCTTCGCAATGACATATCAAAGAAATTTATACTACTATTAAGCCCTTCACTAGCTGGACCACTATTTAATCCTTGGTTTGAAACTAAGGGAGTTTTGGGGTTAATATTTATTCTTGCGTGACTAGCTCCTGCTCCGCCAAAGGGACGATCTAATTGAGGCCCTAAACTGCCGTCATCATTGAGTAGGTTCCATCCGCCATTACCATCATAGACACCAGTCAAAGTTTGACCTTGATTATCTATATCATAGAACCTTGTTTGATCACCTTTTGAGTATCCACCAAAAAGTACTTGTACTCTGTCGTAAAAAGGAACGTTGTTGCTATTCACATTTTGAACAGGCTGCCTTGACCTAGAAGGCTGTTGTGGCTGTTGGTTGTTGTTAGGGGAGGATTGAATGGTTCTAGGCGTATAAGGGCCTATTTTATGCCACCCTGGGCGATCAGCTTTTTCATAAATAGTTTTATCAAAGATAACCTTATCGCCTTTTGAATATTCACCTCTTCTGTTTTTAGCAGAGTCGTAAGCGGGATAGTGTGGATTTTGGTTGTTGTCTCTTCCATTCTGATGGTTGTTGAGTCTAGCAGGAGTAGGTTGCCTTGACCTAGAAGATTGTCCTTGGTGTGTATTTTCTTTATGTGGGCGCCAATGCCTCGAAGATCCGGGTACACCGTCGTTCTGTATAGTTTTCCCCAACACTGTGTCTTCTGATTGGCTTATTTGGGATTTAGCCATTTGTTGTCTATTATACTGCATAGCCATATGTTGGCCATTGTTCGGTTCTACACCTTGCCGTTTAGCTACGTGACGATTACTTTTTTTATTATCTCCCTGATTATTCTTTTCTTCAGCTCCGCCATGAGCACGATCTGTTGATTCACTCTCACTTGTCGCCACTTGTCGCGGCGTGGTGCCAATTAATCCTGAATTCTGCATTTCTCTACTCTCTGACTATTTAATATTTGCTTAATACACAGACATCGTAGAAAAAAAATAAGCACATGGCAGTTTAAAAAAGGCAGTATGCGTTATATAAATTGATAATAGATGTAATGAAAGTAAAAATCTCAACAATGCAATGAAATGCTAAATTAGTATTCGCTTATTTGATTAATATACTATGAACTCACTCTCTATTTGTTTCGCCATCACACAGCCCCCCCTTGCTCTCCCCTCTTCCTCTCTGCTACATTAATGCTGTTTATTTATACAGTATAATTTCACTATGCCAGCTATTGGCTTTGTTGAGGCTTTGTTGACGCGCTCATTAAATCATCAATTTTGATTTGAGCGTGTCTTCCTT
>NZ_PEIB01000077.1 GCF_004116385.1 Veronia nyctiphanis | reverse complement strand
AAAGCAGAAAATCGGCCTAATTTACTGTCCGGGATTAGTTGACCACTACAAGTATCGCTCCCGACTGATCTTCAATAGTTATACCGTTGTATTTTGTACTCATAATTATTGCGGTAGTAAATGCTGTATGGGCTTCAGTAGGGTTACCACCAAGCTTGAATTGATAAACATATCCTTGGGAGTACTGTTTAGGTAATTGAGATTTAAAAGGCGCTGGTAGCTCAGAAACTGAGAAAGAGTAAGTTTCCATACCAGCATCGTTAGACTCCAATTTTGCAGGTAAGAAACCAGAATGCTTTTTTAGGTTTATGTTTGGTGTGTACTCAACAACATAGGTAAGCTCCTTTGCTGCTGCATTAAGATCATTAGTATTTGGCTCGACTTCTAGAGCTAAGACAACAAACAAACTCATAGACATGCTGATTCCTTAAAAATAAAAACCGAACTCGAAGTACGTATAACGCAGCCAGCACAGGCCGGAGCGCGCAGTGCGGAGGTCCAGCCCACGAAGTGGGCGATTGTGCCTGGCCTTGTTATAACTGTTCACACTCAATTTCTCGTGTCTCCATAGCACGCTCATGGCCATGCGCCATTAACGCGAGGGTATATGAATTTGGCTCATTGTTCTTTGTAACGACTAACAATCCCCAACCGTCTAGCTCAGACCTTACCCAGTAGCCCTTTGAAAATTTCGAGGACTCTAAAAACTGGCAGCTAACTTCAGTACTTTTTAGTTCCTGTTTAAGGGAATGCGATGCCCCCTCATGGCCATCTGAACACGCCATGAGAGAAAGCAAGATTATTGGTAACCATATTATTCGCATATTCGAACTCTCAGGAGTTATAACGCCTAGCTTTGGGGCAGCCGGAACGAAGTGTAGGCTGTCCCAGCCATGCGTAGCATGGCGACAACAGCGTTTTGTTAGGAGTTTTCAAGCTTCACTACCTTGAGCACATTTGGACCTATATTAAGATCATTGCGATTTAGAGCAATAGGCTCAGGCATACTACCATGACTAATTAGAACGCCTTCAGCTCCTGCACGATACTGAAATTCGCCAGCATTCTGCAAATTGAACAGGAGTTCGTACTCCACTGAGTCAAACTGCTCTGACTCTCTAGGCAAAGACCGAAATATACAATCTCCTTGTGCCTCATCACCAGCGAGTAGTAAGAACCCAAGATGCTTTCCTTCCTCGGAGGTTATTGCGTAGCTCATTTGTACCCCTAACGCTTTGCTAAGGTGCAGCTAACCGACCGCTGTACCCAAGCAAAGCCACCATAAACAATAAAGTCAACCAAACCAAAAATGCCAAAGGTTAGCTGTCACTATTAAGCAACTTGTTAGGTATCTAGCCACCCCTAAGCCGAAATTAAGCCCACTTTCAGGTCTTTCGCTTCATAGATGACATTGCCGTTGTGTATTACCACACCGTCCGCAATGCCCAAAGGCATCGGTTTCGTAAACACACGTTTTATGTGTAATTTATACTCGATACTACCTGCATCTGGATAAATTTGGCCTGAAAATTTCACTCTGCCTACACCTAATGCACGCCCTTTACCTTGCAATCCAGACCAACCCAAATATACCCCAAGCAATTGCCAAAGTGCATCAACGCCTAAACAGCCCGGCATCACTGGGTCTCCTTTGAAGTGACATTTGAAAAACCAATGATCAGGCATAATAGACAACTCAGCGTCTAATATACCCTTATTAAACTCACCCCCTGTACTTGATATGTAGTTGATTTTGTCAATCATGAGCATCAAAGAATTAGGTAACTGGGCATTGCCTGCACCAAAAAATAACCCATTGGACATTGCCATAACTTGTTCATTTGAAAACTGCATTTGCACCTCCGCATCAATAGAAAATACAGTTTTGCCATTTATCAATTTGAATTATTGTAAAAATCGGACATCAGGTGAGAAAGCAGACCAGAAGGATTAGTCCTGATGCGCTTCTTATAGTCATTTAGTAGATGAGATTGATCGAAGTAGCCAAGATCAAGTGCTAATTCTGATGTGCTGCTATCTGATCTCCAAGCTATTTTGCACACAAACTGAATTCTTATTATTTGAATAAGGGCTTTTGTATTCAATCCTGTATATGACTGGACAATACGATTAAGGTGCCTACTGCTTAAGCTTACTTTATCAGCCAATTCGCCAACTGAGATATTGCCATACGTTTGGTAAATCTCGAACAATACTAAGTCAAACTTAGATGGCTGATACGGCTTAAACTTTTGAGACAACCATTTGTCACAAAATTTAATTCGTGTATTAAAATCAGAATGTTGATAGATCTGATTGTGAAGATCTAGTTTTTCATTTCCGTTACATACATGAGTTGCATCCATAAGTTTTGACGAGATTGAGCTAGGCGTAATATCAAAGAGACATTGCAACCCACCAGGAAAAAAACGAATACCAAAATACTGGCCTGGTTTGCTTAGATTAAGGTCAAATGCACTCTCTTGAATACCGCTAATTATCACACCACAGGAAGAAATATAAAACGCTTCCATCCCATCTGGCACGACCGTGTATCGTGTTGGTTTTGTTGTTGTGACTTGCAAGTATGAATGTACAACACTACATAATAATTCTGATGGCTTATGTTGTTCCAAAACCACACCACTGCTCTCGAGAACTCCATAGGTGAGAAAAGGTTGAAACGGATCATACTTCCCATTTAATAAATGCAACATCTCCTCCTACCAACAAATGTCACGCACCTTTTTGATACCTAACGCCTGCCAGCACAGGCAAAAAATAGCGGAGCGGTTTTTTGTCCTGTGGCTG
>NZ_PEIB01000076.1 GCF_004116385.1 Veronia nyctiphanis | reverse complement strand
TTTTTTGTCCTGTGGCTGCATTTGTTAGCCCTTGCTCCATGTCTTTCGCGGCTTGTCGCCAGCACCTTTAGAAAAAGCTACCGCGCTTCATCTTGCCGCAAACCGTTTTTAAGACACCAAGAGACAACAACCTGAACATGAATTCAAATGTGTGATTGGAATTTCAGACACGCAACGCAAACAAAGGTTGTTCGCGGATTTCGATACAAACCTGCGGCTATGAAAAGAGGAGTTTGGCTATTAAACCGAGGGACTCAAAACTTTAAAATTGATGGAGGATAACGTCGGCTTAAGGGGCTAAAAACACACGACTCACGCGAATCAACCACCTTAAGCACGAAAACTTGAAAAGAAAAAAAATGATCCAGTGTTTTTAGTCCCCTTTAAGCCCTTGTTATAACGCAGTTCTAGCCTTTGGGCTTTTCCCCTAAATATTGGGAAAACCTTAGCAAATAACCATCTGGGTCTTGGACTAGGAACTCTCTTTGACCAGACAATGACTCACCTACGTCGTACCACGTTTCCTTCTGCTCTCTAAAGAGTTTGATGTTTGCAGCATGAATACGTTCGTAAACGGGAGAAATATCTGAAAGTTCGATTTGAAAATTCACCCCTCTACCAAGTGGAGTAACCAAGTCGCCTGTGACCCAAGCATCTTCATGGATTTGTTCCAACATGATTTGAACCTGCTCAAGTTCAAGGTATGCAAAGTCTGGGTTTTGCCTTTGGCTTCTGACTTTAAAGCCGAGAATTTCACGGTAGAAGACAAGCGAATTCGCAAAGTTTGACACCGATAACTCAGGTACCATCGGATTCCAATATTCTTCCATTTCACTCCTTGAGATGTGACGGGTTCGAATGTGTTATAACGCCTGCCATAAACGGCGAGCGTGTTTTGCGAGTCCAGCCCCGAAGGGCGATGTATGATGGCATTGTTATGTGCGAGTTAATCGATTAAAAAACCGACTTCTTTTATCTCTTGGTCTATTTCTTGGACGAAATAGCGAGCTAGATACTCACCCGCAACTTTTGTGCTGGTTTGCTTCCAGATTATTTGTGCAACTTCATCATTACGCAGTACGCCCAAGACCTCCCTATCGAGGCTTAGAGATGTAAACAGTACTTGTTCTGTCCATGCTTTTAGAACAGCGGCTTTATTATCTGGGTTAAGAGCCTCCTGCTGTGTTTGATAGGCGCAAAAGGAAGTCCAATCTTGTTGATTTGAAGCATTAACAACCGCATCAATCATAGGTAAAGCAATTGCTAGAATCTCTGCGTCTGATTTGTTTGTAATAGACATAAGATAAGCCTCGTTTGTTGATGATTGCTAAAGTACATAACGCTCGCCTAAACGGCGAGCAACTTGTTGCGAGTCCAGCGGCTGAAGGCCGCGATGTTTAAGGCACTTGTTATAAGCCTGATAGCGACTCACGAAGAACTTCTATGCTTTGAATACCAATATCACTACTTAACCAACCAAATTGATCTCCATTGAAGCGAGGAAATATATGCAAATGATAATGGTCAAGTTCATTACACTTTCCATTGTTTTGGATAAATGATATTCCATCAGGATTAAACTTATTGGCGATCCGAGAATAAAGATCTCTTGCTACAACTTGGATTTCATCGTGGACTAACGCTGGTAAATCAATGAAAGACTCGTACGGTTCTTTCGGACAAATAAGAATATGACCGAAATTGATGGGGTCGTGATCAGCGAAAGCAATTACCTGTTCAGATTCGTAGATAATCACAGCTTCAATATCACGGCTGACTATTTGCTGAACAATCGTTGTCACTCGATCTCTCCTGAAGACTTATAACGCCTGCCAGCACAGGCAAAAAATTGCGGAGCGGTTTTTTGTCCTGTGGCTGCACTTGTTAGCCCTTGCTCCATATCTTTCGCGGCTTGCCGCCAGCACCTTTTGAAAAAGCTACCGCATTTCACTTTGTCGCAAACCGTGTTTAAGCCACCAAGAAACAACAACCTAAAACTGAATTCAACTGCGTGCTTGGAATTTCAGACACGTAACACAAACAAAGATTGTTTGCCGATTTCGACACAAACCTTCGGCTATGAAAGAGGAATTTGGCGATTAGACCTTGGGACTCAAAAGTATAAAATTGATGGGGGATAACGCATAGCACACGGGCGACGAGCCGCGCAGCGGGTTGCGTCCCAGCGACCAATGGGAGCGAGTGATGCGTATTGTTATGTGTCTCAACCATTATCGAAATTTAATCGAACTTTACTTGCTTAATTGGCGGAGTTGAATCTGGTTACCATCCCGATCAGCGATATTTGACACTTTAAATATGGGATTGCTCCATTCCCCCTCGAATGCTTGGCCACCCAACTTAACAGCTTCTTCTCTAGACACGGCCATATTTTCTACCGTAAGGAAAATCTTAATAGGGCTGAATGCTTCAGTCGGCATATCGAATGGCGGAACATGAATGATTAAATTGAAACCATTCGTTTCCAAGCTAATAAAATCATTGGTCTTGCGAACAACTCGCATCCCGAAAAGTTTTTCATAAAACTCTGATAAATTGCTCAAATCGAGAGAATAGATAAGAACACCGTTTTGCGCTGGCCCTGACATGTGTTTTTCCTTGCCTTGTGCTGTTGATTGAAATGATGCAGATAAAACAATTAGTACGAAAACAAAATAACCAAACTTGTTACGCATAGATACCCACAAGCACATAACGCCTGCCATAAACGGCGAGCGATTTTTGCGAGTCCAGCACCCGTAGGGTGCGATGTTTGATGGCCTTGTTATGAGCCTACACTTGAAACACCCGCTGAGCCTT
>NZ_PEIB01000075.1 GCF_004116385.1 Veronia nyctiphanis | reverse complement strand
ATACACACTCCTTTTGGGCATAGTATGCCTCTTTATGGATGTGTCCGTGAAATCGGGGTAGAACCCTTTTTCTGTTTCCCTTATGTCATTAATTTTGATGTATGAGCTTTACTATGTAGAAGGGAGTCTGCCTGAAAAAACGGGAGGATTTGATGATATTAGTTACTTAAATTTAGCTATCATAGTTCCATTGTTCGAAACAATTATTTTCTTTTTTCTTTTTTCTTTTTTCTTTTTTCTTTTTTCTTTTTTTCTTTTTAGTAGTGTTGTAAGAAAGTTTGGTGTATCCCCATTTTATGTTGTTGCTTTCACAGCCATAAATTTTGGAGTCAATCATATTTTAAACTCAAATTACAATGCACTTCATGCATTAGGATCCGGCGTATTTTACGCCACGTCTTATGAGTACTTTCGGATTAGGTATGGCCATATGGTTCCATTCGTATTTGTTTTTGTTGTTCATGCGATATGGAATTCATTTATCTATATGTTGTGGCACATATAACAAGTTGCTGCACTCGGAAAAATCATTCGCTGCGCTAATAATTTTCCGGTGAGCAAGGCGTTATGTTTATTGGAGATTAAGTGGAAGTAGCTAAAGTCATAGATACTGGGTTTTCAACAGCAGATGCTGAATACCCCGAGATACTTCAACTTGATGGCGATGTAACTTTGCGCTTCATCGACTGGCAGGCGTCACGAATAGAGGTCTTTTTCGCCGACCCAATTGCAATGAGGTGGCAAATGGCCGAAACCTTAATTGAAGGTGAGCATTTCGATAGATGCCACCAAATTGAAAACTCCCAATGGCTTCAACAGCACATTGAACAAGGTGTAATATCTGAAACTGAAAGCTATAGACACTACAAGTTCAACTTCAATGACGCTGGTCAATTTGAAGTTATTGCCCTTAACTATCGGCTTAAAACATAACACATATGAGCCCTTCTCCGGTCAATAGGCAATAGCATTCTTTTGGCTGCACCAGCAGCCAATGCTCTCGAACAGCAAAGTCATCTACTTCGCGTTGTCATTTTCGCCATTAAGTCGTTGCTTACGGCAAACACATATAGAGGGTCTCTTACTGCGGTCTCTCCGCCGCCTGTCATTCATGTGACAGTTACCTGCACCCCAAAAACTAGACCATGCAGCACAAAGCAAAAAATCCATTAGTTTTATTATCAAAGGTCAGATCGTGTAACTCACCTTGCTAAATTGATTCTGTCCAATTCTGCGCCAGCTCGTCTGGCGCAACTCGAAACCGCGCAAACTTTACCAGTTTGACTAGCGTTATCCCCCATCAACTTTAGAGTTTTGAGTCCAATAGTTTGGCCGCCAAATTCCTCTTTTCATAGCCGCAGGTTTGTGTCGAAATCAGTGAACAACCTTTGTTTGTGTTGCGTGTCTGAAATTCCAATCACGCAGTTGAATTCACGTTCAGGTTGTTGTCTTTTGGTGGTTTAAACACGCTTTTCTGCGGAATGAAGCTAAGTGACTTTTTCACAAGGTACTGGCGGCAAGCCGCGAAAGACATGGAGCAAGGGCTAACAAATGCAGTCACAGGACAAAGAACCGCTCCGCCATTTTTTGCCTGTGCTTGCAGGCGTTATGTGCCTCCAGTGCCAAGATATAAAGTTTTAATCGGATGAAATTTAAGAAACCTATAATTTGGGCAATATCACTAGTTATTATTTGTGTTGTTGCTCTTGCAATAACACAGCCTGTATTGGTCAAAGCTATCTTAGCCAAGTACAAATCTACTGATCATTTTCTAGTTCTACAAGCTGATAATCGTATTAGATACGAAGCGCCTGCAAAGCGAAGCGCTCTTATTCTGAGTGGCTTCTTAAATGACAGCCAAGGTGTAGTAGAGCACGCGCTTAACGCTAATTTCAAAAAGCCAGTGGAGATTTATATATGTGCCTCCCAGGAGTCTTTTAATGAGTATGTGTTTCTATCCAAAAATGTTAGAGGGGCTGTGTATTGGGGTAAGTTGTTTTTATCTCCAGGCGCATTCAATATAGGATCAACCAAAAGATTAACTACGCATGAATTAACGCATTACCTTTTTTATACTCACCTCGGTGAGAAAGCACATATGGAAGGAGTTCCACTATGGTTTAGAGAAGGGATCGCTGAGTTTGTCGCTAATGGAGGCGCTGACTACACATTTAAAAAAGAAGTGTTGGAGTTAATGAGCCACAAGGAAAGAGAAGCCTATTTATCAGGGAAATTGAACTTTTGGTTTTTTACTCAGAATGCAAGGGATGCAGTAACTAAAGATGGAGTGGTAAACTGGCTACTCTATAGAATTGGTGCATTGTTTGTGCACTTTATCCACGACTCAAATCCCCAAGAATTCGATAATTTGATAAAGTTACTTCTATCCGGAATTGAGTTTGGTAAGGCTCTTCAAGAATCTTATGGGAAAGATACTGAATCTCTGCTTAAAGAATTCACCCTGTATCTATCTTACGAGACTTAAAACAATAGGAAACACATCTATGACAGCTTATATCTTGGTGGCAATATGGATAATTGGTGGCTTAGCCTTCTATTTCATTGGTAAACGCCGTGGTCTTAAATTTGGTTTTATGCTCGATTTAGCTGCAGCTTTCTTGGGGCCCTTTTCTATCCCACTGGCTTTTCTGTTAAAACCAAAAAAGTGTGCGTCATAATACAGCACATAACAAAGCCAAGCACAATCGCCCACAAAAAACGTGGGCTGGACGCGCTAACGCGCGCCTGTGTTGGCGGCGTTATGAGCTAGGAGGCGATTTCACATGGAGTACATTATCAGATCTGCTTCAGAATCGGATGCGGCTTGTATCAATAAAGTCTCCGAGCAC
>NZ_PEIB01000074.1 GCF_004116385.1 Veronia nyctiphanis | reverse complement strand
AAGGCTCAGCGGGTGTTTCAAGTGTAGGCTCATAACAAGGCCATCAAACATCGCGCCTTTATGGGCGCTGGACTCGCAAAAACCGCTCGCCGTTTATGGCTGCGTTATGTGAATTAAGTCATATGAAATTGAGATTACTGCTCGTTATTATAGCTTTGAGCCCATTAATTATTTGGTTAACCTACAAACCTATCCGCATATTGGCACCAGAGTTTAATGGGTTGGATTGCATCAACAACACTATTTGTATCGATGATACTTCTCAGCTTGACATAGCATCAGAGCTTTATTCTTCGGCGTATGCCTTCACTAAAAAGCAAGTCGCTCCGTTTGAGAAAAATCCTAGAGTAATTTTTTGTTCCACGCCACACTGCTTTAACTCATTTGGTCTTAATGAAATGAGGGCTGTAACTCTTAGTACATTTGGTATTGTCGTTGGCCCTAGAGCTTGGGATTGTAGCTTCCTTTCTCACGAGTTTATTCATCACTTACAACATGAGAAACTTGGTAACTTTGAAGTATGGCTGGATACACCTCAATGGTTCATGGAAGGTATGGCTTACTCACTCACTGACAAACGTGAAGTTTTAGATGAGCCATGGGAAAGTCACCGTGCTAAGTTTGAGCTTTGGAACAAGCACTTAGAGACTAATAATTTCTGGCAAAGGGCACGCTCACTTTAAATTCACATAACAAGCGGCTCAAATTCGCTCCGTTTCACTCCGCCGGACGCTCACTGCGTTCGCGCCGTTTAGCCGAGCGTTATCCCCCATCAATCATAGAGCTTTGAGTCTCAAGGTTTAGTCTCAAATTCCTCTTTTCATAGCCGCAGGTTTGTGTCGAAATCAGTGAACAAACTTTGTTTGCGTTGCGTGTCTGAAATTCCAATCACGCAGTTGAATTCAGGTTCGGGTTGTTGTTTCTTGGTTGCTTAAACACGGTTTGCGGCAAAACGAAATGCGGTCCCTTTTTCAAAAGGTGCTGGCGGCAAGCCGCGACAAACACGGAGCAAGGGCTAACAAACGCAGTCACTGGACAAAAAACTGCTCCGCATTTTTTGCCCGTGCTGGCAGGCGTTAGGTGTTTCTCAGGTTTGGAGTTCAAATGGGATTTAAGTTTTGGTTCGTTAGAGCATTAAAAGTATTTCTTGGAGTAGCTGCCTTACTTTTTATAGTTGAGTTGCTTAAACAGCATTCAATCCAAGAAGCATTAATTTTTGCTTGTACTTGGTCTTCAATCACAACAGCAGTTTTTATATGTTCAAGACTATATCAATCACGTAAAGGTGTAGAGTGTACTTTGTGCAATGACATTCCAGACAAAAGTGATAAAAATACCTAACAAGGGTTTTCAAGTCGGACAAATTACAGTGGGCTTTTGTTCGTGCCTCACTTATTTTAGCCAACTACAATTTTCCGCTTAAAACGGCGTTATCCCCCATCAATTATAGAGTTTTCAGCCCAAAGGTTTAGCCGCCAAATTCCTCTTTTCATAGCCGCAGGTTTGTGTCGAATTCCTTTAACAATCGTTGTTTGCGTTGCGTGTCTGAAATTCCAATCACACATTTGAATTCGCACTCAGGTTGTTGTTTCTTGATGGCTTAAACGCGGTTTGCGGCGGTGCTAAATGCGGTAGCTTTTTTCAAAAGGTGCTGGCGGCAAGCCGCGAAAGACATGGAGCAAGGGCTAACAAGTGCAGTCACAGGACAAAAACCGCTCCGCCATTTTTTGCCTGTGCTGGCAGGCGTTATCCCCGATCAATTTTAAAGTCTTGAGTCCCAAGGTTTAGTCGCCAAATTCCCTTCTTCATAGCCGCAGGTTTGTATCGAAATCACTAAACAACCTTTGTTTGAGTGACGAGTCTGAAATTCCAATGACATATTTGAATTCACATTCAGGTTGTTGTTTCTTGGTGGCTCAAATACGGTTTGCGGCGATGCTAAATGCGGTGGCTTTTTCAAAAGGTGCTGGCAGGCGTTATACGCAGTACTGATATCATTAGCCTGCGTATTGGGGAACGGAAAAGCTTGGTACATGTACGTAGGTAAATACTCAACGAGGTTAAAAAATGCTTAAAGTGGAAGCATCGCATTTTGAACACAAAATTGATAAAGCGACTTTTGAGAAAACGTTAACTGAAGCAGCAGTTAAATACGCTGAAGATTCAATCTTTTTTGTCGACAACATAAAACAACCAGAAGTATTTTTCTTTATTCGACGTGGTGTAGAGGCTGTATTAATTTCTCGGGGAAATGCAGAGAGTGCTTATCTGGAAAAGGTCGCAGAACTATTCAAAGAGCACCGAGCCATCGTTCTCATGTCAGACGACGCTGAATTCCAGAGTATCATGTCTCAGAAACATGGATTTGGAGTGGTAGAGCGACTTAGCTTTAAGTACGCACCTTTGTCCCCGATGATTGTGCAATCCTTAGAAGAAGGCTGGAGCTAAAGCGAATTGATTTTTCGTTAGCAAAACGTATTGAAGGCGAAATAGACCCAGATTTCAGACTTTTCTGGAATTCGCCCGATGACTTTATTGAGGCCGGTGGTAGTGGCTTGTGTTTGCTGAGAAATGGCGAAATCGTAGCCTGCTCTTGGTCATCATATACAACCGACAAGAATGTCGAAATTGCAGTTGCGACGCGGGAAAACTGCCGCCGAAACGGCTTTGCGAGTTTGGTATGTAAACACTATATCAGTCAACTCCTATCTGAAGGTCGCGCCCCGTGGTGGAGTTGTCACAAGAGTAACTCGGCATCGATAGCTCTGGCTAACAAGCTTGGCTTCCAAGTGCTACAAGATTATTCATGGATGTTTGCGCCCCGAAAGTAGGAACATATGTAGCTTGAAGGCGCCTGGCTTCAAATTCGAAGTACGACACTTATGTAGTGGTCAACTCATTCCGGACAGTAAATTAGGCCGATTTTCAGCCTTCGCAG
>NZ_PEIB01000073.1 GCF_004116385.1 Veronia nyctiphanis | reverse complement strand
ATAGAACACCTTGGTTGTTGACCATACACAAGACCTCTTGGGGTTGTATGGTTAAGTGACTAAGCGTACACGGTGGATGCCTTGGCAGTCAGAGGCGATGAAGGACGTGCTAACCTGCGATAAGCCATGAGAAGACGGTAAGAGTCACTATACTCATGGATTTCCGAATGGGGAAACCCACTTACATAAGTAAGTATCGTCACGTGAATACATAGCGTGGCGAGGCGAACTCGGGGAACTGAAACATCTAAGTACCCGAAGGAAAAGAAATCAATTGAGATTCCGGCAGTAGCGGCGAGCGACCCCGGATTAGCCCTTAAGCTTTATATACGTTAGTGGAATCTTCTGGAAAGGAGAGCGATACAGGGTGACAGCCCCGTACACGACGGCGCATGTAGAGTGAAAACGAGTAGGACGGGACACGTGATATCTTGTCTGAACATGGGGGGACCATCCTCCAAGGCTAAATACTCCTGACTGACCGATAGTGAACCAGTACCGTGAGGGAAAGGCGAAAAGAACCCCTGTGAGGGGAGTGAAATAGAACCTGAAACCGTGTACGTACAAGCAGTGGGAGCCCCTTTTATGGGGTGACTGCGTACCTTTTGTATAATGGGTCAGCGACTTACTTTCAGTAGCAAGGTTAACCGAATAGGGGAGCCGTAGGGAAACCGAGTCTTAACTGGGCGCACAGTTGCTGGAAGTAGACCCGAAACCAGGTGATCTAGCCATGGGCAGGTTGAAGGTTGAGTAACATCAACTGGAGGACCGAACCGACTAATGTTGAAAAATTAGCGGATGACTTGTGGCTAGGGGTGAAAGGCCAATCAAACCTGGAGATAGCTGGTTCTCCCCGAAAGCTATTTAGGTAGCGCCTCGGACGAACACTACTGGGGGTAGAGCACTGTTAAGGCTAGGGGGTCATCCCGACTTACCAACCTTTGCAAACTCCGAATACCAGTAAGTGATATCCGGGAGACACACGGCGGGTGCTAACGTCCGTCGTGGAGAGGGAAACAACCCAGACCGCCAGCTAAGGTCCCAAAGTTATCGCTAAGTGGGAAACGATGTGGGAAGGCTCAGACAGCAGGATGTTGGCTTAGAAGCAGCCATCATTTAAAGAAAGCGTAATAGCTCACTGGTCGAGTCGGCCTGCGCGGAAGATGTAACGGGGCTAAGCGATACACCGAAGCTGCGGCATCAGTCTTAGGACTGTTGGGTAGGGGAGCGTTCTGTAAGTGGTTGAAGGTGGACTGAGAGGTCTGCTGGACATATCAGAAGTGCGAATGCTGACATGAGTAACGATAAAGGGGGTGAAAAACCTCCTCGCCGGAAGACCAAGGGTTCCTGTCCAACGTTAATCGGGGCAGGGTAAGTCGGCCCCTAAGGCGAGGCCGAAAGGCGTAGTCGATGGGAAACGGGTTAATATTCCCGTACTGCTGATAACTGCGATGGGGGGACGGAGAAGGCTAGGTGGGCCAGGCGACGGTTGTCCTGGTTCAAGTGCGTAGGCGGATGGTTTAGGTAAATCCGGACCGTCATTAACGCTGAGACACGATGTCGAGTCACTACGGTGATGAAGTCATTGATGCCATGCTTCCGGGAAAAGCCTCTAAGCTTCAGGTTATCAGTAACCGTACCCCAAACCGACACAGGTGGTCGGGTAGAGAATACCAAGGCGCTTGAGAGAACTCGGGTGAAGGAACTAGGCAAAATGGTACCGTAACTTCGGGAGAAGGTACGCTCCCAGCGGTGATGAGGCTTGCCCTCTAAGCTGCCGGGAGTCGCAGATACCAGGTGGCTGCAACTGTTTATTAAAAACATAGCACTGTGCAAAATCGAAAGATGACGTATACGGTGTGACGCCTGCCCGGTGCCGGAAGGTTAATTGATGGGGTTATCTTCGGAGAAGCTCTTGATCGAAGCCCCGGTAAACGGCGGCCGTAACTATAACGGTCCTAAGGTAGCGAAATTCCTTGTCGGGTAAGTTCCGACCTGCACGAATGGCGTAATGATGGCCACGCTGTCTCCACCCGAGACTCAGTGAAATTGAAATCGCAGTGAAGATGCTGTGTACCCGCGGCTAGACGGAAAGACCCCGTGAACCTTTACTACAGCTTGGCACTGAACATTGAGCCTACATGTGTAGGATAGGTGGGAGGCTTTGAAGCATTGTCGCCAGATGATGTGGAGCCATCCTTGAAATACCACCCTTGTATGTTTGATGTTCTAACTTAGGTCCTTATCGGGATTGAGGACAGTGCCTGGTGGGTAGTTTGACTGGGGCGGTCTCCTCCCAAAGCGTAACGGAGGAGCACGAAGGTGGGCTAATCACGGTCGGACATCGTGAGGTTAGTGCAATGGCATAAGCCCGCTTGACTGCGAGAATGACGGTTCGAGCAGGTGCGAAAGCAGGTCATAGTGATCCGGTGGTTCTGAATGGAAGGGCCATCGCTCAACGGATAAAAGGTACTCCGGGGATAACAGGCTGATACCGCCCAAGAGTTCATATCGACGGCGGTGTTTGGCACCTCGATGTCGGCTCATCACATCCTGGGGCTGAAGTCGGTCCCAAGGGTATGGCTGTTCGCCATTTAAAGTGGTACGCGAGCTGGGTTTAGAACGTCGTGAGACAGTTCGGTCCCTATCTGCCGTGGGCGTTGGATGATTGAGAGGGGCTGCTCCTAGTACGAGAGGACCGGAGTGGACGAACCGCTGGTGTTCGGGTTGTGTCGCCAGACGCATTGCCCGGTAGCTAAGTTCGGCATCGATAACCGCTGAAAGCATCTAAGCGGGAAGCGAGCCTCGAGATGAGTCATCCCTAGAGATTTAATCTCTCTAAAGGGTTGTTGAAGACTACGACGTAGATAGGCAGGGTGTGTAAGCGCTGTGAGGCGTTGAGCTAACCTGTACTAATTGCCCGTGAGGCTTAACCATACAACACCCAAGGGGTTTTGACGGACTCAAATGGAACATTGAATGTGTAGAACGAGAATTAAAAACAGCTTTCTAGATTAAACGAATT
>NZ_PEIB01000072.1 GCF_004116385.1 Veronia nyctiphanis | reverse complement strand
TGTGAATTCAAATGAGTTATTAAGAATTTCAGACACGCAACGCAAACAAAGGTTGATTTTCGCCGATATCGATACAAACCTGCGGCTATGAAAAGAGGAATTTGGCGACTAAACCTTGGAACTCAAAACTCTATAATTGATGGGGGATAACGCCTGCCATAAACGGCGAGCGTATTTTGCGAGTCCAGCCCCCTGTGGGGCGATGTTTGATGGCCTTGTTAGTTGCGACCAATATGCTTTTGGTAGAAGATTTTGTCTATTCCAGCTTTCGGGTAATCGGAGTATCGACCAACTTCAATATATCCGAGCTTTTCATAGAACTTAGGGGCTTGGAACGAATATGTATCTAAGTAGACATTGGATATTCCGCGATTTTTTGCTTCAAGCTCAACATGTTGAATAACTTGACTTCCTACGCCTAGACCACGTAAAGGCTCTGATAACCAAAAGTAATGAACATGGAGGCTAGAAAAGAGCATCTTCCCAGTCATCCCGCCAAGTGTTTCTCCAAACTCATTTCTAACGAAGCACCCAAAGCTTGCTTCATCCAGCTTCGGAAAGTGAGTTTTGTTAAACTCAGATAGGCCATTAAAAATTGCAGATGCTTCTTTTTCAGAAGGCGAAAAGACAAAATCAATATCCACTTAAACCTCCATATAAAGAAGCAACTAACGCCTTGTTAACGCGCGAAAAACTAGTGTGCCATACTGATGAGCGAAGCGAAATCGGCACACGTTTTGAGTCGCTGTTGAACAATTTGTTAGCCAACATCCCAGCCAAGTATAATGATACTCCCTTCCGAATGTTTCGATACAGTTTTTACATCTGGCTCTATACTCCAAAACGATAGTTTTTCAAGCCACGGCTTCCAGTTTGGATGATTCAAAAGATCTTTATGAGATGAAGTTAAAAGGAGTAATTGCAAACCTTTACACTTGCCTTTATTTTTCATTAATTGTAGAGCTTTCCTGTCTACTTCGATTTCATTCAACCATTTATTACTAGTGTCATCGTGAACTAGTTTTACCTCAATATATACGCTCATTTCAGTTTTTGGGTCTTGGACTAATAGATCTGCGTAAGACTTATACTGAGAATCAAAAGCTGGTTTAGGTGTTACTGAGTATCCAGATTGCTTGAATTTGGCATATAATTCCCAGTTAAACCACTCTTCAAAGGAGTAACCTGTTAACTGAAATTCATATATTTTTTCGCTGACTTCACTAAGTAAGCCTGTTAATTCATGATGATACATTTTGATAATTCCGCCTTGTTGGCTAACGCAGCCATAAACGGCGAGCGTGTTTTGCGAGTCCAGCGCCCGCAGGGCGCGATGTTTGATGGCCTTGTTATGAGATGGCGACATCCCTTTAAAACAAGCCGCACCGCCCTAGAAATATTGCAAACAGCCTGCTCAACACTCTGATTTTTTCTGACACGTGGAGGCTAGTTTGCATGACGAAAATGCCAAACGGCGACCTTCCAGATGAACCCCAAAATGCTGGTAAAACCTACGTGCCATAATTACAAAATTACTGGTTTACTCTTACATTAAAAAACCAGCGTATAACGTCAAGCTAAGCGGCGCAGCTTTGCTGCGTCCATGCTTGAGCGCCTTGTTATACCTATTTTCGATGTAAGTTGATTTGTGAGCGTAGTTTTAAAACCACTTCTCTAGCTTTGCTGTCAAAATCATCTTCGCCGCTCGCATAAATCACACCTCTAGATGAGCTAATAATTAGGCCTTTACCATTTGCAGTTTTACCTGCTTTTACTAAGGCCTCGATATCACCGCCTTGCGCACCAACTCCAGGTACTAAAAATGGCATATCACCTACTAAAGACCGAACTTTTGCCATCTGAGATGGCCACGTAGCTCCAACCACAAGCAAGCAATTGTTGTTGTAGTTCCATTTATCACTAATTAGGGTGGCAACCTTTTGATATAAAGGAACTCCATCGACAATCAAATCTTGAATGTCACTAGCACCAGAATTTGATGTTCGGCAAAGTAAAACAGTACCCTTGTCCTGATATGACAAAAAGGGTTCCGCTGAGTCATATCCCATGTAAGGATTGATAGTTACCGCATCAACTTTAAAGCGCTCGAAAGCTTCTACTGCATATTTATTTGCCGTACTACCAATGTCACCACGTTTTGAATCCAAAATTATAGGAATAGAGGGATATTCACTTTGAATGTATTGAATTGTTTTCGTCAACTGGTCTTCCGCTGACTCAGCGGAAAAGTAAGCAATTTGAGGTTTGTATGCGCAAACTAAATCATGTGTAGCATCGATTATTCTTTTATTAAACTGAAAAATTGCGTCAGGAACATCACGAATACTCTTAGGAAAACGTTCCAGATCTGGGTCTAGTCCAACACAAACTAATGAATCATTCTCTTCCCAGATGCTATTTAACTTTTCAATAAAACTCACTTAATTCTCCTTTTGATTTAGTGCTTATTTTGATTAGTGCGATTTAGGTATAACGCCTGCCAGCACAGGCAAAAAATGGCGGAGCGTTTTTTGTCCTGTGACTGCACTTGTTAGCCCTTGCTCCATGTCTTTCGCGGCTTGCCGCCAGCACCTTTTGAAAAAGCTACCGCATTTAGCTTTACCGCAAACCGTGTTTAGGCAACCAAGAAACAACAACCTGAATGTGAATTCAAATGAGTTATTACAATTTCAGACACGACACTCAAACAAAGGTTGTTCAACGACTTCTAGGCAAACCTGCGGCTATGAAAAGAGGAATTTGGCGACTAAACCTTGGGACTCAAAACTCTTAAATTGATGCGGGATAACGCCTTGCTAAGCGGCGAGCGCTAGCGAGTCCAGTGGAGGCCGTTTTTTGGCCGAAACGATGCTTGAGCAACTTGTTATATGCCCTGAACTTTACAACTGATTTCATCTGTTTGTTCAACGCTTTCCGTAACTACAACCTCATCAAATTGAACTTCACTTGCAAAAGATACTTTCCCGTAGATATGCTTGCTAGTTTTAACTTTTTCGCCAAAGAAAATGTCACTTTTAGCGCTTTGTACGGATTCAATTATGCTCTGTGCGAAGTTCAACAACTCCTTTTCGGTGCCAATTAAATACGCCTCATTCCAACCTGTTTGAGTCGTAATTAAAACATCTGATTTATTCAATTTACTCATTAAATTTCACCAAACCTCTTGGGCATATAACGTCTGCCAGCACAGGCAAAAAATGGCGGAGTAGTTTTTTGTCCTGTGGCTGC
>NZ_PEIB01000071.1 GCF_004116385.1 Veronia nyctiphanis | reverse complement strand
TGAATTCACATTCAGGTTGTTGTCTCTTGGTGGCTTAAACACGGTTTGCGACAAGGCGAAATGCGGTAGCTTCTTCGAAAGGTGCTGGCGGCAAGCCGCGACAAACATGGAGCAAGGGCTAACAAATGCAGCCACAGGACAAAAAACCGCTCCGCAATTTTTTGCCTGTGCTGGCAGGCGTTAGGTGTGCGAAGTGTAACCCTCCCCATATTAGTGGCAGTCTACATTAGAGTTTTTCCTGCTTTCATACTTAGCCAGATATTCCCAAGGGGTAAGATCATTGAGAGAGTCATGGGGTCTCTCATTGTTGTATTCCTTCATCCAGTTTTCGGTGATTTCCCGGACTTCGGACAGCGTTTTAAATACATACATGTCGAGGACCTCCGTTCGATAAGTTCGGTTAAAGCGTTCTATGTATGAGTTTTCTGTTGGCTTTCCCGGGCGAATAAATTCAAGCTCAACTCGGTTCTCTTCAGCCCACTCGGCTAGTGCCGTTGAAACAAACTCAGGACCGTTGTCCATGCGTAGTTTCTGGGGCGCGCCACGCCAAGCAATAATACGTTCTAGGACGCGGATCACTCTTGGCGCGGGAAGATTCAAGTCCACTTCGATGGCCAGTACTTCGCTATTAAAGTAATCAACAACGTTAAAGGTGCGAAAACGTCGGCCACAGACAAGGGCGTCGCTCATGAAGTCGATAGACCAACAGCTATTGACCCAGTCTGGACAACAAAGCGGTGCTGGCTCTCGCTTTGGGAGGCGTTTCTTTCCCTTTCGCCTCAGGTTGAGTTTCAGCGAACAATACACGCGATAGACCCGCTTGTGGTTCCATGCAAATCCCCAACGTCTAAGGACTTTGAAGAGTTTTCCAAAGCCATACGCTGGGTAACGTTCAACCGCTTCCTGCAGCTTGGCAATGACGTCATCATCACGATGCGGATCAGGACGATACCGATACACTGAATCACTGATGCCAACCGCGCGGCAGGCCATTCTTAAACTGGCCTGAAAGTGTTGTCGAACGTATTCCACAAGCTCACGTTTAACCGCTGGCGTTACAGCTTTTTTTCTAGGATATCTTTCACAATACGATGTTCGAGGCTGAGCTCTGCAAACATATGTTTAAGCCTTCGGTTTTCGTCTTCAAGCTCTTTCAGTCGTTTAACATCAGACGCTTCCATACCGCCATATTTAGATTTCCAGTTGTAGTAGGTTGCATCGGAAATGCCGTATTCACGGCAGACTTCGTTAACTTTTCGACCCGCTTCCACTTCTTTGAGGATCTTGACGATTTGCGATTCCGTGTAGCGTGATTTTTTCATCAGACATTCTCCGTTCGTTTTAGTGTAAACGGAAAAACTCTAATTGCTAACGACCCGCTATTCGGGGAGGGTTACAGAAGTGCTTGAGCAAATACATCACGAGAATTGGAAAGAACTGAGCGTATTGACTGGCACTGCTGAGCACGTACCCAAAGCAGTACTTGGTTTGCTAGCCAAAGACCGCAAGTCATTTGATGCTGCGTACTGGAAGCTTGACAATTATGTAGTAGTACAAGGCGATTTATTTAGCTCAGCCGCAATTCTGCCAAAGTATCTCGAAGAAGTAGTTGTGAAGTCCAAATTCAAAGAAAGTGTAATTGACCTAATATGGCAAATTGGTACTGGTTACTCTGAGAATATCGAGTTGCAAAGCACGTGTTTTGCGGAAGCGTTTAAGGCTTTTAACTCTCTCATCAAACATCCATTGATTGCTTCCACCAAATACGCTGAAATGATAAAGGCTGAATTAGATGATATGGTTGAAATTGAAGTAGAAAGAAAACAAAACACCTAACAAAGCCAGTATCGCCAGCAAGCTGGCTGCACTCGTAAACTCGCCCCTGCTGAAGGGCGTTATCCCCCATCAATTTTAAAGTTTTGAGTCCCAAGGTTTAGTCGCCAAACTCCTATTTTCATAATCGCAGGTTTACATCGAAATTGGTGAACAACCTTTGTTTGAGTGACGAGCCTGAAATTCCAATTACACATTTGAATTCAAGTTTAGGTTGTTGTCTCTTGGTGGCTTGAACAAGGTTTGCGGCAAAGCGAAATACAGTCTCTTTTTCAAAAGGTGCTGGCGGCAAGCCACGAAAGACATGGAGCAAGGGCTAACAAATGCAGTCACAGGACAAAAAAACGCTCCGCAATTTTTTGCCTGTGCTGGCAGGCGTTATCCCCCATCAATTTTAACGTTTTGAGTCTCAAGGTTTAGCTACCAAACTCCTCTTTTCATAGCCGCAGGTTTTTGTCGAAGTCTGCAAACAACCTTTGTTTGGGTGACATGTCTGAAATTCCAATCACACATTTGAATTCGCACTCAGGTTGTTGTTTCTTGGTGGCTTAAACACGGTTTGCTGCAAGGCTAAATGCAGTAGCTTTTTCAAAAGGTGCTGGCGGCAAGCCGCGAAAGACATGGAGCAAGGGCTAACAAATGCAGCCACAGGACAAAAAACCGCTCCGCCACTTTTTGCCTGTGCTGGCAGGCGTTAGCAGTACAGGGTAAGTATGTTCAACTTAATACGTAACAATGAACTTGAACTACAACTTGATATTTCTGGTGTCGAAGACCACTTACCATCAATTGCATTTGACATTGTTGTGTCATGGGATATGCCATACCAAAAAATTAACTTTACACTTAAAGAATGCTGGTTTGAGTGTGAAGAGTGGGATCGATTTGAAGAGTCAATATCTCAGTTGATAGAGCAGGAGTCTGGTTCTGTGACGTTAAAGGATATGAGTGAGAATCCAATAATAACATTTACCAAGACACATTCAGAACTACTCACGATAATTCAGTCTAAAGATACTTTAGGGGTTGGTGAATTCTCACTCAGAGCAAAAAGTTTCTCCATTGAGTTAATTGAAGTTTACAATAAAACTAAACAGCTTGATAAATGGTGGTAAGTACTGCTAACAAGGCCGTTAAACCAAGGACACAAAACAGCAGGCTTGTGCTCCTTCGTCGCCAATTTTAGCCTGCTATTTTGTGCCGTTTACGGCAAGCGTTAGTTGTTCATGAGGTTCTCCGTGAGTAATTTGATTAAAGATATGGATCGTCTATTGAAGACACTACCTATTGAATACAAAAATGCGTTGTTAAGCGGCTCTGTTTTTGAAGTTGATTTTAAAGATGAAGATAAGCATTGGTACTCACCTTTTATTCTATGGACTAAAGAAGAAGTTGAGAATTACCAACCTGATTCTGAATTTTCATCATATTTAGCTATAGGGTCAAATGGTGGTGGAGAAACCTACCTGTTGAGCCTTATTGATGGCTCAATTTCAGTTTGTGACCTTATCGCAGGCAAAGGCTCTTTAGAAAATGTTGCTTCAAATTACTCTGAGCTTTTAGCGCAGCTAAACAACTAACAAGTTAATCAAACAATGGACGTAAAACAGCAGGCTTGCGCTCATTCTTCGCTTAGTTTAGCCTGCTATTTTCCGCCG
>NZ_PEIB01000070.1 GCF_004116385.1 Veronia nyctiphanis | reverse complement strand
AAGATCTGGAATTGCTCCATCTGTCTGTGACTGAAAAGCATCTCGTTGGATGTGATGAGGTTGGTCATATTGTCGGCGCAAAGATATCCTCAGGGCTTGAACAGGCTGCACGAGATTTGGCCATACAGATGATGAAAGGGACTGGCTTTCAACGCGGTGTACTTCATCTTGAATTCAAATTTGTTAATAACAAAGCCTATCTTATTGAAGTCGCCGCCCGTGTGCCCGGTGACAATATTACTGCTTTGGTTGAGAGCAAGTACGGCATTAACCTCGAGTATTGCCTTGCGTGCTTATATTGTGGGAAAACGGTCAGAGCGTATATCGAACAGGCTGAAACAAAACATGGTGAGTTCGGTATTCGTTATCTCTACAGTGATGAATGTATTCAGGCGACATACGATTACACAGTGGCAGAGCGTGTGATCAACGCTAAGGACATTCCTGCCTTACCACCCAAGGAGTTGAGGCCTCTAAAACGTGTCGGTTACGAGTTTTATTGTAACTTAGGACAGACAGAAACGGGCTTGGTGTAAAGCATACTCTCAGCGGTATGCGTTAACGTTGAACTGCCCATTAACCTGAGCTGGGCATGAATAAATCAGATGCTGTTTTCACCCATGTCGACTATTTCTGTCATGCCCCTTTGTTCATCTCTTCTTGGCAAAGATGTTCAGGCAACGCTTTTGCTACGTTGAAGAATATCTTTCAGATAGGGCTCCTTGGACACCTGCGTGAGCTTCGCAGTACCAGTGATCACGACAAAAGCAGCCCTTTGAAATTAATCTCTGTTTCACAATGTACTAACTGGATTTTTGACTACCGGATAATGCGTTAACTCGTATTAATGACACGAGTATTGATGTATTTATCATTAAATATCTGGTGCAATAATTATTAACACGATAAAAGTTAAAATAGCTGTTAAAGAAAAAAATCACTTATATTCCAGAATCTTGAACTAGCATCGCTTAATTTTGAGTTGAAAATTGTGATTCTCGTTCATTAAAAATGGAATAAATAAATGGTAATTACACGATTGGGATTATTAACTAAAATTTTGTGATTTTCATTCACAAAAAAGTAGGGCATTTTGTTTTTTATTTAGAGGGGCTCCCAAATATTTTTGAAAATTACAAACCTCAAAGCCTTGTTTTACATACGTATGTTTTCAATAAAGCGTAAATGTGTGCCTAGATTTTTAATAATTTAGACTTATTTTTTGTCGAAGTCTCACCTTGGTTACATAATGCGATATTCAATATCAATATAAGATATCGATATTCCTTTTATGTGAAGTAAATAAAATGAGTTTCATAAAAAGAGATTTATCGGATCATCATTATATCCTTCTATCATCCCTTTACGGGAGGGATTTGGGAGGCATTCTATATTTCAAATGGAAGCACTATCAGGACCCTCAGTTTCGTTTTCTAAAAAACAGAAAGAAAGCTATTTTTTATGAGGAGAAAAATCGTGATCTTGGCATTTTTGTTGCTAGTAAGTATAAATTTTACATAAATAAAGAATGCCTTGATGTGAGCTTGCAAGGGGATCTGGGAATATCATGTAGTATCAGATCAAGAAGTGTACTCATCAACTTCTTTCATGAAATACACGATCGAGAATGTGATTTGGAAATGTGTTTTTCTGATGATAGAAAGATACAAACGTACGAGATGATCTATAAAAGATACTTCACAAAAAATACTGAAGTAATCAATTATTCAGAACTTACATTATCGTCAAACCAAATGGTTAGATGCGATGAATTTGATAAGTTAAATATTGAAAATATACCATTTGAAAACACCTTGGGAAGAAAGAGAGATTTACAATATATCAATTACTTAGAGGCTAACCCACTCTATAAAAAGGTGAGGTATATCACCGACGGTAAATTCTATGCAGTGATAGGAGAGTCAGAATCATGTTGTGAGATCCTTGATCTATCCTCCCCCACCATTGAAGGGTTTTCATGGGCTATAAAAGCAACAATGGCTTTCAGTTCTTATTGCAAAGTATTAGTTAGAAAAGAACATGTTAAAGCAATAACTTCCTTAACAAATAGCACAATATTTTATTCAAAATCAATTAATCTTCTACTCGGTATTCACATGAATAAAGAAATTGACACCAAAAATTTATGGGTAGGAAGAATAGATAGAAGATAAAAAATATATTTCACAAATCTGAGGTTTAAAATGGATGGGTTACACTTCTATGAAGGAGAAGGTAAATCTTTTCTTTCTCATGATGATATTGAATTTTTTTCATCGAAAATTGCAATAGAATTATCAAAAAAAATAAAGAAAGGCGAAACTGCAATATTGATTTATCCAGCGGGCATTGAGTTTGTACTGTCATTTTTGGCATGTATAAAAGCTGGGATCATTGCGGTGCCTATTAACCCGCCTAGAAAGAACCAAAAAATAAACCGATTTTCCTCGATTTGTGAAGATTCATCTGCAAAACATATTTTAACAACGTCAGAAATGAGTAGCATTTATCGAAACATATTGACAGAAGGAGAAGGAGCTAAAGAAAACCAGTCTTTCATCGATACCGATACGCTGAAGAATAATAAAACACCATTAGATAGCGATTACCATCTTACATTTGTCGATGCCATTGAAAAATATTCAAACAATGTGGCTTACCTACAATACACGTCCGGGTCTACGGGAGATCCCAAAGGGGTGTGTATTACTTATAAAAATTTGAAAGCAAATATTGAAGGTATTCTCGATGCTGTAGGGCGAGAAAACCGTCCACTTAGTTGGCTACCACATTTCCATGATATGGGTCTTGTTGCGGGAATTTGTTTAAGCATTTATGCAAAATTTGATTTTGCGTTGTTCTCTCCCACTGAGTTTGTTGCTAAGCCTGCTCGTTGGCTGAGAATCATATCAGAATTCAAAGCGACATTGACAATGCAACCTAACTTTGCATTTCAGCATTGCCTAAACAATGTCGATGAAAATTCGCTTGTTGATATTGATTTGAGTACTTGGAATGTTGCATCAAACGGTGCGGAGCCAATTGACTATTTCTTGCTAGAGGAATTCACCAAGCGTTATCAAAAGCTGGGTTTTAAAGCCTCAACACATAGACCTTGTTTTGGGCTTGCTGAGGCCACACTGGCAGTGACACATGCACTTGATCAAAATAAAATTCGTCACATATACGTCGACAAATCAGAACTCAAGAATGATCTGGCGGTGTTAGCTCATCGTGACAATGGGCAGGTGCTCGTCAGCTGTGGTCCACCAATAAATAATCATCGAGTTGAAATCGTTGATCCAACGACATTTGAAAAGTGTGGTGAAAGAGCTGTCGGTGAAATCTGGTTTTCAGGGCCCAGTGCTGCGGTGGGGTATTGGAAAAATCATGATGCAACACAGGAAACGTTTAAAGCTACACCAATTGATGAGCCTCAAACCTGTTTCATGCGAACGGGTGATCTCGGATTTATGCACGAAGGCGAGCTCTATGTATGCGGCCGCCTAAAAGACATGATTGTCATCAGGGGGCAAAATTTTTACCCACAGGACTTGGAGCAGATAGCAAGTCGCAGTCATCAAGATCTTGCAGCAGGAAATTGTGCTGCTTTTGGAATTGAACGCGACGGACGAGAACATGTTGTTATCGTCCTTGAGGTTAAACGCACAGCGCTAAAACGTTTAGATGTGAAAGCGGTATTGAGCAGCGTCGTGAAGGCAATATCCGATGCATTCGAAATCAGTCTCCACGATATTGTGCTGATAAAGCCAGCAAGAGTGCTGAAAACATCGAGTGGCAAGATACAACGCTCGGCCAATAAACGCGCCTATATCAACGGTGAGTTCAATCCAGTTGGATCGTTATCTGATGAGGAAATCAAACAAGAGCCCAGCGAACACAAAACAGACAGTGAAGCGATATTGTGCGCAATTATCGAAGAGGTTCTATCTATTAAGAACGTCAGTATCAATGACGACTTCTTTCAGCTTGGCGGTGATTCAATTTCCGCAATTACATTTACAACAAAAGTCCGAGAAAAACTCGGTATCGACATATCGCTAGAAACACTTTTCGAAAAATCCTCTGTAAACGCATTGATGGGTTCCAAACACTCAGACGCTGAAGAATGTACCTCACTAAACGCAGAACCTGATAAACAACATATCGCTTTTCCGCTCAATGACATCCAATACGCCTACTGGGTAGGACAGCAAGACAGCCAACAACTGGGCG
>NZ_PEIB01000007.1 GCF_004116385.1 Veronia nyctiphanis | reverse complement strand
GCATCGGCCTCTCTGAGGATCGCAACGATCTGAGTTTCGGTGAACCGTGACTTTTTCATGGTGTTCTCCTGCAGTTAAAGGGCAGAAAACTCCAGTTTAGACTGTCTCAGAATAGGGGAAGTGGACAACTGAAATACTGGTTACCGTCCACATTCCCGAGAACATACATAAAAAGGGAAAAACCCATGCAGAAAATTCAAGTTATGTTGGTAGATGATCACCAAATGGTATTAGACGGCTTTTCAGCAAGGTTGATATGGAAGACAGTATTGAAATAGTTGCCAAAGCCAACAATGGACTAGATGCTTATCGTATCGCTACAGAGAAATCTCCTGACGTCGTTCTTATGGATATCAGTATGCCAATGCTTAACGGTGTAGAAGCGGCAGCGATGCTCCATCGAAACTGCCCTGGCATCCGTATTCTTATGCTGAGCATGCATGACAATAAAGAGTACATAAAAAAAGCCATGGACGTGGGCGCTTCTGGTTATATTTTAAAAGAGGTATCGTTAGATGAGATGGTTGAAGCTATTCATTCAGTGAACCGAGGCGCCAGCTATTTCTGTCATACCTCAAGTAATACACTGTTTTCTAATCCCAATAGCTTGTGTTTTGAAACACCTCACTCTGACATTAGCCGGAGAGAGAGGGCTGTACTATATCTTGTGGCGGAGGGGATGAGCAGCAAACGTATTGCTGATGAACTTGAAATCAGCGCCAGAACAATCGATGCACATCGTAGGAATATCAAACAGAAGCTAGGGCTAAAAACGACGGCAGAGATGATAACCTATGCCTTAAATAACAACATAACTTATAGCCGTGAGAACATAGAAGGCATATGAAAGAGTCAATCGCTTGATGCCGTATGATGAAATCTTTATCCTTGCCACATTCATCTTCCGAGGTAAGTAATGTTAGAGTTTAACGGCACCCAGATTGAAACAGATGCGCAAGGCTACCTAAAGAATTTCTCTGATTGGCACAAAGATTTAGTGCCTCAGTTGGCAGACCAAGAAAACATCGTATTGACTGATGCTCACTGGGAAGTCATTGTTTTTGTGCAAGACTTTTATAAAGAATTTAATACTTCGCCAGCCATTCGCCTGCTGGTTAAATCAATGGAAAAAAAATACGGACCTGAAAAGGGGAACAGCCGCTACCTTTACAAACTCTTTCCAAAAGGCCCAGCCAAACAAGCAACCAAACTTGCAGGCCTGCCCAAGCCTGTGAAGTGTTTATAAAGTAGAAAACGTAATTCTTATCTAAAAAGGTGTCTCTAATGACACCTTTTCCCCACGTGAGTCTCCAGCTACCAAAGCTGGTGTTGATTAGAGAATAGAGAAACCGTCGATAGCGCGCCAATCAACACCTTCATTGATAACTGAATCAACCCTCGCCGATGATGGTCCGATCTCAAGCCAACGAAGTAGTCTCATCACACTGGCCTCTTCGCCACAAGCCAACACCTCGACTTTGCCATTCGAGAGGTTTTTCGCGTAGCCAGTTAATGAAAGTCGAGTTCCCTCATGTGCGGTATGAAATCGAAAACCAACACCTTGTACATGTCCAGAAATAGAAGCAACTACACAAATTTGGGACATTAATCACTCTCACGTATTCAGTCCATGAAACAGTATAGTAAGATTCTCGATCATTGATGCACATCGTGCGGTAAACGAAGGAACCAACTAACAATGAAAGCTATTCCTTTCCGATGGATCGACAAGTACCTTATTCACCTAAGCATGACAATGAAGATCAACTTGGTCTTGATTGCATCGCTGCTTGTGTCTTTCCTTGCTCTCAGCTTCGCAAGCAACAGTCACCAACAACAGGTCGCTGATCTGCAGTCTTCCTACAACCAGTCCGTTGCAAATATTCTATCTCACTATAACACCAGTCAGTCAGAAGCCGCTTCCTTGCTGTCAGGATCACAAATCGCAGTGGGCAGAGGCGATATCAGTGTTCCCGGCCAGACTTATTCACTTTCTTCAATCAACACAGAACACTTGCTCTCTGGATTCGGTGTTGTCGATTGGGTATTGCTTGCTGTAGCTGTCGGCTTTGCATTTGTCGTTACGCATTATGTAAGCTCCTTCATTTCTGGTGCGATGTACACCATGAATCACTCACTTCAACGCATGCTTGATGGAGACCTGACCAGCCGAATGAATTTCATGCCTGTTAAGGATGAATTCAGCACCATTGCGGCCACTGTCGACAACGTGGCTGACCGCAAACATGCGCTGGTGAAAGCCATTCAGGAATCTTCTCAGTTAATGGTTAAGTTATCTGCTTACCTTAGTGAGCAAAGCAAAGAGAGCACTAATCTCAGTGAGGCACAGTGCACCTACCTTGATTCGCTTGCTTGTACAACCGAAGAGATGGTGCTGTCTATACGTGATGTTTCTATGCATGCACAAAGCGCCTCTGAAGAAGTCGTCAGTGCAAACGATGCGTCAATGCAAAGCACACAACAAGTGGGCGAAACATTAAATACGATTCAATCGTTGAAAGGTGAAATTGACCGGGCATCTGTGGCTGTTCAGAATGTGGAAGGCAATACCTCTGAAATCAGCAACATAGTTTCTACAATCAGCGCAATTTCAGAGCAAACGAACTTACTGGCGCTTAATGCGGCCATTGAGGCTGCTCGTGCGGGCGAGCAAGGGCGTGGCTTTGCCGTAGTTGCGGATGAAGTAAGAAGCCTAGCGGCAAGAGCGCAAGAAGCGACAGTAGAAATTCAGTCTATGATTGAGTCGCTACAAGTGAATACCGGGCAGCTTAAACAAGTCATGGAAGCAACAGTGACCAACGCTGAATCCAGCGAGTCTCTGATGCAGAAAATGGAGGAAGACATTCTTCTTATCACCGAGCGCAACAACAGCATTACAACACGCAGCGCTGAAATTGCCCGTTCAGCAGGAAATCAAGACTCAGTAGCGATTTCCATTTCACAAGATGTTGCTCAGATCCGCCAGCAAGCCTCAGATGTCAGCGAAATTATCAAATTAACATCTGTGGAAGTTGCTAATCTTGAAGACCAATCAGATAAACTCTCGAGATTGGTTGAAGGCTTAAGAACCTAATTGTTTAATCTATCTTCCTTAATAATCGGCCGCTTAACGCGGTCGATTGCATTCAGAAACCACTTCCACGACAATACCCCACCATTTTACTGTTGGGCTGAACAGCAGCCTGACACTGGCTCAAAATTGTAGGAAATGAATATGCACCCATCTGTTTATCTGGTGAAAGGCCGGGATAAATCGGTACGCCGTCGTCACCCTTGGATTTTCTCACGCGGAATTCAACGCATTGAAGGCAAACCAACACTGGGCGAGACGGTCAATGTCTTTGATCATCAGGGACAATGGCTAGCGAAAGGTGCGTTTTCTCCTAACTCTCAAATTCGTGTGCGAGTATGGACATTTGATGATGAGCAAATTGATGCCTCTTTTTTCCAAAAACGTCTTCAGCAAGCACAGCAACTTCGGAATGTCCTAGCAGCAAGAGATGGTCTGACGGGATACCGCCTTATTGCCGCTGAATCTGATGGCCTGCCCGGTATCACCATTGATCGCTACGATAACTTTCTGGTTTGCCAACTCCTCAGCGCCGGCGCCGAATCACAAAAAGATGTCTTGGTTGAAGCGTTAAAGGCTGAATATCCAGAGTGTAGCATTTATGAGCGCTCCGACGTGTCTGTGCGCAAAAAAGAAGGGCTAAAGCAACGCACAGGGGTGCTTTATGGCGAGGAGCCACCAAAGTCACTAACGATCGAAGAAAACGGTGTGAAAATTAACGTCGATATCACTGGCGGTCATAAAACGGGTTTCTATCTTGACCAACGTGACAGTCGAGAGGCTGCGGTAAAGTACGTTAATGGAAAGCGTGTATTAAACTGCTTCTGTTACACTGGCGGTTTCGGGCTTTACGCGTTGAAAGGTAATGCATCAGAGGTGATTAACGTTGATGTTTCACAACCTGCGCTAGATCTCGCTCGTCAAAATGCAGAACAAAATGGATTCGACCTTGAACAGGCGCAGTTTATTAATGCCGATGTGTTCAAGCTTCTTCGTGAATTCAGAGATAAAGGTGAAAGCTTTGATGTGGTGATTATGGACCCTCCGAAGTTTGCTGAGTCAAAATCTCAGTTGACAGGGGCATGCCGTGGCTACAAAGACATTAACATGCTGGCAATGCAAATCCTGAAGCCGGGTGGTACGTTATTAACCTACTCATGCTCTGGTCTGATGGACAATAACTTGTTTCAGAAAATCATTGCAGATGCTGCGCTGGATGCAAAACGCAATGTTCAATTTATTGAGCGTTTTGAGCAAGCTGCGGATCACCCGATTGACTCTGCATACCCTGAAGGTTTCTACCTTAAAGGTTTTGCCTGCCACGTGGCTTAACCCATTTTTCGGTAGCATTAAAATGACAAAAGGGGCGAGATTCGCCCCTTTCTCTTATGTGGTACCACCAGCCAATCGGCATCGGACACTAGTTGATCGTCAGCATCGACATAAAGTCATTCACTGGCGTCGCTTCAAGCGCTTTCTGATCACAACACAGGCTGTAGATCTTGTCCGCTTGTTGCGGCGGGAAACGAGTTAGCAGACTGTTTTTAAACTTACGCTCAAGAACAGGAATACCCTCTTCACGACGACGACGGTGCCCAATTGGGTATTCGACTTCAACTTTCTCAGTGGATGTTCCATCGACAAAGAACACCTGTATTGCATTGGCAATAGAGCGTTTTTCCGCGTCCAGATACTCTTCGCTATAGCGTTTATCCTCGTGAATCACCATTTTCTCTCGAAGCTGGTCAATTCTCGGCTCATTGGCGTGGAAATCATCTTCGTAATGTTCTGCAACGAGGTTACCAAACAGGAGAGGTACAGCAATCATGTATTGCAGACAGTGATCCCGGTCTGCAGGGTTAGCCAAGTCGCCGACCTTGGAAATAATCCGAATTGCAGACTCATGCGTCGTGACTTCGATACGCTCAATATCATCAAGGCGGTCTTTAATTTGATCATGCAGTGTTGCCGCACACTCTACCGCTGTCTGAGCATGAAACTCCGCTGGGTAAGAGATTTTGAACAACACATTTTCCATGACATATGAGCCAAAAGGTTGGTTCACCTCAAACACATTGCCATCAAAAAGCACGTCATAGAACCCCCACTTTGGTGCACTCAGTACAGAAGGAAGGCCCATTTCACCTTTCATGGTGATCATCGCAAGACGCACTGCTCTCGCTGTTGCGTCGCCAGCCGCCCAAGATTTTCGTGAGCCAGCATTAGGGGCATGTCGGTAGGTTCGTAATGAACAGCCATCAACCCATGCTTGAGAAAGCGCATCGATAATTTGATCGCGATTACCACCTAACATTTTGGTGACAACAGCGGTAGACGCCACTCGAACCAGCAGAACATGGTCAAGACCTTCTCGGTTATAGCTGTTTTCCAAAGCGAGCACACCTTGAATCTCATGGGCTTTGATCATCGCGGTCAGTACTTCGCCCATCGTCAACGGATCATGCCCTTCAGCAACAGCAACACGGCTTAGATAATCCGCCGTCGCCAAAATACCGCCAAGATTATCTGATGGGTGGCCCCATTCAGCGGCGAGCCAAGTATCGTTGAAATCGAGCCAACGGATGATACAGCCAATATTAAAGGCTGCAGTAACAGGATCGAGCTCATGAGATGTACCCGGTACCCTTGCACCGTGTCTGACGGTGGTACCCGGAACGATAGGGCCAAGATGTTTAGTACATTCAGGGAAACGGAGGGCGAGTAATCCGCAACCAATCGTGTCCATAAGGCAATTTCTGGCGGTGTTGTAGGCTTCTTGAGAATTAATGGTGTCCCTGTCCACATAATCTGCGATAGTTTGCAGCAGTTCATCTGGCTCAGGTCTTTGGTTTAAATCCACATTACTGGACATAACCGGTACTCCCTTGGTTAAAATTATAAGTATCTATCCTTGACTGTGTCAGCAGTTACCACTCTGATAGCGCTGTTATGCTCTTTTATCTATCGGCAACCAGTCTTGGTGTTCAGGGCCTGTATAGTCTGCACTTGGCCTGATTATCCTGTTGTTATCACGTTGCTCAAAGACATGAGCGGCCCATCCTGTTAGCCGGCTCATGACAAAAATCGGGGTGAATAGTTTTGTTGGTATCCCCATGAAATGATAGGCCGAGGCATGATAAAAGTCGGCATTTGGGAACAGTCTTTTTTCTCGCCACATCACTTCATCGACTCGTTCAGACACATCAAAAAGCCATGAATCATCGGCATTTTCAGCCAGTTTCTTCGACCATTTTTTGATCACCGCATTGCGAGGATCTGACTCTCGATAAATAGCATGCCCAAAGCCCATAATTTTCTCTTTGGCTTTCAGCATTTTGAGGATCTCCGTTTCTGCTTCTTGCGGCGTTTTCCACTGCGACAGCATATCCATCGCGGCCTCATTTGCGCCTCCGTGAAGAGGGCCTCGAAGAGACCCAATAGCACCAGTGATGCAAGAATGAAGGTCAGATAAGGTAGAAGCACATACTCGGGCAGTAAATGTCGATGCGTTAAATTCATGCTCTGCGTAGAGAACCAACGAGCAGTGCATGACCTGAACGTGAAGCTCAGACGGCTGCTTTCCCGTCAGCATTTCAAGGAAATATCCACCGATTGATCGCTGTTCACAGCTTTCAGTGTCGATTCTTACCTGATCATGACTAAAGCGATACCAATAGCAAATGATGGCAGGAAACGCAGCGAGCATTCTGTCTGTTTTGTCTTGCTGTTGCTCAAAACTCAACTCTGTCTCTAAATTGCCGAGCACTGAGCAACCCGTTCGCATGACATCCATTGGGTGAGCATCTGCCGGGATCTGCTCCAACACCGTTTTTAGCGGGTCCGGTAGTCCTCTGAATTGATTAAGGCGATCAATATAATCCGCCAACTCAGTGTTTGTTGGTAGTTTCCCTTTAAGCAAGAGGTAGGCAACTTCTTCAAATGTTGCAAATTCAGCCAAATCGGAAATGTCGTAACCACGGTACGTTAAGCCTGTTCCTGTTTTCCCAACTGTGCAAAGTGCAGTCACGCCCGCACTCTGCCCTCTTAAGCCCTGTCCACCAAGCTCTTTCTGTATATCGTTGTTTAACTGCGCCGTCATCGTCGGCCCCTCCTCTTTCAGATGCATATTCCCTTCAATACAGGCTGTTAAATCAGCTTTTCGTTGTTACTTTCAGCCAGCGTTTTTGGTACATAACTCAAGTCAATAGTTAGCTCTGAGAGGCTCTAACGGCCTCTTTTTTCTTGTTCAAACAGTGCATCCAGCTTTTGTTCAAATTCGTGATAACCGAGGAAGGCATATAGTTCTTCTCTGGTTTGCATCGAATCAACAACAGCCTTTTGGTGACCATCCGAGAGAATATGTTGATATACATTGAGCGCCGCCTGATTCATCGCCCGGAATGCCGACAAAGGATAAAGCGCCATTGCCACACCCACCTCAGCGAGCTCTGATGTCGAATACAATGGGGTCTGACCAAACTCGGTAATATTGGCAAGAATTGGCACATCCAACGCGTTACTCAATGTTTTATATTCGTCTAACGTCCGCACTGCCTCTGGAAACACCATGTCAGCACCGGCCTCAATGCACGCCTGAGCACGATCAATTGCAGCTGACATGCCGTCTACTGCCAGCGCATCGGTTCTCGCCATAATGACGAACTCCTCATCGACTCGGGCATCAACTGCTGCTTTCACCCGATCAACCATTTCAGCCTGTGTGACGATGGCTTTATTTGGTCTATGGCCACAGCGCTTCTGTCCAACTTGGTCCTCAATGTGCACCGCAGCAACACCGGCACGCTCCATTTCGCGAACTGTTCTGGCAATGTTAAATGCGCCACCAAAACCGGTATCGATGTCGACAAGCAGTGGCAAAGAAGAAGCGGCGGTTATTCTTCGCGCATCTTCAACAACATCATGTAACCCTGTCATACCGAGATCTGGCATCCCATGGGAAGCATTTGCCACACCAGCCCCCGAGAGATACAAGGCTTGATGCCCCGTTTGTTCTGCCATCATTGCACAATAGGCATTCACCGCCCCGACAATACTTAATGGGTTATTCGCACTTACCGCTCGACGAAAACGTTGCCCTGCACTCATTAATGACACTCCTTATTTTTGACCAAAAACTCCTGCGCAAGGTGTTGGCTGCGCCGGATATGCCTTCTCATTAACATTTCAGCTAAATCTTCATCACGCTCGCACAGCGCATCAAAAATCTGAAAGTGCTCCTTCAGTGCGGATTTAGGTGAAGAACGGAGACGAGAAAACTGCGTGCGATACATGCGTATGAGGTGGTATAGCTCATCACAAAGCAGAGAAACGAGTTTCTGGTTTCTACTCGCTTTGATCACACAATAATGAAAATCGAAATCACCAGACTGTAGAAAGTATGATGCACCTTTGGCATCGACGATATGTTGCTGGTGAGTGGTTAATAATTTTTTAAGCGAATGAAGTTCTTCACTGGTGATGTGTTGGCAAGCCTGCCTGACCGCCATCACCTCTAATGCTTCACGAACAGAATAAATCTCTTTGAGCTGGGTCTCACTTAAGGTGATAACTCTGGCACCAATATGCGGACTTCTTTCGATTAAACCGAGTGTTTCAATCCGCATCATCGCTTCACGCAGTGGGCCACGACTCACCTTGTATCTGCGTGACAGCTCTGGCTCTGAGATTTTACTGCCAGACAGTAACTCGCCCGAGATAATGGCTTCTATCAGCATCTCAGTGAGGTTGTCTGATTTTGTGGGCTCACGGGCAACAGGTTCCGCTTCTTTACCTGCTATCTTGTCATCCATTAACACGCTTTCCAGCAATTGTTGACACTTATATTATCCTCTGGCGCTTTATCAGATAATTTTTGCCATATTTTTACGTGATTGTAGACAATTTTATTGATTTCCTATTTTTTCGAGTTAACACTCAAATAATGGAGATGTTAACCATTAGGACAGAGTATTTTTGTGAATAAAAACAATCGTTTCCTACTGATTACACCTAGTTTTTAGTGTCACCTCAAACTACCCGACCTTGCACCAAGCCAGTAACATTTTTCTTCATTACTTTATTAGCAGCGCAACATAAGTTTTACATTTGAAACATCAAAGACCACAAAATTTCTTGTTTACAAGGGGAACACAATGGATCGTTTTTTGAGTGGTAAGGGAAGCCCAACACGCTTTACACTCTCCGCTGTCGCGATTGCCTGTGCAATGAGCTTTCAAGCTCAGGCAGCCACTGACTGTAGCGGCATCGAAGAGTGGAACGCGCAAAAGATTTACAACACTGGCGACCAGGCGCAGCAAAGTAATGTTTTGTTTGAAGCCAGTTGGTGGACGCAAAACAATAGTCCAGCCGAAAACTCTGGCGACTGGAAAGTCTGGAAAGTCGTTGATGATTGCCAAACAGACGACATGCCGAACGAGGCACCAACGGTATCGATTAGCAACCCAGCATCTGGCGCTAAGTTCAAAGTCGGTGACAGTGTTTCTGTTGTCGCAACGGCAAAAGACGCGGATGGCACAGTCGCTGACGTTGAGTTCTTTGTTGACGGCCAGTCTGTCAGCGTAGACAGCGATGCAAGTAATGGTTTCTCTTCATCATGGACAGCGACCGAGGGCAGCCACGTCATCAAGGTTGTTGCGACAGATGACGACGGCGCAAAAGCTGAATCTTCTGTTTCAGTGAGTGTTGAAGGTGATGTTGTCGACCCTAACGATCCACCCACTGTTTCACTGACTGTCTCTACTACTTCAGTCAATGAGGGTGAGGTTGTCACGCTGACAGCAGATGCTGCTGATTCAGATGGCACAGTAGATAAAGTCGATTTCTACGTTGCTGGCCGACTGGTTGGAACTGCAGCAACAGCGCCATATTCACTGGATTGGACATCTGTAGGCTCTGGTCAAGTGTCTGTATATGCAAAAGCCACAGACAATGACGGCGATACTGCTGATTCTGCGCTTGTAAGCCTGGATGTTGTTGGTACACCAACGACGGCGACTTGTCGTCCAGAAGGTCTTTACAAGACAGAGGGTGTTGACGTTCCATACTGTTCAATTTATGACGAAGACGGCCGAGAGAAGATGGGTGCCGACCACCCACGTCGCATCATTGGTTACTTCACCAGCTGGCGCGCAGGTAACGATGACCAAGCTGCTTATCTGGTTAAAGACATTCCTTGGGAACAGCTCACTCACATTAACTATGCATTCGTCAGCATCGGCTCAGACGGCAAAGTCAACATTGGCGATGTGAATGATCCAAGCAATGCTGCTGTAGGTAAAACATGGCCTGGCGTTGATATTGACCCGGCACTTGGCTTTAAAGGTCACCTTGGCGCTCTGGCAACTTACAAGAAACGTCATGACGTTAAAACACTTATCTCTATTGGCGGATGGGCTGAAACAGGCGGTCACTTCGGTACTGACGGCAAGCGTGTCAACGACGGTGGTTTCTACACCATGACAACGAATGCTGATGGTAGCATCAACCATGCAGGTATTGAGAAGTTCGCAACCTCGGCAGTTGAGTTCATTCGCCAGTATCAATTCGACGGTGTTGACATCGACTATGAATACCCAACCAGCATGTCTGGCGCAGGCAACCCTATGGATAAGGAATTCGCTGAATCCCGCCGTCCATATCTGATGCGTTCGTACAATGAGCTGATGCGTGTTCTGCGTGAGAAACTCGACAAAGCAAGTGCTGCTGACGGCACGCACTACATGTTGACGATTGCTGCACCTTCATCCGGCTACCTGTTGCGCGGCATGGAAACCATGGAAGCCAACAAGTACCTCGATTACGTCAACATCATGTCTTATGACCTTCACGGCGCTTGGAATGACCACGTTGGTCATAACGCAGCACTGTATGACACGGGTAAAGACTCCGAACTGGAAGCATGGAAAGTCTATGACGAAGCGGCTTACGGCGGTATCGGTTACTTGAATACTGACTGGGCATACCACTATTTCCGCGGTTCAATGCCTGCAGGTCGAATCAACATCGGTGTTCCTTACTACACCCGTGGCTGGCAAGAAGTGAAAGGCGGCGAAAACGCCTTTGGGGTAGCGCGCACTTCCTGACCAAGCATCTTGCCCAGACGGCACAGGTGAAGGCGATAAGAACAACTGTGGTTTCGGTGCAGTCGGTATCGACAACATGTGGCACGACAAGGATGAGCAAGGCAACGAAATGGGTGCAGGTTCAAACCCAATGTGGCATGCGAAAAACCTTGAGAATGGCATCTACGGCACTTACGCAAGCGCGTACAACCTGGATCCTGCCAACAACCCTGCTCACGAGCTGAAAGGGACGTACGAACGTAACTACGATTCAGTCGCGATCGCACCATGGCTCTGGAATGCAGAGAAGAGTGTCTTCATTTCCACGGAAGACAAAGCATCAATCAATGTGAAATCTGACTACGTCGTTGATCAGGGCATAGGCGGTATCATGTTCTGGGAACTGGCTGGCGACTATAACTGCTACCTGTTCGACAGCAACGGTGTTCGAACTAACGAAATTGATGACTCTGAAGCAGCATGTAAGAGCGGTAACGGTGAATACCACATGGGTAACACCATGACCAAGGCGATGTATGACAAGTTTAAGTCTGCAGCACCTTACGGCAGCAAACTGGCTGAGATCCCAATGCCGGATACAGCACTCGATATCTCGGTTGACCTTGACGGTTTCAAAGTGGGCGACAACAACTACCCGCTTAACCCTAAAGTAACCTTCACGAACAATACGGGAGTGGCGATACCGGGTGGAACGGAGTTCCAGTTTGATATGCCAACGTCTGCACCTGACAATGCGAACGACCAGTCAGGTAGCGGCTTGAAAGTCATAGCTTCTGCGCATACTGCCCCAGACAATATTGGTGGTCTGCAAGGCAATCTGCATCGTCTTGCCTTCTCCCTACCAACATGGAAATCACTGGCTGCGGGTGAAAGCTATGTACTGGATATGGTGTACTACCTGCCAATCTCTGGTCCAGCGAACTACACAGTCACCGTAAATGGTCAAGACTACGCATTTGCCTCTGAGTACCCAGAGTTACCAATTGGTGACATCACGGACGGCGGCAATGGCGGCGGTGACAACGGTGGTGGTGATAACGGCGACTGTGACACCACAGGTATTAATGTCTATCCGAACTGGCCTCAGACTGACTGGGAAGGAAACCCAAGCCATGCAGCGACAGGCGACAAGATGGTCCACGAAGGCAAAATTTACCAAGCTAATTGGTGGACAAGTTCTGTACCGGGAAGTGACGGTAGCTGGAGCAAGACTTGCGGTTAATTTAAATTAACCTGAGATAAAGCCGACCTAAGGTCGGCTTTTGTCGTTTAGTGAGGAAAATAAAACTGCTATCGAATGTGCCAATTCATCGTTTTGCAACGTAAAATACACAATTGAACCTTCCGGAGGCCGCAACGTGTCACCTCCTTTTTTCGGACAGCAAAATGATCTATAAGCTATTCGAGCGTATGACGCTCGCCTTTCCGCCCGACAAACCAGAACAGCCACCTTCTGGGTTATTGGCTTTTTGCCTTCACTATACTCGGGGCTTTGAAGTACCTCTTATCGCGATGTCAGTACTGACAGCCTTGATTGCGATAGTTGAAGTCTCACTGTTCGGTTTTATGGGACAACTGGTAGATTGGCTGGTAAACAGCAACCCAGATACTTTCCTTCAGGAAGAAGGGATGACACTTATAGGTATCAGCGTACTCATCTTGATTGTGATGCCTGCTCTAATCGCACTCCACTCTTTGCTGCTACACCAGACGTTACTGGGTAATTACCCTATGTCGATTCGCTGGTTGGCTCACCGGTATCTTCTGCGACAAAGCGTAAGTTTTTACCAAAACGATTTTGCTGGGCGCATCGCCACCAAGGTGATGCAAACATCGTTGTCAGTGCGTGAAACCGTAATGAAATTGCTCGATGTGGCGGTTTATATCTCGGTCTATTTTCTATCCATGTTAGTGATCATCGGCCAATCTGATTGGCGTCTGATGATCCCTATGCTGCTGTGGCTGTTGACCTACATTGCAATTCAGGTTTATTTCGTTCCTAAACTGAAATCGGTATCGAGTGAGCAGGCCGAGGCGCGTTCAATGATGACAGGGCGTATTGTTGACAGCTACACTAACATCGCCACAGTGAAACTCTTTTCTCATACCGAGAGAGAGACCGCTTATGCCGAAGAGGGCATGAACTCTTTTCTCGATACAGTGCATCGCCAAATGCGACTAGCAACAGGCTTCAATCTGAGCGTAGACACCATCAACTACGTGTTGGTTTTCGCCATTGGAGCAGTCTCTATCTCACTGTGGCTAGGCAGCGCAATCAGCATTGGCGCAATTGCGATTGCGGTCAGCCTCGCGCTTCGCATCAACGGAATGTCGAAATGGATCATGTGGGAAATTGGTGGGCTGTTTGAAAACCTCGGCACCGTGGTTGACGGCATGAATACCTTGTCTAAGCCCGTTGATATCGAAGATAAAAAAGGCGCTCAGCCAATCAGTGTTGAGAAAGGAGAGATAACCTTCAGTGATGTCTGTTTCCACTACGGCGAACAAAAAAGTGTCATTGAGAAACTCAACCTGAACATCAAACCCGGTGAGAAAATCGGCTTAGTCGGACGGTCCGGCGCGGGTAAGTCAACACTTGTAAACCTCCTGATGCGTTTTCACGATGTTGAAGGCGGCGAGATTCGAATAGATGGCCAAAATGTGTCTGAGGTTACTCAGGATTCATTACGCGCCAACATCGGTATGGTGACGCAAGATACGTCCCTGCTCCACCGTTCGATACGTGAAAACATTCTTTACGGTAATCCGGATGCATCTGAAGAAGCCATGCGTCGCGCCAGTGAAAAAGCGCACGCAGCTGATTTCATTAAAACGCTCTCTGATCCTTACGGAAACGTCGCCTATGACGCTATGGTAGGTGAGCGCGGTGTGAAGTTATCTGGCGGTCAGCGCCAGCGGGTAGCTATCTCTCGTGTGTTGTTGAAAGATGCACCAATACTCATTTTGGATGAGGCAACATCGGCGCTTGATTCCGAAGTTGAAGCCGCGATTCAAGAAAGTCTCTATGAATTAATGGAAGGAAAAACGGTTATAGCCATTGCGCACCGTCTATCGACGATTGCCGCGATGGACAGACTGATTGTCCTCGACAAAGGCGAAATTGCTGAACAAGGGACACATCAGGAGTTGATTGATAAGGAAGGTATCTATGCCCAACTTTGGCGTCGTCAAACCAGTGGATTTATTGGCGATGACTAGCCCGACTAATAATCTGTAAGACAGAAAAGCCGACCCAAGGGTCGGCTTTTTACTGCAAATCTAATAGGCGTTATCGCTCTTTCACATATGGTTTGCCGATTGCTTTCGGTGCTATTGCCTTGCCGATGAAGCCAGCCAAAAGTACGACTGTCAGCACATAAGGCAATGCTGAGAAAACCTGAGTAGGTAATACACCTACCAGAGGTATCTCTACACCCTGCATGCGCGTTTCAAGCGCAGAGAGGAAGCCAAACAGCAAACAGGCCAACAACGCATTGCGAGGCTGCCATTTACCGAAAATCACTGCAGCAAGAGCGATATAGCCCTGTCCCGCCGTCATCTCTTTACCAAATGCCGCATTTTGCGCGGTTGAAAGGTATGCACCAGCCAAGCCACACAACAAACCCGCCATCAATACCGCTCTGTATCGTAGCCAGATAACTGAAATACCTGCGGTATCAATCGCGCCTGGCTCTTCCCCCACAGCCCGCAAACGCAAACCAAAACGGGTACGGAACAACAACCACCATGTGCCGATCACCGCAAAGAACGATAAATAAACCAGTATGTTATGCCCGGAAATTACATCACGATAGATCGGCCCGAGGACAGGTATTGCTTCGCCAATCGCATCTGCACCCGGTAACTCTAACGGCAAGAAACGCTCCTCATTATGAAGGGTCGGTGTCTGACCACCACGCTTAAACCACGCATGGCCGAGCGTTATTGTCATCCCACTGGCAAAGAAGTTCACGGCCAGTCCAGAGATGATCTGGTCGCCTTTCTGCGTGATCGATGCGAAACCATGGATCAGTGCCAGAAGCATGCTACTTCCAATGGCCGCGACTAGTCCTAACCACGGATTACCCGTTACATGAGCAACCGCAGCAGCGGTAAAAGCCGCCATCAACATTTTGCCTTCTAGGCCAATATCAACGACACCTGAACGTTCAGAGAAAATACCCGCCATGGCAGCAAAGACCAGAGGCACAGCAAGGCGAATGGTTGAGTCTGTCGTCGACAATATCAAATTAAGCAGTTCCATTACTCACCTCCTGAGCTGCTTGGTTTTTCTTCACAAACCACTTCTCAACAGGTTCACGAATCAATCTGTCCATTGAGCCCGTGAAGAAAATCACCAGCCCCTGAATGACCATGATCAATTCTGGGTTGAGGCTAGGCATTTCAAACTGTAATTCTGTTCCGCCTTGATACAACGCGCCAAATAGCAGGGCCGCGATGATGATACCGACAGGATGATTTCGCCCCATCAGTGCCACTGCAATACCGATAAAGCCGAAGCCTCCAGTGAAGTTAAGTATCAGACGGTTTTGTGCACCAAAGACTTCGTTTACGGCCATCAGGCCAGCCAGCGCACCGGAGATCGTCATTGCAATAATAATGATTTTCTGCGCATTAATACCGGCATATCGGGCCGCCGTTGCATTTTGGCCAACAACCCGGATTGCGTAGCCAAGGCGGGTTCTGAACAGAAGAAGCCACACCAACCAAGCAACGACCAAGGCAACCAGCACAGAAGGTTCAGTAATGAAAAAGGTAACTCCATCCCCCATTCTGACGCCAACTCATAAAATTTAGGGAAAACGGCCTCTGCATTGAAATAACGCGAATCCGTTGAGTTACCGCCGTATTTTGCAATGTGTTCAACTAAGGCATACCCCATCACTGAGAAGGCGATAAAGTTGAACATTATGGTGGTCACAACAATGTGAGAACCGCGCTTGGCCTGCAAATAGCCAGGTATCGCACCCCATATCGCACCAAAGAGCGCAGATATGATGATCGCTAGTGGTGCCATCAGCCAAACCGAAAGCACATCGTCCAGCAACAGCATCAAGATACCGATACCAAGACCTGCAATATATGCCTGCCCTTCACCACCAATGTTGAAAAGCCCAGCATGGAAAGCGACTGCGACGGCAAGCCCCGTAAAGATAAAGTTAGTCGCGTAATAGAGCGTATTATGCAGGCCACCGTATTCGAGATTCAGTGCGCCATTAATCATCACACCAAACGCATCAATAGGGCTTTCACCTACCAGTAATACCACCAAACTCGATACCACCAGTGCCAGTGCGAGCTGTAACATGGGTACCAGAAATATCTTCACCCACCCCGGCACATGTTGATTAGATTGACTCATGCAGAACCTCCCTGCGTCTGCGCCTGCGAATCTTCAGCCGCATTCGCCATCAAAATTCCCAGCTCCCGCTCGTTTGTATCCTTCGCGACCACTTCACCTGAAATCTCACCGTCAACCATGACAATGATGCGATCTGATAGCGACATAATTTCATCAAGCTCAGTCGATACCAAGAGCACCGCAGCACCGCGATCTCTGGCTGCCACCAGATTACTGTGGATAAATTCAATCGCGCCGATATCGACACCTCGGGTTGGTTGGCCAACAAGAATCAGTTCTGGTTCACGCAACATCTCACGTGCCACGATGAGTTTTTGTTGGTTACCACCAGAGAAATTGGCCGACTTCAGGGAAGGGTCCCGAGGACGAACATCGTAGTGCTCCATCATGTCAGCGGTCGCGGAATCAATTGCCGAGAGGTTCAACAAAAGATCGCCATAGGCTTTGTCATGATGGAATCCAAGAATGGCACTTTCTGATGCAGGCATAGTTTTTACCAACCCCTGCTTCAGGCGGTCTTCAGGAATATGGCCGATGTTCAATTCACGCATTAATGCGGCATCGCGCGCGCGGTCGGCGCCAAATACGTGAGGGCTGTTTTGGCTGGTAACCGTAAAACTGCCCTGCTGCGGTCGAATAACACCGGAAAGCACTTCAAGTAGCTCAGACTGACCATTTCCGGAGACTCCCGCAACACCCAGAATTTCACCTGCTTTGAGAGAAAAATTGAGGTTTTTCAGACGACGAACACCACGTTCATCCGTCCAGCAGAGATCGTCAACCTTAAGTGTTGTTTCACCCGGGTTCGCCTCGCCTTTCTCCACACGCAGCAGCACTTTTCTTCCTACCATCAGCTCAGCAAGGTCGTTGACTGTTGTTTCAGAAGTCTTACGCTCCGCAACCATCTCGCCCTGACGCATAACAGAAACCGTATCTGTGACCGAAATAATTTCACGCAGCTTGTGGGTGATCAGAATGATGGTCACCCCCTGCTCTTTCAGAGTGCGCAGAATATCGAAAAGCTGGTCGATTTCCTGTGGCGTCAGCACGCCAGTTGGCTCATCGAGGATCAGGATTCGAGCACCGCGGTAAAGGGCTTTGAGGATTTCTACGCGCTGCTGAATACCGACAGGCAGTTCTCCGACAATCGCGTCAGGGTCAACCTGTAAGCCATATTTGTTCTCAATGTCTTCGAGTGCTGCGCGGGCGGTCTTGTTCGCATTGCCAAGCAAACTGTGTCCTTCTGCACCAAGCATCACGTTCTCAAGTACAGAAAAGGTTTCTACCAACATGAAATGCTGATGAACCATACCAATCCCGGCTTCGATAGCGGCTTGAGAGTTTTGTATGTGCAATGGTTTCCCATCTATGGCTATCTCGCCAGAGTCGGCCTGATAAAAGCCATAGAGAATAGACATCAGGGTTGATTTTCCGGCACCGTTTTCGCCAACAATGCCATGAATGGTTCCCGGCATTACCGAGAAGTTGATATTTTTATTCGCGTGTACAGCACCAAAGCTTTTGTTAATGCCGCTCAACGCGATAGCGGGGTGTGACATACCGACTCCCTGTTGTTTTCTCTTCACGTACTGCAATCTCGTGTAACCAAAACACAGATTGTTCAGGCAAAAAAAGAGCCAGCCCAATGTTGTATCAGGCTGGCTCTTCATATTGAGTCAGGCCTGATTAGTACGTACAGGCACTGTTCGAGAAGTAATCGTGAACAACAATTTTACCGTTGATGATGTCATCACGGATTTGCTTCACTTTCGCTTCCATATCAGCAGAAACAAGCTTACGGTTATATTCATCCAGAGCCCAGTCAACACCGCCCTCTTTGAGGCCAAGCGCCTGAACACCTGTTGTGAACTTGCCCGCTTTACCGTCGTTAAACGCATTTTGGACAGCGACATCTACACGCTTAACCATAGAGGTAAGCATGACGCCTGGATGCAGGTAGTTTTGGTTAGAATCGACACCGATTGCGTATTTTTTGCCGTCAACCGCTGCCTGATAAACACCTACGCCAGTACCGCCCGCCGCTGCGTAAACAACGTCAACGCCTTTGTCGAACTGCGATTTCGCCAGTTCAGCACCTTTGGTCGGGTTGTTCCATGCCGCTGGCGTGCTGCCTGTCATGTTTTGAACAACGGTTGCGCCGCTGCTTTGATACTTCGCACCTTGCTCATAACCACAAGCGAATTTGCGGATCAGAGGTATGTCCATACCGCCGATGAAACCCACTTTGTCGGATTCACTCTTCATTGCCGCCAATGCGCCAACAAGGAAAGACCCTTCGTGCTCTTTAAATACCACTGAGCGAACATTAGGAAGGTCAACGACTGCATCAATAATGACGAAGTTAGTTTTCGGGAATTGCTTCGCTACTTTTTCAACAATTGGTTGTTGTTGAAAGCCTACCGCAACAATTGGGTTGTAACCACGTTGCGCCATACGCAGCATGGCTTGCTCGCGCTGGGCTTCATTGGTGATTTCGAACTCACCATATTTGATGCCAGTTTCACTTTTGAATGCTTCAGCACCGTTATATGCAGCTTGGTTAAACGATTTGTCAAACTTACCGCCCATATCAAAAATGATCGACGGCTTGTACGCTGCATGCGCCGCTGCTGACATAAGACCCAGACTCACTGCTGCGGCCAAAGTGGTGATTTTTTTCATCCTTGTGACTCCCTGTAAGAAGTTTATCTAATCACACCAAATCGAAAGGCTAGCGCTCGCTAGCCTTAATCGACGCATATTGTGCCTATATTTTTTCCCAAGAGATGAACGTTGTTGAATAGTTTGTATTCTGATCACAAAGTCGTCATCTTATGTCACCACTTTTCAGCACCACATCAACCATTACAAGACGATGATCTGATCCAAAACACGACATATTTTCCATATTTGAATCACAACTTTTTATGTGTTCCAGATCATCAACAGTACAAATCACGCTGCTGGCAAAAGGTTCAAGCTCTTTTGACGGTAGTACATAGTCTAGCCGCAAGCCTGACTCATGAGTGGCAAAGCGATTACCTTTTACGATTTTGCCCATTTTTGAGCCATGTTTGCTAAACGGTATCAGGGAACCCGTCGATGTAGAGGGATGAATACGAGGGTGAGTCAGCAGCTTTTGTATTTCATCGCGGTCGCCGTCTCCATAACGATTATCAGCATTCAGGTCGCCGATAATAATAAAAGCGTCTTCTAACGGTTCATTGCTGCCTGCGTCATCGCTCAGATAGTCGGCACCATCAACAATATCCCTCAAAAGCCTGAGTTCGTCGGCATTCCGCCTGAGGTTTCTTTTTTCCTTTCCATCAAACACAGGTGGCGTTGGGTGACAAGCCAGAATATTGATGCGTTGCCCACCGACCAGAACGGGCATCAACGCATGACTTTTTGACGAGAGGCGTTGTTGTTGTTGAATCCATGCGGGGTAGTACCCTCCGGCATCTTGTTCTCTGGCATATCTTTCCAGTGAAATTGCTGCCAGGTTCGAAGCTGGCTTTTTTCTATGGGGAAACGGCTCAGTAAGGCAAAGCCATATTGGCCATGATGAAAGCCAAAACCCTGCGCCATGTCTGGTTTGTTCGAAATATCTGGCTTGCCCTTTCTCTTATAGGGAAGACCAGTATTAACACCAACCTGACAATGGTACTTATAATCACTGCCACCAGCAGGTATGAGAAAGTTTTGAATAAATGCTGTTACATCACCGTTATCAATACCGTCGCCACTCTGGTCAAATTCACAAAGAAGAAGAATGTCTGGATCTACGGCTGCAATAACGCTGGAAATACGCCTGAGTGCGTTGTCACTTCCATCACGTAGCCTGTCACTGACAGACTGCGCCCGGGGAGAAGTCATTGCGACATTGTATTGTGCAATTCTGAGTGTGTTGCGTGTAATCAATTGTCTGTCTGTAAGATGGGGTATTTACAACAAGAATAGCGGAACCCGCACATGACAAACAGTACGCTTGTGACAACAAAACTTAAAAGTCGCAGTTTTTCTCCACGTTTACGAAAGCACAGACGACAATGCCCGTCGTATACATTTCGCATCTGGCTCTGCGCGATGGATAAAGGTTAGGTTAGATATTGCGGACGCAAAGTCTTCTCTGCACACCCCATCAAACCCATTCAACCAGTGGCCAACCTCTTTGAGCGTAAATGACGGTCGCATGTGCGCAGCTCGGTAAAGTCTCCCCAGCCAGAATAAATCCCATTGGCTATCACAAAGAATATGGTCATAACAAAACAGATTCTCATTCAGATGTCGGCATACTTTCTGAACAGGCAAACCTCTGGTCTCGAGCTCAGAACGGCTGATTCCATGCTCATATTCTTCAAGATTTTGGTCCCAAGACACCCACTGCTCAGCAGATGAGTGGGGATCGATGAGTAAGCTGTAACTGGTTCCGTCAGGAAGACTGTAACCGACTTCAATTGGATATGATTCGTCAGAAAGGCCAGAAGATTCGAAATCGAGAGTTACCCACACAACAAATCCCTCCGTGATTCAATGCCCCCTTAAGCCGGGGGTTGCTACCTCTGCTCAACAATGCTGCGTTATCGTTGTCGCCACTTTTACTTACGAGCCACTCCGATAACCCTCGACATCATATTAGTTGTCTCTGCTTATATTTCGTATGTGAAAATAGGCTAACGGATAAACTTCTCATACAGAGTCTTCGTTCTAAGACAGGGTTTCATTTTGACGCCTGCTTTTGTTAGTCATATTTGTTTTTTTGTCACATATTTAGGCAGATAAACGCCTTGATATTCTCATTTTGTCAATGGAAAAAAGGGCACTCACTGTACTAAATTCGCTAAACGCTTCGAAAAGGGCGCACCATCGATATACCGGGTAGCGTAAATAGAAGTGGAACATGATATTGTCAGTGCTGACAAAAAAACCGCAAAAATTCACGGGAAAAGAATAATGAAATCAACGGTTAGAACACTTGGCAGGGACAAACACATTGCATTGGTTGCCCACGATAACTGTAAACAAGACTTGCTTGAATGGGTTAAAAACAATGAAAAACACCTCACGGGGCACCATTTATACGGGACGGGTACCACTGGCAATATGATTGCTAAATCTACATCGTTGGAGTCAGTCCGATGATGAGCGGTCCGCTCGGCGGCGATCAACAACTCGGCGCGATGATTAGTGAAAAGAAAATAGACGCCATGGTGTTCTTTTGGGACCCGTTGACCGCGGTTCCGCACGACCCAGATGTAAAGGCATTACTTCGAATCGCTGCGGTATGGAATATTCCTGTTGCCGTTAACCGTGCAAGCGCTGATTTTATGATTAATTCACCACTGATGTCACAAGCTACTGACATCATTATCCCTGACTACGATGCTTATCTTTCTGAACGTCTATAATTCGAGTCAATATTAGCAGTCCCAGACATACTAAGCTGATGATCGGTCTCTGCTAAAAGAGACTGGTCTTTAAAAAGTAGTTTGAGAACATACTTAGCTTCACAACCAAGTAACGCCAACTTACAACACATTCAGAGTCCACCATCAGGAGCTGAAAATGAAAGCATGGCAAATCACCTCGCCCTCTGGTTTGGAACAACTCCACTTAGTCGACACACCACCTCCGGAAGTCAGTAGCCAAGATGTTCTGATCAACGTCGAGGCCGTTGCACTTAATCCATTTGACTTCAAACTGGCAAACTGGGGATACGCCACCTGGGATTACCCGAAAACACTAGGCACAGATTTCGCGGGCACAGTCACCGAGTGCGGCGATGCCGTCAAGCACTTCACGGTCGGTGACCGTGTTTGTTGTTTTGCCGACCCAAGGAGAGCTGGGGCCTTTGCCGAAAAGATTGCAGTTAACCAACATCATCTGGCACGTATCCCCGATGGCGTCGATTTTGGTTCAGCAGCGGCAATCACCTCATCAGGCCTCACCGCATGGCAAACACTGCACAAAAAGCTTTGCCTCAGCGCGGGCAGCTCTCTGGTTATCAATGGTGCTGCGGGAGGCGTAGGAGGATATCTTATTCAACTCGCTAAAGCGGCTGGTCTAACAGTAATTGGTATTGATGAGAAAAAGCACCTCGACAGAATGTTAAGCCTTGGTGCAGACATCACGCTGGATTACCGGAACGACAATATAGCAATGGCAGTCATGCAAGCGACCGAAGGGGCGATGGCCGATGCTTGATAGATTGTGTTGCATCAAAAAAAGCGGGTGCCTTTTCATCCCTGCTAAAATACAACGGCCAAATGGTTTCAATTTCTGAATCTTTGTCAGAAATACCCGTGATCGCAGCGATGCGAGGACTGACTATCCACGAAATAGCCCTGAGTGGTGTTTATGCTCACGGTTTAAAAGAGCATGTGGAAGAAATGATTGATAACTGCCACAGCCTATTAACTGAGCTTGCCTCAGGAAAAATCCAAGCGAATATAGGTAGCACCCTCTCCTTTGAACAACTCAAAGATGGGCTGCAACAACTTCAACTAGGGCAGTGCTATGGGAAGATTATTGTCAATGTAAACTGAGTCAGCCTTTACAGGTATCGCCTGATACAAAACAGTCTCAATAACGTTGATCACGTCTATGCAGGCGATGACCTCCTGATATACTGAATATCGCCTCTGGCTTGATGTATTTACACCGCTGGTGAGTGAAAAACCGAAGACAGTCGAACTTTATATAAAGATACGGGTACGTTTTGCAGTACATAAAAATCCGAGACGCCATCGCTGAACAAGTCAATTCAGGCACTCTAGAAGCAGGATCAAAACTGCCATCAGAGAGAAAGTTAGCTGATACCTTTCGAACAACTCGAGTCACTCTGAGAGAAGCACTGTCTTTGCTCGAAGCTGACGGTATTATTTATCGGGAGGACAGACGGGGCTGGTTTATCTCACAACGTCCGCTCAAGTATACCCCGGATTCTGACCCCGACCAGTTAACCCTATGTGAGTTGTCTTCGCGAGACGGGAAAATAGCGCTACTCAAACACGCAACGCTGATGGCTGACAAAAGCGCAGCGTTATTACTTGGCCTGCCTCCTTTCAGTGAGGTGATCAAGACTGAGCAGATTTTGAGTCTTGAAGGACGTCCGGTTGCCAGAACCGTCAATATCATCATGCCTGAACGCCTAACGATGATTGAGGACGAACAACTCAACTTACCGCTTAAAACACTTATTGCGTCACAGTGCATCCCTGATGTATCACTTCACAGTTATCGAGTGTGTGTGGCCAGCCTCGATACTGATCATGCAGCCTCTCTACGTTCCTCTGTGGGCAGTATGGCGCTGCTCATAGAGAAAGTTTATGCATCACCTCAACATGGTAAGTTCGCTGCGAGTAAAGAAATGTGGCGTCATGACGTCATCGAGGTCGGTACGCACTGATTTTTCCTGAAACACCCTCAGCGCTCTTCCCTATCAACGTTCGATATTTTGCAGAAGTTGAATAAGCGTTTTCGAGCCATTAGCAAAGTCAATGGGGTAATCCAGATCGTACATGGTGTGGGCTCCCACGGAGAGCAGAAGAAGTAACGAAGCAACCTGCTCTGCGTCAAGGCGTTTACTCAAGTAGCCCTGTTGCTGACTCATCACTACAATATCGCGGAGACGAACAACACTTTGCTGAACAAGTTCAAGATACGCCTCTTTCAGCCGCTCTGAACGGCAACACATGTCCAGCAACTGATAAGGCCTGAAACCGGAGTCTTTTGTGATCGGATAGGTGCCACTCTTCAAATCAGTCACAAACCTCATGATCAAGCGATTAAGATCTTCCTCATTCCTCAGTGGGCCAGAGCCAAACAAGGCATCCAGCCACGCATTTCCTTCTCTTCTCATCAGCTCGAGTTGAAGATCTTCTCGTGTTTTAAAGTGGACGTAAAACGCACCACGCGAATATCCGGCGTGAGCACATAACTCGTCGAGGCTGACATCCAGCCCTCTCATCGGGATGAGTGTCATCGCTGACTTGATCAACGCTTCCTTGCTTGCGGCTTTTGCTGCCTGCCTTTTGTTTTGCATATCCATCCGGACAGTATACCCAACATCCCACAGCAACCGTCAATAATTTGACATACCAGATGGTATGTGAATTAATTATCAGCAAATTAATAATAAACTCGCCGTATATAGTTGCCTCAAAATGGCTTATCTAAACTAAACGGCTAGCGCAGAGCTGCAGTTTTCCTCCGTGCACACTACCTGAAAGTAATTGGCACGCTCGATCAAAAACCATTTAGAAAACAGCATATTTCGATCGCAACGAAATGAGAGGGAGCTTAGGCAAGATGACAGAGACGATTCGTCAAATAGATACCTTAATAATCGGGTCAGGCATATCCGGCATTGGGGCTGCAATAAGACTTCAAAATGCAGGAATGACAGACTTTGTCATTTTGGAAAAGTTCAGTGATATCGGTGGTACCTGGCGAGACAACACCTATCCAGGCTGTGAATGTGATGTTCCCTCCGCCCTATACTCTTACTCTTTTGAACCTAACCCCGCATGGAGCCGAATTTTCGCAGGGCAAAAGGAGATTCTCGGTTACGTTCAAAATACGGTGAAAAAGCACAACGTCCGAGACTTCATCCAATTCAACGTAGAAGTCCAGAAAGGGGAATGGAACGAGGAAGAAACATGCTGGTGGGTTCACACTAGTGAAGGACTCTATAAAGCAAACAAAGTTATCTCATGTGTCGGGTATCTTCATGAGCCGATCATTCCAAACCTTCCCGGTCTCAACAGTTTTAAAGGCGAGGTGTTTCACAGCTCCCGTTGGCAGCACGATGTAGACTTAACCGGTAAACGTGTCGCCGTTGTCGGAACAGGTGCATCCGCGATTCAGTTTGTTCCCAAAATACAGAATAAAGTCAGTGAGTTGCATATATTCCAACGCTCACCACAATGGATTCTGCCTAAAACCAATCTCCGCGTACCTAAGTTCGCGCAAATGCTCCTCGCTGTTAAACCACTTTATAGTGCATTCAGAGGAATGCTCTATTCCGGCATGGAGTTATTCGGGATTGGTTTTCGTCGCCCTGCGATTTTGAAGCAAATTCAGCGCATCGCGAAATTCAACATTAATCGGCATATCAAAGATCCTGAGTTGAGAAAGAAGGTCACACCAAGTTACATCATGGGGTGCAAAAGGGTTTTGTTGTCGAATGAGTATTATCCCGCCATTGCCAAAAGCAATGTTGATGTCATTCATTCAGGCGTGAAAGAAATCCGCGGTAATACTGTCGTCGGCACTAACGGTGAGGAAAGAGAGGTCGATGTAATTATTCTCGGTACTGGCTTCTACGTCAGTGACCTCCCGGTTGCAGATAAAATTACCGGCGCGAGTGGTAAGACACTTGCCGACATCTGGCAAGGTAGTCCAGAAGCTTACAGAGGAACAACCTGCACAGATTTCCCTAACTGTTTTGTCATTCTGGGGCCTAACCTTGCTATAGGACACAATTCGGCATTCATCGTTATCGAAGCCCAGCTCAACTATGTCATGGGCGCACTGGAAGAAATGCGTAATAACGAAATCGATAGGTTGGAAGTCTCTGCCAGCATACAAAAAGCCTATAACGAAAAAGTACAGCACGACCTGCAAAAAACTGTGTGGAATACGGGTGGCTGCACCAGTTATTATCTCGATGCTAATGGAAAGAACAGTATTGGCTTCCCTTGGAGCACCCTCAAAATGAAGCAGCTACTCAATCATTTCGACTCGCAGGCCTATCGGTTAACCAAAAGTAGCCATACCAATAATTAATTACCGTCATGTTCCCACGGCAAAATAATGAGAAAGGTGAAAAAGGCGAGTTCCGCTTCTTTTACCTTTTAAGTCAAATCTCTGACTGTCTAAGTGACCAGACATCCATAACTTAAAAACACGCTAGTCAACGCGCTCTGTATCACAGACGCTCCTGCATTCTATTGTTACCTTGCCGCCACTCTTTCTTACAACTAAAAAGTTATGCGTAGCTATTTAACCGGAAACCCAGTGATCCCAAAGATAGACAAACACCTTGAGGATGCCTTTCTTTCATTGTCATCATGGATCCCAAACGCACCAATGTACCGCGTTGCACTCTTTGGTGACGATCCAAATGTCGCCTATCGAATCGTCGAACTCACCGATATGACAGAGTATCTGGAACTGCAGTCAATGCTTGCTCAACTTGGTTTCATTTCATCTGATGCAGACAGCCGCTTTACCGAGGCAAATCTTGATGCTTGCTTTTACCTCAGTGGCGAAAAGAGCCAATTCATATCCCAAGCATTGCGCTGTGTTGCCTAGTCTTTGAGGTGAGTCGAAAATTACGTATTTGATGATTTCAAAGGCCTCAGTCTGATGTCATATCTAGCATGTCTGTCCAAAAAATTGTGACACGACATCACTCCTCTAGACGCGTTCATACCCTTTTTGAGTAAGCCCAATATGACAGAAGCCCGTTTTAGTCACTTTCTCCGTCAGGTTTTTATACTTGGCATTCCTTTGATCCTGCAACAAATGTTATTTAGCAGCCTTGGTATTATCGACAATATTATGGTTAGCCAATTAGGTACCGCAGAAGTGGCTGCGTCCGGTGTCGGACTTCGGGTATTCATTTATAGCTGTATCATTATCTGGGGCTTTGGTCTCGGCGTCGGCATTCTTGTTGCGCAGTTTTGGGGGGCCAAAGATCATGAGGGCATAAAGCGTTATCTCGCCGTCGGACAGATTATCGCGTTAGCACTGGCTTCGGTGATCTTCTGTATTGCCTTTTTCTTTCCCAACATCTTCGCTGATTTATACGGTGTAAAGGGCGAGACGAAAGCCCTGGCAGAAACGTATGTGCAATATGTGGCCTTTGCCATTTTACTGGGTGCTCCAGTTGTCACCATGGATGCAGGGATCCGCTCTATCGGTAAAACACGGCTTAGTCTCTATCTCGCCATTGCTGAGGTTGGCATGAATATCTTGCTCAACTATATGCTTATTTTTGGTAAGTTCGGCGCACCTGAACTGGGTGTGGCGGGGTCTGCCATCGGGACATCGCTGGCTCGCGCCATACGTTTTATTGCGACTGTAGCTATCGTCTATAAATGGTACCCAGAGCTTGCCTTTGGCTTCAAACACATTGCTCAAGCAGCAGAACCCAAAACGCTCAACAAGTATCTGGCTGTGACCGTACCAACATGGCAGGTACAGTCATTTGGACTGTTGGACTGTTTGTTCTCAATATCATCGTCGGGCGACTTGGCGAACAAGAACTCGCTGCTACGACAGTTATCTCAAGCTTTGAATCGTTTTCTCTCGCGACAGCTGCAGGCATCTCTGGTGCCGTCGCTATTTTGGTCGGGAATGCACTGGGTGCAGGTAATTTTACCCTGAGTAAAACCTACGCCGGATACGCGACATCTGTATCTTTGGTTACGGGCTTCGTCATCGCCGCAGGTATCATGGTAGCCACACCGCTGATCATTCCTCTTTACACTGAGCTCACACCCGATGTGCAGGCGCTTACGCGCTCATGTCTGCCTATTCTTGCTATCAGTATGATTTTCAGAACAATTAATGTGGTGTTGATTGTGGGTATTCTACGAGCAGGTGGTGATAACAAATACTGCATGTATCTGGATTTCTACTGTCAGTGGGTGTGGGCGATTCCAGCCACGCTGATTGCAGCTCTGTGGCTCCAGTGGGCACTGCCTTGGGTGTTCTTGATGATTGCTTCAGAAGAGATCGTTAAGTTAATCCCTACCCTGCTTCGCATTAAATCAGGCAAGTGGATCAATAACCTAACAGAAGATGAACACAGCGAGAAAACAGCGACAGAAGCCGCATCTGCGAGTAGCTGATTTCCCGGAGCCACGCTGGAGACGCCTCAATAAAAACGCCCACATATCAGTGGGCGTTTTTATTGGCATCAAATTGTTTCGAGAGCATTTGTCATCACTCAGGCTGTTGCGGCGCCATGGTTCAGGTTCATGTGGTTTTGCGCTGTCATAAAGCTCACATGTGCCTCAATCAGAGTCGTAGACTCTTGTTTCCAAACAGCCTCAGTTTGGCTTTGACAAAACTCAAGCAACACGACAACTAAATGGTCCATACGCTGCAAGCACCATTTCCTTACTTCAATTTCATGCTCAGTGTCGCTGGCCATTGCCTGCATTTTGCCGTAGGCAAATTGGATATAGCTATAAGCTTCATCCGTTTTACCTAATGCGTTCAAGTGATGGTTGGTTCTGATACAGGCATCGAGCCAGTATCCCAAAGACTCACTTTTCGCCTGACAAATATGCGGAGAGAAAATACGCTCTGGAATATTCACGGCCAATTCGGCCAGTTTTTCCATTTCGTTGATGTTCTGGTTGCAATACCAATTTTTGATATCGGTTAACCAATGATCAATTTCTGTTCCTTCACAACAGCCAGCAATTTTCATGCAGCAGACTCCCAATTTCGGACAAAGTGATTGCCGCTGACCTGATTGATCTCTGGTTGCAACTTACCACTTAATAAGCGGATAGATTCAGCGTCTTGCGAGTACTGAGAACTCTCTTTTACTACCTCACTAAAGGGTAGATCAGGATCAGGGACTGCGGAGATTAATAGCTTAGTGTAAGGATGCTGCGGATTAGTCAGAATGTCGCGTGTGTTTCCCCATTCGACGATTTGTCCACGATACATAACCGCTGTTTCTTCGGCAATGTAGTGAGCTGTCGCCAAATCATGGGTGATATACAAGAATCCGATACCCATTTCTGATTTCATACGCTGCATCAGGTTTAGTACGCCAAGGCGAATTGACACATCGAGCATTGATGTCGGTTCATCAGCGAGGATCATCTCTGCACCTACACCTAAGGCACGGGCAAGGTTGATACGTTGACGCTGACCACCACTTAGCTGGTGCGGGAATTTCTTGAGGCAATCAACGTCAAGTTCCACCAGCTCGAGCAATTCTTTCTGACGCTCTAACAGTGCTACTTTTCCAGACACACGATTATGAATTTCAACGGGTCTCGCCAGATGGTGACCAATCGTGTGTGCAGGGTTAAGTGAACCGAACGGGTCCTGAAAAACCATTTGTACTTTGCTGCGATAATCACGCAGCGCAGCACCAGAACGAATATCGCCGACGCTCTGGCCCTTAAACGTAATGTCGCCAGACGTCACATCATGAACCTTGGTGATGAGCCTTGCGACGGTACTCTTACCACACCCAGATTCACCGACCAGCGCCAGCGTTTTACCGGCATGTAAGTCAAAACTGATCCCGCGGAGAGCTTGAAAAGTCTCTTTCTTGCCAAAGCCGCCGCCCATTTCAAAGGTTTTAGTGACGTTGTCTACGCGAATGATTGGTTCACTCATTATTCTGTACCTTCTAATTCGGGAGCAGCCTGCTTCTCCTCGGGCTCAATGTCATGAATATTCGGGAAAGATGCCCAGAGTTGTTTGGTGTAATCGTGCTGAGGGTGATGACGAATTTGCTTCGAACTGTTCACTTCAACAATGTCGCCGTCTCGCATAATCGCGATACGGTCACTCAGCTGTGTCATCAAGGCAAGGTCATGGGTAATGAAGAGCACAGAGAAGCCAAACTCTTGCTTGAGGGCAAAGATTTGCTGCAAGATTTCTCGTTGTACGACGACATCGAGAGCCGTTGTTGGCTCATCCATCACGATCAGTTTTGGATTGAGGCTAAGCGCGATGGCAATTACCAGACGCTGGCGCATACCGCCACTGAACTGATGCGGGTAGTCTTTCAATCGTTCACGAGGAATATTCACCAAATCCAGCATCTGTAATGCGCGTTCGCGCGACATGTCATCGTTCCAGCCTTTATGATGGCGGATAACATCAAGAAACTGATCTTCAATGGTGAGTACGGGATTCAACGAGTTCATCGCGCTTTGGAATACCATCGCGATCTCACTCCAGCGGATAACATTCAGCTCTTTGTCTGAGAGCGTTCTTAAATTGATATCTTCGAGCCAAATTTCGCCATGTGATATGAATGCAGGTGGTTTGTGCAAGCTGTTAATTGAAAAAGCGATGGTGCTTTTGCCGCACCCTGATTCGCCCGCTAAACCAAAAATCTCACCACGGCCGATATCAAAACTGACATTTTTTACGGCACGGAAGTGGCCATCATCAGTGATGTAATCCACACATAGATCCCTCACTCGCAAGAGTGGGTCATGGTGAAACGCAAATTCCTTAGACATTATCCGTTCCCAGTTATAATAAATGCTATTGCAAATTATTATCATTACCGTTAACAGTAAAGTCGCAGATGAATATTGGTGATTTGCTTCGCAAAATGAAAGTGAGAAAATTAAACGTGAAATTCAGACTAAAACTAGAAAAAACATGCACTCACACGAGAAAGAAGACCAAAACCGTCATAAATATACACAAATCACTCTTTGCATAAATTAAGATACAATTATTGGTCAATTGTTGCCCAATCAGACGTAAAAACTAAGAACCTTACCCAGTCTGGTATAAATTCTCTCTTTTCCGATATGTGTTCATTGTTATATTCGGAGAGAGATAGCCATGAAGGCTAAGACGAAATTTTTGTACAAACGATAATGGATGAGCGGAATGAGTGCTTTCGAAAAGCTGGTTAAACACGCCAAAAAAGTAAACAATTTTGAACACCTGGGTGCTATTTGTGGCTGGGACAATGAAGCAATGATGCCAAGTGGCGGAAGCCAGGCACGCGCTGAAGCCATGGCCGAACTGAATGTGCATGTGCATAGCGCTAAGCACGGCACCAGAGCTTGCTGAGCTGTTTTCTCAAGCCGAAGCTGAAAGCCTGACCACCCAACAAAAATCTGAACTTCGCGAACTCAAGCGCAACTGGCAGGATGCTAACCTGCTGCCCACCGAGCTTGTAGAAGCAAAATCCTTGGCAGGTTCAAAGTGTGAGCACGCATGGCGCACACAGCGTGGAGAGAACGACTGGCAGGGATTCGAAAAGAACTTCAAGGAAGTTGTAAAACTCTCTCGTGAAGAAGCGCAAATTCGTGCTGAAGCATCAGGTCTGTCGCCATATGACGCCATGCTGAATATTTATGAGCCGGGCACAAGCTCAGAGTCACTCGATGCACTGTTTGACGATGTGAAGAGCTGGTTACCGGAGCTGGTCGACAATGTCATTGAGAAGCAAAGCTCAGAAAGCCTCGTCACTCCGGAAGGCACCTTCAGCACACAAAGCCAGAAAGCGCTGGGGTTGGATGTTATGAAGCTGCTTCAATTCAACTTTGACAATGGCCGTTTGGACGAGAGTGTTCACCCTTTCTGTGGCGGCGTACCGACTGACGTTCGTATTACCACTCGATATGACGAAAGTGATTTTGCGCAGTCATTGATGGGCATCGTACATGAAACGGGTCACGCTCGCTATGAACAGGGTTTACCAAAGTCTCTCGCTGGCACACCAGCAGGCGACGCGCGCTCTATGGGTATTCATGAATCTCAATCACTGTTCTTTGAAATGCAGGTTGGCCGCAGTGAGCCGTTCATTGCTCACCTTGCTGATCTGTCGCGCAAGCACTTCAGTGAGCACGACGCCCGCATCTTTGAAAAAGATAACTTCCAGAAATTGTATACCCGTGTGAAGAAAGACTTCATCCGTGTCGATGCGGACGAGCTGACTTACCCTGCTCACGTCATTCTTCGTTACGAAATTGAACGTGATTTGATGAATGGCGACATTGAGTACACAGACATCCCTGAGCTTTGGGACCAAAAAATGCAGTCTTACCTTGGTTTAAGCACCAAAGGAAACTACAAAAATGGTTGCATGCAGGACATTCACTGGACTGATGGCGCCTTCGGTTACTTCCCTTCTTACACACTGGGGGCCATGTACGCTGCCCAATACATGGCTGTGATGAAGCAATCAGTCGATGTGAACAGCGTCATCGAAAGCGGCGATCTTTCGCCGATCTTTAATTGGCTAGAAGCAAATATCTGGAGCAAAGGCAGCCTGCTGAAGACCGATGAGCTGATCACTGCTGCGACAGGTGAAACCCTCAATGCGAAATACTTCAAAGAGCATCTAACAAATCGCTACCTTGGCTAAGAGATAATCAGTTTATTTAAAACGCCACGTAAAACGTGGCGTTTTTTTCAGGACTTGCATAACACTAGAAAGTTACGCGGAAGGGACGAAAGGCTTGTTCATTTTTAACCCTGAGTTATAACGAAACACGCGGTTTCGCCCGGAGTGCTTGGCAGCATATAGCGCCGTATCAGCATTTTTAATAGCATCGTCGATATCGTCATCATAGTGATATTCGCAATAACCAATCGATACGGTGAACTTCGGCACGCCATCAATATCAATCGCCTCAACTTTCCTACATACCCGCTCAAGTACTTTCGAAATATCTGGCACCGTGTCCTCAGGGTTACGCAAAACAATCAAAAACTCCTCACCGCCCCACCGAAATAAGACATCTGATTCACGAACCCCTTCTTTTATGCACTGTGCAAAGGCTTTGATTGCCTTATCGCCCACATCATGGCCGTAGGTGTCATTGATCGCTTTAAAATGGTCAATATCAAGAAAACAAAAGCTTTGGTTCGCCAGTCGACCTTGGCTTTCTGGAAAGCCTCTCGCCGTTTGAAGCCAGATAGCGCATCTAAGCGGGTCAAAATGATTGTTTTGTATACCAACATGCGTACTGAAATACTCAGTGAATAGAGCGTCAGAAACGTGATTAAAAAGCAGGTGATCACTTTAGTAACGTTTATATCGTTCTTTTCACTGTTTTTTTCATAGTTGTAGCTACGCAGCTTCAGAAAATGATTATCGCCATCTAATTTATTAACAGGGATGTCTGAGACACCCACACCAATGAACACCTTGTCAGCATAAATCGGGTAAGAAAAAGTAATGACGTGTGACGCTTCAGGCTCTGGTCCAAAACCTTGATATTCATCTTGATAGACGTCTGACACACAGTACTCGTTTGCGTTTTTGCTCTTAGCGCAGACGTACCATGGGCGTGTTTTTGCATCGAATTTGTTGTCTTTAATGGTTTTCGAATTGACAATGATATCGCCGTTTTCATAGGCAAAGTTCAGATCTTTAAACGTGTCGGATTCATAGACAAAATCAATAAACATATCCTTTTCATGGCTGATAACAGAATATCTGATGAGAAGTTTATTCATTGTCATGTGCTCTTTAACACGCGTCAGATGATGCTCGATATTGCCATGGATCTCACGGCTCTCGATAAATAACAGCACAACAGTAAAGACAGCACTCAGCCACAGTGAGGCGGAGAGACCTCGATACAAAAAGCTATTTTTTAAATTACCCATTGATAGTCACTACCTCAGGCCGGTGAAAGTGAAAGCCTTGGAACAATTCGACACCCATCTGCGTCAGTAGTTTGAAGTCTTCGGGTTCCTCTACCCCCTCGACTACAACATGAACACCATCCGCTTTGAATCCATCGATAATTGAGATGAGCTTTTCTGGGTTATCGCGAAGGGTTGATAAATAAAACTTTCGGCTAATTTTGACAATGTTCGGCCTAAAGGAACCATATCTTGGCATATTGGAGCACTTCTCACCGAAGTCATCGATAGCCAGCCAGATATTTTCAGCCTTCATGACACTCAACCCTTTTGAAAGCTGTTTTGTCTGTTTACAGCAGCATTCTGTCAACTCACCGACGACGTTTTCCAAGGGTATTTCAGCCTCAGAAAGCATCTTTTTAATTGCAGTAATGAGCCCGGGAACTTGATGTAACATGACAAAAAAGTTTGGCGATAGATTAATAAATAGTTTTACATCAGGAGAGAAAAACGGGCTATGCCTGAACGATTTTGCATGGCATTCAATAATCTTAAAAAGAACTTGATTCGCCTTTTCTTGTTGCCTCAAGTGCTTAAAAAACATGTAAGGACTCACAGGTTGGCAACTATGGGTCAAGGTGATGCGTGCAAGGGCCTCAAAACCCATGGGCTTATTCATGACATCGACGATAGCCTGAAATGCACTTCGAACAGAATATTCACCGAAGCACACGGTGAAAGTTTTCTGTGTTTGGTCAAATTCTACGTCGAAAGATGACTGAGAAATTTCTGGCTGAATAACGGAGAAGTTGAGTTTTTCGCAACTCATAATTAAGATGTTTTCATCTATTGGACTGCCTATATCATCACTGTAAATACAGCATTTTGGTATTCACCATAACTCCAGACATCCATGCCTTTATGCGAATAGTCACCTTTCTCCGAGAGGCCTTTGTTCACCCAAAAAACCTATCGCATTTGCGGCGTTGTTTTACAACACTTCCGCAGATGAATGCAATAGGACCCACAAAGAGGGGCTGTTGTTGCCGTCTCCATTATCTGCAGTAAAAGTCTGTAAATCATCTACTTTTCCGAATAACCGTAAAACTAAAAATACACCTTCAATACATTCATCAACGTCGGCAAAGTCTCGCCTGACTATTTCCAACAAAACTCAGCATTGTTTTCCCTTTTCGACACAATGAAAACAGGGACTCAAAAACATTTACCGCTTAACAACTCGTGTTTTGATCAGTACCTGAGAAAGTAATCATTTTTAATTAGCAACGTCTTAAGTTTGGACATGTGTGGAGGAAAACCGTCATGTATGTTTGATCTACTGAGAAGCTGAAAGTCACTCTGACTTCGTTGTAGCCAACTCATTGATTGTTTCATTGCAAGGAAGCGGACATGTTCATCACCAAAAGACACATAAGGCTCTTCACCATCGAGCAAGGATTGTTACCGATTATTGGCAATGCATTTGGTAATGGCGTTGGAGCATGGGTTGCTTTCGGAGCACTGGGTGTTGTTCCAATGTGGGGTTGGATCAGTATCGCCGGTGATATTGCTCTCACCGCGTTTCTTTTGCCTTTTATAACCACACTCATCACCAGCGCAATCATCAAAAAACAAGTCTCATCAGGTTCAGTACCGCCAGTACCGCCGCGCTATCTGAAAAAGATTCAGTGGCTGTGGTGCTCCCCATTTTTGATAGGCTTTCTTCTTGGAGGACTCTCTTTTACGGTCACCGCATTACCACTGATTCTTATCCTCACCACCCTGCAGGTGGATCAAATGGCTGTCGCATCATTCTGTCTCTTTAAAGCAATCTGGACAGGTTTTTTAGCCATGGTTTACTCACCTTTCATCGCGACATGGAGCCTGTGTAGGGCCAGTCAAATCACGTAATCGAATCTGGCTCAACATTGATGCGAAGGTGGTCGAAGTTACCAAAAATCTTCGTCATTACCATAACGGGAGGAGGGAAGCGGCCCATTCATATCGCTTCCAAAGTCAGTATTTAACACTATCAGTCAGCCCCAAACAGATCGCGTGTGTATACTTTATCTTCAATATCGGCCAACTCTGCTGCCATCCTGTTGGTCACCACAACATCTGCACGAGCTTTAAAATCATCAAGGTCAGTAACCACTTCTGAATAGAAAAACTCACGCTCTTTAAGCACAGGTTCAAAAATAATCACTTCAATACCTTTTGCCTTCAAGCGACGCATAATGCCTTGAATGATGATTCGCGGAAATTGTCCGAGCCCTGCTTCATTATCAGCCGGTAAATACCTACCGTTCTTGGGTTACTCTTTAAGATTGAACTGGCAATAAAATCTTTTCTGGTCGTGTTCGCCTCGACAATAGCTCGGATCATATTGTTTGGCACATCAAGATAGTTCGCTAAGAGCTGCCGCGTGTCTTTCGGTAAACAGTAGCCACCATATCCAAAAGATGGGTTGTTATAGTGATCGCCGATCCTTGGGTCGAGACATACCCCTTCAATAATCTGGCGGGAGTTCAATCCATGTGATTCGGCGTAAGAGTCGAGCTCATTGAAGTAAGCAACTCGCATGGCTAAGTAGGTATTGGAAAACAGTTTTACTGCCTCAGCTTCTGTGGAATCAGTAAACAGCACATCGATATCGCTTTTCCATGCCCCCATCTGGAGAAGGTTCGCAAATAATTCAGCGCGTTTACTTTTCTCTCCAATGATAATCCGAGATGGATGGAGGTTGTCGTAAAGAGCTTTCCCTTCGCGAAGGAATTCAGGCGAGAAAATAATGTTGTCACAGTCCATCTGATCTTTTATACGTCGTGTGTATCCCACCGGAATGGTGGATTTGATAATGATGGTCGCTTCAGGGTTAATTGCCAGCACATCGCGAATAACAGCTTCAACTGACGAGGTGTTGAAGTAATTCGTTTCAACGTCGTAGTCTGTAGGGGTAGCAATAACCACATACTCTGCCCCTTCGTAGGCATAATGCTTATCCAGCGTTGCTTCGAATCGGATATCTCCGCGAGAAAGGAAAGCCTCAACCTCAGCATCAGCGATGGGTGATTGCCCTCTGTTGAGCATACTTACCCTTTCTTCAACGATATCCAGAGCAATAACATCATGGTGCTGAGCAAGTAACATCGCGTTTGACAACCCTACATAGCCTGTTCCTGCAACCGCAATTTTCATTATCAAATACCTTTAAATACGCACATGAGTGCTAACTGTCAGGTTACGAGGCTATGTCTTTCAATTTTCAGTTTAATTAAGGATGGGTTGCATTTTTATATCAGTCGAGCTGGCTGGGACTGATCAATATGCTGTTTCTTTACACGAGAAGATGAGAAAGCTTGGCGGAATCCATATAGCAAAAAGCCCCGGCATTTTGCCGAGGCTTTTCGAAATGTGGCGGAGAGATAGGGATTTGAACCCTAGATACGCTATTAACGTATGCCGGTTTTCAAGACCGGTGCTTTCAACCACTCAGCCATCTCTCCGTTGCGGGCGGAATATTACTTACCGCCATTGTTTGTGTAAATGATTTTTTTGGTGTCTTGCGCCTGTTTGGCGATTTTTAGCGCCACATGTTTGTTTTTCCAGCATCTCTGTTAGTGAGTTTCATTCATAAGGCATTGCTCTATGCGCCGATGTTCTATGATTTAGCCTGTTTTCACTAACCAAAGATCCTCCGGAACTGGCAGTGCGGGATTATTGCCAGTTTAAACCCAGTGTTACGTCAGCGTAGTTGAGCTTTTCGGTGTCTCTTTTGGCAACTATGGCTGTGTTGTTTGGATGAGGAGATCCAAATGCATAAACAGAACAGAACAGCCCTTGCTATTCTTCTTCTGGTCGTTATTGCGCAGGGAATACTTGTCACCTATACACTCTCATCATTGGCATCAGATGCCAATGATCGCGATGAAGTGGCAGCACGCCATATTGGTGCTGCATTGGCTGTTTCGGTAGCGCCCCTGCTGCGTCAAGCTGCAGATACCTCTTCGCTAGAAGCACTTCTCGATATTGTTCGATCAGAAAAGCTCATTGGTTATGCGGCGATCATGCGTAACGGCCGCGTGCTTGCTTCCGGTTCAAACGCGCTTAGTCAGGCAGACCGACAGTTGTTGACGCTGGTTAAGCAATCTATCGGCAGCTCAGAACAGCCACTTGGTGAGATAGTGCTGGGCGTATTCCAACCCAAGCAAAGCCCTTTCGGTCCTTTCTTCATCTCGATGTTTATCTCTGTCACAGGCATGGTGTTTCTTTTACTCAACTACTACGCCTTTCCTCGCCCTAAAGACACCATTTCAAAATCAAACGTCGCAGGGTTTATGGCTGATGAGGAATACAACAATTCAGAGCCAAAGGGAGCACGCTCTTCTGTCCGCATTACACCTAAAATTACGGACTTCGGTGACAAGCAGGTCGAAAATATCGCCGAAGAAAACCTTGAACCTGAGGTCATTGAACACTCTGAAAAACGGCAAGACACCCGAAAGCGTCTTGAAGATAAATTCCTTCATACGTTGTTCACACGTCTCTCTGATCCGGTCATTATTACCGACCAAAACTGCGAAGTGTTAACCTGTAACCCCGCAACAAGAGATATGTTTGGCTGGAGAAAAACAGAGATAGTTGGCAAAAATATTGGTTATCTTATCCACAGTGAGGAGAAGCCAGAAAACCGACTCACCTGCCAGGATCTGGTATGTTCCATAAACGCAGGTGAAACTCTGAAATTCTTCGCAAAGAACCAAAACGGCGAGAGATTTCCAGTAGAAGTCGACATCAACTTGGTAGACAGTTCAAACCGTGATTTTTTCATCATTAGGATCAGAGACATCAGTGAGCTCGAAATTGTTCAGACTGAACTTCGGCTCGCTGATCATGCCTTCCAGTCGACTGACGCCATGTTTATCGCAGATCAGAGCGGCGTCATTCTCAGGGTAAACAGAAGTTTTTCAGAAATTACGGGCTACGACGCCGAAGAAGTCATTGGCAAACCAATGACGTTATTGGCAGCAACAAATGGCGAAGTCACTTTCTATCAAGCCATCCGTCGCTCACTAGCGCGAGAGAATAAATGGCGAGGAGAACTGCTTCATAAACAGAAAAGCGGAAACGTGATTCCGATTCTGGTTTTTGCCACGGCAATGCGTGAACGCAACGGTACACTCACCCACTTTATCGCCCACTTTATTGATGTCTCCGAACAAAAAAGAAATGAACAGGCACTTCGTGATGCGCAGCAATCTGCCGAACAGGCCAATGTGTCTAAGGGACGTTTCCTTGCTGCGATGAGCCATGAAATCCGCACCCCGATGAATGGTGTCTTGGGTGTGCTGGAGCTCATCACTGAATCCACACTCTCAGCCCAACAGCGGAAGTTATTACAAACCGCGCAGCACTCAGGCAACCTACTATTGTCAATTATCAATGACATCCTCGACTTTTCTCGGCTAGAGGCTGGCAAACTGAAGCTGGCCGATCATCCGATGGATTTGACCGAACTGGTTCGCCAAACTACCGACATACTGCTGCCTAAAGCACAATCAAAAAAACTGACACTCAATCTCGATGTCTCTGCCACTGTGCCGCGTTATGTCAGCGGAGATGCTGACCGACTTCGGCAAATTCTGCTTAATCTTATTGGTAATGCGATCAAATATACCGAATACGGCGAGATCAATGTCAGCTTGTTCAACAGTAACCACAGAGCAGATTCTTGCAACCTCACCTGCACAATTTCAGATACGGGGATTGGTATTTCGCCCGAATCATTACCGACAATATTTGATGAATTCTCAACGGCAGAAAATGCACGACATTACAAAAACGACAGCACGGGACTGGGACTGTTTATATGTAAGCAGCTTATTACGCTAATGGGTGGAGATATTGAAATTTCCAGCACACCGGGCGTCGGCACACGCGTACGGTTCGATATCAGCCTTTCGCCCGCATCGCACAGCACCGTAAGCAGTCAAATACCACGGCCTCTTATTCATCAAACACTCCACCAGCGGATCAGGAAAGATATCCGCATTCTGGTGGCGGAAGACAATGTGGCTAACCAACTAGTGATAAGAAGTATGTTGGAGCTCGATAACCTCACCGCCGATATCGTCAATAATGGCGCTGAGGCCATTGCTGCCGTGAAACGAAACGATTACGACATTATTTTGATGGATATCTCTATGCCAAGCGTAAACGGGATCGAAGCGACGCAGAGTATCAGGGAGATGCCATCGCCGAAAAACGATGTTTCCATCATCGCGCTAACATCACACGCTCTCTCCAATGATCAGGAGAAATTTATCAATTCGGGAATGAACGATTGCGTTACAAAGCCTATTGACAGAACAACACTGCTAACAACACTCGTCAAATGGCAGGATAAAAGCGCTAACTTCAAAGCACCTTTGCAGATTGAAGATGAAGTCATCGAGAGTAAAACATATCAGCGTCTCGATATGTCGAGGCTTGATGATCTGTGCAATGACGTTGACCCCGACATGATTGAAGAACTCATCAAAGTTTACGCCAGAGATACAAGGCACAGAATTTACAGTATCTATCAAGCGACCGATGAGCAGAATCTAGACAAGCTAAAGTTCGAAGCACATTCGATTGTTAGCAGTGCAGAAACCCACGGCAACGCTCTATTGAGCAAATTATGTAAAACGCTGGAAATGGCCTGTGAAGACAATGATCAGAAACAAGCGTTAATCATTGCCGAAGATGTAGTTCAAGAAGCAGAAATGTCTCTACAAGCCTTAGAGCAAATGGTAAGAACGGAGTGGCCTCGGCAACAGAAAGCCTGAAGAAAAAGGAGAGGAGAAGACCGCTGCATGAGCGGTCTTTTTTCTTTGCGCCAGTCAGCGTGATTTACAGTGAAACAAAGATTCCCGCCAATGCCGCACTCATCAGGTTCGCCAGCGTCGCCGCCAAAACAGCTCGAATACCCATTTGCGCGACGTCTTGACGACGCTCCGGTGCCATGGCACCAATTGAGCCAAGCTGGATAGCAATAGAGCCGATATTCGCAAAGCCGCAAAGTGCGAAGGTAACAATCACTTGGCTGTTCATCGACAATGTGTCTTTCAGCGTGGCGAAATCAAGATAAGCGACAAATTCATTCAAAATGATCTTTTGACCAATCAACGAACCAACACTTAAGGCCTCATCCATTGGCACACCAATAACAAAGGCCAAAGGCGAAAACACATAGCCAAACAAATGTTGAAGGGTTACACCTTCAAAACCCAACAAATTCCCAATACCTTCAAGCCCGGCATTTGCATCGCAATCACACTGACAAATGCAATCAGCATGGTGCCCACAGCAACCGCTACTTTTACACCATTCATTGCCCCTGCTGCTAATGCATCAATCGCATTGCTTTCTTCACTTTTACTCAGAGAAATTTTTTCCTGGCTGACTGGCGTTTCACGCTCAGGAATAAGGATTTTAGCCATCATCAGGCCACCGGGTGCAGCCATGAAGCTGGCGGCTATGAGGTATTTGAGTTCGACACCCATTGCTGCGTATCCACCCAAAACACTGCCTGCAACAGACGCCATTCCGCCGACCATCACCGCAAACAACTCAGAGCGCGTCATGCCTTTCAAAAATGGACGAACGACTAGCGGAGATTCTCCCTGAGAGAGGAAAATATTACTTGTCGCGACAATGGATTCTGCGCGACTGGTTCCTAAAAACTTCTGAATACCACCACCAATGAGTTTAATGACCCATTTCATCACACCGAGATAATAAAGAAGGGAAATAATGGCAGAGAGAAAAATAATAAGAGGAAGAACACGAACCGCAAAGATGAGATCGCCAGTTGCTAAGCTTCCAAACACAAAGCCAATACCTTGATCAGCAAATGAGAGAACTTTCGCTACACCATTACTCATCGCCCCCAACACAGTCTGTCCAATAGAACTGTAAAGAACAAGAGCAGCAAGGCCAGCCTGCAGGCCAAATGCGCCGATGACGGTTCTCCAATTTATTTTACTTCTGCTTTCTGACAGTGCGACTGCGCATGCGAATAGGACCAGTATTCCGGCCATACTGAGTAGAATTTGCATTTGGTTACCTTGCTATTTAATCGGAAGTTTTAGGCGCAACGACGCTCTGAGCAGGTAACGAGAAATAAGGGGCAAACACCTGAAGTGTAATTTTTTAGTTACCGTCCACGAAGCGGCGAGATTGCCAGTTATGAGCTAACAATGGCTGAGCCTTATCCGTGGGGCGGTACTCCGTGTAACAGCGTGATGAAAGCAGGTAGAACGTGAGGTTTCAGAAGACTAAAACCCATCCGCTCTGGCCGGGGGAAGAGTATATCCGTAATCGATTGCCAGAAACAAGCAACAAAAGAATTTTTACTCTAATTTGTTAGAAGCTCTTTACCCATAATTTAATAGGCATATCTAGCACGCGTATCAATCATGCCTAATCTAATTATTGAGTGGCTTTCATCAGTAGTCGGAAATGTTGTTCAGCATGAAGTGACACTGAATTAGCGGGAAAGCGGTTCGAAAACTTGTCGTATATCAATCCGCTCGGTATGGCCGTATCGCTTACAGATTTCGCCAAATACTTCATCTATTTGTTCAAACCTGACAACAGGAAGCAGCACAGTCTGGCTTAAATTGGTATCGCAGCATGTGTTATCTGGCGCGACGGTAACATGACGACGACAAACGTAGGGCCTCACAGGATAGACCGCGCATCCTTCCTCTGTGAGAAACGGACACGGCTTACCATGAAAGACACCTTTACCTAACTTAATGTTTTCTCTATCTTGCTTCCTTTTAATTCCAGTGTTGTCTTCGATAAAGCGAATTTCAATTTCTGACAGAGACACTTCGTAGCAGCAACAGTGATTACAGCCTTTGTGGCAGGGTGTGAAATTATCAATAAACTCGTAAACCTCATTCATTAACTGATAGAGAGCGATGAGTTGTACCGAAGGGTCTGGAGACGTGTTGTCGATAACTTGCTGGCAATGCTGAGTCATCAATACCAGTTTTTTCGGCATGATTTTAGTCAACATCTCTAGCTTCGTTTTCGCTACAAGCTGTGTTTCACGTGTATTCATTTGTTCTTCATTCCTGAAAAAACACGACTTAGATGCAAGACATAGGTTGTCAGTTAATTAACCACATATAGCCAGTGGTTAATTAACTTTAGTTGATGATGATGTATTGCTCAAATAGCTCTTGGGGCATAGCGAAAGAAAATAAATTCCCAGAAGATCGCAAAGTAAACGGCAAATTGATGTTATTTCAAAGAGTGCTTATCGAAGAAGAACAGCTGAAATGAGTGACCTGTCAAAAGATACGGTTAGAATATGCACAAATAACGCTTTGGTTTTCTGAAATATCCACAGTGATAGTAAAAAATCTCTCGATCGGTGCTTTTCGATCTGTTCCTTTAGCCAAGATCGCCTGCTATACTCCCCACCCTGATTCGTCACACCAATTGTTTATAGAGAAAAACAATGACCGATTTAAATAAATACAGAAACATTGGTATTTTCGCGCACGTAGATGCGGGTAAAACTACCTCTACAGAACGTATCCTAAAACTTACTGGTAAGATCCACCGTACCGGTGAGGTACACGATGGTGCAGCAACTACTGACTTCATGGAGCAGGAAGCTGAGCGTGGTATTACCATCCAGTCAGCAGCAACGACCTGTTTCTGGAATGACCATCGTCTGAACATCATCGATACTCCAGGACACGTTGACTTCACTGTTGAAGTATACCGTTCACTGAAAGTTCTTGATGGCGGTGTTGGTGTATTCTGTGGTTCTGGCGGTGTTGAGCCTCAGTCAGAAACTAACTGGCGCTATGCTGACGAATCACGCGTATCACGTCTGATCTTCGTAAACAAGCTGGACCGCATGGGTGCAGACTTCTACCGTGTTGTTGACCAAGTTAAAAACGTACTGGGCGCAACTCCACTGGTTATGACTCTGCCAATCGGCATCGAAGATGACTTCAAGGGCGTTGTAGACGTACTTGAGCAAAAAGCATGGATTTGGGACGATTCTGGTCAGCCAGAAAACTACGAAATCGTAGATATCCCAGAAGACATGGTTGAGAAAGCAGCTGAATACCGTGAAATGCTGATCGAAACTGCTGTTGAGCAAGACGACGACCTGATGATGGCTTACATGGAAGGCGAAGAGCCAACTATGGAGCAGATCAAAGCGTGTATCCGTAAAGGTACACGTGAGCTGGCGTTCTTCCCAACGTACTGTGGTTCAGCATTTAAAAACAAAGGTATGCAGCCTATGCTGAACGCCGTTGTTGATTACCTGCCATCACCAACTGAAGTTGATGCTCAGCCTCTGACTGACAAAGAAACTGGTGAGCCAACAGGTGAAGTTGCAACTGTTGACCCTAAAGAGCCACTGCGTGCATTGGCATTCAAAATCATGGATGACCGTTTTGGTGCTCTGACCTTTATCCGCGTCTACTCTGGCGTGCTGAACAAAGGTGACACAATACTGAACTCTGCAACTGGCAAAACTGAGCGTATCGGCCGTATGGTTGAGATGCATGCTGACGAGCGTAACGAGATTTCATCTGCGCAAGCAGGTGACATCATCGCCGTTGTTGGTATGAAGAACGTTCAGACTGGTCACACTCTGTGTGATCCAAAACACGAATGTACTCTGGAACCAATGATCTTCCCAGAACCAGTAATCTCTATCGCTGTTGCTCCTAAAGACAAAGGCGGTTCTGAGAAAATGGGTATTGCGATCGGTAAAATGGTTGCAGAAGATCCATCATTCCAGGTTGAAACTGACGAAGATTCTGGTGAAACCATCCTTAGAGGTATGGGTGAACTTCACCTGGACATCAAAGTTGACATCCTTAAGCGTACTTACGGTGTTGACCTGATCGTTGGTAAACCACAGGTTGCTTACCGTGAAACTATCACTACGCCAGTAGAAGACAGCTTCACGCACAAGAAACAGTCTGGTGGTTCTGGTCAGTACGGTAAGATTGATTACCGCATCAAGCCAGGCGAAGCTAACTCTGGCTTCACTTTCTCTTCTTCTGTTGTTGGTGGTAACGTTCCTAAGGAATTCTGGCCAGCAATCGAGAAAGGTTTTGCGGGCATGATGGAGCAAGGTGTACTGGCTGGCTTCCCAACGCTAGACGTTGAAGTTGAGCTGTACGACGGTGCTTTCCACGCAGTTGACTCATCTGCAATCGCGTTCGAAATCGCTGCTAAAGGTGCTTTCCGTCAGTCTATGCCAAAAGCAGGTCCTCAGCTTCTTGAGCCAATCATGAAAGTTGACGTGTTCACTCCAGAAGATCACGTTGGTGATGTTATCGGTGACCTGAACCGTCGTCGCGGCATGATCAAAGACCAGCAAGCTGGCACTACTGGTGTTCGCATCAAGGGTGATGTACCGCTTTCAGAAATGTTCGGTTACATCGGCCACCTGCGCACAATGACTTCTGGTCGTGGTCAGTTCTCTATGGAGTTCTCACACTACGCGGCTTGCCCAGCAAACGTTGCTGAAGAAGTTATTGCTAAGCAAAAAGAACTGAAAAACCAGAAGTAATTCTGTTTACAAGTTCTAAAGAAACCCCGGCCTAGGCTGGGGTTTTTGTTTTCTGGCACAGTTAAAATACCAGCAATAAAAAACCGGACGATTGTCCGGCTCTTTATTTATCTAGTCAGATTTGCAGGCATAAAACTACTGCAAATAAGCAGTCAGCATCCAACTCAGCTTTTCTTGCTCACGTATATAGTCGCTCATCTGCGCTGCCGTACCTTCATCGTTAGCATCACTGGCTGCCGCAAGTATCGCCCGCTCTTTGCGAATAAGAACACTGAACCCGTCTACAAGACCTTCAACTGACTCACGACCTGAATGGACGTTTTCCTGTTCTTTGATACTGCTTTCTGAGAGGTACTGACTATAACTGTGCGTTGGCGTGAAGCGAGTGTTAGGATACGTTCTGCTACTTCGTCGACCTTCAGCAGCAAATCGTTATAGATCTCTTCAAACTTTAGGTGAAGCTCAAAGAAGTCTGAACCGCGAATATTCCAGTGATAGCCTCGTGTATTCATATAAAGCACTTGGTAATGTGAGAGCAGGTCGTTGAGCTGCTCAGCCAGCACTTTTGTCTTTTCAGTATCGAGACCCAAAACACTTATTTGTCTGCTCATAACCACTCCTTAATAAAGGTAAACACGCTCAATAACGTCTCTTCGTTCAGTGGTTAAATGCTATCAGCACAAAGTTTCTAGGGATATTCGTTTCACTCTATCTCATCGATAGATTCAGCCTATGGTTCTGACTCGAAACAAAGTGCCATCAGTGACACATGGGTGTTCTCATCTACCAAAGGCTAAGGGAATATTACAGAAGTAAAACAGGGTGTTGAGAATTGAAGATGCGAATGCTGAGAGAAGGCTTTCTTGAGTTATAGAGAATTACGCGGCGACAGACATCCGTTGTCTATTTTTCAATCTGATTATTTTATGCTTCAGGAAAAGGGATACCAGAACAATTGGCTCTCATAGAAATGCTTAACCAAGGCAAGCAAGGTAACAATAGCGATACCCATTAACCAGAAAGCATCTGTACGAGTGAGTGCCTACTGACTATACCAAGTTCGAGAGACATGTCGCCCAAAGCCACGCAGAACCATGGCGTTAGAAATCTCATCTGCCCGATCAAGACTACTGAAAACCAACGGACCTAATATTTTAGAGACATTTTTTACTCTCTTCAAAAGTGGTGCATTCCCCGAGAGCTCAACGCCCCTCGCCTGCGTAGCATGCATGATATGGATGAAGTCCTTTTGTACGTCGGATAAATATCGAATCGTCAGACTGACTGCATATGCGATTTTGTAAGGTAGCCCAATACGATTCAGGCTGGCCGCAAACTCTGTCGGATGCGTCGTAAAGACAAAGATCAGCGCAATGGGGAACATGCTGAAATACTTCAGTGTCACTGCTAACAGGTAAAACAGTGTCTCTGCCGTCACTGAGTAGCCGCCCGCAACATTCAATATCGGCGTTACGCTGCCTATAATCTCACTCCCCTACTGTGGAGCGAGTAAGAACATAAATAGTGCGTTTATTGTCAGTACTGTAGAAGTACCTAAAAGAAGTGGCTGATATACCTTAAACGGAACACCCGTCAACCTCAGCAATACCAGCCCCGAAACTAACACCGTGATAATCAACCTAAGGTCAAACGTTGTCAGAACAACGGTAACCCAGGCCATAAATAGAGCGAACTTGGTGATTCCATTTAGGGTATGTAACGGTGACTTGGTGTCGATATAACTGATGCCGAGTTTCATTTTAGCGGCTTTCATGCACATACCTCACTGTCGATAAATTGCTGCATAAAACCAGAGGTATCCTCAACACCGAGCTTTTCCGCAAGGTCGTATAAACTGGTTGTCGTGAGATTCGCGCTATCAAGAAGTTCAGGTTTGCTGAAGACCTCAGTCATCGGTGCATCCGCAATCAATTTGCTGTCGGCAATAACGATGGAACGTGTTGTGTACTCCAAGACCAAATGCATGTCATGGGAAATAATAAGAACGGTAATGCCTAATTCCACATTTAACCGACGGATGAAAGAGAGCATGTGGGTATAGTTTCTGTGATCCTGTCCAACTGTTGGCTCATCCAGAATCAATAACTCAGGCTCCAACACCAAAATAGCAGCAATGGTGACACGTTTCCTCTGGCCGAAACTGAGCGCATCAATTGGCCAATGTCGGAATTTACTCAAGCCACAGAACACCAGAACTGCATTTACTTTCTCTTGCACCATACCTTCATCGATACCTCTATTGCGCAAGCCAAAAGCGATTTCGTCAAGAATCATATGGTGAGAAATCATATAATTCGGGTTTTGAAGTACCACACCCACCTTTTGGCTGCGCTCAAAAATCGACATATCAGCGAGGTTGTCACCACTAAGATGAATACTGCCCTTGTCCGGCTCCAGCACGCCCATAATCAAACGTGTGATCGTCGATTTACCCGAGCCGTTTTTACCCAAGATAGAGACGAACTCCCCCTTCTTGACCGAAAAGGAAATATTCTCCAGCGCATTCTTCTCTCCATCAAAGGAGAATGTGAGTCCCTCTAACTCAAGCAGCGTATCACTCTCTACGTTGCTAGGTTCTCGGTGGTTATTCTCAAGCCAACGACTGACACTGCTACGATATGGCTGAATACACATGCCTGCGAGGTTTGACGGCCTGTCTGATGGAACAATCGTGTTACCCGCCGCCTTTAACGCAGAAAGATAAAGTGGTTCACGTATACCATGTGTTGATAAAAGATCAGAGGCCAGAAGCACATCAGGCGTGGTGTCGGCAATAATTTCTCCGCGATCCATCAATATCACACGGTCAATATGACGATGAAAAACGTCTTCCAGACGGTGTTCGATAATAATGATGGTTTTATTCGTTTTCTGGTGGAGCGCATCGATAATCTCGACGGTGTGTTTCCCTGTTTTAGGATCTAACGCTGCCAGCGGCTCATCAAAAAGCAATACATCGACATCGTCCACCAAAATGCCCGCCAGTGAGACACGCTGTTTTTGCCCACCCGATAAATCGTGGGGCGAACGCGATAACATATCTTGCAGGTCAACCATTTTGCTGTCGACTTAACCAACGGGTACATCTCAATGACATCATCCGATTTTCCAGCGCAAACGCGATGTCTTCGCCAATACTGAGCCCTACAAACTGACTATCTGTGTCCTGCAAAACCGTCCCCACCATCGCGGTGACATTATGCATCGTCATTGACGCTGTATTTTTGCCATTAATGCTGAGAGAGCCCTTCGCTTCACCTTTAATAACATGAGGGATTAAGCCGTTCAGGCACTGACCAAGTGTCGATTTACCACTACCACTTGGTCCAACAATCAGCACCTTCTCGCCCTGCTGAATGGTTAAGTTGATATTTTTTAGCGTCGGGTTGACCTGTGAATCATAACGAAAAGAGAAATTAGTAAATTCGATCGTCATGACGAAGCCTCCACAAGATTGCGACTCTGACTGTTTCGCCTGGCAACTGAATCGAGAATATATTTGCCGACCACTGCGATTAACAGGGCGTTACCTACACCAAGTATTACCAAGGAAGTAAACACTTTGATAAATGGCTCTGCGTATAAAAACGTATCAAGAAGCGCCGATATGCCATATCCCACTCAATTCCCAATGATGGTGAGCGCGACAAAAACCATGAAGTCCCAAGCACTAAACTCGCCTTTCTTTTCAAGCCAGTAGCGGGTAAGTGCAGGAAAGCACCCCATGATCAAGCCAAATAAACCAGAACCTAATACCAGGTTAGCCAAACGCCCCAGCCCGCAAAGAGATCAGTCACCCAATGACCGATAAAGCCGACCAAAAAAACCACCACAGGACCAAACAGAACCGCAAATAATGACAACACAGCCATCGCGGGTTTGAGCGTGGTATTGGCAAAAACAGGCACACAAAACATGGGTAGTCCACCAATGCCATAGAGTGCGGCACCAATAGCAACAACAACGGTCTTAGCCGAAAGGTTTATATAAACGCGAAATTTCCAGTGGATGAATAAGACGGTTTAAATCAGTTAACGAAATGCAAATCGTTCAATACACACGAAAATGATAAATAGATCGTAATTTTAGGGCGGCGAGTATACTTCAAACAGTCAAGAAATGGAAAGCTAACAGTCTAGACGTCCAAAAGTCATCAAGGTATAATTTTCTTCTTTTATGAGTTCATCGGGCCTATGTAACAACCACAGCATTGTTGATTGTTAAACACACATAGGCTTACCAAATAATACTTCCTTTTTTTTTAACCGCAGATATACTGCCGCGGCTCTGAGCAAAATGGCTAAAAAGCACTCAACTCAGTCAATCCACTAACGCCTTCATTTCTTGCTTATTGGGTGAACTAAACATCGCGCGCATTACCATGAACAGGTTTAAAACCTCCGTAGAAAAATCGTTAAAGCATCATAAGTTAACCGAAACCACAAGTTTTCGAATAATCACAATTAGATAGGAAAGAACGATGACACAAACCCTCAATCAGGAGGTGAGCTTGGCATCCCGCCTTCGAATCAGTAGGGAGAAACTTTCACTCCGAATTTCGCTTGCAGGTACAATCTTGATGGCTGCCTGTGGCCTTATTGTGGGTATCCAAGTGAACTCGCAGGCCATCATGCTCGATGGCGTGTTTTCTCTGTTAAGTATGGGAATGACTGGTCTATCACTCTATACCGCTCACCTGGTGAGTAGGCCGGAAGACGAGCAATTTCAGTTTGGCTACACGCACCTAGAGCCCTTGATTACTGTCATCAATGGCCTGGTTATTTTGATGATATGTGGTTTTGCATTCTATTCAGGTATTACTGCCCTATTTACAGAGGGCACACAGGTTGAATTGGATGTAGCACTGAGTTACGCCGTTTTCTCAACTTTCTTGTGCTTTGGTATTTTCTTTACTGAGCGTTATATATCCAAAGAAGTTCAGTCGGAACTGGTGCGGGTTGATTCTCAGGAGTGGCTAGTTGACGGTATATTGAGCGCCACCATCTTAATTGGTTTTATCGCCGTTGCCACTCTGGATGGGTTGGGCCACTCACAATGGAACAATTACATAGACCCGATACTCGTTTCTGCTCTCTCACTTGCTGCGGCCATGCTACCAGTCAGTGTGTTACGCAGGAACCTGAAAGAGGTGTTGCTGATTACGCCTAATAATAAGGCGAAAAAACGCGTAGACCGCACACTGCTGAATATCGCGGAGCATCACGACTTCAAAGATTACAGCTGCCATTTCGTTAAAGTAGGCCGTCGTTATGATCTTGAAGTAAACATACTCATCGACGACCCTGATGAGTGGCCCATTGAACGTCAGGACCAAATCAGAGAAGTCATCAACAGCAGCATTGTCAGGCTCATTGGCGATACTTGGTTATCTGTCAGCTTCACTGCCAAAAGTAAGTGGCTCTAACCCAGCACTATATCGGGACACAGCGAGATTAGCTGGGTCCCGACGACGCCTTTCATCTCTCTCGCTTCATTCATTGTTACTTTATATATGCATTTATATAAATATTATTATCTAAATAAATAGAAAGGTTAGGCGTTGAAGTATCAATTATTAATATATTCAACCAGGCGCTTACTATTACAAATTATAAAAACTGAATTAAGACTCCCCTCCCATCTTGAGACGAATTCTCACTTTGAATACATTCTTTTTTTATAGTTATGAAACATAGATTTAACGTTTAAGAAACTAGTCAGATATCAGAAACCACTCAATTATGAAGTGATATTAGTTCAATAAAATTGCGAAATCACAAGAAATAAATCTCACTTAAGATCTAATTATCATTTATGTATCACTTTATACATAATAAAAACACTACATTTTTTCCGAAAAAAAAATATTTATTTCATCAGATTTTATGTTTATGTTTTATCTCAACAGGAAAAAGAATAGCTAAATGAGAATAGAGCTTAATAAAGAGCCATATATGATAAGAGAGGAAGATAAGCTTATATCTTCTACAAGTAAAAAATCTCTAAATAAATATTACAAATGGATGTTATTAATAAATCAAATTGATGTCTGATTTGATTTATTAATAATAAACATACTTACTATTTGTTTATTATTACTCCTAACGGAGTACAAACGGAAGGAAACTTCCAAATCATGAAAAAAGGAGATTTACCATGAAAAAAGAAATGACCATTAACGAATCAAATGAAATCAACGGTGGTGCAGCAGCGACGATGAGCATCATGACAGCTATCGGTGTTGCAACTGCTGTGTTTGGCCTGACAGGTGCTGCATTCAGCGCTGCAGCAGCATTAGTTGGCCTAGTGACAGCGGGTATCGGTCTTTATCAAGCTGTAAACCAAGTATTCGGCGATCAAGCTGATAAAGCAAGAAAATTCCTGTAATCACAAAGAACCGAATGATGGAGAATGTAATAACAAGACGTTATTAAAATCATCGATTTAATTGATATTACATTTACTCACCATAGATCATAAAGTGACTACATCAACAACTTTATAGAGTAAATTAACTATGAAGACAGAGATAACGTGCCAAGAAGCAAATGAGATTTTAGGCGGCCATAGCATAAATGGTTTTTTTGTTGCGATAAAAGCAATAATTACGGTAATTATGCACAAGCAGATGCCCTTATATCCCATTTAAAATGGCATAATTTAAGTATTCGGCGGTAAGCTGATAATTAAATTATCTGTATCATATAGATATATAGTCACAAACTTTATTAAAAACTTTTTTTGCTGTTACATTTATTCGCTGCTGACCGGGAAATATTTTCTTAGTGAAGAATTATTTTACTGTGCTCAAAACAGTGACAGCATCACTAACTTTACAGAGTATATTTACTATGAAAACACAAATGACTAATCTGGAAACCAATGAAGTTTTAGGCGGACATAACCTGACTGATGCTCTTACTATCCTCAACGCACTTCAGCCATTTCTCTCTGCGGCAGGCGGCTTCGCTAGCGCACTAGGCGCTGTCGGCACAGCATTAACTGGACTGCTTAATGCTCTACCAAAAAGCAAGTAACCTGAAATACATATTGGGGCTTTATGCCCCAATATTTTCATCCAAAAAAATTATAAAAACGAACCACTGGTGATATCGCCATTCTTTCTCTTTCTTGAAAGCCAGAGGTGTACATGAGTTCTGCAAAAACTAAGGTGATCCTTCAATCCGAAAATGCGGAGTGTGGTAACGCCTGTCTGGCAATGATTGCCAACAAGTATGGTATTGATGTCAGTTTACCCCAGTTAAGAAAGCTCAATCCGACATCCATTGATGCGGGGGTATCAATACGGCAAATATCAGAAACAGCCCAAATGCTGGGCCTAGATACTTCAGCGGTAAAATACGATACCAACCAGCCAGAAGAGCTCGACCTGCCTTGTATTTTACACTGGGGGGCAACCATTTTGTTGTGCTTGATTCGTTGTCAAAAGACAAAATTACAGTACTCGACCCCGGACTTGGAAAACGCACCTACTCTCGTGACAAATTTCAGGAGATGGCAACAGGCTTTGCGCTGGAGTTGACACCTGATCTCAGTAAAAGCGTCTCAGGTGCTGACCTGATTAATGATGATGGTAAACGAGGGGTGGGTTTTGGTGACATAAGAAAAATGATGCCGGGCTTTCGTGGCAGTTTATCTCTGATCCTCATTGTCACATTTTGTACCGCCATCATCTCTCTGTTTTCCCCTCTTTATGTCCAGAAAGTCGTCGACGAGTCGATCAGTAAGGGCAACCTGGATTTACTTTTTGTTCTCTCAACCATTTTCGCCGCCATCTTCTTCCATGAGATGGTATTCGGCTATTTAACAGGTCTCGCCTCAAACAGCCTGAAATTCCGACTCGGTGAAAAGTTGGGAACCAGCATGTTTGCCAAGCTTATCTATCTGCCTATGGATTATTTCAAGCGCAGAAGAACCGGTGATTGCTTGGCAAGGCTCAAATCAACAGAGGTTGTCGCCGGTTTTCTGGTCGACGGCGTGCTGGCCATCATTACTGCTAGCATCATCATTGTTCTCACCATGAGTGTAATGTTCTATTTCAATCCCATGTTAGCTCTGCTCTCTATGGGTGTTATGGCACTGTTTGGTACAGCAAAGTTCGCTTTAAGAGTCGTGTTATCGAGGCTGAAAAGCTCGCGGTAAACGAAGCAGCTAAAGCTGATTCAATGGCCATTGATACCATTAAGTCAGTGAAAACAGTTAAGGCCTTTTCGAATGAAAAAAGCAAAAAGAACCAATGGAGCAGTCAATATGCCACCTCGATTGCTGCATCGTTAAAGCGCCAAAAGCTCAACATTGTGCTGGGTGCACTGAGCAAACTCTTCCTCTCCAGTGAGCTGGTTTTGATTGTCACCACAGGCGGCTACTTCGTCATTGAAGGGGAAATGAGTCTCGGCACACTTTTCGCCTTCATCATGTACAAAAATATCTTTACCGAGCAGGTCATCGTTCTCATTGAATCGTTGATCCTTAAAAACTCTATTGAAGTCCATTTAGACCGTGTCAACGATGTGATTGGCGAAGAATCAGAGATAGAAAATATCGCAGAAAAGTCCACCCGCTTGGTCGGCGAGGCGAATTCAGGTAGCAAGAAGGTTCGACTTCTTGGTGACAATCCGCAGCTGGGCTATCAATTAAAACCGAGTCACTGTCGTTTACCCCGCTGGGCGCCAACCGGAAGATACTCGACGATATCAACCTCACGATACGTTCAGGTGAGAAAGTCTGCATTGTGGGTAAAACGGGTTCAGGGAAAACGACACTGACGAATATCATTTCCGGCTTACACAAACAGTCATCCGGAAACCTTGTTATCAACGATATCAGTACCGAGTCAGTCAACCTCATTAACCAACGTGCCTGTTTCTCTACCCTGTCTCAGGATGACTACATCTTTGCTGGCACACTCGAAGAGAATATTGCGCTCACCAGTTATGACGTTGACTACGCGCTTCTCGATTACGTTTGCCATCTCAGTCTGATTTACGATGATATCCAGAAAATGACCAGCGGCTACAAAACCATGTTGACAGAAAATTCAGGCTTCCTGTCAGCGGGGCAAAAACAGCGTGTTCTGATTGCCCGCGCCCTTTACAAAAATCCGCAATGTCTAGTCCTCGATGAATTCACGTCCAACCTTGATGCGAAAACCTCACAAAGACTGGTCGATAACATCATGCAAGATGTTCACTGCACCCTGATTGTGATCACACATGACACGTCGATTGTCGACAGGTTCAACACCGCTTATCTGATTCGAAATGGGCGACTAAGAAAACTTAAAGCATTGGAGGGGAACAATGAGTCAACTCTCTCTCAAAGCCGCGTCAGCTAAACACAAACAGTGGGCTGAATTTGGTATTCGTTTTTGGTTGGGTGTCTTCAGATTAATGCCCACCTTTTTACTGGCAGGCATTTATCGAACGTTCTGGATCGGCAAAAGAACCCGCAACAAATTAGGTGATGTATTCAAAGATAATGTCACAGCTCTGATGCCAGATTTACTGGCTGATCTGCCCGAGAAAAGCCACGAATTTACAAAAAACATTTATCGCATCGATAAAAGCCGACGCCTGCTCCCTTTTAGCAGCCTGAGATCAATCAAAAAAATGCTGACAGAAGTCAGTGTCGAGAATGGGACAGAATGGTGCAGAGACGAGGCGAAAGTACAGTTCATTTCTATTCATCAGTTTGGCTGCTTACAGAGCATTTTGCTCTCCCTGGTCAACCGAGTGTCCAATGACAGAACGGCTGTCATCATACTGGATGTATACAGTCGGCATTTCGTCAGCAATGTCATTCTAAACGGCATACTGAGAACACTTCACCCTGCTGGCGAAACGCTTGTTCTAAGAAATGATGACCCGTCCCTTGAGGAAAAACTCGCGTCTCTGATCGAAGGGGACAAAAAGCTCGCTATTTTTTTCCCGACAACACTTTGTCTAAAAGGAGAAGACTGCAATTACATCAACCTCTTCTCCCGCAAAGTTGTTGCCTCTAAAAAGATAGAATCACTGATCAATCAAACAAGCGAAAGTAACAGTGTCTATACCGTTCATTCAAACATGACGTTGTTTACAGCTAGTAAACAACAGCTCTCGATAGCCAAGATAGTGATGCCCAAAGTCTCCAGTCAGCGCTTCCATACCGATTATTCTTGGAGCAATGAAATCTATGCTGACTTACAGGATGCTGTCGTAAACCAAATCACCGGTTGGCATCTTTGGCTCGACATTGAATCCTTCTATGGCCGCAAACAACTCAAAGAGGTAGAACAGGAAATGAAAACCAACTTTGATTCTTTTATTACTGGCCGTGTAGAAACACCACCGATTCTTCGCTTTTTCTCCTACGGTGTCTTATCGATATTCTTCACCGCAGCCGTGGTGCTTGTGAATGTTAATTACGCAGCAAGTGATACCGCTGTTGGCTACTTGCTTGGTGCTGATAACAAAGCCGAAATCAAAATTGCCAATACTGGTCAGGTGGTCAACCTCAATGTGGAGGAAGGCGACTATGTCGAAATGGGCGATTTACTCTTCAAACTTAAAGTATCCGGCTCAATCAACAAGCACTCACCACTTGGTGAAACTGTTACTGCACAACTGGGGCAAGACATAGAAACTCTGCACAGAAACATGGAATACATCAAGCTTGACCACGAACAGAATAGGAAACTGCTTTCTTCAGATATCTCAGCCAAAACCGAACAGGTTGAAAGCATTGATCAAATCATCGCCAAACAAAATCAGCACATACGACTTTTTCGCAAACAAGTTAATCGCCTAAAAGATCTTCATGAGAGAAAACTTGCACCGCAGGCAAAGTACGAAGGCGAACAACTCAAACTCATTAACGCTGAAAAAGAATTGGCTAACTACGAATTCAGGCGCAAAGGGCTGCTCACCGATATTGAGCGTCTGAAAAATGAAAAGGCCAAAAGTGAGTTTAAGCTTCAACTGGTTCTTAACAATGAAGAAATGAAGATTTCAGGTATTCAAAAACAACTTGCAGAGCTTAACGAAGATCGTCTTGTTACTGTAAACGCTGAGCGCTCAGGCATCGTCAATAACCTTAAACTCTCATTGGGTGACACCGTAGTGGTTGACGGACGCCCCATAATGGAAATTACACCTGAGGAACAGGGTTCGGTTAAACATGCTGTGTTGTTCATACCTACCAGTTTTCTTAACAATACTGAGATAGGCCAAGATGTCAGAGTCATGGTAGATGCCTTCCCTGTTGACGAATTTGGTAGCTTCAATGGCAAAATCGTCAAAATGTCGTCCTCAAGCTTCAAGCACAGTGACTTTGTTGTTGACTTACCCAGAGGGTCGCTCTACTACAAAGCAGACATCGAAATCTACACCAGCAAGGCCAAGAAAAGCCTTCCGATGCAAGGATTCAAAACGGGAATGCTGATCAGTGCAGATATTTTACAGCCAGAGATATCATTATTCGAATGGCTGTTTGAACCCTTCTTTAAAGCGTTCACCCGAATGTTTTGAGTCAAACTTGTCCTTTTTTAAAAGCCTGCATGCTGCAGGCTTTTTTATTTCATAGACTTATTTAAATTCCAATTAAAATAATCAACAATGGGTTTTATTTATTTTGAAACCAATGTATTAATATTAATAAATAAATTTTTATAAAAATGAAATTTATATTTCGTAAAAAATAAAAAATAAAAAAATATTCAAAACACAGCAAAATAAAGGCCAGATTAATACAAAAAATCACTAACAATCCTCATTCGATAATATAATTGGTAAAAATTTGACATTGCTCCACAACTGTCAATCACGCCATTAACAAATAAATTAAAAGATAATATTGTATTCAGTCAGTGGAACAGCATTGAGTTTCACATTAGAAATAAAACAATTACATCATCATAATCATCAATGAAAATATATTGAATTAATCACTTCGATTTTAAATTTCGGAAAGTAATTCACATATATAAAAAGGAGAAACACAATGAAAAAAAGTTATGAATAAAAAAGAAGCTGATCAGGTTACCGGCGGAATGGACCCATTCACAATCGCAATTGGTATAATTGGTATTGCTGGTGCAGGTCTAAGTGCTGCTGCTGCAGGAATCGGTCTAATTACAGCAGGTATTGGTCTTGCCGTTACCATTTGGGACCTAATAGGTAATAAAAGAAAATAATTAAATATAAATCTACTTTTTATTTTTCTTGCTGTCAGATTACGTTGAAAAACGTAATTAAGGAAACAAATTATGAAACAACAGATAACTTGTCATGAAGCCGATGAAATCATGGGCGGAGGAAAAGAGTTTTGGGACGGTCTATTTACAGTCCTTGGTGCAATGGTGCCTTTCCTCAACGCACTTGGTGGATTTGTAGGTGCAGTAGGCGGTGTCGCAGGTCCCCTAGGCTCAGTTGTAGGTGCATTTAGGCCATCATAAGTGTCAGTAATATTTAAGGAGGTCAATATCGGCCTCCTTATTATTTTTACCATCTTTGATAGTGGCCAACTACCAAGAGATATTAGTAATGAACGTTATTTTTCAGTCGGAAAATGCTGAGTGCGGTAATGCCTGCCTCGCAATGATTGCTTGTAAATATGGGATAGATATTGGCCTACCACAACTGCGTAAGCTCAACCCAACATCGATCGACAGTGGCGTCTCAGTCAGGCAAATAGCTGAAACAGCCGAATTGATCGGTATGTACACATCTGCCGTGAAGTTCGATGTGGCCACCCCTGAAGAGTTGGAACTTCCTGCTATTCTTCACTGGGGCAGCAACCATTTTGTGGTACTTGAGTCTATTTCTGAAAAGTTGATTACTATTCTTGACCCTGCATTAGGAAAAAGAACGTATTCCCACAGTGAATTTAAAGAGTACGCATCAGGATATGCGCTTGAACTCGTCCCAGACATCAAGAAAGATGTCGATGTCAGCAAGCTGGTCGACAAAGATAAAATTACTCCTCTTACATTCTCTGATATAGCCAAAGTGATGCCGGGGTTTCGTAAAAGTCTATTCCTCATTCTTGTAGTGACATTTTGTACAGTCTTAATTTCGCTCTTATCACCCTTATATGTTCAGAAAGTCGTTGATGAAGCAGTCAATCGAGGAAATATCGATCTCCTCTATGTGTTATCAACCGTATTCGCCGCAATTTTCATTCATGAAATACTCTTTAACCATATTAATGAGCTCGCTAAAAATAATTTAAAATTCAGGTTGGTCGAAAAGCTTGGAACCAGTATTTTTTCAAAAATGGTCTATCTCCCCATCGAATATTTTAAACGGCGAAGAACTGGTGATTGTCTGGCGCGTTTAAAATCTTCTGAAATGATCACCAGCTTTATGATTGATGGTTTGCTGACCATTGTAACCTCTGGCATTATTGTCTTACTGACAATGAGTGTCATGCTTTATTTCAATGTTACACTCACTTTATTATCTGCCGCCGTGATGGTGTTATTTGGACTGGCCAAGTTCGCGGTAAAATCGAAAGTGGTCGATGCTGAGAAACTCGCTGTTACCGAATCTGCAAAGTCAGATTCGATAGCCATAGACACCATAAAATCAGTCAAAACAGTCAAAGCATTTTCAAACGAAAAAAGTAAAAAAAGTCAGTGGGGCAGTCAGTACGCATCTGCTATTTCAGCTTCATTAAAACGACAAAAACTCAATATTTCTATCGGCTCACTGAGCCAACTATTTCTCTATAGTGAACTTGTGCTGATTGTGACTACTGGTGGCCTTTTCGTTATTCAAGGCGAAATGAGTGTCGGGACACTTTTCGCTTTCATCATGTACAAAAACATGTTTACAGAGAAGTTTATCTCCTTGATTGAAGCACTGATCTTAAAAGATTCTATCGGTGTGCACTTGGAGCGTGTGAACGACATTGTCAGCGAAGACTCTGAAATCGAATATGTTGAACATAATGCAGATTTATCGGCAAAAGGAAACCATCAAAAGAAAGTTCACTTGATGGACAGCAACCCCGAGCCCGGACTCGCTATTACAACGAAAAATCTAGAATTCACACCTTTAGGTGCAAACCGAAAAATACTGAACAGTATTAACTTGTCGATTCAACCCGGTGAAAAAATCTGCATTGTTGGGAAGACTGGGTCTGGAAAAACCACACTGACTAACATCATCTCAGGGCTTCATCGACAGTCATCAGGTGATTTAACAATTAATGGTGGAAATACAAACGACATTAACCTGATTAATCAGCGTGCGAACTTCTCAACCCTGTCTCAGGATGACTATATCTTTGCTGGCACACTTGAGGAAAATATCGCGCTTACGAGCTACGACATAGACTACAGCTTACTCGACCGGGTCTGTAAACTCAGCCTCATCTTCGATGATATCCAGCAAATGACCAGCAAATATAAGACCTTGCTGACCGAAAACTCCGGCTTCCTGTCCGCGGGCCAAAAGCAGCGTGTACTGATTGCTCGGGCGCTTTATAAGAACCCGCAATGCTTGATCCTAGATGAATTCACATCAAATCTGGATGCAAAAACATCACAGAAACTGGTCAACAATGTGATGAAGCACGTCCACTGCACCTTAATTGTTATCACCCACGATACAACCATCGTTGACAGGTTTGACACCAGCTACCTCATTCACAATGGCAGGTTACGTAAATTAAAATCCCTGGAGGTCAATGATGAGCGAGCCATCAGCTAACGTCACGCTTGAAAAACATCAGAAGCTGGTCACTTTCTGTGTCGCGGTGTGGTTACAACTCTTTCGTCTGTTTCCAACTGTTTGCCTAAAATATGTCTTCGCGATCAAGCAACGGATTAAGCGCGAGAGCAGCAAAACAAGGCGTCAGTTTAGTGAGAATCTGGTGTTAATCATGCCAGATCAGCGGTCCAACGCACCGGAACTTAGTCAGGAGTTTTCCCGTTTCCATGCTCAGTGTGAACAGAGCCGTCGGTTACTGCCAAAAACACGTATTGGCAAGCTAAAAAACCAACTCAAGCACGCTGATAAGGTACAAACCCTAGGTGTTCTCGAAAACAATGAAAGTAAGATTTTCATGTTCATCCATCCCTTTGGATGTCTCCAGAGCATAATGTTGTCGTTGGTTAATCACATTGCAGAAGATCGCACGGTTGTTCTGCTTCTCGACAGTCATAGTAAGCATCACATCAACCGCTTTTTCCTGAAGGATGTTGTGTCTAGGCTACTGCCGGCACACAACATTCATATCCTGTGTAACACAGATTCAGATATCGAAATTACGCTCGCTACATTGATTGCCTCAGAATCAAAATTGATGATGCTGATGTCGTCCAACATTAACTTTGGAGAGAAAAAAGCCAAATACACTCACCTATTTTCCAAACAAGTAATTGGCTCAGCGGTGATTGAAGAACTCGCCAATACTCATAGCGAAAGTGCAGCTTTCTTCAGTGTGTGTTCTCAACTTTCTCTGATTAACAGGCCAAACGCTGACCTCAATATCACTTCGCTTTGTGGTCAAAGTGAACGATCCGTTGTGTGTGCTGAAAGGAGACCCTTCAACCAAATCCTTTATTCAGACCTCCAGGACAAAGTGACGGCCCGAGTAACGCAGTGGCAACTTTGGCTGGATCTTGAATCCTTCTATGGCCGTCAGAATATTCAACATGTCGAGGAAGATATGAAAAGTAATTTCGATAAATTCGTTTCTGGCAGAGTGGAAACCCCGCCAATTCTGCGTTTTTTCTCATACTGCATTGTCTCTGTATTTGCCACAGCAATCCTCATTCTGATTAATGTCCACTATACAGCCAGCGATTCGGCGGTTGGTTACTTACTGGGAGAAGAGAACAAAGTCGATGTGAAACTTTCCTCGTCAGGTCAAGTGGTTGATGTCAGGGTTCAGGAGGGTGATAACGTGGAAAAAGGCGATCTGCTTTTTACTCTTGAAGCTACGCAAAGCATCGACGGTAGCTCACCGTTGGGAAGGAAGGTGACACAGCAACTGGAAGAAGATATCGAAAGGTTGGAGAAAAACATGGCCTACCTTCGCTTAGATCATCAAAAAAATACGCAATCCCTACAAACCGAGATTCAGGCTAAATCAGCCCAACGCATTAGCATGGAGAAAATCATCAATAAACAGTTGCAGCACATCGCATTGATGAAAAAACACGTCATGCGTATTAGGGATCTTCACCTGAAAAAACTGGCGACACTGGCGCAATATGAGAGTGAACAGCTGAATTTGATCAATGCCGAGAAAGAACTGGCAAATCACGAGTTGAGTAAGAGCGCATTACTAACAGATATTGCGCGCCTTAACAATGAGTTAGAGAAGTCTGATTATAAAATTGAAGTTGTGCTGAACAACGAAGCCATGAAAATCTCTGCGGTTAAAAAACAACTGGTTGAGATTAGTGAAAAGCAGACGACCCATGTCTATGCCGAACGTGACGGCACAGTCAATAATCTCAAGGTCTCATTGGGTGACAGTACGGTTGTTGATGGACGCTCTGTGATGGAAATTGTTCCTATTGACGACGGAGTTGTGAAACGCGCCGTTATCTTCATTCCCACCAACATCCTCAACAATACAGAGGTGGGGCAAGATGTCAGCGTCATGGTTGATGCCTTTCCCGTTGATGAATTCGGTATCTTTCAGGGAAAAATCATCAAAATGTCGTCATCCACTTACAAACACAGTGACTTCATTGTGGACTTACCCCGACGTTCTCTTTATTACAAAGCAGACATAGAAATTTATACCAATAACAGCAAGAAGCAGCTTCCCGTCGAGGGTTTCAAAACTGGGATGCTCATCAATGCTGATATTTTGAGGCCTGAAGTCTCTCTTTTCGAATGGCTGTTTGAGCCTTTCTTCAAAGCCTTTACTCGTATGCTTTAAACCAAAAATATCAAAGACAGTTTGCATCTCGAACAATGACTTACACAATGATTTTAATGAGGAAATACTGATGAAGAAAGAAATTTCAATTGCGCAATCTGATGAAATTACAGGAGGTAGGCTGATTCCTTTACTCCCGGTTGATGTTCTCATTGCCTTCGGTTTTATTGAGCCAGCCCAACAAGTGACGACCACTTGGCCTCTCCCAATTTGTCCATGGCCATACCGTCCTTCCAGGGGTTAAATAATTAGCGTGACAAAGAAACTCAAAGTGTCGTTGATTAAGTTCAGCGGTACTTTGTCTTCAACTTAAAATGATTTCGTAGACTCCCACGCAATATCACAACAGGATATGTTGCAAGCTATCAATATTTGCCAGATCATGTGTTCTTCACCTTGGTGAATCTCTAAACCTCACCAACCATCTCTGAGCCAAGCTCATTGCTCGCCCTTCCCCATTTTAGGAAAACCGATGCAAGACCTTACAACTGGCCCGATACACAGGCATATCATCAGTATGGCTGTGCCTATTGCGACTGGGTTACTGATACAAACACTTTATTTCCTTATCGACCTATATTTCGTCGGCCAACTTGGAGATGCGGCTCTCGCAGGGGTCAGTGCAGCCGGAAACCTGTTTTTCTTTAACATGGCACTGACGCAAATTCTGAACGTTGGCTGTGCCACACTTGTTGCACACGCAATGGGACGGAAAGACAGAGAAAAAGCAGAATCTGTTTATAGCCACGCCATGTTTTACGGCATCACATCAACCATCATCATTTGTCTCCTAGGATACTCGTTTGGTGGAACCTATCTTGATGCACTCGCGAGTACAGCCGAGGTACAGATTTTGGCGTCACAATATTTCAACTGGTTCTTACCCTCTCTCGCACTCCAGTTCATCCTTGTTGTTATTACTGCCAGTATGCGTGGAGCTGGATTAGTGAAACCCTTCATGGCTATTCAGGTTGTTGGCATCATTACCAATGCAATTCTGTCTCCTTTGCTCATTACTGGTGCGGGAGGGCTCTTCCCGCAAATGGAGGTGAGTGGCGCTGCGCTAGCAAGCTCCGTATCTGCGCTACTTGTCCTTTTACTTGCCATTGGCTACCTGTACAACAACCCGAAAACACTGACTCTTCAGCTATCAAAAGTGCGCCCCAACTGGCCAGTCTTGCGAAGTTTACTCAAAGTCGGGGTCCCGGCAGGCAGTGAATTTATGCTGACGTTCTTCTACATGGCGATGATCTATTGGGCGCTGAGTCAATTTGGCTCTGCCGAACAGGCTGGGTTTGGCTTAGGTACACGTATCAGTCAGTCACTCTTCCTTCCTGTAATGGCTATCGCATTTGCTACGCCTGCAATTGCAGGACAAAACTTTGCTGCAGGAAAGTTTGAGAGAGTTCATGCGACTTACAAGATATCGATGGTCATGACAGTCTCCTTGATGGCGCTGGTAGCTCTGCCCTGTATTTTTGCACCCGAAATTATGTTGACGCCTTTCAGCAGCGACCCAGAGGTTATTCTCGTCGCCGCAACCTTCCTGAGCTTCATCGGCTTTAACTTTGTACCAACAGGGATTGTGATGACGTCCTCAGGTATGTTTCAGTCTTTTGGCAATACCCTACCCTCACTCGCCAGCACCTTTATTCGTGTAGGCACATTTAGCCTGTGTCTTATCTATCTGGTCTCAAAAGATAACTTTGAGGTCACGACGATATGGCTTCTTTCTGTATCAACCGTATTTGTGCAGGCTGCTATCAGTTACACGCTGCTTCAGAAAGCAATGAAGAAGAAGGTCTACGGCAGAATGTCAGACATGAAAGAGGCATCAGCCCAGACATGACTATTTTTATTTGAGTGAATATGGTGATAAATACGAAAGATATTCACTAATTACCTACTTAAATCTTCTTCTTTTACCGCGTTTACCGAATATTGGACGCTAAATGCGCATTTGTGAATGTTACGATTTTTCGAGTAGATGCGTGACATACATAGCTTGAAAATTCGGTTGATGTGTTGCCGACTTGCTGAAATTCTCTCCCCGTTATCTGGTCTGAGTCTACACTGAATAAAAATACCTGTCTTATTGATAGGTTAAATACTCGCGCGCTGACTCAGTGAATTGGCGAGAGAAAAGATAGCTCTCACAATGCCTGCTGTATCGCTATGAACTTCGCACGCCGTCAATAATTCCGGATGTGAGATGAAGAAATGAAAACATCAGATCTTTTTGTAAAAGCATTAGAAAATGAGGGTGTTGAGTATATATATGGGATCCCGGGGGAAGAAAATCTCGATTTTCTTGACTCACTTAAAGACTCACCAATCAAACTCATCCTCACACGTCACGAACAAGCCGCTGGCTTTATGGCAGCGACATACGGCCGACTGACCGGTAAGCCGGGTGTCTGCCTTTCAACGCTTGGTCCGGGCGCAACTAACTTTGTCACCGCAGCTGCTTATGCGCAGTTGGGTGCGATGCCAATGATCATGTTGGGTGGCCAAAAACCAATAAGAAAGAGTAAACAAGGCCGCTTCCAGATTGTTGATGTCGTCAATCTGATGAAACCCATCACTAAGTATTCAGAACAAATCGTCGATGGTAACAACGTGCCTGCCATGGTGCGGGAATCGTTCCGTCAATGCATGGAAGAAAGACCGGGAGCCGGATACCTAGAGTTGCCTGAGGACATAGCAGCAGAAGAGTCAAAAGCTGAGATTTTCGACGTTGTGAACAGTCGACGCCCTGAAGCTGATGAAAAAGCATTAAATCAAGCGGCGGAAATGATCAAAAACGCGAAAATGCCCCTTCTTTTGATTGGTGCGGGTGCCAACAGAAAGCGGGCTAGTACAGCACTCACTGAGTTTATCGACAAGACAGGCATCTACTTTTTTAATACACAAATGGGTAAAGGCGTTGTTGACGAGCGACACGAACGCTTTATTGGCACCGCGGCCCTTTCCAGTCATGATTTCCTCCACTGTGCCATTGAGAAAGCTGACCTGATTCTTAACGTCGGTCATGATGTTATAGAAAAGCCACCGTTTTTCATGGAAAGAGATGGAACGAAAGTTATCCATGTGAATTTCTTTGGCGCACGAACTGATGAAGTGTATTTCCCACAAGTGAATGTTGTAGGCGATATTACTGCTTCTGTTGAACGTCTAACAGATAAAGTCGGCGAGCTTCAACAAAACATGGACTACTTCGCTCGCGTTAAACAATACGTAACAGAGAAAACCACTAAGTATTTTGAAGACCGCCGTTTTCCTATGTTGCCGCAGCGTTTGGTGAAAGTGCTCAGGGATAACCTTGATGATGAAGACATCGTCACGCTTGACAATGGTGTCTACAAAATCTGGTTCGCCCGCAACTACTTATGCCACACCAACAATACCTTATTGCTTGATAACGCATTAGCAACCATGGGAGCAGGTCTTCCGTCTGCAATGGCAGCCAAACAGCTTTATCCCCAGAAAAAAGTGGTTTCAGTTAATGGTGATGGCGGTTTCCTGATGAATTCTCAGGAGCTGGAAACGGCAGTAAGAATGGGGCTGGACATGGTGGTCATCATCCTCAATGACAGCGCCTATGGCATGATCAAATGGAAACAGGAAGGCCAAGGTCTAGCAAATTGGGGCTTAGATTTCGATAATCCGGACCTCGTAAAATATGCCAATAGCTTCGGGGCTATCGGGCACAGGCCAGACAGCCATGATGAGTTTCAGTCTATTTTGAAGCATGCGTTGAATACCAAAGGTGTTCACCTCATCGACCTGCCTGTTGACTACTCATTGAATCACTCGATTCTCAACGTGTTGATCAAAGAAAGTAAAGACATTAAATAGTCAGGATAAGGAGCGCTCACATGCCTGAACTTCAGGTTTTTCGCCCGTTTGACGGCAAACTCATCAAGTCCATCCCGACACAGAATGAAGAGGATGTAGACAAGGCGATAGCGCGTGCTCACGCGCTGTTTCAAGACCGCAATGCATGGCTTCCCGCCCACCAGCGGGTTGCCATTTTGGAAAAAACCGCAGAAATCATGTCAACACAGGTTGAGGAGCTGACGGAGCTTGCCGCTGAAGAAGGCGGAAAACCTTACATGGATTCTAAGGTTGAAGTCATGCGTGCGATCAATGGCGTCAAGCTCGCTATTGAACACATCCCACAAATCAAGGGCGAGCAAATCCCTATGGGGCACACCCAATCGTCGGCAAATCGTCTGGCATTTACCCAGCGTGAGCTATCGGTGTCGTATCATCAATCAGTGCGTTTAACCATCCTTTGAACCTGATCATTCACCAAACCGTGCCAGCAATAGCAGTGGGTTGTCCTGTGCTTGTTAAACCTGCCACCACCACACCTCTGTCATGCATACGTTTCGTTGAGATCCTGAAAGAGGCAGGTCTGCCAGAAGGCTGGTGTCAGGCATTGGTTTGCGACAACACCGCAGCAAGCAAACTGGTCAGTGATGAAAGGGTGAACTTCTTGTCGTTTATCGGTTCAGCAAAAGTAGGCTGGATGCTGCGCTCTCTGCTCGCACCCGGCACGCGCTGTGCACTTGAGCATGGTGGTGCCGCGCCCGTGATTGTGGATGAAAGCGCAGATTTAGATGCTGTTGTCCCTGAACTCACCAAGGGTGGTTTCTACCACGCAGGGCAAGTGTGTGTCTCAGTTCAACGCGTTTATGTTCACGAGTCTATCTGTGATGAAGTAGCGACACGCATCAGTGAAGGCGCCAGAAAACTGAAGGTAGGCGATCCGCTTGATCCGGAAACAGAAGTCGGTCCGCTTATTCTTGCGCAAGAAGTCAACCGTGTATCCGCGTGGGTTGAAGAAGCCAAAGCAGAAGGTGCGAAAATACTTTGTGGCGGCGAGAAAATATCTGACCACTGCTACGCACCGACCGTGATACTCAACCCGTCGGAAACGGCCCGCGTGTCACAACAAGAGATATTCGGCCCTGTTGTTTGCGTTTACTCATACACAGACAAAGATGATGCGATTAAACGTGCCAATAGCCTGCCATTTGCTTTTCAGGCTGCCGTGTATACGCAAAACCTTGAGGATGCGCTTTACACAAGCAGCCGCCTCAATGCCACAGCAGTGATGGTTAATGACCATACGGCATTTAGGGTAGACTGGATGCCATTTGGAGGCCGCGACGCATCAGGCATGGGGCTGGGCGGTATTCAATACTCCATGCACGACATGACAAGAGACAAAATGATGGTGTTTAAAAGCCCATCGCTTTAGCTAAAAGTGTTTATAAAAAAGCCTCTCTCACGAGAGGCTTTTTTTTGTTTACGAGGCAGATTCTTGAAGCTACTCGAAATTTCGTTCTGCTATTGATTGAACAGTGTACCGATAAACAAAAATGTAATATTAGAATGGAAAGCTTCCGGACTGGTCAGTCCAGTTTGATGCAGTTTATCAAGGAAGCAATGTATGCCAATTTCAAGACGTCACTTTATTCAGTCCGTTTCGGGCGGTGCTATCGCAACAAGCCTCGCAGGTTGTGTTTCATCCAAAAATAACAATAACGAACCCGTGTCTTTTCAACATGGCATCGCCAGCGGCGACCCAACCCAAACCGCCATTATTTTGTGGACACGTGTAACGACTGAAGCCAGCGAAGTTAATGTGAAGTGGGAGATCGCAACCGATGCAGATTTCACTTCTGTCAGCAAGCAAGGTGAATTTGTCACTGGCAACTATCGCGATTTCACCGTTAAAGTCGACGCAGAAAAACTCCAACCAAATACGCGTTACTATTACCGCTTCGAATGTAACGGCAAATTTAGCCCAATTGGCCAAACAAAGACCCTTGCGGAGGGCTCCCTAGACAGCGCATCGCTAGCTGTTGTCTCATGCTCAAACTACCCAGCAGGTCACTTCAACGTCTACAAAGAAATCGTTACCCAACACCAAAGTAACCCTTTTGATGCTGTAATCCACCTCGGCGATTACCTCTACGAATATGGTTCTGATGGTTACGCGACAGAAGACGCAGCCGCAATGGGACGACTGCCAAGCAAAGGGAGTGAGTGCCTGACGCTAGATGACTATCGCAAACGTTATGCCCAGTATCGCTCTGATCCGAACTTACAAGCTTTACATGCAGATATCCCCATGATTGCAGTGTGGGACGACCACGAGATCGCTAACGACGCATGGAAAAATGGCGCAGAAAACCATGATGATGTCACAGAGGGTAGTTATGACGCTCGTCGTGCTGCTGCGGCAGCGGCTTGGGTAGAATGGCTACCTGTGCGTGAAAATACAGATTCCAATATGCTGATTTACCGTGACTTTCAATTCGGCGATCTGTTGGATCTTTATATGTTGGATACGCGAGTCATTGGCCGCGATAAGCCTCTCCACTACCCGTCATCAGGTGACCCAACAGAAGTACAGAAAGTCATTGCCGAATCTTATTCGCCTCAGCGACAACTTCTCGGTGAGTCCCAAAAGCAATGGCTGACAGAAAAACTGCCGCAGAATAAGGCAAAGTGGAGCGTGCTTGGCCAGCAGGTCTTGATGACTAAAATGGCCTTACCTCACACAGTATTAATGGCGATATTTGGCCTTCTAAATGCCCCGGCCGATAAAAAAGCTGAAGCCATGGCAGCCGTTAACCAAGCTATTCAGAGCTATCTGCAATTGGCAGACAAATCTTCAGTCCCTCACCTTCCATACAATTTGGATGCATGGGATGGATTCTACGCAGAGCGGGAATGGCTTTTGGCTCAGTTTGGGCACCACAATAAACAGTTAATCTCTCTTGCTGGTGATACCCATAATGCGTGGGCAGGGCAACTCCAAAACCATTCAGGTACTAATATTGGTGTCGAGTTTGCAACAAGCTCCGTCAGCTCTCCTGGTATGGAGAAATATCTCGCCATGGATATCGCAGCGATTAAGCAGTTTGAAATGGTGATGCCACAACTTGTTAAAGACCTGCAATTCACAGATTTGTCGCAAAGGGGCTATCTGGCTCTCAACGCAACACATGAAAAAGTTGACGCTGTTTGGCACTTTGTCTCAACCGTAAAATCAGAAGATTACAGAGTGAGTACAAAGTCTGCATCAACCACCGATGGCCTAGCGATAACAATGGCTTAATAGATCCACGACTTGCATATCAAGGTGTCTTTTATAGGCACCTTTTTTACTTTGTATCTATCAATTTTTCAACGAGTTATCAGGTTTATAGATTTTATATTCATACCCAGTCAATTCGTGCTAGCATTATTCAAACAAGCGTTTAACAAGGGGGAAATAAGAATGATAGATGCGCTAAAGGATTACCCAGTGATCACCGAAATATCCGTCGCTTGGGGTGAAATGGATGCTCTCAATCATGTTAATAACGCGGTGTACTTACGCTATTTTGAGACCGCGAGGCTAGAGTACTTCAGTCGTTTTTCAATGATGGAAGATATTCCGAAAACGAAAAAAGGCCCTGTACTGGGCGAAGTCACCTGCAAATATATCCGCCCCGTCACCTACCCAGACACGCTACTGATTGGCTCAAGAGTCACCAACATTGGTGAGGATCGATTTGATATGGAATACCTTGCTTACAGCAAGGCGCAAGGCGCGGTGACGACCAAGGGAACGGCAAAGACAGTAATGTTCGACTTTGCCAACCAGTGCAAAACCACCCTACCCAGCCACATCCGTGAAGCGATGGAAGCCATTGAAGCGAAGTAACCTTTCACATCAAGCAGTCGTTCAGGCTGCTTTTTATTTTTCTTCATCATATGCATATGAGAATCCGCTCTAAACTCCCTCTCCAAATTAATGAACGACCTCATTTTCACTCTAGTATGTTTGGTCAAGGTTCAAATTAGCGAGAAAATTTAATGGGTCACAGCCAAGCAACCAGAATGCTGGAAACACTCAAGAGCGTATTAAAATCAAAAGGGTTAACCTATAAAGAGTTGGCTGAGCGTTGTGATATGACCGAAGTCACTATTAAGCGCCTGCTCAACCGACCGCACATTGCACTGGACCAGCTTATTCAGCTCTGTGAGGCAGCAGATACGTCGATGAACGACATACTGTGGATGATGGAAAATGATATTTCCAAATACACCTCAGAAATGTCACGAGAGCAACTCAAAGCGCAACTTGAAAAGCCCGCGTTGATGGAAGTCTTCATCGCCATCGTTGCTGGCAGCAGACGAATCCAATCCCTGTCAGATAAATTCGGCATCAACCTGCCCTCTGCCTATATCTATGCTCGTGAGCTGGAGAAACTTAATTTCATCACTCTCTCAGGCGAAAACATTGAGCTGGTCTATCCACTTTCAGCAAATACTGATTTTGACGACTCACCAGAGTTTAGTTCAATGCTCTTCAACGCTCGCCTTGAAGCAATTAAGAGGCAAGCCAGTAGCAAGGAAAAAGCATTTGGGAACATTAGCTTTGGTACGGTAATTTTGACCGACGCTGAGTTTAACGCCTATAAAGAGCGATTCACCGTACTTCAGGATGAGATTGCTCAAATCACCCTAAAACACATTCGAAAACCCTCTGATATGACGAGAATATATCAGAACACTCATGCGACCTTCGAAAGCACTGAGCCACTGTTTCCTGTCGAAAATCTGGTTGACGAAGTCTAAACACAACACCACATTGGCTGAAATTTAATGAGGTATCTTAGTTTGCGGATTTACTCCCAATTCATAATCAAACAGAGTGAAATCTCCCACCCTGAACCTACTATAAAACGATGTTTTGATGGTCCTAGGAAGCCAAAATGAGTGAAAGTCACGCAAATCGGATGCTGGAAGCCTTGAAAGGTGTGCTGAAATCTAAAGGACTGACATACAGGGACCTTGCTGCACGTTGCGATCTCACCGAAGTCACCATCAAACGTCTTTTAAATCGCCCACACATCGGCCTAGATCAACTGATTCAGCTTTGTGATGCAGTAGGGACACCAATGTCTGAGTTAGTTCTGCTTGCTGAAAGTCGAATTGATACAGCCATGTCTGAAGAACAACTCGCTGGACATCTCGAAAAACCAGCTCTATTTGAAGTATTTGCCTCCGTTCTGGCAGGGAAAAGAACCATTGATAGTCTTACAGATAGCTTTTCGATCAATCGGCCTTCTGCTTATCTGTACGCAAGAGAGCTTGAGAAATTAAACTTCATTACGTTATCGGGCGACAATATAGAGCTTGTATACCCACTGGCAACGACGTTTAGTTATGAAGATGCACCGGAGCTGTCCGCACTTTATAGAGACGCTTTTATGCAAGTGTTCAATCAAAAACTGGATGTAAGCGGAAATAGGAATGGGCAGGAAAATGAGGATACATTCCATTTCGGTTTGCGACTATTCACGGAGAGCGAACTGAAAAGGTATAAAGAAAGTTTGAATGCAGTGCATGAAGAGTTTGGAAAAATTGGTCTTAACCATATCCGTAACCCTCAAGAGAATGTGAACCTATACAGAGCTGTCTTTGGCCTTTTTGAAGCCGATGCGCCGCTTTTCCCCGTCAAAAACCTTGTTGATAAAGTGTAGTATCTATAACAATTAAGCTTTGCTCATGCCACGGTGACAGATCGTGATACCAACGGTTATCGCCCATAGATACGCCAGCATCTATTAATAGACTCTTGTCATCTCATTGTAAATACTGCCCCCGAACTTACAAAAAAATCAATGGGGGCAATAACATGAAACATCTTACTGGCTCACTAAAAACCCGTATCAACAGAAAATATCTTTACATCTTCATTGTAATTGTTGCTGTAATCGCCTTTGCGTTTGCTTCTTTACCAGAGGTAGTGCAGTTGCCTCTACTTTTGCTTGCCGTTGTTTCTCTCTCTGTTGTTCTAGAAGCATTACTGTTTGGTGTAGCCAGCACACGTCAAGCGGAAGCATGCGAGAGGCATCACTCACTGCGACATTTTAGGTAGCTATACCAAGCACCCTAAAGTAGCCATGCCAGCTACTTGATAACTTATTGATTGTATGAAGGAGTCGCGAAGTAGAAGCTAACAAAAAAACGGAGTATGGAGAACAAACAATGTCAGGAAAAGACAATCACAAAGAAGAAGGGCTAGGTCGTGATTTTTGGTGGTATCGTGGGGGTGAGTTTCTATCAGATTTAGGCTCCTCAGCACAAACATTGGCGGTTGCATGGTGGATATTAGAAACGACAGGCTCTGCCGCCAGCATGGCAACAGTTCTCGTTCCCACCATTCTCTCTGTTCTTGTTTTTAGCCCCTTGCTTGCACCTCTCGGTGACAGGTTTTCCAGAAAGAAAATCATGCTGTGGGCTAACGTAGGGCTGATTTTAACTGTATCGACCATGGCATGGTTATTTTTGATCGGCGGGATGACAATGTTCCTCCTCATCGCCCTCAGTATCGCTTCCTCCTTTTTCGGCTGCTTATTCGAAGCTGGTAGTGCTGCTGTTGTTTCAAACCTCGTTAAGGCAGAACAACTACAAAAAGCCAACCAGAGTATTCAAACTTTAAACTCAGTTGTCGGGTTATTGGGCGCTGCTTTCGGCGCGACCATGGTTGCGACGATTGGAATTGAAGGTGCTGTTCTGGTCAATCTGGGTTCTTTCTTTGCGTCTTTAATCGGTATTTCACTTATTCAACAAAATACCAAACCCAAACGAGAGAACAATGAAACCGATGAGACGTTGACGATAAAGACCTGGAGTGAAGACATTTATCTGGGCTTCCGAGCGTTAGCTAAGGTACGTGTCGTGCTTGCTTTGTTTGTGCTGATACTTCTCTCCAACGCGCTGGCTTATCCGGTGATTGTGTTGATCCCATACCTAGTTAAAGAAACACTGGGGCTCTCTCCTTACTATGTTGGCATCCTTGAATCAGCACTTGCGATTGGCGCCATTCTGGGTGCAACGACGTTGTCTTTTATGACGAAGAGAATGACTAACTATCGTACTTTCTTTCTGGGTATAACTCTCAATGCGTTGATGTTGCTGATACCTGTCGTGATGCAATCGTATTGGGCGTTAGTAATCGGTCTTATGATCTCAACAGCAGGCTGTATCTGGATTAATATTCTAATTCAAACACAAATCACGGTGGCAGTACCTGACCATTTCAGAAGCCGAATCTTATCATCTCTCGGAATCGTGTCTGGGCTGGCAATACCGGTTGGAATTGCGTTAGCAGGCCCCTTGACAGACCACTTTGGTGCATGGTCAACATTTTTTGCCCTTGCTGCTCTGTCGGCGCTGGTTGTCCCACTTTATGCATTGATTCCGAACATAGCAACGTTCTTCAACACACCTGCCGAAGAAGTCGGTGAATGGATGAATAAAACCTACCCCGATGCCTTCGATGGGGAAACTGAGACCAGCGAGGCTAAGCCTGCCGAGCAAGTAAGCTAAATACTGTCCGCGATATACCCAAACCAAAAATAAATTGCTGTTCACTTCCAAACTACCGAGGGAAATGTGTCCGCATCGGTAGTTTTCCCTCAAAATCAAACAAAGGGACAGATTATTAAGGAAAAAGGCAATTGAGCAGTAGTCAGGCACATCAACTTTTGGCCACGTTTAAGGATTTTCTGAAGACAAAGGGCATCACTTACAAATACCTCGCATCACGGGCAGGGATGACCGAATTGACAGTGAAACGCCTGATGAACCGCCCTCACCTTCCCTTAGACCAACTCCTGACGCTCTTCGCTGCCGCAGATACATCTATTGCCGAAGTGTCGACACTTCAAGCAAATTTGAAAAGTGATGTGAATTTAATGTCTAATGACATTGCGAAAGCACTGAGCAAGCAACCTGCCCTTTTTTTCTGTTTTACACGGCATTCTTTTTGGCGCTAGGGACATTAAAGCCGTCTCAAAAGCTTCTGCATTAATATTCCTTCGACATACCTCTACATAAGACAACTCGAAGACCTCGGTTTTCTGAAACTTAATGAACAACAGATTGAGCTTGTTTTCCCCATACCATTAAACCTCGACAGCACACACAAAGAAATAGCAACAATGATAGAGGAAGGGATCATTAAAGCAGCATCTAGAAAGGATTCTGGGGTGAATAAGATTGTGCTATTACAACTCTTAACGGAACAGGAAGCCTCTTCTTTTCATGATGAGTTCATTGAGCTGCTTCAAAAGTATTCAAAGTTGACACATCCACGGTTGAAAACACCCGAGCCAAATGCAACAGCTCAACACATGTACTTTACATACTTCAATGATGAAGATACTGGCCCTTTATTCCCCGTTCCCAACGTCGTAGAGGAAGTGCCTTATACAAGAGGTTAGGAGGTCGAAATCTAAGTCACTTTGACAAAATAAGCACTTATCCATTCGAAGTAAGTCCGTACTGATGGTGCATGAACCCATCTAAATCAAGTGGCGATTTATCATTAAGTAACAGCTTCTGATACCCATTAGTATCGACACTGGATACGCCAATACCTATCAATAGACCCGCGATATTTCATTGGTAATACTGCTCCTGAACTTACAGAGACAACGTCAGGAGCAACAACATGAGAACAGTTAAAGATTCAGTCAAAACCTTCGCTAAAAGCAAACGTCGAGTCACTCTATGCCTACTGGTATCAGCAATGACCATGCTGTTTTCTTCTTTGCCTGAGTTAATGCAAATTTCACTGCTTTTACTCGCGTTTCTCTCTGCATCCATCTTTTTGGAACGACTTTTATTTGGTTCTGCTCAAACACACTTCGTATCGCTTCAAGAGCAAAGATTCGGCGCTAAATTCTGCTAGTTACAAAAAGCGATACCGACAAGTATCTGAATTGGATACCGAGCAAGATTTTGATTGTAAGACTGCAAAACAAAACAGACACTTATAAAAAAACGTAGAGCGGAGAACAAATAATGTCAGGGAAAGACAACAATAAAAATAAAGGGCTAGGTAAAGACTTTTGGTGCTATCGAGGCGGTGAATTTCTTTCCGATTTAGGCACATCGGCACAAACTTTGGCCATTGCCTGGTGGGTATTAGAAATGACGGGTTCTGCCGCCAGCATGGCCACTGTGTTGGTACCCACAATGATTGCCCAAATTATTTTCAGTCCGCTGCTTGCCCCATTAGGTGACAGGTTTGCCCGGAAAAAAATTATGTTGTGGGCCAATGCGGGAAAGATAGTGACTGTATCTACAATGGCTTGGTTATTCTTCAACGAGGCAATGACAATCCCCGCGCTGATTGCATTAGCCATTTCCGGGTGCTTTTTTGGCTGTTTGTTTACTGCGGGCAGCGAGGCGATTGTGTCGAATCTGGTTAAGGCAGACCAACTACAAAAAGCCAACCAGAGTATTCAATCTTTAAACGCCATCACTATGCTACTGGGCGGAGCCTTCGGTGCCACTATGGTCGCCACCATAGGTATAAAAGGTGCAGTGCTGGTGAACCTTGTGTCTTTCTTCGCATCTGTGATTGGTATTTCTCTGATTAGCCAAAACACCAAACCAAAAAGAGAAGACAACAACGGGTTGACCATTGCAAATTGGAGCCGAGATATTTACTTGGGTTTCAGAGCATTGATTAAAGTGCGGGTCGTACTTGTCTTGGTCATCGCGGCTTCACTAATCAACATGGCGCTGTTACCCGTGATCATTATGGTGCCTTATCTTGTCAAAGAGACGTTGGGGCTCTCCCCTTATTATGTCGGTATCATTGAGGCAGCCATTGCCATTGGTGCGCTGATAGGGTCAGTGACCTTATCTTTGGTAACAAAACGAATCGCCAACCACCGTGCTCTGCTTCTAGGTATTGTAGTGATCGTTGCCATGATGATTATTCCGGCAGTCATGCAATCTTATTGGCTTTTAGTGGCAGGCTTTACACTATCAATGGTTGGTTCGCTATGGGTAAACATCCTTATCCAAACACAAATGACAGTCGCAATACCTGACCATTTCAGAAGCCGTATTCTGTCATCTATGGGTATTTTATCTGCACTGGCAGCACCATTTGGGGTAACCGTATCAGGTATTCTTACAGACAGTTACGGCGCATGGCCGGTGCTCCTCGGCTGTGTCAGCCTTGCCGCGCTAACCATTCCACTGTTTGCCATCATCCCGAACATGGCAAACTTCTTTAATAAACCAGAAGATGAAGTAGGCGGATGGGTGCTTGATACTTACCCTGGAGCTTTTGATTCATCGAATGAGCAAGCCACACCAAATGAAACATCGCCAAAGCCAGTTCAACAGGCAGGTTAATTGTCTATCTGGTAAATAGCGACACAGCAGAGAGTCATTGACCATCACTTCCAAACTGCCGGGCGGCTCTAGCTGACCTCGGCAGATTTGTTTTAAACGGGCAAAGAAAAGTGAAAAGCCACTCATGAAGAGTGGCTCCTGATGTATATATAACAAATCTTAACTCCTCACCTAATGAGAACGTTAAAACTCGTCGGCTAACATAGTGTCATCTTCATCGGGGAATAACACTTGTTCCAAACGCTTTTTAACGACAGGATGGTCTATCGCACTATAAAGTTGCGTCAGTCGCTGGCGATTATGGGCGGCTAATTCAATATCCTGTCCATTTAACTGACGGGCAAAGGTATCGAACAGCTTGGCACTCGGCTTACCGACCAGCCCGTTCACCAAGGTATCCTGGTATTCAGGTTTGCTAGCAAACAACTTTATTGCTGCAGCCTGAGTGCCTTCATCATCGGATGTCAAATATTGCTCTGCCTTTGCCAGTAATTCATCGCTGGCGGAGTTTTTCACTGCCAACAACGTCATACCCACATTTTCACCACTCTCGAGGTTTTCCCTGAGAATATCATTCACCGACGCAGACATGTGCTCCGTGTACTTTCCAACACTGCCAACACTCAACAGCGCCGTGTTTTGCAGGTGACTTTCCTTATCAGCAGCCAGAGCTTTCAGAGAGTCGAGACCGAACTGTGAGGAATTTCCAAATCGACCCAATGAAATCAACAAGCGGTGCTCATTTTGCTGATCGATACCTTCAGCTCCTATCATCTCTACCATCGCTACTTCTGCTTCTGGCGCCTGCGTTTTTTGTAAGGCATAGACCAGCAATGAAGCGAAGTGAGGCTTGTCTTCCAACAGCGCAATCATTTCCTCGACGGTAAAGTTATCGAGAAGATAGAAACCCACCTCAACGGCAAGCGCTTCATCATACTGGCCTTTTAAGGTCTTCAGGGCTTCATCAAAGGTAAATGATGCATCAATCTTTCGTGATGGTGCCGCTTTCTCTGCCATCAAAAGTCCTTGGTTGGCACCATCAGCAAACATGGCAAGATCAAACGCAATGGCTTTGTTGATGCGTTTGAAAGTGACCGCTTGCTCCAGCGTGAAACGCCCTTGTTCATTTCCGAACTGACGGCTGTTTAATGCGGATACCGACAAGGGGTAACCTTTACTATCCACGTTCAACTGCCAATCATCTTGTTCACCAAGCAGCCCCATTTCTACTAATTCTGACTGAGGCTCATGGTCCATAAGATATCTTCGAACCACACTATCTTTTGCCTCAGAGAAGCGATACCAGCGTTCACCGGATACACTCAGAAGCTGTAACTCTGCATTGCTCTGATAACTTAATTGCGACAACAGGAAGGAAAAAGCAGAAAGCGGGTTATCTGAGGGTAGCCCGAGTAAATCCGTATCGCTAAAAACATTATCGCGGTAATACGTAATAAATGGCAGCGCTTCACTCACAGGTTCTGGATTACCCTCATTATTAAGAGAAATACTTTGTGCCAGTGAATACCATTTTGATGAATCGGTAAAGTCAGGAAAGAAGGTCAGTTCTCCCTTGAACTCAGAATGAGATAATCGCTCACCACCATCATCGAAGAATGAAGATGCCACTAAAAATGAATATGAATATTTCCCATCTTCATTTTCTTCATTAAATATGGGTGTAATATTTAAATTGGTCACTGGCTCGCTCATTTCTTGAGCATTATTACTAATATCTTTGCCAGTAATTACAGTTTCTTTATCTCCTAGCTGAGTGAAATATAGAGAAGAAAAGAAAACGACGAGCACGAGAGAAAAAAGCAGAAACTTACGCATAAATAATCCAGGTTTAGATAAATGCCCCAGCAACGCTGGGGCAATGTTGATTTATAGCGATTGCCACACTTTATCTTCGTGCTTGAAGAAAGTACGTGAGACTTTCCAAATTGGGTCCCACTTATAAAGATCTGCTTTTAATACAATAAGACCAAACAGTTTCTTACAGTAAGCTTCAATCTTGCCTTTACCGCCAGAAATCTCGCCTTTGACTTCCATTTTGACGTAGCCTTCTTCGTTAATCTTGCCCGCTACATCATCCGCTTCAACGCGGCGAATACCCGCTTCCAGATACCCTTTACCCTTCACTTTCAAAAGGCTCAATTTACCTTTAACACCTGCTTCAGCCACACCGTGACCAAACTGTCCGTAGGCGCTTGATGTCACCAAGCCATCAACGTACGGTTCAACCTGTGCGAAGATATAGTCAGGGTTACGAACGCCATTAGCAAACTGGAATGGCTTGTCGCTTGGTACTGCACCTACAGCGCCACCAGCTTTGAAATCGGCACCCACTTCAACACCAGCACCAAATTTCACGCCCAGTTTGAAAAGGCCAACTGGATCAAGTGGAACTTCTACTTTTGGCTTGAAGTAATCAGGAATCAGATCAAAATAGTGAGAGATAGGATATTCAACTGATGCATTAAGCAGATCGTCACAGCTAGGCGAGAATGAAGATACGGTGTCTTCACCCACTTCCAAATTAAAGTTAAAGCCTTGCGTACAATTCAATTTTGATGGATTAAAATCAAACTCCACAGAACCTACACCGATTGTAAATTTGCGGTTGTGAAGCTTCAGCCAGTTGCCCGCTTGATAGAATCCAGTTGCAGCACCTTTTGCAACATCGTCAACATACATCCATGTGTTTTGCTTACGATGCTGATAAGAACTATTAATTTTCTTATGTTTTTCCACATAACGTGCACGGTTTTCCACGACGCCCGGATCTTTATAGATATAAGCGTTCGCAAGTGGAGCTGCGACCATTAATAATGCGCCAAGGCCAATCGCCACTGCATTTTTCTTAGACATTTTAAATCCTTTAAAATTATTAATATGTTTCACTGTTTGAAACGGCGACGAGTCTACGGAGAATTCATGTATTTTTAGTGACAATATTATTTATACAAATATTTAATTTAATGATTATTATCGATAGAAATTGATGGCAATATTATTTGGTCAAGTTATATATCGTGACTACAATCGCATAGATACAGGATTTATTGTCTCTAGACACTTTTAAATATAGATGGATAGCAAAAATAGCTGGCCTTATTACTAGTTATTATGATTTATTCTGTCATCGCTAACCTGTTAAAGTGATTCTTACGTCTCTAAGACTTTTTTAACGTTTCATAAATAACAAAAATTAAAACGATTTAAATCACATAAATATTTAATAGTAAATATTATTTCCATTTTAGATAGCCTAATTTTAAGTGAATTAGGATTAATACTAATTAATGCCATCATTTTGGAAATTCACACATAGCAGTTTTCCTGTTTGTGTTGATGGTGTGAAATTCGATGGAATAGCCAGAGGCAAGATAGATAGTGTCAGCCGTTAAGGGCTAATCTTTTGCAGATACATCTGCCAGAAAAGCAAAAAGCCGCTGAGAATCAGCGGCTTTTTTAATGTGGCGGAGAGATAGGGATTTGAACCCTAGATACGCTATTAACGTATGCCGGTTTTCAAGACCGGTGCTTTCAACCACTCAGCCATCTCTCCGTAAGTGGGCTGCATGATAATAACCCTACGTAATGTTGTAAAGGCCAAAATAACATACGTCTGTTTAAGTGGCTGATTAATAGTCATATTGACTAATCACTATCCAAGATAATTACATGCCAGAGCTCTTGAAAACTTACGAGAGTCAGCGCGATGCCACACAAACCGGAAAGCAAGTTTTCATTGGCGCAACTTGAATAACTCAACATTCGGACACAAGTTTGCCCTGCGGCACTTCACAAATTAGCCTCATCTTGGTACAACTACGGCTGAAGGAACAAGACACATTAAATGACATCTAACGGGAGCGTCATGCAACTAGAAAACTTTCTGAGCAAACTTAACACCTTTCCTGAAACTGTTGAGTTTGACGAAGTCATCACACTAATCGATAGCCTGTACGATTTTTCTCCAACCCGTTTCAATAACGGTGATCTGACCAATAAAGCAGGGCAGAACTCAGGTTCATGCAAAATTCTCGCTTTTGCTCAGGAAAATCAACTGACACAGGAACAAGCATTAGCGTGCTTCGGAAAGTATTATCGTGAAGATGTATTGGGTAATCCTTCGGGTAGCGATCACCAGAATATCCGTAACTTTATGTCTACTGGTTGGTCAGGCGTCACGTTTGAGAAATCGCCATTGATCAAGAAAGATGTGACTGAAAACGCCTAAGCCAAGCGCTACTCAGATATGTCTAATGAAAAAGCTGAGGAATCTCAGCTTTTTTCTTTTATGGCAGTTTAGAAGAATAGACTAGAGCTTCGGTAAGAAATTCTCTCCCAGCATACATCTCACACTTCCCCCGCCGATGGTTTCAATTGTAGAAACGTCAAAAGGCAATAACTTCCCATACTTCGATAGTATCGCTCTCTGAGCAGAGGAAAAAGCATCATAGGCTGACTGAGACATAGCGATCAGACTTTCCCCTTGGGTATTTTGGATCTGAAGAATGTTCCCGCAGAATGCACCCATCTGAGATTCGCTGATACTGATCACTTCTTTTGTTGCTGAAAGGCTGTCCAACACTCTTCGCCTTTCAAAAGGCCCAATGATTTCGTCGCAAATTACAGCAAACTCATTGCCTACAGCCATCATTACGTTGGTGTGATAAACAGGGCTCCCCGATGAAAGTTGCGTTTCGAAGCTTTCAACCTTGTAGTTATTTAGAACAGCCCACTTTTCTAGTAAGGATTTATCACAGCGAGTCGATAATGCCGCATAAACAGTTTTGTTTACGTGGTCCATCACCATCACGCCCGTACTTTCCAAGAATACATCTGGTGAACGCAGGTCCGTTAATTCCTGAACGCTATTAACTTCATAGCCACATGCTCCCAGCGTTTCTTTTAAGAGCTCTGTTCTCACTTCACGACGGCGATTTTCGCAAGCCATGGGGTAAAGCACAATTTCGCCAAGCGGCGTTGTGCTGAACCAGTTATTAGGGAAAACTGCATCTGGTGTGCTCTTCTCGTCCGGTTGGTAATCCATTACCACAACATCAACATGATGTTCGGACAAGCTTTTCACCATTTGGCTAAATTCATTGAGCGCCTGCTGCCTTACCTGCTCAACAGGTAACAACGAACGATGCTGGAATTCATTATCAGCGCTGGCTTCTGAGTTAAAAGCGAAATCAACAGGGGGTACCATAACAACAGAATGCGCCACATGTGGGCGGGAATAAAGGGACGAATGCCTACCTTGGCTAAATTGAACAACCATTTATGCTCCAACAACTTTACAACATCTTTTTGTCATTGTAGCGATCAAACTGTTAAGTTTTTACCTAAAAAACATGATGTTTTCATTCCTGAGTAGGTAGAAAATCAGTTAAATAATATTTAGAAAGGCAAATTCACTGGCTAGAGAGGGGGTGTGCCAGTGACTTATACCACCAGCACTTTTTGAATTAACCTGCGGAGAGTAAATCTGGGTTTAGGCCGTGACCACGTTTATGTTCATCGATAACGATTTCACTTCGAGTCTGAATAATGCCAGGTAATTGAGCTAGCTTCACTGACATAAAATGCTGATATTGTTTGATATTTTTAACACGCACTTTGATCATGGTATCAAAATCACCTGACAGTGAATAACACTCTTCAATCTCAGGCATCAGCTCTGCTGCAAGCGCGAATTTTTCAAAAATAGAAAAGTTTGTCTGATCCAATCTGATATGGATAAAAACGACGACCTCAAAGCCCAGCTTTTCCGCCGATAACTCTGCTCGGTAGCCCGAAATGTAACCTTCACGCTCAAGACGCTTTACACGTTCTGAACATGGTGTCGTTGTCAAATTCACCCGTTTCGCCAGTTCAACCACGGGTAAGCGTCCGTTTTCCTGAAGAATTCGCAGGATTTCAATATCTGTTTTGTCTAATGCATTTGTTGGTAGTGTCATTCGCCATCCCTGACAGACTGATTTTACTCATTCATGATTATTCTATACGAGTCCTCTAAATTTGCCTTACTGGAGCAACGAAGATTGAACAAATGTAGAGAATTTTAGCGTTTGTGGTGGGTTGAACTGGTTACATGAGATGGAAAACAAAAGAGTGTTTATAGTTATCTTATAAGGGGGATGTTTGATGATATGGAGGCGCGTCCCGGAGTCGAACCGAGGTCCACGGATTTGCAATCCGCTGCATAGCCACTCTGCCAACGCGCCTTTCAACTTCACCTCTCGGCTAAGTGAGATTGCATTCTACATAAGTTTTTCGGTGTGTCACGTATTAATTTATGGCTTTTGGTTTGATTGCTTTCTTTTCGAGCAAATGTGATATAAATCAGCCATATTGGCGATGTTTACACCTCTTTTTCAGCGGAATATTCGGTTATTTTCGATTAATCTGGAATCTGAAACGAAAAAGCCGACAGTGTCTGTCGGCTTTTCGCGTAGCTATCTTGAATTAGATGTCTCGAACATCAAACTCAACAACCGTGTTCACATCCGCTTCGTAATCGACTGCACCACTGCAGAATCCGAACAGCTTCATGAACTCTTCTTTGTATTCACGGTAGTCAGTCAGTTCAGCGAGATTTTCTGTGGTGATTTGTGGCCACAGATCACGGCAATGTTTCTGGATGTCTTCGCGCAGCTCCCAGTCGTCTAAACGTAGGCGATTTTCACTGTCTACTTCTGCTGCCGTGCCATCTTCTTTATAGAGGCGTTGGCTAAGCATGCGGTAGATTTGCTCAATGCATCCTTCATGCACCCCTTCTTCACGCATTTTCTTGAATACCATTGCGATGTATAGAGGCATGACTGGGATTGCAGAGCTTGCTTGAGTGATCACGCTCTTCAGCACAGCCACATTCGCAGAGCCGCCTTTGGCTGACAGCGTATCGTTGAGCGCCCGCGAAGCACGATCGAGGTCCATCTTTGCACGACCAAGCGCACCTTCCCAGTATATTGGCCATGTAAGCTCAGTACCTATGTAGCTATAAGCAACGGTTTTTGCACCTTCAGCCAATACACCCGCATCGTTCAGCGCGTTAACCCACATTTCCCAGTCTTCGCCGCCCATTACGGTAACAGTGTCTCGAATCTCTTGCTCGGTCGCTGGCTCAACAGACGCTTCAATGATTTGGTCTTTATTGGTATCGACTGCGGTCGCATGGTAAGTCTCACCAATTGGCTTAAGGCAAGAACGCACCAACTCACCCGTCTCAGGTACTCTGCGAACTGGGGATGCCAATGAATAAACAACGAGGTCTACTTGGCCAAGATCTTCTTTAATCAGTTCAATGGCTTTTTGCTTTGCTTCGTTAGAGAAGGCATCGCCATTCAAACTTTTACTGTACAAGCCTTCTTCTTTGGCAAATTTGTCAAAGGCCGCAGAATTATACCAACCTGCGGCACCTGCTTTCTTTTCTGTTCCAGGCTTTTCAAGGAAAACGCCAATTGTTGCTGCACCGCCACCAAAGGCTGCGGAGATGCGAGAAGCCAGACCGTAACCCGTTGAAGAACCGATAACCAGTACACGCTTTGGCGCGTTAGTAATGGCACCCTGTGATTTTACATACTCGATTTGTTCTTTTACGTTTGCTTCACAGCCAGTTGGGTGTGTGGTGGTACAGATAAATCCACGAATTTTTGGTTTGATGATCATAGTTACTTTCCTTTCAAAACTGGACTTAGGATAAGTATTTCATTTTTATTTGGTACTTTTTTTTTGTCGTTTCTGCGCGGATCTGCCAAGTGGTTGGAGGTGTGCAAAGAAAAAACGCCGCAATTTGCGGCGTTTTGTCGTTTTTGCAACCCAACGGGTAGGAGTATTAGGCAGCTTTACCTTTGCTGGCGGCTACGTCCTTTCCATTAGCAATGTTGTTGAACCAAGATGGGTTGAAGTCATCAACCTGTACCGCGTGAGAACGCAGTGCATCGGCTTCTTTAACCTGCTCGACCTCTTGTTCAGTGATAACACCTTTCTCAACAGCCAGAGCCAGACGTTCAGCAAGTGGACCCTTAGCAGGAATCTTGCCTTCTTTCGCTGCCACAATCATTTTCTTCTCGATTGGGCGTACGCCTTGCATTGCCATGAATGCACGCTCCATGATAGCCACAGGATCGCTTTCTTTATCACCTACATAACATAAGTGGGTCAAGCGGTCACGGTGTGCACCTGGAGTCATCAGCAGGTCTGCAATTTCCGTCGCCAGCTCATCGCTAGGCTCATCGTAGTTGATTCCTACTGGGAACAGCAATGCACGTAAACTACCACCCACATATTTGCGTGGGAAGTTGTTGAATGCGCCGTCAAATGCTTCACCACACTTGAACAAACAGTATTGAAGTGCGTAGTGTACAAATGGCAGGTCACTTTGCTGACGGCCGTCATCCTCGTAGCGCTTCAGTGTTGCTGATGCCAGATACAGGTGGCTGAGTACATCGCCCAGACGCGCTGATAACATTTCACGACGCTTGAGTTCTCCGCCTAATGTCAGCATGGAAACGTCAGTGGTTACAGCAAGCGCACGGCTGATGCGTGAAAGCTGACGGTAGTAGTCTGCCGTTTCCCCGCTCACTGGTGACTTGTTAAAGCGAGAGCCTGTCAGTGCATTAGCTATTGAACCGAACGTGTTCTTCACTGCAAACTTGATATGCTTCATCAATAACACATCAAAATCTGCTGCTGCTTTTTCCTGATCCGGGTTAGCTGCGGCTTCCATTTCAGCGAGAACATATGGGTGACAACGTGTTGCACCTTGACCGAAGATCATCAGGTTACGGGTAAGGATGTTTGCGCCTTCCACCGTGATTGCAACTGGCATACCAAAGTAATGGTGACCAATGTAGTTCATTGGACCGAGCTGGATAGCGCGACCGGCATGAATATCCATAGAATCATTCAGGATGGTACGTGCCAACTCAGTCATGTGGTATTTGGCGATCGCCGTTACGATACCCGGCTTCTCGTTCAAATCCAGAGAAGTTGTTGTGAGTGTACGTGCAGCTTCAAGCATGTAGGTGAAACCACCAATGCGACCGAGACCTTCTGCAACACCTTCAAACTTACCGATGCTCATTCCGAACTGCTTACGAACATATGCATAAGCACCCGTTGTACGTGCAGTCAAGTGACCCACTGAAGTGCCTAAAGCTGGCAGAGAAATACCACGTCCTGCAGACAGACATTCCACCAACATACGCCAGCCACGGCCTACATAGTCTTGGCCACCGATAACCCAGTCCATTGGAATGAAGACATCTTTACCACGGGTTGTACCGTTCATGAATGCCAGGTTAACTGGGTTATGACGATCACCAATCTGAACGCCTTTGTGAGACGCAGGGATCAGGGCACAGGTAATACCCAGCTCTTTTTTGTCGCCAAGCAGACCTTCTGGATCTTTCAGTTTGAATGCAAGACCAAGACACGTAGCAACAGGTGCCAATGTGATATATCGCTTGTCCCAAGTCAGGCTGATGCCTAGCACTTGTTTGCCTTCGTGCTCACCCATGCAAACAACACCCTGGTCTGGGATGCTACCTGCATCTGAACCCGCTTCTGGGCCAGTCAGTGCGAAACACGGAACGTCTTGGCCGTTTGCAAGGCGTGGTAGCCAATAGTCTTGTTGTTCTTTGGTGCCGTAGTGAGTAAGAAGCTCACCCGGGCCCAGTGAATTAGGAACCATGACGCAAACTGCTGCACTCAGGCTGCGTGTCGCAATCCGGCTCACGATGTAAGAGTTAGCGTTTGCTGAAAACTCTAGACCGCCGAAAGATTTTGGAATGATCAGAGAAAAGAATTTCTTGGTTTTCAGAAATTCCCATGCTTCTGGCGGTAAGTCTTTGCGCTGCTGAACAATGTCGAAGTCATCCAGCATCGCAAGAAGTTCTTCAAGCTCGTTATCGATAAACGATTGCTCTTCCTGTGTCAGAACAGGTTTCGGGTAGTTGTGAAGTTTGCTCCAGTCTGGGCTGCCGGCAAACAGTTCGCCATCCCACCAGACACTACCCGCTTCCATTGCTTCTCTTTCGGTTGCAGACAGAGGTGGTAATACCTTCTTGAAAAACTTAAACGCTGGATCACTGACGTAACGTCTTCTTAGCGAGGTTTGAGAGCTCATGATTTCAGGTCCTTTTACATCTTTTATTAGTATGTTTATTTATCCGCCGATCGCTTCGCGTGGCAGTAGTTCAATTTCTGTTTCAACCGGAGCATCAACACCAGCAGCTACAAACGGAATCAGCTGGTTGGCGATGTCCTCTGTCGAGACCTTTTTTCCAAAATCATTTTCAGCAATTTCACGGAACGCCACGTTCGAGGCCATGGTGAAAATCGCTGTTCCTAAAGTGAAGTGTAGGCGCCAGAACACGAGTTCCGGTGACAAGTTGGGGTTGGCGCGCAGAACCGCTTTTGTGATTAGGGCAAGCACCTTGTCGTATCTTGTTGTGATGAACCAGCGCAAGTGACCTTGCACATCGGTGTAACCACGTCCAATCAACAACATAAAGATTGATGCGCCATGTTTGCGGTAATTGTTAAGTTCTAATAATGGCTGCTTTCCACAAGCAAAAACCTGCTCCATGTCGAAGTCTTTTTGCTCTAACAAAGCTTCAAGCTCGGCTTCAAGGCGCGGCATAAATTGTTCTAGGTAGCGAGCTAAAACTGCTCTCACTAGGACTTTTTATCGCCGAAGTGGTAGTTGACCGAGGCAAGGTTGACGCCTGCTTTTCCGGTGATGGTACGCAGGGAAGTATCCTTAAAACCGTGCTCAGCAAAGAGTTGCTCCGCCGCGTTGAGGATTTTCGCTTTGGTTTCACTTTTGTTTGCCATTTTCATTCACCCGTATTAAACATGTGTTTAACTCTACTCCTAGCCGCAGTTAATAACAAGTAAATTGGTAAGGAAAAACGGAGATTCTTGTAACAAATCGAACAAGTGTTTCTAACAGGTCTCTTGTGCGAAACAGCTCGTAGTGTGGATTGCACTAGTGAGAAATTTGTCAGGGTTTTTTCGAAGTCGACTGAACTATGTCAAAAAAGTGAGGTCTCAATATGTGCCACTGCTTTTTTGAAGTATTAATCTTCTTAGACCCGCACCAATCTGGTTGCGGGTTTTTTTATATTTAACAGGCACTCAGACTTCTTCCTGCCGCTGCTTTCATTGAAAACAAAAAAAATCACAAAATAATGGAACTCTTTTAGATCGGGCTGGTCTATTTATATGTGACCAGAAACTTGCCGCTCTTTTTGCTACGGGAGCTGCCATCACTGCCACTGGTCGCCGTTACTGCTAAATTTATTTGGGTGTCCTGCGAATCCCTACAACGGATATTCTTTAAGCCTGTGCTGATTGCACAGGCTTTTTTCTTGCCCGAAAACAAAGCGCTTTTATCTGAGCTTTTGCCAATAGTCCAACGCCTTAACTATAAAACCGTTGTCAGCTATTCATTTTCATATACACGCGACATTACTCACGCCAGCGTTTAGAGACGTTGTATTTAGCAAAGGTTCATATAAAAGTCTCAAAGAGGACACACACTCGCTAGTGCAAAACACCTAACTTCTATCTAAACGAAAGAATATAGGTAGTCAAAGGATGACTCTGGAAAGCAATCAAAGATGGATTGGTAAGGTAATTGGCGCAGCTCCCCAAATAAATATTCTTCCACCCAAGTTCAGCAGACCCTTTTTGCTATTGATGGATAAGCTTTTCGGGTTGCCAAAACAAAGGCTCGATTCAGTCAGCAACCTCTCAATCCCATTGGCTTCAACACCGGGCCAAAATATTGGTATCCGAGTCTATCGACCTACAAACAGAATTTCAGGAGCGACCATGGTGTACTTTCATGGTGGTGGTTTTGTTCTGGGTGATCTTAACTCTCACGATAATTTATGCAGAAAACTGGCTCTAGAGTGCGGGATCAGTATCGTTGCAGTTGATTACCGCTTGGCTCCAGAACACAAATATCCCACAGCCATCATTGACTGTATTGACGCTTGGAATTGGATCAATGACAATGCTGCGGCGTTGAAAATATCAACCGCAAAAATAGGCATTGGTGGAGACAGCGCCGGTGGTTACTTGTCCATTGCGGTGGGTTTACCGTCTTTGCATTCAACATTACCGACCACGACTCAACGCAAACCTGACTTTCAATACCTTTTATATCCGATCACAGATGCTCGTGGGCAAACAGAATCGTATAAAACTCACACCAAAGACCTTCTGCTTACCAGCGGCTTGATGTCCTACTTCTACGAGTCGTTTCTGAATACCCCGAATGAAGCTGAAACCCTATTAGCCAGCCCAATTCTGACGGCTAACTTAGCAGAAGCTCCAAAAACCTATCTTTTAACCGTTGAGTACGACCCTCTGCGAGACGAGGGCCAGGCAATGGCCTCACGAATGAAAGAAGCTGGCGTCGACATCGTTCATGAACACATTGATGACTGCATGCACGCGTTTGTCCATCTCTCAAAAATCAGCGCCAGAGCAAAAGAAGCGTCGACAGATCTTGTTCGTCCGCTAACTCAACTCATTGCATAAATGCCAACTCTTCAAGAAGGCTCAGGCAATGGCATGTCATAAGGCGAAGGGTATTTCAAAGAGATACCCAGCTCATTGAGTGTCTGAGTCGCGTCTATGCATTTGCCATTACCACCCTCTTTGTTAAATTCTGGTAGTGGCAATTTCATCCCTTGCGCTGCCCAGGTATAAAACGCATCGCGTGTTGGATGTTGCAGACTCGAAAGGTGCATCACCGAACTCGTCATACCCTTTGAAATAATCGCTTCTATCGCTGAAATACAATCATCCCTATGAATGAGGTTTACACAATCTAAGCCATTTGTAATGCCCGTACGTCCTGACAAAAAAGTTGCCGGGTGGCGCCGGCCACCAACCAAGCCTGCGAATCTCATCACTAAGCCCTGCTCTTTCATTTCAGTGAGCAGATAATTCTCTATTTGGCTGTGTGTCTCGCCCGATGATGTATCAGGCTCTGTGGGAGTCTCTTCTGTCACGGTCCCCTTAATACTCCCGTAGACCGAGGTTGTACTAATGAAGATAACCTGTCGAACTTTCGACTGCTTACATTGCGTGAAAACAGATATAATATTCTGGAAAAAAAGCTCGGGTTTGAAATTTTTCCTGCCTAACGGCACATTAATCAGAACGACATCCGCATTAAATATTTCGTCAGCTTGACCATTTTCAGGACGACTGCTAATGTCAAAAACTCTGCAAGGAATGCCGAGTGACTGAATGGAATCAGCTCCCTCCTTTGTACGTTTTGTTCCTAAAACGTCGTAACCTTTTTCCTTGAGAGATAATGCAAGTGGAAGACCAAACCACCCGCAACCAATGATGGTGATTTTTTTCGGCAAGGTTTTTGACTCTTTGTTGTAACCTTCTTTCATATGATAAATCCCTATCAATTTCAGACTTTTTTTTTGTGCTGTGTAGTCCGCAATCTGAAAAAAAAATCTCTTAGTATTGTAATTAAGCAACCAAAAGCGTGAATAATGGCATAAATTTAACACGTAAAAGTCGGGTTAAATATTAATGGCCATAACGAACCGTTACACTCTTCAATGGTGAGCACCTTGGTTATCAACAACTCGGTGCTGTTGCTGTGATAGCCCCAAAAGGATACGCGGGGTATGACAGTATTTTTATTCTGGAAATGACGCGGTAGTCCCAATGAATACCCTGGAAAAAATACAAAAAAATATTGAAACCTTCAGCAAATCAGAGCGAAAAGTGGCTGAAGTTATAATTTCATCGCCTCAAACTGCTATCCATTCAAGTATTGCGACTCTGGCGAAGATGGCTGACGTCAGTGAGCCTACCGTTAACCGCTTTTGCCGTCGCCTCGATACCAAAGGCTTCCCCGATTTTAAACTGCATCTGGCGCAAAGCCTCGCGAACGGCACACCTTATGTGAACCGCAACGTCGAAGAAAACGATAGTCCGGATGCTTACACCGCTAAGATTTTCGAATCAACAATGGCATGCTTGGATGTTGCCAAAAACAGCATTGATCCTCAACAGATTAACCGCGCTGTTGATCTGCTGACGCAAGCAAAGAAGATTTCATTCTTTGGCCTTGGGGCATCCGCTTCAGTGGCACAAGACGCCCAGAATAAATTTTTCCGCTTTAACATCCCAATTGTATGCTTCAACGATATCGTGATGCAGCGTATGGGATGCATTAACTGCTCAGATGGCGATGTAGTCGTTGTCATATCTCACACTGGCCGTACCAAGAGCTTGGTAGATGTAGCAAACCTCGCCAAAGATAACGGTGCTACCGTCATCGGTATTACAGAAAAAGGTTCACCTCTTGATAAGGTATGTAGCCTGACGGTAAACCTCGATGTGCCAGAAGATACCGATGTCTATATGCCGATGGCCAGTCGTGTTGTACAGATGACGGTTATCGACGTATTAGCAACCGGCTTTACATTGAGAAGAGGTCCGGGCTTCCGTGAAAACCTACGTCGTGTAAAAGAGGCGATCAAGGATTCTCGCTTTAATAAGGAATTCATGAACTAACCTTCGCCACCCGGAAAAATACCCTATTGCATGGCCATGCTTCCTTTTGGCCATGCATATCCATGCCTGTTACAGCTAGCTCAGCTACACTTCTCTATAAACAACAAAATATTGCGTTACTTTTTGTGCCAATTTACACCAACTTTAAACCTTTGTGAGTGGGCGTTAAACGGAGAACACAATGAACAAGTCGATGCGTAGAACCAAAATTGTCACCACACTCGGCCCAGCCACTGACAAAGAGGGCGTGCTGGAACAACTGATTGAAGCCGGAGCAAATGTCGTTCGTATGAACTTCTCGCACGGTACACCAGAAGATCACATGAAACGAGCCGAGCAAGTCAGAGAGCTCGCCGTGAAGATGGGTACCCACATAGGTATCCTCGGTGATCTGCAAGGCCCGAAAATTCGCGTTTCCACCTTCAAGGACGGCAAAGTGATGCTTAAGGTCGGCGATGAATTTGCTCTAGATAGCGAACTCGAAGCCGGAGAAGGTGACAAAAACGTGGTGGGTCTGGACTACAAAGATCTCCCGCAGGACGTCAACAAAGGGGACGTTTTACTGCTTGATGATGGACGTGTACAACTGGAAGTGCAGAAGGTATCCGGGCCCAGAATACACACAAAGGTCATCATTGGCGGTTACCTATCTAACAACAAAGGTATTAACAAAAAAGGCGGTGGTTTATCAGCACCAGCTCTCACTGAAAAAGACCGCGAAGATATCCTGACTGCTGCCAAACTGAAAGTCGATTACCTTGCTATTTCGTTCCCTAGAAATGGCGATGATATGAAGCTTGCTCGCTATCTCGCGGAGGCATCAGGCCTAAAAGCAAAGCTTGTTGCCAAAGTCGAAAGAGCAGAAACAGTCGCGTCGGAAGAAAACATCGATGACATCATTGAGCATTCTGATGTGGTGATGGTTGCCCGGGGTGACTTAGGTGTCGAAATTGGCGATGCGGAGCTTGTTGGTGTTCAGAAACAACTCATCCGGCGCGCGCGAGCCATGAATCGTTGCGTAATTACCGCAACTCAAATGATGGAATCGATGATAAAAGCGCCGATGCCAACCCGGGCAGAAGTCATGGATGTTGCTAATGCCGTGTTGGACGGAACAGATGCGGTAATGCTCTCTGCTGAAACGGCGGCTGGGGAATATCCTATAGAGACCATACTGGCGATGGCCAATGTGTGTGAAGGCGCAGAAAAAATGCCTTCGATCAATGTGTCTAACCACAGGCTCAATGAGCAATTCGATCGTGTTGAAGAGGCAGTGTCAATGGCAACGATGTATGCAGCAAACCATATGTCAGAAGTCAAAGCGATGATCACACTCACAGAGTCAGGACGCACTGCATTGATGATGTCACGTATCAGTTCGGGTAAACCAATTATTGCGATGTCTCGACACGAATCAACGCTTTGTCGTCTCGCCTTGTATCGTGGCGTGACGCCCGTTCACTTTGAAAGTGACACAGGCGCTGGACGAGAAGTGGCCACGAAAGCCTTGAAACTTCTTAAGGCGCAGGGGCTGTTAGATAAGGGTGACAGAGTGATATTTACTCAAGGTGATATGGTTGACAGCGTCGGAACAACTAACACTATGCGTATTTTGACCGTTGATTAATCAAAACTGGGTCTAAAAATAAAAGCCGCAAATTGCGGCTTTTATTTTCTAACGCCAAAATTACTCTATGTTGGGGTTATACCAATCAGGGTTGGTAATAGACATCAACACATGGTCCTGCCACTTGCCATTAATCATCAAATAGTTTTTAGCAAGCCCCTCACGCTCAAAACCTGCTGACTCCAGAACAGCCTGACTCTTGATATTATGCGGCATGTAAGCTGCGGAGATACGGTGTAAGTTGACTCTTTCAAACATCATGTCATTGGTTGCTTTAAGTGACCGCTTCATGATGCCTTTGCCCTGTGCATTTTCGGCAAGTGAGTAACCCACGACAGCAGAAAAAGACGGGTACATGGAAACATTACTGTACGTTATCAACCCTTTAATATCAGGGTCACCGTTTTCACGTATTAGAAAGTAGTAACACATTTTATGGTGGGCGAGTTCCACTAACTGTGTTACCCGGCGCTCCCAACCATCATAGGTAAAAAAAGACTCGTTCCTTTTCGGCTCCCAAGGCTCCAGAAATACGCGGTTTTGCTGGAAGTAAGCCGTAATAGCTGCGACGTCAGACAACGAAATTGTCCCGATGTTCAGCTCATCTGTACGAACCAGAGGGATAGGGTTTATAATTTTTAAAGACAACATTCCTCCTGCCCGGTGTTGGATTTTTATGTTTTATGACTGGCTAAAGTCAGAAATTGGAACCATTCACCTACTTGCCGATGAAGCAGGTTTGCGCCAGCTTACACTGTCTGTGCATCATCCTTTGAACAAAGTTTAGACTGGGAGCATTCTCCTAATGAGCTTTCACGCTATCGAGAACAATTAATTGAATATCTCTCTGGAGAGAGACAGCAATTTGATCTTCCTCTCGCGCCTGACGGTTCTGACTTTCAACATAAAGTGTGGGATCAGATTCATCACATTCCGTTCGGTGAAACCCGAAGTTATCACGATGTTGCCAAACTTTTAGGAAATTCGCACGCAGTATGTGCCGTTACCATGGCTGCAAATGTGAACCCCATTCCCCTGATCATTCCGTGTCACAGGATCACAGGAAATAACGGCCAATCAGTACATTATCATTATGGAGCGGAAATTCGCGAACAGCTACTCACACTGGAAAGAAAGCAAGAGCCGTTAGTTGGTCAAAGAGTCAAAAGTAATTAGCCCTGACACATTGGGTATCAGGGCGACTTTGTGAGACCTTATTTTTTTCCGATTCCGTACTCTCTCAATTTATTCGCCACAGCTGTGTGTGAGACATTGAGGCGTTTCGCCAGCTTACGCGTAGACGGATAGCTACGATATAGATTCGACAAAATACCCGACTCATACCGTTTCATGATTTCGTCTAACGAGCCATCCAAGGTCTCTTCGGTCACGAAGTTTGCATTTTCAACTGTTGGCAGCTGAATGTCCTCTTCACGAAGCACGCCACTGTCCATTTGGGTCATTGCGCGGAAAAGCACGTTGCGAAGCTGTCGTACATTACCTGGCCATGCATACTGTGAAATATAGTCAGCAAGTTGATTGCTGAGAATCGGTCTGTCCTGACCCAACTCCGCAGCAAATTGATTCAAGAACAGCTCTGTAAGCGGAATGATGTCTGAAGGACGCTCCCGCAAAGGCGGAACTGTCAGCATCAACACATTAAGTCGGTAATACAGATCCTCACGGAATTTTCCAGATGATACCAACTCAGACAGATTTTTCTGCGTCGAACAAATGACCCTAACATCAACGCTAAGTTCTTCTTCTTCACCGACACGACGGAATTTACCGTCTTGCATAAATCGCAGTAGTTTTACCTGTAAGTGAACGCTCATTTCGCCCACTTCATAGAGAAATACCGTACCGCCTGCACCCAGTTCAAAAATCCCTTTTTTGGCTTCTCTGTCCCCTGATGCCGCACACCCAAAAAGCTCCGTTTCAGCTGCATCATCAGGCATAGACAGGCAGTTAACAAGCATAAAGGGTTCATGGGCACGATGAGAACGTTGATGGCACGCACGGGCTAACATCTCTTTGCCTGTGCCTGTTTCGCCCTGAATCAATAGCGGCGCGTCAAGAAGCGCAAACTTCTTGGCTTGATTAATAAGGTTACGGAATCGTGTTGAGTGACCGACTAAATGATCAAAGCCATGTTCACCTGGTGTTCGGTAAAGCGTGGTGGGTAAATGGTTCATTGACACCTGTTTAAGCTGAACCACTACACTGACCAACACGGGTTCGTCTTTGCCTTCAGACACATAAACAGGCGTTACTTCCATCAAAAAGTCGAGACCAGACATGACAATCTGTGTGCAAACCTTTTCTGCATTATCCTTTTCCAACCATTGGTTGAAACTGAAATCAGGGAAGATAGCTGAGGCTGATTGCCCCATTAGCTCCTTCTCATCAGAGCCGAGTAGCCGAGAAGCAGCCATGTTAGCCATATCGATGGTGCCACTGAGGTTTAAGGAGAAGACTGGATCACTCAGTGTTTCGAGCAGTGCACGTAACTCACGATGTTCACGCTCTGCCGGTAAAAATTGGATTTTTCTGACATCGGTAACACCTTGAATCAGGCGGATCTCTGACATCAGTTGACGAAATTCATCGAACTCAATTTCTGGACAGTTTAGATAGATAATACCGGTTTGGTCGATTTCGATACCCCGCAGATCAATACTGCGCCGGGTGAGAATATCAAGCAGCTCTCGGGTCATACCGAGACGATCTTCACATGAGACCTTTAATCGCACTTTGATGTCCTGTTACTGATTAATTAAGCAAAAAGGCTAAACGCCGAAAGTCGCACAATTTATTCTGTGAAAAAGTGTCAACTATTCCTGACAGCACGAAGAAGTTTGCTCCGTGAAAGAGGGAGAGTCAAGCAACAGAAGGAAAAACTGCTATCCACATTATCCAGTTGGTGCGATTCCATGCGATTCGCTTTTTTCATGACCAACCAAAGTGAAAATATAACCAAATATGAGACAGGTTCGTTTTGGAGAGATACGGGCAGCCATTGATGCTGCCCAACTTAAGTAATTCGGTTCAGCTACGTATTAGGATTTGTTTTGTCCAGGTACCAAGCGCGTGATAAGTTGCTTGCGAAGTTGAGAAAGCTTGGGGGGTTCTTCACCCAACCAAGGAAGTGGACGCATTAATGACATGGCTTTATATCCAAGTCTTGCTGTCAGTAAGCCAACCCCCAAGCCTTGCGCCGCGCGAGTGGCAACTTTACCCGCTAAATCAACTGAAAGCAGATCAACTCCTACATCAGTAATCGCCTCAGATGCACCCGCTGCAGCCATATTGGCCAGCACCAGTTTCAACAAACGGATACGAGACCAATAACCAAGCTGAATCCCATAGATATTGGCAATTGACTCCAACAATTTAAAATTTCGCCAAGCAACCAGTAACATATCAGCGAGAGCAAGGGGACTCACAGCGACCATCACGGCAGCTTCACTCGCATATCGAGTAACAGCTTGCTTGGCAAGTTTGTCTTGCTCTGCCAGCACCATATGGTCATAAAGTTCAAACACTTCTTTATCGTTATGTGTTTCTGCCAGTGCATTGTTCCACTTATCGTAACCCGGCGTAAGCAAACTTTTGCTTGACGATGCAAGCTCCTGACAGAGGGGCTTAGCTTTGCCTATGCCGTCGACATCAATTATGCCCTGCACCGTTTCTCGAACATCTTGGCGCTGTCTTAGCTTTCTTAATGCAAACCATTCTCGGCCCAGAGCACCAGCCCCCATGGCAGCAATACCTGCAATAAACCCACTCCAACCGAGAGAGAGCCAGTCACCGCTTTGCCACGCTGAAAAAACATGATCAACAGTTTGCCATCCAACTAAACCAACACCCGCGACCAATAAGCTTATCAGTCCCCAACGTCTCTTTTTGGCAGGTACAAATGCATTTTCAACGTCTCTGTCCAGTGACTGTTCATCAGTTGTCGCAGGTGCCGTAAAGCTTGTGCTTTCTGCAAACTGCATTTGCGCCGTTAACTCTGGGTTGGCATTCTCATCTGGTGACTGAGGATCGTCAAAGACGATAGCTTTCTTTATTTCTGTCATTTCAACTTATCTCCCAGCAAATACTCCAGCGCTTTATCAACCCGAATATGCGGCAAAGGTTCATCAGCCTCACTTGGCATGGGCCTGAATTGCCTGAAGTCAAACCCCTGCTCTTTCCAGAACGACTCCCCTGGTAAACGAGATGGGACTTCACCCGGTACATCAGCATTGAGTCGCCAGATTCGAGTGTGCCACGCAATGCAGGCAATGTTTGGCCTCGGTGGTCGACATTCCCCGGTTCAGTCGCCTGAATCGATGAAAGACTGACACACTCCATATCAATCCCCTCAAAAGCAGCACTCTGCCAAGCCTCGTGTATGAGTTGCTGGAGCAGCGACACCAGATTCGGGTGCTGATCGGGAGTCACATGATCCGCTTTTGTCGCCGCGAATAAGATTTTATCGATTCGTGGAGAAAACAAGCGTTTGATGATACCCGTTTTGCCATAACGAAAACTCTGCATCAATTGCTCAATCGCCTGCCTCATATCGTTAAACGATTCAGGCCCAGCATTCAGCGGCTGCAAGGTATCCACCAGCACAATCTGCCGATCAACCTGAGAAAAATGCTCTTTATAAAACCCCTTCACTACGTGTTGGCAGTAATAGTCGTAGCGCTTTTTCAACACCGCAAAAAGGCTGTTTTCACTGGCTCCGTTTAATGCGTGCTCGTTAAAATCAACGTCCACCAGCGGGAAAAACTCGATAACAGGTGCACCTGCATATTCACCCGGCAACACAAAGCGGCCTGGCTGCACCCAGTGAAGGCCAGCTTCATCTTTACATTTGTGAAGGTAATCGGTGTAGAGCTTCGAAATATGCCTGATCTGCTTTTCATCAGCCTCAGCCAACAGATCCAGCCCTTGCAAAGCCGCAATCCACTCCTGCGCCAGCTCTTTTCGGCGACCTGTGAGTGCCCCTTGCTGTTTCATCGACCATTCTACAAAGCTCATCGACAGTAGCGGCAGGTCTAACAGCCACTCACCCGGATAATCGACGATATCCAGATATAGCGTTGACGTTTCACGGACAAATTTTAGGGGGCCACGCTGTTGTTTAAAACGCAGCTCAAGCCGGATTTCACTGACATCACGCGTAGGTGAAGGCCAAGCGGGCGGTGTCGACCGCAGAGAGTGAATACCCTGCTCATAATCAAAAGCAGGAATATGAAGTTGGCTTTGTGGTACACGTCTGGCCCCCAACAGTTGACCATTTCTTGCAGCCGAGAAAAGAGGCAGTCTTGGGTTGGTTCCACTGTGCAACAACTGATTAATTAGTGATGTAATAAATGCTGTTTTACCTGCACGCGAAAGGCCTGTTACAGCAAGACGCACATTTCTATCGAGGCCACGATTAACAAGTCTATTTACTTTATTCTTTACTTTTTCTACGCGATCCATAAATGGAAATCACCCCGCAAAAATAAAGCCTCCATTACCGGGTAATGGAGGCCTTTTTGATGTCGTAATCAAAGCTTACTGAACTGGCGTTTCAGCTCAAACTCTTTTGAAGTTACGCAAGCTTCCATTCTTTCAATTGCATCTTCGATGTCTTCGAGCTCTCGCTCGATGTTTGAAAGAAGACTTCTCGGTGACTTGCCAGACTGCCAGGCCTTCTGTTTGATATTGTGCTCTCTATGCTGTTTTGCTTTCTGATGCTGATCTTGAGGCATCGGGTCCAAAATCAATACCATTGCCACATAGAGAACCAAAATCAGCGCGCCAAATCCAAGCAGAAACGCCGATATGGTGAGAACCCTCACTAACCAGACTTCCATCCCGAAGTAGTCAGCCATACCTGCACAGACACCACCCAGTTTTCCGTTAGCAGTGTCGCGATAAAGAGTTCGACTCATCGGCGCTCCCTCCATTCCGGTGCCTCTACATCCAGAATACGTTCCAGAGAATGAATTCTGGTTTGCAGTGCTTCTGCCTTTTTGGTCAGTGAGTGAAGAGTATCAAACTCTTCGTTACTCAGCCCCTGCCCCACCTGACGTTTGCTTTTGTAGTGAAGTACCAGCCAAACCGGTAAAACGAATACCACAAAAGCTGCCATTGGTATCATGAGAAAGAACGATGTCATATCTTCTCCTTAAATATGTCCGGGGTGATGAGCTGGCTTAGTCTTTATCCTTGAGTTCTGATTTCATTTTTTCCAGCTCTTTCTCAATGTCGTCTTGCGCCTGCAAGTCAGCAAATTCATTCTCGAGCGTTTTTCCTTGGCCTAAACTGTAGCTATCAGCCTCAGCTTCCAGCTCATCAATACGACGCTCATAATGCTCGAACTTCGCAAGTGCTTCATCTGTTTTACGCGTATCAAGCTGACGGCGTACATCGCGACGGTTTCCTGCTGCTTCACGGCGGATAACCAACGCTTGCTGACGAGCGCGTGTTTCTGTCAGTTTGGTTTCCAGCTCGGCAATTTCATTTGATAACTTGCTGATTGTTTCTTCAACAAGATTGTATTCCTCTTTCAGTGCCAACAAAACATCGTGCACCTTTTGTTTTTCAATCAATGCGGCTCTGGCCAGATCTTCGCGCTTCTTTTTGCAGAGCAAGCGTCGCTTTTTCCTGCCAGTCGTTCATCTGATTTTCAACACTTTCAATTTTTCTGGCCAGTTCTTTTTTGTCAGCCAAAGCGCGAGCAGAAGACGTTCTTACTTCCACCAAGGTGTCTTCCATTTCCTGAATAATCAGGCGCACCATTTTTTTTGGGTCTTCAGCTTTATCTAGCAAGGCGTTGACATTAGCATTTACAATGTCGGCAAATCGAGAAAAAATCCCCATGTGTAGCTCCTTCTTCTAGTCATCTAACTCTATGAGTGCGTTGCATTTATTATCGTCTGTCTATCAGATTACCTTGTACATATCAAACTGCGTGCCAACTTTTTATATCTTTATTTTTCAATATGTTAAGTGAATCCATGCATTTACTCTCAAAACAGGTATGATGAAATAAACTAACAGTTGGTAAATTTAACCATGGAAAAAACTGATGCGCTTATCGGTGAGTCCGACCACTTTTTATCGGTACTCGATCATGTTTCCAGAGTGGCACCTTTAAACCGCCCAGTGCTCGTGATTGGAGAGCGGGGAACAGGGAAAGAGTTAATTGCACAGCGGGTACATTATCTTTCTCGCCGTTGGGATGCGCCACTGGTTTCACTCAACTGCGCAGCGCTCAGCGATGGGTTAATCGACTCAGAGCTCTTTGGACACGAAGCTGGCTCATTCAGTGGCGCGAAAGGAAAGCACAGCGGTCGATTCGAGAGAGCTGAAAATGGTACTCTATTCCTCGACGAGCTCGGCACCACACCGCTCGGCGTGCAGGAAAAGCTGCTGCGAGTCATTGAATACGGTGAATATGAACGTGTGGGTGGTTCTAAGCCACTTTCCGCCGACGTCAGGCTTGTATGTGCCACAAATGAAAATCTCCCAGAGATGGTTGAAGATGGAAAGTTTCGTGCTGACTTGCTTGATAGGCTGGCATTTGACGTTATCCACCTCCCTCCATTAAGAGAACGCAGAGAAGACATACTCCTTCTGGCTGAAAACTTTGCTGTGAAAATGTGTCGAGAGCTAGAATACGGTTACTTCGCAGGGTTTACACGTGAGGCTAAAGAGACGCTTCTTGACTACCGCTGGCCGGGAAACATTCGGGAATTGAAGAATGTTGTTGAACGCGCTGTATACCGAAAAGATGGTGAAAACGCACCAATTGATGATCTCTATCTCGATCCTTTCACCGCGCCATGGCACGAGCAGAGTTCGACTGACAGTGATGTCAAACATGGCCCTCACACAATGAATCGCGATATTTCGTTACCATTTGATTTACGGCAATGGCAAAACGACATAGAGAAAGACGTGGTAATAAAAGCGTTGGATGAAGCAAAATTCAACCAGCGACGGGCCGCAGAATTACTAGGTCTGAGCTACCATCAGATTAGGGGACTACTGAAAAAACACAGCCTAGCAAGTGACGAAAAAAGCGAATAGTGGATGAATTACGACCGATGGATGTCTTTTTCCTTGGTTTTTATAGGTATATTCACCATCTCGGCTTGGTAGGCATGTCCGTTCAGTGGTAAATTATGCATCTTACAATGATGGCAAATTTGTCTTATTTATGCGTGTGATCATCCGCTTAGTCATGGCGAGCGTTTTCCTTTTGACGCTCAATGCCTGCGAAGACCCAGAAGACCGTACTCTCATTAATAACCGTGGTTTTGTTTATTGTGGTCAGGGGCAACCGAACACCTTTAACCCACAACTCACCGACGGCGGGTTGACGGCTGAAGTTTTATCAAATCAATTATTTGACCGCTTGCTTCAGCTTGATCCTGACAGCCACAAACCTGTGTCTATGCTGGCAAAAGCTTGGACAGTCAGTGAAGATGGCAAACGTTATGTGTTCAAGCTTCGTCAAAATGTTCACTTCCACACAACGGCGTGGTTTAGCCCAACACGAGAGATGACATCAGAAGATGTTGTGTTCAGTTTTCGTCGTCTCATCGACCCCGAAAATGCTTACTCTGGTATTTCGGGTGGACAATACCCATGGTTCAACAGTCTCGATTTTTCAGGGCTTGTTGAAAGCGTTGACGCTGTTGATAAATATACAGTTGCTTTCACGCTTAGCCGGCCGGACGTGTCGTTTCTCGCTACCTTATCAACCCCCTATGCCGTCATTCATTCTGCCGAATACGCGACACTTTTAGTAAAGAATAACCAACAGGATCGAATAGACCATTACCCTGTTGGTACCGGGCCATTTTATCTTGAACAATACAAACCCAATGAGCTTATTCGTCTAAAACGTCACTGGGATTATTGGAACGGTGCCGCGCCGATGGAGCAAGTCGTATTTGACATTTCGTCGCGCGGTACAGGTAGATTAGCCAAATTAATCACGCATGAATGCGATGTGCTGTCTGCACCGATCGCCAGTCAGCTGAGTGTGATTGAGGGTGACAAAAAATTTGTGCTGTCTTCTCAAACCGGAATGAACGTAGCCTTTCTTGCGCTAAATACTCGTCACCCCGCGTTGTCAGAGCTCGAAGTCCGGCAAGCGATCAATTACGCCATCAACCGTAGTGCTCTACTCAAGTCGGTTTATTATGGTACGGGGAATGCCGCAACAGGTATGCTTCCTCCTATGTCTTGGGCGTATGACACCACAGCCAAAACGCCTTATGACCCACAACTAGCAATGGCATTGATGGCCAAAGGGGGTTATCGAAATGGCTTTGAGGTCAATTTGCTGGTCCCAACACTAGCAAAGCCCTACAACCCGAGTCCGAGAAAAACCGCGGAACTCATACAGGCTGATCTCAAAGAGATAGGTGTCAAAGTCAATATCGTCTCTCAAGAAGAAATTAACCGTCAGTCACTGCGGGACGATCCTGCTGGGCATGACATGGTGCTTACGGGTTGGATAGCGGATAACGGCGACCCCGATAACTTCTTACGCCCTTTGCTTTCCTGCAACGCGAAGTTCACAGGTTGGAATATGTCGAATTGGTGTAACCGCTATTTTGATCGTTTTCTCGATGCCGCGATATCTACTTCGGATATCGCAGAACGAAAAACGGACTACTTCAAAGCCCAACAGATACTCAGAGACAGACTCCCGGTCATACCTCTTGCACATGGCGTTTATTTTCAAGCCAGGCAGGCTGATCTAAAAGGCTTTTCGCTCACCCCGTATGGAGACAACTCCTTTGCCAATGTGTCCCGCGGAGGTCGCTGATTTATGCTGATTTATACAATCAGGCGACTCAACCTTTTCATTATCACTCTGCTCATTTTAAGTTTGATCAGTTTCAGCATCTTGCGTATCGACCCCAGTCATACCTGGCTCAATGACGATTTTTGGTCGGGATGGTTTCAATACTTACGCCACCTCATGGCCGGAGATTTAGGGATCGACCGAAATGGCGAGCCTGTAACAACAGCGTTAGGACAAGTTATTCCTGCCACATTAGAACTTTGTTTTCTTGCCTTCTCCATTGCCTTATTGATTGGTATCCCACTTGGCACGCTGGCTGGCTTGCGTCGTGGAAGCTATACCGATGTCGTTATCTCGTCAGCGACGTTGTTAACTTTCTCAATGCCTATCTTCTGGATGGCAATACTGATGATTACTCTTCTCTCCTTATCGGCAAATTGGCTGCCAGTGTCCGGCAGGTACAACCTGCTGTTTGAGATTCCAGAAGTATCAGGTTTTGCATTAGTTGATATTCTGCTCTCAGAGCATCCACAGCGTGATGAAGCTCTCCGCGATATCATTCGCCATCTCATCATGCCTACCGCTGTATTGGCTGTCGCTCCAACAACAGAAGTCATCAAGCTGCTTCGAGACTCCGTGAGTGATGTAATGAATCAAAATTACATCAAGGCAGCCGCGACCAAAGGGCTTTCAAAACTGGAAATCGTGACACGCCACGTAATGAAAAATGCATTGCCGCCCATCATCCCGAAGTTTGGTATGCAAATTTCTACCATGATGACCTTTGCAATTATTACTGAATATATTTTTGATTGGCCAGGAATCGGCAGTTGGTTACTGGCAGCATTAAGCCAGCAAGATTACGTCGCGGTGCAGGCCGGCGTATTGACCGTTGGTTCAATTGTCCTTCTTGCAAACATATTTTCAGATCTTGCCAGCGCAATCATTAACCCTCTGGTAAGGAAGGAATGGTATGCCCTCAAATAGTGTTTACTTAGAGCAGAAGTTCCCTACTCACCTTCAGCGTTCTTGGGCTGATTTCAGGGAAAACACGCTAGCGATGTTTGGCTTCTGGTGCCTGTGTATCTTAGTGCTTATTACTATTTTCGCGCCGTGGCTTAGCCCCTATGACCCACAATACCAAACAGGCGAGCTGCTATTACCGCCTTCGTGGGATTTGGCGGGTAGAGTCGACTACTTCCTCGGAACCGATGACCTCACAAGAGACATCCTTTCACGCCTTGTCGCGGGCAGCCAACTTACCTTTGGCTACGCAATTTTGGTCACTCTTGCCGCTGGAGTACTAGGCATCGCAGTCGGTGTGCTAGCAGGAATGACATCAGGCCTTAAATCGAGCTTTCTCAACCACCTTCTGGATACCATTCTATCCATCCCGTCATTGCTTCTGGCTATTATCGTTGTTGCGTTTCTCGGCCCGGGAGAACTGAATATTCTGATTGCAGTCTGGCTGGCATTGATCCCTCGCTTTATTCGTGCCGTTTATACTGCCGTGCATGATGAAGTAAAAAAGGAATATATTCTTGCAGCGCAACTTGATGGGGCGTCAGGGTTCTACCTCTTGAAAACCTCCATCTTGCCCAACATATTAGTAGTATTATCGACTGAGTTTACCCGAGCACTTTCAGTTGCCATTCTTGATATCGCAGCAATGGGCTTTTTAGAACTTGGTGCTCAGGCACCATCTCCCGAGTGGGGAGCTATGCTGCGAGACTCTATTGAGCTTATATACACTGCGTCTTGGACCGTTCACTTGCCAGGCCTTTGTATTATGTTCAGCGTATTGGTCGTAAATCTTGTCGGCGATGGGCTAAGTCAGGCTATCAATGCGGGGACAGAGTAATGCCATTATTAGACATCAGAAATCTGACCATAGAGATCGAAACACCGCAAGGCATGGTAAAAGCCGTTGATCGCATGAGCCTTACCATAAAGGAAGGTGAAATCCGCGGGCTTGTTGGAGAGTCAGGCTCAGGTAAGAGTCTGGTTGCCAAGGCCATTTGTGGTGTGACAAAAGACGGCTGGCGAGTTACTGCAGATCGATTACGGCTTGGCAATATTGACTTGCTCTCGACTCCGATCAAAGAACGTCGCCATATTATCGGTAAAGAAATTGCGATGGTTTTTCAAGAGCCATCCACTTGCCTTGACCCCTCAGAAAATGTGGGATACCAGCTAGAAGAAGCGATTCCTTCCGACGCGTTTTCTGGCAACTGGTGGCAACGATTAGCATGGCGGCGTAAGCATTCTATTGCTTTGCTTCACAAAGTGGGTATCAAAGACCACAAACGAATAATGCGCAGTTACCCCTATGAACTCACCGACGGAGAATGTCAGAAGGTGATGATTGCAATGGCCATTGCTAATCGTCCACGTCTGCTCATTGCTGATGAACCGACAAACGATCTTGACCCCATCACTCAGGCGCAAATTTTCAGGCTACTTAGTCGAACAAATCAGTTATCGAACACCACAATCTTGCTCATCAGTCACGATTTAACGACCGTCACTCAATGGGCGGATCGTATAACTGTGATGTACTGTGGTCAGTCAGTAGAATCAGGGAGTCGCAAGCAAATCCTTACGACGCCACATCATCCTTATACCGATGCGCTCTTACGTGCGATGCCGGATTTCAGCAAAGACATTCCGCACAAATCAAGGTTGGAAACCTTACCCGGAACAACACCGCCGCTTCAGCACCTACCTATTGGTTGTCGCTTAGGGCCGAGATGCCCCTACGCACAACGAAAATGCGTAGAAGTGCCAAACTCCAAGAAAATCAAAAACCATAAGTTTGCCTGCCATTTCCCGCTAAACATGGAGAACATCAGACATGACCGCACTGCTTGAAGTCGATGGTCTCACCAAACATTACCAGTACAGAACAGGGCTGTTTACTAAAAGAGTGATTGAGGCGGTACAGCCCGTTTCGTTCTCACTCGAAGCTGGAGAAACGCTCGCATTAATCGGCGAAAACGGCTCAGGAAAATCCACACTTGCGAAAATGTTGGCCGGCGTCGTGGAGCCGACAGCGGGGGTTATTAGAGTAAACGGTGAACGCTTAAAACCTCACGATTTCAGTAATCGTTGTAAGCTTATCCGAATGATCTTTCAAGACCCGAATACCTCTTTGAATCCTCGGCTACAGGTTGGACAAATCCTTAACAGCCCTTTGGAAAGAAACACCAATATGACGGGGAGTGAGAGAGAAAGAAGAATTAAAAGCACACTTCGGGAAGTTGGGTTGTTGCCAGAGCATGCTTATTTTTACCCTCAGATGCTTGCAACAGGTCAAAAACAGCGTGTATCACTCGCTCGCGCACTTATTTTACAACCGAGTGTCATAGTTGCAGATGAAGCCTTAACAGGCCTTGATATGTCTGTGCGCTCTCAGATCATCAATTTGCTTCTGGAGCTTCAGGAAAAGATGGCTCTTTCTTACATTTACGTGTCTCAGCATATGGGAGTCGTAAAACACATTGCTGACCATGTGATGGTGATGCAAGAAGGGACTATCGTCGAAACTGGACGGGCCGGGCAAATCTTTACCGCCCCCGAGCACCCTCTGACACAACGGCTTTTAGACAGTCATTTCTCAGCGCCTTCTCTCGATAGAAAAGCACGATATACCGCATAATTGATACAAAGAATGCTGCCACTGGGCAGCATTTCAATAAAAACGTCAGTATCTCAGCGTTTAGTTCAATGACGCATTAATTTGCGCAAGTACAGCAGCAGGATCCTCAGCCTTAGTAATTGGGCGGCCGATGACCAAATAGTCAGAGCCCGCTGAGACCGCTTGTTCCGGCGTCATAATTCGGCGCTGGTCACCCGCATCTGAACCTTCTGGGCGAATACCCGGTGTAACCAGTTTAAACGACTGACCCAGTTCTTCTTTTAATAAGCTGGATTCGTGTGCCGAGCAAACTACACCATCTAGACCGCTATTTTTGGTTAAGGCCGCCAGGGACACAACGTGATCTTGCGGTGCTTTTTGTATTCCAACACCCGCCAAGTCAGATTCTTCCATACTTGTTAACACGGTGACACCAATCAGCAGAGGCTTATCGTCACCATATGAATTCAACGCCTCTCGCGCGGCCACCATCATACGTTCACCGCCGCTTGCGTGAACATTGACCATCCACACACCTAATTCTGCAGCGGCAGCGACAGCACGCGCGCAAGTGTTCGGGATATCATGAAATTTCAAGTCAAGAAAAACCGAGTGTCCACGCGAATGTAACTGACGAACATATTCAGGACCAAACAAGGTAAACATCTCTTTACCCACTTTTAGGCGGCACGTACCTGGCTCAATTCTATCTACAAATGCCAGCGCCTGATCAACACTCGGGTAATCTAATGCCACTATAACTTTTGGGTCCTGCATTTTACTCTCCATCTAGCCCACGGATAGGTTTTATCGATCCCCACCCCTTACATGACGGGCAATGCCAGTAAAGCGAGTGGGTGGAAAAGCCGCATTTTCGACAACGATAATGCGGCTTTATTTTTAATTGCTCAGCAACCAGCTCTTTTAATGTATTCAGGCTGGTTTTAGCACGCCCCTCTTCTGCCTCCTCGACATGCAGCTCCATTAACTTATGGAAACCTTTCATTGTCGGATTGCGAGTGAGCTGACGAGTAAGAAACGACTGCGCCATTGCAGTGCTCTCACTCATCTTAATTACGTCGGCCATCATTAATTCAGCAGATACACCAGATTTTCTGTCTAAGCACTCTTTTAAAAAGCGAACCAAAGCAATGTCATTTTCATCCTGTTCATAACACTTCGCCAAAATAGGGAGTGCTTCGCTGACGAAGTCAGGATCTTGGTCCAAAACATTCTCTAGAGCTTTGACCGCAAAGCGATACTCCTCAATCTCTATATCCATTTTCGCCAACATGAGCGAAGCACGAACGCAGGCCTTGTCTGTTGCTAGCGCTTTTTTTAGATATTGTCGGGCTGACTTGACGTCCTCCTCCGCCATTGACTGCATCGCAAGCTCACAATAAAAGTGCGCAATATCGTTTTTAAGAGACGATTTACCTCCCTTAACGAGTTTTGATGCGACGGGTATTGCTTTATCCCACTCCCGGGTTTGTTGATAAATAGCCAGAAGTTGCTCAAGCGCAAAAGTTTTATAGTCAGGCTCATCAGTCAGCTGCTCAAAGATTTTTTCAGCGCGGTCGAAAAAGCCTGCGACCATGTAATCTTTGGCAAGTTGTTGAAGTGACAAATTTCTTTGATCTAAGGTCAGGTTAGGGCGCGCAATGAGGTTTTGATGAATACGAATCGCACGATCAACCTCTCCTCTTGACCGAAATAAGTTACCAAGCGCGAGGTGGGTATCGATGGTATCGTTATCGACCTGAAGCAGGTCGATAAAAAGGTCGACAGCTTTATCTGATTGATCAGAGAGAAGTAGGTTCAAACCCGCAACATATTGCCGTGAAAGGTGGTGCGATTTGTCCTGGCGTTGATGTCGAGCATTTCTGTTGCCCATATACCAGCCATAACCGGCTGCAATCGGTAACAACAGAAACAACAGCTCTATCATAGATTAGTGTTCCTTTACTGGATCCACTCGCAGTTGATCCAACTCTTTTTGCTGACGGTTTACTTTTTTCTTCAGTGAATTTGCTGAAAAACGAGCTTTAAGATAGAGCGTGCCGCATGCAACCCAGCCCAAAAGAAAGCCGAGTCCAAAAATAATACCAAGCAGCATCGAAAGCTTAAACTCACCTTGGGCAAGCAAGTAGTTGAAGTTAACAATTCCCTGATTTTGTGCACCCAGTGCTAATGCAACCAAAAAACTAAATATCAGTATGACGATCCCAATAATTCTCATAATTCTCCCTCTCAATTATTCGATAGCACTTTTTTCAATTTTGGTTGTGATATTAAAAAGTACTAAGGATAACAGGCTATGATTATGCAGTAATTTAACTCATCAGACCATGGAAAAAGGCATAAAAAAACGGCATACGTTTAGTATGCCGTTTTTTTGAACGAGTAACATCAACTGTAGATGTTCACGCGATCACGAAGTTCCTTACCAGGTTTGAAGTGAGGGACGTACTTGCCGTCGAGCTCAACTTTGTCACCAGTCTTAGGATTGCGTCCGACACGCGGAGCGCGATAATGCAAAGAGAAACTACCGAAGCCACGAATCTCGATTCTGTCACCTTCCTCGAGCGTCGTCGCCATGTACTCAAGGATTTCCTTGATGGCATCTTCTACCTGTTTGGCAGAAAGATGGGTCTGTTGACTGCACAGTCTTTCGATTAACTCAGACTTCGTCATGATCACCCCGCTTTTAGTATGTTTCTCAACAGTATAAATGGGAAGAGGAAATTTTTCCCCTCTTCCTACATTAATTTATTCGCTTTTCGCAGCTTTGAAAGCATCAGCCATAGCGTTACCGAAAGAAGCGTCATCCGCTTTGTTCAGAGTAGCCATTGCTTCTTGCTCATCAGCTTCGTCTTTAGCACGTACAGACAGGTTGATCACGCGGTTCTTACGGTCCACACCAGTGAACTTAGCTTCCACTTCATCACCTACTGCCATAACCAGAGTTGCATCTTCAACACGGTCACGTGACGCTTCAGAAGCACGTAGGTAACCTTCAACGCCTTCAATCAGCTCAACGGTTGCGCCTTTAGCGTCAACTGCAGTTACTTTACCCTTAACAATAGTACCTTTCTTATTGTCAGCAAGGTAGTTGTTGAATGGGTCTTCTTCCATCTGCTTGATACCCAGTGAGATACGCTCACGCTCAGCATCAACCTGAAGAACTACTGCAGAGATCTCGTCGCCTTTCTTGAAGTCGCGAACTGCGTCTTCGCCTGCAACATTCCAAGAAATGTCAGACAGGTGAACCAAACCATCGATACCACCGTCCAGACCGATGAAGATACCGAAGTCAGTGATAGACTTGATCTTACCAGTTACACGGTCGCCCTTGTTCTGGATTTCAGCAAATGACTGCCATGGGTTAGCTTTACATTGCTTCAGACCCAGGCTGATGCGACGACGCTCTTCGTCGATGTCCAGAACCATAACTTCAACTTCGTCACCCACGTTAACAACTTTAGATGGGTGAATGTTTTTGTTAGTCCAGTCCATTTCAGAAACGTGTACCAAGCCTTCAACGCCTTCTTCGATTTCAACGAAGCAGCCGTAGTCAGTCAGGTTAGTTACACGACCAGTCAGCTTGTGACCTTCTGGGTAACGGTTAGCAATTGCTACCCATGGATCTTCACCCAGTTGCTTCAGACCTAGTGAAACGCGAGTACGCTCACGGTCGAACTTCAGAACTTTAACGTTGATTTCGTCGCCAACATTAACGATTTCTGATGGGTGCTTAACACGTTTCCAAGCCATGTCAGTGATGTGAAGCAGGCCGTCTACACCGCCCAGATCTACGAATGCACCGTAGTCTGTCAGGTTCTTAACGATACCTTTAACTTCCATACCTTCTTGCAGAGAAGCAAGCAGCTCGTCACGCTCAACACTGTTTTCTGATTCGATAACAGCACGGCGAGAAACAACAACGTTGTTGCGTTTCTGATCAAGCTTGATTACTTTGAACTCCAGCTCTTTACCTTCCAGGTGAGCAGTGTCACGTACTGGACGTACGTCAACCAGTGAACCTGGCAAGAACGCACGGATGCCGTTAAGTTCTACAGTGAAACCACCCTTAACTTTACCGTTGATGATACCAATAACGGTTTCAGCATCTTCGTAAGCTTTCTCCAGTTGGATCCAAGCTTCGTGACGCTTCGCTTTCTCACGAGAAAGTTGAGTCTCACCAAAGCCATCTTCGATCGCATCCAGAGCAACGTCTACTTCTGCACCTACTTCGATTTCAAGTTCGCCAGCAGCGTTCTTGAATTGCTCAGCAGGGATAGCAGACTCAGATTTCAGGCCAGCGTCAACCAGAACGAAGCCGTTCTCGATTGCAACAACAGTACCTTTAACAATCGCGCCTGGGCGAGTTTCGATTTCTTTCAGTGACTCTTCAAAGAGTAGAGCAAAAGATTCAGTCATTAATTTGATCTTCAATTTTAAACGTCCACGGGCATCCTACCGCGTGGGGTTGATAGTAAAGTCGGCTATCATCCTTGCAGCCAACGGCTTTTTGTCGCTAAGCGACAGAAATTCTACTTCTAATATAGGCCAATGCTTGCTCAAGCACTTGTTCAATGTTAAGAGACGTTGAATCGAGTACGATAGCATCATCAGCAGGACGCAATGGTGCAACCGCTCGGTTACGGTCACGATCATCACGTTCTTGAATTTCGCTCAAAAGGCGGTCAAAGTTAACATCTAACCCCTTTTGTTGCAACTGATTATGCCGGCGTCTAGCACGCTCTTCTGCACTGGCATCAAGGAAGATTTTTGCCTCTGCTTGCGGGAAAACGACAGTTCCCATATCTCGGCCATCTGCGACCAGGCCCGGAGACTCACTAAATGCCCGTTGACGGCGCAATAATGCTTCGCGGACGCGAGGCAGTGCAGCGACCTTGGAGGCAGCATTACCTACTTCTTCTGTGCGCAGTGTTCCAGATACATCTTCACCTTCGAGAATGACCTTGACCAAATCACCTTCAGCTTTGAACTGAACATCGAGATGTGCAGCCAGTGGCACCAGTGCATCTTCAGATTCTGTGTCTACACCATGATGAATCGCGGCCAAAGCAAGCACACGATAGATTGCACCTGAATCAAGAAGATTCCAGCCCATCTCTGCTGCCAGCAACATACATAAAGTGCCTTTTCCGGCACCGCTCGGGCCATCAACAGTAATGATTGGCGCTTGGGTTGACATATCTATCTCCAAAATCAGTCTCTTGGCACATTATCTGACCCAACAGGACCAGGAATAAAGCCAAAATTTTGCGGCGTATTATAGGGAAAATATGCAAATAAAAACAGACCAACTGGCAATTGGTCTGTTTATTCATTCACTTCGTGACTACACATTCAAACATTACGTTTGAAACGAGGTGCTTCTGTTATCAAGCAACCTCGCTCACAGGGACAGCCCATTAAGTTTGTCGAAATAGTCCGGGAACGTCTTTGATGTGCAGCCTGGATCGTTAATTGTCACTGGTGTGTCACTCAGTGCAACAAGTGAAAAGCACATTGCCATTCTATGGTCATCATAGGTATCAATGTCAGCATGGTTCAACACTGATGGCGGAGTGATGGTGATATAGTCTTCACCTTCTTCAACACTGGCACCTACTTTACGAAGCTCTGTCGCCATCGCTGATAAACGATCCGTTTCTTTTACTCGCCAGTTATATACGTTACGGATGCTTGTCGTACCTTTGGCAAACAAAGCGGCGGTCGCTATTGTCATCGCTGCATCCGGGATGTGGTTAAAATCCATATCTACAGCTTTCAGCTCTCCGCGACGAGAGATGACGTAGTCATCACCCCACTCAATTTCTGCACCCATTTTCTCCAGCGCATCAGCAAACTGAATATCCCCTTGGATACTCTTTTTACCAATACCTGTCACTTTTACCTCACCGCCTTTTATTGCTGCTGCAGCTAAAAAGTAGGAGGCCGAGGATGCGTCGCCTTCAACGAGAAACTCGCCAGGAGCCTGATACGTCTGACCAGCTTTAACAGTAAAAGACTTATAGTCATGATTTTCAACAGAAACACCAAATTGCGCCATGATATGTAACGTTATGTCGATATATGGCTTTGAAACTAGATCGCCGATGATATTGATTTTGGTGTCAGACTCGGCAAGCGGTGCTGCCATGAGAAATGCGGTAAGGAACTGACTCGAAATACTTCCGTCAATATCGACTTCACCACCAGATAATCCCGTTGCGTGAATTTTTAACGGAGGAAAGCCATCATTTTCCACGTAGGAGATATCGGCACCAGCGGTTCGAAGGGCATCAACCAGATGTCCGATCGGGCGCTCCTTCATTCTAGGCTCACCAGTGAGTAAAAAGTCTCCCTGTCCTAAACACAGCGCAGCGGCAAGAGGACGCATTGCTGTGCCTGCATTGCCGAGGAAAAGCTCCTGTGCTTGATCAACGCTAAATGCCCCACCTAAGCCTGAAACTTCGCACACTGTATTATTGTTAGAAAGCTCATAAGACACACCGAGCTTTGCTAATGCATTGAGCATGTGCCGAATATCATCGCTGTCGAGCAAATTTGTAAGGCGAGTTTTTCCTTCTGCCAGAGCGGCGAGCAGTAATGCTCGGTTAGAAACGCTTTTTGAGCCGGGAAGGTTTACAGTACCATTGATTTTGGTAATTGGTTGAAGTGTCAACTGCTCCATCTGATTGTTGAGGTCCTCTCATTTTTCGTACCTTCAGAGTAACGAAAAGACGTGATCAGAGCTAGCATTGATTTTATTCGTTAATAAAGACGCACTTTATACTCACAACCTCCTGCAAAAACATATACCTAACAATGCTCAGATAGTTGGCGTGTTTTTTATGTCACCAGAGCATTCAAAAGCCTCTGACTAAATGGTTCAGATCAACAACCTCCGTCATGTTTCGGAACCTCCCTTCACTTCTCAGTCAATGAATCACGGAGCATGATTTCACATCTTAGTTAAGTGCAATAAATAAATATTTTACCAACTTAAATGTGACACTTGTCATATTTTTCTGGCTATTCCTTTTACACACTGATAGAGTGCCGTCCCTCACACCCTACGTGAGAGACTTATGCTTTCAAAAACGCCTGATAACGGCGATAAACTTGTTCCGCAGATCACCATTTCATTCATTTCCCTCTTCCTTTTCTGGGCACTCCTAGATATGCAAGGGTTGAGTCAGATCATTCAAGGGCTCTTCGAATTCTCGACACAGTTGTTGGGTGCTGCTTGGCAATGGATGCTTTTGCTCAATTTTATTATCGCGAGCGTTATTGCGGTCAGTCGGTTTGGTAAGTTGCGGTTAGGTAATAGCTCACAACCAGATATAAGTACTTTTCGTTGGTTATCAATGATCATGTGCACATTGATCGCTGGAGGCGGCGTTTTCTGGTCCGCTGCTGAACCAATTTTTCACTTTACGACCCTTCCACCTGCATTCTCTCACTCTCAACCCCAAACACCTTTTGAATCAGTCGGCCCGGCGCTTGCACAGAGTTTTCTGCATTGGGGGTTTCTTGCTTGGGCAGCGTTAGGAACACTCAGTGCAATTATTTTAATGTATGCCCATTACAAAGGCGGGTTGAAACTTCGCCCCCGCGCACTGCTCTATCCCCTATTTGGAGGCCGTCTCGAAAACCATTGGCTGGGTTCTATCATTGACGCGTTTTCAATTATTTCGGTTGCGGCAGGCACCATCGGGCCAATCGGGTTCCTCTGTCTTCAAATGGGATACAGTTTGGAAGCAGTCACCGGGATCGCAAATACGCCTTTCGTTCAGCTGTGTATCCTAGCTGTTGTTGTCGCTGTTTATTCACTCTCAGCCGCTTCTGGTGTAGATAAAGGCTTACAATGGTTAAGTAAATTCAACGTTATTGGTGCATCACTGCTTATGTTAGCAGTACTGTTTCTGGGACCAACAACATTTATTCTTGAACAGTTTGGCCAAGGCTTCTCAACCTACCTGCTTCACTTTGGGCAACTCGCACTCACAGGCTCTAACCCCGAGTGGAATCAATGGTGGACGTGGTTTTTTTGGAGTTGGTTTATTGGTTTCGCACCCGTTATCGCCATTTTCGTTGCTCGAATATCATCGGGTAGGACTATCCGAGAGCTTGTATGCGCTGTTGCAATATGCGCACCCGTTGTCACCAATTTTTGGTTTACTGTCCTTGGTGGAACGGGGATCTTTTTCGAATTGCAGACACCGGGAAGTATCTCTGACCCTCTTGCAGCCGCAGGTTTACCCGCAGTGCTAATCGCGTCACTTTCACAGTTGCCTTTGGCCTCAATTTTGTTGCCATCATTTATGTTGTTAAGTACCACCTTCGTCGTAACAACGGGAGACTCAATGGCCTACTCGATTGCAGCATCGGTATCAGGTGACAGTGAGCCAACGAAGCAACACCGACTTTTCTGGGCAATTGCAATGGGGCTTGTCGCAGGCGTTCTTCTGCAAGTGGGAGAAAGTGGCCTCAAAGCGCTCCAGTCCTTCATTGTGATCACTGCTGTGCCGGTTTCTGCTTTGTTGGCAACAACACTTATTGGCGGTCCGCTCGTTGTATACAAAATGGGAAATGAAAGACAGCAGTGCGAAGCTTTGCCCACTGATTGTGCAGTATCTGTGATTTCCTAAATTACACGACAATACAGATATTTGGAAAAGGCTTCTCAACATAAATTGGGAGGCCTTTTTCGTTTTAGATCCCTTTTTTACCAACCTCGCTATAACGATCCTGATTCAAAACTTTGCATCTTTATAATCAAAATTATCGAATTGATCCGAATATAAAAATTTAAGAGCTGATCAACAAGTTACAAATGATACTTTATCTTATTAACGTATTCTTACCACACATAAATATTACTAATAGAAGTCTGAACCCTCAGGAGTCTTAATGAAAATGCAACTAAGAACGAAGTTATCTGCGGTAGCGTTATCACTGGCAGCAAGCTTTTCCTCTTTTAGTGCTTTAGCTGACTACAAAAAAATTACTGAAGTCGAAGGTATCACGGAGTATCGCTACGACAATGGTCTCCAAGTCCTTCTTTTTCCCGACCCAAGTAAAGAAACCGTCACTGTCAATGTCACGTATCGCGTAGGCTCCAAGCATGAGAGCTATGGCGAAACAGGGATGGCGCACCTTCTGGAGCACTTGGTGTTCAAAGGCACACCAAAGCACAAAAATATTCCTGCAGAACTCAGTGCACATGGTGCTCGTCCCAACGGTACAACCTTTTTTGATCGTACCAATTATTTCGAAACGTTCGCTTCAACGGAAGAAAACATCGATTGGGCACTGAGTATGGAGTCCGACCGTATGGTTAACTCTTTCATTGCGCAAAAAGATTTAGATAGCGAAATGACGGTTGTTCGAAATGAATTTGAAATGGGTGAAAACAGCCCATTCAGTATCATGTTTAAACGCATCATGGCGACGGCTTATGATTGGCACAACTATGGTAAAACAACCATCGGTGCCCGTTCTGATATTGAAAATGTATCGATAGAGCGTCTCAAAGCTTTTTACAAAAAATACTATCAACCAGACAATGCTACCTTGGTTGTCGCAGGCAAGTTTAAGCCTGACGAGTTACTGGAAAAAATTGACGACACTTTCGGTAATATCCCGAAACCAGAGCGCATATTGGAAAGAACATATACCTCCGAACCCGCAAAGGATGGAGAGCGTGAGTTTACTGTCCGACGTGTAGGTGACGTGCAGATTGTTGGCGGCCTTTACCATATCCCACCGGGGGGGCACAAAGACTATCCAGCAATAGAAGTGCTAAGCCAAATTTTAACCGCGACGCCAAATGGTCGACTTCATAAGGAGTTAGTCGAGAACAAACTGGCAACCTCTGCATTTGGTCTTACACTTCCACTCGAAGATCCGGGCGTGACACTCTTCGGTGCTCAGATCGCAAAAGATGCCAATCTTGACGCTACAGAGCAAGCATTCCTGAAAACAGTAGAAAATATTCAGGAAAACAAAATTACGCAAGAAGAGCTAGAGACAGCAAAGCAAGCCTTGCTGAAAAACTTCAAGCTAGCGTTAAATTCTTCTGAATATATCTCTGTTGAGCTGAGTGAATTCATCGGTATGGGTGACTGGCGTCTAATGTTCCTGAATCGTGATCGCCTGGAGCAGGTTACTGTCGAGGATGTTCAGCGTGTGGCTCAGCAATATCTTGTGCGTAATAACCGAACCTTGGGCCGCTTCATCCCAGCTGCAGAACCTGAACGCGTCGAAATCGCCAAAGTCACCGATTTGAGCAAAGCCCTCGAAGGGTACAAAGGGCGTGAACAAGTTGCTCAAGGTGAAGCCTTCGAGCCATCATTCGATAACATCGAGCGCCGAACAGAAAACCTGAGACTCGCATCAGGCGCCAAAGTTGCGTTGATCCAAAAGAAAACGCGTGGTGAATCGGTAGTCATTCAAATCAGCGGTCAGATGGGTGATTTGGAGAGCTTAAAGGGCAAAAGTGCAATCGGTAGTGCTGCAGGAGCGCTACTGTTGAAAGGAACAACAACACGCTCACGCGAAGAAATAAAAACGGCTTTGGACCAACTTGAAACTGCTTACTACGTTGGTGGCGGAAATGGCAGCTTCTTTGGTGATATCGAAACGACCAAGACGAACTTGACCCCAGCAATGCAGGTCATTACGGACGTTTTGCGCAACCCTAGTTTCCCGAAAAAGGAGTTCGACCTCTATAAGGAAGAGCAGAGAGTTGCTATCGAGCAAATGATGCAAGATCCTGAGGCTCTGGCATCAATGGCTCTGCGAAGACTCCATTCTCCGTATGAAAAAGGTCATCCTCGCTACACACCGACCTTTGAAGAGCAACTTGAAGAGTTAGCGGCAGTTAAATATGAAGATGTCGCTGCGTATTACAAACGCTTCTACGGTGCTGATCAAATGCAGATTTCTGTTATCGGTGACTTTGACAAAGACGCTGTTATCAAGGCTCTGAATACGCTGACTGCTGACTGGGCAAGTAGTGAAAAGTATTCACGAATTGTGACGCCATACTTCAAATTGCCAACAGAGTCGGTTGAGTTCAACACGCCTGATAAAGAAAATGCCATGTTCTTCGCGTCAATGACGTTACCTGTAGGCGAGACACATGCGGATGCACCAGCTCTCACACTGGGTAACTATATCCTTGGTGGTGGGTTTATGAATAGCCGACTGGCATCTCGTTTACGCCAACAAGATGGTGTCAGCTACGGTGCAGGCTCATGGCTCAATATGAACAGCCAAGATCAGAAAGCAGCGCTGGGTGCTTACGCGATCTGTGCTCCTCAAAACTTACCAAAAGTTGAGAAAGGCTTTAAAGAAGAGCTAGCGAGACTTCTTAAAGATGGTTTCACCAACGAAGAATTGGAAATGGCGAAATCAGGTCTGCTTCAGGGCCGTAAAGTCAGTCGCTCACAAGACAACGAACTCGCTTCAGATCTTACCTGGAATCTCTATCTTGACCGCGACATGTCATTCGACAAAGAGTTTGAGCAAGCCATGTCCAAACTCACTGTCGAGGACCTCAACAAAGCGTTCAGAAAATATGTCAGTGTTGATGATTTTGCGTTAATCAAAGCAGGTGATATGTCAAAAACGAACTAATTCACTCTTACATTCACAAGAGCATAAGCCAGCTTCCGAGCTGGCTTATTTGTTTCAGTGATTGGTGATTTGACTGGTCTGATCTGCTTCATACATACTAGAGTCCTCATAAGAACATTAGATGGACTTAATGAATTCTCTTATTGCGCTTCACAAACTGGATGGCTACATCCAATCTATCTTCCTTGCCGAACATACTGACGGCTTCATGTTGCTTGACGGTTGCTCAAGACCTGATGTCAGCCTTGTTATCTCTTTCATTGAACAAACATTAGGCAGGAAAAAAGAAGATCTAAAACTGGTCGTCGTCACTCACATGCATCCTGACCATGCCGGCGGCGCTAACCTTTTCAGAAAGTTAACGGGGTGCAAACTTGCCGCTGCAAATGTGTCAGGCCAATGGTACGGCGGCGTATCAGGCACGATAATGCATTGGACCGACATTGCGCTCGCGCAATACGTGGCAAAACGAAAAGAGAGGCCATTCAGCCGGATTTGGTATGCAAGAACATTATCCCCAGATATCAAACTGGAAGACGGTGAGAAAATCCCAGGCTTCAAAGAGTGGACAGCCCATTTCACACAAGGCCATACAGACCGTGACTTATCACTGCACCATATTTCCAGTGATCGTATCTATATCGCAGACCTTATTGTGAAGGTAAAAGACAAGTATTTTCCCCCTGTACCGGTTTCATACCCAAACCGTTACAAACGTTCACTTGAGAAGTTACGACAGTTAGGTCCGAAAGAAGTGATTCTTGCTCATGGGGCTGAGACACCCATTGAAATGATAGATTTCGATTACTTGCTACAAAGAGCACCTAACGAACCTCTGACGCAATGGAAAGTGATATGGAAAAACATCCATGAACGGCTTTTGTTCAATATGTTCAAGAAAAAAGATCGCCCCTAGTGGCGATCTTTCATTTTAATATTCGTTGTAAACTGTAAATGATTAAGCGTGTGCTTTTTCAAACTCTTTCATGAAGTCTACCAACGTCTGAACACCTTCGAGGGGCATTGCGTTGTATATCGACGCACGCATTCCACCAACTGCTCTGTGACCTTTCAAAGCATGCAGGCCTCTTTCATGCGCCTGCTCAAGGAATGTAGCATCTAACTCTGGGTTAGCCAGCAAGAAAGGAACATTCATTAATGAACGGTTATCTGGGTGAACACCATTGCTATAAAAAGGTGATGCATCAACGTAGTCATAAAGCAGCGCCGCTTTTTGTTCATTGTGCGCTTTCATTGCCTCTAAACCACCTTTGGCAAGTAGCCATTTAAATACTTCACCAGCCAAATACCAAGCAAACGTCGGTGGTGTATTAAACATCGACTCTTTCTCAACCAAGGTAGAGTAATTGAGAATTTCAGGTAAGTACTCCTTAGCTCGGCCCAACAAATCATCGCGGACGATAACAAGGGTTATCCCCGCTGGGCCAATGTTCTTCTGTGCACCAGCGTAAATCAAACCATATTGACTAACATCAATCGGTCTTGACAGAATCGTTGATGACATATCAGCGATAATTGGCTTGTCTGTCAGAGGAAGATCTCTGATCTCAATACCATCAATGGTTTCGTTAGGACAAAAGTGAACGTACTCAGCATCTTTGCTCAGTTTCCAATCTTTCGCTGGCAGCACCGCTTTCAAGCCATCAGTTTCTGTCAAAACACTGACCGTATTCGGTGTGCAGTATTTTTTCGCTTCTTTTATCGCTGACTGGGCCCAGTAACCCGCATCAACATAGTCTGCAATCGTTCCGCTTCCCAACAGGTTCATTGGTACTGCAGAGAACTGACCACGTGCACCACCATGACAGAACAGCACATGATAGTTATCAGGAATCGATAGAAGATCACGCAGATTTTTTTCTGCATCAGCAACAACTTCGAGAAACTCTTTTCCGCGGTGAGAAATTTCCATCACTGATGTGCCAATATTGTTCCAGTCAGTCAGCTCGGCCTGAACTTTCACCATCACATCCTGTGGCAACATGGCCGGACCGGCCGAGAAATTAAATACCTTTTCCATTATCAGTGAATACTCCTGCTTGCGAACGATCGCGATCTTAAACCTCTAAAAAAGACAATGTACTGCGTAAACCAATGCGACACCAGCGCGGTCAGCTATTGCATATAGCAGCCATCAAGGTTTTTAGTTGTATCACCTTTCACCGCCTTTTGAAAAGGCAAAACTCGTAATACGGCGCTTTATACAAATCAAAGACATAAAAAAACGCAGCCTTAGCTGCGTTTTTTCGTTCAAATGAATACTTACTCGGCATCAGGTGCCGCTGCTTCATCGCCTGTAGGCGCTTGCCCTTCGGAAGAGTCTTGCTCAGCAGTCGCATCAGCCTCGCCTTCCTCTGTACCTTCAGGTAACACTTCCTCTTCAGGCTCTTCGATACGTTGCAGACCAACGACCTCTTCACCTTCACAGGTACGAATCAGCGTTACACCCTGAGTATTCCGGCCTACTTGGCTAACTTCAGAAGCTCTTGTACGCACCAGTGTGCCGCCGTTGGTGATCATCATAAATTCATCACCTTCCTCAACCTGCACTGCCCCTACCACACAACCATTACGGTCTGAGACTTTGATAGAAAGCACGCCTTGAGTTGCTCGGCTCTTCGCTGGGTACTCACCTAATTCAGTTCGTTTACCGTAGCCATTTTCGGTCACGGTCAGGATGTCGCCTTCCGTATGCGGCACAATAAGTGAAACGACCTGATCATTGTCAGAAAGTTTGATACCACGAACACCTGCGGCTGTACGGCCCATGCCACGCACTTGTTCTTCATTGAATCGAACAACTTTGCCCGACTTAGAGAACAGCATGATGTCGTTATCACCCGTAGTGATATCCACACCAATCAATGAGTCATCATCACGCAGGTTCACTGCAATGATACCTGCACTGCGTGGACGACTGAAATCAGTCAGCGGTGTCTTCTTGACGGTACCGTTACCCGTCGCCATAAAGACGAACTTGTCTTCTTCGTACTCCGTGACTGGCAAAATCGCAGTAATTCGCTCACCAGATTCAAGCGGCAGCAGGTTAACAATCGGCTTGCCTCTCGCAGTTCGCGAGGCCAATGGTAATTGATATACCTTCATCCAGTACATACGACCGCGGCTTGAGAAGCAAAGAATTGTGTCGTGGGTATTAGCCACCAGCAGACGCTCAATGAAATCTTCATCTTTCATTCGCGTTGCTGATTTACCTTTACCACCACGACGTTGTGCTTCGTAATCTGTCAGAGGTTGGTACTTCACATAACCTTCATGTGAAAGTGTCACAACAACGTCTTCCTGATTAATCAGATCTTCGATATCGATATCTGCACTTGCCGCAGTGATTTCGGTACGACGCTCATCACCATACCCATCACGAATAGCTTCAAGCTCTTCGCGAATGACTTCCATCAGGCGTTCTGGGTTTGAAAGAATCAGCATCAGCTCACCAATCAATCCCAACAGCTCTTTGTATTCGTCGAGGATCTTCTCGTGCTCAAGGCCTGTCAGTTTATGTAAACGCAGATCGAGAATTGCCTGGGCTTGTTGTTCCGTTAGATAGTAAAGTCCATCACGAACGCCAAATGCATCGTCTAACCATTCAGGGCGTGCCGCATCAACACCAGTTGCTTCCAGCATGGCTGCAACGGTGCCAAGGTTCCAACCACGTTCTTGCAGTTGCTCGCGAGCAATGGCAGGAGTCTGGGCGGCACGAATTAGCTCAATGATCTCATCAATGTTGGCCAGTGCAATCGCCAAGCCTTCGAGGATGTGTGCACGTTCACGCGCTTTTCGTAACTCGAAGATCGTGCGTCGTGTCACCACTTCACGGCGGTGGTTGACGAAGCACTTGAGCATTTCTTTCAGGCCAAACAGTTTTGGCTGATTGTTATCCAACGCAACCATGTTGAAACCGAAAGATGTCTGAAGCTGAGTCTGTGCGTAAAGGTTATTCAGAATAACCTCACCGACGGCATCACGTTTACACTCGATAACAATACGCATACCGTCTTTATCAGACTCATCACGTAGTGCGCTGATGCCTTCGACTTTTTTGTCTTTCACCAACTCAGCGATCTTTTCGATCAAGCGCGCTTTGTTAACCTGATAAGGAATCTCATTGACGATAATGGTCTCTTTACCATTCTTGTCAGTTTCGATTTCAGCACGAGAACGGAGATAAATCTTACCGCGACCAGTGCGATACGCGTCTTCAATACCCTTTCTGCCATTGATAAGAGCAGCCGTCGGGAAATCAGGGCCGGGTACATGCGTCATCAACTCTTCAATAGTGATGTCTTCATTCTCGATGTACGCCAGACAGCCGTTGATAACTTCAGTCAAGTTATGCGGCGGAATGTTTGTCGCCATACCAACGGCGATGCCTGACGCACCATTAACCAGAAGGTTAGGGATGCGTGTCGGCATGACTTCAGGAATCTTCTCTGTACCGTCATAGTTAGGTACAAAATCGACAGTCTCTTTTTCCAGGTCCGCCAGAAGTTCGTGTGCGATCTTCGACATACGAACTTCTGTGTAACGCATCGCTGCCGCTGAGTCTCCATCAATCGAACCGAAGTTACCCTGACCATCAACCAACATATACCGAAGTGAGAATGGCTGAGCCATACGAACGATGGTGTCGTATACCGCACTGTCCCCGTGCGGGTGATATTTACCAATCACGTCACCAACGACACGGGCAGATTTTTTATAGGCCTTGTTCCAGTCGTTGCCCAGCACATTCATTGCATACAGGACACGACGGTGAACAGGTTTTAGGCCATCACGCACGTCAGGAAGCGCACGACCAACGATGACAGACATCGCGTAGTCGAGGTACGAGCTTTTGAGCTCTTCTTCAATATTTACGGGCGTGATCTCTTTAGCAAGATCGCTCATGGAGCCAATATCCCTCAGATAAGATTGTCGTAATTAAATACGTGCAAGACCTGTAATATTACCATAAAAAGCCCGACATAGTCATAGAGTAAAGGGGAGATAAATCACGAATTGTTGTCATTTTAGTCAATGAAAAAAGTTAACTGATGGCATATTAACCACCCAAATTTTAAGAAAAAATTCTACTTGCGTCTTATAAGTACTCGGACACGAGTTTGTTCACCACTGACAACTCCCTTTTCTTCAAGCCGTTACAACGAGAAATTGCTATTTATTGCGTTTGAAAATAGCCGATTATTACTCAAAAAATGAAAAGCATGTCTTCATAACAACCTATACGGATTATCGATGAACAGGCCTCTGTTTCATGAACACTGATGACGATATAATGAAAAAAAACGAAGGAACCCTGAACCAATGAGCAGTAATCAAAACGTCGACCCCGCTGAAATTCAAAAATTTGAAGACTTGGCATCCAAATGGTGGGATCTGGAGGGAGAATTTAAGCCCCTGCATCAAATCAACCCACTTCGCCTCAATTATATTCTCGAACGAAGCAATGGCATTTTCGGTAAAGAGGTACTCGACGTAGCTGCGGTGGAGGAATACTGGCCGAAAGTATGGCAAAAGAAGGCGCTAATGTCATTGGCTTAGACATGGGCGCTGAACCCCTCTCTGTTGCCCGCTTACATGCACTTGAGACGGGAACAGAGCTCACTTACGTTCAGAGTACAGTGGAGGACCATGCTGCTGAGTATCCGCAAAAGTATGATGTGGTTACCTGTATGGAAATGTTGGAGCATGTGCCTGACCCAGCTTCTGTCATTGCATCATGCGCAAGGCTCGTTAAGCCAAATGGGCATGTCTTCTTTTCGACGTTAAACCGTAATACCAAATCGTGGCTGATGGCTATTGTAGGTGCTGAGTATGTGCTGAATATGGTGCCCAAGGGCACGCATGACCACAAAAAGTTCATCCGCCCTTCGGAATTACTGAGAATGATTGATACAACAGGACTCACTGAGGAGCACATCACGGGCCTTCACTACAACCCGTTGACCGAGAGCTACTGGCTATCAAATAAAAATGTCGACGTGAACTATATGGTCCACACCGTCTTTCAACCTTAAACATCTAAACAATAAAGGAAGCTTCTGTGGGCATTGAGTCTGTACTTTTCGACCTCGACGGAACGTTACTCGATACAGCACCTGATATGGGGCGGGCGGCGAACATCGTGCTTAAGTTGCATGGTCAACCTCCTTTATCAGACGAACAAGTGCGTAAATGCTCCAGTTTCGGCTCCAGAGGTTTACTGCTTGATGGCTTCAACGGCGATATTCCCGAAGGCATCATGCCCCTAGCCCGAAAACAGTTTCTTGATGCTTACTCGGCCGATATCAACCGGGGGACACAATACTACCCCGGAATTCTTTCGTTACTCGACGCGCTCGACGAGAAAGGCCTCAAGTGGGGCATTGTTACCAACAAGCCAGGCGACCTCACTGAGCAGCTCCTACGCTTCTACCCAAGGCTGGAATCCGCAGACACCATCGTTTCACCCGATACACTCTCGGTAGCCAAACCAGACCCCTCTCCACTTTTGTACGCAGCACAACAGCTTGGCACACATCCTGAATCTTGCTTGTACGTAGGAGACGTCAAAAGTGACGTTGTTGCAGCAAAAGCCGCAAATATGAAATCGGGTGTTGCTAAGTGGGGTTATATCAGTGACCACGGACAAATTTCAGACTGGGAACCTGATCAGATTTTTAACAGCCCTACGCAGATACTGTCATTATTCTGATCTTTGTCACAACTGCTTCATATATGAACGTATGAAAAACAACCATTTAGGGGGTTTCAAAATAACCGCTGAAAGCACCTCAAAAAATTTTATTTTCACCTTGTTTTTTGCCCCCAAACCATTTGCAATTTTCTACTTCATTGAGTTGCAGGGACAGTTGGGTTAGTGAGCACTAACATTGTGTTTTTCATCCCCAAGATATCCACACTCTGCGGCAATTCCACAAACTTGCAAAATTGGCCACGTAACACTATCTTGTTACTCAAGTTAAGGGTAACCCCTATATATAGTGTTTTTATTTTGTACTCCACCGCTCATCTTGTATAGAAGATGAACGAAACAATACAAAAAGTGGCAAAAACACGACACTAGGCCGAGAATCGCTGGGAAATAGATAAATGAACCAACAAATCACTGTTGAAAAACGTAGTGGTCGTAAAGAAAGTATTGATTTAGACAAAATCCATCGAGTCATCGAGTGGGCAGCGAAAGACTTAGATAACGTGTCTGTTTCGCAGGTTGAGCTGCGTTCACACATCCAGTTTTATGATGGAATCAAAACAGAAGATATCCATGAAACGATTATCAAAGCTGCTGCAGATTTGATCTCAGAACAGACACCTGACTACCAATACCTTGCGGCGCGTTTGGCTATTTTCCACCTGCGTAAAAAGCTTACGGCCAATTTGAGCCACCTACGCTTGTTGATCATGTCGCCAAAATGGTTGAAACAGGTAAGTACGATAAACACCTGCTCGAAGACTATACAACCGAAGAGCTGAATATCCTCGACAGCTACATCGACCATTGGCGTGATATGAACTTTTCCTATGCTGCTGTAAAGCAGTTGGAAGGTAAATATTTAGTACAAAACCGTGTTACGGGTGAAATCTATGAGAGTGCGCAGTTTTTATACATAATGATCGCTGCGTGCCTGTTCGCAAAATATCCGAAAGAAACACGTCTTGATTACATCCGCCGCTTCTATGACGCGGTGTCGTTATTCAAGGTTTCTTTGCCGACACCAATAATGTCAGGGGTGCGTACACCGACTCGTCAATTCAGCTCTTGTGTACTGATCGAATGTGACGACAGCCTCGACTCAATCAATGCAACGTCAAGCGCAATTGTTCGTTATGTCAGCCAACGTGCTGGAATCGGCATTAATGCTGGGCGTATTCGTGCACTGGGTAGCCCAATACGCGAAGGTGAAGCATTCCATACTGGTTGCATCCCATTTTATAAGTACTTCCAGACAGCTGTGAAGTGCTGCTCTCAAGGCGGCGTGCGTGGTGGTGCCGCAACTCTTTTCTACCCAATCTGGCACCGTGAAGTTGAAAGCCTGTTGGTTCTGAAAAACAACCGCGGTGTTGAAGAAAACCGTGTACGTCACATGGACTACGGTGTTCAGATTAACAAGCTGATGTATAGCCGTCTGATAAAAGGCGGAAATATTTCTTTGTTCTCACCTTCTGACGTGCCTGGCTTGTATGACGCATTCTTTGCTGATCAAGAAGAATTTGAACGTCTATACACTCAATACGAACAAGATTCGGCCATTCCGCGTGAAACGGTTAAAGCCGTTGAGTTGTTCTCTCTGATGATGCAAGAACGTGCTTCAACAGGCCGTATCTATATACAAAACGTCGATCACTGTAATACGCATAGCGCATTTGACCCGGCAGTCGCGCCTATTCGCCAATCGAACCTGTGCCTAGAAATTACACTGCCGACGAAGCCATTAAATAACGTTGAAGATGAAAATGGTGAAATTGCATTGTGCACACTGTCTGCATTTAACTTGGGTGCCATCAATGAACTTGATGAGCTGGAAGAGTTAGCAGATTTAACAATTCGTGCACTTGACGCGCTGCTTGATTATCAGGATTATCCGCTGCCAGCAGCACGTAAAGCGACGATGAACCGCCGCACATTGGGTGTAGGTGTCATTAACTATGCCTACTATCTGGCGAAGAATGCCGCTCGTTATTCAGATGGCAGTGCTAACGCGCTAACTCACAAAACGTTTGAGGCAATTCAGTATTACCTCCTGAAAGCATCTGTTGAGCTGGCAAAAGAGCAAGGCGCTTGCCCAGCATTTAACGAGACGACCTATGCTCAGGGTATTCTGCCAATAGATACCTACAAGAAAGATCTTGATCAAATTTGTGAAGAGCCACTTCACTATGACTGGGAAACACTGAGACAAGAGATTGTAGAGCACGGTCTTCGTAACTCGACACTTTCAGCGTTGATGCCATCTGAGACATCGTCGCAAATCTCTAATGCGACTAACGGCATTGAGCCACCTCGTGGTTTCGTTTCTATCAAAGCATCGAAAGACGGCATATTGAAGCAAGTTGTACCTGAGTATCACAAGTACAAAGATAACTATGAACTGCTTTGGAACATAGGCAGCAACGACGGATACCTGCAACTTGTTGGTATCATGCAGAAGTTCGTTGACCAAGCAATTTCAGCTAACACCAATTATGATCCAAGCAAGATGCCATCGGGTAAAGTACCAATGAAACTGCTCCTGAAAGATCTGCTTAGCGCCTACAAACTGGGTGTAAAAACACTCTACTACCACAATACACGTGATGGTGCTGATGACAACCAGCAGGACTTGGCAGACGATGACTGTGCAGGCGGCGCTTGTAAAATCTAATCGATGAAAGGGGGAGACAACTCCCCTTTCCATGCTTAAACACGAAAATGGTAACTGAACGATAATGGCTTATAGCACTTTCTCAAAAGAAAAGAACAACGCGTTGAAAGAACCTATGTTCTTTGGACAGTCCGTCAACGTGGCGCGTTATGACCAGCAAAAATACGAGATTTTCGAGAAACTGATTGAAAAGCAACTGAGTTTTTTTTGGCGACCGGAAGAAGTTGATGTGTCGAATGACCGTATCGACTACAACCGTCTCCCTGAACATGAAAAACACATCTTTATCAGTAATCTGAAATACCAAACTTTGTTGGACTCTATTCAGGGAAGAAGTCCGAACATAGCGCTGTTACCCCTAGTTTCCATTCCAGAGTTAGAAACATGGATTGAAACCTGGTCGTTTTCAGAGACTATTCACTCGCGCTCTTATACTCACATCATCAGAAACATCGTGTCTGATCCAGGTATGGTGTTTGACGACATTATCGGTAATGAACAAATCATCAAACGAGCGGCTGACATTGCCCATTACTATGATGATCTGATTCAGGCAACCAACGACTATCACCGTTTCGGTGAAGGTGAGCACAACATCAATGGCGAGACTATTACTTTGTCTCTGCGTGAGCTCAAGAAAAAACTCTATGTCTGCCTGATGTCTGTCAACGCGCTAGAAGCTATTCGTTTCTATGTGAGCTTTGCATGTTCATTCGCTTTTGCAGAGCGTGAGTTGATGGAAGGCAACGCAAAGATAATCAAACTGATCGCACGTGATGAAGCACTACACCTCACCAGTACACAGCATATGGTGAACATACTCCGAAGCGGTGATGACGACCCAGAAATGGCAGAAATCGCAGCCGAGTGTGAGCATGAATGTTTCGAGCTGTTTAAGAAAGCTGCCGAACAAGAAAAGGAATGGGCCGAGTATTTGTTCAAGGACGGTTCAATGATTGGACTGAATAAAGATATTCTTTGCCAGTATGTCGAGTACATTACCAACCTCAGAATGAATGCGGTTGGTTTAAAGCCGCCATACCCAAATGCGTCTCAGAACCCTATCCCTTGGATTAATGCTTGGCTGTCGTCTGACAACGTCCAAGTTGCTCCTCAGGAAGCGGAGATCAGTTCGTATCTGGTGGGGCAAATTGATAATGATGTCGACATTGATGACTTAGGTGAATTTGAACTATGAGCCGAATCACGATCTCAGTGAACGGACAAGAGCTGGTGGGCAATTCCCACCAGCAATTGCTAGAACAGCTTGAAAGTGCAGGCTTAATGCCTGAGTACCAATGTAGAAATGGAGTGTGTGGTGCCTGCCGTTGTAAATTAGAAAGCGGTCATGTCAACCAAAAAGACGCAATGGCTTATGTGGCGGCAGGTGAAATTCTCACATGCCAATCAGTTCCAGTTTCAGATGTCAGTCTGACATTTGATTATCAGATTACCTCTGTACCCATTGCGGTGAATGAATAACAACCGCGTTCACATCAGCGTGTAATATGCTGCTCTTCAACAAGATTCAATGCACTGATTACCGGGAACATAGGCTTCCCCTCCAGCCAACGACGCAAAAGATCTAGCATCAATGTCGCCAGATAATGACGATAGTCTTCCGTAGAGAAGTTCTTCCGAGTTTCGACCCGAACTCCCCAGTCTCCCTCAATCGTGGATAAAGCCAGAGAGACTTTACCGTCAATTAACTTGCCACATGACAAGGCCGCTGATGCACCTGCGTTTTCCCTTGCTGCGGAAGCCATAGCGATTGCTGCTGCAAGTGGATATTGTTCTGCATCATCACTCTTGCATTCTCTGACAGTGTCCAGCCCTGTATCAATTGTCTCTGGCATTCCATGTCGCTGTTCAACATATTTGCCAACCATCCGCCCGTAAATTGTTCAGCAAGCGCAACTGTAATAGCTTGCTGAGTCAGCAAATTACCAAGATTAACTATCATTGGTAAGCCGTCGCCAACAACATGCTCACTCAGTTTTGCTCTTAGTTCGTCCAAAACGTCAGGGATTTGCTCAGCACCTCGTGGAGCGAATAGCTTTATTTCAATAAATGGCAACGCTGAGCGATAACCGATTTCAAAACTATCGGGTAAAGTGACGTCTTCAAAACTGTCGTTAAGAGACGCTTCTGATAACCCAAAGGTATACAGTCGCTTCACCTCCCGCGCTTGGTTGTAAGGAAAGGTTGCTTTCAGTCGAGGCAAAATTTGTTCATCGAACATCATTTTGAACTCACTGGGGACACCCGGGGTAAAAAAGAAGAGGCTGTCATTGAGCTTCGCCGAATAGCCGCAGGCACTGCCGATAGGATTATCAATCAATTCTGATCCGGCGGGTAACATTGCCTGTTTGAGATTACTTTTCGGCATTTCACGTCCATCACGCTCGAATCTGGCTTTGAGAACAGATAACCAATCAGCATAGAGCTCCAGCTCTGTATCCATTGCTGCAGCCATTGCCTGACTTGTCAGGTCATCAGAGGTCGGTCCCAACCCTCCATTCACAATGACAACATCTGATACTTGACTGCAACGGGTAAACTCAACAGCAAGGTCATCAAGGGAATCGCCAACGGTTATCCGGCGATGCAGCGGAAAACCTTGCTCAAAGCATTTCCGGGAAAGCCACGACGCATTTGTATCGTCGATATCTCCATGGAGTACTTCTTCGCCCGTACTGATCATTGCAATCCTAATTGCCTGCTCCACCTCATTTCTCCTTATATCACAGCCAGTTAGTTGATTATGGTTCTATTTATAGTGTCTCTTCAACAACAATTGCACGTAAAAAAATGATTACGATCACTGTACTTTTATTGTTACACTCACTCTGGTGAACAGCGCACGTTTTTGTAACAGCACTTTTCGGAGGATGCACAGGTCGATTTTGCGCTACCTCACACAACAATAAGACTCAGATAACACATCCCTCTTCAGGTTTTTCGCATGCAAAACAAATTATTTGGCAGTGCCTTAATTATCGCCGGAACAACCATCGGTGCAGGAATGCTCGCCCTTCCCCTTGCTTCTGCCGGCTTGGGTCTCGGTCTATCCGTGATCATCATGGTTGGAATGTGGTTGCTAATGACTTTTACCGCAATGTTGATGCTGGAAGTACATCAACATGCTCCAGCAGGCGCTACGCTCAACACTCTGGCTTTTCTTTTTCTCGGTAAGCGTGGTCAATGGCTTGCGAGTATTGCAACCATGTTCCTTCTGTACGCGCTTTGTGCAGCATACATCGCAGGGGGTGGAGGTCAACTTAACGCAAAACTCTCGGACTTTATACAGGCGGACTTTCCCTCTTATGTCGGTATTATCTCGTTCACACTTCTGATTGCCATGATCGTTGGGCTAGGTACCAGCAAAGTTGACTTGATTAACCGCGGCTTATTTGCGCTTAAAATCGTGATGTTAGTCATGGCTCTAGCACTACTCACGCCACATATTTCTGCCGGTCACCTTGTCGAAATGCCATTAGAAAAGGGCTTATTACTGTCAGCGATACCGATAATCTTCACCTCTTTCGGTTTCCACGGCAGTATTCCTTCCGTCGTGTCCTACGTTGGTTTGGATGTTAAAGCGCTAAGAAAGGTCATGTTCATTGGTTCCGGTTTACCTCTACTGATCTATATTTTCTGGCAAGCAGCCAGCCTAGGCAGTATCGGGCAGGCACAGCTGGTTACCAATGATAATCTTGCCGGATTTATAAAACTCGTTGGCAATGTTGTTCACTCAGACTCGGTCGCTGGCACGATTTCACTTTTCGCAGACCTTGCGCTGGCAACCTCATTTCTTGGTGTCAGTTTAGGTCTCTTTGACTTTCTCTCTGATGCACTCAACCGACAAAACTCTTTGTCAGGGCGTCTGCAAACGTCTTTGTGCACATTCGTCCCCCCCATGGTTATCGCCCTATTTTTTCCTCAAGGTTTCGCTGCTGCATTGGGTTACGCGGCGATTGCGTTGGTAATGTTGGGTATTGTATTACCCGTGTTGATGGCAAGAAAAGTACGCATGAAAGGCCTCAATAAAGGTAAGTACCAGGTCGCGGGGGGGGAGTTTGTCTTTGATGCTAACTCTGCTAATTGGCATTCTTATCATCCTAATTCAACTGATAAGCAGCATCTCATAAACCGACTTGAACACATTATAGAGCCAGCAGCCCCGCTGGCTTTTTTACGCACTCAGTGCATGACTCAATAGGCCGATGGCAGCCAAGGTGCATAACACGAGCACGCCCTTTTTCATCCATGCCGGGTTAATTGAATCAGCCACTTTGTAGGCGATGACAGTACTGATCAGTACAAAGGGAAGGCTGAATAAACCATATTGTAGGTGTCTGACATTGAAGTGGCCTGTATAAGCGAGCACACATAGCGACAAAAGGCAGCTCACGGTAAGATATATAGCTAGATTGGCACGAAGTTGATGAGCTTTCGCATTTTGGAGGACCAATGCCATTGGTGGCCCGCCAACACTTGTAGTTGTGCCCATCAACCCTGAAAAAAAGCCAGCAATCAACATGTTTGGATTACTAGGTCTGACACTCACTTTTGACAGACTGATCATGACAGAAAAAAGCACAAGCAACGCCAGAGTAATTTCAATAACCGTCAATGAAAAAACGGTAAGCACTACCCCACCCAAGATGCTACCTGGCACACGACCCAAGAAAGCCCACGTCAAACCACCTAAAGATAGGTGTCCGCGATACTGCCAGGCATTAATCAGACCTAGATACAACGCAACAACAGTAATCGTACTAGGAACATGGCTCGAATCGATAATGAGTAAAACTGGGGCGACAACGATCGCCAATCCAAACCCAACTAGGCTCTGAATAAAGGCACCAATAGAGAGAAGCAGAGCAACAAATAGGTAATCGAAAATTTCAGTGGTCACTGCGCCAATTTTCCCTGAATCAGCACATTTCTTGGCGTAAGTTCGCGCTCGCAGAACTCTCCCAGCGACACCTCATACCCTTGCTCTTTGAGAAACAATACTCTGTCTAAAACAAGCCACAATTCTAATGGACGGCGGAAAATCGTCCGAACAGTTTCCATTTGCTCCACAAGAAAGAAGCGTTCCTCACCATGAGCTAAGAAGCCGTGATAGTCGATTCCTTCGGGTAACGTAATACCTTTAATCTTTGCCGCCCAAATACAAAAACGTTCAAAGCCCTCACCCAATAGAGATTTCTGAATACTTGGAACTGGTACATATGAGGCAATCCCCAAGCGATCACGCAGCAAAGAGTCAAAGCCTAACCGGAAACTGACCTCGACAAATCGCTTGCTTCTGACGCTTTGGCCTGCAGTGACTGACTCTTGCAAAGGTAACTTGAGGTTGTCTTTGTCCAGCTTCAGATGTGACGCTTTCGCTATTGATGAGAGAGGCATGTAGTACTCATCATTAATCAAATGGTAGCAACAGGGAGAAATGCTCACAGCCGCTGTTCGCGCATTAACAGCGTGTTGTATTAGTCTCACGTGTAAATCTCCACAGGCATGAAGGGCAACAGCATGGTCACATTTCAACACGTGGTCGCCACTTTTGGGGGAGAAAGCATCTCCCTGCACAAATTTCATTGGCAAACTATGTTTATCAGCGTATTCCTGACCAGCCTGACAAAGAGACTCTTGCCACTCCAGAGTCGTACGTCCGCGCCCCGAGTTACGGCTAGCAATCGGCCCAAGTACCCTTTTCCGCCGCACCACTCGAGCCATTGGCTTCCTCCTGCTTCTAGGGATTGATCAAAAGCTAGGATCTGAGACCATTTCCGCCCGGGGATACCTGTAGAAAGCCTACCTAAGTCTTTTGGCTCTTTAGTAAAGCGGCGTCGAGGTAAATCAATAATATCGTTTACTTTATCAAGCCCAGAAACCATCTCAGACACCACATCATTCAACTGCCGTGGTGACTGTTTCCAAACTGCGAGATCTGAAAGAGTCTGCATATCAAGCCAATTACACAAGGCCGGATAAGATTCACTCCAAAGCAAGCGCTCAGCTTCAAATGGCTTTTCCCTCCACAAGGTTTGATGCTGTTTCAAAAAATGATCGAGCACTTTAAAGCCAGTTTCAAAAGGACACGCATCTGGTTCCACTGATATACTCCGTGAAATTTTCTAATTAGCTGATAACGGACAAAACAAGAAGTGGAAAGTATATACACGTAAATGAATGAAATGCACAGAGATCGCAACCGTCACGAACGATGCTCAAGTCAGCTCGCTAAAGCAAAATTATTCACTGACATTTGAAAAAAATCAGAACAAAGCCCTATGGGCGAATCCTACCCTGCTTTACAGGTTCATTCACATTGCGTAGTGCGTGTTCCAAATTATTGATTATTCTTAAAGTAGCAGACAAAGAAGCCAATAAAAGTCCGACAGGACGGCAGTTTTTAGCTAAGATCGAAAGTAGTATAAATAAAGTATATAATTCGGTGGGACTTCATTCCTGCCACTTTTAGTTTTTACAGGGAAACCGGACATTGCCTAGTAATATCATCTTAATTGTCGGCCTGTGCGTCATCCTCCTCGGCCTCATCGTGGGCTACAACATGATCGCCCAGCAGCGCCAACGTGTCGAATCTTCCAAACGTCAGGAGTTAGCAAAATATATTGCTGTCGTCGATGCGACAGAAGAGCTGGTGGGTAATGCCCACAACTTGCCATACAGCGGCGCGCTTATGGTTTGCCTGAACAAAAAGATCCTTGATGCATTGAAATCGATGTACTCGATAGATTCGTCTGACAAATCTGTTCAACAACGCATCTCAGATGTTCAAACCCAGATTAATCAGCTTCAGCAGAGTTACCAAAATAAAGACTCTACAGCTTTCCGCGTACCGGATAACGATCGCGACGCAATATCTATGCTGAAACTGGTCAAACGCCTTCGTGCAGTGATTAAAGCTGAGCACACCAAAGGTCATATGCATACCCAAGAGTTTGTTGCAGAAAATTCTCGTCTTGAGCAAATGCAAATGAAGATTAACGTCGAAAACGTGATGAAGCGTGTCAACGAGGCCAAAATCAAGGGCCAAATGGGTACCGCTCAGCAGCTACTCAAAAAAGCGATTGATGTGGTCAGCGCCAAAAATGACCCTTATTGCGTGCAGGCAAAAGAAAGTCTCACTCAGGCGTATCAGGAAATCACTGACAGCCTCAATAAAGGCTTTGAAGAAGCTAAACCCAAGGACGAATCAAACGAAGAGCTTGACGAGCTGTTTGCACCGAAGAAAAAGTGGTAACACGTTACTGATATTAAGCTTATCTTCCACTTCTAAAGCCTGTTTAACAGGCTTTTTTGACTTTTCACTCAAAATCACTCCAACCCCATTGCGTTAGTTTATATCGAAAAATAATATGTGACATTAGCAGCACTTTTATCGCAAAAGTCACTCATCAAGTAGAAGTAAGTACATTTATTGATGTGTTACACAATTATTATTCGCGATTCAAAAGAGTTATTTTTCGTATAAAATTATTGTTATTTTGACATCGTAGCAATCATTTCAATCAGGTGGACCTCATACGCCATGAAAATATCAGTAGTACAGAGAACCGTTATCGGTTTTGCGTTGATGTTTTGTTTGATGGCCTTAATCAGCAGCGTCAGTTTTTTCAACGCAAAGACGATGCAAGAGAAGGTCGAGCATATCACTCAAAAATCTACCCCCGTTGTTGTCGCATCTGGGCAACTTATTAACAAACTTGCCGAGACCAACCTTTTCGTACAAACATACGGCAGCTCAGGTCAACCTGAAGATACAAGCGCCTTTCAACAACTGCATCAGCAGTACAAACTGACCTTAGACAACATTGCGGTGAAAATTGAGTCTCCAAGAGATCAACGTACCTTGAGAGATATTGAAGTCGCGTCAGGTGACTATTTTTCAGGAGCAGAGCAACTGCTCACCGTAAAGACCACCCTTCTCCAGCTCGAAAACCAGCAAGACACATTGATGCTGCAGTTTATGAGACTTGAAGACACGTACAATTGGGCTGCTAATCTGCTCTTACAAAAGGCCGCCGTGAAACGTTCCTTGCGAAACAGAGCCGAGCTTATTACCAGCGGGATTGCACGTGACTTAAAAGCCCTTAGGCGTGCAGACAGGAATACCGACTTGGAGACTCTGAAAAAGACGCTCACAAAAGATATTGAAATCGCCTTCAAACGCTTGGAAAGAATCTCTGTTCCAGAGGACGTGAAAACCCGGTTTACCCGAAACCTGAATCGCATGAGCGAGTTGACTCTGGGTGAGAATGGCCTTATTGCGATATTGTCACAGCAAAAATCGCAGCAACAGGTTTGGACCACAGCAAACGAACAAACACAGGCACAGCTCAATACCATTCGTAACAAACTTAATGACTATGTCATTTATGCTAATCAGCAGTCTGAGCAGAGTATGATAGAGGCCGATGAGGCCCTCAATGACGCACTTTACTCAACATTGTCGATGACATTTATCGCTGCTGTAATCGGGTTATTTGTCGTTGTAAGCACAACGAGAAAGATTCAGAAGCCGTTATCTAAAATCAGACGCGTACTCAACGAGCTGAAAAACGGCGACATGAGAAAGCGTACCAACTACATCAGTCATGATGAATTTGGTGAGCTAAGTACCGCCATAGACAGCATGGCAGATACGATGGCTTCTACGCTGTCAGAGTTTAATGTTGGTGCAAAACAGGTGCTTGATGAGGCTCAACGTTCAGCATCAGTCAGCGAAAGCTCCCAGATGCGAGCTGAAGATCAGCGCTCACGCACAGAACAAGTTGCCGCTGCCATAGCGCAAATGGAAGTCAGCGCCAAAGAGATCTCTCGCGCAACAGAAATGGCAGTCGCTGAGGTTGATGGAGCTAATGATGCTGCAGATAAAGGCAGAGCGCAGGTTACATTGAGTCGTAAGCTAACCGAGTCTCTGTCGGCAAATGTTGAACAAGCTGCTATCAACATGAAGCAATTGAAGGATTACTCGTCAAATATCGGTTCAGTACTCTATGTCATCGAAGAGATTGCTGAGCAGACCAACCTGCTGGCACTCAATGCTGCCATTGAAGCTGCGCGAGCCGGCTCTCAGGGTCGAGGCTTTGCTGTTGTTGCTGATGAAGTACGTGCATTAGCAAACAGAACACAACAATCGACAGAAGAGATTAAGTCGATGATCAGTCAGCTGCAAAACAATGCCACCAATATGGCTGAAACCATGAGCCATAGTCAGGATCAAATGTCTGACTGTCTGCAACAGACACGTATCACAGATGATATGCTGCAAGATATTGCTGGGCGTATGGCCGCGATTCAGGAAATGGCCATTCACGTAGCACAAGCGACGGAAGAACAAATCAAAGTCAGTACCGATGTGGCAGAACATATCCATGGTATTGCAATTGTTGCGACTGATGCCGAGCGAGATGCCAAAGACTCAGCAAGCAGCAGTGCTTCGTTGTCCGAGCTCGCAGTCGGTCAACAGTCTCTCATCTCTAAATTCCGTGTCTGAGGTACATGACATGAAGAAATATTTATCTCTAAGCCTGCTCGGTTCAGTGTTACTGAATATTGCTGCGCCAGTCATGGCGCAAACTACTATTACTGTCGATTCATGGCGAAAAGACGATGCAATTTGGGAACAAAAGATCATTCCCGCGTTCAATAAACATCATCCGGAAATTACCGTTGTTTATCGTTCATCGGATGACTCAGCTCAATTTGATTCCGAATTAAAAAGCAGATTCGAAAACGGCAAAGCTGGCGACTTGATTGCCTGTCGTCCTTTTGATGGTTCTCTCCCTCTTTTCGAAGCAGGGTACCTGAAAGAAATCACCGAGATGAACGGGATCGAAAACTTCCCGAGTTTTGCACAAGCACCATGGCAAACAGATTCCGGTGCGCAAACATTCTGCTTACCCATGGCGTCTGTCATTCATGGCTTCATGTACAACAAAGACATCTTCAAAAAACTTGGTGTCACCAGACCTGAAACCAACGACGAATTCTTTAATGTTCTTGAGCGTGCAAAACAAGAAGGTTATGTCCCCCTTGCAATGGGTACCAAAGATAAGTGGGAAGCAGCAACCATGGGCTTTCAAAATATTGGCCCTAACTTTTGGAAAGGAGAAGATGGCCGTTTCGCTTTGATTGAAGGTAAAGAACGCATCGATAGTGAAGCCTATCTCAACACCTTTCATCACCTTAAACGCTGGTCAAAATATCTTGGTAATAGATATAGTTCTCGCACCTATGCAGATGCGATATCACTCTTCGCCGAAGGAAAAGCAGCCGTTTATCCAGCGGGCTCTTGGGATATTCTTACGTTCAAAGATAAGATCAATCTCGGAGTATTTAAGCCGCCTGTCGAAAAACGTGGCGATGCCTGTTATTTCAGTGATCACACAGACTTGGGTATGGGCCTGAATGCAAAAAGTAAAAACGCCGAGGCAGCTCAGATTTTCCTCGAGTGGATGACTACTGCGGAGTTCGCTAATATCCTCACCAACGAAATGTCTGGCTTTTTCTCGCTGTCCAATCACTTCTTTGACGTAAGCGACCCAATAGCGCAAGAGATGATGTCATGGCGTGACGAGTGCGATTCTACTATTCGTAGTACAGCTCAGCACTTGTCAAGAATGGAAAGAGACATCTGGCAAACCAGCATTGGTGTGATAAATAAAACTATGTCACCCGAGATGGCTGTTTCCAAATTATATCGAGGTGTCTCTCGGTGGTATTTGCCACAAAAGAATGCAAAGAAGAAACTTACTGCTGAAGAGTGTGAGGCTCTGTAACGACAAAGAAGCCTGCTTACTCAAAGTAAGCAGGCGAACCTAGCCGAACATCAGTCTAATTTATGTTACCGTGTTATCATAGTAAACATTAACTAGCGGCTCGTTGTTGAAGGAGTATGTATCGTGAGTTTGCCCTACCCTTCCATGAAATCTATTATCATTATCTCTAGAAGACCATCTAACAATTTGATCTTTCTTTGAGTTCATAGAAACATCACTCCTCCCCTCTTCAAATTCAAATTGTATATTTGGTGGGTAGTCACTGATTATATTTATATTTTTAGTCGGTGGCTCTCTAAAGATAACCCTATCTTCCTTGTTACGAAGACGTATCTGTGTATCGTGAAAATCCCGTCCCGCAATTATCACTGTGGGTTTAGTAGGGTCAGTCACAATTCGCCTTTCAGCTGCCGCACCTTCCCCGATCGTAGTCGGTATGCCAGGTCGCGACACGTTACGATGTCGCCAATCATTGCCATTGATCACAACAAGATTTGCCTTTTGTTTACCCGGAGCACTTTGCCTTCCTCGCCCTACATAATCACGTTCGGTTTTAAGCTCTAATTCATCAATCTTCTGGAACTCAACACCCCTGTAGTTGAAGTTATTTGATAAATTTCCCCATACTTTATAGGCAGGAGCTCTCTGACGCTCTTTTGCCGCAGGCCTGTTACTAGAAAGATCTAAATCTACGAACTATCTTCTGAACCTACTGGCCTATGCCCCCCAAATCGGTCGGCTTGTGGGTGCGACCCAAGTACAGCCTCATGGTAACGTGGAGGGACAAAACGGGTATTGTTGTTCTGATTTGCCAAAAAATCAGCCTGATGACTGTTATTCCAAACACTATCGAAGGTAAAAGGTAATCTTTGTTCATACTCATTGGCTACTGACTCAAATGTTGTTTTCTGGTCCTTCCCCGTCGCTTTTACTGCTTCATCAAATACCTGTTTTTCAATTGTGCCGACAACCGATGCATTATTCGCGCCCCATTGCGTTTTGTTATTTTGCACAGCATTAGCAATGCCAGCGGCAGCAGGAAGCGCCGCTGCAGCTGTTCCAATTGCCGTCGCAGCGCCAACCTTGCCCTTAACAGCCAACCCTCCTGCGACCAACCCGCCTACGCCACCGATGATGTTAGTAGTTGCGGAAAAGCCTTGCCCTTGAGTAATGTCATATATTCCCTTTCCAAACTGCGCACCTGAAGCGATGCCAGAGGTAAAGCCAAGAAGAGACCAAGCACGACCAGCCATCCTACTAGCGACAGCTGAACCAGCAAGTGCCGCTGCTTCGGCTCCAGCAATTGTTAGCCAAATTCCCGTATTTGCTGTATCTAGTGCGGTTTGAGTTCGTTGATAATGATCAGATTGATGCCAGTTTTGAATGCCATTGTACGCACCAAATCCTGAAGCAACACCCTGTACTGCTGGCCCTACAACGCCAGCAACGTTTGCAACCCCCCTAAGAGTACTGGTGGGTTTTTGTGTAGGGACCGGGGGGGTTCTGTGCTGCGGCGGTATGTTATTAGGCCTAGTAGGAGGATTCGTAAATTGATCGTGATTTATCAGCCCATTCTGCAAAGGTGCTCGATTAGGACTAGTATCATTCATAAATTGACCGTAGCTTATACGTCCAGACTGCAAATTATTTGCTCGGTTAGGACTATTACTTGGTGACGGTTGGGCTCTTTGCTGCGTCGGTCTGTTATTATCCCTAGGAGGATTCATAAATTGATCGTGAGTTATCTGCCCATGCTGCAAAGGTGCTCGATTAGGACTACTACTTGGCTGTCGTCTTGGTGGTGGCGTTTCCGGCTCCCTTTGGTTGGCTTGAATTTGGTCGTGGACGTCTTGCACAGCCCAACCATTAATAAAACCTTGCCCAAGAGCCGATAGAGTATTTTGTGCTTGTTCCGTACCAGAAGCGTTGGGATCCGCAAAAGCAGTGACTGTGTTACCGATTGCATTAATCTGAGCAAAAGGACGTGCAATATGCCTTACGTTGGCTCCCTGAGGTTTGTTCTCTCCTTTCCCCCTTGCCCAATCAGAAGAAACACCTACTGCAAAAGGTGCGTTATTTACGGTATTGAGGCTATTACTAATCCCTTGCGTCAGCTGAAGGTGGTTTTGCCCTCCACCACTTTGGGTACTCTGAGCAATAGAATTTTGTACAGCTGAGAGTATTGGGTTGCGATGATGACCGCTGGATGATTCTTGCCAGAGGTTTTTTCCTTGTCTAGCCGCCCTAGCTTTATTCTCATTTTCTCGGTGGGCCGTCTCAGCATGTCTGGCGTTTTCGTTCGCGTGCTTGATGGACGTTTTTTTCTTCTTCCTCCAGTATTTTCTGAAGAGCTATTCCCATTGTTTCGTTCATTGCTAGAAGTATTTTCGCTAACCTTAGATGCATCTTTTTGGTAAAAGCCCGCTCTTTCTAATGTGCTACTCATAAATTCACTCCATTTAGATAATTCATCTTGGGTTAACTTAGTGATTATTAAATAACAATAGAAATGGTGAATTTTTATTATTTGATAAGTTATTTTATTAGTGATTGATAAATATCTTATTCAGACATTAAAACAAAATTTCAATTACATTATTTGGAACTAGTATCACTTTTCATTATTTAGATAGGTTTGAATTAGATGCATTTTTCATCAAGAAAATAGTTAATTTTTATTATTTGATAAGTTATTTTATTAGTGATTGACAAATATATTATTCAGACATTAAAACAAAATTTCAATTACATTATTTGGAACTAGTATCACTTTTCATTATTTAGATAGGTTTGAATTAGATGCATTTTTCATCAAGAAAATAGTTAATTTTTATTATCGATTTAATAATTAATTTATTCTGATATTAGAAAAAACACTCAATTATATTAATTGTGGCAAATAGCATATTTTTCTTGATTAGGTGGGTGTGAGTTAGATGCATTTTTCATTAAACACATCTAACTCGACGGTTAGTAGACAGGCAGCTCAATACCATCAAACAAGCGTTCTAGCTTCTCACTGCTCTGCTGTTGCATCAGTACATTCTCCATCAGGCTTTTCGTAAGATGAGGAGAAAAAGAGGATAGAAAATCATACATGTAGTTTTGCAGCAGTATGTCTTTACTGAAACAAATCCAGGCTTTACACGGCTCAAACAGATGATCGAGGTTAATGTACTTCAACCCTGTGTTATCGATATCTCTCGCGGCAAGCGTGGAAATAATACCGATACCAAATCCAAGCTGAACGTAGCGCTTGATCACATCAGCATCCATTACCGTCATAAAGTAATTAGGCGTAACGCCTGCGTCAGCAAATGCCGCATCCTGAACCTGCCGGCCTGTGGCACTCGGCTCATAGCTCAGTATTGGATACTCTGAAAGCTGCTCTAGCGACGGTTGATCAATCTCAGCAAGCGGATGATCCTCAGGCACGACAAGCCCCAACGTCCAAAGGTACGCAGGTAACATCACTAAATCATTATCCATACCGACATCATGTGCCACGATAGAGAAATCGGAATGGCCTTTACTGATAACACCTTTGGTTTGCAAAGGCATTGTAGGATGCAGATGAAAGTTAATGTTCGGGTACTTCTGCGTGAAGTACGAAACGCTACTTGGTAGCAGATACCGCGCAATGGTATGCGTGGTGTAGATGTTCAGCGTACCTATGCTTGGGTCAAGGTGCTCATTCGCTAACGCTTTAATCTTTTGCTCAAGCGCCAACATGCGTTCTACCTGATCGAGAATCTTTTCACCAATTGGCGTGATACCGCTGAGGTTCTTGCCCCGACGTTCAAAGATACGAACACCTAGCTCTTTCTCAAGCAAGCCAACCTGCTTGCTAACGCCGGGCTGGGTCGTAAACATAGACTGAGAGGCGGCAGAGACATTGAGGTTGTTATCCTTAATCGCCTTCAAATATTTTAGTTGTTGCAGTTTCAATCTCTTACCTCTTGTTCCAGAAAGAGCGGCTTCTTTTGAGAGTATAAGAGGCACGGCTCACAAACAAGCAATTATGAGGGAAAAACAGGGGTTAATCCTACGTGTTAGCAGTAGACGTACATTTTATACGCATTAATCTGCCACCAACAATACGATCAATCCTTCTCCAGTCTGTTGAGAATACAGTCAGACGCTTCTTCGATCAGGTCAAGCACATCCTCAAAACCCCGACTTCCACCAAAGTAAGGATCGGGGATCTCATCCACATGCCCATTACCATGGCTCAAAAATAAGCTGACTTTATGCTTCGATTCTTGCGGGCACATCGCCAGTAGATCTTTCAGGTTATCCTTGTCTGCCGCCAGAATCATATCAAACTGGCTGAAATCTTTTGTAACGACAGGGCGCGATTTCATTCCCTTAAAACTATACCCTCGCCCCTCTCCCGCCAATACCGAGCGCGGGTCTGGCGCGTTGCCCTCGTGATAATTGATTGTTCCGGCGGAATCCACAATCAACTCAAGACCACGTTCTGCAGCCCGCTTTTTCAGAACCGCCTCACCTGTCGGTGAGCGACAGATATTTCCCATGCACACAACCAGCACTGACGGGGTTTTGATTTCCATGATCGATTCGCTTCCTTCCTATCACTTCTATGTTTTATTTTACCTTGCATATCGTCCGAATACATCGAATCACAACGAGTATGTCAAAATCGACACGCTGAACACAACGCTTACTGGCACCTACGAGGTAACCTCCGTTATCATGTGCTCAGCATTGTTTTGATTATTCCCCGAACTTAAAGGATTTGTTCTCCCATGAGTGATGAGCGTTATAAAGCCCGCCAAAGTAAAATCAAAGAAAAAGTTGATGAAAAAGTTGCCGCTGCTCAGATTGAAAAAGGCTTACTGCTTGTCATTACAGGTAATGGAAAAGGCAAATCAACCTCTGGATTCGGTATGGTTGCCCGTGCAACCGGACACGGCCAAAAGTGTGGTGTTGCTCAATTCATCAAAGGTAACTGGGAATGCGGTGAGCGTAATCTGTTAGCCAATAATGGAGTGGATTTTCACGTTATGGCGACAGGCTTTACGTGGGATACACAAGATAAGACCGCCGACACAGATGCTGCACAGCTTGTCTGGCAGGAGTGTAAGAAAATGCTCTCCGACCCTGCCTATGATGTGATACTGCTTGATGAGCTGACTTATATGGTGACCTATGACTATATCGCGTTAGACGAAGTTGTAGAGGCTTTAAATAACCGCCCGGCAGAACAGTCTGTCATCATTACGGGAAGAGCCGCGCACCGTACATTGGTTGAACTGGCAGATACTGTCTCTGAAGTGCGCAGTATCAAACATGCCTTTGAATCAGGCGTAAAAGCCCGTAAGGGAATTGATTGGTAACTGAAGTATTACCTAATAAAAAGGGCTGCACGAAGCAGCCTTTTTTGTCTTTAAATACTATTTGGATCGACATGATCCTATTCAGTCGTAACAATCAAATCGATTACAGAGTCTTGCATCTATATCTTGTTTTCCTAACAATCTCATCCACAACGCCGGAATCGTACGAGGCACAATAATGCCTGGGTCCAGTTGAGTGGGGTGTACTTCCTGCCATTGACCATCGGCCGCTTTATCAGCAACGACAAAGCGAAACGGGTGGTACATTGCCATACCAAGCCTAATATCCGTCGCCGTTAATGTATCGCCTTCCTCCTGATAACGCACAAAGCCATCAGTAAATGCTTCAAATTTCTGAATCCGTAATGGCTTATCAGATAAAGGCCACTTACCCGCCTTTTGCTTCATCCAACTAATACGTTTGTCGTCATCTAGCAGTGAAACCAAGGCTTCCCACTGTTGTTCATCATCACGGACAATCACCCGCCACAACACAGTATTGAGAGGTGTTGGCGATAAAAAAATAGGCTTATCGGCCATTTCAGTGCCTGCGAGCTCCTGTTCGACCTGTTCCTGAATTGTCTCCATCGCAAACACTGACCAAAGCAAATAGGCAGAAGAAATAATCAAACCCACGGAGCACAATCGGGCAGCACGCTACGCCAGATCAACGCACCCACCAGCGTAATCAGGAGGGGTAATGTATAAGCTGGGTCAATAATGAAAATACTCGATACCGATATCGGTTCGGGGAAGATAGGCCAGAAGAAACGAGTTCCGTAACTGGTGAACGCATCCAGCATCGGGTGCGTCGTCAATATCAGCAGGCAAAATGCAAAGACATGCCCCAAGGACCAAGACGTCGCCGTTAACCGTTTCCAAAGCCACGCTAAAACGGCTGAAAATGGCGCAAGAACAAAAATCGAATGGCTAAAACCGCGATGGCCAATCATGTCACTGATAGGATCGCCGTGCTGAAGCACCACATCCATATCAGGTAATGTCCCTAACAATGCCCCTGCGAGGAGGTGTTTAGGGCGACACTTTTTTCCTGCAACGACACCGGCAACAGTGGCACCGAGTGCCGCCTGAGTGACTGAATCCATATCTGGGTAACTTCCTGTGTTTCAGCAAAGCGCGTTATTGTACTGACAGCTTGAAGTCTTGTCAGTATTTAAACGCGCGTTTATGAATTAATTAAACAGCCCTTTCAATAGCTTATCCGCAAGATCCTTCGTTTCGTCTTCACCGACCTTGTCACCGAGCAGTTTCTTCAGACCGCGTTCGGCTTCTTTACGGGCTTTATCCTCAAGTTTTTTACTGGCATTGGCTTTTAAAAGCGTCTTGAAATCGATGTTGTAGTCTGGCGCCTGCCATGTGCCGAACACATTAACCGGAATAGTGACGTCTTTTAGCTCATCAATGTCTTTACCACCCTGCCCTTTGCTTGTCTCCACAACGGACACAAACACATCAAAATCGAGGGTCTCTTTGACCAGCGATGTCTGCCCTTCACTACGCACCCTGACGAGCGGAGCTTCCAATTTGACATTGTTGGTAGAAGCAACACCTTTACCCAGTTTAAAGGTCGCTGTTAGGCCGCTGAAATCTGTTTTTCTCTCTTCTTTCACGTAGTCGGCTTTTTGTCCTTTTATCGCCGCTCTCGCTTCACGAATCATTTCGGCCACATTGATACCTTTCACCGCACCATCAGCAAGATTCAGATCAACAGTGCCAGTGATGCCACTTCTCAGCTTTTTCTCCGAGAGACCTACACCGCGAACATTGGCCGTGACGTTGCCTTTACCCGCCAAGATATCTTGCTGAGCCGCATCCATCAGCAAAGGTTGAATCTGAATGCTTTTGGCACTGAAATTGACGCTATGACTTGCGATCGCTTTTCTGGCATCCAGTTTCGCTTTGGCTAACACAGTCCCCTCATACAATTTCGCGTTGAACTGCTTAATAGATACCAAGCCACGATTTACAGCCAGATCCAATGCGACATCGGAAACCTTAACATTTGCTGCCTTCAGCTTGCCCAGCGTAAATTGACCGGCAAGGTCTAGGCCTTTCAAAGCTGACAAATCAGGCTCAACGTCAGAGACTGGCTTTTTGGCGACGCTCTCTTTGGTGCCTTCGGCTCTATCGTTTTCAGAACGACCTTCTTGTTCGTCCGAGACAGGTGGTGTTTCGCTAGACTTACTTTTGAGGCCCAAGAATGCATCCAAATCAACATCGTTGCTTGAGAGCGCAAAGCGAATGGCAGGAATATCGTTAAGTGTCACATTGGCATTACCGTTAACCTCAATATTATCCGCCGTTAGTGACAGTGAACTGAGGTCTGCCCTTTTTTTGTTAAGGTCGTACGCCGCATCACCCATGAATGCCACTTTCATGGCTTTCTTCGGCAATGCATCACCTGCCAAGTCAGCACTCAGTTCGATGCCTGTCGCACTGACGAGGGTCATCGCTGAGTTCAGGCTAAAAGAAAGCTCGCCTGCGCTGTCAAACGACATACCCGAGGCTTCACCCTTTGCCGAAAAACGTGTCTTGGACACAGAGCCTAGCGCGAGCTGATCAATATCAATACTGGCGCTATCCAGTCGCATAGCGGCATCATTTAGGTCGGCATTAAAGGTCAAATCTTTTAACTGGCTTTCCATTATCTCTTGCGCAAGTTTCGCCTCTACGGCCCCTTTAGCGGCGAAACGCATCGTGTTCTGCTTACCCTGAATATCAAATGCAATAGGTACCCACTCACCAAACTTCACTTCGCCAATCGTCAGGTTCATGTCCGACAGTTCAGTAAGAGATGCCGCTTTATCGTCACGAAGGACTGCGCTGGCATTGAGCAACTCAACACCTTTGACTTCGATTTTCCACGCTAAAGCTGGCTCATTACTTGGGGACTTTTCAGTAGCTTGATTTTCCGTGTTAGAGCTTTCCTTCGTCGGGCTTTGCGCACTTTCGGTGGAGGAAGCAGAGGGTGATGTCGCGCTCATGCCATCAAAATTACTTTCCCCGTTGGCAAGCGTCTGAATATACACCCTTGAATCTTTCAGGCTAACAAGGCCGACTTCTAACGTATCAGATAACAACGGCATTACCGCCACAGACATTTCAGCGTGACCGATACTGATCAAGTCAGACTCAGCAAAGCCCTGAGGATTTTTTAGGGCAAGCTTGTCGATAGAGAAACCGAGACTTGGCCAGAACCGCCAACTGATGTCTCCCTCAATCACCAGATCACGATTGATTTGATTTTTAACCTGCTCGACCAGCAGAGGCTTGAATTGATTCGGGTTGATGACATTAACCAGAATCACGACGCCAACAATAAGCGCAACGAACAAGCCGACAATGACTGATAGTATTTTTTTCATGACGAGAAAATCATCCTTTCGCTGCGAATAAAGAGCAGCAAGCTAATAATGGAAACTGATAAATTTTTCTCACCATACCAGATAGTAAACGTGCTGCACTCTCCCAAAAATAAAAAAACGGCTGACCTCGCAGCCAACCGTCATTTTTGCCTTGCCTGTGTCTCAATTAATCTTCATTAATCTTAGAAGCAACAGCACCTTGTTGATTCTTATACTTGGCATTATCGCGCTTGTTATAAGGGCGGTCGGCTTCACCAGACATTTTCTCAAAGCTCAGTGCGCCAATCGGCATTTTAGGTCTCAGTGCCAACGGCAAACGACCACTGTTATAAAACTCAAGAACAATTTTACCTGACCAACCCGGATCAATACGGTGTGCTGTGACGTGCACCATCAATCCCAGACGGGCCAATGATGAACGACCATCTAGCCAACCAACAATATCGGCGGGTAACGTCACAGATTCGTGAGTAACCGCCAATGCTAACTGCCCCGGATGTAGATAAAACGACTCGCCGTCATCGACGTGAATTTCTTCACTCATGACTTTTTCAAGCTGTGCCGATACCTGCTCTTTTGGACCAGAGAGGTCAATATATGGCGCACCGTGATCATTAAATACGCGAAATTCATTACCCAGAGAGACATCCACAGTTACACCTGAAATAGACGCCACATCCGGGCGGGGCTCAATAACGATCTTCCCCTGATCGAGGTGTTCTACGATATGCCTGTCGCATAATCTCATTGCGCAACTCCTGAAAAATATAAATCGATACCTGCTGGCACACTATTTTGACGAAGAATGATGACGGTTCCAGAGGTAAATAGAGAAAAAGCCGGATTAATCCGGCTTTTTATTATGCTTTGAGCAGTTTGGCAATATGTGCTTTCAACACATCGATTGCTATCCTGTTTTTTCCGCCCCGTGGCACGATAATATCAGCATACTGTTTAGACGGTTCAATAAATTGAAGAAACATGGGACGAACTGTCTTTTGGTATTGCTCTAATACTGTTTCCATGGTTCGACTCCGCTCTGTCACATCGCGGCTAACCCGGCGAAGCAGACAGATATCGAGCGGTGTGTCCATAAAAATGGTGGCATGCATTAATTCGCGCAGGCGCGGGTCAGTCAGCAACAAGATACCTTCAAGAATGATCACTTTCTTCGGTGTCATCGTCGTGGTATCTGCCATACGCGTGTGTTCAGCATAGCTATACTGCGGGACTTCTACAGATTTTCCTTCCATTAACTCAGACAAGTGCTGGCACAGAAGATCGTGGTCAAAAGCCTGTGGATGATCGTAGTTGGTTTTAGTGCGCTCTTCGAGGCTCAAATGGCTTTGATCGCGATAATACCTGTCTTCAGTGATCACACCAATCTGGTGATCGCCTACTTTTTCTTTCAGTTCCTGATAGATAGTTCTTGCAATCAGGCTTTTACCTGAAGCAGAAGCGCCTGCAATGCCGATAATCACACACTGGCTATTGTCACTCATAAATGCATACCCGGAAAATATGTAGCGAGGAGAAAATAAAACCGCCTGATTATAGGGAGTTGAATTCCTTTTCGCCACAAAAATAAGACTTAGAGCACATTATCTTTGTCAGATGTGCATATTTTAGACATATTTCTTCGACAAATAATATATTCAATCGGTGAATTTCACCGCTATTTGTTCTGCCTCTGTCTCTCCTTGCCAATATAGCCGGCTGGCAACAGAGAGCGCGAGTTCACGATAAATTTGGCTGTGAATATCGTCTTCACGCGCAGCGACCGTAGGCTTGCCATTATCAATGTCTTCTCTTATCGATACATGCAGAGGAATTTTGGCGAGTAGTGCGATTCCCTGCTCCTGCGCCAGTTTCTCAGCACCACCATGACCGAAAATGTCTTCTTGATGACCGCATTGGCTGCAAACGTGATAACTCATATTTTCAATCACACCGACGACAGGCACTTCGACCTTGTTAAACATGATGATGCCTTTATTGGCATCCGCCAGTGCAAGATCTTGAGGCGTGGTGACTACAATCGCACCGGTGACAGGAAATTGCTGCGCAAGGCTGAGCTGGATATCACCTGTACCCGGTGGCATGTCGACAACCAGATAATCCAGTGATGGCCAGTTCGTTTCATTTATCAACTGCCCGAAAGCTTTCGATGCCATAGGACCACGCCATACCATAGCGTTATCTTCAGGCACTAAATATCCAATTGAATTAGAGAACAAACCGTGCGCTTCAATTGGCTCCATCATCTTGCCGTCATGGGAAATTGGCTGTTTTCCCGTGGTACCTAACATCAGAGGCACTGACGGCCCATAGATATCCGCATCCAAAATGCCAACTTTGGCACCTTGCGCTAAGAGCGCCAATGCAAGGTTCACCGAGGTCGTCGATTTACCCACACCGCCTTTGGCTGAGCTGACCACGATAATATTCTTCACACCACGGATCTTGGTTTTTTCCCCTGATTTTAGCGTCGCCACCTTTTGGCTGACCTCAAAAACCAACGACTCAGGGAATTCGGCGTTGTTGGCATCAAGCCATTGCGCCAGCTCCGACCTGATATCGAGGCTGGCAAAAGGAAGAATGACTTGGGCGATGTTTTTATCTTCATTCAAAGAAACAATACCGGGTTGCTCTGACCATCCCTCCACTAACATCGGATGGTGGAATTCTCTGAGTGATGATGTAACGGCAGCAAGATCCACTGGCTGGTTTTTATTTCGTCCAAAAAACATGGTCGGCGACGACTCCTTTATCTCTTTCGCAGTTGCACCCTACTGCGGCTATCAGGCGGAAAACAGAGAGGATTCACTGACTCCGTCTAGGCATTCTACCCTGTATCAGGTAAGATTCGACGATTACTTAGATTAACCCTGTCAAAAGCGAATTATCTGAATTATGGCTGCAAATCCTAGAAAAATTCTGGTTACCTGTGCTCTGCCTTATGCAAATGGCTCTATCCACCTCGGCCACATGTTGGAACATATCCAAGCTGACGTGTGGGTCCGCTACCAGCGCCTGCGTGGCAACACCGTAAACTTCATCTGTGCTGATGATGCACACGGTACCCCAATCATGCTGAAAGCCCAGCAATTGGGCATCGAGCCAGAAGCAATGATTGCAGACATGCAAAAAGAGCATCAGACTGATTTCGCGGGTTTTGACATCAGTTACAACAACTACCATAGCACTCACAGCGAAGAAAACCGCGAACTGGCGTCTCACATCTATACGCAGCTCAAAAACAATGGCTACATCAACAGTCGTACCATTTCTCAGCTGTTTGACCCAGAAAAGGAAATGTTCCTGCCGGACCGTTTCGTCAAAGGCACCTGCCCGAAGTGTAAGGCCGAAGACCAGTATGGCGATAACTGCGACAACTGCGGTGAGACTTACAGCCCAACCGATCTGCTGAATCCAAAATCAGCGGTGAGTGGCGCGACACCAGTCATGAAAGACTCTGTGCACTTCTTCTTCGATCTTCCACAGTTTGGAGACATGCTGAAAGCGTGGACCACATCTGGCGCACTGCAAGAAGAAATGGCCAACAAAATGAATGAATGGTTCGAGTCAGGCCTTCAGCAGTGGGATATCTCTCGCGATGCGCCGTACTTCGGGTTTGAAATTCCGGGTGAGCCAGGCAAATACTTTTACGTTTGGCTGGATGCTCCGATTGGCTATATGGGCTCATTCAAGAACTACTGTGACAAAACCGACGGCGTCAATTTCGATGAATACTGGAAAGTAGACAGCGATGCTGAACTTTACCACTTCATCGGAAAAGATATCGTCTACTTCCACAGCCTGTTCTGGCCAGCAATGCTGGAAGGTGCGGGATTCCGCAAACCAACCAACGTGTTCGTTCATGGTTATGTCACCGTTAACGGTGCAAAGATGTCGAAATCAAAGGGCACTTTTATTAAAGCGAGCACCTACCTTAAGCACCTCGACCCGGAGTGCTTACGCTATTACTACACAGCCAAGCTCAATAACCGTATCGACGATCTTGATCTGAACCTTGATGACTTTGTTCAACGTGTGAATTCAGACATCGTCAACAAGCTGGTAAACCTTGCCTCTCGAAATGCTGGTTTTATTACCAAACGTTTTGATGGTGAGCTTTCAGCAGATGTTGCAGAGCCTGCTCTTTATGCTGAATTTGCCGGCGCCGCAGACCGTATTGGCGAGCTGTTCGAGAACCGTGAATTCAGCCGTGCTATTCGTGAAATTATGGCGCTCGCTGACAAGGCCAATCAATACGTTGACGAAAAAGCACCATGGGTTATCGCTAAAGAAGAAGGCAAAGACGCTGAGTTGCAGGCCATCTGCTCTATGGGCATCAACCTGTTCCGCGTATTAATGGCCTACCTCAAACCGGTTATGCCTGAACTGGCTGAGCGCTCAGAAGCGTTTCTGAACGAGACGTTGACTTGGGATGGTGTCGCAACCGCGCTGACGTCTCACAAGATCAGTAAGTTCAAAGCCTTGTTCAGCCGCATTGACCCGAAAAATGTGGAAGCGTTGATTGAAGCATCGAAAGAAGATGCTGCAGCAGAAAAAGCAGTTGCCGAGAAAGCCGCTGAAAGTGCGAAAAGCCCTCTGGAAGCAGAACCAATTGCAGATGAAATCGAATTCGATGACTTTGCAAAAGTCGACTTACGCATCGCTAAGATTGTGTCGTGTGAATCAGTACCAAAAGCCAACAAACTGCTCAAATTCCAGCTGGATATTGGCGGTGAAACACGTCAGGTATTCTCTGGCATCAAATCCGCTTATCAACCTGAAGACTTGGTCGGCAAATACACCGTCGTTGTCGCTAACCTGAAACCTCGTAAAATGAAATTTGGTATGTCAGAGGGAATGATTCTCGCTGCGGGCCCAGGTGGTAAAGATTTGTGGTTGCTTGAGCCACACGAAGGCGCTCAGGCAGGAATGCGAGTGATGTAATTCGCTGATTTGATGATAAAAACAAAGGAGCCTAACTGAGCTCCTTTTTTATGTGCGTTTCATTTTTTCCCATACTGGTGCATCTTTGCGCCATTTTCACCCCTTACTTCTGACTTAGTTATTGAAAGCTACACATTTTCAATGACTTAAATTTGGCACTGTTCATGCTGCTTTCTCATTAGTTTTTCTGATGAGGAATAAAGACAATGAATACGCAATCACTTTTCTCAGCATGGTTGAAACGGTCTGTGTCAAACCTTCTGAAGTCTCTCAACGCACCTGACAAACAGAAAGTCCAACAAAAGCAGCTGTTACGTCTAAGACAACTCCTCATCAATCTTCACGAACTTTCTCAATTGCCGCAGGAAGGAAACAACGCACAACACAGATTGGCGTATAAGAGTATGCTCAAAATCTGCAATAAGCTCATTAGGGACTGTCATAAAAGACAGTTACTTATGTTTCGTGTACTAAGAGGGAGAATTCATACTACACTCAATGAACTTGAAGACAAAAGCTGTGACAAATGGCTTGGCGCATCGCGAAAACTTAACGAGCAGCTGGTTTACATTATCGATGAGGTCATTCACCCTTACCTGCTGGGTGAGTATAGGGAAACCGACTACTTTGACTACACCCTGTTTTGGCAGTGTTGGATGGACTGTAAAGAGACTCAGTTCCGGCTTGAACGTGCAATCTTGCGTTATGAGCATAAAGCCGTAGCGTCTTGCCAGTCCGTCAACTTGCAGAGCAAGGTGTTATTGAAACGTATTTTCCAACTCCATGACGCTGCATTAATCAAAGACAAAAGAAAGCTCGATAGCATTGCCAACAGACTGACCGCGCTGACAGAGCTCACCGGCGAACAGACAAAAAGCAAAATGATGATGCTGACAGAAGCAAGTGAAGAACTGGAAACCCATATGTTCAAAATGTTTGACGCAAACCTGTTAGCCATTATCGGTATCGAACATCAGCTGAAAACTGCTTCACTCTCGGTATTTAAGACACATACCAAGCAATCATCTTGAATTGCAGTCATGTCGTGTGAACGAAAAAGCCGGGCAGTCCCGGCTTTTTGCTTTAGTCTGTCACGGTCTCATCTGAGAAGACACCCTTGTTCCAATCAATATCAAAAGACGTATTGAGCGCAACGTTTGTTACATGTTCATCAGTAATCTTAGTTACTCGAAGAAGTGGGTAGTACGAAGTAGCAAGCAAAGACATTACCCCCACGGAGCCCTCTATATCAAAAGTAGATATTCCCTCTTTATCCGGGCTAGCTTCAAATGATGCGCTGAAACCCGGAACAAAGTTTTTGTGGGAAATCGCAGAGAACATTTTTAAATTGAACGCCCCTTTTTCCCAAAAGCCACCTGTAAACTTACACATGACGCCATGGTCTCGCCTCTTCAACCAATCGCACTTGTTGAGACCGTACTTTCGGTTCCATGTCCAAGCAGCCCTTTCAGGTTTATACCCAGATTGGTTTTCAAGTGTATATTCATTGGTTACTACTGTGATTGTTCTCTGGTGAGTATACGAGTAGTTGACAGACGCACTAACGTCACCACCACCACTTCCTCCAGAACTGCCACCGCTTCCATTAGCACCTGCACTCAGAGAAACGCCAACCGTAAATCCGTTAGTCTCGCTGCGAGTTGTATCAGGGTTGGCTTGGCTGGGCGTATGTCCAATCAATTCGATATCAATATCGTTTGTTCCGACCGAGAACGAATAGTTATCTGCAAAAGGAGAAAGTAAAGTCTGTGAGACGTTTACTGTTTTCTCATGCAACGTATTAGTCAAATGTATTCCCGTACCGCCGGACTCTGGAAGCACTGAGACACGAACATATTTTTTATTTTCAGCAACGCCACTGATGCCATTCACACCTTCAGATCTCACTAAGTCGACGGTATATCTGATGTTCGAGTTTGCTTTCCCTCCACACACATCTTCTCCAGGCCCTCTAAACTCATGATGTCCCTTCCACCAGTTGTACTCTAATGAAGGCGTTATACATCTTATGTTGTATTTTTTAGCCTTCACCGTAAACGTGTATGAATTTGTCTCAGATTGCCCTTCAGGTAAGCCAACGATAGGACCTGAAGCACTATTTCGTGTCAAAGATTTAGCGAATTGGTAGGTTGAATCTCTTGATTTTTCCTTGCTTGCTTCATTAACAGCAGCAGAAATGGTTTTTTTGGTTGCTGCTGAGGATAAGATATTGTTATACGGTGTCGAGTCATCACCCTCTACATTGATGGTTTCGAAATCAAGCTGGCCGTTTACCATTCTTGCCAATACAAATGGACTTGCAAAGCCAACACCTAAAATATTCCTGGTATTTTCTTTCGCTGAATCAGCATTATAAGCATCACTATTATCAATAACTAGGGTATAACCTTTGCTGAGCTTATCTCGTATAAGCCTTATATCACTGGAATTAACTTGTTCGCTATTAACATATACAGAGTTTGAATCTGTAATTAATCGCTTACCAAGAAATGAATCATTCCCAAATTGTGTTGTTCCATAAACTGATGATGAGGAGAGTGCCGCTGCTACAAATGAAGATAATACGATTTTCATTATAACCACCATAAATTAAGGAGTCTTTGGTACAAAAATAAGCGCCATTTTGAAAAATCTTTACCTAAGAGAAGGTTAAGCACTTTATTTACGCACCCGATGTCAGTGAAATAAACATTCCAAACGCAGTTAAATGTATATGAATCTAGTTGATTGTCTATGGGTAAAAAAACTCTAATGAGATGAGGGAGTTTTTATTTTTCAATAACTTAATAACTTTATGGGAGCAGTTAGAAGATGTTTGATTAGTTTTTCTTAATATAAATAATTTTATTTCTTATTTTCAAATTA
>NZ_PEIB01000069.1 GCF_004116385.1 Veronia nyctiphanis | reverse complement strand
CCGACGGAGACTGGAAATCTCTAGTTATTCGTTGTCTCGTTAACGGGGAAGTGGACATTTGAGAATGAGTTCGGTCACTGCTCAGACGACCCAACGGAGAACTTCATTATCACTGACTTCCTTGTCCAAAATATAGGCAAATAACATCTTAATTCGCTAATTAACATAAGAAACCACAAACCTAGTGGGGTTTCTTATTACCCATTTTATAGTCTTGTGTTTATAAATTTAGTTGTTTAAACATTTCCGCTCCATGAATCGGGGTAGAACCCTTATATTTACGACCAAGGCATTCATGTTTGGTTAATCTGACAGTATCAAGCTTGGGCCGCGTGATGTCTCCCTGCTCGAAAAGCTAACGTAAGATTCACTCTGCGGGCGAGTCAAATTTTCAACCAACAAACTCACTTTCCCATCGTGAATGAATTCGCTTACATCAACCTCCACCCATTGATGCAGATCTCGACTACTCACTACCAAATTTTTCTTCGTTGCCGCCTCATTTGTAGGTAAAGAAGTCCAACTAATAGCAGATTCGCTCCACTCACTGTCCGATAACCGTGAAACAGTTAATGTTTTTTCTCCCTTTCCAACACTATTCACATATAGCTTCAATATTGCTGAAGTATTTAGGTCAACACCTTTCTCAGATAAGTCAAAACTGATGATTGATTTTCGATTATACCCTCCATGATCGGCTTTAACCGCCAGATAATGTGCATTACCGAATGACTGAGTAACGTATTTTCCATCTCTTACGTACGCGTCTTTGTCACTTTTCACTGAACGATATAGGACTAACTGCGGTGCGTATTTACCCTCCCGACTCGAAAAGGATACATAAGATTGACTACGTGCGTGACCAGGGTTTTCGAGCAACAAACTAACCAAACCCTCTTTATGTATCAGCGACGAAACATCAACTTCTACCCAACTGTTTCTATCTGAACGTTCGATTGTCAAACGTGGCCCAGAATTTTCTTTTCTGGGCACCTTATGCCATGTTAATGACGATTCAGACCAATCAGAGGCAGCTAAACGAGAAACGATAATGCTTCGATGACTATCCAAACCAAGGTTTCGGACATAAAGCCTCAACTTTGCAGTTGTGCTTGAATCAATTTTTTGACCCTGCAGATTAAACTGAAGTACAGAGTTACGCTTGTATCCTGGGTGGTCGGCTTTAACTTCCAGATAACCTGCCTTTCCAAAAGATTGATTTTTGTAACGCCCGTTGCGAACAAAAGTGTCTTTAATGACAGGAAAGACGCTACCCTCTATACCCCAGTTGACTTCAACTTCCTTACCAAGCCATCTCTGGTCAGAAGACGTATTTATCCGAGCTTGCTTTTTACTCCCTTCACTCTCAAACGTCACAAAGACTTCTGTTCCACGACCTGGCGTCGACAGTGTTATGCGTGGTTCACTTTTACTTTGGTCTATGACAAGCACACTCGGCTGATTAACTGACAAGATAGAGCCATCCAGCAAGGTTAGGTTACCCGGCCTATGAAAAACTACACCCGTTACATTAATTGCTTCATTCGTAACTGATTGAATATTTGTACTGTTCTCTAATACAACAATCGGCGTGTTTTGAGAGTACTGCTGAACCTCCTCGGCAGTCTTATCAGGAACAATAATGTACTGATAGTGTCGATTAGAAGGCTTCCAGCTGTGCCCTATACGTAACATAAAAACGTCTTCTTTGACTGCCTTGTTTGGCTGAGAGCTACTGATGTTATTCCAGTTCCCATGTTTAGTTTGATTGTCCATATGTCCATACCAGTAGGCTGGAAACACATATCCGACTCCATCATGATGAACCCAAGAAGCATCAACAATAGCACGACTGCCTCTTTTGTATTCGACTCCATCAACGGTAACAGGGCCATTTAATTTGGTCTGATTAATGGTCGTATTAATGTAACGATTGTGTGTTGATGTTATTCCAGCGCCCAAAGCAACCATTTCATCGTCAAAGCTAAACCATGCTTTTTTTGCCTTCGTTTGATGTGCGTTCATATTCATCACTGCAACACCGAAGCGGCCGTTAGATACACCACCTACAAACGATGTTTTAGCTGAAATAGCCCCCCAATCAGCCGGCTTTTGTGCAAGTTGTGGTGATGTTACGCCTGGTATAAGGGCCCAATTCCAGACTGGAAAAATATTATGGTACTCATTCCCTTTTCTCATAATGAACATACTGCCAAAGCCAAGCCAATTACCTAATAGGTTTTCGCCATTGCCGCTCTCATTCGGCTCTGTCCTGTTGGAGTTCATTCTTATACCAATAAAATGGTTTTGCCCTATCTTACTTGCGTAATCAGACCGCCAGAAATTCTTGAATCCAATTAGGCCGGAATTTCCACCTGTGACATGGTCACGAAATGCATGTGCTGCTTCAGCTTTGTCAGGAGATAACGTTGCTATGTAATCACTCTGTTTTTTTGTGCCTGATGAATGAATACCTCTCAACCTACTAATCCCTCTTCCGATGACGTTATAATCTAATGTTCCATGACTATTCATCCACCGCATCCCTTCAAGGTAAAAATTCGTCAAAACATCAATCTGCTTTGGTGAAAATTGCCACTGTAAGTCACGCACCTGATAGGCCCAGAAAACAGCGGTATTAAAAAACGCTTCGCCATAACCACCAGTGTAAAGTTGTGGACCGTGTTGATGAAAAGAGTAGTCTGCCTGAATCCCCTCCGAGTCAGTAATGACCACTGTTTCTTTGATTCCTGAGATACCAATGTTAACTCTGTGTGCATTATCAGATAGCAAGCCACGGTATATAACACCTTTAGAAATATCACTACGATTTGCGCCAGTCATCTGAGGATGTGAGGGCAAGTCGGCTATAATCTGTGTTTCCAATTGGCTAGGAAGAAGATTACCAAGCATTAAAGCTGAAGGCCCAAGATACAACTGCCTACCAATGGTATTCCACCACCAGTTTTCATGCTTTGGATTTATTGAATACCAAAAAAATAACGCATCAACAGCAGCTTGTGAGTATCCTTTTTGAGGAAAGATAAACCCTGCAGCAGACAATATTTTAATACGATTTAAGTGTTCTCTAATATGAGTATCACCGGATTTCAACAAGGAATAGTTGATATCTGGCCATCGTCCATTTTGCTCAATCTTTTCTTTATATTTGTTTGCAGAGATAATCAGTGTGTCTTCTGAATAGCTTTGTGCATATTCACGAGTCACGCGGTCTTTTAAGGTCGACACATCGTCAGCAATACTATTTCTCGAGGTGAAAGTCAGTATCACAGTAATGAAAATTAAATATTTCTTATAAAGAATCAAGTGATAAACCCTTTAATCATTAAGTTAAATAAATGTGTTATTGTCAATCATATTCATAGCCTATAAATTATAGGCTCCGTTATGAAAACGGCACCCAGATTTAAAAGTTATTATTTATTTGGCGGAATATGATAATTATTTGGCACGACTGGAATAAAACACTAATTTTGCTAATTAAAGCATGCGCTTAACTTATTTGTGGTCCATATTGGCCGATTGAGAGACAGTGATCTTATTCGCTATCGATTTGGTGAAGGAATACAATAACGAGAGGCTGTATGACTCTCTCAATGACCTTAGCCCTTTGTAGTGCCTTATAGCCGGAATACCCCTCATTAAGACTGCCGCTAATATGGGGAGCGTGACAATTTTTCTTTAAGTATCGATTACCGAGTTAGATATCTCATCCATTGAGCTTTTAGGCTATTTCGAGCTGCTGGCATACAGACTGAACATTGCCTTGGATATAATTAGCGGAAATTTTTCATTTGGGGAAGTTACCCTGAATCTCTGGTGTATTGTGCAACTTGAATGAAAAAGAAAGGCTGTTCTATCTTTGACCAAAAGCCTGCACATTATCTCAAAACTGACTGTCTGGAGACCTGCGACTCGACATATTGTCCTTGGGAGTTTGAGTTTCCCGAGCCTCTTCTTCTTAGAAGCAATTACAGTAGAAAGCCTGTTTATTATGAGTTTGGGAAAGTAATAACAAGGCCTTGGTTTGCAGGATTTGGAACGTATTTTAGTTATTTGCTTTACCTACGGCTCTTTTACAAGTTTGGTATTAAGGGCGCATTGGCTTTACTTCAGTGGACGTTGAACTTAGAAAGTTAAATCCAAAACGCCTATTAGACCTGATCGATTCAGGATTACCTTGGCTCAAATTGTTTTGAATCTGTCAACCAAGGTTTTTCGAAAAATAGTAAACTCATCCGTTTACTATTTGTAGTAAAACTCATAACCGACTCGTTTTAGAGGCCTGAACTCCTTAGGAGGTAAGGGAGGAATATCCTCAGTATTAATAACCCGCTCGGTAACTATATAACCGCAAGTCGCCTGAATACAATCATCGCTAAATAAATAGCGAATACCAAACTCGCCATGTTTTGTTTCAGCTTGTTCGATATACGTTTTAACTGTTTGCCCGCAGTATAATCTTGCAAGGCAATGCTCAAGGCTAATGCCGTACTTGCTCTCAACCAAAGCGGTAATATTGTCGCCAGGCACTCGAGCGGCGACTTCAATAAGATAGGCATTGTTATTCACAAACTTAAATTCAAGGTGAAGTACGCCGCGTTGAAAGCCAGTCCCTTTCACAATCTGTATGGCTAAATCTCGTGCAGCCTGTTCAAGCCCTGAAGATATCTTTGCGCCAACAATATGACCAACCTCGTCACATCCAACGAGATGCTTTTCAGTCACAGACAGATGGAGCAATTCCAAATCTT
>NZ_PEIB01000068.1 GCF_004116385.1 Veronia nyctiphanis | reverse complement strand
AAACGTCTCGCTATCAGTGCGCGTATCAGGCGCCGCCGCTTTACTCTCTGTCGGTTTTTTTTTATTAAAACTAGTGGGTTTCTCTGTTCATGGTGGGTTATGAAAGATAATATAATTATATAAAAAGCATGTATTAATTTAATTAATACTAAATTAATGTTTAGTTATTTATAGAATAAGAAAAATATTGAACTGGAATTAATTTCTCGACACCAATCAATATGCAACAAATTTTCTAATATTTCTTAATAAATGTGTTTATGATAGATAAGGCTTTCAGTTTTCACTTTAGGGTTATTTTAACATGTAGCCTAGTTTGGAAAATAACAGAGACCAGTCACTGTGAAAATTAAGAATAGTTAAAATGTTCAATTAGTGGTGATTAATAATAATAAAAGCCTAGAGGTAAAAAATGGCAGGAAATGGATTTGGGAAGTTTCCATTTATTCCTAAGACAACGTCTGTTCGTCAATCTACATCGTTTCACTCACAAGATTCAAAACAATCAAACTCAGATACTGATGAAAAGGAATATAAACAAAGTCATAGGTTTAGAGTCGAATGGGAAAATGACCAACATCTTGTCACTATAGATGAACATGGATCAACAATGACGTTGATCAGCAAATCTACGGGGAACATTTATAGAATGTCGGCTGACCCTGTTGTAAGTTTTGACAGCTCACTTCAGAGTTTTATTGGCGTTGGCGAACATCAGAATCACGGGATTTTGAATTTGGACGGGGATGTTCAAATTCACTTATCAACGGCGAGAAGCGAGGCTGTCAATATTAAGACGTTAAGTGAGGTGCTTATTTTTGAAATAGCGGCAGACAAGGCAACACTGATGAAAAACGTGAATGGAGGATCGCCGCATCTCTCGAGTGGCATGGTTCTGGAAACCGGCAAGGTGAGTGACTTTAGGTCGCAAACAGGAATAGATTTCAATACGTCTTTGCAATGGCTTGATGAGATCGAAAAAAGCGGCGGATTAATGATGTTGAACCGCGAAGGAAGATGGGTTCAGCTTCATCAGCATGAGAACAGTGTGGATTGTGTTATATCTGACATTTGTTACCAGCTGAGCGAAGTGGGCTATCATGCTGCGTCTGAATATTGGTCGTATATCTCTCATAATAAGTCTTCAGGCTTTTTTAACTGGCTACAATCTGCGTGGTTTAACGAAATATGCAACATGTACGGCAACCCTTGTGGTTTGGGTTGTTATACGCCGTGTGCTGAGTGGCCATTACCTGGCTGTAATTCAATGAGTTCAGATTTTTACAAAGGGTTAAGTAATTTTAGTGGCGACGATGCCGCTATTGTTGATGAATCTTTATTTACTGGGCCTGATATATGGGCATTGATGGCAGCTGCGCAAATGTTTAATTGGTATTCGTCCCTTTATCGATTGTGTTCTGATGGTGAATGCGGGCGTGAGTTTAGCCAAATATATCAGGGGAATTGGGGGCCGTTGACGATGAATGCAGGAATTGTTAGAAAAGGATGAAGTCAGTTTTGATTGGATGAGTCTTTGTAGAGTTTCTTTACATAATGATGCGTTATAGTCGAGTCGACGATCTTATGACAAACGTTGTCTTGGCTTAATCGTGTTGTTAACTCAAATTAAGTTTCATCTCATTTGCTTTTCTGACCATGCGAGACAAAATTTAATTGTGACCAATATCAACATATATGTGTATTAAATATTTATACTTGCATTATGTTTGAGATGAATAGTGATTCTAATAGTCTTAATTATGTGCCTTTCTAAGTTATCTAATAATTTAAGTTATTGATATTTAATATTAATAATTTAACTGCCAATCGATTTGTCTCATCTTTCATAACAGTTTTATTTTCGAACCCCGGCAAAAATGCTCCTAAAATGGGCAAACTTTCATAAGAGCCTTTTTGAATCATTCTCCATTGATAGAATAATGTCTACAGGAAGTACGTGTAATACCGTCAGATAGGGTATTGATTGCTAGGAGGTGAAGATGATGAGAGGTTTGGCACACACAGCGGTAACTGTGTTAATGCTTTTGAGCGCACCTTCTCACACTGCTCCTCAACACTCAGCCGAAACCCATGGCGATAAAAACCCAGAAGAACTTATCATCGCATATAGAGACAAGCCCCAGAGCCTTGATCCTCAGGAGTTTAACCTTTGTAGCAGTCTTACATTGTCGAACATTGTCTTCGATAAGCTCGGTCTGTTTGACAGCGATGAGGCGTTGTTGAGGCAAGGGTTGGTTACAGATATTTCATTGCTAAACAAAGAGACAAACTCTTGGGGAGTGACCTTGCGGCGGGGTGTCAAATTCCATGACGGCAGTGAGTTAACCTCTTCTGATTTTGTCTACAGCGTAAACCGCATTAAATCATTGCCAGATAATCCTCATTCCTTTAAGCGATTTGTAGAGCACATACAACACATTGAAACAGTCTCGACCTATAAAGTCCGAATTCGAGTGAGCGGAGGTTATATCAATATCCGCAATGACCTCAATAAAATCGCCATCGTGTCAGAACGTTCATCATCAGATAAACGGGCTAACTTGGTGGGTACCGGAACATACAAACTCGTTGAGGCTGACTTGGATAACGGTTATCTAAAGCTGGAAAACTTTAAGGACAACTGGAGAAATATAGACCCGATCAGGAAAGTGAAAATCACGTTTTATCCAGACGATGATCAACGCCTTAACGCTCTACTGAATGGTGATATTCACGTTGCGGATAAGCTCACGCTCAACCAATTGGAAATGCTTGAGGAAAAAGGATTCAATATTTTCAGACGAAAAGGGCGTAGGGTCTTCTATCTATATGTAGATACAGTCAGCGATCAGGCAAAGTACATTACCGATAATCAAGGAAACGCGATTGACGTTAATCCATTAAAAGATTGGAGAGTTCGAAAAGCGATCTCTCTTGCTGTTGATCGGAATTATATTGCCTCAGAGGTATTAGAGGGGCGCGCTTTGCCCGCTTCTCAACTGTTTTTACAAACGATGCCCATTGCGAGTAAAAGTCTACGGGTCGAATCTCGAGATATTCAATTGGCAAAACAGCTAATGTCAGAAGCCGGGTATAAAAAGGGTTTCCAAATAGTCTTTCATGGCCCTAAAGGGGTTTTCTCCAAAGACGTACAAGTCATGAGAGAGATTACGAATTCACTATCAAAGATTGGTATTAAGGCAGATATCAAATCTCTCTCGGAAGATGAATATTACGATGATACCGCGCCAAACCAAGCTTTTCGCTCAGTTTTTCCAGCTGGGCGCCAAAATCGGATGGACCTATACTTTCACGCGTTTGTTTAACATTGGAAATCAAACCTCTGCGGATAGGCGATACACAAATTCTAAGCTAACCCGAGTTGTGAAGGCCGCGGAAATGACGGTGTCAAAAGGTGAAAGAGAGACGCTTTATCGGAGGGCATCGGAAATGGTGATGTCTGATCTTGCAATTATCCCGCTCCATCATCAGGTGAGTAACTGGGGCATGGCCCCAACGGTTACCTATCATCCAATGCCAGGTGCATGGCAAACAGATCCTGAAATGTTCAGGTGGGTAAATAACGCTTATCCGCTGGCTAAAAAACAGTAGCGTCAATCAGTCATTCTTTCGGGTAATCAGCTTTAAGCTATTAACATTTGTTTGTAATGAACTCACTCTCTATTTGCTGAATGGTTAGTGAGCCACTTTTTCTCGCCTGTTCTTGTCCATCTTCAAACAAGATCATCGTAGGCAAGCCTCTAACATTGTACTTTTTGCTAATGGCGGACCCTAGCGAAGCATCGACTTTAACAACAGTCAATGAGCCTGCATACTTTTCAGCAGTGACCTCTACTGTCTTATTCATCAGCAAGCACGGCCCACACCATTCCGCCCAGAAATCGACTAACACGCGAGAGTTGGATGCGATAATGGTATCGAACTGGTCTACCGATGAGACATTAATAATTGCCCCGTGACTCTCAGATGCTTTTGCGAATAATTTTTTACTCGCTGAAAAAGGCCAACGAATAAGTGCGATGAAGTTTGAGCAGATTAACAACAGTATAATGACGGCGAAGGCGATCACCCTAAATGGCAGAAAATAAAGCGGCCCATTAGTAGCAAACGTTTCTAGTTTGTTGATCCTATCAGTGAGGGTATTAGAAAAGTTCAAGAGTGACTCCCTGTTCAATATATCTGCGTTTATTGAACATACTAACTGGCATCAGGAGTAGGCATTGAGCTGATACAAGATATTGCGATACACCTCTTGCGTCTTCTTCCTTACGACTTAGCCTTGGCTTTTTCATTAACAATTACAATATGGATTACTGCGGCCAATACAATGCTTACCAAAAAATTCATCAGCCAAAAAGGTTGTAATGACTTCAACGCCATCAATTGAGATAGCCACTGACCAAGTGGAATATTTACTAACAGCATCATAGCATGTGAAAACAAGTACATGACACCAAAATGTGTGGCAGGGAATGTACCGCGGTGTTCGTTAGCCGTTATTGCCATAATTGCGGGATAACCCAGAGAAGTGCCAACAGAAAACAAGAGGATAAAGAGTAAGAAAGGAATGAGCGTCAAGCCGACCGTATTACCCGTCTCGCCGAAAGTTTGAGTAAAGCCAAGTACTGCGAACGCCAACCCCATTAACACAAATGACACTTGAATTGCCTTACGATCGTTAAGATATTTCTCACTCAGTCTTGTTGATAGCATTTGGGTGAAAATTCCGAATAGAGCGGAAAACGTAAATAACGCAATGTGAATAGCCACTGACTTGATAGACACACTTGAGTTAGACATGATGACTAACAGAG
>NZ_PEIB01000067.1 GCF_004116385.1 Veronia nyctiphanis | reverse complement strand
TTGATTGGCAGAGAATCGGGCGATTTCTTTTTCATTCAGCTGATCTTTGATGATGACGGGTTTGAACCTTGCCGTCTGGCGGAGCTTTTTTCTAAAGCGTTGAATTTCAGCCGGGGTAATAGCGACAACGCTTTGTAAGCGTTCGAGCGTTTCGTCGATATTTTTTACTTCTCGCGGAATGAGCTGCAGGCTGGTGACAGCGCGGTTTTCTGCCAGTAAAACACCATTGCGGTCATAGATTCTGCCACGGTTTGGCGCGATGGGTAAAATTTTGATCCGGTTGTCGTTAGAGCGGGTTTGGTAGTCCTGAAATTCAGAAACCTGAAGATGGTAGAGGTTGGCAATTAGTACGCCGACCAGTCCAATCGTTACCATAAAAGCAACCAACGCACGACGGCCAAAGAGGTTAGCCTCTTCTACATAGTCTCGAACTTTTGTGCGGTCAGTTAACATTGCATTCTCACTGGCTTACAAGCCGATTTTTCTATTTTGTGACGCGTTAGTTCACCGCATTGAAGAGGCTGCGATGTCTTTACTAATTCCGCGAGGTCTTTTTCCAAGGCAGTAACGAGAAAGGACAAATGATATAACTGAAACAAATTTGGGATTAACATGCTGTTTATAATAATTTTTATTGTTATTGTCTTACTTTACTGTCTCATTGACAGAACAAACGATAACGAAGTGTACCGTAAATTAGATTCATGCTAAAGGCATCCCAACAGGCAAAGCCCGAATGCGGCTTACGAGTAAACTCACAATCTTTTTATGTCACAACGACTTTTGTGACCGTTTCCCGTTGCATTGCGAACAGTTTTTCATTTATGGTCGAGTGATGAAAATTCTATTTGCTGTCTCTCACTTCTGCTGTTGTTGCTGTAAATCTTTGGTTTACGGCCATGTCTTTGTGCACCGCAAATAAGCATAAAAACTCACTCTGATATCAGGCCGTCGATGACTTCATCAACGGCCTTTTTTGTATTCGCAGGACAGACTATGACTGAAAAAACACTGACATTTTTCAATACACTTTCCCGAGCATCGGAAGCGTTTCACCCTCTCAAACCTAACGCTGTCGGTATGTATGTTTGTGGTCCTACGGTTTATGACTATGCGCATGTCGGAAACTTGAGAACGTATCTTTTCGTTGATGTGCTCAACAGAACATTGAGGCTCAATGGTTATGAGGTGAATCACGTGATGAACATCACTGATGTAGGTCATCTTGTGTCTGATGGTGACACTGGCGAAGACAAAATGGAAAAGGGGGCGAGGAAGCAGAAAAAAACAGCTTGGGAAATTGCCAAAGAGTTTGAAAAGGCATTTTTTGACGATATGGCGCGGCTTAATATTCACCGCCCATCAGTGATATGCCGGGCGACAGAGCACATTCAAGAACAGATTGATTTCATCTCGGCTCTTGAGCATAGTGACTTTACTTACAGGACGGAAGACGGTGTGTACTTTGACAGCAGTAAGCTCGCTGATTACGGCAAGCTCGCGAAGTTGGACCGTGAAGGACTGACGGCGGGTAAACGTGTCGATATGGCTGGTAAGAAAAATGTCACTGACTTTGCCCTTTGGAAATTCAGTGGCGATCGCCAGCGTCAGATGGAGTGGCCAAGTCCATGGGGAATTGGCTTCCCCGGCTGGCATATTGAGTGCTCGGCGATGGCAGAAAAATACCTTGGTGAGCGTTTCGATATTCATGTGGGTGGCGAGGACCATATCCCTGTTCACCATACCAATGAGATAGCCCAGTGTGAGGCAAAAAACGGTCATATTCAGGCCAACTACTGGCTGCACGGTTTCTTTCTTAACCTCAACAAAGAAAAGATCTCTAAGTCAGGCACCTCCTTGCGTTTACAGACGCTGTTGGATAAGGGGTATGACCCTATGGCATATCGCTATCTCGTATTGACCGGGCATTATCGAAGTCATTTAAGCTTCACTTGGGACAGCCTGACTGCAGCGCAAAAAGCGGTTCGAAGGTTAAAGTTAAAAATGGCAGATTTACCTGAGGGCGGTACTGCTGATCCCCGTTTTACGGAGCGTTTCATGGTATTTATCAATGATGATTTGAATATGCCTCGTGCGCTTTCTCTGGTCTCTGAAGTGCTTGATAGTGATCTTAGCAATGCAGATAAACGGTCGACACTGATGTTTTTTGATCAAATCTTTGGTCTTGAACTGGATCAGCCAGAGCAAGCATTAATCCCGGACGAAATCTATCAGCTCGCGGTTGAGCGCCAGTCGCTTAAAGTTGCTAGAAAGTTCTCTGAGGCTGATGCTATAAGGGATAAGGTGCTTTCACTCGGTTATAAAATCAGTGACGGGCCAAATGGGGAAATTTCAGTGACGATGAGGTGATTGTTTTTACGTAACTGCCAGTCTGGGATTCTACATAGGGTCGTGACACAAATTTCGATAATTCAGTTGAGCAGGACTGATCGGTGGCCGCCGTTCAGCCCTATTAATCTTGTGATATACAATTTGCCGACCTGAGGGTGACCAAGATGAAGAAAAGAATAGCTACATTTTTCCTAGTGCTTGTTCCATTACTGCTCGTTGCGCTTTCACCCTCTACAAAGGCCTCTGAGTCTTGCCCGCCGTTGCTCGAACACAGCTATAAAAAGCTAAACTCCTCTGAAGACGTCAATCTATGTGAAACGTTGAAAGGTCAGGTAGTTCTGGTTGTGAATACGGCCAGTCAGTGCGGTTATACGCCGCAATTTAAGCAGCTTGAATCTCTTTATCAGACCTACAAAGACAGAGGGTTTACTGTTGTCGGCTTTCCCAGTAATGACTTTTATCAGGACAGAGGCTCAGAAGCTGAAACGGCCAAAGTTTGCTACATCAATTACGGCGTGACATTCCCGATGATGGAGAAAACCAAGGTACGTGGCGCTGATTCTGAAGGCATTTTTAGACAACTTGCTGACACGTCTGGTGTGGAGCCAAAGTGGAACTTTTACAAATACTTGCTGGATCGTGATGGCAAAGTTATTGGTGTTTTTCCCAGTAATTCGGAACCAATGTCGGCAACTTTTCAGAAGGTTGTAGAAGCGGCACTGTAAGTTTGTTTTTCTCAATCTGCGTCTTCTTTGTTGAAAAACAAAAATCTGGAATCGGTTGACCAATGTGATAACAAAGAGAAAAATTTAACTTGTCATTTATTTTCACACTGTGATAACTTTCCGCCCAATTCCGAGAGCTTCATATTCGGAGCACATGCACAGCAAGACAAAGGGAGGCTTTGCGCTTGTTGTGCCCGTAGGTACTGGTGAAATTCGTCATCAGTAGAAGGGCATTAATAGTGCGACCTGTAAGGACGAAAACTCAGGCGCATATTGAGGAACCCAACAGTGAAAGAATCACATCTTCTCCAAACTATCGTCTTACCCAACTGCAGTATTATTACTGAGCCTTGATCGTTCCGACCATCTAACCCGGTATTGTTTTTCCGCCTTCGGTAAACGCCATCGCTTCGTCGATCGCCCGTTTCCATTTTCAAGGTGGCTGTTTTTGTCGCGAATCGCGTAACGCCAGGCCTTTTTGCCGATGTTGCACTTTCGCAGTTCAGTTTTAATACCGGTCGGCAATGCTTTCTAACTCGTGCCTTTTCTCACTCTTAGCCGATTGAAAAGACATTGCTGACCTCGTTACATGGATGACGACGATGATCGATAACCTGTTTGAATTACCTGTAGCTCAGGCGTCCCTCACACTGCCAGAAACAGGTGCAGAACTTTATGATTTAACACCAGACGAACTCTTGCTGAGCCAAGAGCATTATGAGTCTGAAGTTAGGTCATACCCCAGACGACTGCCCCTCGCTATTCAGCGTGCCATGGGCGCTCGCGTTCAGGACAGCCGTGGCCAGACGTATCTTGACTGTCTGGCAGGTGCCGGCACATTGGCGTTGGGCTACAACCACCCAGAAATCAATCAGGCTTTAATTTCTCAGCTCAATTCGGGTCTGCCCTATCAAACGCTTGATATCACCACGCCCGCCAAAGACACATTCATCAAATCATTGATGGGCTTTTTACCTGCTGAATTTGCTGAGAATGCCCGTATTCAATTCTGTGGCCCGTCTGGCGCTGATGCGGTTGAGGCGGCTATTAAACTTGCAAAACAAACGACTGGTCGCAATACCATGGTGGCGTTTCATGGTGCATACCACGGTATGACAAATGGCACCATGGCGCTAATGGGTAACCTTGGCACAAAAGAGCGTCGAGAAGGCTTGATGGCAGATGTTCACTTCCTGCCATTTCCTTACAGCCTGCGTTGTCCGTTTGGTCTTCATGGCGAGCAGGGCGCACGTCAGGGGCTTCGTTACATCGAACGCATGCTTTGCGACGATGAAAGCGGCGTGAAAAAGCCTGCAGCCATTATTGTTGAACCTGTTCAGGGTGAAGGTGGCGTGATTCCTGCGCCTGCTTTCTGGCTGAGAGAGCTGAGACGCATAACCCAAGAGCACGGCATTCTGCTGATCTTTGATGAGATTCAGTGTGGTATCGGTAAAACAGGTGCGAACTTTGCCTTCGAAGATTCTGGAATTACGCCAGATATTCTGTGTCTGTCTAAAGCTGTCGGTGGCGGCTTGCCAATGTCTGTTCTGGTCTTCGATAAATCCATCGATACATGGAAGCCAGGTGAGCACACTGGCACTTTCCGTGGTAATCAGCTTGCGATGGTCAGTGGTGCGAAGGCACTTGAGATCATTGAGCGTGACCAGCTTGCCGCACATGCAAAAGAGGCAGGTGCGTATCTTCGTCGCGGCTTGCAGGTGATCGCAGACGAAACATCCTGCATTGCGGAAGTTCGTGGTAAAGGCCTGATGCTGGGTCTCGAGATTGTGAAAGCTGACGGCAGTAAAAATA
>NZ_PEIB01000066.1 GCF_004116385.1 Veronia nyctiphanis | reverse complement strand
TTGGTATCTAGTTTTCTGTAAGCGAAATGAGCAGGAAAGAGCTGAGATTAACCTCTACCACCAGGTCTCTCTTCGTCGTTACCATCTACTAAAATCCATGAGCCATCATGGTGCGGGGAATTTTCAGGTTGCTCCACTGTATATTTTTCTCCTCGTGCATAAACAATGTCCGTCACGTCATCACTAACTTGAATGGGCAGCCATGATTGACCACGGAACTGGACTATGCCTGTTTCTTCGTTTCTACTATAACCATCATTCCCTCCTTGTGTGAAGGTGCGTTTAGTAATTGCATCTAGCCTATCCAGATATTCTTTTTGCCAATGTGGTGTTGTTGGAAAGATAAATGACTTATGTGGAGTAGTCCCGTCAAAGACCACCCGACCACCAGTAATTTTGTTATCTCGGCCATCTACTATATGAAAAGCGCCATTTTCTTCTTCGGGTACTGCCCTGTAGTAACGAATATCAGTATCTTTAGGTCCATACTTTATTGGAACATATTTCTGACCGCGATATGAAACGACACCGAAGACATCTTTTTGGATCTCTCCCTGAAAGGCATTGAGGCTATTTAAGTCCTCTAATTTATCGCGACCATGCCATGGACCAACTGGCCCTTCGGATATGGATTGCGATCTTCTTCGTTTGGCTTATTCTCATTCGGTTGACTGTTTGTTACAGGAGAGCCAAATACTAATACTTTTTTTCTTTGAGGAAGCGGAACACTTTCACCCGTTTTATTATTCGTTACGGAAAATACATCGAACCACCCCGGTCCGCTAGCGATTGGTTTAGTGTAGGATGATACACTGCCTTTACCGACTGGGTTCTTTCTGTCTCTGCCAATGCCGCCAAATGTACCAGGAACTCCAGCCTTCGCATAACCAGCAACAGACAAAAAGGCACTTAAAGCGGTTGTTTTTGAGGTCGCAGGCACTCCGATTGTATCGTACACGGCCGCTGCGCTTAAATTCGAAATAAAGTCAGAAGGACCTTGAGCCGCTGTTGATAGTAGCCCGGACACACCACGCACTCTCTTTTCCTGCGAAAGTAATGCCTACCAATCGTCTCAATTTTAAGAACCATTAGGTCACTGAGCACTCATAGAACGTTCCCGCACCACAAATTTCAAATTCATATCGTTTGATTAGTTTAAGAAAACCTAATAAAGGATTAAATATAACAATGATTTATGTGACTAAACATTTTAATCAAAGGCACCTATTGTTTTAATCAACCAGATATGAAAAAAATGAAATGAGTAGCACTTATAAGATATTTACATTAAAAATAAGAAAATAAAATTCTGCTAAAAAAATCTTGAAATCTTTGTCTATAACTATGAGTACGAACGATATGACATTGAATCAGTATGCTTCAGTGCAAGTTACGCAAATAACATTGAATTTAACATGACATTTATGCCGCGAAAGTTGCCGATGGATTTCTAGGGTAACGGAGTGTTTTGAGTTTAGGCGGCGCACATAGGGGAAAAGACCATGACAGTTTCATCAACTTCATCAGCAAGCTCAACGACACATTCTTGTCACACCCATTATTACTACTGTCCGCCACCGCCTCCTCCATGTCATTGCCATCCAGGACAGGCAATAAACGACATGAACGGTGGGGGAAAGCCTCAGGGCGGGGGTGAGAAACCTCAAGGCAGCGGTGAGAAACCTCAAGGCGGCGGTCTTCTTGACGGTATCTTTGGTTTCTTTGGAAAGATAAAAGAGGTCATTGGTGGCGTGTTCGATTTTATTGGCGGAATTAAAAACGCCATTGGTGGAGTAATAAACGGCATTAAGGGCTTCTTTAAAGATCCTCTAGGAACGATCGGAAACCTGATCGGCGGACTCTTCAAGAAATAAATTCTAAAAATGAAAGGCAAGAAATTGTCTTGCCTTTTATTTAGCCTATTCAGAGCTTTAAGTAAGAATTTTTCAGTCAAATTTTATTGCTTTTTAACACTCATCTCTCATCGTTTAACAACATCCAGCAAGAAAAATTTCATTAGTTATATAAATTCATAGTAAATAACGAATTAATTGATTTTCAATCTTAAATAATGGGAAGAATCTAGTCGTATAACTACTGTATTTCCTTGCGTTGAAAATGTTTCAAAAAAGCAGTCTCTCTCGCTATCCAGCGCGGTGTCAATGAATGATACTAATACCGGGCCTACGTGTTTAACTTAATACCCTCAATACTCAACCCGATCATCGCACCGTAAAATCGCACCAAAAAACCAACTAATTTTTTTTATGGATAGATTGGCTTACACCCTCAGTGTCTCACGCATAAAATCTAAAAAGCTTCTCATCAGAAACGTAGTATTGGTTGCGCCTTTTACAGAATCAGAAATACCTTTCCTTTGCGATTAGTGAGCTGAAGGACAGTTCTGTCTGGCATTTATTAATATCACATTAGACTCTATCAACTCAGCACCACTAGAGTATTAATAAAAATAGATACCCAAGTTAACCTTAAAATATAAACACAATAAAAACAATAATTTATAATCATGACAATCTGTTTTTCCAACTCTCAATAGTCATGTGGTTTTCATAGAAGATAGATTTTTTTAAAAATAAGGATACCCCTAGTACATGTCACTCCTGATTACTTTATTGATTAACTCACCTACGCACGTGATCAAAAATCATGCTTTGAATAAATTTTACAAATAGAAAATAACCTTAAAATAATGGAACCCAAAAAATCCTTTAAAAAAGTGTTTCATATGTGAGAATTCCATTATAGATTATAGAATATAAGCTCTAATGTTCCCTATAATCACATTTGAAAGCATTAGACATTAATAATATTAAAAATACCAACAATAAAAATTAAATCACAATAAATAATATTTTTATAAATTATAGGGATATACACATGCGTATTAACACAGTAAATTCAGGCGAAATAAGCCGAGCAAATATTAACAGCGATTCGTCATCCGCTTCAGTTATTAAGGAGGCGAATAAAAAAAGTGCGGCTGAAACGATGAAAGACATGCACAGCAGTCAGACATGGTCTCAGTCAGCCAAACATTGCCCTCCAGCTCCAACGCCAGAACCACCTGGCTTTTGGGAAGGTCTCGGTGGTTTTATCGGATCGATAAAAGATAATGCTATTGAGGTAGTCTCTGATGCGGCGGTTACTGCTGCAAAAATGGTTAAAGACGGCTCAGCGAAAGCTATTGAAATGGGCAAATTAGTCGTTGATGGTGTCATTAATCAAAGTAAAGTTGTTGTTGACGGAGCGATTAACCTTGGTAATGGCGTGCTAGAAGCAGGAAAAGGTGCGGCTGAGTTTGTCGCCGACGCTGGAAAAGGTGTTATTGATGCGCTATCGCTGCCGGGAAAGTCGTTACTGAAGGGGCCGTTAATCTTGGAAATGGCGTTCTAGAAGCAGGTAAAGGAGCGGTTGAGTTTGTCGCCAACGCTGGGAAAGGTGTCGTTGATGCGCTATCGCTGCCGGGAAAGTCGTTGCTGAAGGCGCCGTTAACCTTGGTAATGGCGTACTAGAAGCAAGTAAAGGTGCAGTTGAGTTCGTCGCCAACGCTGGGAAAAGTGTCGTTGATGGCGCTATTAACTTTGGTAAAACCTTCGCTGACGGCGTTGTTAACTTCAGTCAAGCTGCCTTTACCACATTAAAAAATGGAGCAGAAGCAGCAATTAATACTGGTGAAGCACTTCTCGACGGTGCCGCATCATTTGGTGGAAACGTCGTTGACGGTGTTAAGGATGGTCTTGATAAAACAATTACTGCAGGCAAAGAGGCTATGAGGCAGGCTGTTGAGGTAGCTGAAAAACTCCCTGCAATGATCGGAAATGCGCTTGAACAAATTCCAAGTGTAGCTGGTGAAATTGGTGAGAAAGCAAAAGAAGCAATTAAAGCTTCTCTTCAGACAGCTGTAGATGCATATCAAGGCGCCTTAAGATTTAGCCGCGACGCAATTATCGCTGCCAAAGAAGGCGTAATTGGCGCTTCAGAAGCAGCGAGGCAAGCGCTTAATACTGCCATAACTGGACTCCAGAATGCCGTTGATTACAGCATAAAGGTTACTGAACAGGTATTTAATACTCTGGAAAACCTACCTGAAGCTGCTGGTAAAACCATTGAAAAACTGAGAACAGAACTTAAGGCGTTTATCTCCACTCTGATTCCTAGTGCTGGTTCACAAACTAATCATAATGTTATGAAGCCAGAACCAAGAGCTGATAACAAATAAATAAACTTGCTAGAATAAAAAGATCGGTAGCTCCCGATCTTTTTATTTGTCCCTTTTAAAACATCTAAATTAACGTAACAAAGAAATATAAAAATCATGATGCAATTCTAAGATCATCAAACTGAATATTATATTTTCAATCTAAAAACATTTGATAGATAAATTAAACCTTCTACACTAAATCGTGCATAGCAAGTAACATACGCTCATTTATAAAACTTGTTTTATATGTTATGGCGTTTGTGGGCCGCCCCGAAGAGACTCTCATAAAACCCATAGCACTCAATGCCTCACAGGCTAAGCTGTAGTCTACATAGTCATCCACTTCGGTCCTTTCAGGAACTTCTCGGTGGATTTCACTTGATAACTTTCAATTAAAAATGAAAACGAAATTAGTTCCATTTTTTTATCAAAATAATTACCAAAATATATATTTTTCTTAAAATTAAATGGAAACAAAAGAACCGTGTATAGATTGTATCAATTATTAGATTATTAAAATCGCATATAGAATAAATGCTCCATATCCCCCTATAATCCATTCCGAGTACATTAGACATTAATAATATATAAAATAAGTTTTATACAATTTGAGTCATAAGAAATAACAAAACTTTTCAAATATTTTAGGGATATATATGCGTATAAATACAGTGAATTCAGGTGAAGTTAGTCAAGGAAATATTAACAGTAGCTCACCTGCAGTTATAATCGAGACGAAACAAAAAAGTGCCGCTGAAACAATGAAAGAAATGCATGGTGGCCAAACATGGTCAAAGGAAAATAGACATTGCCCACCGACGCCACCAACTCCACCACCAGCGCCACCAGCGCCACCAGCGCCAAGTATCTTCGATGCCATTGGCTCTGCTATTTCAGGCGCTGTAGGTACAGTAGCAAAAGCTGCTTCTGTTGCTGCCGATACTGTCGTTAACTTAGGCACAAACGTTGTTGGTGCAGGCAAAGGTGCTGTTGATGCTGCTGTGAATCTCGGAAAAGGTGTTGCTGGTGCTGTCATTAACGCAGGCAAAACTGCTGTTGATACCACTGTTAACCTAAGTAAAGGCATTGCAGGTTTCGCCGCTAACATGGTTAAACCCGTTGTTGATACAGCCGTTAATATCGGCAAAGGCGTATTTAATGCAGGTAAAGGGGTCGTAGACTTCGCCATCAATGCCGGAAAAACTGCTGCTGGTGCCGCTGTTAATTTAGGTAAAGGCGTTGCAGGCTTGGCCGTTAACGCCGGGAAAACTGTTGTTGATACGGCCGTTAATATCGGCAAAGGCGTATCTAATTTAGGTAAAGGGGTCG
>NZ_PEIB01000065.1 GCF_004116385.1 Veronia nyctiphanis | reverse complement strand
GCGCCGATGGTAGTGTGGGGCTTCCCCATGTGAGAGTAGGACATCGCCAGGCTTCAAATTCCCCATCGTCAAGATGGACCCTAAGTAAAGCAACCAAATGTAAGACTTTACTTTAAGGCAAAATTTGCTGATATAGCTCAGTTGGTAGAGCGCACCCTTGGTAAGGGTGAGGTCGGCAGTTCAAATCTGCCTATCAGCACCAGAATAAAATTTTTCCGGCAGCCATAGCGCAATGGCACCACCTGATCCCATGCCGAACTCAGAAGTGAAACGTTGCTGCGCCGATGGTAGTGTGGGGTTTCCCCATGTGAGAGTAGGTCACTGCCGGAACTCATTCTAAAAGCCCATAGCGGAAACGCTGTGGGCTTTTTTCATTTCAGCTATTCCTCCCACACTTTTCATATCTGAGACGCATATATATTTTCTACTTGCAGCTAGATCATACATGGTATAGGTTAAGTGGATATCTGGACGTCTATACATCTTAACGTAGGGAGTAAATTAAGATGCCAATAAAAATTCCTGATCAGTTACCCGCTGCCAACATCCTTCGTCAGGAAAATATCTTTGTGATGCCCGAATCGCGCGCGGAGAGCCAAAACATTCGTCCTTTGAAAGTTCTTCTGCTTAATCTGATGCCAAAGAAGATTGAGACAGAAACACAGTTTATGCGTCTTCTCTCTAATTCTCCTTTGCAGGTCGATGTTGAGTTATTAAGGATTGATAACCGACCAAGTAAGAACACGCCAACTGAGCACCTTGATACGTTTTATCGTCAGTTTGAATCTGTCAGTAATCGTAACTTTGATGGACTCATTGTGACCGGTGCGCCGTTGGGCCTTGTTCAGTTTGAAGATGTTATTTACTGGGAGCACTTCGAAAGTATCATGCAATGGGCGTCTAAGCATGTTACTTCAACGCTCTACGTTTGCTGGGCAGCACAGGCTGGCCTGAAGCTTTTGTATGATTTGCCTAAACGTACCCGTAAAGAAAAGCTATCGGGTGTTTACTGGCATGAGACTAACCCAGAACATAATCACAACCCGCTTGTACGCGGCTTTGATGATAGTTTTCTTGCACCGCATTCCCGCTATGCTGACTTCGCTCCTGACTTCCTACGTGAGTATACGGACTTAGATATTCTCGCGACGTCGGGTGATGCGGGCACGTATCTCGCGGCGACCAAAGATAAAAGGAATGTGTTCGTCACCGGGCATCCGGAATATGATTCCCATACACTCCATCATGAATACACGCGTGACGTGACTGAAGGGGCGGATCCTGCTGTTCCACTTAACTATTATCCGGGTAATGACCCAAGTAAAGAGCCCTATGTCAGTTGGCGCAGTCACGGGCATATGCTGTTTGCCAACTGGCTCAATTATTGTGTTTACCAGTTAACGCCGTTTGATCTTGACCATTTCTCTGAGGATGCATTCACCGTTGACGAGTGATTGCTGATAAATAAAAAGCCTGCGATAGCAGGCTTTTTATTTGGGGTTATTCGTACAGGCTGCGCACCTGATTATGTCAGGGTATTTGCAGTACGAGCTTGGACTTCTCGCTCTTGTGCATTGGCTTTTCTTATCATCTTTGTGATGGTTGAACCCTGTACAAGAATCGAGAACACCACGACCGCATATGTCATCACCAAAATGATCTCTCTGACATCTATATTCTTCTCTGGTACCACCATATAGCCAGCCGGAACCGCCATCGCCATCGCGAGAGCAAGGCCACCACGCAACCCTCCCCAAGTCAGAATTTTAACCGAGTAAGGGTTATAGTCGCGGTAGCGATTAAAACCTGCATAGCAAACTTTGACGCTTAAGAAGCGCGACAGCAATACTACCGGGATTGCAAAAGCCATCATGACCCAGTCTTCCTGATGGAAGCTAAAGGTCAGCATGCTCATACCAATGAGTAGGAACAGCACGCCGTTGAGGAACTCGTCAATCAGTTCCCAGAAGTGACTCAGGTGAGCTTCACTCTCTTTTGAAAAGCCAATATAGCGCGTCCAGTTACCTATCATAATACCGGATACCACCATGGCCAGAGGCCCTGATACACCCAGTTGGTCAGCAAGGGTATAGCCCGCAGTGGGAATTGCCAAAGTCAGCAACAGCTCCATGGAATGATCGTCGGTCGCGCAAATCAGATAATGGAACAATAGACCAAGTAGGAAGCCGTAGACAATGCCACCCACTGCTTCGTGCAGGAACAACTCAGCCACGCCCAGCGCTGTTGGAGCTTCAGTGCCAAATGCAACGGCAAACAAGCTCACGAAGATAACCAGGCCAAATCCATCATTGAACAGGCTTTCGCCCTCTATCTGAGTTGAAATCTGCTTCGGCGCTTTTAGTTTCTTCACAATAGCGAGAACAGCAACCGGGTCGGTGGGAGAGATCAGTGCGCCGAATAACAGGCAGTATATGAGGTCGAAGTTAATCCCAATCAATTGGAAAAAGTAATAGGTCACGACGCCGATAAAGGCAGTTGAGAATAAGGTCGCGACTAATGCCAGTGTAACAATTTCCCATTTTTGCTGTTTGAAGTGGGGAAGTTCTGCATTAAGACCGCCAGCAAAAAGAAGAAAGCCCAAAACACCTTTCAGCAAAAAGCTGTCGAAATTGATGGTATTTAGGGTAGACGCTGCGAGATCTTTTAGTTCGAACCAATTGTTTTGGCCTGCCACAATGATCAGGAGTGACATCGCCAGCGCACCTGCAGTGATAGCGATAGTAGTTTGCATATTGCTGATTTTACTGTTTATAAATGCAATCGCGATTGCCGCAGCGGCGAAGAAGCAAAGCGTAGTGTATACGGTCATGACGAGCCTGTGTTCAAAAGAAGAAACAGAAAGAAAAAATCTGTAACGAAATATAAAGGTATGTGAGATGAAACACTATAAAAAATGTGTGTATTTTTCAGCCTCAGGGTGTAAACCTTGAGAGAGTAGACGTCTAGATTTCCAATTGACCTGTGGTACTATGGGCAAGTAAACGCAATAGAAGTAAGGGAATGTTGTGGCTGTAAGTAGTAAGGATAAATTACATCAACTGTTGTCAGAGCGGATCCTCATTATCGATGGTGGTATGGGGACCATGATCCAGAGTTACAAGCTGGAAGAAGACGACTACCGTGGTGCCCGTTTTGCTGATTGGCCATCTGACCTGAAAGGTAACAATGACCTTTTGGTTCTGACTAAGCCGCAACTGATCAAAGACATTCACGACCAGTATCTTGAAGCTGGCGCTGATATTCTCGAGACTAACACCTTCAACGCAACAACGATTGCCATGGCCGACTACGACATGCAATCTTTGAGTGCGGAAATAAACCGTGAAGCGGCCAAGCTTGCTCGTCAGGCAGCTGATGAGTGGACCGCCAAAACGCCGGATAAACCGCGTTATGTTGCCGGAGTGCTTGGCCCTACTAACCGTACGTGCAGCATTTCGCCAGACGTTAACGACCCCGGTTATCGCAATGTCAGCTTTGATGAGCTGGTTGAAGCTTACTCAGAATCGACGCACGCCTTAATTGAAGGTGGCGCCGATATCATCATGATTGAAACCATCTTTGACACCTTGAATGCCAAAGCGTGTGCCTTTGCCGTTGATACCGTGTTTGAGGAAATTGGTTACGCGCTGCCCGTGATGATTTCCGGCACAATCACTGATGCGTCTGGTCGTACTCTCTCGGGTCAGACGACAGAAGCCTTCTACAACTCGCTTCGTCACGTTCGGCCGCTTTCTTTTGGCCTTAACTGTGCGCTTGGTCCTGACGAGTTGCGTCCGTATGTTGACGAAATGTCCCGGATCTCCGAAACCTTTGTTTCCGTTCACCCCAATGCCGGTCTGCCTAATGCCTTTGGCGAATACGATCTTTCACCGGATGATATGGCTGAACATGTCAAAGAGTGGGCGGAAAGCGGTTTCCTCAATATTATCGGTGGTTGTTGCGGTACGACGCCGGAACATATTCGTAAGATGCATCAGGTTACGACAGGCTTAAAACCGCGTGAATTACCAGAAATAGCGGTTTCTTGTCGCCTTTCTGGTCTAGAGCCACTGACGATTGAAAAAAGTACCTTATTCGTAAACGTGGGTGAGCGAACCAATGTAACTGGTTCTGCCCGCTTTAAGCGCTTGATCAAAGAAGAGCTCTATGATGAGGCGTTGGAAGTCGCCCGTCAGCAGGTTGAGAACGGTGCTCAGATCATCGATATCAATATGGATGAAGGCATGCTGGATGCCGAAGCGTGTATGGTGCGCTTCCTTAATCTGTGTGCGTCTGAGCCAGAGATTTCGAAAGTACCTATTATGGTCGACTCCTCAAAGTGGGAAGTCATCGAAGCCGGCCTGAAATGTATTCAGGGCAAAGGTATTGTGAACTCGATTTCTCTTAAAGAGGGCAAAGAGAAATTTATTGAGCAGGCCAAGCTGATTCGTCGCTACGGCGCAGCCGTCATTGTCATGGCGTTTGATGAAGTCGGTCAGGCAGAAACCCGTGAACGTAAATTGCAAATCTGTACCAATGCATACAAGGTACTGGTCGATGAAGTTGGTTTCCCGCCGGAAGACATCATTTTTGACCCGAACATTTTTGCAGTTGCGACAGGTATTGAAGAGCACAACAACTACGCGGTCGACTTTATTGATGCCGTTGCCGACATTAAACGTGACCTGCCACATGCCATGATTTCTGGCGGTGTATCAAACGTTTCGTTCTCATTCCGCGGTAACAACTATGTGCGTGAAGCCATTCACGCCGTCTTCCTCTACCACTGCTTCAAAAACGGCATGGATATGGGGATTGTTAATGCTGGCCAGCTGGAAATTTACGATAACGTCCCTGAGAAATTGCGTGAAGCCGTTGAGGATGTGGTACTTAACCGCCGTGATGATTCAACTGAGCAACTCCTAGATATTGCTGCCGAATACGCCAACAAAGGTGTAGGCAAAGAAGAAGATGCATCAGCCCTTGAGTGGCGAACTTGGCCAGTCAAAAAACGTTTAGAGCATGCTTTGGTTAAGGGTATTACTGAGTTTATCGTCGAAGATACCGAAGAAGCGCGCTTCAACGCATCCAAGCCTTTGGAAGTTATCGAAGGGCCATTGATGGATGGCATGAACGTCGTTGGTGACCTGTTTGGTGAAGGGAAAATGTTCCTGCCTCAGGTGGTGAAGTCTGCGCGAGTAATGAAGCAGGCTGTGGCCTATCTCGAACCATACATCAACGCTGAGAAGCAGGCGGGCTCAACCAACGGTAAGATCTTACTGGCTACGGTAAAAGGGGATGTTCACGACATTGGTAAGAACATCGTCGGAGTGGTGTTGCAGTGTAATAACTACGAGATCATTGATCTGGCGTTATGGTGCCGTGCGAGAAAATCCTTAAGGTTGCCAAAGAAGAAAACGTAGACATCATTGGTCTTTCTGGTCTTATAACACCATCACTTGACGAAATGGTCTATGTCGCGAAAGAAATGGAGCGTTTGAATTTCGACTTACCGCTGCTGATTGGCGGCGCGACCACATCGAAAGCGCACACTGCGGTCAAGATTGAGCAGAATTACAAGAACCCTGTGGTGTATGTGAACAACGCATCGCGTGCGGTGGGTGTTTGTACTTCTTTGTTATCTGACGAACTGCGTCCAGCCTTTGTTGAGAAGGTAGATGCCGACTACGTGCGTGTTCGAGATCAACATAACCGTAAGCGTCCACGTACCAAGCCAATCACTCTTGAGCGAGCACGTGCTAACAAGGTGGATATCGACTGGGCAAACTACACACCGCCTGCGCCTGTGAAGCCAGGTGTGCATGTATTTGACGATTTTGATGTGGCGATATTACGTGACTACATCGACTGGACCCCTTTCTTCATGACATGGTCATTGGTGGGTAAATATCCAAAGATCTTTGAACATGAAGAAGTGGGCGAAGAAGCTAAGCGTTTGTTCAAAGATGCAAACGATCTTCTCGATCGCGTCGAGAAAGAGGGCTTGCTGAAAGCGCGCGGTATGTGTGCCATGTTCCCGGCTGCCAGTGTGGGTGACGACATTGAAGTGTACACTGATGAGTCTCGAACCGAAGTGGCGAAAGTGCTCTTCAACCTCCGTCAGCAAACAGAGAAACCAAAAGGCTTCAACTACTGTCTGTCAGACTATATCGCACCGAAAAGCAGCGGTAAGAAAGACTGGATTGGTGCATTTGCAGTGACGGGGGGGATCGGTGAGCGTGAGCTGGCTGACGAGTACAAAGCGCAGGGTGATGACTACAATGCCATCATGATCCAGGCCATTGCTGACCGTTTGGCCGAGGCTTTTGCCGAGTACCTTCATGAGCGAGTGCGAAAGGAAATCTGGGGTTATGCGTCAGATGAAAACTTATCGAACGATGAGTTGATTCGTGAGAAGTATCAAGGGATTCGTCCAGCTCCGGGTTACCCGGCAAACCCTGAACATACTGAGAAAGGGACGCTGTGGGAGCTGCTCAATGTGGAAGAGAGCATTGATATGTCTTTAACCACGAGCTACGCAATGTGGCCGGGGGCGTCAGTGTCTGGCTGGTACTTCTCTCACCCTGACTCTCGCTACTTTGCGGTGGCGCAGATACAGGAAGATCAGCGTGACAGTTATGCTGACCGTAAGGGGTGGGATTTGCTTGAAGCTGAGAAGTGGCTTGGGCCTAACCTAAACTGATACAGTCTTTCACATAAATATTGAACCGACAAAACACAAAGGGCACCAGAAGGTGCCCTTTTTTATTGTCAGTATTAAACCACCTCCTATGGAGGTGGTGATCGTTAAATC
>NZ_PEIB01000064.1 GCF_004116385.1 Veronia nyctiphanis | reverse complement strand
TAGAGACTTTAACAATCAACAACAGGAAATGATGCTGGCGGCATCAATATTAAATCGATTTACGCAGCTTGGTATGCCCGATAGCTACCGAGTCGCCTAGTGATATCAAAAGACAGGGTGGGCCGAGTATGGAAACAAAGCCGTTTTAAACGTATTTATTTCTTCTTTTTCTTTACGTTTTCTTTTGGTGGAGAGTACTCACACAGGTCTTCGATAATACAGCTACCGCACCTTGGCTTACGAGCAACGCAGGTATAGCGACCATGCAATATTAGCCAATGGTGAACGTCGACTTTGAACTCTTTTGGGACAACCTTGAGCAGTTTTTGCTCAACTGCGTCGACGTTTTTGCCGATGGCGAACTTGGTGCGGTTAGATACCCTAAAAATGTGAGTATCTACAGCGATAGTGGGCCAGCCGAAGGCCGTGTTGAGAACCACATTTGCCGTTTTTCGACCAACGCCTGGCAGCGCTTCAAGCGCTTCACGATTCTCCGGGACTTCTCCGCCATGCTGCTCAATCATAATGCGGCATGTTTTGATCACGTTTTCGGCTTTGGAGTTAAAGAGACCGATGGTCTTGATGTACTCCTTAACACCATCTACCCCTAGGTCCAGTAACGCTTGCGGTGTATTTGCAACGGGATACAGTTTGTCAGTCGCTTTGTTTACGCTGACGTCTGTTGCCTGAGCGGATAAAAGCACTGCGATCAGCAATTCAAAAGGAGTGTTCCAGTTAAGCTCAGTTTCTGGATGAGGGTTTTCTGCCCTCAGCCTCTCTAGGATCTTAACCCTTTTTTCATTATTCATTTAATCGTCCGACATTAGTTCACAGAAGTGACACGTGCCCGCTCGATGGCCACTTTCTCTTTTGGTTGTTTATTCGCTTGCCACTGGTCAATCACATTTTTCAGTGCAATTAGCAGGCCCACAGCTAAAAAGGCCCCGGGTGGAAGCATAGCTAGGAGGAATGCACTGTCGAAATGAAAGACCTCAACACGCAGTGAAGCAGCCCAAGGTCCCAGTAGACGGTCAGCGCCATCAAATAAGGTACCGTTGCCAATCACTTCACGTATTGCACCAAGTACCACAAGTGCGGCTGTCATCCCCATCCCCATCCAAAAACCATCTAATGCGGCGAGACCGGGGGTGTTTTTAGATGCAAAGGCTTCGGCTCGGCCGATAATAATGCAGTTGGTCACGATTAACGGTATGAATATTCCCAGCGATTGATAGAGTCCGAACGCGTAGGCGTTCATCAGTAACTGAACACAAGTCACCAATGAGGCGATAATGAGAACAAAAATAGGGATACGGACTTCTTTCGGTACCCAGTTTCGACACACTGAAACGATGAGGTTTGACCCCACCATGACTAACAAGGTTGCAATGCCTAGTCCCAGAGCGTTCGTCACTGTGGCCGATACAGCAAGCAAAGGACAAAGACCCAACAACTGAACCAGCGCTGGGTTATTGCTCCACATTCCATTGGTCATCAACTCTTTATGTTGGCTCATTACTTTGCTCCACAATCAAGCGGCTGGTTAAGAATAGACTGACGATTTTCAATCATAAACCAAGCAGCATTTCGGCTGGCTTTCACCACAGCACGCGGTGTGATGGTCGCTCCCGTAAATTGATCGAATTGTCCACCGTCTTTTTTCACAGCCCAATGAGGGTCGTCCTTACTTTCAATATTTTTACCAGTAAACCGAAGGATCCAGTCTGAAACCTTGGTATCAATTTTGTCACCAAGCCCTGGCGTTTCATTATGATTCAATACTCTCACGCCCGTCGTGCGATTTCCGCTATCAATGGCCACAAGAATTCTTATTGCACCGTTATAGCCATCTGGAGCGACTGCCTCGACCGCCATACCAGTGACGTTTCCACCCTTACTTGCCACATACAATGGCTTTGATTCATCGCTACCTAGCAGAGGGCTGGAAACCAGCCTACAACTTTCTGAGAGCGCATTGTCGTGGGATGATTCAGGAATGACTTGATTGAGCTGTTTCAGTAAATGGGCTTTTTGCTGTTGAGCGATAGTGTCAGCGGTCAACTGGTTGGTAACTGCTACAAGGCCAGTGGCGGCAAGCGCCGCGATTGCAAGTATGACACCATTTTTCCCCATGGCTTTGATCATGCTCGACCTCCCTGGCCATAAACGTCTGGCTTGGTGTAATAGTCGATTAAAGGCACACACATATTGGCCAACAATACTGCAAAGGCAACACCATCAGGGAAGCTGCCAAAGGTTCGTATGAGATAAACCAAAAGGCCAATCAATGCGCCGAAAACTAATCGACCTTTATCCGTTGTTGATGCAGAAACAGGGTCAGTCGCAATGAAAAATGCACCGAGCATTGTAGCCCCGGAGAACAGATGAATGATGGGTGAGGCGACGCCATCAGGCTGATAATAAACCCAATTAAACTGCATACGAACAAACTGGTTAGCATTGCCACAGGTATGTGCCAGCGAATGATGCCCCGACGAAGCAATAATATGCCGCCGGCGAGAAAAGCGATATTAACCCAGCTCCAGCCAAGCCCTGCAAATACGCCAAAGACAGGTTCGCTAAGCGCTTCAGATACAGTCTTACCTGAGTTGAGCGCGATCTTGACGGTATCAAGTGGTGTCGCCATCGTAATGCCATCGACAGTCTGGCGAAGCTGGTGGACGCTAAAGCCTTCAACACTGAAATTGGTGAAAATCGCGTATGCAGAATCAAGCGCAGAAATCGGTTGTCCTAACAAAGATGAATCAGGTAACCAGTTGGTCATGTGGACTGGGAAAGATATCAACAGCACCACATAGGCAACCATAGCCGGATTAAACAGGTTCTGGCCTAGTCCACCATATAAATGTTTAGCGATGATAATAGCAAAAAGTGCCCCAATAACAGCCAACCACCATGGAGAGAGCGGTGGTATTGCTATGCCGATGAGAACACCGGTAAGCAATGCGGAATTATCTTTCAAACTACGAAGCACCGGACGTTTTCGTATGGCAAGCACAGTTGCTTCTGCACAGACAGCAGTAAGTGCCGCAATTGCAGTTTGAATTAATACTCCCCAGCCGAAGAAATAGCACAATGCAGCAATACCGGGAAGTGCACACAGCGTCACGGTCATCATGATGTCGCTGGTACTTTTCCGACTGTGGCTATGTGGGCTACTGGCGATAAAAAAGGCCACGTTTACATTTCCTCATTGTCTTTGCGTGATTGCTCAGCGCTTGCTGCCTGTTGTGCGGCTTTACGGGCTTTTGCTCGCGCAATTGCAGCAGCGACAGCCGCTTTCTTCGGATCTTCAGGTTCCGCTGAATTATCAGACGCGGTTTCTGGTTCCGCATTTTCAGCCTGCTGAGCGGCTTTACGTGCTTTTGCTCTCGCAACTGCGGCAGCGACAGCCGCTTTCTTCGTGTCTTCAGGTTCAGATGAATCATCAGACGCGGTTTCTGGTTCCGCATTTTCAGCCAGCTGGGCGGCTTTACGAGCTTTTGCTCTCGCAATGCGGCAGCCACGGCGGCTTTCTTCGGGTCTTCAGGTTCAGCTGAATCATCAGACGCGGTTTCTGATTCCGCATTTTCTGCCTGCTGCGCGGCCTTACGTGTTTTGGCTCTTGCAACTGCGGCAGCGACGGCGGCTTTCTTCGGGTCTTCAGGCTTAGCTGAATTATCAGACGCGGTTTCTGGTTCCGCATTTTCTGCCTGCTGCGCAGCCTTACGTGCTTTGGCTCTTGCAATAGCGGCAGCAACTGCATCCTTCTTCGGCGTAGCCTCTTCTTCGGAAGTAGAAGAATTCAACTCGGCAGCTTTAGTTTTCAGCGCTTTCCGCTCTCTGGCCTGTTGTTTACGCTCTTCGCGCAGTTTTGCCATTTCAGTGTTGTCTGGCTCGGTGGATCCATGATTCGCCGCCTCGGCTTGCTTGGCCTTTGCTTTGGCGATTGCCGCAGCCACAGCGGGTTTAACTTCAGGCTCAGACACTGATTTAGCTTTGACTCTCGCTATCGCCGCAGCGACTGCATCATCACCGCCTTTTTCAGCCATGGCTTTACGACGATTTTCTGCTGCAACTCGGTGTTTCTCTTCACGGAGTCGCTTATCACGCTCCATACGCTCTTTTTTAGCTTCGAAGCGTTCTTTTGCTCTTTCCGCGGCTTGTTTCTCTGCATCACGAGCACGTATTTCTGATTTCGCCTGACGATAATATTGAACGAGAGGGATTTCACTCGGGCACACATAAGCACACGCACCACAATCGATACAATCAAACAGGTTGTATTCAGAACATTTGTCGTAGTCCTGATCTTTTGCATACCACTGCAGCTGCTGAGGGAGTAAAGATACCGGGCATGCATCGGCGCAGGCACTGCAGCGAATACACGCCATTTCGCCTTGTGATGGAGTCATTTCTCGCCGAGTAGGAACCAAAATACAGTTAGTGGTCTTGGTGACCGGAATACCCTCATTAGGCGCGGTAAAACCCATCATTGGTCCGCCGATAATCACCCTGCGAAGCTTTTTGTCTGCTTTATAACCTTGTTGATCGAGAAGGAAATTGATGGGGGTACCGAGAAGTGCCCATCTATTATTCTGATCCTTCAAGGTTTTTCCTGTCAGTGTCACTACACGTTTTATCAGCGGCTCACCATCAATCACAGCGCGCTTTACGGCGTGAATGGTACCGACGTTTTGCATCAATATACCGATTGCGGCTGGGATACCTCCGCTGGGCACCTCCCTCCCAGTGATCAGCTTGATTAACTGCTTTTCACCGCCAGAGGGATACTTGGTAGGGACCGTTTGTACAATCGTTTCCGGTAAGTGATTGATAGCGGCTTTGAGCGCTTCCACCGCCTCTGGTTTGTTGTCTTCAAGTGCCATGACAGTCAGTTTTGGCTGAACCAGGTGTTGAATGATTTCAATACCTTGTGCAATCTCTGCTGCATGTTCCCGCATCAAACGATCGTCAGCGGTGATGTAAGGTTCGCATTCGGCACCATTGATAATTAGAATTTCAGTACGACCTTGACCCGTCTGAAGCTTTCTCGCTGAAGGGAAGCCTGCACCACCCATCCCGGAAATTCCCATCATCCGAATGTGATCGATCAGTTTTTCAGGCTCTAGCTCACGATAGTTATCGATGGCGTGTTTTTCGCCCCATGTATCAGCATGGTCAGGACGTAGGACCACACATAAATCGCTCAGCCCTGAGGGGTGTGCGATAGCGCGGGGTTCGATAGCAACAATTTCGCCTGATGTCGGCGCATGAACCGGACAGCTCTGTATCAGATCGGATTGTGTCAACGGCTGACCTTTGCTGACTTGGTCGCCGACTTGAATGACGAGTTGGCCTTTTGCGCCAATATGTTGTTTGAGAGGAATAATCAGCTCGCCTGGTATTCTGACAGGCTGAATGGAATCTTGATTCGACTGTGTTTTGTTTTCCGGCGGATGGACGCCGCCCTGAAACCCCCAAATCTGGCCACTTTTAATCTGTTGTAAAAGGCTGGTGCTCATGAGGCTTTGGCCTCCGTGACCTTGGTTGATGGAATTTGTACGACCGGGATTTGGTTGAGCTTCCATTTCCAGTTTTCTGGTGTTGTTTCTACTGGGATCATTTCAATACAGTCAGTGGGGCAGGGCGCAACACACAGGTCACAACCTGTGCACTCTTCTTTGATAACGGTATGCATAACTTTGGTGCTACCGATAATCGCGTCTACGGGGCAAGCCTGAATGCATTTAGTACAACCAATGCAGTCATCTTCGATGATGAATGCCACTGTTTTTACTGCTTCCTCTTCACCGCTTAGAGGTGAGGTCGCTTCCACACCCATTAAATTCGCAAGGTTTTCTATGGTCGCTTGGCCGCCAGGTGGGCACTTGTTGATGTCATCGCCATTCGCAATGGCTCGGCATAGGGACGACAGCAGGGTAACCGCATTGTCCACACTGTGTTTGCGGGAGCAGAGTATCAATTTGATCAACGATAGGGTCTGCTTCTACCTTGAAACGAACAGATGCAAAGCCAAGCAGCAAGCCGAAAATGGCTGCTAACGCACCTAATGCAAAGATTGCTATCAGAATTCCCGTGATCACAATTTCACCAACCAGTAAAGCCCATAAAGGCGAGAGACATCAGACCTGCAGTTACCATAGCGATCGATGCACCTTTAAAGGGGGTGGGGACATCGGCTGCAGCAATTCTTTCTCGCATGGCAGCAAACAGAACCAGAACCAAGGAGAAACCAACAGCCGCACCAAAGCCATACACAATGGACTCGATGAAGTTATGCCTTTCATTTATGTTAAGCAGAGCAACGCCAAGCACTGCGCAGTTTGTTGTGATCAAAGGTAAGAAAATACCTAAAAGGCGATAAAGAGTAGGGCTTGTTTTGTGAACAACCATCTCAGTGAACTGAACGACAACAGCAATCACAAGGATGAAACTGAGCGTTCTCAGATAGCCAATCCCAAGGGGAAGTAAAATGTAATTTTCAACCAGATACGCACTGACCGATGCTAAGGTAAGGACGAAAGTGGTTGCCAGCCCCATACCGATTGCCGTCTCCAGTTTTTTGGAAACCCCCATAAACGGGCATAGGCCAAGAAACTTCACTAAAACGAAGTTGTTGACCAAAACGGTACCGATGAGGAGGAGTAGATACTCAGTCATGTCTGTCATCAAATACTAAGGTTAATGTTCACTATTATCGGTGTTTGAGGCCTCCATAACAACCGTATCTAAACGCGTTTTGGCCTCAAAAAATCACCACTTAGGTGGAATATCACTTCGAACCAATGATTCTCAAATACATTAAACAACTATCTGGTCCGACCAGTATACTTAATTCGAAATAATGCGCAATGAGTCCAAATAAGATCCGTATTTTTGTACGTTTCAATGACAGGTTTGGCTTTTTCGCCAAATACAGAAATACATGTACCTTTTGCAGAGTGCTGACTAGTTAGCGCCTTTCATTTGACGATGGTATTCGCTTAAGCGTAATAGAAAAAAGCCCCGGTCTTTCGACCAGGGCTTGAATTTGGCTCCCCCTGCTGGACTTGAACCAGCGACATACGGATTAACAGTCCGCCGTTCTACCAACTGAACTAAGGGGGAA
>NZ_PEIB01000063.1 GCF_004116385.1 Veronia nyctiphanis | reverse complement strand
ATTTCACCATCACCGAGTGGCGTATCCAAGCCTTTAGCAAGCTCGCGGGTAAAATGGTGAGTTGCGTTTAATGGAGTCTGCGCCTTTCTCCATCAACATGTAACCACGCATCAAGCCAAGGTATGAACTTGCGAAAGTCTGGGAGACACTTGGCATATCACTTTTGCTGACAACCAATTCACCACGCTCGCCATCGTTATTATTGAAGCCCGCATTATTGGCCAGCATCATGCCTCGAGCATCCTCCTCAAAGAAATGCCCTCTGATACAGTTTGATGAAATATACATCTGGCCATCGCGTTGTTTGGCATAAATGCGGTTTTGGAAACCCTCGTCTGATCCTTCTTTACCCGTTTTAGGGTTTACACCGCCATTGGTATTCACACAGCCGAAACCAGACGCCTTAATGTTGAACTCTACGTACTTTACGCTCATTGTTTTTGTTCTTCCCAGTGAAGTTATTAAAAAGATGACAGGCCTTTTTTCAGGCGTTTGAAACCAACTGCAAGCTGCTTTTGTTGTTCATTGAATACATGTAGGTAATAGAGCCCGGTTGCATCAGTCAGCGATGGTGTGGAGCAGACCAAGGGATAACCGGGTTGCTTAGCGAGATAGGCCAAGTGTGTGCTTTTCTCTCGGCCTGCGTATTTTGCACGGTACGTCAGGCTTGATTTGAGTCGCTTAAATTCGGGGGCGCTGAGTGAGTTCAGATTGCCTACCACATCGATCTCATAGCAGTCACTCTCCGTGATGCTAACAAGCCGCTCTCTTTGGCCGGGCATACCTATCAACGAATCTGCTAGGGTACGAGCAGGCAATATTTCCGCATGGCACATGGTCGCCCAAATGCTGCCACCACGGTATGAAACCGCAACTTCCTTACCGAGATTAGTCTCTATAGTCAGTTTGGTAGGTTTGTAGAGCCTCACCGTATCGAGATACTGCAAAGCATCAATGACGAATTCTTTCGTTTCGTCCACCAGCTTTCCGTTTTTTTCTACCTGTTCAATATGAAACTTTCGATAAAAGTCATTGAGATCGTTCAACGACGTTGTGAAGTTATTACCAGCCAGTTTCTCCGGATTGGCACCTTGATTGCCCAGTGTCGCCACCAGCGCTTGATAAAACTTGTAACTGTATCCGGCGTAATATTGTTTCTTTGGGTCAGGAACAACCCGGTCGCCTTTAAAATTGTTCTTTCTGGCACCTGTATTTTTTAGCGAGCCAAAGGTACCGTATTTTCCTTTCTTTTCATGAACCTGCTCTGTGCCGGACTGAATCTTTACGGTAGCGCTGCCGTACTCCGCAAAGCGGTTACTGCGCCCGATACGCTGTATCACGTTCGCTGGGTGGCTTAACTCAGTATTCAGTTTTTTCCGTGATATATTCAGCGATGCCTGCGCAATAGGCCCGGCAAACAAAGTCTCTGAATCAGAGGTCGGGTTTCGCCCAAAACGAGAAAGCACCTCATGGGTAAGGCCTGCTTTATCATTCGCTGTGAATTTCGAGTGATAGCACATGATGTCATCACGCCCATTCCTCCAGCTTGTAATGGCCTGATCCTGTGCCTTAGACGCCGTATTGAAGACATAGGCAGCACTAGTTTCATCCTCCGGCAATTTATCGACGAAAGAGAGGTGCACTGGCTGCTCATTGAACGACGGCAAGACGACAGGGTATTGCCAACTGGCATCATGTCGACATATGAGACGAAGATGCATAGGCTCTGGTGTTGCTGAGATAAATACGTGCCCCTGCGTTTGGAACTCTTTTATACGCATCAGCACAGCAGAGATGTAGTACAACGACTGGATTGAGAAGAGCTCATGGTACTCGTCAAACACTGTGTAGCGATTGATGTATTCCAAAAAGTTCTGGTTCTCGCTATTCGATGTGAGCCATTTCGCCACCTGGTCAATGGTTGTGATAACAATATCCGCCTCGAAGATATCTTCTTCTAGGCATTGCTCACCTTGCCAAAGCTCTTGTGTTTCACCAGTCAAAATAGAGACCTTGGCATCAGGTAAACTCTCTTTGATTTCTTCCAATACAGAGAGTCCGACGGCAATACGAGGACATACCCAAAGCATTCCTTTATGGGAGGATTCAGCTTCAGTGCGGGCTTTGTGATAGGCCATCAACGCAGTCCGTGTTTTACCGCATCCCGCAGCCCCCATGATCACGTTTGAATCATAGTGGACCAGATTAACAGCCGCCGCGAGTTGATCGTCGGTTCGTTTCCCGGCTAACTTCGGCAAATCTATATATTGCTTAATAGACTTGAGGAAACGGCTGTCATCATAGGAGGTGACATTAATTGGCGTGTAAATATCAGAAACACTAAGGCCAGACACATGTCTGTCGGCGAAAATCGTAAGAAAGCGAACGATAAAACGACTGACATTATTATCAAGTTTCTTCTGAAAGTCTTTTATCCAATCTGACAGATCACTACGTGTTGGCTCTGCTACATCAAAAAAGCGAGGAGCTTTGACAGCCTCTACCGCATCGAGAATATTATCGCAGTTGAGTAATATTTCTTGGCCGAGTAATTCAGACAGAAAGCACTTGGCTAAATCAGCAAAGCGTTCTAAGCGCCCTTCATCATCAAAATACTGCTCTGCAATCTCACTCAAAGTTTTTTTACGAACTGGCTCTGCGTGGTGCCAGTAAATCCCGTATTGAACCTGTTTTTTTAGCTCACGGTTGGCTTTGTTCTTTTTTATATTTTCCGGTAAATAGCTTTCGACTAATTGCTTCCAGATGGCATCGAATAACACGAGACTTAGCTCATGGTGCAGAGGATTATCAGCAGAGTAAAGTTGTCCTTCCCCAATCTCGGGTTGGTAAGCTTCCTCTCCTTTTAGGTAAGCCTGAAAATCTTCAGATACTTTACCAATATCATGCAATAAGGCACTTATCCTGATTGATGTTTTGAGTGCCTCACGACCCGATGGCTTAAAATCAGAGAAAACCGCATCAAACAAACCCGCCGCATTCTCTGAAACCTGTCGAGAGTGTTCTATCAACGATTGATTTTTGCTGTTTGCTAACAAGGTCATTTAACCTCCAGAACAGGAATAAAGACAGGATTCGAGTAGCTACTGAGGCCGTAAGAGTTGAACGTGGACACATTCATTCGGGCTTGTTCTGCCTGCTCAGGTGTAGCCTCTTGTCTGGAGATATTGAGAGTGAAATTGCGCTTACTTGAGTGACTGACCATATTGATTTGCGGCAGTGTCTGCTCAAAGTAGCGTGACATAGTAGCCTTCGCTCTCATCTCTTTTGTTGCCGAGGTGCTTGATAGCATTCTTGCCATGGCTTGAGGTGGTGCGCCGCGTTCCAGCTTCCTGTCTCGGATGAACGCTACATAGCGAATGTGACTGGCGTCAGACACGTCATGAAGCCCTTCAAAGGACACTTTTGCTGATGACATCAACTTAATGAGCGGAGCAAAAGACAATAAGCCCTCAACGGAATCGGGAGATACTACGCCCACTAAGCTTCCTGTTGATTTATCGTCTATTTCTGGGAAGGAGAGGCCGTAGTTGTTCTTACCATGTTCTTTCATCGATTGCGCAAAAAACTGATGAAGCGCTTGAATAAGTGGCCCCATAGAGGACACATGCTTAACTTTCAGATGTACAAGTTTTTTCAAAGTACCCTCGCTGGTATTGATTCCGCATCCACGGTTGAAAGCAAAATACAGATTTTTAGGCATATAAACCATATCTTTTATGGGGGTAGCTTGTGGGAAATCAACTAAACAGCTAATAAAAATGCTTTTAATTGTTTTAGTCACTCAGAAAAAGTTGAAAATTTAGACAGGGGATACAATATTGGTCAGATAATAACTGCCAACTAAACGATTTTCTTTGTGTTTTTAGACAAGGTATCGAGCCATTGTTACTGGCTTTAACTTTGAAATTTATGGGCCAGTCGCGAATTGGTAACTAGGGTAATCAAAGTATGAAATGTATTATAAATCATTAATATTTAATCAATAATTAGATAGCAAAAAAGGTGATTTTAAAATAAATAAAGAATAATTTGGTTACCTTTTAAAAAGGTCATATCACGCCTTTGAATTATTCAATAAAATAAATGACTTAAAGAGAGTTACCTTTGATATCACCCTTGATCACCTTCCATGAGTGATTTTAAAAATCAATGAAAACATGACTTTATAACCTTTATCAGAAAGTAATCACTCAAATTACCTTTTTCCGATAAACCATCTGCTTCACTGTGTTTCCAGCATAGCTTTTCCAACCACCGGCCAAATATTTAGCTATCTCTTACGCACGAAATTTGCAAAGAAACACTAACAAGCCAACTTGCGCTTAACGCCAGTAATACCGCCACATTTAACTTCTCCGCAGTGATAAAAATTACGGCCTATTTAGACCGCAGGCGTGGCGGGGGATGACCGCACAGCGCGAGGCAAGCAGCAGGTGGAATGGGTGGCCGCCTGCTGAGTGATTTGAGGTGTTTGTGTTTACTTGGATGTGAAGATCAATTCGTCACGCTTGGCTGCGTTATGAGAACCGCCAACAGTGTAGGTAATAGAAACATTGTGACAGGTTAAGCCCTCGAACACTTCTCTTATCTCAGGGTGGTCGTTTATGGAAATAACAAACTTCCCTTTGCTGGTCTGAGCCAACTCTGCCATACGAACATAATTGTCAAAGCTAAACGCTTCCCCATAGCCTGTCGTTCCCCAGTAAGGTGGGTCAAGGTAGAACACAGTCTCCGGGCTGTCGTATCTGGCGATGCAATCTTGCATGGCAGGTTTTCAATGGTGGTACGGGCAAGGCGGAGGTGGGCCTGACTTAGGTCTTCTTCAATACGCAGCAAGTTTAAACGCAGCGGCGTGGTCTTCGATGTCCCGAAGGTCTGCCCCACCGCCTTACCTCCGAACGCTAATTTCTGCAGGTAATAGAACCTCGCGGCCCGTTGAACATCAGTCAGTGTTTTGGGGTTGATATCCCTCGCCATCAAAAACTCTTCCCGCTGACAAGCGCCCAGCGGAAATGACGGACAAACTCGTCCAAGTGGTATTTGACGATGCGGTACAAGTTCACCAGCTCGCCATTGAGGTCGTTGATCACCTCGACTGACGAAGGTTCTTTCATAAAGAATATTGCCGCACCTCCGGCGAATGGTTCGACGTAGGTACGCTGGCCATTGACGTATGGCAAGATATGTTTGGCAAGTCTGCGCTTGCCTCCCATCCAAGGGATGATAGGTCTGGACACGGTAGCAGCCTCTTTTTGTTGATTATGCTAAGCTCCTCCGTGCTGTGTGCACACGGCGGGGAGCCTCGGCTGGCCACGGTGGTACTGTCACCGCGTCCGGTGATGATTAGGGTGTTGCTGCACCCTGATCATCGCTCCTCTTTCGTTGAATCTGTTTCGTCAATGTCGACCAGATAGGGAGTAAGCGGATCACCTCCTCTCCTATCCAGTCATTAAGTTCTTTGAACCTCTCCTGTAGCGGCAGCAGTTCATTGCGGGCAAAGACTTTGGTCGCCGCTTCTGCTGAACCAAAGCCACCAGTATTCTGAGGAATAATTCCCATGATCTGAGGCGGCACTCGGTGAGCCGCCAGCACGTCATCGCGGGTAACGTTTTTGATGTTGTAAAACTCATCTTTGGCTGAGACATCAGCGATAGGAATAACCTGCAAGCCATCTTTTTTTCCATCTGGCGCATACATAAATAAATTGCGGAAGTTACCCGGCCCTTTTGACTCTTTCAGGGCCTTTCGCAGGTTGTTGATGTCCTGCTCTTCGTGAACGGTATCGGTGACATAGAGAATAAATCCGGCATGGCTGCCATTGAGGTAGTACTTGCGCCTAAACAAGGTAGCCGACTCATTGAGCCACGCACTGTTTAGGGCCGCGAGGTATTCAGGCACGCCATAGATTTCCTGATTGATATCAGGCTCCAGCAGGTGAAAAATGGTGCCGTATTTGAAGTAGTGTTTGTGTCCCTTGTCAGTTAAGAAAAGGTAATCGTCTTCAGGCATCCGACGGGTATATTTCGCAGGGCTGGGTTTAAGTTTTATTGTCTTTCCCAATCGAGTAATTACCCGTTCAAAATAGGCATTGCCAAAGACCAAATAGTCGAGTGCTACTCTGCTGAAATCTTGCTTAGACAATAGGGAATGAGTTTGATAGCTGGAGACCAGAATGTTGCGCTTCACAGAAAGTGCAGAGTGATGATGGACGCTGGCGTTAAGTGATTTTGCTAACCCCTGGAGGCTGACCGGAGGCTCGTAGTAATCGCCATGTAGCCAGCATTCTCGGTATTCGGTAATTTCCCGCCCTTCCAGTACAGGGACTGGATCACCAAATGAAAACACCTCGATATTGTTACTCATCAGAAAATCTCCATCACAGTCCGCGAGCCGCCGCCAGACTCATCAATACTCATCAGAGGTTCGCGGTCTAAGGCATGCATTAGCGCCCACGCCAAGTCGGCGTGTCCGGTTTCATTGGTTCGGCTGGCTTGATAGGTAACCTGCTTACCCGAGGTGGTCGATGTTTTGTGGATAGTGAGAAAGGCCAATGCCATGTCATTCCAACCAGAATCGAACTCCAATCGGCGATGGCTAATCAGCTGTTTAGCCTTTAACACCAGTCGGTTTTTTACCTCAACGGAATAGGTGATTTTGGTAGTAGCCGGGAAGAACTTACGCACTAACTCATAGACGCCGTAGCCAATCCCACTAGTATCAATGGCAATGTGCTGGACGTTATATTGCCGGGTCAGGCTCTTAATCCGATTGGCCTGACTGTCAAAGTCGAGGTTATTCCAGCTATGTTTTTCCAATACCCGAAATTTACCGCCTGAGACCATAGGTGGGGAGACCACCACACAACTTGCATCATCACGGGTTCGCGATGGGTCGTAGCCAATCCAAACAGGACGGTTGCTGAGTGGTTTGCTGGTTAGTGGATAGAAGTCATCCCATACCGTCCAGCTATCGACCATGCAGGCCTGCAGTTCTGAAAGAGTGAAGATACTGGCTGCATCATCGACAAACTGGCACATCAGCAGGTTGTTGTATTCCTGCTCGTTATATTCAAGCTTTAGTTGCTCAAGGTCGAACAAATCACAGCCTGCAGCAACGGCATCCTCAACCGTGACAATTTGCCGCCACTGACCGTCATCGCAGGTTTGCCCTACCGCTAAGGCTTGGTGACTAATGTCTATTTCAACCTTTTGGGCTTTCTTCCTGCCACGGTTAAAAAGTTGTCCGTCCCAGAATGGATAAGCATCATGGTTTAAAGTCGAGGGTGTAGAGAAATAGGTCTGCTTCCACTGCTTGTGCATCGCCATCCCGGAGGCCACTTTGCGCAGCTCCTGAAAGCGATAAATCCAGAAATACTCATCGATATACAAATTGCCGTGATAACTCTGGGCAGTGCGGGAGTTGGTACCGAGAAAATACAGGTTGGCGCCATTCCAAAGTGTTATCGGGTCGCCTCTCAGTTCGACCCCGGTATCCTGAAAGCGATAAATCCAGAAATACTCATCGATATACAAATTGCCGTGATAAC
>NZ_PEIB01000062.1 GCF_004116385.1 Veronia nyctiphanis | reverse complement strand
CCTACCTGAATGATAACCACCTACTGAAGTAGGTGGTTTAGGGCTGAAAACAAATAAAAATCCCGCCACAAGGCGGGATTTTTTCGGTATCGGGACTGTCTAGCCAGCAAACACCATACGTGTTTTGCTAACTGAGTTACCCGCAGCGTCTTCTGCCGTGAAGATATATCTGTCATCTTCATCATCACTGATGCGGATGAATAAAAGGCCATTGGCAGGAGTCACATAGCTGCTACCATCTACCATTACGGTGGCACCTTGGACGGGCGTTCCACCATTATGCACTTCAACCCACGCCGCTCCTTCAAGAGGAATAACCTTCATATCAAGTGCTGACGCACTGAACGCGGTCGCGGAAGCCAGAACCATAGTCGTTGCAATAATTGATTTTTTCATGATCGTATCTCCGTTGGATTTTTGATTAAGCTATTTTTATTGGTTTTTAATGCTTAGTCTTTGTATACCAAGCGGGTTTTACTGATTTCGTTGCCTGCGGTGTCCTGTGCAGTAAACACATAACGGTCATCTTCGTCATCACTGATGCGAACGAACAGAAGACCGCTGGCTGGTGTTACATAGCTGTTGCCGTCAACTGTTACCGTGGCACCTTGAACTGGGTTTCCACCGTTGTGCACTTCAACCCATGCTGCTCCTTCAAGAGGAATCACATTCATATCTAGCGCTGATGCACTGAACGCAGTCGCGGAAGCCAGAACCATAGTCGTTGCAATAATTGTTTTTTTCATGATCGTATCTCCATTGGATTTTTTGATTAAGCTAATTTTTTATTGTTTTTTGTGCTTAGTCTTTGTATACCAAGCGAGTTTTGCTGACTTTGTTGCCTGAGCTGTCCTGCGCAGTAAACACATAACGGTCGTCTTCGTCATCACTGATGCGAACAAACAGAAGACCGCTGGCTGGTGTTACATAGCTGTTGCCATCAACTGTTACCGTGGCGCCTTGAACTGGGTTTCCACCATTGTGCACTTCAACCCATGCCGCCCCTTCAAGAGGAATCACATTCATATCAAGTGCTGATGCACTAAACGCAGTAGCAGAAGCCAGAACCATAGTCGTTGCAATGATTGATTTTTTCATGATCGTATCTCCATTGGATTTTTTTATTAAGCTAATTTTTTATTGTTTTTTGTGCTTAGTCTTTGTATACCAAGCGAGTTTTGCTGACTTGTTGCCTGAGCTGTCCTGCGCAGTAAACACATAACGGTCGTCTTCGTCATCACTGATGCGAACAAACAGAAGACCGCTGGCTGGTGTTACGTAGCTGTTACCATCTACTGTCACCGTGGCGCCTTGAACTGGGTTTCCACCATTGTGCACTTCAACCCATGCCGCCCCTTCAAGAGGAATCACATTCATATCAAGTGCTGATGCACTAAACGCAGTAGCAGAAGCCAGAACCATAGTCGTTGCAATGATTGATTTTTTCATGATCGTATCTCCATTGGATTTTTTTGATTAAGCTAATTTTTTATCGTTTTTTTGTGCTTAGTCTTTGTATACCAAGCGAGTTTTGCTGACTTCATTACCTGCGCTGTCCTGCGCAGTGAACACATAACGGTCGTCTTCGTCATCACTGATGCGAACAAACAGAAGACCGCTGGCTGGTGTTACGTAGCTGTTACCATCTACTGTCACCGTGGCGCCTTGAACAGGGTTACCACCGTTGTGCACTTCTACCCATGCCGCACCTTCAAGAGGGATAACATTCATATCAAGTGCCGATGCACTAAATGCAGTAGCAGAAGCCAGAACCATAGTCGTTGCAATGATTGATTTTTTCATGATCGTATCTCCGTAATTTTTAGAATTCGCTGTAACTTTTTATTTTCAATATCGGCTTAATCTTTGAAGACCAAGCGAGTCTTGCTGATTTCATTGCCCGCGGAATCCTTCGCGGTGAAGATATAACGATCATCTTCATCATCACTGATTCTGATAAACAGCAGACCACTGTCTGGTGTTGTGTAGCTTTTACCGTCTACCGTAACGGTTGCACCTGAAACTGGTTCACCGTTATCGAGTACTTCTACCCAAGCAGCACCTGATAGAGGTATTACCTTCATATCTAATGCTGACGCGCTCATTGCTGTTGTTGATGCAAGAAGCATTGCTGTTGTAATCATTGTCTTTTTCATAATCGTATCCCCATCGGCATTTCGGCTAGCAAATTGTCGTTAACTCCGCGACTCGTAATCACTATAGGTGGGATACATATCACTTTCAATTGGTGAATTATGGGATTTTGGACAGTTTATTTTTTTGTTTTTAAAATTTTTTCAACAAATTAATCAGCAGAAGATCACTAATGTTTCAAATGAAACTAAATATATTTTTAGGTCATCTCGTGGGGTGCTTAAAATAAGACGCTTGAAGCCAGTCATACCAGCAATTGAACGGGTTGTAACGTAACCATATGATTTGCGAGGAATAGTGTAAATGAAAGTAAATTTGCACTTATTTCACTTGAATAATTAGAACCATTACACACTTTTTACGTTGGTATGCAGTTCTTGACACTTACTTACACTGTATTTTATGTGACTAATATCACAAATATGAGGCCAATTATCTATACATGAGGAGTTTCCGCTGAGTGTTAATGTAAATATGCAGTTTTTATATTATTTACTCTGGAAAACTTAATTTGAAGCTGAAGCTTAATGTCTATTCCGAATTTTTTAAGACCCTTTATTTTATTGGGATGACGTAATGTAAAGCACAAAATTCAGGCTTAACCTTACCCAACAAATAATATGAATATATAGTCAATTAATAAATATTTATATTCACAAATGCCTTCTGCCGTGTATGCTCACGGTGATAAAGTAGTGACCTAGACCTCGTAAATGCTGACACCTCTGTTTATCTCCAAACACAAATCATCTATCGATACACCCTATTTTGAACGTGCTGATCGAGTGGTTACTTCAATACGCCAATAAAAGAGAGAAACTTTACTGTAGCGGCATTATCGCCACACATTGGAGTGTCTCAGGTGATAACAAAAGATGGGGGTAGTTGAGAGAGCACTAGAGGTTAATCCGATATAACGACGAGCCATGAGCCTCCAACTCGCCAAACGTCGAGCTTCCTCATCGATATGGGATACGAACAATCGCAACAAGTGCACTCTTCAATTCAATAAGTGCAGCAATAGCAGAAATGATTCTCAGCATTGTGTGAGTAGAGAGCCTCATTTATTTATCGACATTTCATCATGGCTTTCCAGTAAGGAACAAAGATACCTCGCACCTTTTTTCATTGCTGCTGTATTCTTCAATAGATAGAATGTCGCCTCTGTTTATGCTGGTAACAACAATGAACCGTAAAAAGAAAGTCATTCAGACGTTAAAAAAGAAAGCAAAAAAAGCAAAATGCCAAGCTCCACAAAAGCAACAAGCCAAAGTACATCTCTAAAGCAGACAGGGAAAAAATGGCGGAGACAACTGATCAAGTGTCGATATTAGAAGAGATAGACGAAAGTTGTTCTGAGCATCAGGATCAAACAGACGTGAATTAATTGCCTAAAAGAAAACCAATTTAGTAGATTAAACACCTACCTGATCGCAAAAGGCACAATGGTATATTTCGACTTGTGCCTGTCGGTTCTCATTCCATCCTTCAAAAGTCATAATTCCCTCTGACGTCTATTTTCGGCAGTCCTCATGTCGTTAACTCAACGAAAGTCAACTGCCGATATCAAAATTATCAATTCAGTTTACCTACTCACAATTCGGCCTAGCGTCTATGAGCCGCCTTTGTGACAATAAGGAGCCATCAATGACCGCACCAAGTTGGGATCTCTCTTTCGCGTACAGCGGACTCTCCGGTGAAGACTACGCAGCAGATATTGCAAAGATAAATGCGCTCATCGCGCAAATTGCTGAGCTAACACCATCAGACATCACGAACTGCCAGCAAGCACTATCGCTGTCTGAGCAAGCTGGAATACTCACACAGAGCCTGTCGACTTACGCAAACTGCCTCGCTTCTGTTGATGCTAAAAATCAGGATGCGGCGCTAACCCTGAGTAAGCTTAGCTCGTTAGGAGCAGAGCTTTCACAAGCCATCAAGCCATTCACAAACCAACTCTCAACAGGTACGGACGAATATTTTGAATCTGTGCTTACAGGCTCTGATGAGGTTGGCTCGTTTGAACGCTTTCGCTTTTCACTGTCGATAGAAAGAGAGAAAAAGGACACCTTACTCTCTGTTGAAGAAGAGCAACTCCTATCGGCAATGAATGTTGATGGACGTTCCGCTTGGGGAACTCTGTACAATAATATTACGGGTTCAATGTCAGTAACGCTGACTCTGGCTGACGGTACCGAAGAAGCTATGGGACTGTCACAAGCTGCCAGCATTCTATATGGTCCCGATGATAAGCGTCGTGAACCTGCGTGGAGAGCGATCTCTGAAGCAATGAAAAGCAATCAGGTCTCTTTTGCTGCGATACTCAATGCGCTGTCAGGCAGCCGTCTGACAGAGTACAAAAAACGCAGTAAGAAGAAGCCTGTTCACTTTCTTGACCCTGCGCTGAACGACAGCCGTATCGTACGCGAAACCCTAGACACCATGATGCAGGTTGCAAAAGATAACCGTCATGTCGGTCAGCAGGCTGGGCTTTCGATGGCAAAACTCTATGGTACAGATACCCTAAAGCCCTGGGATGAGCTTGCCTCAATGCCAGCCCTTGGCAGTGGTGAGTCTGAAACCTACACCTTTGATCAAGCTATCTCTATCATCAAAAAGGCCTTCACAGGCGTTGATCAGGAAATGGCTGATTTCGTTGATATGATGGTCGAAAATAACCTTATCGACGCGGCGCCTCAGCCAAGCAAACGTCTCGGCGCTTACTGTACGCTTTTCGCCAAAACGCGCACGCCTATGGTCTTCATGACTTGGGGTGACAGCATGTCTGACGTTATTACCCTCGCCCATGAGCTGGGTCATGCTTTCCACAACTGGGTCATGCGCGATATGCCTATCGCACAGAGTCGCTACCCGATGACCTTGGCAGAAACAGCATCAATCTTCGCAGAAAACATTGTCCGTGATGCACTTATGGCTGAAGCCAAGCAAGAGTCGGATAAGCTGATGATGCTCTGGGAAGAAGCACAGTCATCACTCGCTCTGATGATTAACATTCCAGTGCGTTTCGAGTTTGAAAAAGCGTTTTACGAGCAACGGGAAGACGGTGAGTTTAGTGCTGAAAAATTGTCTCAGCTAATGGCCGAAAAGTGGTCGGAATGGTACGGCGACGCAATGGCCGAAACCAACGACATGTTTTGGGCAAGCAAACTTCACTTCAGCATCGCTGGCGTAAGTTTTTATAACTACCCGTACCTTTTCGGTTACCTGTTCAGTAAGGGCGTGTATGCACAACGTGGCGTAAAAGGCGATGCGTTCTACGCTGATTACAAAGCGCTGCTGCGTGATACAGGTTCCATGAGCGCAGAAGACGTCGTTGAGAAGCACCTCGGTGTCGATATTCGCGAACCTACGTTCTGGTCTGACAGTGTTTCTCAGGTTACCGAGCAAGTTAATCAGTTCAACGCCTTAGTCAACGATATTAAGTAATATCTAACAGAGCCCCATCATGGGGCTTTTTTTGTCGCAAGCCTATCATTCTGCCTCCCCATCTAATTTCTTCTTCCTCGCAAAAACTAAGAGGTATTGGCACAAAATATTCTCATTGAGCTGCCACCAAGACATAATCCTTGTCCGATACATTTCAACTACATTTCGACGACGATTTATCATCGTAACCTCATTAATCCAATAAAACGTATAACAATATTACGGCTTCTGTCCGCAAGCTCTTTGCAAGAACTACTCAAACGGCGAAGTCGAACTCATAACAATTAGGAGTCATCAATGACCGCACCAAGTTGGGATCTCTCTTTTGCTTATAGCAGCCTATCCGGCGACGACTACCATGCTGATGTTGAGCAGGCAAAATCACTAATAAAAGCTATAACTGACATACATCCTTCGTCTGTTATTGAATGTCAGCAAGTATTGGCGCTCGGTGAGCAAGCCGATTCGCTCGTTTGGAGCCTTTCAACATATGCCAATTGCCTCGCATCTGTCGATGCAACCAACCAAGACGCGACACTTATGATCAGTAAACTCAGTGCGCTCGGCGCAGAGATGAATCAAGCAATGGAGCCAGCAAACAACCAACTGGTAGTTTGCGATGACGCATTTTTTGAGGCTGTGCTCGATGGCCATGACGAGCTGGGGGCTCGGAGCCGATTCCGTTTTACCCTGTCACAAAAAAGAAAGCTGAAAGATACCCTTCTCTCCGTCGAAGAGGAGCAATTACTGTCTGCAATGAATGTTAATGGTACTGCTGCATGGGGGCGCCTTTACGACAATCTGACTGGTACCATGACAACCACCCTCAAGTTTGACGATGGCAGCGAAGAAGCGCTGGGGCTCTCACAAGCTGCAAGTATTCTGTATGGGCCCGACCGCAAACGTCGTGAGCCCGCGTGGAATGCCATTGTTGAAGCAATGAAAACCAACCAGACCTCATTTGCAGCTATCTTGAATGCCCTCTCTGGTAGCCGCTTAACGGAATATCAAAAGCGTAGTAAAAAGACTCAGGTTCACTTCCTTGACCCTGCCTTACATGACGGCCGTATTGCCCACGAAACGCTGGATGCCTTGATGTCGGTGGCAAAGGAACAGCGTCATGTTGGACAAGAGGCGGGACTGGCGATGGCAAAACTTTTAGGCACCGACACACTAAAACCGTGGGATGAACTCGCTTCTATGCCTTCTTTGCCTGACTCACAGGGGGAGAGCTACAGCTTTGAACAAGGTATTGCCATCATCCGAAAAGCGTTCGCAGACGTTGACCTGGAAATGGCAGAATTCGTCGACATGATGGTTGAGAACAACCTGATTGACGCAGCACCTCAGCCAAATAAACAACCTGGCGCCTACTGTACGGAATTTTTCAAAACACGTACTCCTATCGTCTTTGTGACCTGGGGCGAAAGTATGTCAGACGTGGTCACACTCGCTCATGAACTGGGCCATGCCTATCACAGTTGGGTGCTCCGTGATATGTCAATCGACGAAAGCAATTACCCGATGACACTGGCTGAGACCGCCTCTATTTTTGCTGAAAACATTGTTCGTGATGCGCTACTCAAAGAGGCTAAACAAGACAGTGATAAATTGGCGATGCTCTGGGAGGAAGCACAGTCTGCATTGGCACTGATGATCAATATCCCTGTTCGTTTTGAGTTTGAAAAAGCGCTTTATGAGCAGCGAAAAGACGGTGAATTAAGTGCCGAAAAGTTGTCTGCGTTAATGTCAGAAAAATGGTCGGAATGGTACGGCGATGCATGAAAGAAACCAATGAGATGTTCTGGGCAAGCAAACTCCACTTCAGCATCGCAGACGTAAGTTTTTATAACTATCCGTATCTGTTTGGCTATCTGTTCAGTAAAGGGGTTTACGCACAGCGCAGCATAAAAGGCGATTCGTTCTACGCTGACTACAAAGCGCTGCTGCGCGACACCGGCTCCATGACAGCGGAAGAAGTGGTACAGAAACACTTAGGTGTCGATATTCGCAAACCTGCGTTCTGGTCTGACAGTGTTTCTCAGGTTGCCGAGCAAGTTAGTCAGTTCAACGCGTTAGTCAACGATATTAAGTAATCTCTGACAAAGCCCCAGCATGGGGCTTTTCTTTTATAGCGAGCCTATCGTTCTTGTATGCTAACACTTGCTCCATCTAATCTTACTCGCAAAAACTAAGAGGTATTGGCACAAAATGTTCTCATTGGGCAGCCGCCACGACATAATCCTCACCCGTCACACTTCAACACCCATATTTTCATCGTCATCTCATCAAGCCATGGATACTCAAACCTTTATAACGGTTTCAATCCACTAGATTTTTGCAACATTTACTCAAACGACAGAGTCGAACTCATAACAACAAGGAGTCATTAATGACCGCACCAAGTTGGGATCTCTCTTTCGCATATAGCGGACTTTCCGGCGAAGACTACGCAGCAGATATAGCAAAGGTAAAAGCGCTCATCGCACAAATCACTGAGCTGGCACCTACAGATATCACTGGCTGCCAGCAGGCACTATCGCTTTCCGAGCAGGCTGGAATGTTGACACACAACCTATCAACTTACGCGTACTGCCTCGCTTCTGTGGATGCAAAAAATCAGGAAGCAGCACTGGCCCAGAGTAAGCTGAGCTCACTTTGGTCAGAGCTTACTCAAGCCAATAAACCATTCACAAGCCAAGTCTCAACAGGGACAGATGACTTTTTTGAATCTGTACTTGCCGGGTCTGATGATGTCGGTCCGCTTGAGCGTTTTCGCTTTTTAAAGACGATAGAAAGAGAAAAAAAAGATACTTTGCTGTCTGTTGAAGAGGAGCAACTCCTGTCAGCCATGAACGTTGATGGGCCCAACGCTTGGGGTAGCTTGTACAATAAAATTACTGGTTCGATGACGGTAAGGTTGACACGGTCAGACGGCACAGAAGAAACGCTGGGGCTTTCTCAAGCCGCCAGTATTCTCCGAAAACCGGATGCGACACGTCGTGAGCTTGCATGGAAAGCAATTAACGACGCGATGAGAACCCATCAGGTCTCATTTGCTGCAATACTCAATGCACTTTCAGGTAGTCGCCTGACTGAATACAAAAAGCGTAGCAAGAAAAAGCCCGTCCACTTCCTTGATCCTGCATTGAGCGATAGCCGCATCATGCGCGAAACTCTCGACATCATGATGCATGTTGCGAAAGAGAATCGCCATATCGGGCAGCAGGCGGGGCTCGCAATGGCAAAACTCCATGGCACAGATACCCTAAAGCCTTGGGACGAGCTTGCGTCAATGCCTACACTTGGCAATAGTGAACCCGAAACCTACAGCTTTGAACAGGCTATCGCGATCATCAAAAAGGCCTTTGCAGGTGTTGACTCAGAAATGGCTGATTTCGTTGATATGATGGTCGAAAATAACCTTATCGACGCCGCACCCCAGTCAAACAAACGCCTAGGCGCCTACTGTGCACTTCTTTTCAAGACACGCACGCCAGTGGTTTTCATAACTTGGGGCGGCAGCATGTCTAACGTTATCACCCTCGCTCATGAACTGGGTCATGCTTTCCACAACTGGGTCATGCGCGATATGCCTTACTCACAGACAGGCTTTCCAAATACACTGGCAGAGACCGCATCCATCATTGCAGAAAATATAGTCCGTGATGCCCTCTTGGCGGAAGCCAAACAAGAATCGGATAAGCTCAAGATGCTCTGGGAGGAAGCAAGGGTAT
>NZ_PEIB01000061.1 GCF_004116385.1 Veronia nyctiphanis | reverse complement strand
ATTGAACGGTTCCATAATCCAAGAATGCGACGTAGGCTCGCCCGTCAAGACAATAAGTTTACGTCTTTATTAAACCGTCCGTAGAAATGGGGTAGAACCCGACTGTCATTACTCGCTGTTAGTGACTAGTTTGCGTTTATACGCGACATATAAAGTGCACTCACGAACTGACCATCTTTAAATGCAAAATCTTTTGCCTCGCCTTCGACCTCAAAACCAAACTTCCTGTATAAGGTGATTGCTGAGATATTGTCAGAAAACACTTCAAGCTCAATGCGTCGGATGTTGAGCCATTTATCTGCCAGAGTTATCACGGCTTCCATGGGTGAGGAGCCAATGCCTTTTCCGCTATGTTCATCATGTACAGCCATTCCGATAGAAGCGACATGTCGACGCCTCGGTGATGATTGTAGCCAGAGCGTTGCATGACCGACAACAATACCTTCACTTTCAGCAACCAGAAAGTAGCTATCGCTTGAATCCTGATTGATGCGTTTCTCCCATGTGGCTAGTTTTGGAAATGGGAGTTGTGTGGTGAAAGCCTGCGCGCTAGGACAAGCGTATATCTCATGAATTGCAGCCAGATCGTCGCTGACTGCATGTCTAATTGTTATTGCCATCTAGGTGCCCTGAGGTTGAGTTGGCAATTTATAGTCGGTTAACGACTGTTTAAGTTCAACAGCGTTGTAGTGACATTACTCGAGATTTAGATCTAATGGGGTCTTACTTTTTCTGCCACCGATTTCTCGGGTTAGTGTTGGTACCAAATAACCAGAAACCTCTTCGACTAGGCCCGCCATAAGTTTTCTTGCTGCTTTGTCATCAACAAGGAAGTGCGCTGCGCCAGAGACTTTGTCCAAGACATGAAGGTAGTAAGGCAAAATACCGGCATCAAACAGTCGGTTACTCAATGCTGCCAGCGCGTCAACGGAGTCATTAATATCTTTAAGTAGAACACTTTGATTTAACACTGTGATATGGGCTGATTTGAGCTTATTGATGGCAGCTTTAAGGTGCTCATCAATTTCGTTGGCATGGTTAATATGGGTCACCATGACAACCTGTAGTCGGGTGTTGGTTAATGTTGAAACCAATGCTTCGGTGACTCTTGATGGGATCACGACGGGCAGACGCGAATGGATCCGCAGCCGCCGAACATGGGGTATGGTCTCCATAGCATTGATTAGCCACTGCAGTTCATTGTCTTTTGCCATGAGGGGGTCCCCACCGGATAGGATCACCTCATCGACTTCGTCGTGTGCATGAAGGTAATTAATCGCTTCTTGCCAGACTGTTTTATTCCCTTTGTTATCCTGATAAGGGAAATGTCTTCGAAAGCAATAGCGGCAATTAATCGCACAGCCACCCTTAACAATCATCAAAACTCTGTTTTTGTATTTATGTAGCAGTCCAGGTTGCTCGTTGTTTTGCTCATCAAGCGGATCATCGCTAAAGCCATCTACCTGCCTGAATTCGTCAGAAACAGGGAGAACTTGTTTGAGTAAGGGATCGTCAGGGTTACCCGGCTCCATCCGATCGATGAAACTTTGAGGGACACGTTGTGCGAACAAGCGCCGTGCAGCAAAGCCAGAATTCCATTCTGAGGTATCGATATTCAGTTGTTGCAGTAGTTTCTCTGGGTCTGAGACAGCATTTGATAGTTCTTTGATCCAGTTTTGCTCAACAGACGGCAGGTTTCGGGTTATTATGTCAGGCATTTATGACAACTTCGAAGATGTTAAGAGGATAGACATGGCGTCTTTTAGCACCAATGAGTTCCGTGGTGGAATGAAAATTATGCTTGATAATGAACCGTGTGTCATTATCGAAAATGAGTTTGTTAAACCTGGTAAAGGCCAAGCGTTTAACCGCGTGAAAATCCGTAAACTACTTTCAGGCAAAGTTCTCGAAAAAACGTTTAAATCCGGTGACACCGTTGAAGCCGCTGACGTAATGGATATGGAGCTTGACTATCTGTATACCGATGGCGAGTTCTGGCACTTCATGAACGCTGAAACGTTTGAGCAAATCGCCGCTGATGAGAAAGCAGTCAGCGAGAATATCAAATGGTTGAAAGAAAATGACCGTTGTACTTTAACGCTTTGGAACGGCAACCCAATTGCTGTGACTCCACCTAACTTTGTTGAGTTAGAAGTGGTTGAAACTGATCCGGGTCTGAAAGGTGATACCCAAGGTACAGGTGGTAAGCCTGCGACGCTGACGACTGGTGCAGTGGTTCGTGTTCCCCTGTTTATTCAGATTGGCGAAGTCATCAAAGTTGACACTCGCTCTGCTGAATATGTTGGTCGCGTGAAGTAACACTTTATGTGAACAAAAAGGCCGCTTTTTGCGGCCTTTTTCATTTTTAACGCCCGGTCCACCCTGCCTGCTTACATTGTTCGTAAATTACGATATTTTTCATCGAACCCTTCGATTATTCCTATGTGTTATCTTTTTAACGCGAACTGACCGATATAGCGATGCCACAGGGCGTCGCTTTTTTATGGCTCTGCCACTGGTGAAGATTTGCAGGTAAAATGTCACCTTATTTCGCATTGGACTAGCATTATGAGTCAACAGTGGCAGCCAACCACGTCCTTAAACGCGTTAAAGCAACGCGCTGCAACCCTTAAGACTATCCGTCAGTTTTTTGAAAGCAGGGATGTCCTAGAGGTCGATACGCCAGCCATGAGTCAGGCTACGGTAACAGATATTCATCTTCATACTTTTAACACCCGTTTTGTCGGTCCCGGCCATGCAGACGGAGTGCCACTGTATCTGATGACCAGTCCTGAATTCCATATGAAGCGTCTGTTGGCTGCGGGTAGCGGTCCTATTTACCAGATTTGTAAATCGTTTCGGAATGAGGAAGCAGGGCGAAATCATAATCCGGAATTTACCATGCTCGAATGGTACCGTCCCAGTTTCGATCATCACGCTTTGATGGATGAAATGGATGCGTTGCTTCAACGTGTTTTATCGGTCGGGAAGGCGGAGAGAATGACCTATCAGCAGGCGTTTCTCAATGTATTGAGTGTTTGCCCATTGGCAGCGCCTTTAGCTCAGCTAAGGGAAGCTGCCAGCGAGTTGGGGCTTGCTGATATTGCCAGTCATGAAGAAGACAGAGATACGCTGTTGCAGCTTCTTTTCAGCGTGGGAGTTGAACCTCATATTGGTCTATCTGTTCCTGCTTTTGTCTATGATTTCCCTGCCAGTCAGGCAGCTTTAGCGCGAATTTGTGAGCATGATGAACGGGTCGCCGCAAGGTTTGAGGTCTACTTCAAAGGCGTGGAACTGGCCAATGGTTTTTATGAACTTGATGATGCTGATGAGCAATTAGCGCGCTTTGAGCGAGACAATGAGAAGCGCGAAACGATGGGGTTATCGCCTCAGCCAATCGATCACCATCTGATTGAGGCGTTGGCGTCAGGCTTCCCTGACTGTGCGGGGGTTGCTCTGGGCATTGATCGTCTGGTGATGCTGGCCAACGGCTGTCGTCATATTGATGAGGTGATTGCGTTTCCGGTTGGTCGCGCATAAGTCAACGATAGGCTAGGGCAAGATTCATTCTCCCCCTTGACTTTCTGTGCATGTCTGCGGGGGAGAAAGAATAACCTAGTATTTGAAACGTTTAATCAGGTCTGTCAAACCGTCTGCCTGTGAGCTCACATCGTCCATGTTTGATTTGAGACGGTTAAGGATCTCAGCACAAAGCTGGATATTGTCATCTACGGTGCGTACGTCTTCTGACACACTTTCCACTTGTTTGAACTGATCCTGAATAGCCTGATTGACTTGTTCGAAGTTTGAACAGACATCGTTGTTAGAGTCGGTGATTTTTTTGAGCAGTTTCCCTGATTCATTCACCTGACTGACCCCGCGAGAAATCCGCTTATCTGATTCGTTTATCAGTGAAGATATTTCTTTTGCCGCATCGGAGCTTCGTTGAGCAAGTGCCCGGACTTCGCTGGCGACCACTGAGAAGCCTCTTCCCTGCTCACCAGCCCTTGCTGCTTCCACTGCCGCGTTGAGTGCCAGAAGGTTGGTTTGAAATGCAATACCATCAATCACACTGATGATCTGCTGCATTTGTTTACTCGATTGAGTAATCGCATTCATCGCGTTTTCAATATCATCGATGACGTCCTTACCCTGCATGGCATGCTTGAGAGCATCTTGAGAGAGCGATGATGAAAAACGCGCTTTTGACAACGTCTCATTAATGGATGTGCGCATGGTATCCATCAAGCCGCCGATATTCTGGATACTCTGTACCTGTTCTTCGAGCTGTTGGTTGAGGCCAGAGACCTCATCGCTTGCATCGTCAGTTTTGTCGTTAACGGTTGAGGCGGTTCCTTGAATTTCTTGGATCATGCCGCTGAGATTACCGATGGTTTGGTTGGTGCTGTCTTTCAATCGGCTGTAGTCACCGCTGACAGTCATCGTGAAATTCTGAGTGAGGTCACCTTTCGACAGAGATTGCATGACCACCTGAGTATGACTGAAGGTCTCTTGCAGTTTTTCTCCTGTGCCGTTCACTGCTGACGCTAACTTGAGCAGACCACCTTGTGCATTCGCATCGGAGCGTGTTTTGAAGTCACCATCCACAATGGCATCCATGACTTTCAGAATGCTGGTGATGACTTTGTCCGTAGAGCCTGAGGCAAGATTCACAGACGCTTCATTTCGTTGAGCTTGCCACTGGCTTTCACTGTGACCGAATGGCTAAAGTCACCTTGGCTCATCGCTTCCATCACGTTGCAGATTTGATTGATGATGGCTTCTGAATTGGCAATGCTCTGGTTGATAGATTCTTTGAGCTCAGCGAGTTCTCCTTCGGCATTGGCCATCACCCGCTGGTCATAGCGGCCGGACTCTAGCTGATCCATGACTTTTCGCGCATCCGAGATGAACTCAGCCGTTGTGACAGCCGACTGATTGACTTGCTCTTTGACCAATGCGAGTTGGCCTTTGGCGTCAACAGTTACCCGTTTGTTGAACTGACCGCGCTGAATTTCTGACATCACGTTGCCGATGTCTTCAATGGTTTCATCAATCACGTTGGCAGAATCATTGATGCGGTTTTTTAAAAGTTCTAAATCTCCTCCCAGTTTGAGGTCTATCTGTTGCTTGAAATTACCCTGTGCAAACTGCGTCATGGTAGAAGAGATTTGTTTTACCGCATTGTCTAGCGATGCCAGCATAGCGTTGAGTGCTTTGGCAGCTTGCCCTGTTTCGTCATTACTGTGAACTTCAGCGCGCGCAGAAAATGTCCAGTGCTTACGCAGTGATACTAAGAAGTTCGACAGATCCTGCATAGGTTTGGAAATATAACGGCCAAAGCGTGATGCTACAGTCAGCACAATGACGACAAGAGCAATGGAGACGAACAGATAAATAAGCTGCAAGTTACGGATGGCCGCGAGGGCTTCCACTGTCTGTTGCTCGACCACCACGTACCATGTCGTGCCTTCGGCGATTTCCACCGGGCTGTAAATGGATATGGTATCTTCACCAACGTAGTTAACTGACTCCAGACTGCTGTCTTTACCCTCTGGCAAGTTATTCAACGCGTTTTCAATCAATGGAGTGTTAACCGTCAGGTTTTGTCTGAACGAGCTTTCTACAGTGAACTTTTCACTGTGGAAGGTATCTGAGCGCAGTTTCTTGTCTGTACCGACTAAGTAGGACTCCCCCGTCACGCCGAGGCCATTGGCTTTGCTCATAACCTGACTGACTTGATCGAGGGGTAATTGGATAATCAGCACCGCGATTGGGTTGCCCCCAAGGTAAACAGGCGTTGAGATAAAACTGGCAGGTGCGTTGTAAGAGGGCAGGTAGGGTTCATAATCGACGAGAACAGAGCCAGATTTGTCAGATTCGATACCTTGCTTCATGCGCTTAAACGCCTGTCCAATACCAGATTCACTGTAGGGGCCATCGATTAAGTTTGTTGCATAATCCAGCTCTTTATAGACAGAGTAAACCAGATTTCCTGTTTTCATATCGACAAGAAAAATGTCATAGAAGCCAAAGTCGACAATGTAATTTCTGAATGCTTCATGGTAACGACGGTGAACGAAGTCATAACGTTCGCGTCCGGCGCTTGGTAACTTATCTTTTTCGCCAAGGGGATAAATATTGTCGGCAATGTAGCTTTCTGCAACGCCAGTGTTTTTGGGCTGACTGACATCAGCATATATTCGACTGGCGCTTCTACACCCGTTTTCTCAATGTATACTTCGCCAAATTGTTCCTGATAGTACGCCAAGAGATTGTCCGGTACCGAACTGTACTCTTCTTCGTCGACCGGGTAGCGGTTGAATGTCTGGATGAATTCTGGCGCAGCAGCAACCGTGATGGGGCTTTTGGCCAGATTTTTCAGCACGGTCATGCTTTGGTCAAAATACTGCTGCAAAGAGTCAGCTTTGAGGTTGGCAATCGCGTTAATCGACTGGGTCTTCTGTGATTCGAGGGCTGTTGTTGCGCTGTATAGCCCGATGATTGCTGTTATCCCTGTTGGGATAAGGCCTACGAGACACAAAATGATGGTGATCTTTTTAACTAGAGCAAAATCAGCAAAGCGCGTTGCCATGAGTCGTCCCCGTGCTGGTGAAAGCGCACCAGTTCAAATGAATAAAAAACGCGTTTTTATTTCAAAGTGTAGCAACGGACACATTTTGAGGTGGATGAATTTCACCCGAAAAAAGAGGTAACTATAGCGTATGACGTAAAGAAAAAGGCTCCGAAGAGCCTTTGAAAATTAAGCGGATTTCGTCGCCGGCTGTTGTGCCTGACGTGCGTAGGTTTCACCCATACGCGTCGGCTGTCCCGGGAGGATAGATTCATCAAATTCGATCGCGTCTTTCGGGAACAGGTTAATGACTGTTGAGCCCAGCTTGAAACGACCCATTTCTTCCCCTTTTTGAAAGGAAATAGCATGTTCGCCTTCCGTTGGGTAATCCCAGCGACGGATACTTTCACCTGTAGGTGGTGTTACTGTGCCTGCCCATGTGGTTTCGATACTTCCAACGATGGTTGCACCTACCAGTACCTGTGCCATAGGACCAAAAGCGGTTTCGAAGATGCAAACCAGACGCTCATTGCGGGCAAACAGGTTAGGAACATTTTCAGCAGTCAATGGGTTCACGGAGAACAACTCGCCCGGTACGTAAATCATCTGGCGTAGGGTACCGTCACATGGCATGTGAACGCGGTGGTAATCACGTGGTGACAGGTACAAGGTCGCAAAGTCACCGTCAGCGAACTCTTCCGCCAGTGCTTTGTCACCGCCGAGCAGTTCACAGGCGTCAAAGGTGTGGCCTTTGGCTTGAATCAGGCGTCCTTTCTCGATAGGACCCGCTTGACTGACGCAGGCATCAGCAGGATGGGTGATGGTTTGTGCGTCATCGTTGATAGGGCGGGCGCCCTCTTTCAATTCACGCACGAAAAAATCATTGAACGTTGGATAGACTGTTGGATCTGGGTTCTTCGCTTCGCTCATTTCAACATTGTATTGGCGAATAAACCACTTGATCACGGCTGTGGTCAGAAAGCCTGCCTTCGCCGCAGCCAGTTTTCCTATCAGGCGAGTTAATGCATGTTTCGGCAAGCAATATTGCATGCCAATTTTCAGGTTATCAGACACAGAAATAAATCCTAAAGTTTCATGGCCATCAGTGGTTTACCTGTTGGCCAGTTTTCAATCAACGACACAGTTTACCCAGATTTTGGTCGGGCTGCCAGCTACTCTAGTTTTCCTTGTTTCGGGAAAACTGACGATTTGCTTTCATCTCAGTCATGCTTTCGAGGATCTTGTGATAGCTTTCAAAACGCATTTCACTGATCTCACCGTTTTCAACCGCTTCACGGAGCACACAACCTGGATCGTTGCCGTGTTTGCAATCTCGGAATTTACAGCCTCCAAGATAATCACGAAACTCGATAAAACCTTGGGTAATTTCTTCAGCTTCAAGGTGCCAAAGGCCGAATTCACGCACTCCGGGGCTATCAATAAGATTGCCACCGTCAGCAAAATGATAAAGACGAGCTGTCGTCGTCGTGTGCTGACCGAGACCAGAGTTTTCTGATACTGCGCCGATATCTGCATTGACGTCAGGCATCAGCGTATTCACAAGACTTGATTTACCTACACCAGACTGCCCGACAAAGATACTGGTTTTGTCTGCTAGCTTGGCTTTGAGTGCATCGATACCTTCTCCTGTTTCTCGGCTGACCATCAGTATTTGATAACCAATCGATTCGTAGAGAGATAGGGTCTTTTCTATGTCTTTACGCTGGGGTTTATCAAGAAGGTCGAGCTTGTTGATGACAATCAGGGACTTGAAATTCAGCTGCTCGGTGGCAATCAGGTAACGGTCTATAATATTGAACGACAGCTCAGGCAAGATAGCTGAGACAATCACAATCTGATCAATATTGGCAGCGACAGGTTTGACGCCGTCGTAGTAATCGGGACGAGTCAACACAGAGCGTCGTTCGTGCACGCCCTCGACAACACCGGCGATACCTTGAAGTGACTCGACCCCCGGACGCCAGATCACTTGATCGCCAGTCACCATACTCTCAATGGAGCGGCGAAGGTTACATCGGTGAATCAGCCCAGTAGAAACATCTTCTATGTCGGCGTGTTGACCAAAACGGGTTATGACAACGCCTTCGCGGGCGGATTCCAGCAGGGATTCGTCCCATTGAACATCGTCTTGTTGACGGTCAATACGTTTGCGTTGGTTGGAACGTACACGGCGCAATTGGCCTTTTGTGAGCTTTTTCTTTTTTGCCACGAGATTGTCGCTAAGTTAGTTGGCTTTCATATCAGGCTAAGTATCATACACGGTTTACCTTCAAAAAAGGCAATTTGGCATGGCATTCAGCGATAAGAATTTAATCTGGATTGATCTGGAAATGACCGGGCTTGATCCAAAGCAGCATAAAATCATTGAAATCGCGACCATAGTAACGGATGCAGAACTCAATATTTTGGCAGAGGGGCCAGTACTGGCTATTCACCAGCCTGAGGATGAGCTGGCAAAAATGGATGACTGGTGTACCAAAACACACACAGGCAGTGGTCTTGTGGATCGTGTAAAAGCCTCGACAGTGACAGAGCAAACAGCCACTGAACAAACGATCGCATTTCTTGAAAAATGGGTGCCTACGGGTGTATCGCCGATCTGTGGCAACAGTGTCAGCCAAGATCGCCGTTTTCTTTTTGATCATATGCCGCAGCTTGAAGAATACTTTCACTATCGCACAGTGGATGTCAGTACGATCAAGGAATTGGCATCACGTTGGCAACCTGATGTTTTGAAAGGGTTCAAAAAGAAAGGTACCCATTTAGCACTTGATGATATCCGTGAGTCGATTACTGAATTGCAGTTTTATCGGACCAAGATCTTTACGATCTGATTGAAATATGTGCGTAACGGAGAAAAATCACTTTTTTTGCAATCCAAGGCTTGCATCGGCGTTTTTTCTTCGTATAATTCGCAGCCCTGACAGAGACAAACGTCTTTGCGTAAGCGACACTAGCTCAGCTGGTAGAGCGCAACCTTGCCAAGGTTGAGGTCACGAG
>NZ_PEIB01000060.1 GCF_004116385.1 Veronia nyctiphanis | reverse complement strand
AGCGATCTCGAGCCCCCGTTCTGAGCCATCAGGAGGTGATCATGCCCCATACACAGTCAACAGTGCCCCGGAGGTGCCTGACTGGAGCGATCTCGAGCCCCCGTTCTGAGCCATCAGGAGGTGATCATGCCCCATACACACTTCATCCGGCTGTCCGAGTGGGCAGCCCAACTCTTCCCCGGCGAACGCTACTCCCCAGCACCATGGTCGATGGGTCAAGACACGGCAGATAGACCCACCACCAGTAAAAGTGGGTGGCCGCTGGATGGTCAAAGAGGATGCGCGGTTTGTCGGTCTGTCCGCAGCCGCTGAGGGTCCGTTCTCTGACCCCTTGGTAGAGAGGATCATGACCCATGGCCGCTAGACCAAGAAGCCACAACATTGACGTGCCGAACCTTTACCAGAAACTCGATAAGCGCTCCGGTAAGGTTTATTACCAATACCGCGACTCACGCACCGGGCGGTTTCATGGGTTGGGCACCGATAAGAAGCGGGCCGTCAGCATTGCTAAAGAACTCAACGAACGCATTGCCCAGCAGCTCATCGACCACTATCAAACAATACTGGATCAGAATGTTCCCAAGGTGAAAACCAAGGGGATCAGCACCAAGACATGGTGTCAGCGATATATCAAAATAATCAAAGAGAAGGAAACAAATAATGAGCTGAGTCCGTTCACGGTCAATCAGCGCATACGCCATACAAACATTCTCATCCGTCGCCTTGGCACAACGGGTATTCGCGATATCGATACCAAATCACTGGCAACCATTTTCGATGAATACTGTGCTCGAGGAAAGCGAAGTATGGCCAGAAGTCTAAGGTCATCTTGGGTGGACATTTTCAAGGAAGCGCAGCATGCAGGTGAGGTCGATGGCAACTTCAACCCTGCCACTTCCACAAAAGTACCCCATGTGAAAATATTACGTGGGAGGTTAAGAAGAACCGACTGGCCTGCACTGGTTCTTTCCGCAAAGCAGCAGTCCCTTTTATATCCTCTTCATGCTCTTTATCTGGGGATCACCACGGGATTAAGGCGCAGTGATCTGTGCAATCTAAAATTTACTGACGTCAAAGACGATCACCTTTTCGTTAAACTGAGCAAGGCTCGCGGACAAACGAAGCTCGCCTTCCCATTGACGCTGACAAGCCCACTTACTGATATGACGTTGGCTGACATTATTGAGATGTGTCGGTCGACGGGGATCAAAAGCGATTATTTACTTCATCAGACCGGAAAGAACGCCCCAGAAAGACGCGGTAAACGTATTTTACCGAACGGTTTATCAATGGCCTTTAAGGAATTGAGAGACGCAAGTGGCCTCTCTTGGGACAGTCCCTCTCCACCGAGCTTTCATGAGATACGGTCACTGGCTGAACGCATCTATTCTGAGCATGGCTATGATACGCAAACGTTGCTCGGCCATAAAACGAGGAAAATGACAGACAGGTATCATGATGCACGAGGAAGTGAATATACTTTCATCACCCCTCCCAAGTAAACGTGACAACGTCACTGTTAATTCATAATGCCGAACGAGAGGCGTTATCCACCCAAACTCCACTCTCGTTTTGGTGAAAGGGTTTTGGAGGAGTTTTGGAGGGAAGAGTTCTTACGCTGAAATTTGAGCCTGAAAAGTACTCCAAGTCCTTTAGTCGTTAGTTTTTAACTATATGAGTTCTCGAGATATAGATAGATTCAATTCTCAGAGCATAACTGTTGGTAGTAAAACACTGTAAAAAAGCCCCAGAGATAATGGAAAAATATTTTTCTAAGATTTGTCCAGAGTGAAAAAAAGCGAGGCTATGCCTCGCTTTTTTGTTTTTGTAGCTGAAAATATCACTGAGAATTAACTCAGAAAATGCGCCGGACAAGTGTTATTAATTAGGTGAAGGGGTTCACCTGACATCAAGCTTTAGAACATTTCACAAAATGTTTTAAGTGTCGGCTTCTTCTTCGCGATGCACTTTTCACTCAAGTCAGACTTTTTTGAGTGCTTGACCATTAATGTGCCCGACAGGTGTTCATTCACAATCATTTTGTCTATCAGACGCATGCCGCCTTCAACATTTTGATTGAAAAGAGACAGATTGTGGTGCCGAACAAAATACGTTTCGCCCGCTTCGACATTAAGCGGTATTTTTCCTTCAATCAGCTTACCGTCAGCATCATCGCCTCGCCAATAAAGTGTGTACGCCCCTGGGGCTAAGGAAAAAAAGAAGTAAGTACTCGGGTAAAGTTTGCCTATGTATCGTCACCGCCGTTGAGGCTATAGGCAGTGTCTGTTTCCAACCTACCAGTACCCGCCTCTGTTCTCGCTACATAAACCAGTGCTTTATCTTGACCTGCAATTTTAGGGAGTGCGAAGCCACCTGTTTTTGCTCTGTACTCATCGTACGTCATCGGTGATGCACAGCCCACAACCGCAGCACAAACGGCTGCCAACACTGCACACTTAACTCTTTTCATACAACTTATCTTCTAACTGATTTTAAAAAGCCAGAAGACCCTACACGCGAACAGAAATATAAGAGGTTTATCTCAATACACTTTCGAAGCAACGCACGAACCAGCCAATGAAATTGCGAGACACATCTCTATATGAGCTGAGGAATCTTTCAGGATATGATTCAACGAAACGTATTGGGACGTAAGGTCACGACAGTGAACAAGGGTGAGTTTGAAGGGCGGTGGACCACATATTTATATAAGCTCATAGCAGCCCATTCTCCCTAACATCCCTACTCTCTTTGTCATCTCCGCACCCTCCGGTAACCTAAACTATGACCACTGTCCTAAAACGTCCTGAGCCTCAGTAATTTTCCTGTACCAAGTGTTATCCTCACCCACCTACTGGATAAAAAGACAATAATCGATGGAATTGAGTTTTCCCTTTTACGTGGTTGTGATGAGCTTTATCACCATGCTGCCTTGCATCGTCTATCGTTGGACAAGAAAGCACCCTAATTTGGAGATTTTTCTTTGCTCCATTTGTACGTTCCTCGCACTGCAAGCGCTTTATGAAGAGAGTTTTCTTGGGGTGGTAACCTTTGAGGGAGACCCGGTTTACATCAAGTCCGTGGCAAGCATAGCGACTTTTGGGTCGGTGATAGTCAATTTGGCTGTCTTTTTTATCATGCCTCGATTTCAAATAAAAAAGGCTCTTCACAACCCAATACGCTCGATGCCACAAAATAAAGGTTGGGGGTATCAACACACAACTCTCATAGCTTTCTCCGCATCAATCACCACTGACGAGCAGACGGTATCTGGTGACTTTCATCCGCCCTCGGGGGGAGGAGGACATCGCTTTTTCAAGCAGTTACAAGGTCACGGTAAGAAACGTTAAAGATAACTGCCCAGACAACCACCTTGTGTGCAGCCATGCTGTGTGCGCTTGTCGTAGACTTTGTTTTCCATCTTTAATTGGTTGAGGATCACATGCCCCAACTCATTGGCCTCTTTCCCCAATTGCTTGAATGATTTGCGCGGTGACATAGCTAAAATTAATCGGTCGATTTTCGTTGCTGCATTTTTGGCTAATTTTGCATGGCCTTTCTCGTGGAGGTCGAGTCTGCGATACCAACGATTAAACACCCGCTTTACGTCTGGGTTACTGCTGATCAGTTTTGGCATTGTGTAGGTGATTGACAGCGTCGTTTCGACACGTGCTATCTGGCATCTACCCGGCTTCATTTTTACCAGTACTGCCAGCGAATACTCCACTTTGTGTATCCGTGGAACACTTCACCATTGAGGATTATCGGAAACGCCTTGCTCTCCATTCCCCCTCTTGCTACATTGATACTGTGTATTTATACAGTATATTTTCATTATGCCAGCTATCCGATTCAAAAATACCCTTGGTACCGTCAATGTCTGGTGTCCGACTGGCCACCTCGACCGAACTTCTCGGGTTGACCCGATCCCAGCCCTTCTCAAAGATGGCAGCTTGGTCTATTTCAACTTTGGCGGGTTCATTGAACGAAAGCACCTGCGCTATGAGCAGCGAGTAAAGATGATTAACATCATTGGGTTTTCTGCCAACGACAATGAGAAAGGACCATGGGAGGCTGTGAGTGACCAAAAGCTGTTAGGTATCTATAAAGAGCGGCGGTTTTATTTGGTGCTAGATAAGGGCAAGGTGGTTGGTCTTTAGCGTTTGGGCGCGTGATTTGAGAATTGACTTCTACTTTCTACTTTGCATTGGTGCCGACAGCCTAATTCATGAGTAACGCGTAAGGGCGTATTTAAGGTCGACAATCTCTGGTTGAGTCTAATCAATCATCTGGAACACGATTTTCCGTACATGTTTACTGAATAGAAATCAGCGAGGCAAAACCCCGCTGATTTCATCGCATCTTGATTAAATGCAGTTATGGCGCTTCGTAGCCAAGCGCATCTGTTTTGGCGGCACAGATAAAGTCATTTTTGTGCAAGCCATGAATTTTGTGCGTCCACCACGTGACTGTCACTTTACCCCATTCCAAAAGGATCGCTGGGTGGTGACCCTCTGCTTCAGCCAGTGTCGCTACTTTGTCTGAGAATGCCCAAGCCTGTTTAAACGTTCTAAACGTAAAAGCGCGCTCAAGTTGCGGAACTCCGTCGCGCTCAATCAACGCCCACTCGGGGATTTCAGTAAGCAGTGTCTTTGCTTCATCAGCTTCAACACGCGGCGCATCGGCAACACAAGCTTCACATTTCAATTCGTTCAGATCATCCATAACGTTTTTCCTTAGTGTCAGATTTAGGTGGAAATAATGGTTCGTGTAGGCCAAGTGAAATGGCTTCGTCCACACAGGCCATCAAATCCATGTTGGTGAAATCGAACAGCCTGTCCAGACTGTCAATCGTGAAATAAATGGGCTGCATGATATCGATTCGATAGGGTGTCCTCATCACATCAACAACATCCAAAGGTTTACGAATAACCGATGTGTCATTAAACACGTATTGTGTTTCGCCGGGCGATGAGAGTATGCCGCCGCCATAAATCGATAACCCGTCCTTGTTCTCGATAAGGCCGAACTCAACGGTAAACCAATATAAACGTGCGAGATATATTCGCTGTTGCTTATTTGCCTTGTATCCTAGCTTTCCATACATGTGCGTAAACTCTGCAAATGCGGGGTTTGTCAGCATTGCACAGTGGCCAAATATCTCATGGAAAAAATCGGGCTCTTGCAAGTAATCGAAGTCCTGAGCGGTACGCAGGAAGGTCGCCACTGGGAACTGTTTATTCGCCAGAAGATAGAAAAAGTGGTCAAAATCTATCAGTGCTGGCACTTCTTTGCACTGCCAGCCTGTTGTCTCTGCTAACACTTGGTTTACTTCGCCCAACCCAGGTGTTCTGTCCATTGGCAGGTTGAGCAATTCAAGACCTGTAAAGTACTCCTTGCATGCCTTGCCCGAAATACAAGACAATTGTCTCTCTATCAGCCGTTCCCAGACGGAGTTTTCTTGAGGGCTCCATTGGATGTTCCCATCTTTATCGACAGGTTTCGACTGATATTTGGTATGTTTAGCCATAGCTCTCCGCATCCTTCCATGACGCAAGCGTTACCGATGTAACGCGTTCGTTATTGATACGTTAGAGCCATTCACCCGAAATTAACACGTTAGCAAGAGCTTACACCATAGGAATTAACGTAAAGTATACTTTACAAACATATGATTTCATTGGAAGATAGAGAAATAGTTGATATTAATTCATAAACAACAGTGTCATTTTTTTGTCGCCATTTCATCTTCGTGATAACTGTCTCGAAGAAATGCTAAAGTGACAGACTAATTTTTTATCGAAAAATAAAATGTAGATCTCATTTATACCTTCTGAAGGTTAAAAGCATTGACTAGAGAATTAATTAATCAAGAGGACTTCGAAGCCCACTTGGTTTTAGAAGCAAACGGGGACGTGACAGCGATGTATAGGCACATATCGCTCACTAGCGTTTTCCAGCCAATCTTTAACCGGGCAAGAGAAGTGATGGGCTATGAGGCACTTTGTAGAGTGACGGACGACAATGGACAACACATTTGTTGTACAGATATATTTTATCAATGCTGTGATGAAAACTGGGTCATACACCAGCATAATCTTGATAAGCTCTCCCGCGTCGTCCATCTGCGTAACTTTTCCCAATACAATGTCGACTGTTCGCTGTTTCTGAATGTGCTGCCCATTTCAGCAATCAGAGGCTTAACTCCGACGAGAACCATCAGCTGATGCTCAGGCGCCTAAAAGCGCTGGGCCTTGATGTGCATAAGGTGATTTTTGAGGTTGTTGAACATCAATCTGACAACGATAAAACACTTGCTCTGGCAGCCGCTAAGTCACTTTCATCCGGTTTTCAGATTGCTATTGATGATTTTGGCGTTAATGCATCACGTGAAGACCGGGTAAAGGCGATTCGGCCCAATATTTTGAAGGTTGATCGCTCTTTGCTTGAGTTTTACATGGATGGCGATGAAAAGTGGCTGCTTCATTCCATTGATGTTGCAAAGAATGTGAATGCGAAAGTCCTCGTTGAAGGCATAGAAACCGAGGAACAATTTGAGGCCATGTTCGATTTAAACATCGACTATTTCCAAGGTTTCCATTTGGGTGAGCCTAAACACATGTCTGAATACTGCAAACGCAAGTAAGTCTATCTTCCACCAGTCAATTGAGCATACTAGCTCTATAAAAGCGCCAAGTATGTAGCCGAAAATTCCTCAATATTGTCCTTTGAATTATAGAGATGTGGCGAAACCCGTAAACCGACACGTCGCTCATCAACCCAGATATTCTTCTCTTTCATTTTGCCAACAAGATCACTTCCCGTCATAACTTTGACAATTGCTGTACCACTTCGCTTGTCTCGCGCGTGGGGAGAAATGACGTTATTGCCAAGTAGGCCAATCAAGTGATCAATGAGTGCGCCATTGTGCGCCACAATTGGGTCAATGCTGACCGAATTGAAGTACTTGAGGCTGTGACTGGCTAACGCATAGGGAGCGACTGAGGCGTCCCGCCCCAAAACTTAAGTGCTGACTCATGGTATCGAAAATCATGGATATTAAATTCAAACGGGTTTTCATGGCTAAACCAACCTACATCTTTGGGTTGGCACTCATGAAGTATGTTTGGGTTCACCCACAGATAGCCAGCACCGGGACCGCCGCAAAGCCACTTCACTGAAGAACCAATCAGAAAATCAGGCTGGCATGTTTGTAAATTGACATGAATAACGCCTGCAGACTGGGCAACGTCAACTAACGACATCACACCGAACTCTTTTGCAATGGTGACAATCTCTTCAATCGGTGTTTTTTGCCCAGTGTTAGAATAAACATGGCTGATAAAGACTAAGTCAGCGCCCTCTTTGAGGAACTCGTGCCAGACGTTAGTATCAGTACTATCACTATCAGCAGGAATAAGCGATATCTCGGCATGGTCGAGAGGGGCATTTTGTAGAACAAACCCCATACTTGGGAAATCTTGTTCACTCATCACGATGCGAGGTTTGTTGGAGAGTCGTTGATGAGATTGGATGATTTTCGTCAGAGCCGAAGACAAGTTGACCTGAGGGCAGAAGTCTTCAGCCTTACCATTGAACAGCACGCTTAACTCATGGCGAAACTGTTCAATCACTTTCAGCCACTGTCCCCAAGGTTCAGCGCCCTCTTCCGCCCATGGCGATAAGAATACATCCTGAAAGTTTGTCGTCTGGCTTTTCAGTGGCCGCCCGACTGAGTGACTGAGTAGATAAGCACCCTCTGGGCAGTGAAAATCCTGGTTTTTCTTCATTGTCTTTCCTCTGCTTATACCAGTGAATTTCTGAGTGATTGAATATCGTTAAATCGAGTGAAAATATCACTCCGCTCGGCGGCATTTCGTCGGTCACGCAGTTTCTCAAGCGCACCTAACAAGACATGGAGGGGAGGCCCACTTGCCGTTAGTTTATCAAGGTGAGTCTCTTCCATTGTCGCAGCAGGCTTGGCGATATATTTCTCAACCAATTGGTTATGGTGCTGCACTGCCGTACGCCCGTGCATATCGCAAACATCAAGGAAAAGGGCAAGGTGTTGTTGATACCAGCTTGCGTTAGATTGCTGTTCAGTAGCAGAGAGAAACTCATCCATGAAAGAGGTCATTCTCATACAATCACGCAAGATTTGTTGATCTTCTGGCATCATGTAGAGAAATTTATCGACCAACAATTGTGAATAGGAAGATTCGTTTGCAAGGCATAGCCCCAGCAATAAATCTATAACATTGATACCCGCAAAATCACCTGCATTGGCGCCACGATAGACATGCTGACCCACACGATAAGGTTTGTAATAAGGGCGAACCTGATAAAAAAACGCATCGGTATCGAGTGCCGAAAATAACACTTCGTTGGACTCGTAAACATCTTTTAATGCTTGGTGAGCCACCAGCAAAAGGTCTGCTGCGATAGGGTGAGAGATGCCGATGGATTTAATTTTCAATAACGCGTCTGCTGCTCGCTTGTACGCAAAAATCCCACGTGTATTGTAATCAACGAAGATCTTCTCGGCGTCCAAATCGGTAAAACGCTTGTAGGTACCGTTTATTGATTGGTTATGCGTTGTCAGGTGCGCAGTGGCAAATCTCGGCGTGACGCCAATCGATGCACCTATTTGCATTGAAAGTGCAGAGGCTTCACGCAGCGGAGAAAATGACTCACGTGAAGGCTCTGTAATTTCATGGCGACGGCATGCGGCCATAAACAGGCCAACATTCCCCAGAAGGTCGAACGCGGCATCAAAGCCTTCGTCTGTATTGCCCTCTTGCAGAAGCTGACTAATGAACTGATTGCCCTGTTCAACCAGAGACGCTTTTATGTCGCCTCCGACGTCGACAACATTCGCTCTGTCACTTTGCTTCCAGTAAAGCGCTTCCAGTGCATTGTTGTGCTCGACAAACTCATTCCTGATCCAAGCGTCAAAGGCCAACGTGTTATCAGTCACGATCACTACTCCATTATTTATCTCAAATAAGTCATAGGCTTATCTTTGTTATCCTTTTTAAAAGGCTAGCACATGGGGAGTAGCAAAAATCGTCAAAATTCTTCTCTAAAGAATCTATTTTTAGCAGTTATCTTTTACTTTTATAATTTTTAGATCGATAATCACTACAAATTAACAAATATATGTTTGATATGGATATTAAAGACAAGCAGATACTCGAAGCATTACAGAAGAATGGGCGGATATCGGTCAGCGAACTTGCAGCTTCTCTGAACATGTCAGATACGCCATGCCTACGCCGGATAAGAAAGCTTGAGCAAAGCGGCGTAATTACCGGGTACCGAGGGTGTGTTGATGAGAAAAAGCTCGGATATAGCGTGAGTGTGCATGCCTTTGTGAGCTTAAAAAGTAACTCAGAGCTTGCCGGCGAGTTGTTCGAAAAAGAAGTTGCCGAGATATCCCAGGTAATAGAGTGTTCAGTCATCATTGGGCAGCACGACTATTTATTGAAAGTAATTGCCAAAGACCTCGTCCACTATGAAAGTATTCTAAAAAAGCAAATATCTAATATTGATTGCATTGCAAAGATAGAATCGACAGTCGAGTTGAAGTCTGCACTATGAAAGTATTCTAAAAAAGCAAATATCTAATATTGATTGCATTGCAAAG
>NZ_PEIB01000006.1 GCF_004116385.1 Veronia nyctiphanis | reverse complement strand
CGCCAGCGTTCAATCTGAGCCATGATCAAACTCTTCAATTAGAATTTTGTTGTTACCCGAAGGTAACGGCTCAATGAAATACTGTATAAATTGACTGTGCCGATATAACCGAAGTTATCTCGTTTGGTCACTCAGTAAACATTGATTGCCGTTTGCTTTCACTTATCAAAAGTGAAGACAAATAAGCTTTTGTCTATCATTCACGAGTGCCCACACAGATTGCATAGGTCAAATTGTTAAAGAGCGTTGACTCATGAAGCGTTGCTTCACTTGGTCAGGGCTGCGTATGTTACGCTGTCCGAACTTTAAGTCAAGAAGAAATTTTGTGATTTTTCTTGGCATTAACTTACCACTCAAAACGTCTTTTTGACTTACCTCATCTGAGGTAGATGACTGGAGGTGAATTTCTTTTTTGATGCCGCCTCCCTGTCAGTGAGGCGGAATTATAGGGAGGTTTATTTTCTTGGCAAGAGTAAAAAATGAAAAAACAGCATTTTTACAATCAAGTGAACATTAAACAGTCAAATTGCTGAATTTTGATACCATCGTGAGCAGTTTGATCTCTTGACTTCCACCATGTCTGTCACTCCATGTCACTTTGACTTCGATAAGCTTACCGTAAACAGTGCCACTTTCTTCAATAGTATTGACGACTTCAGTTTCTACTTTGTATTTAGACTCGTTAAGCTCAGTAAGCGAAATAAGGCAAGTACCAACATTATCAAACGTTACGTTACCCTCGGCTCCCTCTCTGCATTCAGAGTCCTGCGTATTTACCGTCTGCAGGAGACTGACCTGCTGCTGGGCAAGTTGTTGAGCTCTCAAACTTCCCACAGCGTTACCTTTGAGCTGTTCCATATAGCTATAAAGCTTCATAGACCCAACGCCGGATACAGTGATTACCATTAGGGCAATAAGTATTTCAACAAATGAAAAGCCTTTATTAGAAGTCATGGAAACTCCCTTTCAATATTTTTGGCTTACCACTATTTGGGTTAGTATTTGCGTACGTGTCATCGTAGCTTGGCTTAAAACCAGCAAAAACCCTTGATGTCGAAGGCGTTACATCAACGATAAAGAAGCCGTTTAGTATGAATGATGTATGAATTAGAAAAGGAAGGCGCTTCCAATTTGTAACGTCAGTTCCAAGCCTGTCTTGGTGAATATACTCAGCACAAAGTGCGCTGAAAGTATTGGCACAAATATATGAGTCATTCCATTTTTCTAACCAGCTGGCTGTGAAGTCACTTTTGTCATAATTGAACATAAATATTGATGCGTTAAAACCATCGATAGCCATACGAGAACCCAAAACGCCGTCCTTGATGACAATTAAAGCTTTATCCGCATGACTTGTTCCAACTCCATCCAACAGGCAATCACCGTCGACCCATATTTTGATTTGTTCGCTAGTTGAGCTTGTAAGCAGCTTTTCAATTTCAGCACCACAATTTGCACCAGCTTTCTCACCCTCCAATATGTGGTCAAACTCTTTACGAACAGTTGCCCATTTGCTTTTCTCAACGCCAAAAATCTCATTGAAGAAGTCTAACTCATTTTGATCGACACCAAACTGTATATCCTGCTCAAATTTATTTGTACGCTTTTCATTTTCGACATAAGTACTGAAACCTTCCTGGCACTTTTTAACTGGGTCATTCGATACAACCTCAAACTTTGCATTCGAATTACCTACCCTGCACTGATAGTGACATCGCCGCCAGCAATGATGGCGATACATTCGAAGTAGTCAATGCCATCTCGTGTATCAACTTTTTTAGTTAAAGCAGGTTGCCATTCATTGCCACCTTCGATGATCAAGTCATCCGAAGTCTTAAACACAGCAGCTTTGCTTCCTCCAGAAGTAACCATTACTAGCTTGAATGACGCATTACCATATTTTGATGTCACTACCCACGGTTCTTCTGTTGTTACATCAATTGTTACGCCTACCGCATTTTCACATTCACTGAGATCATCAATAAATTTATTTTTTCTTCGGGAGAAAGGCCCTTCTTCTGAATCATCGCCGCTGCGCAATCCAAACCTGCTTTGCTCGGCCACCTTCTTCTGAAGCAATGATAATACTCTGGGTGCGTTTAACTTCGGCAAAACCTGACTGAGCAACCACGAGGGCGAAAGCACCGATAATTACAGCGATGCCACTGACCACCATGAGTGTTCCCAGCCCGTTTTGTTTAGACTTATTCATCATTAGCTGTCCACGTTCCATACTGTGACGTTAAATGTCAGGGATTCTTTAATTCCAGGCTTATCTGAAACTGCTGCGGTAATTGTTATTTCAAGCTGTTGGACTCTGTTGCTCACGCCATCAAGGGTTAATGCGTTTCTTTTAAACGTCAGCTCGGTGATATCAAGACGCTCATAATTCATATCTTGCCAATAGGTGCCGCCATTATCTCTGTCGCATTTCCAGTTTGCTGAGCCATCCCGGTTTTCGTAAATTTCGATAACCTGTTTATCACCGTCTAAACGATAACCTTTCAAATCATCTTTATGAGGCGAAGTCGAACCCGAACGAGAGTCATGGTTATAGGCAAACCTGATACAAGATCCTTTGTAATCTTTATCCGTGATACCTAAATCATCTATGATGACTGAAGATTTATTTCCTTCAGGATCGGCAGTAATAAACGGGTTTGAGGATAAACAATCAAAACAGTACCCAGCTCGGGAAATTTCCTGAGACATCGCAGTTGCAATAACATTCAGCTGAGAAGTTAGATAGTCTCGTTGCAGTTGGTCATTTCCAAGCGACATACTAGAAGACAAAGCAGCTATGGATGCAGCGATAACGATAAGGCTGACCGCACTGCCAACAAGAAGCTCTACGAGTGAATACCCTTTGTTTTTATTCATGACTCCTCCGAGCTCCCTGGACATACAGGCCAAGAGCTGAACTGGCTATTGCTACACCCCTTAAGGCCAGCATATCGGCGAACTAACACGCCCGCTTCTTCACTTTCATAGCCTGTAAGCTTCATCGTGAGTGTAACGTCTGTAGACGGCAACGTAGTCTGCGGTTCAAAGTAAAACAGTACTTTCTCACTCTCAGTAGGTTTACTCTTGAGCTCAATACCGCTGAAATGTTCAAAATAAAACTTGGGCAAACCTACATTGCTGTTGCTACACGAGAATGATGTTTGGTCGTTAGTCGCCAAAATACATCCGTTTCGGTTTTCATCATCTGGCGCGACATAGGCGACGTAAATGCGCTGTCTTGTTTTGATAGACTCAGACTGCGCGACATCCAGCGTTGTCAGTAACTTTTGCGCCGCCACTTTTAGTTGCGACTTTCGCTGTGAATCGACAAATGAGGGAACAGCAGCAGCAGCCAACACAGCAAAGACACTGATCACGACGATCATCTCAACCAATGTGAAGCCTTTACCTGAATTTACTCGCATTATTCGTTCCCGCCTTATGAAACAGAATGCCTTGAGTTTATCATTGACTAATAAATGGTCACCGAATCAAAACATCTCTTAGAGTTGGAAAGAAATATAATGTTTAAACGCCATCAATGTTCAGCTAAAGGCATGACATTACTCGAACTTTTGATAGTTATCGGTGTGATTGGCGCACTGTCTGCTATCGCTGTTCCCTCCTATACAAATCACCTGATTAAGGCTGAACGAGGACGCGCTCAAAGTGGACTTTATCAATTGCAGGTTTGGGTCGAGCAGCAATATACAGAAAACGGCGCTTATCCGAATGCATTAAGTTGTGCTAGGTGCCAGCTGTCAGAGGAATATACCTTCTCGATAGATACATCGGGAACGGGTGACGATATCTATAAACTCACAGCAACCCCCAAGTCCGATACTCGCCAAGAAGACGATAAGTGCCACACATTAATTATTAATGCCGTCACCAGCGTGTCTAATCGAAGTAAAGGCGGGCAAGAAATAAGCAGTGACAACTGCTGGATATAGACGAACAAACTACAGATATGAAAAAACCGGCTTGCGAGCCGGTTTTTTTGACGCTAAACCCGATTAGCTTGTCAGGTCGTCAAAGAACTTCTTCACGCCGTTGAAGAAGCCTTCAGACTTAGGCTTGTGCTTTTTCGCTGCACTGCCGCCGAAAGACTCTTCCAACTCTTTAAGTAAGTCTTTTTGCTTACTGCTCAGGTTAACTGGCGTTTCAACAACAAGCTTACAAATAAGGTCGCCCGTGCCTGCACCACGCACAGACTGCACGCCTTTACCACGCATGCGGAATTGGCGACCCGTTTGCGTTTCTGTTGGTACTTTCAGGCTGACACGGCCATCGAGTGTCGGTACTTCGACTTCGCCACCCAAGGCAGCCATCGTAAAGCTAACAGGCACTTCACAGTAGAGGTTGCTGCCATCACGGACAAAGATGTTGTGCTCACGAACATGAACCTGAACATACAGGTCACCGGCTGGCGCACCAAATTGTCCTGCTTCACCCTCGCCAGAAAGACGAATGCGGTCGCCCGTATCAACGCCTGCAGGGATTTTCACGCTCAGCGTTTTCGTCTTCTGAACGCGTCCCTGACCATGGCAACTATCACAAGGGTCTTTGATAATCTGGCCGCGACCATGACATGTCGGACAGGTCTGTTGAACAGCAAAGAAGCCCTGACGCATCTGTACCTGACCATGACCGTGACAGGTTCCACATGTCTGTGGCGATGAACCCGGCTTGGCACCACTGCCATTACAAGGCTCACAGCTTGCATAAGTTGGGACTTCGATTTCTTTGGTTATGCCACGGACTGCTTCTTCGAGAGACAGCTCCATGTTATAGCGTAAATCAGAGCCACGTTGTTGCTGACGTTGGCCACCGCCGCGACGGCCACCGCCAAAAATATCGCCAAATACGTCACCAAAAATATCACCGAAATCAGCACCGCCGCCACCGCCGCCCATGCCACCTTGTTCAAAGGCTGCATGACCATACTGATCGTAAGCGGCACGCTTCTGATCATCAGTCAGCACTTCGTAAGCAAGTTTAACTTCTTTAAATTTCTCAGCGGCTTCTTCGTCGCCCTGATTACGGTCTGGGTGGTACTTCATCGCAAGGCGCTTGTAAGCTTTCTTTATATCTCGCTCACTCGCTTCGCGGCCAACACCCAGTACTTCATAAAAATCACGTTTTGACATTGTGTAATTGTCACCTGTTTTTATACAACTACGGGCGAAGGAGAGATCCTCCTACGCCCGTGCTTAATAAAATTACGCGTTTCTAAACGTCAGCGAATCTTATTTTTTCTCGTCTTTTACTTCTTCGAACTCAGCATCAACAACATCGTCGTCTTGCTTCGTTTCTGCACCGGCGTCTTGTGCTTGAGCGGCTTGCGCCTGCTGCTGAGCAATTTCCATCAGCTTCTGAGAAGCAGTCATCAGCGCTTGAACTTTCGCGTCGATGGCTTCTTTATCTTCGCCTTTACGCGCTTCTTCGAGCTCAGTAATAGCCGCTTCGATCTTCTCTTTCTCATCAGCTGGCAGTGCGTCGCCTGCTTCTTCCACTTGCTTACGCGTACCGTGGATCATCTGGTCAGCTTGGTTGCGAGCAGCGACAAGATCTTCGAACTTCTTGTCCGCTTCTTTGTTCGCTTCCGCTTCCTGAACCATTTTCTCGATGTCTTCGTCGCTCAGACCACCAGATGCCTGGATAGTGATCTTCTGCTCTTTACCCGTGCTCTTGTCTTTCGCAGACACGTGCAGGATACCGTCAGCATCCAAGTCGAAGGTTACTTCGATTTGTGGCATGCCGCGAGGAGCTGCTTGAATACCTTCAAGGTTGAACTGACCCAGAGACTTGTTATAAGTCGCTTGCTTACGCTCTCCCTGCAGTACGTGAATCGTTACTGCATTCTGGTTGTCTTCAGCAGTTGAGAACACCTGGTTCGCCTTAGTAGGGATAGTGGTGTTTTTCTCGATAAGCTTGGTCATTACGCCACCCATTGTCTCGATACCCAGAGACAGAGGAGTCACGTCCAGCAGAAGTACGTCTTTCACGTCACCTGCCAGTACACCGCCCTGAACTGCAGCACCTACTGCTACCGCTTCATCAGGGTTCACGTCTTTACGTGCTTCTTTACCGAAGAATTCAGCCACTTTCGCCTGAACCATAGGCATACGTGTTTGACCACCAACCAGAATAACGTCGTTGATGTCATTAACAGACAGGTCAGCGTCAGCCAGAGCAACTTTCAGAGGCTCAAGTGAACGAACAACCAGATCTTCAACCAGTGATTCCAGTTTCGCACGAGTCACTTTCACGTTCATGTGCTTAGGACCAGTCGCATCTGCCGTTACGTATGGCAAGTTAACGTCTGTTTGCTGTGCAGAAGACAGTTCAATCTTCGCTTTTTCAGCTGCTTCTTTAACACGCTGCATAGCAAGCGGGTCGTTACGCAGATCCAAACCTTGGTCTTTCTTAAACTCGTCTACAAGGTAGTTGATCAGACGGTTATCGAAGTCTTCACCACCCAGGTGCGTGTCACCGTTGGTTGCCAGAACTTCAAACGTTTTCTCGCCTTCAACTTCGTCAATCTCGATGATAGAGATATCGAAAGTACCACCACCCAGGTCGTATACAGCGATAGTGCGGTCACCGCCTGACTTGTCCAGACCATAAGCCAGTGCTGCTGCAGTTGGTTCGTTGATAATACGTTTAACTTCCAGACCCGCGATACGGCCAGCATCTTTGGTTGCTTGACGCTGAGCATCGTTGAAGTAAGCAGGAACAGTGATAACTGCACCAGTGACTTCTTCACCCAGAAAGTCTTCTGCAGTTTTCTTCATTTTCTTAAGAACTTCTGCAGAAACCTGAGGAGCTGCCATTTTCTGGCCTTTCGCTTCTACCCAAGCATCACCGTTGTCAGCCTTAACAATTTTGAAAGGCATGATTTCGATATCACGCTGAACTTCTTCGTCTTCAAAACGACGACCGATCAGACGTTTGATTGCAAACAATGTGTTTTCTGGGTTGGTAACAGCCTGACGTTTAGCTGGCTGACCTACCAGTGTTTCACCATCCTGTGTGTAAGCGATGATTGATGGTGTTGTGCGATCGCCTTCTGCGTTTTCAATTACGCGTGGCTTTTCGCCGTCCAGAACTGCTACACAAGAGTTGGTAGTACCTAAGTCGATACCAATGATCTTACCCATTTGGTTTTCTCCAAAATTCGTCTATTTGTTGCGTTGAGTGTTATATGGGGGCCACATTTAATGCTTCAACCCCAACAACAAAAATTTTTTACGTTTTGATGTCCCTTTAAATAAGGGCTGATTTTGTACTTTCAAGGGGTCAGAACAAAAAACCCGCCGAAGCGGGTTTTACATGGAAAAGCGTCTCAGTTACGCTTTTTCATCAACACTGGCTGACGATGCTTTTGACACCATCACCATTGCCGGGCGAACAACACGGCCGTTAAGTTCATAACCTTTCTGCATCACCAACATGACAGTGTTTGGCTCATGCTCCGCGCTCTCTTGAATAGACATCGCCTGATGCAGTTCAGGATTAAACGGTTCGCCAACGGGGTTCAGTTCTTTCAGGCCGAACTTCTCAACGGTGTCTTGCATGGTTTTCAGGGTCAGTTCAACACCTTCTACCATCGGCTTGATAGCGTCATTTTCTTTGTCCGCCATCTCAACCGCGCGCTCCAAGTTATCGATAACAGGCAGCAGTTCACCAGCAAAACGCTCAAGGGCGAATTTACGCGCCTTATCGATTTCCTGTTCAGTACGGCGACGCATGTTTTCTACATCAGCCCGTGCACGCAGAACACCGTCCTGCTGGTCTCTTACTTTAGCTTCACTTGCTTCAAGTGCCGCTTCCAGTTCGGTGATACGTGAGATCATCGCCTCTGCATTTTCATCAGCAAGCTGCTCATCAACCATTGCTTCAACGTTAGAATCTTGCAGGTCTTCCTGGATTGGATTTTCTTTATCGCTCATGCTGTCTCCGCCACAAGTGCAGTTTTTACGCGACTAATGTTAATAAGTCGCTTAAAAAATAAATATTCGTGCCTATTATGGGGATGTATCATCACGTTTCAAGACGTCGAGGCCGACAAAACACGACAACTATGATTCACTCTCTTATAATCAAGCCATTAAATGTTTTAGGATCAATAGGATGATTAAGCCATTCAAGACTATTGCTCTGGTAGGGAAACCGCGACACCCGGAGGCCATTGCAACACATGAAAGTCTTTATAACTGGCTGACGGAACAGGGTTATGAAACGCTGGTAGAAAGCAGGCTCAAAGACCTCATTGATCTACCCACCGATTGTTTTGCGGACTTAGCCACACTGGGAGAACGTGCCGATCTCGCCATTGTTATTGGTGGTGATGGCAATATGCTGGGTGCTGCTCGCGTACTTTCTCAATACGATATTTATGTTATCGGCGTAAATCGCGGCAAACTTGGCTTCCTTACTGATCTTGACCCCGAGCAATATGAAGACTCCCTGCGCCTTGTGCTGAACGGCGAATATGTTGAAGAGCACCGCTTTTTGTTAGAGGCCGAGGTCGTTAACAGACAAGGACAAGTCGTCAGTTTCAATACCGCCCTCAACGAGGCAGTGCTTCACCCCGGTCAAGTCGCGCACATGATTGAGTTTGAAGTCTACATTGATGACACCTTCGCTTTCTCGCTGCGCTCAGACGGGCTGATTGTCTCAACGCCAACAGGTTCAACGGCTTATAGCCTCTCAGGGGGAGGCCCGATTCTTTCGCCGAGCCTCAGTGCGATTTCGCTGGTTCCTATGTTCCCGCACACACTCTCAAGCAGACCGCTGGTTGTAGATGCCAATCGCCGTATCAAACTTGTCGTATCACCAGAAAATGGCAATACATTGGAAGTCAGCTGTGACAGCCAAGTGTCATTACCCGTGAGTCCAGGTGAAGAAGTACACATTTACCGAAGCCAGAGCCACCTAAAATTGATACACCCCAAGAATTACAACTACTACAACACACTGAGAAAGAAACTCGGCTGGTCGAGTAAGCTCTTTTAATCGTAACTGTCCATGAATGAGAAAAAGCAGGCTTGGCCTGCTTTTTTGTTATCTGGATCAAATTTTATTTATGCACTCAAAAACCACAGGCTTTACTGTATGTACGCACAGTGTATACTGTATGCATTAACAGGTGTCAATTAATACAGGTATCTCATCATGCTTGCGCACATCACCATTCATAACTTTGCAATTGTAAAAACACTGGAGCTGGATTTTCAGGGTGGCATGACAACCATCACAGGCGAAACGGGTGCAGGTAAATCTATCGCAATTGATGCACTGGGTTTATGTTTGGGTGATCGGGCTGATGCCGCCATGGTCCGCCCGGATGAAGACAAAGCCGATATTACCGCAACCTTCAGCTTAAAAAACAACCACACTGCACGTCGCTGGCTTGAAGACAACGAACTGGCCGATGGCGATGAGTGCATACTGCGCCGCGTCATTACCAAAGAAGGCCGTTCACGTGCTTTTATCAACGGCAGCCCGGTGCCCGCTTCACAACAACGCGCTCTAGGGCAAAACCTGATTAACATTCATGGTCAGCATGCTCACCAACTGCTGATGAAAAACGATGAACAGCTCACCCTGCTCGACCAGTACGCGGGGCACCAAAATCTGCTTACGGTTATGGGCAAACGCTATCAAGAGTGGCGCTCAGCGAGAAACAACCTCAAGCAACTGGAAAAAAATAAAGAAGCGTTTGAAGCACAAAAACAGCTGCTCGAATATCAGGTCAAAGAGCTCGACGAGCTGGCATTGGAAGACAACGAATACCCTGAGCTGGAAGCGGAGCACAAAAAACTCTCTAACTGCGGCGATATAGCTACCAGCGGCCACACAGTGATCCAAACATTGTCAGACGGCGACGAAACCAACGCCATGCAGCTATTACAAATGGCCCAGCAACAACTGGCCGATTTATGTGCCATGGACAACCACTTCAATGAACTGGCGCAGATGCTCGAAGAAGCCAGTATTCAGGTGCAAGAAGCCAGCCATGAAGTGACCGCCTACATGGATAAGCTCGACATGGACCCGCAGCGCTTGATGTATCTTGACGAGCGCATGGCGACCATCATGCGCCTATCGCGCAAGCATTCCGTTCAACCGGCGGAGCTTTACAGCACCCATCAACAGCTAAAGTCAGAACTTGATGCACTGACCAACAGTGACCAACACATAGAAGCACTGTCAGAAGACGTCGAAGCAAAATACCAAGCGAGCCTGACAGCGGCAGAAAAACTCAGTAAAAGTCGTAAGCGCTATGCAAAAGATCTAGATAAGCGCATCTCTGCCAGCATGCATCAATTAAGTATGGAAAAAGGTAAATTCCATATCGCCATTGACGGCCAACCAAAGAATTCATTGTCACCACTTGGCTTCGATAATATCGAGTTTCTTGTTTCAACCAACCCCGGCCAACCAATGCAGGCGTTGGGCAAAGTCGCATCCGGTGGTGAGCTGTCGCGTATCTCACTCGCCATTCAGGTGATCACTGCTCAGAAAGTCGAAACGCCGACCCTTATCTTCGATGAAGTCGATGTCGGTATCAGCGGACCCACCGCCGCCATCGTCGGCAAACTGCTGCGACAACTGGGTGAATCGACGCAGGTCATGTGTGTTACCCACTTGCCGCAGGTAGCGGGTTGTGGTCATCACCAAATGTTCGTGGCCAAAGAAAGCAGGAAAGGCAAGACCACCACCAACATGCTGCCGCTTGATGAAGGCTCACGTATTCAAGAGCTGGCGCGCTTGCTCGGAGGTAGCGAAATCACCGAGCACACACTGGCCAATGCCAAAGAACTGCTTATCGCTGCATAGTACTGTACTTGGGGCTATTAGACTTGCGGCCTGAGGGCATTTCCTCAGGCGTTTTATTCAGAGTCAGCATTTTCAATCATCAACCGGGCGAGTTCATCCCCTGCTCCACTGCGCCGCTTCAGGGTTCGGTATGCTTTATCACCAGACAGCGATGCTTTGTTTTCCATTCCCTGCTTCTTGCTGCACATTTCCGACCACCCCACTGAACTTTCACACTTTTCAAGAGTCTGAGCATAAAGTTCGGTCCGAAGTTTTTACATCTCGGGCAGGCTTGTTTATTATCGGGTTCCTTTTTCAAAGAGAAGACAAGACGTCATGAGCTGGAAACAGATCACCGCAGTATCCCTTATTCTCGCAGCACTCAGCGGATGTTCCGTGTTCGATAAGCTGGTATACCGTATCGATATCAATCAGGGAAATTTCATTGATAACAGCTCAGTAGATGAACTGAAAGTGGGGATGACCAAAGAGCAGGTACAATATGTTCTTGGCCCACCAATGCTGGTAGAGGCAGGGTTGCCGAACACTTGGTACTACATTCAGTGGCAAAAGCCCAACAACAGCGAACCAGAAAAGAAATCACTGATCCTCGAATTCAACGACACTAACCAACTGGTTAACATCAAAGGCGACATCAAACCGCCGAAAGATTTCTTCGAACCAATCAACTAAAAAAGCCCGCGAAAGCGGGCTTTTTACTGTCTTCAGACAAATTTAATTTAATCGACTTGCTTGCGCTGCGTGTTCACTTTGCCGCCCGTGACCGGGTCAGCTTTGCCTTCTTCTTTGGCTTTTTCAGCGCGGCGGCGGCGAATTTCTTTCGGGTCTGCCAATAATGGACGATATATCTCAATACGATCGCCGTCATGTACCGTCGCGTCTAGCTTTACCGCACGACTGAACACACCGACTTTATTCTTTTTCAGATCAATTTCAGGGTAAGCCGCCAATACACCAGATTGATGAATAATCTCCTCAACGTGCGTATCCGGTGTCACTATCGATTTAAAAATGCGCTGCTCATTCGGCAACGCATAGACCACTTCGATATGTAACATTTGCTCATGGCTCATAAACGTCTCTCGCTCGCTGCGTAAATGCCTTAACCATGTTACCTGTCAGCTCATTGAAAACTTTACCAAAGGCCATCTCAGCCAGCTTATTGGTAAATTCAAAATCAAGGTTCAACTCTATCTTGCACGCGTCCACATCAAGTGATGTGAAGTGCCAACCACCGGCCAGCTTTCTGAACGGTCCGTCAACCAGCTGCATGTCAATCCGTTGACCGTTCACCATAGAGTTTCGGGTGGTAAAGGTCTTTCGAATACCTGCTTTTGATACATCTACCGACGCTGTCATTGATTCACCATCGGTCGCGAGAACGCGAGATCCCGCGCAACCCGGCAAAAATGCAGGGTACGCTTCAACATCATTAACAAGTTCAAACATTTGCTCTGCGCTAAACGGCACCAAAGCGGAGCGAGTGATTCTTGGCATAGAGTCTCCTTAGAAGATTACCAATGATAATATCACCAACCTTGGTTTAGGCCAAAAAAGTGATAAAAGTATTTCACCGCTTTCCGCCAACTACGTATAATGCGCGGCTATGGCTAAGAAAAATTCAAAGAAAAAACCCGGCAGCAACACAATTGCGCAAAACAAGAAAGCTCGCCATGAATTCTTCGTCGAAGACGAAATAGAAGCAGGGCTTGAGCTACAAGGCTGGGAAGTTAAGGCTCTTCGCGCTGGCAAGGTCAGCATAGGCGATAGTTACGTGACGTTTAATAATAATGGCGAAGCCTTTTTATACGGCGCGACTATCACTCCTCTTAACGCAGCATCTACCCACATTGTTGCCGATCCGACCCGAAGCAGAAAATTACTGCTTAAACGTCGTGAACTGGACAACATGATAGGTAAAGTGTCGCGCGACGGCTTCACCGTGGTGGCACTTTCCATGTACTGGAAACAGTCGTGGGTTAAAATAAAAATAGGTCTGGCAAAAGGTAAGAAAATGCATGACAAGCGCGACTCAAACAAAGAGCGCGATTGGCAGCGAGACAAAGCACGGATTATGAAGCACAGTGCTAGATAAACATTGACGCAGCAGAGAGTTATGATACTATCTTCCGCCTGATTCCGGGGCTGATTCAGGATTCGACAGGATCAAGAAGGCTTGTGGAGCATGCCGAGGGGCGGTTGGCCTCGTTAAAAGCCGCAAAAAAATAGTCGCAAACGACGAAAACTACGCACTAGCAGCTTAATAACCTGCATAGAGCCTACTCTCCCTAGCCTCCGCCTGTAGGACGGGGAATCAAGAGTAGTCAAACCCAATCAGGATCGCGTGGAAGTTTTGGCTCGAGAGCGGAAGCGTTAAACTCAATTCGGGTATGTCTTTGTGTGGCGTGTCTTTCCGCAGCACACTGACGAGAATAAAGAAAGACTAAGCATGTAGCGCCATTAGTTAGACTGATTTTGGACGCGGGTTCAACTCCCGCCAGCTCCACCAAACGTTTGGGAAGCGCCAACTCGAAAGGGTTGGCGCTTTTTTTATTGCTGAAATCTAGCTTTAGCCATTACAAAGTAATACATAGTTCGAATCGATGTGACTTATAGTCCGTGGACTCATAGACCACATCACAACAGCATATCGTTCATATTATTCATAAAAAGTCATCCTATGAACGACTCGGTATTAAAGCCCTTTGGGCTTCACATAAAGAGCCTCCGAACTTCTCTAAACATTAGTCAAGAAGAGCTCGCTTCACGAAGCGGTTTAGATAGAACTTACGTCAGCGGTATTGAACGTGGAAAACGTAATGTAGGTTTAGTTAACCTATTTAGGCTTGCTCAAGCTCTGGATCTATCTCCCTCAGACCTCCTAAGTTTTGATGTTGATAACAGTCATGAGTAATCGCGCATTTTTCTCATCAACACTAAGCGACTTTTTAAATCTATCCGCAGAAGAAATAATCGGAAGAATCGCAAAGCACCATACTCAAAGCATTGAACACACCCAGACATTTGCTTGGACAGAACAAGTGAATGCGTTGAAGGAGTTAGAGCAACTAAATAATACCGATGGTCACATATATTTTGAGTTTCTAATTCCTAGGATGGGAAAACGTGCCGATGTAATTTTGGTACATAGGGGTGTGATATTTGTTCTTGAGTTCAAAGTAGGTTCAGCTGACTTTTACCAAGCGGATATCCGTCAATGTCATGGCTATGCTTTAGATTTAAAAAACTTTCATAAAGGAAGCCACAATAAACATATTGTCCCTGTACTTGTTTCTACAAAAGCCAAATCAAACAAAGCACTATGTCAATATGACAACGACCAAGTAGCGAACCCACTAGAGTCAAATGGTTCAAACCTTGCACGTTTGATTGAAGATACCGCTTCATTGACTAATGCTGCGTCATTTGATGCCTATGAGTGGGAAAAGAGCGGTTATTTGCCTACGCCGACGATAATTGAAGCAGCTCAAGCACTTTATGGAAACCACAAAGTTGAAGACATATCCAAAAGTGAAGCTGGAAACAAAAACCTATCCGTTACCAGTGAGCAACTTCTCGATCTGATTCATCAAGCACGATTGAACAAAAAGAAAGTAATCTGCTTCGTGACTGGGGTTCCCGGTGCAGGAAAAACTCTCGTTGGCTTAAACATAGCTAATCAACACTCAAACACAGAGGATAATGAGTATTCTGTTTTTCTCAGTGGTAATGGTCCCCTAGTCACGGTACTTCAAGAAGCTCTTGCTATTGATAAGTCGAAGAGGGAATCAACAACAAAAGCAGAAGCTCGCAGGCAGACTTCTCAGTTCATACAAAACATTCACCGTTTTCGAGATGAAGCCCTAGATGGCTCTGTTCCACCTGAAAAAGTCGCTATTTTTGATGAAGCACAACGCGCTTGGAATGCCCAACAAGCTTCTAAGTTCATGCAATCAAAAAGAAACCAGCCTCACTTTAATAAGTCAGAGCCAGAGTTTCTAATTGAAGTTATGGACCGACATAAAGATTGGGCATTTATCATTGCACTGATTGGCGGAGGTCAGGAAATAAATACTGGTGAGGCAGGTTTAGCCGGGTGGTTAGACGCGCTCAAGAATCAGTTTTCATATTGGGATGTGTATTGCTCAGACAAACTTCTTTCTGGGGAGTACGTTTCAGAAGGAATTAACTTAGATAATATTTGCGAGATCAATAAATTAAAGAGCCTGCACTTATCAACCTCTATGCGTTCATTTCGCGCAGAAGCACTTTCAAGCTTTGTTCATCATGTCGTTGCTGGTGATGCAACGAATGCACTGGCAATATCAAAAACGTTAAGGGGCAACTTCCCTCTTTTCATCACCAGAGATTTAAAATCGGCAAAGCAATGGGTTAGACATAAATCTAGGGCTAATGAGAGCAAAGGGATCCTTGCTTCATCTAACGGAATACGGCTAAAAGCTGAAGGTATTTTTGTCAAAAATCGCTTTGACCCGGTAGCGTGGTTCTTGAACGGTCATGATGATATTAGGGCATGTCACTTTCTCGAAGAGGTTGCGACCGAGTTTGATGTCCAAGGCTTAGAGCTAGACTGGTGTTTAGTGGCTTGGGATGCTGATTATCGCCACAATGGAAAACGCTTCGAGCATTGGAAGTTTAAAGGAACTAAGTGGCAACGCCGACGCTCTGAGGAAGATAAAAAATACCTGGAGAACGCATATCGTGTTCTGTTGACTCGTGCGAGGCAAGGCATGGTTGTTTTCATACCCAAAGGCAGCGAAGACGATTGCACTCGTCTTCAAGAGTTTTATGATGAAACATATAGTTACCTTGTCAGCTGCGGTTTTCAGACCATTATCTAACTACAAAGCTCAATAGACTCCGCAATAAATTAAGAAATCGCCCACTCCAGCCATCGATGAAGTGGCGTTTTCAAGGCGCTGATGTTGTCTGCATCCTGCGCCTGCTGTACTTCTTCAACCACAATGATCAGGCGATCAAAACGGGGTTTGGCGTTGCGAATTTTGCTGAGTAACAGCGCTTGTTCTTCGTTTGGTTCGTTGGGCACGTCAGACAATATCGCCGCGACGGTGGCTTCTTTGATTTTTAATCTCGCCAAACCGCGCTTTATGTAGGCGCGCCATTCATCGGGGTAGCTCGCCACCAACCGCTCGGGGAAAAAGTATAAATCCATGATGTCCTGCTCGATGTCGCAGGCGTATTCTTTTTTGTCGAGCGCCAGACGCAACAGCAACAGACTTCTGAATGATAGCGATGATAAAAACACGTGGTCTCCAATCGTTTTGTCGTGAGTTTATGGTTATGTTTTGCAGATCGCTTACGATCACTGCTCTCGGCGAAACTTGTTTGTCTGTCTCATCCCTGTCAGCGTTGTAGAGAGGAATGATAAGATAAGCGTCAGCGAATAACGTAATCAGACACGTAAGCGGTTAACAACGATGGCTCAGCCCAATAAAAAAGGCCCGACGAAAACGGTCGATATTTTCTGTAAGAAGTGCAATCAGGCTTTGTATAAATATCGCAAGGGCGGCAAAGGCGCGCTGGTGAAATGTTTTAAGGAACGAATCAGTCAGGATTTTACTACCACGCCCTGTACATGCCCGGGCTGCAATACGGTGTTTGCCCGCGATACCTTGGTGAGAGGGGCGCCTGCTTTCAAAATGATTGGTGGTAAGGTGTGGTTTAAGTAACTTCGCTGCTGGCTCAATGACAGTCAAAAGTGTGGTTTCAACGTCATAAAAAAGCCCCGCAGTCGCGAGGCTTTTTTAGTGTTTGGCGGCCGTTATTTGGCCATCGCCATGCCTTCGCCGGGCAAGTGATACAGGCCTTCACGGTAGGCGAGGTTTGCCCATAGTGAATGCGCCCTCGCCGTCTCGGCTTCTTCTTTGGTCAGCGGCCTTGGTGTCAGCTTTCCGGTTACGCTGTTAAAGCTGTAGCCTTGCGGCGCTTTCTCAGGTTGCATCACCACTACGCCGCTATTGGTCATGTAGCCAAAGTTTTTATCAAACTGCATCATGGCACGCTGTTTGTCTTCAGGCACTTCACGGGTAAGGTCATTACCCAGCGTTGGAATCTCTCCGCTAATGCCTGCCAGTGACAGCAATGTCGGTACGACGTCCATGCTGCTGGCAAGGCGGTTGTCTTGTTTGGCTTCGATAGGGCCGCCAATCAACAAAGACGGAATGTGGAAGCTTTTCACCGGCATCATTTCAGGCTCGTACACGCGGGCGTCATGGTCGGCAATCACCCAGAAGATGGTGTCTTTCCAGTATTCTGACTGCTTGGCTTTTTTCATGAATTCGCCCATGGTCCAGTCGGTATAACGCACTGCGTTGTCACGGGTTGGCTCGGTTTGTGTGATGCGACCAGCCGGGTACTCAAACGGTGAGTGGTTTGAGGTGGTGAACACCAGTGAGAAAAACGGCTTTCCTTGTTGATGCAGCTTGGTAAATTGCTTGTCGGCTTCGTTGTAGAGGTCTTCATCTGACGCACCCCATGAACCGACAAATTGCGGGTCAGTGAAAGTTGGCAGGTCCACAATTTCCTTTATGCCGTTACCGAGGAAGAAGCTACGCATGTTGTCGAAGTGCGCTTCGCCGCCATAGATGAATTGGGTGTGGTAATTATGTTTTGACAGCAGATCGGCGATAGAGAAGAAACCTGTCTGGCTGTTACTCAACTTGACCACGGCACGTGATGGCGAAGGCGAAAAACCGGTGGTAATCGCTTCAATGCCGCGCACTGAGCGGGTACCTGTGGCGTAGAAGTTGGTCATGTTCCAACCTTCGGTCATCAGTTTATCCAGATTCGGGGTTAAGTCTTTTCCGCCTAGTGTTTTCACGAAACGTGCACCGAGGCTCTCTTGCAGCAGAATAACAACGTTGCGCGGTTTCCCCTGATACAGCGGTATCACGCTATGTAGCGTCGGAATATCTGAATCGAGCATTTTGCCGTTCAGGTTCGAGCTTTCGCGAACGCGGCGAATAATCTCGTCTTTTGGCATTTTGCCGTAGAACTTGCTCGCATCAATTTCTGAGGCCATGTTTTTGGCAGCGAACAGCATGGAGTACGGCGAGTTAAGAACCAAATCGTTCACCAGCGGGTCTGGCGCAAAGGCGACCATTGCAGGGTTAATTGGGCGGTGGCCCAGCGTAGAGCGTGCGGCAAGAAACATGATCAGCAGCACGGCAAAGCCAGCCACTGGTTTGAAGTACCAACGCGGGTACGACAGGTTCTGGGTGACTTTTCCACTCAATTTCCAGCCACCAACAACCGCAATTACGCTACCTACGAGGCCAATGAAGAGTTCAAGCTTGTAGCCTGTCCAGAGCATGCTGAAGACTTCTTTGGGGTAGATAAGGTATTCCACAAACAGGCGATTCGGGCGCAGATTATATTCAGCGATAAACGATGGCGTCGCCAGCTCCATGTAGACCACAAACCACAGCCCTAATACCATCCAGATACGGGCAATTAACCACCAGCCTTTATTGATGGCACCTTTAGACGGAATAAAACATGAGATGAAAGCGGGCAGAATAAACAACCAGCTGAGTGAGGTGAGGTCAATACGCAGGCCGCTGACGATGATTGGCAGCCAGCGTGGTTCTCTGTGACACGATCAGCCTGCCAGATAGACAAACCAAGGCGCGAAATCATAAATACAGCAAGGCATAAGCCGATAAAGACGGCAAAAGGATATACGGGTCCGAGATACTTCTTCATAGTTCCTGTCTTTGTTTTGTGTTTCTTTAAATCGGGGAATTTCTTCAAGTTGAAGATAAATGCGACACCCTCTTGGTGGGGTGTTCGAAACGTCGCCAGATTACCAGCAAATAACGAGAAATTACTCACAAAAAATTAATAAATTTTTCATAAAAACAGGAAACGAATATTGACATTGCTCCAACAGATTACGCAATCAGTTGAATTTAGTACAAATCAAACCGTCCAATTTTGTCACCGACAGAACAAAAATTGTGTCCTGCGGTTGAACGCGATTTTGCCGATGCCATACTGTCGCTAACCCTTTTTTCACTTCCGGAGCCGATACATTGGCGAAAAAGTTTTATGTGGTCTGGAAAGGCCATCAACCCGGCATTTATGACAACTGGCCAGCATGCCAAAAGCAGGTACACGGTTTTAAAGACGCCAAATACAAATCGTTTCCAAGCCGTGAAGAGGCTGAAAAGGCGTTTGGCAACAAACCCTACTCTTCTAAACCCGCAGCAAAAGCTGCACCCACCAGCAAAGCCAAAAAGACCGCTTCACTGACGCAGCAGCAGGTACTGGCGCATTCAGCATCGGTAAAAATGTTCACCGACGGTGCGTGTGACCCGAACCCTGGCAAGGCTGGCTCAGGGCTTGCGCTGTATCGGGGCAACTCGCTTGAGTCACTCTGGTATGGGCTGTATGTCGCGGAAGGTACCAACAATCTTGCAGAGCTTAATGCCTTGCATCAGGCGATGCTGATGGCAAAAGGCGAGCTGGTAAACGGCAGCAGCGTGGCGATTTTCTGTGACTCGGTCTATTCGATTAACTGTGTTTCTCAGTGGGCGGCAGGCTGGGAGCGCAAAGGGTGGAAGAAATCTGGCGGAGAAATCAAAAACCTCGCCTGATCCAAGAGATGTACGCGCTGTATTTGACGCTGAAAACAGATATCGAGCTGCTGCATGTCAACGGGCATGTGGGTATCGAAGGCAATGAGCTGGCTGACCGCATGTCAATCCTTGCTGTTGATCAGGCAGAAAGCGCGTTTGTTGAATATCAGGGCGACAAAGATATCACTGAAATTCTGGCGATGCGGGCAGGATAACTGCCCGACCGCTCTCCGCATACTAACCGCTCTCTGGCTACACCCGGTCTGCCACCACCACGTATCTCTCTGGTCCGTTAAAGGTGGCACTGCTGAATGGGTAACAGGTGACCAGAGTGAGTACGTCGTCGCTGTTTTCCGTTACCCATTCGGTGTCATGCTCACTGATAACCTCGGACAGGGATACGCGATAAAACACGGTCTCACCGCTGGCATTTTCCAGCCGGATTATCTGCCCGGGCTTGAGCTTTTCCAGCGATGCAAAGTGGGTATCATTATGGCCATACACCACGATATTGCCGTGCTCACCCGGCTGTGCGGTAAACAGTTGCAGTGTCGGCCCAAACGCCAAGTTACGACCACTGACACCCGCGAGAACATAAAGCGGATTCTGCCCCGGCAGTAATAGACGTGCCGCGGGATAGGTATCGGCCCACGGCCAAGGTGCCACTCTCTCTCCGGTATGCTGTTGAGTAATCCACACATCTTCTATCAGGTACTGGGCAAACCAAGCCTTACCTTTTATCCATGCGGCCTGCGTACTGAAAATGACGGCCGCCAGCAGTAAGCCTGCACTGAGGCTACTGAGGGTGCAGTTCCACCATGCTTTATCGTCATATTGGTTCAGGTAGCAAAATAGATTACGTGTCATACTTCTCTCCTCGCTCTCAGGGCAATGATTGTCATCTCACACTCACCAAACAGTTTTAAGCGCAGCCGCATCAGGCCTAACCCGGCCACCAGCATCAGACAGGCAAGGATGGTCAGCAGATCACTGCCAAGGCCTGCCTGCGCCAACCGTGGAGAACTGTTCGAGGTCGGTAACGACACTGCCATGCCGGATGGGCGGTTCAGTGCAATGCTTTTATCGCTGGCAACTAGGTGCAACGGGCGAACGGGCGTTTTATCGACCGCTATCAGGCTGGTATGCGCTGTCACGATATGATGTGACAAACCAAGCTGAGTGATCTTTTCCCGCTTCTCGTCCGCAGAGAGGTCAGGGTTCAAGCCGATACTCTTGATTTGGTTGCGCGCCCAGAGTACATCGATACCCGATGCCTTCTCCGCAGAGGCTTCAAGGTTGGTCAGTGAGACCTTGTGCTGCCAGCGGCGTTGGTTCAGCTCCCCCGTGACCATCAGATCGGTTGCTCCTTTCGGTATTTCGAACGCCACCATCAGCGGCTCTTGCAGGTAAAGATCTGGTAAAGGTTTTGGCCAGTAGTCGAGCGAACCTGTTTCTGAAGTCAGCACAATATCGCGCATCGCAGGCGCAGAAAGGCGGTCAAACAGTTTGCGCATCTGGCTGTCGACACTGTCATTGTTGCCGATATAGGTGTAAGTGCCTTTACCCGCGACGGCTGCACGCTCCATAAAATAGCGATTAGGCGCAGAACCAATGCCGACAGTGAATAATCGCCAGCTACCCAGTGAAGACTGAATTTGTTTGAACAACGGACTTTCATTACCGACACTGCGTCAGTGATAAACACTACCTGCCCCAAGCGATGCTCACTCGGCTGCCTGCGCATTGCTCTGTCGAGCGCCGATGACATTTCAGTGCCACCATCAGCATTCAAGCCTCGGATCATCCTCTCAACGTCTCTGAGGTTTTGCTCTGTGGCGGGTAAAGGTGCTTCTGAATATGACCAGCTGTTATTGTTAAACAGCACAAGGTTGAAGGTATCGTGGACAGACAGTTTTCTCAGGCCATATAGCAATGCTCGTTTGGCCTGAATGATCGGTTCTCCGTGCATAGAGCCAGACACATCAAGCACAAACGTGACCTCTTTTGCCATTGGCGTTTGCAGTGGCTTTTGAAGTGACGTTTGTTTCGCAGCTTGTGAATGACGACTGACAGCCTGCGGCGGTAAGGCCATCAATAAACCGTATTGTTTGCCGTTATCAGAAGCAGGCTGATAGAAAAATGCCGCTTGCGGTTGTGAGGCAGGCATAGGTCGCCAGTTGAGGATAAAGTCCCTGTCCGCGATATCTGGGTTTGCCAAGGTGATGTTGTAATGGCCTGAAGAGATTTCTTTACTGACAATGTTGAAAGACGGGCTTTTCAGCCACGCCAACGGCAGGCCAGCATCAAGGTCAATATCGATAGAAAACGGTAACGCAGCGCCGCCGGGAAGATGCGCCAAAGCTGGGTCTCGGTAGTAAGGTGTAATGTTATTGGCATCAGGCACCTGATCGGTATTTTGCCCCCATCCTTTTGAAAGTGAAGGCATGGTAGTGACAATACTTTGCGAGTTTCCTGTCTTCTCGACATTTTCCAGAATCGTATTATCAGACGAACTGTTGTCTGCGTCATGCGCAGTACTTTCGCCCTGACCGAAAGCGTTATCTGAGCTGAGCTGGTCATCTAAGCCAACAATCGGCACCCCGGGGATATAACGCGGAGTCACCACGGTCGGGAATACTAATGAAAATTCGCCGTCTCGATAGGTCAGTGTTTGCTGGTATTCGATTTCAACTTTTACCGTCTCACCGGGCGCCACATTGGCGACCTCGGTAGAGAAGATATTGGGACGGTGCTGCTCGACGAGGCTCGCTTTTTTTCCCTCGGTTTTTGCCTGCTGGTATTGCTTGCGGGCAACCGCTTTCGGTTTGATGTCCCCTTCAATAAATCGGTCTCCGATATAAAGGCGTAATCTGTCTACTGCGGCGTTTTGTGGCAGAGGAAAAACATAGCGGCCGTGAATCCAGTCATGAGAAGGGTTGGTGAAAGTTTGTTGTACCGTAACGCGATTAATCAACCCAGCGACTGACATCGAAACCTGCGTTGATACCAAGGGGGCTGAGACTGTCTTGCCATTTTGTTGATACTGCAGACCGAAATCTTCTGACGGCATAAGACGATTATCTGGCACAGCAGAAGACGAAGCGGGGGACGAAGAATGAGAAGTTGTGGCAGCAAACGCAGAGGCCGCCAGCAAAAGGCTGAAAAGAAATAAAAAACTCATCTTCCAGCTACCATTGAACGTAGTCAAGAGAAGGCGACGCCCTTTGAAACTGGGTCGAAATAAGGCATACATTGCAGTTGCTCCGAGAAAAAATGGATAGATGTATTACATCAGCCGATACGGGCAACCACGGGCAGGTATTATGATCAATAGGGGTGAAAAGTGGCGAAATAATGGCATCCTTGTTCTATCGGCTTTTTTCGTCAATACGCCGCGATACTGTCAGGTCATTGATACGACACCAGCCGTCGGCTGGTAGATAAAAAGAAGAAAATGCTACTCTGTCGGTCTGTATGAGGAAATACAGAGAAATGCCTCAACCAAAGGAGAATAAAGATGCTTGAGTCGAACGAAGTGGCGTTTCGTCTGGGTGCCTTTATTGGTATTTTTATTATTATGGCGGTGGCAGAAAAACTCGCGCCAAAGCGGGCGCTGCGCCATTCGAAAGTCAAACGGTGGCTGAATAACATTGGTTTGATGGTCGTCAATACGCTGGTCGTACGGTTGGTGTTTCCCGTCGCGGCGGCAGCTTCGCCGTCTATTGTGAAAAGGTTGGATGGGGCCTGATGCATATCTTTGACGTCCCCTACCCGATTGCCGTTATCGCCAGTGTGATCATTCTCGACTTCCTGATTTGGGGCCAGCATTTGCTGTTCCACAATGTGCCAGTGCTATGGCGTCTTCATGCCGTGCACCATGCTGATAGAGATCTTGATGTGTCATCAGGCGGTCGCTTTCATCCAGTCGAAATTCTGCTGTCGATGCTGATAAAGTTCATGGCCATCGCTTGTATTGGTGCCCCCGCTGTTGCGGTGATCTTGTTTGAAATTATTCTCAACGCTACAGCAATGTTTAACCACAGCAATGTCGCATTACCTGGCTGGCTGGATAAAATCGTGCGACGTGTGATTGTGACCCCCGACATGCACAGAATTCATCACTCTGTACACCCAGATGAGACCAACAGCAATTACGGATTTAACTTGTCTATTTGGGATAAGCTGTTCGGCACATATACACAAGACCCAAGAGACGGACAAGAAAACATGGAAATTGGCCTGTCGCAATTCCAGGCTGAGCATCAAACCATCTGGCTACCTGGCATGCTGTCACTGCCTTTCAATTTTACGCCGTCAGCTTCTGACAGCTCGGAATCTGACGTACCTGGAGTCGAACGCAGCTCTCAAGACAACGCTAACATCGAAAACAATAAGCAGGATAAAGAATGACAACACGAGTGATCGTCGCTTCCCTCAACCCGGCAAAAATCTCAGCGGTTGAAACGGCATTCAATGACGTTTTCCCTAACACAGAAATGGTGTTTGAGGGTATCTCGGTACCCAGCGAAGTGGCCGACCAGCCAATGACCAATGAGGAAACCAAACTCGGCGCAGAAAATAGAGTCAAAAATGCACGCGAAGCCTGTGAAGGTGATTATTTTGTCGGCCTTGAAGCGGGTATCGACGGTGCATTTACCTTCGCGTGGATGGTAATTGAGTCAGGTGATCAGCGCGGCGAAGCCGCTCTGCCAGTTTACCGCTTCCACCAAAAGCGTTAGAGGGAATCAGTGAGGGCAAAGAGCTTGGTGACGTGATGGACGAAATGTTCAACGAGACCAATGTGAAACAAAAAGGCGGCGCGATTGCGATGCTCACAGAAGGGAAACTGACCCGAAGTTCAGTTTACCATCAGGCGCTGATACTGGCCCTGATCCCTTTTATCAATCCAAGCCTGTTTTAACAAACCACACCAGACCACAAAACAAAAAAGGGCCGCATGGCCCTTTTTTTATGTCAACGCGGTAAGGTTACTTTTCCAGCATCCCTAACAACCACGTTTTGGTGTCTTTATCGACACGTTTCAGCTCATTGGAGCCTCGTGTGATGGTTGCGATACCGACACCCAGCATCTGACTCAGCTGGCGTTGGCTCATATCCCCTCTCAACAATTCGTAGACAATATTCACTCTGGCGGTGAGCGTGTCTCTCTCGTCCTGAGTCAGCAGCATGTTCAACAATTCGGATTCTTTGTCATCTTTCGCTGCACGCTGGATCAGCTCTACCACTTCCTGCCAGTTTTCATATTTGGGGCTATCAGCATGGCAACCTCATGCTCATCTCTTCCAAGTGTTGCCAGTATATCAAAGGCTAAGGCTCAGTAGCGCATCTTGCTCTCGTGTGGTTGAAGAAAATGTTGCGGTTTGCCCAAAAGCTCACGGTAATACATTTCAAAGACCAATACGTTTTGCACATAACCGCGAGTCTCGCGAAAAGGTATTGCTTCAATAAAGGCGATTGCATCCAAGTTGCCATTGGTCTCGTTAAGCCAACGTTTTACTCTCGACGGCCCTGCATTGTAAGCTGCGAGCGCGAGTACCCGGTTGTCGTCGTATTTATCTAACAGTTCACGCAGTAGCCGCTACCAAGACGAATATTGGTCACAGGATCGGTCAGGCTATGCTTGCCGCGATAGTGAATACCTAGCTTTTTCGAGGTAGCACGGGCAGTCGCTGGCATCAACTGCATCAAACCACGCGCGCCAACTGGCGACACGGCTTGAGTGTGAAAAGCGCTTTCCTGTCGGCTCAGTGCAAGCAGTGTTGGCAAAGGCAATTGGCGCTTTTTGCTGAACATATCAAACCAGCCAAGGTGCGCGATCGGGAAGCGGTACGGAATATGATCCCATAGCTTCCCGCGAATGGTTGCCTGCACAGCGAGATGGTGCCATTTCTTCTCTGAGGCATAAGCAGCAAGTTTTTCTATTTGTTCGACGCTAACTCGTCGCAGCAAAAAGTCCCACTCACGTTTTGCTGCGGTCATTTTGTTCAGCGCGAGTAACTCACGCACTCTCGCCAAAGGCTGTTGTAAATCAAAAAGAGAGTTGGCATCAAAGTCCGGATCTGTATAGGGGATCAGTGGAGGTTTACCTAGGTGGATGGATGCGGCGATGCTGTAAAAATTTCGCTGTCCGGAAATATCTTCAAAATGTTGATTGGCCGCGAAATGGTGGCCACGCTCTTTGGCGATACGGCTTTCCAATAACGCCATTTTAAGTTGTCGACTTCAGCGTCAGGAAGCTGATCAATCCAACGTTCGGCAGATTCAAAACGTCCCTGTGCAATTGCCAGCCTGAAACGTCGCTCCAGCAATTTCACGTCAGACGATTTATTCAACACATTATCCCGCCAGACTCTCAACGAAGTATCGTCAGTCGACATTAACCGACCAGCGATGTAATCGCCGACTTCCTGTCGCAGGCTTTCAGGCACCTTCTGACCTTTCATGGTGTTAGCAAACTGCCGAACTGCCTCATCGGGGTTTTTTCTTGCCAGTTTGATCAATGCAAGGCTGACAAGATCCTGATGGAAGACAGTGATCTTGCTGATCTGGGCAAAGTGCTCGACGCGGGTGGGCGCTTTATATAAGCGAAGCGCTGATTGCACCATGGCTTGGTTTTCACCGCTTACCTGACGAGACAAATAGTTAATCAACCCGGGGTTGCGGCTTTCAAAGGCCAATAAGGCACGTTTCAGCACCAGTTCATCAGTCAACTCGCCGGATTTACGCAGGTAAGAAAATAGGCTGTCGCAGGCGCGATTGACAGATTTACCGGTGAGATACATTTCTTTCGCGCCCTTGAGCGCTTCAACGCGGTAACCTCGCTGTGCTTTTGCGTGAAAATAGTAACAGCGGAGTGTCTCGTCGCGGGGTGGCTCTTTTTGGTAAGCAAGAAACGCTCGCCAGTCACGCCTTTTTCCTAGCAGAGTCAAATAGCGGGCGCGCAACGTGCGAGTAAAAGGCATGTCTTGATAACGTTCTTCAAAACGCTTTACCCGCGACAGCGATGCTGCCGATAAGTCCCGAACAAACTCGCGATAATCAAGATAAGGATAAAGCGGATAATCTTTCAGGTCAGCTTTCAGGCGTTTAAATTCTACGTAGCGTTTTTTATCATCAGCCTTAATCGCTGCTCGGTATTCAGTACGCTGTTCAGAGAGTGATTTTGCCTCGGCGATGGATGCGGTCGACAGAGGAAGAAACATAGCGATGGCGGGATAAAATAACAGTTTTAATAATGCAGTTTTCTTTAATGAAATCGTTATCTTATTAGTTATTTTCTCTGTCACTTTTTGTCCCCCCGCAAAACCAACACTTATTAGCTTAATCACCATCTGAGAGATTTGCTGTTAAATTTATTTTTTTAATAGGTAGAATAATCACTTTGTCTTACATGAGAACGAAGCAGTTATGGCTGAGTACGTCTATACCATGTCGCGCGTTGGCAAAGTTGTGCCACCTAAGCGACAAATCCTAAAAGATATCTCACTGAGTTTTTTCCCTGGCGCCAAAATCGGTGTTCTGGGTCTCAACGGTGCAGGTAAATCAACACTTTTGCGCATTATGGCCGGTATCGATACCGACATCGAAGGTGAAGCTCGTCCGCAACCCGGTTTGAATGTTGGTTACCTGCCTCAGGAGCCAAAACTGGATGAAGAAAAAACCGTACGTGAAACTGTTGAAGAAGCAGTATCCGATGTAAAAGGTGCACTGACCCGTCTTGACGCAGTGTATGCCGCCTACGCCGAACCCGATGCAGATTTCGATGCACTGGCGAAAGAGCAAGGTGAACTTGAAGCGCTGATTCAGGCGAAAGACGGCCATAACCTCGAGAACTCCCTTGAGCGTGCAGCCGATGCATTGCGTCTGCCAGAATGGGATGCACAAATCAAACACCTCTCAGGTGGTGAGCGTCGCCGTGTTGCAATTTGTCGTCTGCTGCTGGAAAAACCAGACATGCTGCTGCTTGACGAACCAACGAACCACTTGGATGCCGAATCTGTTGGCTGGCTTGAACGCTTCTTGGTCGATTACACAGGCACCGTGGTAGCCATTACGCACGACCGTTATTTCCTTGATAACGCAGCAGGCTGGATCCTTGAACTTGACCGTGGTGAAGGTATTCCGTGGGAAGGTAACTACACCTCATGGCTTGAACAGAAAGATGCACGTCTGAAGCAAGAAGCCGCTGGCGAAAAAGCACGCCAGAAGACCATCGAGAAAGAGCTTGAGTGGGTTCGCCAGAATCCAAAAGGCCGTCAGGCAAAATCTAAAGCCCGTATGGCGCGTTTTGAAGAGCTGAATACCTCTGATTACCAACGCCGTAACGAGACCAATGAGCTATTTATCCCGCCGGGTCAACGTTTGGGTGATAAGGTGCTTGAAGTTAACAACCTGACGAAATCTTTCGGCGACCGCGTTCTGATTGACGACCTGTCTTTCAGCGTGCCGAAAGGTGCGATTGTCGGTATCGTCGGTGCCAACGGTGCCGGTAAATCGACCCTGTTCAAGATGCTGAGCGGTGCAGAGCAGCCAGACTCTGGCACCATTGATTTGGGTGATACAGTGCAATTGGCGTCGGTTGAGCAGTTCCGTGACAGCATGGACGACAGCAAAACCGTTTATCAGGAAATCTCTGAAGATGCGGATATCATTCGTATCCACAACTTTGAAATTCCTGCACGTGCTTACTGCTCACGTTTCAACTTCAAAGGCAGCGATCAGCAAAAACGCATCGGCGAACTGTCAGGCGGTGAGCGTAACCGTGTTCACCTTGCGAAGCTTTTGAAAGCAGGCGGCAACATGCTGCTTCTCGATGAACCAACCAACGACCTGGACGTAGAAACCCTGCGTGCACTGGAAGAAGCACTGCTTGAGTTCCCTGGCTGTGCCATGGTTATTTCGCATGACCGTTGGTTCCTTGACCGTATCGCAACACACATCCTTGATTACCGTGATGAAGGTCAGGTTAACTTCTTCGAAGGTAACTACACCGAGTACAGCGAGTGGCTGAAAGACAAGTTGGGTGCTCAGGCTACTCAACCGCACCGCATCAAGTACAAGCGTGTGACCAAATAAGTTCTTTGTATCTTGCGTAAATGCATTTAATTACAAAGCACTATTTCCTCAGAAGGTGGCGTAGGCCGCCTTCTCGTTTATCAGACACTTTTTCTCTTTTTCTGCAAATCACCTTGCCGATTTAAGCACCTGCGCTTAATTTTTAGCTATCCAAATCGTTTTACCAACCGATGTTCATATAGATTTCAAGGATTGTCTCATGCGCGAACGCCGAAAATTCTCCAGAGTGGTTTATCATGTTGAGGCCAGCGTATGTCAGGACGAGAATACATGGATATCAAGTATTCTTGACTTGTCGCTAAAAGGTGCCCTGCTGAAAAAGCCTGAAAATTGGACTAAAACAGACAACACGGTTTTTGATATCAATTTTTGTCTGCACGATTCCGATATCGAGCTTTTCATGGAGGTCACGCTGGTCAACGACGATGATGACTACCTGAGGTTTCTAATCAACCACGTGGATATTGATAGTGTCAGTCATCTAAAACGCTTGATTGAGCTTAATGTCGGGGACCATCAACTTTTGAAGCGCGAACTTGCACAGTTGGCCGATTTGAAGGATCAGGTCTGATGAACAGCTAACTCTGTTGTTCTGTCAGGGATAGACAACCACAACCGAGCATTGACGACATGGCGGATAATATACGAATCACCGTCTCACACCCGTACGGTCGAAGTTTTTTGTTCTATCACCATCGAAAAGAAAAGTTATCGGATTTGCCGTTCTGTTTTCTTTTCTCTCTATTGCCCTTGGTATATCTGCCATTTATTACCTTACTCACCGCTCAAGCACCGCTGAGATGACGGTGAAAAGCCTTGCTGAGCAAAAAACCGAACTGACAAACCAACTCGAAGGTCTGGCGATGCAACGGCAATCGCTGATCGAACAACGGCAGCAACTCGAAGACCAAATCGACGACATTGAGCTCGACTATGCGGAAATCATTGCAGCAAAGCAGGATGAATACGAGCAAATTATCGAAGCCAAAGAAAGCGCCCACGCGCAGGTCATTGAGGAAAAAAATACTGAGCTGACCTATCTTTCTCAGCGCGTTTTAAGCGTGGAAGTTGTTTTGGGCCTAGATAAAGACATTGTCGACAGCGAGGCGCTTGGCGAACGTATCGAAGCCGCCGCCATGAACTCAGCAGTTCGCGCCACCATGCTCAAATTAGTCCCCAGCGGCGAACCCATCAAGAAGTACCGTCGTTCGTCCGGGTTCGGCGCCCGGAAGCACCCAGTCACCGGGAAAAATAAATTCCACCTCGGTCTCGACCTGACCGCCAATATCGGCACACCGATTTATGCACCTGCTGACGGCGTTGTTGAATACAAAAGAAATAATCGCAAAACGGGTTACGGCAATGTGCTGAAAATTGGCCACGCTTTCGGGTTTATGACGCTCTATGCACACCTCGAGAAATTTAACGTTAAACTGGGGCAGTTTGTCCGAAAGGGTGATTTGATTGCGTGGACAGGCAATACCGGGCTGTCTACCGGACCACACCTGCACTATGAGGTGCGGTTTGTCGGGCGCGCGTTAAACCCTGCGTACTTTATGTCATGGACACCCGACAGCTTTGAGTCGCTGCTTAAAAAGGAAAAGAAAGTCGACTGGGCAAACCTAATCAACATCATTGAAGGCATGGTGGCAACCAACATACAAGTTGCTGCGGCAACGCCCGCAGCTCCGCCTGCGATATATGCCAAGAACAATACCGAGGCCAAGGAGTCAGATATTCAAGGGCAGTATGTGAACGATGACGTCACGATGAAGTAAATTGACTTTCGAATTCTCCATTAAAAAAGCGCCAATTGGCGCTTTTTTATTTCCTATCAAGGCATTAAGGATTAAAGCAGGATCAGTCAAACTCATCCAATGTTTGCAGTGCTTCTGACAGCTTACTGACACCGTAAACCTTCATGCCTGCTATCTTATCTGCTTTGGGCACATTGGCAGCAGGGACAACAGCGCGGGTAAAACCGTGCTTTGAAGCCTCCATCAATCGCTCCTGACCACTCGGCACAGGACGAATTTCACCCGCTAGCCCCACTTCGCCGAACACCACAAGGTCGCGAGGTAGCGGCCTGTCACGGAAACTTGAAATAAGTGCCAGCAGCAGCGCGAGATCGGCACTGGTTTCGCCGACTTTTACCCCACCAACCACGTTGACGAACACATCCTGATCCGCCATCTGCATACCGCCATGTTTATGAAGTACCGCGAGCAGCATTGCCAGCCTGTTATGATCCAAACCGACGGTGACACGACGCGGATTAGCAAGTTGTGAGTAATCGACCAACGCCTGCAACTCCACCAATAGCGGGCGTGTGCCCTCCCAAATCACCATCACCGAACTGCCCGAGGTGACCTCTTCACCACGACTCAGGAAAATCGCCGATGGGTTATTTACTTCACGCAACCCCTGCCCTGTCATGGCAAATACGCCCAGCTCGTTCACCGCACCAAAACGGTTTTTGTGGCTTCTGAGGGTGCGAAAACGGCTGTCACTGGAACCATCGAGAAGCACCGAACAGTCGATACAGTGTTCCAACACTTTCGGACCAGCAAGGCTGCCGTCTTTGGTCACATGGCCGACCATAAAGATCGCCACATTGTGCTGCTTGGCATAGCGGGTAAGCGCAGCCGCAGACTCACGCACCTGTGCAACGCTACCGGGTGCAGACTGAACATCTGACACATGCATCACCTGAATCGAGTCGATGACCATGATTTTCGGGTTTTCCTGCTGGGCAACCTGACAGATAGTCTCGACATTGGTTTCAGACAGCATTTTCAGCTGATCTTTGGGCAATCCCAGTCGGTCGGCACGCATCGCGACCTGCTGAAGAGATTCCTCACCCGTGACATAAAGCGTCGGCATCTGGCTGGCAAGCCAGCACATTGTCTGTAACAAAAGGGTACTCTTACCCGCCCCCGGGTTACCACCAATTAGAATCGCTGCGCCAGGCACAATACCACCGCCCAACACCCGATCCAGCTCTTTGAAGCCACTGGTAAAACGGGGAACTTCCTGTAAGTCGATGCTTTCCAGCGTCTGTACCTTGGCTTCTGTCGCACCCGCATATCCCGCGTATTTTTCGTTGCGGGCGACCTGAGGTGATGCGGCAAGCCGCACTTCTGTAATCGTATTCCAAGCGCCACATGCGGAGCATTGGCCCTGCCAGCGGGGATAATCTGCGCCGCAGTCATTACAAACGTAGGCGCGCTTTGCTTTAGCCATTAAATCTCCGAAATAAGCTGTCGAAAAAAAAGCCTAATACCCTGTTATCTATGAAGAACAAACTACACTAAAAAATAAACCCAGATTCATAGAAAGGCATATCAGTTTATCAAACATGACCAGTAACGCGCATAAATACGAGCATGTTGTGGTGACGATGCTCCCTCACTTTCTCAAACCTGACTTCGAAAGCAAACTGGATGCGTTATCCAGCAAGTATTCGACGACAGAAGTTTTCATGATCAAGATGGAAATCAATCGCCGGATGAGTCCATGCACCAAGCGACTTGATCTTCGTGGCCGTGTACCCGGTGAAGTGAGAGAATACGAGATAGATGACAACCAATGCTGGCTCGATGATCTGGCCTTCAATCATTACAGAAAACGCGTTGAATTCTACGGTGGTATGCTGACAAATGGTCTTTGGGAAGAGTTGCAACCCAAACAAACGACCAGAAGCGTTCTCCTAAAACCCAACAAGCAGAAAATCGAACCTGAAGCCAAACTGTCGGCAGAATATTTCAAATCAGGCTTCGGTATTCTAAGAAAAGAAAGCCGCTATAAATTTTTTGCCACCGTAGATATTATTTTGTCTGATGGCTCCATCGTGCATGGAAACACCCTCGATATTTCTCAATCTGGCTTAAAAGTCAAAGCAACAGCAGCATTTGATTATCGTGTCGGCGATATCGTCAGCGTGTGTTTCCCTGAATTGGCAAAAGACCATGAGTTGCCGGAACTTAAGGCAGGGATTGATTATCAAGTCACTCAGATACGGGATTACAGCTACAGCTCTCATTTCATAACACTTGGACTGAAAATTAGCGAAATCAACGACAGTATCAATGAAATTATTGACATAAGACATCGCTCAAAAACCCAAAAACCGTCAGAAGAAAGTAACGACAAAATCGATAATATTCGGCATCGCGCACTCGAAAAAACTGTAATTAATCACACCACAACTCTTCCTTTGTTTTTAGACTTTGGCGTAATTCGGTTCGCGCTGCTGACCCTGATGAATACAGGAATATGGAACTACTGGCACAATGACAAAGGCGAGCAATTTTTTTCCCAACTCCTTAGCGAAGATCGACTTAAACTGCTTAAGGAAAACCGAGAACTGATCTTTTACAGCTTCTGTCATTATGAAAACGATCAAAAATATTACGTTTGCGCGGCATCGGTTGAACTGACAGAAGAGCAGAAGAAGCTTTTTTGGCAAATGGGAGCGAACGAAATATCATGGCGGGTGTTCCGATTGCGGCTCAGTACCATTGAGCAAGACGAACTTAAAGATTCCCCCACCGATATGGCCGCACTCAGTCATGTCGTACTGATTCAAGAGCTTACCGATACAGAGCAAACTGGAGAATACCTTAATCATCCAGCAAGCTCAGAAACTGAAGCTTCAATACTTAATGGTTACAGCAGAAGTTTTTACAACAGCTCACGAATCAGTGCCATCTACCCAGATATTAATTCAGGTTTCGCTGATTTATTGAGAAAAATTGCCATCGATCATTTTGATACCACCAGTTCTTTATAGGAAAGAAAGATCAACTTTATATGGCGCATGCCTTTGTCATTAACTGCCACAATAGTTTTCTCAACCAACTACTAAAAGAAAAAAAGAAAAGTAGCAGTATGTCCTTGCAGCCGTTATACCGCGAAGAGTTTATGAGAATCATTAAAAAAGCGGCCAAGAAAAACTCACCTCCTCCACTCAGTGATATTGATTTCTACATCGCGATTATTCAATCAGGAAAACAATCGTTCAGAACAGCAGTGCGTTTGAATGATGAATTTCCCTCAGACGAGGAAAAGAAAAATTTCATTATCAATGCCAGAAAAATGGGACAATTTATTGCGGTCAGGTGCAGTATTCAGCCAGTTCGACGGGTTTACGATTATGCGAATAATCGCGAATTGAGCCCATTGCTGACCAAATCCAGGAATCAAATCACCCTGCTTCAGGGAGAGCTTAATTCTATTTGTATTTATGGTGAGCTGGCCAATATCACTCAGGAAATTCTCGATAGACTACTGATACCCTGCAAACCAGGCTACTCTGACTGAGGAACAGCAATCATTTTACGCGTGATGCCAATATTTGATTGGAATGAAGTGGATAAATAAGCAGAATATTAAAGATAAATTAATCAGTTACATCAGATGACTTGAACTTTTTCTAAATGTTCACATTCTTTTAAATTTCTCCACACCATTATCTTGTTACTGGACTTACCACTTGACGTTACAGCCTTCAAAACGCTTAATGACCGACAACACTCCCATAAAAATCATGATTGACGCTTCCCTCACTGTAAGCGACAGCATGAAGTCACTCTAAAGAAGAGTAATTGCTCGACAACTGATAATAAAAAAAAAGGGTTCTCTGTCTACAGTCTAACGTTATTGACTCACTACATAGTCATGAGTAGCTGTACACAGTGTTAGATTAATCACTGTTCGCCAGAATCAGCGACTTAGCCAGCTAACGTCCTACAGAAAATAAAATGAATATCAGACAGCATGAATACCACAAAGAGGTTCAGGCACTTATTCCTTTCTATCATTCACATGATTTCGATGTGAAGCTTCATGACGCCACCCGAAAGTTGCCCAGCTCTGCAAAGCTCATCATAAAAATAGAACTCAAACGCTTGATGAAACCTTGCAATAAACAGTTGGACCTAAGAGGAAAAGTTCAGGGGGATTGTCGCCTTTACCGCCTACATGACACCCAAAACTGGATTGATGATATTGCCTTGAATCACTACCTCAGACGCATTGCTGATTATGGTGGTCACTTCACCCAAGGGCTTCATGAAGAGCTGTATGCACTCCCTAACAATAATCGAAACATTCGAGATTCCGCAGCAGACATAGCAAGTAGCCCGAATACTCCATGGCTACGCGCGCAATTTATTGAATTCGGTAAAAACATTCTTCGTAAAGAAAGTCGGTTCACCCTAAAAATTCCGGTAAGAATGGTGCTTAGTGATGGGGCGATTGTTCACGGTACGACGCACAACGTCTCGCGTTCAGGCCTGAAACTGAAAATGACATCCGCATTCGGTTTTTCGGTGGGTGACATTGTTCAGGTTGAACTTGAATCAAAAATCAATGAGGCAAGCTCACCCACTCAGGTATCGGGCTTTAAATATCGCATTACCCGGCTGAAAGAAGATACTCACAGCTCGCATTGGGTATCAATTGGACTGGCACTCGTGTCACCGTATGACACCGAGTCGGTGACACGACTGATTCAGAATAAACTGGATAAAAAAGAGCCGAAACGACGTTTTGAGAATGACGACAAAATAGAGAATCTGAGAAACCGTGCTCTGGAGAATCTGGTGGTGCGGCATACTTCAACACTCCCCGTTTATTTTGCCGGGAATACACCAAAGGCAGTTTTCTTAAATAAAGCCAATCGCACAACTTGGGAGTATTGGCACGACGATACTGGCAGTCAGTTTCTCGACCAACTTTTTCTGCCGCAACGCTTAGAAGAACTGAAACGTCAACAGGAGCTATTGTTTTATTGCTTCACCCAACATCAGAAAGACAAAAAGTATTACCTCTGTGCAGGCTCACATGAGCTCACAGCTGCTGATAGAAAAATGCTGTGTAAGATTGGCGCAGAAAAAGCTTCTTTTCGGGTATTTAAAGTTGCATTTAACGACGTCAACGGCAACGAGAAAAAGGCGCTGCCTCAACACTATCAATCAATATCACACATCGCATTAGTGCAGGATGTTACGCACCAATTCAGCAAAGATTATCTTCCATCTGATCTGGATGTCAGAAACATCAAGAATCTAACGCCTTTTACCCGCCATTCAACAGAACGCTCTACCATCACGCAGGTTTTCGATGGTCAAGATTTATCGATAAATGAGCCTCTCAAGCGTATTTTAATTGGGCACCTTTTCGTCACTCGCTACTTTATCGCCAGAGAAGGTGACGCACTGTCATTTAGGGCGTTTGGCATCAACTCATTAGACAGTTTTCTCAATCAACTGCTGCTGTGTCCGCAAGACAACATGAAAATGACAGCGCAGCCTGTTTTCCATAATGAGTTTTATGATGTCCTAAAGCATCGGACAAAACGTTGGGGGCAAAAAGAGACGGTTCACCAAGAATTTTATATTGCGAAATATAACTTTGGTGGGGAGAGTAAGATTATGGTGAAGAGCCCAGCAGACTTTCTTTCGGTAGAACAACGTATTGGTTTTATCGCTGATGCGCGTCGCAACGGACAGTTTGTTGCGGTAAGAAACACCATCACACCGATTAATGGCATGTTGGATTGCACCGACCGAGAAGAACTTGAAGCTCTCTATCCGATAAGCAACAGTAAGGTGAGGCAACTCGAGCGTGAAATGGATCAGATGTGTATTTATGGGGAGCTCACAGACATTACCGATGAGGTACTGCTTCGAGCTACCCTGAAGATCCGTCAGCCTCTAAAAGACAGCTGACCCGCCTTCATCAGAGACGCGGACAGTATGCACATGACGCCAGTCAAATCACTGAAACTCACGGCAACCTGCGCCTGCTCAACGACTTTGGGTTTGGCGTGATAAGCGACACCCAAACCGGCCGCTGACATCATGACTAAATCATTGGCACCGTCTCCAACCGCAATGGTATTTGCTAAAGAAATGTCATGATCGACGGCCAGTTCTCGCAACACCTCGCTTTTCTTGCTGCATCAACAATGTTGCCCGTAAGCTCGCCGGTCAGCGTATTACCATCGATAACAAGCTGGTTGGACTCTGCATAATCCAGTGAAAGATCATGCTTTAACTTATCCGAAAACCACGTAAAACCACCAGAAGCAATGGCAACCTTCCAACCACATTGTTTGAGGCTGGTAACCAATTGCGCCATTCCCGGCATCAGTGGCAAACTCTCACGAACTTGCTCAAGAATGGCTGTATCCGCCCCTTTTAATGCTCTTACCCGCTCACGAAGACTCTGTTCAAAATCCAGCTCGCCCTGCATTGCGCGTTCAGTGATGTCAGAAACCTTCTCACCCACTCCAGCCAATGTCGCAATCTCATCAATGCATTCGATTTGTATCGCGGTGGAGTCCATATCAAACAGGGCAATACCTGGCTGTGTAAGGTCTGGCAAAAACTCAACAGATGCGCAATCCAGCCGCAAGCTCTGGCATATTTCCTTCAATTCGTCTGTCAGTGTGCTCGGCATCAAAAGTACCGTCTGCTCGCCCACTGTCCAACCAGCAACTGGCTGATAATTCTCGCCTGCAAGATAGGAAAGATCTTGAATGTCGGCTTGAGTGATTGTGGAAGAGAAGATTATCCAGCCAGCATGTTTAACTGCAAATGGATTGAAGCGTCGTAATGAAGGGAAACGTTTGTAAAGCCGGGCCTGCTTTTGAAGTTGAAAAGGTTTTAGCGCATCCATGAAATTTTTCCTTGTTTAATCAGCCACTACTATATACCCAAGCTCCATCAAGATGCTAGGTTCATCACAAACTAACCACAAATCCATCAATTGCGTTGTGTGAATGACACATTGGCACCGCTTGCCGATATCGGTAAGTTGAAATTTGGCAAGGTTATCCGCACACTTGTGTATTGAATTGAAAAAACTACCAGACCTTGAAGTTGTCTGGCCGGAAGAGGTTTATGCTGCAAATAAACAAAACACGCTTAAGAAGGCTATGGCAGGCATTGGTTATCGTTATTTGCGTGACCACTGTGATGGTACTTTTTGTGTACAGCAACGACCTCAACAACCGAAACTACAAAATGCTTCACGACCAGACCGAGGACATAGCGAGGCTTTTCCTCCGGCAAATGGCAGTCAGTGCTGTCTCGGCGATGGCAGACGAGGATACAGACACACTCGATCTTCTGGTCAACAATCTTCAGGAAGAACCCCTAATTCTCGATGCCACCGTATATAACGCAGAAGGTCTGATGGTCGCTAACTCCAGCCTTGCGATGCCGCTTGATCAACTGACTGGCTGAACACGCCACTTTCTATTACCAGTATTGGTAGACAACAATTGGTGGAGCCCATTATCAACGCCGATCGTGTTGTCGGTTTTCTTCGAATTACACTGGAGCACGGCAGTGTGATTAAACAAGCCGCAAACCGCCTGGATAAAAGCATCAACCTTGTTCGCGCCATGATACTGCTCTCAGTTGCAACGGGCGCATGGCTGTCTTTCACGCTCTTTTATCGGCGTGTCAGTCGCGCTCCCCGGCCCGTGATTACCATTCAGTCAGAACAATAGCTCTTGTGATTGTTGAAAGCTCAGTGCTCAAAAAAGGACAGCTTCGGCTGTCCTTTTTCATTGCGTCTTTTGGAAAGATGGCAGTTACAGGAACGATTTCCCATACTCCATGTCTGACGTACCAAAGTACTCCGCCAGAGATTGACCGATATCAGCAAAAGACTCACGACGACCCAGTGAACCTGCACCGATTTTTTTACCATACACTAATACAGGAATATGCTCGCGAGTGTGGTCAGTACCCGGCCAAGTCGGGTCACAGCCATGGTCAGCAGTCAGGATCAGCACATCCTCCTCTTCGAGCATTTCCATGATTTCAGGCAAACGACCATCAAAGTATTCAAGCGCCGCCGCATAGCCAGGCACATTTCGACGGTGCCCGTATGCCGAATCAAAGTCCACGAAGTTGGTGAACACAATGCTGTTGTCACCAGCGGTTTTCATGGCATCCTTTGTTGCTTCAACCAGAGGGCCAAGGCCTGTCGCTTTGACTTTTTGGGTAATACCGCAATGCGCATATATATCGGCAATCTTACCGATAGAAATCACCTCTCCACCTTTTTCATCCACCAATTTTTGCAACACAGTGGCAGAAGGTGGCTCAACAGATAAATCTCGGCGGTTACCTGTTCGCTCAAATTGACCTTTACACGGCCCTACGAACGGACGGGCGATAACACGGCCGATGTTATAGTCTTCAAGCTCTTTGCGCACAATTTGGCAAAGTTCAAGGAGGTTGTCTAATCCATAGGTTTCTTCATGGCAGGCAATCTGGAAAACAGAATCGGCGGAGGTATAGAAAATCGGCTTTCCGGTTTTCATGTGCTCTTCACCCAAGTCATCGAGCACCTGTGTGCCTGAAGCATGGCAATTACCCAAATAGCCACTGATACCTGAACGCTCAACGATACGATCAAGCAGCTCTTGTGGGAAGCTGTTGGTTTTGTCGGTGAAATAGCCCCAATCAAAAAGGACGGGTACCCCAGCAATTTCCCAGTGACCTGACGGGGTATCTTTGCCTGATGACAGTTCTTTCGCATGACCAAACGCACCAATAATGTCCGCAGATGCATCAAGCCCGCAGGGAAATACCCAGAAGACTCTTCACATGCTTTGCCCAAGCCAAGGCGGTTGAGATTTGGAAGACGAAGCAGACCAGAACGATCCTCATTGTCAGCGTCACCGCTTTCACACGCTTTAGCAATATGGCCCAACGTATTGGCACCCACATCACCGAATTTTTCAGCGTCTTCCGTTGCCCCGATACCAAAAGAATCAAGGACAAGAATAATTGCACGTTTCATGATCGCCTCCATCAGACGTCTTCTTGGCCGAAACAACAGCAAAATACCAACATTGCGTTTCCTGCAGCGTGGTTTATTGCACTGCGGCCGAAATAGCATTCGCCGACGAAACCTTAACATTTCATCCTGAGTATAAGGTGCCGTCAGTGTCGTCGTACTGTTGGCTGAGTAGCTTGATGACTGCCTACCAACATTAACGGGAATAAGTAGTTTGTTATCTGGGCTCAGTAGTGACTTTCGTTAGCGCTGTGAGGTGTTACCAAATCATGGTCCAGCACAGCCAAAAGGTCATTCAAAAGACCTGAAGCACCAAATCGAAAGTGCGCTTTGTCAGCCCATTCAGGCCCTATAATTTTCGTCGCAAGTTCAAGGTAGATATTTGCGTCAGAGAGACTCCGCACACCACCTGCAGCCTTGAAGCCTACTCGCTTTTCCACGCCCAACTCTTTAATGACACCCAGCATGATTTCAGCCGCTTGAGGCGTTGCATTTATGGCCACTTTGCCTGTCGATGTCTTGATAAAATCAGCGCCAGCGTTAATCGCTATTTTTGACGCTTTCGCTATCAGTTTAGGCGTTTTCAGCTCTCCACTTTCAATAATGACCTTGAGAACCTTATCGCCACATACTGCTTTGCATTTACGGATGAGCTCAAAGCCAATACGTTCATCACCGGCCATCAGCGCACGATAAGGGAAAACCACATCGACTTCATCAGCCCCTGCAAGAATCGCACTCTGGGTTTCAGCAACCACCCTGTCGATGTCTTCCCCGCCTTGAGGAAAGTTAACGACCGTCGCCACCATCACATCCGGTGTGCCTTGAGCGCGGAGCTGCGCTTTGGCTAATGGAATAAACATGGGGTAAATACACACTGCAGCAGTGTTGCCCAAGACTGACTTAGCCGATTCGCAAAGTGCAGTTACCTTTTCAGGAGTGTCATCATCATTTAGCGTGGTCAAATCCATCAGCATCAATGCTTTCGATGCCACATCTTTTCTATCGCTCATCATTGCTCCAACAGGGTTGATTTGTGCATTTGGCTGAGTATTACATCCTGTAAATACTTAACCTGATGAGCGGACTTGGTTCCGTGAAGTCTGAAAGGGTTCTTTCAGTCAACGTCCATGTTGCCGCATGCCAAAGAGCCTCAGACTCTATGCTGGCATCCACCCAGCGCGTAACTGGACGGAAACAAAATTATAAAGAATCCAGTGTAAATTAAATTACGTTTGATCACACTAAATATGGAACTTCATGTATGGAGATAACAATCAATGAGATCAAAGATAATTTAGTGTTTTGATGAAGATAAAGTGCAACCTTAAAAAACGAAAATGGCGCTGCCCAACGACAGCGCCATTTCATCAGAGGCTAATTACAGAGCACTTAAGCTCAGGAAGAAGCCTGCAATTGTTGCACTCATCAGGTTAGATAGCGTGCCCGCACACACAGCCTTGACACCAAAACGTGCAATGTCATGACGGCGTGAAGGCGCAATGCTACCCAATCCACCCAGTAAGATGGCGATTGATGACAGGTTAGCAAAACCACACAGTGCAAACGATATGATTGCCTGAGTTTTCTCGGTCATAATTTGACCCGTTTCAGCAACGAGTTTTGCCGAATCTCCGACGTATGGAACAAAATCTGTGTAAGCCATAAATTCATTAACGATCAGCTTTTGGCCAATAAAGGAACCAGCGATATCAGCTTCAGCCCACGGGACACCAATCAAAAATGCTAATGGTGAGAAAACTTTTCCAAGCAGCCACTGCAAAGTAAGGTTTTCGAGATCAAACCAACCGCCAACACTCGACAACATACCGTTAATTAATGCAATCAAACCAATAAAGGCGAGGAGCATTGCACCAATGTTTAGTGCCAGTTGCATACCCGAAGATGCGCCACTTGCCGCAGCATCAATAACGTTTGCTGGCTTGTCTTCATCTTCATCGTCACCTTTAAGCTGCTCAACAGGCTCTTGCGTCTCAGGTTTGATGATTTTCGCGAACAGCAGACCACCTGGTGCCGCCATGAAAGATGCTGCGATTAAGTATTCCAGAGGAACACCCATTGCTGCGTAGCCTGCCATAACACCACCGGCGACAGAAGCCAAACCACCACACATTACAGCAAATAATTCAGACTGGGTCATTTTGGATACGTATGGGCGAACAACCAGAGGCGCTTCCGTCTGACCAACAAAAATGTTTGCAGTTGCAGACATTGATTCCGCATGAGAAGTGCCGAGAACCTTGCGAAGGGCACCACCTAAAATACGGATAACAAACTGCATAATGCCAAGGTAATACAGCACGCTGATCAACGCAGAGAAGAAGACAACGGTAGGCAAAACCTTAAACGCGAAGATAAATCCAATACCTTGTACTGAGTCATCGACCAAGCTACCAAACAAGAAGCGGATACCATCGTTACCGTAGTCAATGACGCTTTGTATACCGATGGACATACCGTTCAGCACTGCCTGCCCGGCTGGAACAAACAGAATAAAACCACCCAGAATAAACTGAATAGCAAAAGCACCACCTACTGTGCGAATATTTATTGCTTTGCGGTTATCGGAAAGAAGTAGTGCCAGACCTAGCAGTACGACCATACCGATCACGCTCATAAACAGGCTCATGGTTTATGGCTTCCTTTTTAGTTCGAATTTCGATTAAGGGGAAAATTTCGGCGGCGATTATACGCACAGCACATGATATTGAGGAATACCAAGATCACTCTTTTGGTGAAAATTGACATGTAAAAAATATTAAATAGTGATTTAGATCCAGATAAATGGAATATTGAAGACGCAAACGTTTACGTATGCGACGAAGATTACGTGTTCAATTCAAATAAATTCTGGACATTAAGGAAAGTTTTGCAGGCAATTTCATCAGGTTCTACATGTTTTAATGACGACAACTCGCGGCAAATATCGACAATTTTATCGGGAGAATTGGCTTGTCCCTGGCAACCATTGACTGGCATATCTGGAGAATCTGTTTCTAACAATAAATGTTCAAGTGAGAACTTACTCACTGCATGACGGGTTTTATTCGCTCGCGGATAGGTAATGGTGCCACCAATTCCAAGGAAAAAGCCTCTTTTTATGTAATTCATACCCAGCTCATAGCTGCCGCTAAAAGCGTGAAGGACACCTCGACTCTCGGGAAACTTATTTAAAATCTGCAGCAATTCATTGTGTGCCTTACGACAATGTAAAATAACAGGCAAGTCGTATTTGATGGATAAAGCGAGCTGCTTTTCCAACAAATCAACCTGCTTATCTCTATCAGCGCCTTCCATTGCAAAATCCAGCCCACACTCACCCACAGCAACACATTGACTGTGTTTTTCTGATAATGCATCGTCCAGCATGGCAATAACGTCATCCTGATGCTCGTCCTGCCAAACGGGGTGAAGGCCAAGTGCAAAGAAGACAGTTGAAGATAACTCGGCCAACGCTTCGATTTGCTTCCAGTTACTCACAGCCACTGAGGGAATAATCATCCTTTAACGCCCGCATCACAAACACGTTCAAGCCATGCTTCGGGGTCTTCTGAGAAGGGCGAAAAATCAAAATGGCAATGGCTATCAAAATACATAGAAACGTTCCATCAAAGAAAGCCCCAAACAATCAACACCTTCATTAGATGTCCCAGATCTTAACTTAGTAACTATATTAAAGACAAAAAAGCCGTCGAAATCGACGGCTTACTTTATCATGATTGTTTATCGACGAATCTTAGTGTTCGCGGGTCGCTCTAAAGCGCACATCAGGGAAACGCTCTTCAGTCAGACGCAAATTCACCATGGTTGATGCAATGTAAGTCAGGTTGTCACCACCATCTAATGCCAGGCTTGACTGACTCTTACGTTGAAACTCATCCAGCTTCTTCGCGTCATCACATTCAACCAACGGGCCGTGGCAACATTAATCGGCTCATAAATGGCTTCCACGTTGTATTCCGCTTTAAGACGCGCAACAACCACATCGAACTGCAGCACACCGACCGCACCAACAATCAAATCATTGGTTTGTAACGGACGGAACACCTGCACAGCACCTTCTTCAGATAACTGGACCAAACCTTTCAGAAGTTGCTTTTGCTTTAGCGGATCTTTTAGACGAATACGACGGAATAATTCAGGTGCAAAGTTAGGAATACCAGAGAACTTCAGTTCCTCGCCCTGCGTAAAGGTATCACCAATTTGAATCGTACCATGTTATGAAGACCGATGATGTCACCTGCAAATGCCTCAGCAGCCCGCGTGCGATCACCCGCCATAAAGGTTACCGCATCAGAAATAGACACAGTTTTACCAAGACGGACATGCTTCATCTTCATGCCCTGATCATACTTACCTGAGACCACACGCATGAAAGCAATGCGGTCACGGTGCTTCGGATCCATGTTGGCCTGAATCTTAAAGACGAAGCCTGAGAACTTCTCTTCTTCAGAGGTCACTTCACGCTCATTAGTCTGACGAGGCAGAGGTTTTGGTGCCCAAGCAGTCAGACCATCAAGCATATGGTCAACACCAAAGTTACCCAATGCCGTACCAAAGAACACAGGCGTCAGTTCACCGCTAAGGAAAAGCTCACGATCAAATTCATGTGATGCACCCATTACCAGTTCCAGCTCTTCACGCAGTTGCTCCGCAAGGCTTTCACCAACCGCTTCATCGAGTTCAGCGTTATCTAAACCTTTAATGGTACGAATGTCCTGAATAGTGTGTCCCTGACCCGTTGAATACAAAATCGTTTCGTCACGGTGGATGTGGTAAACACCTTTGAACTCTTTACCACAGCCAATCGGCCATGATACTGGCGCACAAGCAATATTCAGCTCACTCTCAACTTCATCAAGCAGCTCCATAGGGTCGCGGATATCGCGGTCCAGCTTATTCATGAAAGTCACAATCGGCGTATCGCGCAGACGCGTGACTTCCATAAGCTTACGGGTACGATCCTCGACACCTTTTGCAGCATCAATCACCATCAGACATGAGTCAACGGCAGTCAGGGTGCGGTAAGTATCCTCAGAGAAATCTTCGTGTCCCGGCGTATCAAGCAGGTTTACAAGACAATCGTTATAAGGAAACTGCATCACTGACGTAGTCACCGAGATACCCCTTTCCTTCTCCATCTCCATCCAGTCAGACTTCGCATGTTGATTTGAGCCACGACCTTTTACCGTACCCGCAGTCTGAATCGCCTGTCCGAACAACAGTACCTTTTCAGTGATTGTGGTCTTACCTGCATCAGGGTGAGAAATAATAGCAAACGTGCGTCGCTTATCGACTTGTTGCTGTAGAGGAGAGTTCGACATTCTTGGGTTCTTCTAGTTGGTGTAAAAACTGCAAGGGATTCTACTTTAAATGACAAAAAATCGTAACTGGACATTATCGTCCAATCCTTACCTCAACAGAGTAATATTCTGGACAAAACACTCCACGCTGTGATCTTGTTACTTATCTCTTAAATAATCAGGATATGAAACCAACACAAACTGCAATTGAACGTTTCAATTATTTCATACAAATGCTGGATCTATGTCCTAACAGTCAAAATAAAGGCGTTAATGATTACATTTTAGTGACAAAAGGTAGCTCAATCAGGAGATCTAAGTCGACTAAAAAAAGAAAAACATCGCAATCAAGTATTATTAAAGAGATTTATGTCTCATAAATAAACATAAAGTCAAATCTTCTGAATACCCCTCTATAGACTCCAAAGTTATCAATAAGACATCGCTCACCCACTGACCAAAAGATTTATAACGATGAAAAAAGTAACTCTGACGCAACAAGCCAACGTGATCTCTTCCGGCGAGCAAGCATTTGTCATCGTCGACGGTAAAAAACTACCTCTCGAAGAAGCCGTAACACTCCCGGCTGGCGCAGAGTTACAGGTTGAGGGGGATGCAAATCCAAACCTTATATATGAAGACGGCTCATCCGTTGAAATAGAAGAGACGCCAGTATCGCTCGACGAAGAACTCGCCAGCGAAATCGATGCCATTCAAGCATTGATTGCTTCCGGAGAGGATCCAACTCAAGTCCTCGAAGCAACAGCAGCAGGTAACAGCCAAGGGACAGGCTCATGGGGCGCAACCTCAATCGAGAGAAATTCCAGCGAAACAAGTGTTGAAACAGGCTTCGATTCAGTGGCAGATCTGTCTAATGAAAAGACGTTAGGAAAAGATGCACTTGAATATGTGCCGCAGAATATTGCAGAAGAAACGAGCGAGACTGCCACGTTCATACTCAGCTCAGCAACTAACGGTAACGATATCACCGAAGGCGGACAGATCACCTACACCGTGACCCTCAGCGCTGCGGCCAATGAAGACATCACGATTACCCTTAGCAATAACGAAACCGTCACCATTAAAGCTGGCGACCTCACTGGCTCTGTCGACGTCAATGTACGGGCCGATGACCTGTATACCCAGAGCGATGATAACCTCTCGGTCAGCATCAACAACGTGTCGGCCAACAGTTTCGAGGCAGTAACGTTCGAAGGCACCGTCAACAATACCGTCACGGATGACAGCGATGCCAGCACCCTGACCCTGGGCCTCAGCGCCAACACCGTCACTGAAGGCGGCACCCTGCAGCTGACCGTCGCCGTGACCAATCCACCACAAGGCTCGGATCTGGAGGTCACCCTCAGTAACGGTCAGGTGGTCACCATCCCGCAAGGCCAGAGCGCGGTCACCTTGAACTACACCCCGGCACGCCCGGACGACGCTTACACGCAGGGCACCACCACCGAGTCGCTGTCTGTCACGGGCACCACCGGCGGTAACTATGAAACCCTGAACACCGCGGCCACTGCCAATGTCACCGTCACGGATGACAGCGATGCTCCTATCCTGACCCTCACCGGTGACACCACGGTCACCGAAGGCGAGCAGGCCAGCNNNCAGAGGGCCCGACCCTGACCCTCACCGGTGACACCACGGTCACCGAAGGCGAGCAGGCCAGCTACACCCTGACCCTGTCGGAAAATGCCCACACCGACATGACCATTGAGGTCATTGTTGGCCACAAGACCACCGAGAGCGGCGATCTGGTCCCGGTCACCCAAACGGTCACTATCCTGGCCGGCTCCAACACGGTCTCCTTCCCGGTCAGCACCCTGGATGACAGCCTCGACGAGTCGGCGGACAATGATGTGTTCACCGTCTCTGTCGGCACCATCGCGGGCGGCGGCTTTGAAACACTCCCGACGGCCCCGGCCTGGCTATTGAGACTGAGATAGTTGACGATAACGACCGTCCGACCCTTAATGTCTCAGACGCTGGCCAGATAAACGAAGGCAGCAATGCGACCTTTGTGGTCGAGCTCGGGAACGCAGTCAAAGGCAACGTTGAGTATACCTTCGGCCTGTCGGGGAACGGCTCCAACCCTGCCGACCTGAGTGATATCGAGAGCGTCACCCTGACCAATGAAAACGGTGCTGCACTCACTGGTGTGAACCTAACCGACAATGGTGACGGCACTTACACTGTGACCTTGAATGGTTCAGTCACTAACTTCAACGTAGTGGTTCAAACTATGCAAGACAGCGTATTCGAGGGTGATGAAGGCTTTAAACTTGACGTCAGTACAGATATTACTCTGGCAACAACTGGGAATGACACTACGGGCATTGCTACCATTTCGGATGGCGACTTTGACAATGTCATCATCGAAGGCGTTGGTGGGATCAATAGTGTTTATATGTCCAACGGCTATGTTACATCTTCACATGGACATACCACACCAAATGGCGCAACACCAAGTGTAACAATTAACGGTGAATTAAAGCCTGGAGCAAACAATCCTGTAATTGATGGTAACGACTATATCAGTACGGGAGGAGACAACGATCACGTTGAAGGAGGTCTCGGCAATGACACCATTTACTTGGGAAGCGGAAGTTCATGGCAACAACAGAACATTCCACCGCAAGGCGTCGATGCAAGCCTTTTTGTGACTTATGAAGATAGCCAGCTATTTCAGGGCGGTAATGAAGACAATACTTTACAACATTTCACATCACCTTCGTGGGCTGATGCCGCGCATGGCGGTCAGGGAAATGATTCGATTTTTGGTGAGGCGGATGTCGACCTAATCTCTGGCGGTAGTGGTAATGACTACCTTGACGGTGGTGAAGATGATGACTTCCTCCGAGGTGGCAGCGGTGACGATACCATCATCGGCGGTTCAGGCGATGACATAATGCGCGGTGATGCGGGTAACGATACCTTCGTGTTCTCAATGGACGATGTTATCGCAAGCCTTCTTTCCACTGACATCATCGTCAAGTTTGACAATGACAACAGCGACAATGAAGTCGACACCCTCGACTTGGGCAATTTGGTTAATTACACCGCAGATGAAGAGTCACCAAGTGATATCTCTGCCGAATTTGCGGGAGACACCTTGACGCTGAATTTCGATACCGACAATGATGGCGATATCGATCAGTCGATTGTGCTGGAAGGCGTAAATGGCGATATCTCGCAAGGCATCGTGATTAACACATTGATCAATGGTAAAGAAGCGACGCTGACTGTCACTGACAGCGATACCACTGCTCAGACCGCGCCTGAAATTAAGCTGGACTTCATCGACTAGCATCTTAACCCCTAAGGGCGAGGCCTTCCGGTCGTCGCCCTTTCTTTTTATTCAGGAGATACACCCGTGACGGATGCAGTTGTTACCGAACAAAAGCCAAGACAATGGCGTATTTCTGCAGCCACCAAGGCAGTGGAAGACCCTTTGCTTGACTGTTTGGTATTGTTAACCGAGCACTATGGCTCTCCCTGTTCAGGTGATGCTCTCACTGTTGGCCTGCCCATGCAGGATGCGGTGCTGACACCTGATTTATTCCCGCAGGCCGCCAGTCGTGCAGGCCTTGCCGCGAAGCTCTCACTGCGTGATCTTTCGTCCTTGCCGGACATTTTATTGCCCTGCGTGCTGTTGCTAAAAGACCATAAAGCATGTCTGCTGCGTAAGCTTGATTTCGATAACGAAGAAGCCACCGTTCAGTTGCCTGAAAATGGCGGTGAATTGACGATGTCGATTGATACACTGGAGTCGTTATATTCGGGCTACACCTTCTTAGTGAAGGAGCAGTTTCGAAAAGACAGTGGTATAGAGCTCCACCACCACAGTAGCGAACGCCACTGGTTCTGGCAGTCAGTGCGCGATGCGGCCCCCTTTTACAAAGACGCCATGATTGCCTCGGTGTTGGTTAACCTGTTCGCGCTGGTATCCCCACTTTTTGTCATGAATGTCTACGACAAAATTGTGCCCAACTTGGCTTTTGATTCTTTGTGGGTGTTGGCGTTCGGGGCTTTCTTTGTCTTTTGCTTCGACTTTTTGATGAAGAAGATGCGCTCTCATTTGATTGATGCTGCGGGTAAGAAAATCGATATCGTGGTGTCTTCAAAGCTCTTCGCGCAGGCCGTCGGTATTCCGCTTGAAAAGCGGGCGGGCAGCGTTGGCGTAATGGCAAAACAACTTGGCGACTTCGAGGGATTCGAGAAATGCTGACCTCGGCCACCGTTACCGCCTTTGTAGACTTGCCGTTTGCGCTGTTTTTCATCTCGGTGATCTTTGTTGTCGCTGGTGATTTAGCCATGATACCGCTCGCCGCTGCGATAGTTATTCTGGCTTACACCTTTGCTGTTCAACGCAAACTTCGTAACGCCATTGAAGAGAGCAACAAATACGCCAGTCAGCGCCATGGCCACTTGATTGAAACCCTAAGCTCGCTGGAAGGCATAAAATCGAACATCGCTGAAGGGATCGTGCAAAAGACCTGGCAGCAAATGACCGCACATACAGCGAAGTGGAACCTTAAAGTGCGCGAGCTGACCAATGGCGTTTCTTACACAGCTTCCTACATTGTTCAAGTTGCTTCAGTCGCAGTCGTAGTTCTGGGCGTTTACCGTGTCGCTGACAATGCCATTTCAATGGGTGGGATCATCGCAGCGGTGATGCTTTCGAGCAGGGCAATTCAGCCTGTGGCGCAACTGGCGGGCCTGTTGACCCGCTGGAACCAAACGGCATCCGGCATGCGCCAGCTCAATACATTGATGGAGCAGGAAAACGAATACAGCGATAAAGGACAACTGATAAGCCGCTCGCGCCTTAATGGTGATATTCAACTTCATAACCTGTCATTTTGTTATCCGCCGAGCGAGAAGCCTACACTCTACCATGTAGCTTGTCGATAAAGTCAGGCGAAAAGGTAGCCATCATTGGTAAAAATGGTTCCGGGAAAACGACCTTGATCCGCCTCCTAGCCGGCCTCTACCAACCCTCACAGGGCAACCTGAGCTTCGATGGCATCGACAGTAAACAAATACACCCTGCCGATCTTCGTCGTAATGTTGGCTATCTCGCACAAGACATCACGCTCTTTAACGGCACCATCCGAGAAAATATTATGTTCGGTACCCGTCAGGTGACCGAGCATCAGTTGATTCGCGCTATTCAGCTCTCAGGTATCGAGGCATTTACAGCCGACGATAACGAAGGGCTCGACAAACAAGTGGGAGAGCGTGGTGAGGCATTGTCTCGCGGCCAACGTCAATCTATCGCACTTGCCCGCGCACTGCTTAACGATCCCCCTTGCTTATCATGGATGAGCCGACGTCTAACCTTGATGCCCCCGCAGAGCAGCGCTTTATCAAATCGATGCAATTTGCGTCAAAAGACAGAACGCTTGTGATGATCACCCATAAAAACAACCTGCTCGAGCTGGTTGACCGCATCATTGTGGTAGATAAGGGAAAAGTGGTCCTTGATGGTCCCAAAGAAAAAGTACTGGCTCAGTTACAAGGTAGGCAGCGTCAGGGAGAGCCAGCATGAAGCGTAAATATGCCAAAGATATTGAGATGGCAGACGACATTTATGGCGCCATTCTCAGCACATCCCCCGTTCAATATCGCATCGTCATCTGGGGCGTGTTCGCCTTTTTCGTGGTGATGTTGATTTGGGCGCATTTTGCGAGCCTTGACCAGGTAACCCGTGGCTCTGGCAAAGTTATCCCCTCTTCAAAGATTCAGACTATTCAAAGTCTCGATGGCGGCGTATTGGAAGAGATGTTGGTGCGTGAAGGCGACGCCGTCAAGAAAGGCCAGGTCGTTGCGGTTATCGATGATACCCGTGTGCAATCTGACTTGGCGCAGCAAGACGAAGAGAAAGACAGCCTTCAAGCCAATATCACCAGAATAAATTTTGAGCTCGATAGTATTGTTATCGCTGACAAAAAGGGCGGCGGACGGGATATTTCAATCTCAATTACTGAGGTGGTCTTCAATGAGGCGTTGGTAAAAGAGCAACCAAAACTGGTTGCCAGACAACAACAGGAATACGAAAGCCGTCTTAAACAACTCAAAACTAAGCTTGCGATCAGTGATAAGCAAATAAAGCAAAAACGTATTCAAATCAGAGAAGTCGATACCAAGCTGAAAACACTGACAAAAAGCCTCAAGAGCATAAGAGAAGAAATTGCGATCGCTGAACCCATGGTGAAAAGAGGCATAGAGCCTGAAATTAATCAGATTCAGCGTAAGCGTCAGGAAAGCGACATCTCAGGCGAAATACAGACGATGAAGCTGCAAAAGCCTCGCCTTATCGCCGCTATTGAAGAAGCTGAGATCACACGTATTGAGCACGCACAAACCTTTATCAGTGCAGCCCGTGCGGAGCTTGATGAGTCAGAGACGCGTCTGGCACGTATTGTCGAGGCCCGCGTCGGCACCTCAGACAAAGTGAACAGAGCGCTGGTACGCGCCCCGGTAACAGGCAAAGTGAAAACGATTTATTTCAACACCGAAGGCGGCGTGGTCAGGCCCGGTGAAGATGTAATGGAAATCGTCCCGTCGGAAGACAAGTTGCTGGTTGAAGCCAAAATCAACCCTAAAGACATCGCGTTTCTTCGCCCCGGCCTTGAAGCTGTGGTGAAGGTGACCGCTTACGATTTTACCCGCTATGGCGGTCTGACAGGCACGCTTGACCACATCAGCGCAGATACCACAACCGATGAAGAGGGAAACAGCTTCTACATCGTGCGGATCAGCACGGATGCGTCAGCTTTCAAGCGTAAAACATCTGAATCCTCAAACAACAACATGCAAATTATTCCCGGAATGACCACCAGCGTTGACATCATTACCGGTAAACGCACTGTCCTTGAATATCTGTTAAACCCGATCCTACGAGCGAAGGAATCCGCCCTAAGGGAACGTTGATGCTACACCACCAGGAGATAATAATGAAAATCCACGGAAGACAAAAAGCGCAGGTCAAAGCCCTGTTTGTCGCCGCGTCTACATTGCTTGCAACCTCGTCAGTTTCGGCCCAAAGCCTCGAGCAGGCTGTTGCCACCGCACTCGATAAAAGCCCTGAAATCAGACAAACATTCAATCAGCTTAAATCTTGGGATGAGCGCGTAAATCAAGCATCTGCCAGTTATTACCCGACGATTAGCGCAACCGCGAGCGTCGGTCAAGAATGGACCAACTCACCAAGCACGCGCCGTGATGCGGAAACCTATGGCAGAGACGAAAACCGTGATTTGACCCGTTCGGATATCGGCCTGACATTGAACCAACTCCTGTTTGATGGTTTTGCCACCCCGAACAATGTCGACAGAAATAAGCATGAAGCAGAAGCGGAAAAGTGGAAACTCTATAGCCTTGCCGAGGACAAAGCGCTGGAAGTGTCGCGCGTGTACCTTGATTACCTGAAGGCAAAACAAGTGGTTGAGCTTGCTCAGCTGAATACGAAAAACCACAAGCAGATATACCGTTCTGTAAAAGAGAAAGCGAGATCTGGATTTAGCTCTTCTGTCGACCTCTCTCAGGTCTCAGGACGCATGGCCAAAGCCAACGCAAACCTGCTCGTAGCAGAAAATAACTATGCCGATGCGCTTGCCACTTACCAAAAGCTGACCGGTAAAGAGCCAATGAACACACGCCGCCCAGTGCCTGATGCCGTGATGATCCCGGATAGCCTACAAAAGGTCATTGAGCTGGTAAGAACTAAGCACCCACTGCTCATCTCAGCCAACAGCGATATCAAAGCAGCAACAGAAGCCCGCGATATTGCCAGAAGCCACTATTTTCCACGTGTAGAGCTTGAAGTTTCAGCCAACTGGAATGATAACGTCAGTGGTGTTGATGGCCTGAAACCGACCGATGTCGGGGGTGAAAACGAAAACGTTCAGGCCCTGGTACGCTTTAAGTATGATCTGTTCTCTGGTGGCGCGAACACCTCCAAAGAACGTGAAGCAGCTTATGACATGAATATTGCTAAACAGACGCGACACAAAGCCGTAGAAGATGCTGTTGAAAACGCCACCTTTGCATGGAATTCGCGCAGTTTTCTCAATCAACAATTACCGCTTTTAAGAGAGCATGTTGGCTATGCGACTGAAGCACGCGACGCATACCGTGAACAATTCAAGCTTGGTCAAAAATCACTATTAGACATTCTTGATTCTGAAAATGAACTGTTTGAGGCCCGAAAAGCCTATGTGTCTGCTGATTACGAAGAACTGGCGCAGCAATATCGTCTATTCAGCGTAACGGGCCAACTGCTCGCCGCACTGAGAATCACCACACCGACACTTTGGCAAAACGAAGCACGACTGGCAGGGGTAAACTAACTATGAACGTAAAAATGAAAATCGCTCTACTCGTCTTTCCCATTCTGGCGGGATGTTCAAGTACACAGTTTGTCTCTACCGATATCGTTACAATGGCGGATCAAGTTCAACAGGTAAAAGACCTACGCGATCGTGACGATGATGGCGTGATTGAGGCAAGAGAACGCTGCGACCGAACCTTAGTTGGCGCTATTGTTGATAACGATGGATGCCCGAGTTCAGAATCGAGCAAGATGACACAGCGTCTCGACGTCAAGTTTGCCAACAATTCTGACATTCTCCTTCCCGGCAGCACCGTAAGCATTAAGAAACTGGCTGACTTTCTCAAAGCGTATCCAAAAGCAGAAATCATTGTCGAAGGGCATGCCAGCAAAGTTGGCGACCCGGCGAAAAACCTTATTTTGTCTGAAAACAGGGCGAAAAGAGTCGCCAACACACTCACTCAAGTCTTCGGTATCGATGCAGACAGAGTGGGAGCTGTCGGTTTTGGTGATACTCAGCCACTTGTCTCCGGCGATTCGGAGTCTGCTCACAGTAAAAACCGCAGAGTCATGGCAGCGGTATCGGGTGAGAGTATTAACGTAGTGATGCGCTGGACAATATTCACTGATGAGCAATAAACACAATAATTAAACCAAAGACCCCGAGGTGTATATTGATGCTTTTCGGGGTCTTATTTTTTGTTTCTACGGTCACCTTTCATTTCACTATTTTCTGCCTCTGAGCCAGCACCATTTTTTACTGCATTCACATAAAGTCAGGTTTTCCAAACAGTTAAATCTTCGAAAAAGAGAATCGGCGTTCCCAATGTTAAACGGGATAAGACTGTTGATTCTATGCTAACGCTTGTAAAAAAAAACCATAACTATCAATAGTATTTATCACCTTCCATGAAATGACACAAATATAGAACAGTGATTCATTTTTAAGACTTTAAGTGCGAAAGAGACCCAAGGTAGGTCAATTAATATTATCATCAAAGAAGTTAGTTGTAGTGGCGACACACATTAAATAAAAACCGCCACCTTTTACTATTTATTTTTTGGGAAACCAAGCAAAGCTGGAAAACCGACTCACAGCAAGCTTAATTACCAACATTGAGGGGAATACCATGATATATGGTGTTGGCCGCAAGCTAAAGAGAGGTATTTTTTCTTTGGCTATGGCGGCTGCGTTTGCTCCTGCTTTAGCGTCGGCGCAAACTGTGGAACAAGCCGTTGCGCTTGCGATAGATAATAGCCCGGAGCTGAGGCAAGCATTTCATCGCTATAAAGTCAGGCAAGAAGATGTCAAACAAGCAGAATCAGGGTATTACCCTGATGTGAACGTCAATGCAGGTATTGGCCGAGAATGGACGGATAGTCCATCGACTCGCAACAGTACTCAATCAGACGAGTATGTGGGACTCACGCGAAGAGAAGTAGGTGTCACGCTAAAGCAGATGCTGTTCGATGGCTTTTTTACCTCTAGCGAAGTCAGCCGTACTCGTAACGAAGCGAATGCTGACCAATGGGCGTTGTTTTCAGCCTCAGAAGAACTGGGACTGGAAGTTGCCCGCGCTTATCTTAATTACATTCGAGCCCTCAAAGTCGTCGCGTTAACCGAAGAAAATCTTGCTGCTCATCAGGCCACTCTGAGAGCCGTAAAATCGAAACGGGCTTCTGGCTTGGCATCAGTCTCTGATTTATCTCAGATAACAGGTCGCGTTGCGCTGGCGAAAGTTGAATTGTCTGGCAGCATCAATCAGCTCGAAGACGCGACTGCGGTATATCGCCGCTTGGTCGGTGTAAAACCTTCAGAAACGCGTACGCCAGTGCCTGATGCAGATTTGATTCCGCGCTCGTTGTCTGAGGCAATACGTATCGCGTCTCAAAACCATCCCACCCTGTTCTCTGCGGGCAGTGATATTCAGGCTGCGCTTGCTCAACAAGAATCTGCCGGAGCGCGTTTTTATCCTCAGGTCAACGTTGATTTATCCGCTAACTTCAACGATAACCTTGATGGTGTTGAAGGCGAAAACAACGATATACAAGCGATGCTGCGCGCTAACTACAACGTTTTCAGAGGCGGCCGCGATACGTCTTACCTTCGTTCAACCGGACACGGTGTGAATGAAGCACGTGAGATCCGCAGACAGACCTACATGGATGTCGCTGAGGGCACAGCATTGGCATGGAACGCACTGACCAACCTTCGCGACCAGCTAACTTATATGCAAGAGCACGTCAGAGCGGCCACGCAGACGCGCGATAGCTATCAATCACAGTTTAGGATTGGGCAACGCACCTTGATCGACCTATTAGACGCTGAAAGCGAATTGTTTTCCTCGCGCAGAGACTACTTGCACACAGAGCATGATGAACTGCTGGCTCAATATCGAGTGCTGAATGCAACTGGTCGCCTGCTTGACTCCTTCAGGATCACACGCCCCATACAATGGCAAAGTGATGGTGGCCTCAACGAGCTCGTTGAAGAGGAGAATGCACAATGAAAACCTCTTATTTGATTATTGCGTCCCTACTCACCACTGGCTGCGTCAGCAAACCTCTGGAAGATTTCTACTCGACAGAGATCCCTGTGATGCCTGACAGTACACCGCAGATAAAAGACCTGCGCGATTTCGACAATGATGGTGTCATTGAGTCGCGTGAAGACTGCGAAGAAACAATACGCGGTGCGATTGTCACGAACAGCGGTTGTCCTGATGAGGAAATCGGAGAGCGTTCAATTCGGCTTGATGTGAAGTTTGCTAATAACTCGACGAAGTTGACACCGGAATACACCAGAAACCTCGAAGAGTTAGCCAATTTCATGGCTCGCTACCCTAAAGTGGTCGTTGAAATAGAGGGGCATGCCAGTACCGTAGGAAATGCTGGTTACAACCAAAGGCTGTCGCAACGAAGAGCCACGGCTGTTGCTGAGTCATTAGTGAATGATTTCGGCATTTCTGCGTCGAGAGTAAGGGCGGTTGGCTATGGTGAATCAAGACCCTTGATTAAGGGCAATACTGATATTGCTCATCAGCAAAACCGACGCGTCATGGCAAAACTCAATACCCGGTTTGAGAAAACAGCCATGAAGTGGACCATCTACACCGACGACAAAAAGAAGAACTAGCAAAATTAAAAGTAAAAAACGGAGCGATAAGCTCCGTTTTTCTTATGGTTAACTTGAACCACTAAGCCTTTGAGCTAAGTTCGACGTCAGCCAAACCAATAGCACATGACCAACGCATCTTCTTTACCTTTATCTTTTGGGTAATAGCCAACACGCCTGTCTATCTCATTGAAGCCCGACGATTCATAAAGGGCAATCGCAGCCGTATTACTCTCCCGAACTTCGAGCCATGCCTCTTCTGCCTTCATTGCGGTCATTTGATGGATAAAGTGACTGAGTAATTGCTTACCCAAGCCCTGCCCCTGAAAGTTAGGATCAACGACGATATTAAGTAGCGTCGCCTCCCCGGATACACACTGAGCATAGAAATACCCTGTCAGCTTGCCATCGACGAAAATGCCAACATTACAGGCAAACTTTCCATCTAATTTCGCTAACAAGCTCTCCGACCATGGGTGAGAGTGAGCTCGCTGCTCAATAGAGACAAGCTGCCGATGCATTGCTGGCGCAAGAGGAAGAAACTCAGTTTTCATATTCACAGATTCGTAGCCAAAGTGCTTTTTTTGCCGCCGGGTTTTCGTGCATTTCAGATAAAGGAATGGACACTAATGACTTGGGGCCAGATAACCCACTGACTGGCTCATTGATGTACCACACCCAGTCAAGGTGATGAGAGTCAATCTGTGTCAGGGCAGTATGTGGCAGGGTTAACGCTTGCTCTGGAGATAACTTCATACTGGCAAGAATTTTACTGAACAGCCATGCGTCGTGTTCATCCAACGGCTTGTCACAAACGAGGAGTAATTTGCACGTTGTAGGCAGGCTGATCGTGTTGGCGGTGTGCGAGGGAAACAACTCAGGCGACGAAGTTGCCAGCTGGTAATGCCCATTTCACTCAAACGCTGAATGTCATCAATTGCCATAGTGACCCCAACAATAATTTTATGTAGCCAGCATCCTACCAGATTCCTGTAAAACTAAAAATCCGTCCTCTGCGCAATACAATCCATTATCCACCAGCGACTGTGACTATACTGAGTCAAAATGTCGGGGGAGATATAAGGTTGACTGAGAAAGCGGTGGAAGAAGGATTTGATCATGACAAGTGGCAGAGACAAATAGCCGAGCTCATCGATAACTCGCCCTTCAGACATTTTCCAGCGACCCTTTTTTCGATTCTCTCGGAGTGCGTCACCCTTGATGCGGGTATGCTGGTTGATGAGCGCTTGGGCTCTCGACCAGAGCTGATCGCCGATTCCGCAATATCGCCCTCACTTCGACCCCATATTATCGATAACTATTTCTCCGGCGCTATTTACTCGACCCTTTCAGCCTCTCATCGTCATCAGGGCTTGAAGAGGGGTTTTATTCTCTCGACAGCGTTGCACCCGATGACTTTCGTCAAAGTGAGTATTATCTTACCTACTACGCAACGGCTAAACTCCACGATGACTGTTTCTTCATCGCCACACCAAACGCACATACCCGATTGTCTCTGGCAGTTGGTCGCCATGAGAGCAACCCCAGATTTTCAACTGATGAGGTAGCTGTGCTGTCATTTCTCTCACCTGTAATTATCAGCACCCTGAAAGCGTTTTGGCGACTCAATTGTATGACCAATCAGAGCTACAAATGCATGTCGATACCTCAATCAACCAGGCGTTCAAGCAGTTTGGCCAGAGCGTGATAACCGACAGGGAGCGGCAAGTCGTGCACTTCATATTGCGAGGCCATTCTGCAAAGTCTATCGCCAGAGAGCTGGGGATATCACCTAGCACGGTACAAATGCACAGAAAAAACCTCTACAGCAAACTCAACATCTCCTCGCAGTCAGAACTGTTTAACCTGTTTATCGAGTTTTTGCGTTCACACACTTAACCTTACCCGTCGTCAGTGATTCATCAAGCCTACCCTTTTCAGGGTATAGAAAAGTCCTCAGTCAATATCTACAGTCAATAGAAGCCTGAGTAATGTCGGAGAGGAATATGATCGTGCAGAACGGACCAGACCAAGCTAAAGAAGCATTAAAACATGCTCGCTTTTTTCCATTCTGGCTCGACAGCACAGATTCACCACCTTCGACTCCTTCTTTGGACACAGAGATTCAGTGCGAACTACTGATCGTCGGTGCTGGCTTCACCGGCCTTTGGGCGGCTATTCATGCCAAAGAAGAAAACCCGGAACGGGATGTGGTGATTATTGAAGCAAAAACTGCAGCAGTCGGTGCTTCAGGGCGGCCTGCAGCTATCCTCTCTACATCTGTGATGCATGGGCTCAGTAATGCAAAACGCCTGTATCCGGAAGATATTGACAGACTGGAATTGCTCGGCAAAGAGAACATCGATGGTTTCAAGCGGGCTATCGAGCAATATCGTATCGATTGCGATCTGGAATGGACAGGTGAACTCACGGTAGCCGTTGGTGAGCAGGGTTTACCTGATATTTTGCGAGAGCATCAGCTCTATGAGCGGTATGGACATCAAGCTGAGCTTCTCAGCAGCGAAGAGCTCGAAAAGGAAATACGCTCACCACTTTTCAGCGGTGGTCTGTGGTCCAAAAAGCGAAGCGGGATCGTCAACCCGGCAAAACTGGCCTGGGGACTCAGGCGCGTCGCGCTTTCTCTTGGCGTCAGATTATATGAGAATACGCCTTTGATAGCATCAAAACGTCTCGCAAAATGTTTACAGGTCACAACACCAACGGGAAAAGTAACGGCAACAAAAGTGCTGCTCGCAACCAACGCCTTCGCGGCAGGTCACTCGCGCATACGACGCCGCGTTGCTGCAATCAGAGACCGTATTGTTGTTACCGAGCCGCTTAATGAAACGCAAATGGAAAGTATTGGCTGGAAGCATCGCCAGGGGATCTATGACACCCGTACACAGCTCAACTACATGCGGCTGACAAGCGACAACAGAATACTCTTTGGTGGCCGACTCGGGTACTTTTTTAATAACAACACCGATCCTGACCAAGATAAACACGCAGACGCTTACCTTCCCTTAGTCGAAAATTTCTATCGAACCTTCCCTACCCTTTCCGGTATTAAATTCAGCCATGCATGGAGCGGTCCGATAGGGCTGACAACCAGAATGGCGGTTCATTTTCAACGTTACCACTTTGGCAACACGATATATGCAGGCGGTTATTCTGGTTTTGGTGTGACAGCAAGTCGCTTTGGCGCAAAAGTCGGTCTAGCAATCTTGGATGGGAAGGACACAGAAGAAGCAAAGATGCACTTCTCAAACTCGTTACCGGGCTATATCCCCCCCGAACCTTTCCGGTGGATAGGGGCAAAAATCACCATGTATGCATTAGACACAGCAGATGAGAAAGGCGGTTGGCGGCACTGGTGGATAAAAATGGTAGAGAAAATGGGGTTTCCGGTTACGCAAAACGAGTTAGGGTGATGTACGTTCAATCGGGCTGATTTATCGTCAGCCTGCGATAAATAAACAGGCCGACAAAGACATGAGAAACTAAAACTGAGCAAACTCAGGACAATAGCTTATCTGACCAAATTTTCCGGAAAATGATCCCGGCTCAAGTTCTACCGCCATAAATGCGGTATCTGGCACTGGCCACTGACAGCTCAAGCCTACTTTTGCCGCTGTCGCAAAGCCGAAGCGACCATAAAACTCAGGGCTGCCAAGCACAAAACAAGCAGGATAGCCCAGCTCGAAAAGCATTTCGAAGCCTTCATTTATCAGCTTTGTCGCAATGCCTTTCTTCTGGTGGCCGGGCAGCACTGAAACAGGAGACAATGCCTGCCAACCCAAGTCCTCGCCTTCCAGCATTACAGGGCTGAACATGATGTGACCTACAATCTCACCGTTATCAGTACAAGCGACTAACGACAGTGTATTGTTTCCGTTCTCCCTGAGGGCCATCACCAGCTTAGCTTCTGCATCAGTATCAAAAACCTGTCGTAGCATCCGATCAATCTGAAGAATGTCTGCAGGTACTTCCGTTCTGATGAGCATCGTGTAATTACTTCCCTTTTGCTGTCGCGTTTTGTCCATAGTAGATGAAATCTGCCAATGCCACTAATCCTTGTAGAAGTGTCGATGGCAGTGCATCTGTCTTTATACTGTCTATCGTGTTCTTTAGTTCTAGCCGACGCTCTGTGTCACCTTTAATTTACAAACGTCGATGAAAGAACAGTGCTTTGACCTTCTTTTCCCTAAGCCAATACCACTCAGTACCATTTTGGCGCTGATATCAGGAGAGGGGTTGTCGGAAGGCGGTACAAACCGTCTTTCTTTGTAACCAATTACGCTTCGGGTATCAATATCAGTGATATGAATTTCTAACCAACGCCCTTCGATAAAGCTAAAATCGCCATCTTCAAGCGCTTCACGGAATATATGTTGCAAAAATTGCAAAGAAACTTTCGTTTGCAATTCCTTTGGAACAAGTTTAACAGAAGTGTTCCCAGCACTTGGAGCGCGCTGCACAACCTGCGGCTTCATAAGTGAGAACCACATATCCTGTGGTGTAAGTGCATGGAAAGTCACATTCTGTGACAACGTTTTGTTTGTTTTTTATGTCTTGAGTCAAAAAAATGGCTCAGAATACGCGAAAGATTTTAGCTATGACGGTGACACGTATATAGTGTCGAATATATGAATAGCTTGTATCAAATTATAAATTATTACTAGAGGTTTCATTGTTATCATGCCATTGGAGCAGTTAAAGCATTGGTTTGCCCACCTGACCGATAACAGTCCATTCCTCTTCGCCGTGCTTGATACCAATCATTATTATCATTGGGTCAGCCAGCGTTACTCTGAATTGAGTGGGTTGAGGCTGGATGAACTTCCGGGAAAAAATGACCGACAGGTTCTAGGGAATACGTTTTATCAGACGTTGAAGCCTTACTATCAACAGGCTTTAAATGGTCAAAGCGGTGAGGGTGAAGTGCTGCTTAATGACGGCACACAGGCGACCAGTCTCCACTTTTGTGTTGCACCTTTGATCGACCCCGATAGCAATGGCGAGATAAGCGGGATTATTCTCCATGCCTCAGATACCTCTGAACGGCAAATACTCAGCAGTGCACTGGAAGCGTCTGAAAGTAAATTTGCTACCTTATGCAAAATGATGACAGATGGCTGCCTGATCATTCGTGATGGCTTCGTCGTCAGCAGCAACGAAAGTGCCGCCAAGCTTCTTGGTTTCAATAACCCTCATAGTCTTCTTGGACAATCTATCGATGAGCTTTTTGTTGCCCGTGAAGGGAGCATTAGCCTCGTTGAGCTGCTTGAGTCTAATGCTCCCGAGCAACAAATCTTTGCCGAACCTAAGCACTCGAGCAAACACGCTATCTACCCGCTTTGCTACCTTCAACTCGATAAATCTTTGACCCACGAAGGGATGCTTTTGATTCAGCAACAAGGCGGTAGCGAAGAATCAGCGGAAAACACAGCGAAACTCATCAACAGCAACCCGCTGACAGGTTTATATAACCGTCAGGGTTTTTCTCGTTGTCTTGAGCAATTCATCGCCAATAACGCAAAGATGGTTATGCTGTATCTGGACATTGATAACTTTAAAAATATCAATGATTCCCTTGGCCACCATATTGGAGATAAAGTTCTTCAGGATATCGCGCAGCGTCTCGGCAAAGTCCTCCCCGAGAGTGCTATTGTTGGCCACCTCAGCGGTGATGAATTCGCCATCATTTTACCTGACCTAAGCTCAGAAGAGGCTACCGCGGAACTCACAGAGCGTATTACTTCAGTGATACGCCAACCGTTTGAGCTTCATCATTTCAGTAAGTTCCTGACCTGCTCAATAGGCAGCGTCGCTTTCCCTCAAGATGGAAAAGACGTAAAAAGCTTACTGCAAAATGCTGATACCGCCATGTATGAAGCCAAAGAGCGCGGCCGAAACCAACTTGTTGCTTACCACCAGAATATGAACAAAGAGGCGCGGATGCGCCTGTGGCTGGAAATAGAGCTTCAGAAAGTTCTTCAGAACAAAGGGCTGGAAGTCTGGTTCCAGCCAAAAGTCAGCACGCGGGACTATAGCATCAATGGTGCAGAAGCACTGGTCAGATGGAAGCACCCTGTTGAAGGGTATATCAGCCCGGGTCGCTTCATTCCTGTCGCCGAACGTTCAGGAATGATTGAACAGCTTGGCATCAATGTAATGCGTGAAGTATTCCAAGCTGTACATAGATGGAAGCAACTTAACATTTTGCCAGGCCCAATTGCGATTAACCTGTCCCCGCAGCAGTTCAGAAACCCTAACCTGCTCAAGCACATGAAGAAGATCCTGGAAGCCAGTCAGATAGACTCCAGAATGATCACCTTTGAATTGACAGAAAGTGCCGTCATGAATGACAGTGACCACACCATTCAAATGCTTGATGCGATCAAAAAATTGGGTTTCACCCTGTCGATTGATGACTTTGGTACCGGATATTCGTCCCTGTCATACCTTGCCAGATTCCCGCTTGATGAAATCAAAATTGACCGAACTTTCATCATGGAAATGGAGACTCTCGAGAGGCAGAAGACGCTGATCAAAGGGATCATCAACCTTGGCCGTTCTCTCAACATGTCAGTGGTCGCAGAAGGTGTTGAAACCAGCGATCAGGCAAGAGAACTGACCTCCCTGAACTGTGACAGTATTCAGGCTTCCATTTTTATCGCCCTATGCCGCAGGATGAATTTGAAGAAATTTTGCAAAAGACACAAAATAATCAGGTTGCTGCTCTGCCAAGCCCAGACAAACGACCTGCGTAAAACCTGCGGAAAATCAAATACCCGAGACTCTTAGGGTATCAAAAAATTGTACTTCTTATTTTAACCCGCTTGCTCACGCAGGCGGGTTATGGCGTTTTGTATAGCCTTACTCTGCACATCGAAAATAAGCCCTAAGAATCCATGTGGCTCTGATTACCCTTACACACCCAGACAGTTTCTCTGGGTAGGCAGATACTAAAGAGGCAGATCTGAGCGTTTAAAGCGAAAAAGGTATACGAATAATCAGGACAGGAAATTTAACGGCTACTGGCATAACACCGCTGGTAAGATCGAACAATATTAAGGAAGAAAGGGAGCAGGCTTTGCACAATCAAGCCCCGTCTTCGGGGCTTTCATTGAACTAACGGTACTCTACTGGCTGATACTGCTGAGCCAGTAAGCTCAGTTCCAGCAACGCATACCTATGCTCGACGAACTGAAAAACATTGCCAGACATCGCAAGTTTATAAAGTGCCGCAGCGTTTTCATCATCGCCTGAGAACTGATAGTGCTTGGCAAGATAGAAATAGGCCTCGCACAAGCGCTCGGCGAGTTGGATATTGTCTTTGCTGGTCGCAGTTATGTTATCGAGAAATGCTGTTTCCGTCGTTTCTCCTAAATAGAAACGAACAATTTGCCAGCCCCAATCTTCTGTGTTTGCGGCTTCATAACGATGACGCAGTGAAGCCGTCGCATCGCTCTCGCCATACAGCTTTCTTTCCGATAAATAGAGCCAGAGGGCCCGATAAGCATCGTCTGTATTACGTTGAAAATGTCGGCTCAACTTCTCACGCGCCAATTCCTGCCTACCACCGTAATAGAGCGCGATACCGAGGTTTTGGGCGGCATAGTCAAACTCGCCGTCGAGTTCAAGACTCGACTCAAACGCATCATAGGCAGAATCAAACATGCTGCTTTGCGTAAAATATACACCAAGCATATTAAATACATCAGACTGAGAGGGATTAAGTGCCAGAGAGCGGTTGAACTCGAGTTTAGCAAGATCTCTAAGCCCGATGGAGTCATAAAGAAGACCTCGCTGATAATGTAGCCTCGCAAGCTCGCCTTCCTCAATATTCGGCTGTTGCATAATCTGATCGATGTGAACCAACTGAAGCTCTTGCTGATAAGTTGGCTGCAACGGCATAGCAACCGGTAATGTCGACCAAGAGTACGATGATTTGTCGTCTAAACCTGTTGATGCACAACCGGCCAGCATCATCAGACTGGTCGCCGCCACTACCCTTCCCCATTTCAACATGTTCAAACTCCTGCGCACAAAAAAGGGAGCAGACGCTCCCTTTGTATCGTTTTATACGTCGTTATTAGACCTAACGATTAAGCATCAGCGTCTTGCTGGCCAGCATTTTCAGAAGAAGCTGCAGCATCGGCAGCAGCCTCTTTCATGCTAAGACGGATACGACCCTGACGGTCAATTTCCAATACCTTAACTTTAACTTCCTGACCTACTTCAACATAGTCAGCCACTTTGTCAATGCGCTTGTCAGCAACCTGAGAAATGTGTACCAGGCCTTCTTTCGTACCGATCACAGAAACAAAGCAACCGAAGTCTACGATGCGGGTTACTTTACCCGTATAGATGCGTCCAACTTCAACTTCAGCAGTCAGCGCTTCGATACGTTCAATCGCAGCTTTCGCTTTATCGCCATCAGTTGCTGCAATTTTCACTGTACCATCATCTTCGATTTCGATAGTCGTTTCAGTTTCTTCCGTCAGCGCACGAATAACCGCACCGCCCTTACCGATCACATCTTTGATCTTCTCAGGGTTGATCTTGATGGTGTGAATACGTGGAGCAAACTCAGAGATGTCGTCACGCGCTGCACCAATTGCCTGATCCATCACGCTAAGGATATGCAGACGCGCACCTTTTGCCTGATTCAGAGCAATTTGCATGATCTCACTGGTGATACCTTCGATTTTGATGTCCATCTGCAGTGCAGTCACACCATCATCAGTACCCGCTACTTTAAAGTCCATGTCGCCAAGGTGATCTTCGTCACCCAGGATGTCAGACAGAACCACAAAGTCTTCGCCTTCTTTCACAAGGCCCATTGCGATGCCCGCAACAGATTTCTTGATTGGCACACCCGCATCCATCAGCGCAAGTGATGAACCACATACAGACGCCATTGAAGACGAACCGTTAGATTCAGTGATTTCTGAAACAACACGCACTGTGTATGGGAACTCATCTTGTGAAGGCATAACTGCTTTCATACCACGTTTCGCCAGTTTACCGTGGCCGATTTCACGACGCTTCGGTGAACCAACAAAGCCTGTCTCACCCACACAATATGGGGGGAAGTTGTAGTGCAGCAGGAAGTTATCAGTGCGCTCGCCAGTGATCTCATCAATGATTTGTGCATCACGCTGAGTACCCAGCGTTGCTGTTACCAGCGCCTGTGTTTCACCACGCGTGAACAGAGAAGAACCGTGAGTACGTGGTAATACGCCAGTGCGAACGTCCAGTGCGCGAACCATGTCTTTCTCACGACCATCGATACGCGGCGCGCCAGAGATGATTCGACCACGAACAACTGCTTTTCAAGGCTGCCCAGCATGCCTTGTAGCTCACGCTGATCAAGTTCTTCGTCTTGCTCAACCAGTTGTTCGATAACACTCTGCTTGATTTGACCAACTTGCTCGTAGCGCGCCATTTTTTCAGTGATTTGGTACGCTTCAACAAGACGCGCTTCAGCCAATTCAGCCACTCGCGCTTTCAGGTCAGCATTAACATCGGGTGCAGACCATTCCCATGCAGGTGTTGCCGCTTCTGCTGCAAACTCTTTGATGGCATTGATCACGGTTTGTTGTTGCTCGTGACCGAATACAACGGCTTGCAGCATTTGCTCTTCACTCAGGCGGTCAGCTTGAGACTCAACCATAAGTACTGCATTGTCAGTACCTGCAACAACCAGATCAAGGCTGCTGTTTTCAAGCTCAGTGTTACTTGGGTTCAGCACCAGCTCATCGTTGATGTAGCCCACGCGCGCAGAACCAATTGGGCCCGCAAATGGAATACCAGAAATCGCCAGTGCGGCTGAAGTACCAATCATGGCAACGATGTCAGGGCTAACGTCTGGGTTAACAGAAACAACGGTCGCAATAACCTGTACTTCGTTTTTGAACGCATCTGGGAACAGAGGACGAATTGGGCGGTCAATCAGGCGCGCGGTCAGCGTTTCGCCTTCAGATGGGCGGCCTTCACGCTTGAAGAAACCACCTGGAATCTTACCTGCAGCATACGTACGCTCTTGGTAGTTTACTGTCAGCGGGAAGAAATCCTGACCTTCAACGGCTTCTTTTTTACCCACAACACTCACGAACACAGACGTGTCGTCCATGCTCACCATCACTGCTGCGGTCGCCTGACGGGCCATCACACCAGTCTCAAGGGTGACTGTGTGATTACCGTATTGGAAAGTTTTTACGATTGGATTCACGTGATTATCCTTGTTTGGTTGGCATCTTTCATTCTGATACCAGATTAATCATTTTTTTCAGCACAAACACCAATCGCGACTAATGCTAAGACTCTGTGTAAATACAAAGTGTTAGCAATAGTCGCGACCTGATGGTCGACTTCGTTGACTGCGTTTACTGCTGAATCGCCACATATTATACACAGGTTACAGGGAAGTGATATGCGGAAGAACAAAATCATAAAGTTGCGCATAAATCAAACAACAGTCTTTGTATTCATGCGGGATTTTGTCAGATTTATCAGTCGGATTTCGTATAGAAAGAGAGACACAATAGTAGTCGAATGAAAGATGTAGCGACGGTCGAATTCATGATGAAAAAGACCGGCCTATAAACGAAGAAAGGAGCCATAAAGGCTCCTTTCTGGAATGCGGCGACAGATTAGCGACGCAGCTCCAGGCGCTTAAGCAGATCCAGGTAGCTATCAGCGTTTTTACGCTTCAAGTAGTCCAGAAGCTTACGACGACGCCAAACCATACGCATCAGACCGCGACGGCTGTGGTGATCACCTTTGTGCTCGGCGAAGTGGCCTTGCAGGTGGTTGATAGAAGCGGTCAGCAGAGCGATTTGAACTTCTGGTGAACCGGTGTCGTTTTCGCCTTGCGCGTATTCAGCAACGATTGCTGCTTTAGTTTCTGCATTCAGAGACATTGTCTTTTCCTAAATGTAAAAGGTTTATATTTGTGCCAGCCAATCTCTGATTCAGCCAGCACCCGAGGCGACGAATTCTACAGGGATTAGTTAGTGATGACAACACCCATTTCGCCGCCTATCAATCAGCCGTTACGCTGACCAGACACCAGACGACGTGGAGCCACCATGCCGTCTGCATCAATTTCTGCTACACCAATAAACGTACGCTCGTCACCCACGGTCATCCGGACAAAACCTTCGTCTGGTACGTTCGGTGCTTGCACCGCCTGACCATGCATGACGTAGTTGGAGACGACTGGCAACAGATTGACCTCGTTAAGGTCCTGAACAGCTGTATCAAGCGGCAGTAGCAGAGGGTCAAGCAGTTCGCGAGGTTGAATATCCTGCTCACGTGCTTGCTCTAGCAAAGTTTCCAGTTGCTCCAATGTCACCATCTTCTCGATAGGATAACCGGATACTCCAATGCGACGAAGTGCTGTCACATGCGCACCGCAGCCTAACATTTCACCGAGATCATCGACGATAGTGCGAATGTAAGTGCCTTTTGAGCAATGTACTTCCATTTCAATTTCATCGCCGCTGAAACCTAACAGTTCGATTTCATAGACGGTGATCTTTCGTGCTTCACGCGGTACTTCAATACCTTCGCGGGCATATTCATACAACGGACGTCCCTGATATTTCAACGCAGAGAACATAGAAGGAACTTGCATGGTATCGCCACGGAATTTCGCGATACAACGTTCGAGCTGACCGCGGTCAACTGCAACTGGGCGAGTTTCGACGACTTCACCGTCTGAATCAGACGTATTGGTGCGTTCGCCGAGCTTCGCTACCACACGATAACGCTTGTCTGAATCCAGCAAGAACTGCGAAAACTTGGTCGCTTCACCGAAACAGATAGGTAACATGCCTGTCGCTAACGGGTCCAACGCACCCGTATGGCCTGCTTTTTCAGCAAAATAGATACGCTTCACTTTCTGCAAGGCGTCATTGGAAGTAATACCAGTCGGTTTGTCGAGCAGGATGACGCCATCGACCGGACGTCCTCTGCGGCGTGGTCGGCGGCCCATCAGTCCTCGTCTCCATCAACACGACGATCTTCATCTGATTTCACAGCTTGTGATACCAGGTTTGAAATACGCATACCTTCGGTCAGCGACTGGTCAAAAAAGAAGTTAATCTCTGGGGTAACACGCAGACGAATCGCTTTGCCCAGTAAGCTACGCACATAGCCTGCAACTTCTCTTAATGCTTCGAGACCACCTTCAGGTGTCTGCTCACCAGTGGTCAGAAAGGTCACGAATACTTTGGCATAAGCCAGATCGCGAGAGACTTCAACGCCTGATACCGTCACCATACCAATGCGTGGGTCTTTGATTTCACGTTGCAGGATTAACGCAACTTCTTTTTGTATCTGCTGGGAGACACGTTGAGTACGGCTGAATTCTTTTGCCATAACCTTCTCTCTTCAATAAAGAATGAGGGAAAGCGCCTGGCACTTCCCCTCATGGTGTTTATAAACAACCTGTTACAGTCAGGTATTAATCGATAGTACGCTTGATTTCAACAGTCTCGTAAACTTCGATCTGGTCACCAACGCGGACGTCGTTATAGTTCTTAACGCCGATACCACACTCATAACCTTTCGTCACTTCTTGTACGTCGTCTTTAAAGCGACGCAGTGACTCAAGCTCACCTTCGTAGATAACAACGTTATCACGCAGAACGCGGATAGGGTTGTTACGCTTGATGCTGCCTTCCGTCACCATACAACCAGCGATTGAGCCAATCTTCGGAGACTTAAACACTTCACGTACTTCTGCCAGACCCATGATCTCTTGTTTGAACTCAGGCGCAAGCATACCGCTCATCGCTTGTTTCACTTCATCAATCAGGGCATAGATAACAGAGTAGTAACGCAGGTCGAGGCTTTCAGTTTCGATAGTCTTACGCGCTGCTGCGTCTGCACGGACGTTAAAGCCGCACAGGATTGCATTCGATGCTGCAGCCAGTACTGCATCAGTTTCAGTGATACCACCGACACCTGAACCGACAATCTTAACCTTAACTTCGTCAGTAGACAGTTTAACCAGCGAGTCTGCGATTGCTTCCACAGAGCCCTGTACGTCAGCTTTAAGTACGATGTTAAGCTCAGAGACTTCACCTTCTTCCATGTTAGAGAACATGTTTTCCAGTTTCGCTTTCTGCTGGCGTGCTAGTTTAACGTCACGGAATTTACCCTGACGATACAGAGCAACTTCACGCGCTTTACGCTCGTCACGAACAACTGTCGCTTCGTCACCTGCAGAAGGAACACCAGATAGACCCAGAATCTCAACAGGAATCGAAGGTCCGGCAGAATCGACCTCTTTACCGTTCTCATCGCGCATTGCACGAACACGGCCATACTCAAGACCACAAAGGACGATGTCGCCTTTTCTCAGCGTACCTTCCTGAACCAGTACCGTTGCAACTGGACCACGACCTTTATCAAGGCGAGATTCAACAACAACACCGTGACCCATTGCATCACGGACCGCTTCCAGTTCCAGAACTTCTGACTGAAGAAGATAGCTTCAAGCAGGCCGTCAATGTTGATACCTTGCTTCGCTGAAACGTGAACAAACATGTTCTCGCCGCCCCAGTCTTCAGGAATAACATTGTGTTGAGCCAGCTCGTTCTTCACTTGATCTGGGTTGGCTGCTTCTTTATCAATCTTGTTTACTGCAACAATCAAAGGTACGTCAGCTGCTTTCGCGTGCTGAATCGCTTCGATAGTCTGTGGCATAACGCCATCGTCCGCAGCAACAACCAGAATAACGATATCGGTCGCTTTCGCACCACGTGCACGCATTGAGGTAAATGCGGCGTGTCCAGGAGTATCGAGGAAGGTGATCATACCGTTGTCAGTTTCTACGTGGTATGCACCGATGTGCTGGGTAATACCGCCAGCCTCGCCAGACGCAACGTGTGCTTTACGGATATAGTCAAGCAGAGACGTTTTACCATGGTCAACGTGACCCATGATAGTAACAACAGGTGCACGAGGTTCTTTCGATGCGCTGTCATCACGATCTGACAGTACTGCCTCTTCCAGTTCATTCTCTTTACGGAGAACAACTTTATGGCCCATTTCTTCCGCAACCAGTTGAGCAGTTTCCTGATCAATCACTTGGTTAATGGTCGCCATTGCACCCATCTTCATCATTGCTTTGATGACTTCAGTGGCTTTCACGGCCATTTTGTTAGCCAGCTCAGCAACAGTGACGGTTTCGCCAATTTCTACATCACGATTCACTTTCTGTGCAGGCTTCTGGAAACCATGCTGCATAGACGTAGGCTTAGCCATACGGCCTTTTTTGCCGCGACGATTACGGTTGTTACCGTTATCTGAATCTTGTCCTGCCGCTTTTTTCTTTTTACGACGACGAGGCGCTGCTTCTTGGCTGCGATCGGCTTCATCTTCCGCTTCGCGTGCATACTGTGACGTCACAGTATGGTGATCCGCAGATTCCATTGTTTTCAGTTTGGAGTCTTGCTCACTCCAGCGTTCTTGGTTCAATTCTGCCATTTTGCGTGCCTCTTCTAGCTGGCGCTGACTTTCTTCTTCAGCTTTACGCTTGGCTTCCTCTTCCTGGCGACGCTTGAGTTCATCAGCTTCTTTCTTCGCTTGAGCTTGAGTAGCCTCACGCTCGGCTTTTTCCTCATCGGATTCATCAGCCTGATGCGCTTTCTCTGCTTCAATACGAGCTTTTTCTTCTGCTTCACGTTTCGCTTTCTCTTCGGCGTCACGTTTGGCTTTCTCTTCTGCTTCGCGCTTCGCTTTTTCTTCCGCTTCACGCTTTGCGATTTCTTCTGCTTCACGCTGAGCAGCTTCTTCTGCCTCACGCTGGGCAGTTTCTTCTGCTACTTTTTGTTCTTCCAGGTCACTACGTTTTACATAGGTGCGTTTTTTACGCACTTCTACCTGAACATCTTTACTCTTACCCCCAGCGCCTGACACGCTGAGAGTACTGCGCTTCTTGCGTTGTAACGTCAGACGAGTTGGAGCGCTGCCATCGTCACCGTGCTCTCGCTTGAGGTGAGACAGCAAGGTTTGTTTCTCATCCTGGCTTACGTTGTCATCTGCGGCTTTTGTGATACCGGCATCTTCGAACTGTTTCAGCAAGCGGTCAACTGACGTATCAATCTCACTCGCCAGTGCTTTAACTGTAACCTCTGACATTATGCTCCTCCTTTGCTGCGTTACGCTTCGTCGCTGAACCAGCAAATATTGCGCGCGGCCATGATAAGCTCACCCGCTTTAACTTCATTTAATCCCTCAATGTCCAGAAGATCGTCTGTGCCTTGGTCGGCCAGATCTTCCAGTGTGCTGATGCCTTTCGCTGCAAGACGGAACGCCATTTCGCGCTCCAGTCCTTCCAGACCCAATAGGTCTTCAGCAGGCTCTGCACCATCAAGAATCTCTTCTTTCGCCAGCGCGATTGTGGTCAGAGCTTCTTTGGCACGGTTACGCAGTTCTTCAACTGTGTCTTCATCAAGGCCATCGATTTCGAGCAGCTCGTTTGTCGGTACATACGCAACTTCTTCCAAAGCGGCGAAACCTTCTTTAACCAGCAGTTCTGCAAAATCTTCTTCGATATCCAGATGCTTAACGAACAAATCAATTGATTGATTTGCCTCTGCTTCGTGCTTCTTCTGGAGATCTTCTACTGTCATCACATTCAGTTCCCAACCCGTTAGTTGAGAAGCCAAACGGACGTTTTGACCGCTTCGACCGATTGCCTGCGCCAGGTTATCAGCTTCAACAGCGATATCCATGGTGTGGCTGTCTTCATCAACGATGATAGACGCAACATCTGCAGGTGCCATGGCATTGATTACGAATTGAGCAGGATTGTCATCCCACAACACGATATCAATACGCTCGCCACCAAGCTCGCCTGAAACAGCCTGAACACGGGCACCACGCATACCTACACATGCACCAACAGGGTCGATACGTTTGTCATTGGTTTTCACTGCAATTTTTGCGCGAGAACCGGGGTCACGGGCAGCACCCATGATCTCAATCATTTCTTCGCCAATCTCTGGCACTTCAATGCGGAATAATTCAATCAACATTTCAGGCTTCGAGCGGGTCATGAACAACTGGAACCCACGCGCTTCAGGGCGAACAGCATATAGCAAACCACGCACTCGGTCACCCGGGCGGAAGTTTTCGCGAGGAAGCTGATCGTCACGCTGAATTGCCGCTTCAGCATTATTACCCAGATCAATAATAACGACATCGCGGTTAACTTTTTTAACCACACCAGTGATTAACTCACCTTCGTTATCCATGAACTGCTCAACGACCTGGGCACGCTCCGCTTCTCGTACTTTCTGTACAATGACTTGCTTGGCTGTCTGGGTCGTAATACGGTCAAAAGTTACCGACTCAATATCGTCTTCTACATGCTGACCCAGTTCTAAGGTTTCATCTTCAAACTGCGCCGCTTCGAGCGTAATTTCTCGGGTCGGTAAGGCTACTTCTTCTACGATTTCCCAGCGACGGAAAGTATCAAACTCACCGGTTTTGCGATCGATAGCAACACGTACGTCGATGTCTGCCTCGTACTTTTTCTTTGTTGCTGTCGCAAGCGCCGTTTCGAGCGCTTCAAAAATGCGCTCACGGGGAACAGCTTTTTCATTGGATACCGCTTCTACGACAGCCAAGATTTCTTTGTTCATGAACTAATGCCTCATTTAGCCTTAAAATGAAGGAACCAAGTTGGCCTTGGCGATATTGCTAAGGACGAACGTCTCTTCGTTGCCATCAACATTGACACTGACGGTTTCACCATCAACAGAAAGAATCTCACCTTTCCATTTACGGCGATTCTGCATTGCCATTTTTAGTACAATGTTGACTTCTTGGCCAATAAATTGCTGATAATGTTCAGCTTTGAAGAGTGGCCGTTCCAAGCCTGGCGAAGAAACTTCAAGATTGTATGCTACTGTGACCGGATCTTCTACATCCATCACTGCACTCACTTGACGACTTACTTCGGCACAGTCTTCAACCGTTATACCGTTTGGGTGATCAATAAAGATCCTAAGGGTTGAGTGCTGTCCTGCACGGACAAACTCAAGCCCAACAAGTTCATAGTCCAACGCACTTACCGGCGCTTCAAGCAACTCGGTCAGCTGTTTTTCTAGTCCTGTCATTACAAACCCCAGAAATAAAAAAAGGGCCTAAAAGCCCAGTTATCCATCCGAATGGTCAGCTTCAGATAACAAAAAACCCCGAAATTCGGGGTTTAATGTAACTGGACCCTGATGCCACACTTGCTTGTGTGACCCGTAAATGTCATCGGTCTCAATTAACATTTACAGAAAAGTGGTTGCGGGGGCCGGATTTGAACCAACGACCTTCGGGTTATGAGCCCGACGAGCTACCAGACTGCTCCACCCCGCGTCCGAGCGGCGAGTATTATATCGCCAGCGTGCTTGCATTTGCAAGAAAAGGTGTTGCCAATTTAAGGCAAAATTTTGGTGCCGAGAGCGGGACTTGAACCCGCACGCCTAGATAGGCACTACCCCCTCAAGATAGCGTGTCTACCAATTCCACCACCTCGGCAAATACTTTAGTTTGTCGGGATGTCGCTATTGTTAGTAGCAGGAACATCCGTAGCAGTATCCACTTTCTCAACCGAAGCAGGCTGACTTAGGTCTTCCCACTCGCTCCCAGCTTTTGTGTTATGGGTTGAAAGGTTACCCAAGACCAAACTAAGAATGAAAAATATTGTTGCAAAAACTGCTGTCATTCGGGTCAAAAAGTTTCCAGAGCCGCCAGAGCCAAACACTGTGTTTGATGCCCCAGCCCCAAATGAGGCTCCCATATCTGCGCCTTTACCTTGTTGAACCAGAACTAGGCCAATAACGCCAATTGCGGCCAACAGATAAATCACAAGTAGAATTTCGTACATGTTTCCACCTATGTTCCAAATTGTTGAGCCAGCTAAGCTCTAAGTCCTCACCAGCGCATCCCCCAATCGTTGGGAGCGGGAGGAATACTAGCGAAAGGAGGCAGGGTAGACAAGAGAAAAATACAAAAAAACATGCCTTTTCCGTTCGTTTGCACATCTTGTAATCAAAATGCACACTTGCTCTGCCTTTTTTCGCCCTGTATCAGCAGCTGACTTTTACTGCATCTGCAATTTCTAGCGCAAATGCCTGTACTTTTTTTGCATCTTCGCCTTCTACCATAACCCGAATTAGAGGCTCAGTACCTGACTTGCGTAATAACACGCGACCGTTATCACCGAGTTGCTCTTCTACCCTAGTTTTGGCAGCTAATACAGAGGGGTGCTGTAGCGGGTCGGATTCACCAGAAAAACGCACGTTTTCTAATACTTGAGGGAACATGCTCATGCCTTCCCATAGCGCCTCTAGGCTCATCCCCGTTCCGACAACGCTCGATAGCACCTGAAGTGCAGCGACAATCGCATCTCCTGTAGTGACTTTGTCCAACAGGATCACGTGTCCTGAGTTCTCCGCACCAATGGACCAACCTTTTTCTGTCAATTGCTCCATAACATAGCGATCGCCTACTTTCGCACGCGAAAATGGAATACCCAGATTTTTGAGTGCAACTTCCATCCCCATGTTTGTCATCAGCGTGCCAACAACACCGCCTTTCAACTCACCTCGACGCAGGGCTTCACGCGCGATGATATAAGCAATCTGGTCACCGTCAACTTTGTTACCCTCACCGTCAACCATGATCACCCGATCGCCATCTCCATCAAAGGCGATACCTAAGTCAGCTTTCTCCTCTACTACGCGAGACTGCAATGCCCTTACGTCGGTTGCACCGACTTCAGCATTTATATTTGTTCCATTTGGCTCACGGCCATAGCAACAACATCAGCACCAAGCTCAGAAAATACCGATGGTGCTATGTGATACGTCGCACCATGAGCGCAGTCTATGACAATCTTTAAACCAGATAGGCTCATCTCTGAGGGGAACGTACTTTTACAAAATTCGATATAACGGCCAGCCGCATCATCAATGCGTGTTGCTTTACCCAATTGCGCTGACTCGACGCATGTCAGCGGTTTCTCCAGCTCTGCTTCAATTGCCAACTCGAGGTCATCCGGTAATTTTGTACCTTCGCATGAGAAGAACTTGATACCATTGTCATAGTAAGGATTGTGAGATGCCGAAATAACAATGCCGGCTTCTGCACGAAAAGTTTGTGTCAAGTAAGCCACGGCGGGCGTCGGCATTGGGCCGGTAAAAGCAGCTGCAGTCCCGCAGCTGATAATCCGGCTTCGAGCGCAGATTCGAGCATGTAGCCAGAGATGCGAGTGTCTTTTCCGATCAGGACCTTCTTCGTGCCCTGCTTACTCAGTACACGGCCAGCGGCCCAGCCAAGCTTCATGATAAAGTCAGGTGTGATTGGGAATTGGCCTACTTTACCTCGGACACCGTCGGTACCGAAGTATTTGCGTTCTGTCATTGTATTCTCCAACTTACTGCGTTGTGTTTTTTATCTGTTGTACAACATGAATCACATCCCAGGTTTCTTCCACATCATGTACCCGAATAATTTGCGCCCCCTTGAGGGCTGCTATCGTTGCACAGGCTAAGCTTCCTGCCAGCACTTCCTGTGGTGTTTTTGCAAGCAATTTATAAATCATCGATTTACGGCTCATCCCCGCAAGCACAGGTAGACCTAATCGATGGAATACTTCCAGCTTATCAAGTAGCTGATAATTGTGTGTCAATGTTTTGCCAAATCCAAATCCAGGATCGAGAATAATGTTTTTTCGGCAAATGCCTACCTCTTCACACGCGGCAATACGCTCTTCAAAGAAGGTGACAATATCTCCAGTCAAATCAGAGTAAGTAGGATTAGTTTGCATCGTTCTTGGTTGCCCTTGCATGTGCATCAGACACACTGGCACGTCTGCCTCAGCCGCAGTACCCAAAGCCCCGGGCTCTCGCAACGCCCTAACATCATTTATCAAATCGCCACCAGCTTGAATAGCCTCTCGCATGACAACTGCTTTACTGGTGTCAATAGAAATCCAGCAATCGAAGCGGGATCGGATGGCTTCCACAACCGGGACAACACGCTCTAACTCTTCATTAAGCGCGACATCAGGTGCGCCTGGTCGGGTCGACTCCCCGCCAACATCCAAAATGGAGGCACCAGAAGATAGCATTCTTTCCGCATGAAACAGTGCGTGATCTAACGTGTTGTGTAGCCCACCATCGGAAAAAGAATCTGGGGTGACATTTAAAATCCCCATGATTTGAGGTGTGCTTAGGTCCAGCGATTTATTTTTACTTTTCAGCAGCATTGTCTTTATGCAATCCCTCATTAGAAATAAAAAACCCCGAGGAAATCCCCGGGGTTTTGTAAACTATTGTTCTTTTAAGCTTCAGATTTATTTTCCGGGTCAATGGGTTTGTTGTTCCCATTTTCCGTACCGCTTTCGTCTGAGGCTTTGGCATCCGAATCAGACGTGGACTTCGCTTCAGGTGACTTTGGAGCGTCATCAGAACTGTCTGAATCATTCTCCCAACCTGCTGGCTCACGAACGTCACGGCGTGCCATTAAGTCGTCGATTTGCTTAGCGTCGATGGTCTCGTACTTCATTAGTGCGTCTTTCATCGTATGCATAATATCCTTGTTATCTTCAAGGATCTGTTTCGCACGCAAATAGTTACGGTCAATGATTTCACGAATTTCAGTATCGATCAGCTTCGCTGTATCGTCAGACACATGTTTCGTCTGAGTTACTGAACGGCCAAGGAACACCTCACCTTCATCTTCTGCGTAAAGCAGAGGACCGAGTTTTTGAGAGAAGCCCCATTGAGTCACCATTTTACGGGCAATATCTGTCGCTCTCTCGATGTCGTTAGACGCACCTGTCGACACTTTATCAGCACCGTAAATCAACTCTTCAGCAAGTCGGCCTCCATAAAGGCTTGAAATCATAGACTCCAAGTGCTGGCGAGACATACTGACTCTGTCTTGCTCTGGCAGGTACATCGTTACACCAAGCGCACGACCACGAGGAATAATCGAGACCTTGTACACTGGGTCATGCTCTGGTACCAAACGACCAACAATTGCGTGACCTGCTTCGTGATAAGCCGTTGACTCTTTAGTTTCTTGAGACATCACCATCGATTTGCGCTCTGCGCCCATCATGATTTTGTCTTTAGCCAGTTCAAACTCGACCATTGATACCACACGCTTGTTGCCACGAGCAGCAAACAGAGCAGCCTCGTTAACAAGGTTAGCCAAGTCTGCGCCAGAGAAACCTGGCGTACCACGGGCAATCAAGGATGCTTCAACATCGCCAGCCAATGGAACTTTACGCATGTGGACCTTAATGATTTGCTCACGACCACGGACATCCGGTAATCCAACAACGACCTGACGGTCAAAACGACCCGGGCGAAGGAGTGCAGGGTCAAGCACGTCAGGGCGGTTAGTTGCAGCGATAACTATAATGCCTTCGTTGCCTTCAAAACCATCCATCTCAACCAGCATCTGGTTGAGAGTCTGCTCACGTTCATCGTGACCGCCACCTAGACCTGCGCCACGCTGACGACCCACTGCATCAATTTCATCGATGAAAATGATACATGGTGAAGCTTTCTTGGCTTGCTCGAACATGTCACGCACACGTGATGCACCAACACCAACGAACATTTCAACAAAATCAGAACCTGAGATGGTAAAAAACGGCACTTTAGCTTCACCTGCAATCGCTTTTGCAAGCAAAGTTTTACCCGTACCAGGAGGACCAACCATCAACACGCCTGTTGGGATTTTTCCACCAAGTTTCTGGAATCGGCTCGGGTCACGAAGGTAATCAACCAGCTCTTTGACATCTTCTTTGGCTTCTTCAACACCAGCAACGTCGTTAAACGTCGTTTTAATCTGCTCCTCGCTCATCATGCGGGCTTTAGACTTACCAAAGGACATCGCGCCCTTGCCACCACCGCCCTGCATTTGACGCATGAAGAAGATCCAGACACCGATGAGAAGTAACATCGGGAACCAAGAGATAAAGATGGATGCGAGAATGCTCGGTTCTTCAGGAGGCGTACCTCTTACGCGAACTTTCTTGTTGATCAAATCATCAAGAAGTTTCGGATCTTGATAAACAGGCATGTAAGTTACGTAGCTCGTGCCTTCACGGCGCGTTACCTTCAGCTCACGATCGTTGAACTGTACTTCCTGTATTCTACCGTCTCCGACTTCTTGGACGAACGTTGTATAGTCGACTTGACGGCTTGAACCGTCGTTCGGACCAAAGTTCTGAAAAACAGACATCAGTACGACGGCGATTACCAACCACAAAATCAAGTTTTTTGCCATGTCACTCAAGGTGTTAGCCCCGCGATAACTATATAGATTAATGTAGAGTACTACAGTTTGTAACCTGTAGCCACAATGTAAACCTCACGTGAACGGGCACGAGAGGAATCTGGTTTCCGGATTTTAACCGCTTTGAACATCTTACGGACTTCAGCCAGATACTGATCAAAGCCCTCTCCTTGGAACACTTTAACCACGAACGCACCATTCGGTGCCAGCACCTCACGACACATATCAAGAGCGAGCTCAACAAGATACATAGCACGAGGTTGGTCTGATGCCTGATTACCGCTCATATTGGGCGCCATATCAGACATCACTACATCAACCATATCAGGTTTAATGCGCTCTAGCAGTGCGTCAAGTACCGCTTCTTCACGAAAATCGCCCTGAAGAAAGCTTACGCCGGGTAATGAGTCCATCGGTAGAATGTCACAGGCTATTACCTGACCATCATCACCAACTTGCTCTGCGGCATATTGCGACCATCCACCCGGTGCAGCACCGAGATCGACGACCGTCATACCCCGCTTTAACAGCTTATCTTTCCCTTGAATCTCTTCAATCTTGAAAATAGCACGGGAACGAAAGCCTTTCTTCTGAGCTTCAAGGACATACTTATCATCAAAATGCTCTTTTAACCAGCGGCCAGAGCTCGCTGAATGTTTCTTTTTACTCATATTTTAACCTGAACCAACCCGGCCACAGCCAATGGGTTTGAAGTGTTTAGGATGATACATGTTCAGTTTGATAACAGATGGCGGTAGAATGGCACGTTTTCAACCCCTAGCAAGCAGAAAATCGAGTCAATATGAATCTAAGCACCAAACAGAAGCAGCATCTCAAAGGACTGGCTCACTCACTGAAACCTGTAGTTTGATGGGTGCCAACGGCCTGACAGAAGCCGTTCTGGCTGAAATTGAACTCGCTCTTAATCACCATGAACTGATCAAAGTTAAGGTTGCATCGGAAGACCGTGACACCAAGAACCTGATTGTCGACGCGATTGTTCGTGAGACAAAAGCTGAGAAAGTTCAGGTCATCGGTAAAACACTGGTTCTATACCGCCAGAGCGAAGAGCGCAAAATCGAACTGCCGCGTAAATAAGTTAAGGCCGCATCAGCGGCCTTTTCTTGTTTCATCCGCAACATTTGCTAACAATTTTTGTTAACTCGCAGACTCAAGCGTATTCAACACTGTCGATTTCAAACTCTTTTAAACCGCCCGGTGTAGTGATCGCGACTTCATCACCTTCTTCTTTACCGATCAAACCACGAGCTATCGGTGAATTTACAGAGATTAGGTTTTGTTTGATGTCGGCCTCGTCATCACCAACGATTTGGTAAGTCACTTCAGCGTCTGTTTCCGCGTCTATCAAGGTCACTGTCGCACCAAAAATGACTTTGCCGTTGTTCGGCAGTTTTGCCACGTCGATGACTTGAGCGACTGACAATTTGTACTCGATATCTCTAATCTGTGCTTCACAGATCCCCTGCTCTTCACGAGCAGCGTGATACTCTGCGTTCTCTTTCAAATCACCAAGCTCACGGGCTTCTCCGATAGCCTGAGTGATCACAGGGCGACGCTTTAACAAACGCTCCAACTCTTCCCGCAGTTGCTGCTCACCACGAACAGTCATTGGTACTTTATCCATGAATAACAATACCTCGTTACCCAAAGCATATAGCTTCGGCAAAAACAAAGCCGCGCCCAACCTAAGTTGAGCGCAGACATATAAATCAATGTAGACCAGACAGTGTAAACAAGATCAGCCAGCAAATCATCTATCAATTTTTAGACACGGTATGACATGAGATCAACGATACGTAAATCAGGGCTGAGGTTCATTTACTCTTGTTGCGACAATAGATGATAAGGTTCAAACATCAGGTGAATTGAGACACTTATTCAGAAATTCTTTTGTACCCTTAATAGCGAGCCTGTTATTTGAGTATCGCTATGAGACCCCTGATTCTTTCGCTTCTTCTCTGCGTAAGCTTTTCCAGTTACGCCGTCAGTCTGCCTACCATCAACGCACTACTGCCTGAGGGGCACCAACTGGCGCTGTCGGTTGTTGATCCATCAACCAATCAGACTCGCCACACTTTTTCAGCTAATAAGCTCTTACCACCTGCAAGCACCCAAAAGCTCGTTACTGCACTTGCTGTGACACTCACTTTGCCTGAGCATTTTCGATTCACTACTCAGCTTACGGTCGCACAGGATAATCTTGTCATCCATTTCTCAGGAGATCCAACACTTACCCGAAGCGATCTCAAAGGGTTACTCCAGCAAGCTCGCCAGAAGGGAATTCGGGTGATAAAAGGTGATTTATGGATAGATAACACCGCATTTTCCGGCTACGAAAGAGCCATTGGCTGGCCATGGGACATTCTGGGTGTCTGCTACAGCGCCCCCTCTAGTGCTGTCGTTCTGGAACATAATTGCTTTCAAGGTTCTATATATACCGACAGTCGTAAAGGGACAACACGAACTTTTGTACCAGAGCATCAGCCAGTCACAGTGACTACTGACGCAAGAACTGTTTCGCGAAATGAGCAAAAACGAACGCACTGCGAACTGGAACTTTATACCTATGAGCATAACCGCTATCACCTCAGCGGTTGTCTTCCTCCGAGAAAAGACCCGTTACCACTGAAATTCGCGCTACAAGACCCGACGCATTACGTTAAAAGTGTTCTGAATGCGTTATTGAGGGAAACAGGTATTAAATTGCTCGGGACTATTAGAGTCGGTAAGCCTGTTTATCGAAGTCAGTTGATTGCGAGTCACCACTCTGTCACCCGAAATACTCTGCTCAATAAAATGCTCAAGCGCTCCGATAACCTGATTGCTGATAACTTATTAAAAACCCTCGGTAGGAAAACCTATCAAGTCGCGGGCACTTTCCAAAACGGCGTGGCGGCAGTTAAAGAGACATTGTTGGAAAAGACGGGCATTGACTTAAAAACCGCTGTGCTGGTTGATGGCTCTGGACTATCGAGAAATAACCGGATGACGGCAGAGCAGCTTATTGCTGTTCTAAGTTACATATATCGCCACCCAGAGCTGGGGATATTGGATATGCTGCCTGTCGCAGGTATTGACGGCACGCTTCGGTATCGACAAAGCGTCAGAAAATATCCGATAAAAGGAAAACTCCGCGCCAAAACAGGCACATTGTTTGGTAGCTATAACCTTGCAGGTTTGATTGAGACTGAAAGTGGCAAGCCGTTGTTGGTTGCTCAGCTTGTTGCGAACTACCACTTACCTGAAAGCGAAAAACCGACACCCCGTGGCGCGAGTCCAATATCTCAATTTGAATACGCTTTATATCATGCACTGTTTAAATCAGAACTAACGCGATAACTCATTTAGGCGGGTTTAAAGACAAAAAAACCCGCCTAAATGAGGCGGGCAAGGAGGTTGTTTCTACTGCCGAATTCAATCCGGCTTATTTTTCATATACGTTTGGCATTAGCCTTTGTACTTTTCCGCAACACGCGCGTGAAGTTCCTGAACTGAACTCACTTTGCTTGGATCCCAAGCGGTATGAGCCATACAGGTTGCAAACGCTGCATTAAGTGTTGTGGTGTAGTTAACTTTCTCAGCCAGTGCGCCACGACGTAGAACTTTAGAGTCCTGAATTGCCTGACGACCCTCTGTGGTGTTAACAATGTAGCTGTATTCACCATTCTTGATACGGTCAAGAATATGCGGACGACCTTCGTGAACCTTGTTCACCAGACGTGGGTTAATACCCGCTTCGCCAAGAATCACCGCAGTACCGTGCGTTGCGTCAAGCTCATAGCCAAGCTTCACCAGTTTCGCTGCAAGGTCAACAACACGTTGCTTGTCATTGTTACGAACAGACAGCAGGGCACGACCGCCTTGGTCTTTGTACTGCTTTCCGCAACCCATGTCAGCTTTCGCAAATGCTTCCGCAAATGTATCGCCAACACCCATGACTTCACCTGTAGAGCGCATTTCAGGGCCAAGGAGTGGGTCAACACCCGGGAACTTGTTGAATGGCAACACCACTTCTTTCACTGAGTAGTACGGTGGAATAATTTCCGTTGTAAACCCCTGTGATTCTAGTGACTGACCCGCCATCACGCGCGCAGCAATTTTCGCCAGAGGTGCGCCTGTTGCTTTAGAGACAAAAGGCACAGTACGTGCAGCACGTGGGTTAACCTCAATCAGGTAAACCTCGCCGTCTTTGACTGCAAACTGCGTGTTCATCAGACCGCGAACGCCCAATTCAAACGCCAGCTTCTCAACTTGTTGTCGCATCACATCCTGAATTTCCTGACTCAAGGTGTATGCTGGCAGTGAACATGCTGAGTCACCTGAGTGGACACCCGCCTGCTCGATGTGCTCCATGATACCGCCGATAACAACACGCTCACCGTCACAGATAGCATCGATATCAACTTCAATCGCATCATCAAGGAAACGATCCAGAAGCACAGGAGATTCGTTAGACACACTTACCGCTTCATTGAAGTAACGGCGCAGGTCACTCTCGTCATACACAATTTCCATTGCACGGCCACCCAAAACGTAAGATGGGCGAACAACTAACGGATAACCGATTTCACGAGATTTCTCTACCGCCTGCTCAAGGGCAGTAACTGTCGCGTTCTCTGGTTGCTTCAGGCCAAGACGTTCAACAGCAGCTTGGAAACGCTCGCGGTCTTCAGCGCGGTCGATAGCATCTGGGCTAGTACCGATAATTGGTACACCAGCAGATTCAAGAGCACGAGCCAGTTTCAGCGGCGTTTGGCCACCATACTGAACAATCACGCCTTTCGGCTTTTCAACACGAACGATAGACAATACATCTTCCAGAGTAACCGGTTCGAAATACAGACGATCAGAAGTGTCGTAGTCAGTGGATACTGTTTCAGGGTTACAGTTAACCATAATAGTTTCGTAACCGTCTTCACGCAGCGCCAGCGCGGCATGTACACAGCAATAATCGAACTCGATGCCCTGACCGATACGGTTCGGACCGCCACCCAAAACCATGATCTTGTCGCGGTCAGATGGGTTAGATTCACACTCTTCATCGTATGAGCTGTACATGTACGCCGTATCAGACGAGAACTCAGCGGCACAGGTATCAACACGCTTGTAAACCGGATGAATCTCAAACTGGTCACGTAGTTTGCGTACTTCGCTTTCGCTGACGCCCAACAGCGTGCTCAAACGAGTATCAGAGAAACCTTTGCGCTTCAGCTTGCGCAGGAAGTCTTTGTTCAGACCAGCAAAGCCCTTCTCTTTCACTTCTTCTTCAAGTTTAACAAGCTCTTCAATCTGAACCAGGAACCAACGGTCAACGTTAGTCAGGTTGAATACACCGTCTACAGACATGCCCGCACGGAATGCGTCAGCAATGTACCAGATACGCTCAGCACCTGCGTCTTTCAGCTCGTGACGAATCTTCGTCAATGCATCTTCGTCATCAAGATTAACCATCTCGTCGAAGCCTGAAGCACCCACTTCAAGGCCACGCAGTGCTTTTTGCAGCGATTCTTGCTGGTTACGACCAATCGCCATAACTTCACCAACAGACTTCATCTGTGTGGTCAGACGGTCATTGGCGCCAGCAAATTTTTCAAAGTTGAAGCGAGGAATTTTGGTAACAACATAGTCGATGGTGGGTTCGAATGACGCTGGGGTTGCACCACCAGTGATGTCGTTCATCAGCTCATCGAGGGTGAAGCCAATAGCCAGTTTGGCTGCAACTTTCGCAATTGGGAAGCCCGTAGCTTTCGATGCCAACGCTGAAGAGCGAGATACACGCGGGTTCATCTCGATGATAACCATACGGCCATCTTTCGGGTTGATACCAAACTGAACGTTTGAACCACCCGTTTCAACACCAATCTCACGCAGTACCGCCAAAGAGGCGTTACGCATCAACTGATATTCTTTATCTGTCAGAGTTTGTGCAGGCGCAACCGTGATGGAGTCACCGGTGTGGATACCCATCGCATCGAAGTTTTCGATAGCACACACGATGATGCAGTTGTCGTTTTTGTCACGAACAACTTCCATCTCGTACTCTTTCCAACCAATCAGAGATTCGTCAATCAGCAGCTCGTTGGTTGGAGACAGATCCAGACCACGGCGACAGATTTCTTCGAACTCTTCTTTGTTATATGCGATACCGCCACCCGTACCGCCCATAGTGAACGAAGGACGGATAATACATGGGAAGCCCACCATATCCAGAACCCCATAGGCTTCTTCCATGGATTTAGCGGTATCAGCGCGTGGACATTCCAGACCGATAGATTTCATTGCTTTATCAAAGCGCGAGCGGTCTTCCGCTTTATCAATCGCGTCGGCTGTCGCACCAATCATTTCAACGCCGAACTCTTCCAGTACGCCGTGACGCTCAAGGTCAAGCGCACAGTTCAGTGCAGTCTGGCCACCCATGGTCGGCAAAACTGCATCAGGGCGTTCTTTGGCGATGATGTTGCGCACAACCTCCCATTGAATTGGCTCGATGTAAGTAGCATCAGCCATTTCTGGGTCGGTCATGATGGTAGCTGGGTTAGAGTTAACGAGTATGACTCGGTAGCCCTCTTCACGCAGCGCTTTACAAGCCTGGGCACCTGAGTAATCGAACTCACAGGCCTGACCGATAACGATAGGACCTGCTCCCAGGATAAGAATACTTTTAATGTCTGTACGTTTTGGCATTCTTTGTTGCTCCGGTTTACGCGCTGTGTTGTTTAATCAGTTCAATGAAGTGGTCGAAAAGCGGGGCTGCATCATGCGGGCCCGGGCTCGCTTCAGGGTGTCCCTGGAAGCTGAACGCTGGCTTATCGGTGCGATGAATCCCTTGCAGGGAACCATCAAACAGAGACTTGTGCGTCGCTCGCAGGTTCTCTGGCAGCGTATCTTCATCCGCTGCAAAACCGTGGTTCTGGCTGGTGATCATCACGACATCGCGGTCGAGATCTTTCACAGGGTGGTTAGCACCGTGGTGACCGAATTTCATCTTCACGGTTTTTGCGCCACTTGCCAGAGCAAGGATTTGGTGACCAAGGCAGATCCCGAAAATAGGCAGGCCTTTGTCTAGGAATGTTTTGGTTGCTTCAATCGCGTAATCACATGGCTCAGGGTCACCCGGACCATTTGACAAGAAAACACCATCGGGATTCAGAGCCAACACCTCTTCTGCTGATGTCTGAGCGGGGACAACTGTCAGACGACAACCGCGGTCAACCAGCATGCGAAGGATGTTTCTTTTCGCGCCGAAGTCATAAGCAACAACGTGATAAGGCAGTTCACTGTCATCTTTTGCTGCAGGCAGGCCACCTTCCAGCGTCCAAGAGCCTTGCTTCCACTGATAGGTTTCTTGCGTTGTCACTTCTTTCGCAAGGTCCATCCCCTTCAGGCCCGGGAATGCCTTCGCTTTCGCCAGTGCCAATGCGTCGTCAAGATTCTCGCCCGCCATGATGCAACCATTCTGGGCACCTTTCTCACGAAGCAAACGTGTCAGCTTACGCGTATCGATATCAGCGATGCCAACGATATTCTGTGACTTAAGGTAATCGGATAGAGACTGTTGATTACGGAAGTTAGAAGCAAGAAGTGGTAGGTCGCGAATGACCAGACCTTGAGCGTGGATTTGGGAGGATTCTTCGTCTTCGGAATTTGTTCCGGTGTTGCCAATGTGGGGATAAGTAAGAGTAACGATCTGTTGGGAATAGGAAGGGTCAGTGAGTATTTCCTGATATCCCGTCATCGAAGTGTTAAACACCACTTCACCAACGGCCGTTCCATCAGCACCAATAGATGCACCGTGGAATATAGTCCCATCTTCTAGGACCAAGAGCGCAGACTTGCCCAAGACAACCTCCATATAAATAAAAATGCAACCAATGCGAATATATACGCAAAAATCATTTCAAACAATGACCAGACAATCACTTTGGTGATTTCTGACAAATTGCGCGCATTCTAGAGACACCCGGCTGGAGTGTCAACATTTCTCACAAAAAAAGAGCACAACTTTTAGCGACCTCATGGCACATTCATAATTAAGGCACCATAAAGCAACATTAACGCCAGCATTTTCGACAAAATATGTAATTTTGTTTCCAGATTTACCCACAATCTGGCAAAAACTGGCACATTACAGATTTCAAGCGTAGGCAAACGATAAAATGGCTCTCAGCAACGCTCATTTTGAGCCACAAACTCAATTCACACACTTAAAAGCCCAAAACACACAATAACCAGTTAACAAAGCAGCCAAATGAACCAATAAGTTAACCATCTATCTTTTCAGTAAAAAAAACGGCGGGATAATTCCCACCGCATAAATACTCATTAGAAGTCATTGAGACCAAGCACATCGTGCATGGTATAGAACCCGCTTGGTTTATCCACCAGCCAAATGGCAGACCTCACGGCACCATTTGCAAATGTCATTCTGCTTGATGCTTTATGAGTGATCTCTACTCGCTCACCGATATCAGCGAACATTGCGGTGTGTTCGCCAACCACATCACCAGCACGTATTGTTGCAAAGCCGATTTCATCACGTGTTCTTTCTCCCGTAATGCCTTCGCGGGCATATACAGCAACATCACTTAGCTTGTTGCCCATCGCTCCAGCGATCGCTTCGCCCATGCCAAGTGCCGTTCCAGAAGGTGCATCTACTTTGTGTCTATGGTGGGCTTCAACAATCTCGATGTCGCAATAATCACCCATGACTTTCGCCGCTTTCTCTAGCAGCTTGAACACAAGATTCACACCGACGCTGTAGTTTGGTGCCATGATCATTGACACGTCTTTGGACGCTTCATCGACCAGCGCCTTTTCCTCTTCGGTAAAGCCCGTCGTACCGATTACAATCTTCTTACCGTGCTTACGGCATAGCTCGATATTCGCCAGCGTTGAAGCAGGCGCTGTGAAATCAATGATCACATCAAAGTTGTCGACGACCTTTTCAAGATCATCAACCAACTCAACCTCAAGCTTCCCAATTGCCGCTAACTCACCTGCATCAGCACCGACCAGACTTGACTCGGGACGCTCGCTCGCTGCCTTTAGTGTGGCACCCTCAATACTTTCCGTAGCTTGGATTAACTGTCGACCCATGCGACCGGCTGCGCCAGCAACTGCAATGCGAACCATGTGTTTCCCCTTATTTCCTTTCCCCTGAGGGTATTAACGTGTGTACTAAACGACTGATCACTCTACCCCGAAGTGCCAATAATGTATATGTGCATCATTGATCTCTTCATTGAAACCTGAAGCACATAAAAACCAGTGTGTAAAAAAGGAAGCCAATTGGCTTCCTTCGATTAATCAATCTGCTTCACCTGAAGCTCTTTCGGCACTTCGAAGAACATATTCTCCTCTCGGCCCTCAAGATCTTCGACTGTTGTACCACCGTATTCCTTGATCCTATCAATGATAAGATTCACCAGTTCTTCAGGTGCAGAAGCTCCAGCAGTCACACCAACACGCGTCTTGCCGGTAAACCAGTCTTTCTGAACGTCATCAGCGCTGTCAGTTAAATGCCCGGGTGTGCCGAGTTTTTCACTTAGTTCCCTTAATCGATTGGAGTTTGAGCTGTTTTTTGAGCCAACGACAACGACAACATCGCATTGAGAAGCCAAATCACGAACCGCATCTTGTCGGTTCTGAGTGGCGTAGCAAATGTCGTCTTTACGTGGTCCCTGAATCTCAGGGAAAACTTCACGCAGCTTATTAATAACGTCAGCCGTCTCATCAACAGACAGTGTTGTCTGGCTGACATAATGAAGGTTTGATGGGTCTTTAACGGTTAATGAATACACGTCCTCTGGCTTCTCAACCAGATACATGCCACCTTCATCACTCGCGTATTGGCCCATCGTGCCTTCAACCTCAGGGTGACCCGCGTGACCAATCAAGACAACTTCCATATGACGGCGGCTAGCACGCGCAACTTCCATATGTACTTTTGTGACTAATGGGCAGGTTGCATCAAACACCGTAAGACTACGAGATTTCGCTTCATTTCTTACAGCCTGAGACACACCATGGGCAGAAAATATCACGATATTGTCATCAGGGACTTCGTGCAGTTCTTCGACGAAAATTGCCCCGCGTGCTTTCAGGCCATCCACCACGAACCGATTGTGAACCACTTCGTGGCGCACGTATATCGGGGGTTGATACATTTCAAGTGCACGATCAACGATACTGATTGCTCGATCGACACCAGCACAGAAACCACGTGGGTTTGATAACAGAATTTTCATCGTGTTGCCTTATTACTCGACGCTTATGATTTCAACATCAAATATCACACGCTGACCAGCCAGCGGATGATTAAAATCTACAGTTACTGATTCACCCGTAATTCCCGTGATAACTCCGGGAATATCCTGACCACCAGGACCAGCGAAGGCCACTATAGTACCCTCTTCTGCAGGTATGTCGCCACCAAATTGACTACGATCAACGTGATGAATGTTATCAGGATTTGGCATACCAAAGGCATCTTCGGGCTCAAGAGTGAAGCTGGAGCTCTCCCCAACCGTCAAGCCCACCAGACACTTTTCAAAGTTCTCTGTCAGGCTGCCGTCTCCCATCACAAGCTTGGCGGGTTTGCCTGACGTTCTTGTGCTGTCAGCGACGGAGCCATCTTCCAGTTTGATGGAAAAATGCATGATGACCTGACTGTCTGCACCAATTGTACTCATTATTATCGCTTCCTTGGCAAAAGTTCACGTTTACACATCTCGTCTCGGTAGGTGTAAACAATCTTTTTTTGTATCTCCCTATTTCAACAGACAGCCATTACGAAGAAAGTCTGTGACATAGGGATATTATGAATACGACGCCAACCGCAAAAGCGGCCAGCGCCATTATGACAATTCACCGATGTGCTATTCAGTGCCTTTTTCTTGTCTGGAATCGGAACGGAAACTATCCAGCAGCATCAATGCAGCACCAACACAAATAGCACTGTCTGCCAAGTTAAATGCCGGGAAATGGCTTGTTCCCCAGAAGAAGTCGAGAAAGTCGACCACATAACCGTGAACAAGTCGGTCAAACAGATTACCCAGTGCACCACCAATGATCAGTGCGTAAGACACATTCACCATTCTCTGCGTCGCGGGGGTTTGACGCATCCAGTACACCAGCATTCCTGAGACACCCAATGCGATAACACTGAACATCCATCGTTGCCAGCCACCTGCATCACTCAGAAAACTGAACGCGGCACCATAGTTGTGCACATAAGTCAGGTTGAAGAAAGGCAACAGCTCAATACTGTAAGCAGGGCCGTACTGCATGGTATTCATTACCAACAGCTTGGTTCCAATATCCAGCACGAAGACCAGAAGCGCCAGCCAAAGCCAGCGCAATCCAGACGTTTGCTCCGTCGAGTTCGTCATTAGGCAAATCGGCGCGTTTCGCCGTCTCCATCAATGTTACTGACACAGCGGCCACAAATCCCTTCATGCCCTTCGATTTCACCCACATCGGACACGTAGTGCCAACAGCGATCACACTTCTTAGCCTCTGACTTGGTCACAGAAACGAATAAACCTTCCATATCTGTTGCTGTCGCGGTTTCCGGAGCCTCATCAGCAGAGACAACGTCTGCTTTTGACGTCAGCAGCACGAAACGCAACTCATCACCAATCCCCTGAAGCTTTTCTGCCAGCTCTGGTTTCGCAAACAAAGTGACTTCAGCTTCCAGCGAACCACCGATCAGCTTCTCGTTACGCGCCTGCTCAAGCAATTTATTTACCGCACCACGCACGCTCAAAAGTTCAGCCCAGAACGCATTGTTCAGGTTTTCATCTTCAGCCAGACCAAACAGGCCGTCGTACCAGACTTCAGTGAAGACAAATTTGTTGCGAGCTGTTTTATCCGCTTGCTTCTGAGGCATCTCATTCCAGATCTCATCAGCAGTGAATGACATGATAGGCGCCATCCAACGAACCAAGGCTTCAACGATATGGAACAACGCCGTCTGACAGCTGCGATGTGCATGGCTTCCCGCTTTCGCTGTGTATTGACGGTCTTTGATGATATCGAGGTAGAAAGAGCCCATTTCGATAGAACAGAATTGCATCAAACGCTGAGTCACAGCGTGGAAGTTACATTCTTCGAAAGCTTTCAGGATTTCTTCCTGTGCTTCTTTTGCTTTACCTACTGCCCAGCGATCAGCCACAACCATGTCAGAAGGCGCAACCATGTCTGTTTCAGGGTTAAAGCCGTTCAGGTTAGCCAGCAGGAAACGTGCTGTGTTACGAATACGGCGATATGCATCAGCACTTCGTTTCAGGATCTCGTCTGAGACGGTCATTTCACCGGTGTAGTCAGTCGATGCCACCCACAGACGCAGGATGTCGCCACCCAGCTTATTCATCACTTCCTGAGGTGAAACCACGTTACCGATAGACTTAGACATCTTGCGGCCCTGACCATCAACGGTGAAACCGTGAGTCAGTACCTGCGTGTAAGGTGCACGGTTTTTGATAGCAACAGACGTCAGCAGTGATGACTGGAACCAACCGCGATGTTGGTCGGAGCCTTCGAGGTACATATCAGCTTCGTGGCCAGCAAACTCTTCGCGCTGGTTAACCACTGCAGAGTGTGTCGCACCTGAGTCAAACCAAACATCCAAAGTATCGAGCACTTTTTCATAGTTAGCCGCATCAGCACCCAACAGCTCTTCACTGTCGAGATCCCACCATGCCTGAATACCGCTTTCTTCGACTTTTTGAGCCACTTGCTCAATCAGTTCAATGGTATTTGGATGAAGTTCAGCTGTTTCTTTGTGTACAAACAGCGCGATTGGCACACCCCACGTACGCTGGCGGGAAATACACCAGTCAGGGCGACCGTCAACCATTGATTCGATGCGGTTTTGACCCCACTCAGGGATCCATTGTACAGATTTGATCTCTTCCATCGCTTTAGAGCGAAGGCCAGCCTTGTCCATCGAAATGAACCATTGTGGTGTCGCACGGAAGATGATCGGTGTTTTGTGACGCCAGCAGTGTGGGTAACTGTGCTCGTATTTGTGGTGATGCAGCAATGCACCTTTTTCTTCCAGCACAGCAACCACGTTATCGTTAGCTTTAAATACATGCTGCCCGGCGAAAAGCTCGGTGTCCGGCAAGTAAACACCGTTACTACCGACAGGGTTAGCCACTTCAAGGTTGTATTGTTGACCAACCACAAAGTCTTCCTGACCATGACCCGGAGCAGTATGTACAACACCCGTACCCGATTCTGTAGTCACATGATCGCCAAGGATCACAGGTACATCGTAGGCATAAAACGGGTGGTTAAACCGCAGCAGCTCAAGCGCCTTACCTGAACATACACCCAGCGTGCGGTAGTTTTCGATGCCAGCACGTTCCATCACGTCTTTTGCAAGTTCAGCTGCCACAATCAGGCGAGCAGGCTTGTCGCCTTCAAGCTGAACAAGCACGTATTCAAGTGCTTCTGCAACAGCAACAGCGCGGTTTGCAGGCAGGGTCCACGGAGTGGTGGTCCAGATAACGATAGATACGTCCCCCTCACCCTGTTCTGACAAATCAAATTTGCTCAGAACAGCCTGCTCATCAGCAGCAAGAAACTTCACATCAATCGATGGGGACACTTTGTCGTAGTACTCAACCTCGGCTTCTGCCAGCGCAGAACCACAGTCGGTACACCAGTGAACAGGTTTGAAGCCTTTGTGAAGGTGGCCATTATCGGCAATTTTACCCAAAGCACGAATAATGTTGGCTTCGGTGTTAAAGTCCATGGTCAGATAAGGCTTGTCCCAAGCACCCAATACACCAAGGCGCTTGAAATCTGCCATCTGGCCTTCGACTTGTTTAGCAGCATACTCACGGCATTTTTGGCGAAATTCAGCAGCAGTCACCTTCTGGCCCGGTTTGCCCACTTTTTTCTCTACTTTGAGTTCAATAGGTAGGCCGTGACAATCCCAACCAGGCACATAAGGTGCATCAAAGTCTGACAGGGTTTTTGACTTGATAATAATGTCTTTAAGGATTTTATTGACTGAGTGACCAATATGAATATCACCGTTTGCATACGGAGGGCCGTCATGCAGGATGAAAGATTTTTTGCCTTTTTTCGCCTTACGGATCTCTCCGTACAGATCTTCATCGTACCAGCGTTTAAGCATTTCAGGCTCACGCTTGGCAAGATTACCTCGCATCGGAAAACCGGTTTCCGGCAGGTTTAAGGTATCTTTAAAGTCACTCATTAATTGTTTATTCCGTATGGACGTTTTTGACATTACTCTTCTCAGCGAGCCAGTCACGAGCCGTCTGAGTATCAAGTTGAATTTGTGCTTTAAGCTCATCAAGTGAGCCAAATTTCTTCTCGTCGCGCAGTTTATTCAGTAACTGCACTTCAATATGCCGACCGTACAAGTTTGTATCGACATCAAAAAGGTGTACTTCTAGCTGCTGCCTGACTCCGTCTACAGTTGGACGAGTACCCACATTGGCAACACCGTTAACCAGTTCGTTTGATTCTATTCCAGCTACTTTGACAACGTAAACACCTGAAACGGGTGAAACAAGTCGTTTTAGAGGTATGTTGGCTGTTGGGAACCCCAGCGTTCTTCCCAATTTTTGTCCGTGTGCAACCCGACCCGTCACACTGTAGGGGCGTCCCAGCATTTTTGCAGCCGATGCTTGGTCGCCATTTGCCAATACCTGACGAATGGCTGTGCTGCTTACACGCTGTTCAGAGACACAGAAACTTTGGGTGCTGACAACCTCGAACCCGACTTTCTCGGCTTGTTGCTCAAGGTAAGAGAAATCGCCCTTGCGCTTAGCACCGAAACGAAAGTCGTCACCAACCACCAGAAACTTAACACCCAAGCGTTGTACCAACAAGCGATGAACAAAATCCTCGGGCGACATTGACGCGAATTTCAGATTAAAGTTAACCACCAGAAGCCTATCGACACCAAGAGCTTTCAGCTGCTGATATTTATCTCTCAGGCGTGTCAGCCTTGCGGGTGCAGCATCGCCTGCAAAGAGCTCTTGTGGTTGCGGCTCAAACAGCAGTACTGTCGCTGGCAGCCCAAGATGCTTTGCTTTCTCAATGACGTTTGACAACACTGCCCTGTGGCCAAGATGGACACCATCAAAATTTCCGATCGTCAACACACAGTTTTTGTGTTCATCGCGGATGTTATGAATACCCCGGATCAATTCCATATCGTTTTAGTGGCTTCCCCTTAGAAAACTGGCGGATTATATACTAGTCGGAACAATCACTCTATATCTGCACGCTCAGCTACCCGCTTTGAGGTGGCGAGGTCTTAATCCTGTAAGCAGGAGTACTGCAAAATAAGACAAGGCTCCAGCACCAATCAACAAGGTTAGATCCAACCCACGCTGCCAAAGCGGTGACGCCAACCATTCAGAAAAACTTGGGTTCAACGAATAAACCGTCGCAGACATAAAAGCCACCGCTATTATCAACCGAGCAACAAACACAATGGTTGCACGTTTAATTCGGTATACACCATCAAGATGAAGACCACGATACAGTAATGCTGCATTCACCAGCGCAGACAAAGAGGTCGCAATAGCCAGTCCAACATATCCATACAAATACGCAAAGATAAAGTTGAAGCCCATGTTGCTGACCATAGCAATAATGCCAATTTTCACTGGTGTTTTCGTGTCCTGACGCGCGTAGTAACCTGGAGCCAACACCTTTATTAACATAAAGCTTAACAGACCACTGGCATATGCATGAGTGAAAGCGATGCAGCATCCACATCAGACGGTAAAAACTGACCGCGCATGAATAGGACCATTAGCATTGGCTTAGCCAGTAAAATCATACCCGCCAACGCAGGAATACCCAGCAAGAGTACCATCCGGATTCCCCAATCTAGGTTGAAGAGAACTCTTCCGCCGTCTTCTCAACGTGCTTTTTGGATAATGCAGGTAAGATGACCGTCGCAATAGCAATACCAAACATACCTAACGGAAATTCAAGCAACCGATCGGCGTAATAAAGCCAGCTAACAGCGCTATCACCAAGAAAGCTGGCAATAAACGTATCGAACAACAAATTGATTTGGCTAACCGAGACCCCGAACAAAGCTGGGATCATTAAGGTTCTGACTTTGATAACACCAGGGTGAGACCAGCCCCATTTAGGCCTAATCAACATGCCCTCTCCATACAAAAACGGCAGCTGAAAAAGAAACTGAATTAAGCCGCCTAAAAATACGCCGATGGCAAGACCGGTTTCGGGGTGTTCGAGGTTGGTGAAAGAAATATGGCGGCAAGGATCATTGCGATGTTTAAAAACACAGGGGTAAACGAAGATACTGCAAACTTGCCAATGGTATTTAATATTGACCCCGATAAGGCAACGAAAGTAATGAACCAGAGGTAGGGAAAAGTGATTTTTAGCAAAAAGCTGGCAATTTCGTATTTTCCCCCATTAGGCCCCTGGTTTATCCAGTCAGAAAACCACCCTGCTGCAAATAGCGCCATGATCACAGGAGACGCAACGATGCCTATCAGGGTAACCACTGTCACCAGCAGGCCCAGCGTGCCTGATGCGTACGCGATAAATTCCCGGGTTTTATTTTTATCACCACTCGCCTCGTATTCTGCAATGACAGGAACAAACGCTTGCGAAAACGCGCCTTCAGCAAAAAGACGGCGCAAAAAGTTAGGTATTTTGTTCGCCATCAAGAAGGCATCGGCAGCGCCACCAGCCCCCATCAGGTTGGCAATGACGATATCTCTCGCCAGCCCCATCACTCGGGAAACCATGGTCATGGTGCTTACTATTAAACCTGAGCGAAAAAGTCGCTTTGACACGCTGTTCCCCTTAAAAGAGTCGTTATTGTTATGGTTTTGACCGACAGCGCATTTTACCGCGCGTAACCCCGCCGCACTCGTCACTTCAGCTGTTAATTATCGAACAAAAGGCTTACTTCATGAAAAGAATGCTGTTAGAATCCGTCGCCATATTAACCGCGATGACCGCCTTACGCCAACATCGACACATGTTCGACTTGGTGCGGCGGATATTTGCACAAATGAATTGACAACACGGGTAAAAAGAGGCATATTCCTCGGCCTTAAATTGTCACCGAATACAAGATTTGGGAGTTAGACCCTTGGCGAATATCAAGTCTGCTAAGAAGCGTGCAATCCAATCTGAGAAGCGTCGCCAGCACAATGCAAGCCGTCGCTCAATGATGCGCACTTACATGAAAAAAACTATCGCAGCAATCTCTGCAGGCGATAAAGAAGCCGCTACTCAAGCATTTGGCGAAGTAACACCAGTTCTGGATCGCATGGCTACTAAGGGCCTGATCCACAAGAACAAGGCTGCTCGTCATAAAGCTAGCTTCGCTGCTCAAATCAAAGCTCTGTAAGAGTTATTGATTCGATAAAAAACCGGCTTATGCCGGTTTTTTTGTTGGTAATGAAAGGTGCTTTTTAAAACACTATTTACAATAGAGTTGGTAAAGCATGGTTATCATTTCTCTGACCTCCAGACTTTTCAACGAATAGTAAACAGTCTGTGCCTCTTTACGCGTAGCAACAAGCTCGTCTCGTCTTAGCCAAGCTAGGTGCTGAGAGAGAGCGGATTGACTTAAACCCAGTTTCTCACTGAGTATGCCCACTGAGATCTCTCCTTCAAGTAAGTAACACAAAATAATCAAACGTCTTTCATTTGCCATAGCCTTCAGCAAGGTAACTGCCTGCGGACTATTTTCCTGCATCTTCTTTAATTCCATTTTCTTACCACTCAAGCGATGTAATATTCCACTGACAAACCACCAGCGGCTGAAACCAAGGAAAACATGACAACTATTGTTATTGACTCTCAGCTTTGGTCCTGAAAAAGAGAAGAGAGGTTCGCTTCACAAATTCGGGCAACAGCCGGATGTTTAATCATGCGTTCGGCGAATATAACGAAATATTCCTCTTTCAGCTCTTCCACTCTTGCGACTTCTGCAACATTGGGCAGTTTCATCTTTTCAACATATGAGCTAGGAGCCAGAAAGATAGCCTCGCTATTTACACCAAACGCTTTCATCAGGGCCGCATCATCGAACTCACCCAAGATATCAGGCGTAATTCCTTGCGTGTCAAACCATTGTTTCACCTTACGCCCCATCGCAGAACGGCTACCAGGGATCAGTAGTTTGTTTTGCTCAAGGCATTCAGGGTATGACGATAGTTTCACACCTTGTGAACAAAAAAAGCTCATGGTGCTTTCACCGAGCTTTACACTGAAAAGGCCCTCATTTTGCGAGGAATCAACGGGACAATCAGATAGGATCATATCCAGCTTGTGTTGCCGGAGCTTCTCTAATAAAAGCTCGTGGGTTGATTCAAAGCATCGAAGGTGGACACCATCCTCGGCAGAGGAGCCATGCAGTAAAACCGCACTAACTAGCTCTTTTGATAAGGCATCAGCAACACCGACCTCAAATAGCAGGTTCTCTCTTTGGCTGTAGTTAACGATATCCAATAGTTCGTAACTCAAGCCAAACATTCGGTCTGCATACTTGAACACGAGTTGCCCCAATTCAGTGGGTTCAACATAGCGACCGTTTCGCTTCGTCAGTTTTCCTTCAAGTCTTTCTTCTAGCGTTCTGATCTGGCCGGTAACGGTCTGAGGGGTTAAAAACAGCGCGTCAGCGGCTTTAGTGATCGAACCTTGTTTGCATACCATCCAAAAATAATAAAGATGGTTGTAATTGAGATGCGACATACTGAGCCTTTATTCCGATGAGGGGACAGCTTACGCTGTCCCTCCGGTGGCCGCAATACGAGGTATCGAGGGTAATATTAGGAAAGTATGTTGAACGACTAGTAGTCTATTCCCGCATCTTTTTCATCATTTTGCGCCAGACTCTGGTCATCATTTGGCAATACTTGACGCAGTATGAAATAGCCAACCAGTGCAGATACGGTAGAGCCAATCAAAATACCAATTCGAGATTCGGTAATATATGAGCTCTCAACACCTACAAAAGCCAGAGATGAGATGAAGATAGACATGGTGAAGCCAATACCACAGAGGATGGAAACAGCGAATATCTGTTTAAAGTCAACGCGTTCTGGCAATTGAGCAATACCCAGTTTCACCGCCAACCAACTGAAAGTGAATATGCCAAGGGGTTTGCCAATGAACAACCCGAGCATGATGCCTAAAGGCAATACGCCTGTCAGGCGGTCCGGCGAAAAGCCTTCCAGCGAGATACCTGCATTCGCAAAGGCAAAAATAGGCAATATAAGAAACGCACCAAAGGGATGAAGCGCATGCTCCATTGTCTTGAGTGGCGATTTGTCTCCTTTCTCATTGCCCTCGAGCGGAACAGTGAACCCGAGCACGACACCCGCAAGTGTTGCGTGAACACCTGATTGAAGCACACTGAACCAGAGCACGGCACCTACAACAACATACCAACGTATCGCTCTCACGTTTAAATAATTAAGCGCAAAGAGAACAGCGGTAGCGACAAACGCTACAGACAAGGCGGTGACTGATAGGTCGCTGCTGTAGAAAAGGGCAATAATGACAATAACGCCCAAGTCGTCAATGATGGCTAATGCCAACAGGAATACTTTCAGCGCAAGGGGCACACGGTTGCCAAGAAGAGCCATAACCCCCAAAGCAAACGCAATGTCTGTTGCAGCAGGGATTGCCCAGCCGTTAACGGTAACCGGATCAGAACTATTGAAAACAAGATAAATGAGTGCGGGAGCAACCATACCGCCCACAGCGGCGATTGCGGGAAAGATAGCTTTTTCTTTGGTGTTAAGGGCCCCTTCAATCAGCTCCCTTTTTACTTCAAGACCGATAAGTAAAAAGAAAATAGCCATGAAGCCATCATTGATCCAATGTTCTACTGATAACCCTGCAATATAGGTGTGCAGAGTCACATCGTAGAGAGAATAAAGTGGTGAGTTCGCTACAAGCATTGCCAGCAGTGCTGCGACAATCAGGACAATGCCTGCCGCTGATTCCACTTTCATAAACTGACGGATAACATCAGTCATTGCTTTTCCTTCTTCAACTGAATTGCGAGTCATATCGTTAGTCTATCTATCACTTCGATGAGGGAATAATCGCTTGTTTGGAGCTTACGTATCGGAAAAACCGAAATCCGGTTCCGTAACAATCATGGAGAATCACAACGACAAAGGCCAATCGATACTTTTAACACGAGACATTGATCTCAAACCGCTAAGACATTCACCTGATAAATGAACGACGAAACAAACCCACCTTAACCCCGTTAAATCAGAGTGTTAAGTTAGACCAGACACATCAAATTTTAATAATATATTCATTAAAATTTATATTATCGTCACACTCAATCAAGACTGTAATATTAATGAAATATTAACTCCATACTATGCCTTCAGATTTTTAAATTGACATATTTCTGACAAATTACTGTCATGGAGCTTTAGGTATGACATCTCAGATTTCAACGGTTAGTGAGTCTTCATCAAAGAATTGGTTTAGATGGACCAAGCTAGCCTTTATGCTTTACATGTTGCTCGTCGCTGTTGCGATGGTCGGTAGCGGCTTTAAATGGGCAACTGGTGAGCATGCAAAAGAACTGTTTGAGTTTGCATCCCATCCAGTCGCTGCACTGATGATTGGTATTGCAGCAACAGCACTGATACAGTCATCAAGCACCGTTACCTCGATCATTGTTGGTCTAGTAGCTGGCGGCCTCCCCCTTGAAACTGCAATTCCTATGGTTATGGGTGCCAACATCGGTACGACTGTAACCAACACTCTGGTGAGCTTGGGCCACGCGCGTTGTAAAGAAGAGTTCCGTCGCGCCTTTACTTGTGCCACTGTTCATGACTTCTTCAATCTTTTCGCTGTCGCAATCTTCTTACCCTTGGAGATGGCATTCGGTCTGTTAAACAAAATCTCTGCATGGTTGGTCTCGCCACTGACCAGCGCGAGTGACATGAGCATCAAAAGCTTCAACTTCATCAAACCTTTGACAAAGCCTGTTGTCAGTGCGGTGAAAGGTCCGCTTGAAGCGCTGCCAAACAACACAGGCGGGATTATCATGATTGCCTTGGGTATCTTCATCATCATTGCTGCCATCACTCTCATGGGCAAACTGATGAAGAAACTGATGGTTGGTCGCGCAAAAGAAATCCTCAAGAGCGCCATCGGTCGTGGTCCGCTTCACGGAATCTTTTCTGGCTCAGTCGTGACTGTACTGGTACAAAGCTCATCAACAACAACAAGCCTAATGGTTCCTCTTGTCGGTACTGGCGTCCTAAAAGTGCGTGATGTGTACCCATTCACCCTTGGCGCGAACATCGGTACCTGTATCACTGCACTTCTGGCAGCGACCGCCGTGACAGGAGAAAATGCCATCTTTGCTCTGCAAATTGCATTGGTTCACCTGACGTTCAACATTCTTGCGACGCTGCTGATATTCGGTATTCCAGTACTGCGCGAACTTCCGTTGAAAGCCGCTCACTGGTTAGGTCAGTTGGCTGAACGTTCACAACTGGCTGTTGTCAGCTACATGGCTGTCGTCTTTCTGTTTGTTCCAGGAGCGGTTCTGTTCCTTACTCAGTAACGACCATATAGCGAAAAAAGAAAGCGTCCTTAAGGGCGCTTTTTTTGTTTAGCAAACAGTAGATGTAATCTAGCCCGTTTCCTTTCCCATCAAGAACGCAATTACAATATTTGAACGCCCTATCCTCCCCCGGCGATGTTACAATTCACCCAACAAACAAAAGAAGATGAAGCCATGAAACAATATCTGGATTTGTGTCAACGTATTGTTGATGAGGGCGTTTGGGTAGACAACAAGCGTACTGGAAAGAAGTGCCTGACCGTTATCAATGCAGACCTGACCTATGATGTCGCCAACGGTGAATTTCCACTGGTCACAACGAGGAAGAGCTTCTGGAAATCAGCCATTGCGGAAATGATTGGCTACCTGCGTGGTTACCAGAGCGCAGAAGATTTCCGAAAGCTAGGCACAAAAACATGGGATGCCAATGCCAACGATAATGCGGTGTGGTTAGCAAGCCCCCACAGGAAGGGGACAGATGATATTGGTGAAGCTTATGGTGTTGTTGGACGGGGCTGGCGAACCGCTGATGGCAGTCGCATTGACCTGTTAAGTCAGATTATTGACGATCTCTCACAAGGCATCGATAACCGTGGTGAAATATTGACATTTTATAACCCAGGTATTTTCGAGCGTGCCTGTCTTCGTCCATGTATGTACAGTCACCACTTTTCGCTGTTGGGAGACACCTTATACCTGAACAGCACACAGAGAAGCTGTGACGTCCCGTTGGGGCTTAATTTCAACATGGTTCAGGTATACTTCCTGTTGGCGATTGTTGCCCAAATAACAGGCAAAAAGCCCGGAAAGGCTTACCACAAAATCGTAAACGCCCACATCTACGGAGACCAGTTGGAGCTAATGCGAGACGTACAACTGAAACGTGAACCTCTTTCACCACCTACATTCAAAATCAACCCAGACATTAAAACGCTCGAAGATCTGGAAACATGGGTGACCTTGGATGACTTTGAGGTTGAAGGTTACGAGAGCCATGAGCCAATCAAATACCCCTTCTCGGTGTAGATCAGTGACTCAAATCAATAATAAAGGCATGTCTGGCAAGGCGTGCTTTTGTTCATTCTTGTAAACATACACGCTAAATAAGCATCGTAAATGCTACACAAATCAGAAACAACGCAAAGACTTTCTTAATCGCATCTACCGGAAGCTGCGTCGCGAGTCTGGCACCATATCCAGTGGTTAATACTGACGTCGATACAATACCTAAAAGTGCTGGCAGGTAAACGTAACCAATGCTGTAAGGAGGCAATGGTTCATGGTGATGAAAGCCAAAGAAAATAAAGCCTGTCATACCTGATATTGCCAAGAAGACACCGCACAGCGAAGCACTGCCTATTGCCCTCCTCATTTCAACTCCAAAGTAACTGAGATATGGCACAATCAGAGAGCCACCACCGATACCCGCGAGGCTCGACGTCACACCTATTCCCGTTCCACCTATGAGATTGCCAAATTTATCAGGGAGTGCTGCAGACGATTTAAATCGCATAGAAATCAACATCTGAATTGCTAACAGTAAGACGATACCCCCAAAAACCTTCGGCAAAATCTCTGTTGGCATCATGTCAGCCAACGCACTACCCAATAATCCTCCGATAAGAATACCCGGAAGGAGTGTACGAATAACTCTGATGTCTACATTACCCATTTTGTAGTGGCTGCGAGCAGACGAGGACGCCGTAAGCACAATACTGGCAAGCGAAGTGGCCAGTGCCATGGGCATCACCTGATCAGGGACAATATCGACTAATGGGAACAAAAAAGTCAACGCGGGAACCACCAGTAAACCGCCCCCAATACCTAATAAACCAGCCAACAGGCCGACAACAGATCCCAGAGCAAGACACGTAAGAAAAATCCACAAAGTGGCATCAAGCATAACTACTTCCTATCTGCCGACTCTGAGAATATCCCCCAGGTTATGCAGTTTTAAAAACGTTTCTGATTCAGTGCGGATTTCAGAAGCCAAAGGCAGCCTTGAAATCGTATTGATGTGCTTCTCCAATGATTTAACACTGAGATGCCGGAGAACATACTTTATTCGTGCAACACTTCGCGTGTTCATGCTAAGTTGGCGATACCCCATTCCAACGAGCAGCATTGCTCCCAAAGGATCACCAGCAAGCTCACCACACACACAAACTGGCAATTTATTGCGCTGACAAGTTTGAAGGATATTCTGCAACGCGGCAATAACAGAGGGATGTAAAGAGTCATAAACGTCCGACACACGGACATTATTCCTGTCTACTGCCAGCAAATATTGAGTGAGGTCATTTGTTCCCACTGAAATAAAATCTGCATGTTTAGCCACAGCATCAAGCTGATACAAAATCGACGGTACCTCAACCATCACACCGATATGAGGACGGTTGAGGGTCTTACCCTCTGCCTCAGCCATTTCCATGACTTCTTCGAACGCGCGATCAATAAGGATTTTGGCATCCAGCAACTCATTAAGGCCTGAAACCATAGGAAGCAGAATCGCGAGATTATCCAGGCCAATACTCGCTCTCAACATCGCTCTTATCTGAATAAGAAAGATATCCGGATGATCGAGCGTGAACCTGATACCACGCCAGCCAAGGAAGGGGTTATCCTCTTCAATCGTCAGATATGGCAGCGGCTTGTCACCACCGATATCTAAAGATCGCATAACCACCGGCTGACCCCGATATGCCTCAAGGATAGATTGATACAGTAAGCTTTGGTCATCTTCTGAGGGAAAGCTCGACTGCATAAGGAAAGGGATTTCGGTCCGGTATAGTCCTACACCATCCACACCATGATTGATTGCGATACCTGTATCGGCACTCAAGCCTGCATTGAGGTGTATTTCGACATTGGTGCCATCAGCAAGCTGGGTATTCTCAGTAAACTCGCTATCAAGGAGCAACTCAATTTCAGCCTCTTCCTCAAGCAGCTTTTCGTACTCTTGCAGCACGACTGGCGAAGGCTCAACAAACACCTTACCTTGATAACCATCGAGCACGATTTGTTTTCCATGTACGGAGGCAGGACGAAAGTCGACCCCCATAACAGCAGGAATGCCCATTGCTCTGGCGAGAATCGCTGCGTGAGCGTTAACCGCGCCCTCCTCGGCAACTATCCCAGCAAGCTTGTTTCTTGGGATAGACGCGAGCATACCGGCAGTCAACTCACGTGCGAGTAATATGATTGGCGTATCAAGTTGCCAATCGGGAGAAGCCTGCTGCTGCAAAAAAAGAAGAAGGCGTTGCCCTAGCTCCCGAATATCAGATGCTCGTTGTTTCAAGTAGGGATCTGACATTGCACCAAAGCGCTCAACGAAGCTGTCTACCGCTTGTTTCAGCGCCCATTCAGCCATATCTCCCTGCTTGATGCGCTCAACGATTGCATCTCGCAACATGGGGTCATTCAACAAGTGGGTAAACAGATCGAAGATAGCAATAACATCTGCATTTAAATCAAGGTCAAGACGCTTTCTAAACTTACGAAAATCGGCGCAGGCTGCATTAATGGCATCTTCAAGACGTTCAATGTCTCTCGGTTGATTTAATGTTGACGCCGGCAGCACATCATCAAGTTCAGGTCGGTTTAGATCAAACCATGCCTGCGCTATAGCTATACCTTGCGATGCTGCAGCACCACCCAACACCGTTGCATCATTTTCAGGCCATAGGCCTTGCGCTTTAGCATGTGCAAAAATAACGGCCAGCTGCGCTGCGAGGGTAACTAGAAATGACTCTTCGCTTTCGTCGAAATGACGGGAATCTTTTTGCTGAACAACGAGGATCCCCAGCACTTCACGTCGATAAATGATTGGTGTACCGAGGAAAGAGTGAAAAACATCCTCTCCGGTCTCGGGAAAATGCTTGAACCTAGGGTGCTTTTTCACGTTGGCAACGTTGATGGGCTCTGCACGCTTACCAACGAGGCCAACCAGACCCTCACCAAAGTCGAGAATAACTGAGCCAGACGAAGCCTCAAGCCCCTGGCTGGCCATCAGTTCATAGGTTTGTGTTTGGTGGTCAGCGATATACACAGAGCAACATTCTGTATCCATTGCCAGGCACGTTTCTCTGACCAAAGCTTCGAGTGACTCACTGACACTGCCAGACGACGCTACTTTATGTACAATGTCGCGCAACTTGGTCAGCATCAGTTTCCTCTCTCTACAGCACAGGGTTACTTTTTATTATGTCCTTTACGCGGCTTCTTTCTGGCCTTTCTTTCCCTGAATGGCATAGCGATAGACGCGAACTCTTTCATCGCCCGGCGATATACGTCCCGCTTAAAAGAAACCACTTGCCTCACAGGATACCAATAGCTAACCCATCGCCAGCCATCAAACTCCGGTGAAGCTCCACATTGCATGTTAACTCTCGACTCGTCACACTCAAGTTTGAGCAAAAACCACTTCTGCTTTTGCCCAATACAAACAGGCTTTGAATCCCAGCGAACTAAACGCTTTGGCAACTTATAGCGTAGCCAATGACGACTGGTCGCTAAAACCCTGACATCTTTTTTCGTCAGCCCGACTTCTTCATATAACTCCCTGAACATCGCCTGTTCCGGAGTTTCACCCTCATCAATTCCTCCTTGAGGAAATTGCCATGAATGTTGTCCACATCGACGAGCCCAGAGTACCTGACCGTGGCTGTTACATATTACGATCCCTACATTGGGACGGTAGCCATCGCCATCTATCACTGGACGACCTCAAACATAAATCTCTATTAACAGTAATTTTTTCACAGAATGCCCACAGTGGTAAACAAACAATGTAACTGGATGCGCGTTTTTGGGGATTAACCCCTACATTGAGGATAAATAGGCCAAGCGCAGGAAGTTATAAACAGCGACATGAGACCTAAAGCACATTTATTCACGCTTTCTGTGGATAGATGTGTGAAGAAACGGCTTGGTTCTTATTTCAGTCAGTTAAAAACTGCAAAAAATCAAATATACAAGCAGAGAATAAATTTAATTTATACTTTAAAATCAATTATTTATATTTAAACCTCAAAGTCCACGCGAGAAGATCCGACAAAGAAAAAGATCCAAAACTCAAGTCGGTCAAAGATCGTTCAACTTAGTCACAAATAAACGATGTTGAGTGAAACGCATACATTCATCACGAATATGACCTGAAAACAAAGATTTCAACCACTGATCATGCATACACCAGATCCAGAACAAACCCTTGATCCTCCCAGCCTGTGGATATCTTTCATCTCATCGCCTGTAAATGCAATCTGGCTGGTATTTTTTTACTTGTCCTGCTAGCGTTAGCCCAAACTCGACAAACAAGAAAATTATGACACCTGCCCCCCAATCCGAGTCAGAGCTTCTCCAAAGAGCATTAGACCTCGCGGGCTTTACGCTGGGAGAAATAGCAGCCAAGCTGAGCATAAACTGTCCGCAAGATCTCAAGCGAGAAAAAGGCTGGGTTGGTATGTTACTCGAAGCTTGGTTGGGCGCGACAGCAGGCAGCAAGCCAATGCAAGACTTCGAAAATCTGGGTATTGAGCTTAAAAGCATTCCAATCAGCTACATAGGCAAACCACTTGAAACAACCTTTGTCTGCGTCGCCCCGCTCACAGGTGTTCATGGTCTAAGTTGGGAAAATAGTCATATTCGACAAAAACTGTCCAAAGTGCTCTGGATCCCCGTAGAAGGAGAACGTGATATCCCCGTCCCTGACCGCCAGGTTGGTATGCCGCTACTTTGGCAGCCCAGTGAAGAAGATGAACGTCAGCTGAAAGCCGACTGGGAAGAACTGATGGAGATGATCACGCTTGGCAATGTGTCCAAGATAAACGCCAAGCATGGAGAATATTTGCAGCTAAGGCCAAAAGCAATGAATGGAAAAGTACTGACAGAAGCTTATGGCGCAAACGGGCAACCCATTAAAGCGCAACCAAAAGGGTTTTATCTTCGCAAAGCGTTTACCCAGAGGATCCTAAACAAACATTTTGTTGTGCCGGATTAAATATGCACAACGAAAAACTGCACAGTGTCATGTTTGCGCCATGCAGCATTAGCGTAGAAAATACATGAAGCTAGAGGCGAATTTCCATGTCCTCTTTCGTAGCAGGTGTCGCTGGCCCAAATTCGTCATAAGGGTCCATCAGACGAAGCGTTACCTTCTCAATACCCAATTTTCTGAGACTATCACTCACGCGCTCAATAGTCTCGAAGTGCATCATCTGATCATGGTCATCACGCAGAGGTTCTAGTTGGCCTTTCACCTCGACTTCAACCATGTATTGCACCCCTCCGGCATGGGCAACAATGTAACAATGAGGAATATCTTCAGGGTGTGACTGTATCCAATATTTCAATTGCTTAAGTTTCATCCTTGCACCTCCTTCCTGCGCTATGTTTAAAGACTAGTAAAGAAAGATATTTCCCTACGGTAAATAATGCTCAAATGATAACCACTACACACAATTAACCTTCAAGACTGAAATGCACCAAAAATCAGGTCATAGAGCTTCACAAACTACCAATTTTTTCTTCCGTTAACTCAATCAAGCATGAGCTATTTTCGGTAATACAGGGCTCTGCGCACAATATTCATAGCCAAGGAGAAGGAATGAAATACCACACGCTACCCCACACAGATCTCGAAGTGAGCAAGATTTGCCTCGGTACAATGACCTTTGGTCAGCAAAACTCAGAGTCTGAGGCACACCAGCAACTAAACTTTGCTTTTGAAAAAGGCGTTAACTTTATAGATACCGCTGAAATGTATGCCATTCCACCAACTAAAGAGACACAAGGGCTAACTGAATCTTATATTGGTAGCTGGCTTAAACAATCAGGAAAAAGAGACAAAGTCGTTGTTGCTACAAAGGTTGCAGGCCCACGGGGTGTGCCTTACATACGTCCAGAGATGTCTCTTGATAGGCGAAACATCCGTCAGGCATTGGAAGATAGTCTGAACAGACTTCAGACTGACTATATCGATCTCTATCAGGTTCATTGGCCGCAAAGGCAAGTTAATAGCTTTGGTTCTCTCAACTACCAACACCATGATGAAAACCCAGGCGTCACCTTACTCGATACCCTTGATGCACTATCGGAACTGGTCAAAGAAGGAAAAATTAGACATATCGGCGTGTCTAATGAGACGCCATGGGGCGTCATGTCTTACTTACAGTTGGCGGAGAAGCACAGTCTTTCGCGCATCGTCTCGATACAAAATCCCTACAACCTGTTAAACCGAAGTTTTGAGGTTGGACTATCCGAAATTAGCTTTAGAGAGGGCGTTGAGCTACTTGCATACTCGCCGATGGCATTCGGTAGTCTCTCTGGTAAATATTTGGGCAATACCAAACCAGAGGGCGCGCGATGCACTAAATGGCTGCGCTTCCAACGCTATTTTACGCCGCAAGGATTAAAAGCCACCGAAGCCTATGTTGAACTTGCAAAAGCAAACGATTTGGACCCAGCCCAGATGGCACTGGCGTTTGTAAATAGTCGCTCTTTTTTGGCAAGTAATATTATTGGGGCAACAACGCTTGAGCAACTTGAAAAGAATATCGCCAGTATTGAACTCGAACTTAGCGACGAACTGTTGACTGAAATAGATGCCATCGCGACTCAGTATTCGAACCCATGTCCCTAAGTTAGCCTCTCAAGGCTGAATTTAGGCAATAAAAAAGCGCCTCTCGGCGCTTTTTTATTCTCGTCATTACACAGCATGCCTTAATATTAGTGCTCGCTGAATTTTCGCCTGTTTTCGTTTAGCAACAAAACCGATATTCATCTCTGGTCGATGACAGAAACCATCGTCATCAAAACCAATGTCTCTCATGATATGAGCGGGCAGCGCTCCACCTTGAAAGTGCTGAATTCTTACTGTTTTGTTTGCTTGTTTTTTCTCTAAAATTACATCCAGCATAATCAATAAAGTGGCTAACTGGACTAACAATGAATTTCTCATTAATTTTCGATCTCTCGTCGTCAGGCTCGCGCATCTTTTGTCGCGAAGCCTGGGAATCACGTTACGAGGTTCAACCTAAGCCTTCGTCTAAGGCGCAAAGTTTCACGTCTCGCGGTAAATGTGGTTGAAGCTTGAGTTCTGTATGTGCTGCCATCTTTTTCAAGACCAAGGTCTCGAGCCATATGCTCGGTTAGTCCTTGGATTTGATATCGAACTGGCCTTAAGGCACGGATCTGACGTCTGTTTTCAAGTTCCAAATCCAGACGCACGAGCTGAGAAGCTAAATAAGTTAGTAAGTACATGTTTCTCTCCTGTAAGGGCGTTGTTTTACCGGGAGAGATACTGAGAGGAAGAGGGGTTAGCCAGTGCCGCAGTATATCTCCGCGGCCAATTTAGGACTACGGAATATTTTACTTAGTATCCTGCTTGACAAAGGTGCCAGCAGCGAGGTTTTTCGGTGATTGAGTGTGTTTAAATGTGTTCATCACAAACCTCCTTAAGCAAATGATTCCGTTAGTTAAGTTACGTATATAGTATTCATTTATAAGACATTCTTTTCAACAACTTAATGCCAAACAGGTCAAATTTGGTACAAAAACCTAAACCAAACCGTTATGACTACTAATTATCCGAATTATTATCGTAGTATCATTTTTTAGACAGCTCATATAGCTAATATTTAGTCATGGAAAATAATCAGCTGTATTTTTCTGATATCAAATGCAAAAAAGGCCACCGAAAGGTGACCTTTAAATGATTTATCTCTTAAGCCTATTGATTAGCGGAAGCTTCTCGGTGCCGGTATCAAGCTATGTTTATTCAGCAAGCGATACATGGTTGCACGAGACACACCCAGTTCTTTTGCTGCGGCAGACACTTGACCATTATTGCTCTCGAGTACAGCGAGTAATGCATCACGTTCAGATTCTTCACGAATCTTACGCAGGCTCTGCTTGTAGTCGCCTTGGCGCGGTAGGTCGAGGTGTTCAGCTTCAATCACCAAATTATCGGCCAATAAAACAGCACGTTTAACTTGGTTGATGAGCTCACGCACATTACCCGGCCAACTGTAGTTGGTCAGAATTTTATTCCCTTCTTCTGAGAATGTGCGCGCCTGCGTGTTGTACTGACGTGCAAACTTCAACAAGAAGTGCTCAGCCAACTCGGGAATATCTGAACCACGCTCTTTCAGCGACGGCACAGAGATTCGTAATACATTCAGTCTGAAGAACAAGTCTTCACGGAATTGCCCCTCAGCAACGGCTTTCTCAAGATCCATGTGCGTTGCAGCAATGACGCGAACATCCAGCTCTTTCGAGTACATGTCATCATGCGATTCAACAGTGCCATCTTGCAGCAAATGCAGAAGGTGGGCCTGAAGACTCAAGGGCAAGTCGCCAATTTCATCGAGGAACAAGGTACCCTGATGAGCTTGTGCCACTTTACCTTCAGTATTTTCGTCACCGAAAAGTTCTGCCTGAATTAACTTCTCTGGCAGCGCACTGCATTTAACAGAGACAAAAGGTCCTTTTGCACGGGTAGAAGCATTGTGGATAGCCATACCCACCAGCTCTTTACCTGTGCCACTCTCACCGTTAATGAGAATAGAAACGTCTGTTGGTGCGACACGGCGGACTTGATCACGCAGTTTCTTCATACTGGTTGTTTTACCCAGCAGCCCCATATCACTATGGTCGCCAAGCTGAGGCCAGACATGCCTTTCCAACTTGAGCATTCCCAATTGGTGACCAATGGTGCTCATAAACTGCGTATCAGGAATTGGTGATGTGAAATAATCGATGCAGAAGCTGACAATAAACTGACAGATAGCATCGTTCTTTAGTTGATCTTCTCTGATGAGTGCCAACCAGCGAACCTGCTTATTACGGTTTACCAGAGAGGCAACGCCATTAAGGCTGAAATCGTCGTGACTAATGTCGACGACGCCGATACACGGTCCAATGTCCTGAAGTAAGGACTGTGCAGCACGTAGGTCGTAGCAGCGGTGACAACGCCATCCTGCCTGCTCTAGTGTGGCTAACCAGGGCTCGTAGGTTCCACCTACGACAACCAGTGAACTTGGTACTGATTCCGATCTAAATTGCATACCCATAACAGTCTGACCCTATTTACCTTCTATTATTCCGTTAAATGGCACTGTTTAATTGTTGAGTATCATTATACTTATCAGCGACAACTGTCTCGTCTCATAGTTGAAACAAACCAGTAATCAATCATTATTTTCGCCAGAAAATACAACAATTATTGGTGTTACTCTTCTGCCTTTAACGAATAATATTTTTGGTAAAGTCTATTGTTATTCAGCTATTTATCTCAGGCGTTATTATGTTTCCTGTCAGTTTTTCTAACCATTCAAAAAACAAATTTTAAAAATGAGATAGTGAGTAGCTTTCTAACTTTATTTATTAAATAGTAGACCAGAGTGTATTTATTAACGATTTCATTGCCTTTCATATAAAGCACCTGTCATCAATACAAAACATGTGAATCACTGAAAAGCCTCAGTGTTGAGACAAAGGCTACCTGATGAAAGAACTGAGTATGGTTGCACCTTTTCACTTAAATATTATGGATATTGCACTGAAACCATTGAATTAACATCACTATTAGAATCAAATATCACTGCATTTTTCAAGTGTTACCGTGACTCTCTCAATAAAACCCAATAATTTTAATTGATAATATTATTCATAATATTAATGAGTTAGATAACAATTGGATAAGATTTGTAAACAGATAATAGAAAAAGGAATATTCTATACTTCGAGAATGGTCACACTTAGTACCCATTCACTTCTAAATCTGAGCAGTGAAATTTTTGTATTTATTATGTTTATCTGCATTTAGAGTGAGAAAAGTATATGCGTCTCGATGATACAGGAAGGTTAATTTTTGGCTCGCTAAAAACAAAAAAAGCACTGACAACGCCAGTGCTTTTTTCCTGATTAAATTTAACAATCAGCTATTGTTTTGTGGGCGCATCGCCGGGAACAGAATCACGTCGCGAATCGTCTGAGTGTTAGTGAAAAGCATCACCAGACGGTCAATACCGATTCCCTGACCTGCTGTAGGCGGCAGACCATGCTCAAGAGCACGAATGTAGTCTGCATCGTAGAACATCGCCTCATCGTCACCCGCATCTTTAGCATTCACCTGTGCCTTGAAGCGGTTATCTTGATCTTCAGCATCGTTGAGCTCAGAGAAGCCATTTGCCACTTCACGGCCACCAACGAAGAACTCAAAGCGGTCAGTGATGAACGGGTTGTCATCGCTACGACGCGCCAGCGGTGAGATATCTGCCGGATATTCAGTGATGAAGGTAGGCTGAATAAGCTTTGGCTCCGCCGTTTCACCAAATATCTCTTCCAGAAGCTGGCCACAGTTCCAGAACTTCTCAACGTAGATACCCAAGTCTTCAGCGATACCCGCCATCAGGTCACGATCCTGCACTGAGTCGTATGTCAGCGCCTGTATCTTGTCGTTACCCGAGTTGTACTCTTTTATTGCATCCAGCATGCTCAGACGCGGATATGGGCCACCGAAATCAACCTGCTCTTCACCGTATGGCATCACTGATGCACCCAGTACTTGCTTCGAAACACTGCTCAGCATTTCTTCCGTCAAATCCATCAGGTCACGATAGTCCGCGTACGCCATATAGAATTCCATCATGGTGAATTCAGGGTTATGGCGGGTTGATAGACCTTCGTTACGGAAGTTACGGTTGATCTCAAACACGCGTTCAAAGCCACCGACAACCAGGCGCTTGAGGTATAGCTCTGGCGCGATGCGAAGGTACATATCAATGTCCAGCGCGTTGTGGTGGGTAATGAATGGACGCGCTGAAGCACCACCGGGGATGGTCTGCATCATTGGCGTTTCCACTTCCATAAACCCTTTCTCAGTCATGAAGCTGCGGATAGCCTGAACTACTTTAGAACGCACGATGAACGCGTTGCGTGAGTCGTCGTTTACAATCAGGTCAACATAACGCTGACGATAGCGCTGTTCCTGATCAGCAAGACCATGGAATTTTTCAGGAAGTGGACGCAATGCTTTGGTCAACAGCTGGAACTCATCCATGTCGACGTACAAATCGCCTTTACCCGATTTTTGCAGCGCACCTTTTACTCCGATGATGTCACCGATATCCAGCCCCTGATACTGCTCTTTCAACACTTTCTGCACGTCTTTGGTGGCGTAAGACTGAATCCGGCCCGTCACGTCTTGCAAAGAAAGGAAAGGACCACGCTTGGCCATGATACGACCAGCAACGCTTACCTGGTAGTTAAGCTCTGCCAGCTCTTCTTTGGTTTTCTCACCAAATTCAGCCTGAAGATCTGCCGCTTTGTGCTCGCGACGGAAGTCGTTAGGGTGACCGTTCGCTTTGCAGTGCTGGCGAATATGGTTCAGTTTGGCACGACGCTCCGCAATCAGCTTGTTTTCGTCTTGTAACTGGTCAGTCATAGTGAACCTTAAATAAACATGGGTATTACAAACCAGATTTCAGGCTGGCTTCAATGAATCGGTCGAGGTCGCCGTCCAACACGACCTGCGTGTTACGGTTTTCAACCCCGGTACGTAAATCTTTAATTCTTGAGTCATCAAGAACATAGGAACGGATCTGACTGCCCCAGCCAATGTCTGACTTAGCATCTTCGTTCGCTTGCTTCTCGGCATTTTGCTTTTGAAGCTCAAGCTCGAACAGCTTCGCACGTAGCTGTTTCATCGCCTGATCTTTGTTCTTATGCTGACTTCGATCATTCTGACACTGCACAACGGTATTGGTCGGAACGTGAGTAATACGTACCGCTGATTCCGTGGTGTTAACGTGTTGACCACCCGCACCTGAAGCACGATAGACATCGATGCGAAGATCCGACGGGTTGATATCAATATCGATATTTTCATCTACTTCTGGATAGATGAACGCAGAAGCGAAGGAGGTATGACGACGACCGCCTGAGTCAAACGGTGACTTTCTTACCAGACGGTGAACACCAGTCTCAGTGCGCAGCCAACCATAAGCGTATTCGCCGCTAATGCGAACAGTCGCCGATTTCAGCCCGGCAACATCGCCCTCAGAAACTTCAATCACTTCGCTCTTGAAGCCTTTGGCATCGGCCCAACGCAAGTACATACGAAGCATCATTGATGTCCAGTCTTGCGCTTCCGTACCACCCGAGCCTGCTTGCAGGTCGATGTAGCAGTCAGAGGAATCGTGATCACCAGCAAACATACGACGGAACTCAAGCTTCTCCAGCTTGGTTTCCAGATCAGCCAGTTCAGGCTCAATCTCATCGAACGTGTCCTGATCGCCCTCTTCCACTGCTAATTCCAGCAGTTCAGTCACGTACTCGCCACCCTGATCCAGTTGGTCGATGGTCTCGACCACGGCTTGCAGTGCAGCACGCTCTTTACCTAGCGCCTGTGCACGGTCTGGTTCGTTCCAGACATCAGGTTGCTCAAGTTCTGCGTTTACTTCTTCAAGACGCTCTTTTCTGGCGTCATAGTCAAAGATACCCCCGAAGGACATTAGTGCGCTCAGCAATGTCCGTCAGACGGTTTTTTATCGGATTGATTTCAAACATGGTCACTTTCTAAATCAGAGTGAAAGGAATACCGGAAACGGTACAAACGCTGAATTTTAACGAATTGCGTGGACAATAAACAGAGTGTGATGGCCTTCAAAGGCTGTTTTTTTCACCAGCCACCGGGAAATCGCATTATCCCGGTGGCAATTCGCGTTTCACGCTGAGCACTTTGGCGCGTATAGCCAAAGACTGAGAGGGAGTAGGTTAAACCGCAGAAACGTGTTCGACCATCAGTTGCAATGTTCGATTACCGCGATACTCATTCACATCTAGGCGATAAGCAAGCTCGACAAGCTTGGCTGACGGATCTGGCCAGCGTTTTAAATCGATATTAAACGCAATTGCATCAACCATCTGCCTCCCATCGCGGGCTCAAGCATCAGTTTCAAATGCTTCCCTCCTACCAAGCGCTGATTGAGCACTTTGAATCGGCCATCAAACAGAGGCTCAGAGAAACCTTGCCCCCAGGGACCACCCGCTCTCAGCGTTTCAGCGACATCAAGATTCAGCTCAGTGGGCAGTAATTCACCGTCTGACAGCAATACACCTTTCAGAGCGTCTTCATCAAGCTCACTTCGTACAACCGCGTCAAAGGCATCACAGAAACGTTTAAACTCTTTTTCTTCGATAGTTAGGCCAGCCGCCATCGCATGGCCACCAAACTTCATGATAAGCCCCGGGTTCTGAGTATCAATCAAATCCAGCGCATCACGCATGTGTAAACCAGGGATCGAACGCGCCGACCCTTTTATTGTGCCTTCACCGCCATCAGCAAAAGCAATCACAGGACGGTGGAACTTGTCTTTGATCCGCGATGCAAGGATCCCGATGACGCCCTGATGCCATTCGCGTTGGAACAGCGCGAGCCCGAAAGGTAACGCATTTTTCTCACCAAACTGAAGGCGCTCACAAATGGCAACCGCTTCCTCTTTCATCCCCTGCTCTATCTCTTTGCGGGTCTGGTTGAGTGCATCCAACTCAGTGGCCATCTGACGCGCAGCAGGCAAGTGTTGGCAGAGCAGCAACTCGACACCAAAAGACATATCGTCAAGGCGTCCTGCTGCGTTGATACGGGGACCGAGTGCGAAACCAAAATCACTGGCAACCAGCGTTTGTGCATTGCGGTTCGAGACTTCAATCAGCGCCTGAATACCCGGGCGACATTTTCCTGCCCGAATACGCATTAAACCCTGATGCACCAGAATACGGTTATTACGATCGAGTGACACTACATCCGCTACGGTCCCAAGTGCGACAAGATCAAGCAATTCGGCAAGGTTCGGCTCCGGGATCTGACGTGAAGCAAACCAGTTGGTCTGACGAAGGTGCGCTCTTAGCGCCAGCATCAGATAAAATGCAACGCCGACACCTGCAAGTGACTTTGACGGAAAATCACACTCATTGAGATTGGGGTTTACCATAGCGTCTGCATCCGGCAAGGTCGCACCGGGGAGGTGATGGTCAGTGACTAACACCCGCATTCCTAATGCTTTTGCTGCAGCAACACCTTCAATCGATGAAACACCATTATCAACGGTCATGATCACTTCGGCGCCTTTTGCCGCAGCCTGCTCGACCACTTCTGGGCTCAGTCCATAACCGTCGTCAAAACGGTTTGGCACCAGATAATCAACATTCGAACACCCAAGCATTCTGAGCGCAGAAACAGATAGGGCAGAGCTGGTCGCGCCATCGGCATCAAAGTCCCCGACCACGATGATACGCTCGCCCTTTTCAATCGCATCAGCCAAAAGAACCACGGCTTTTTCCATACCAAATAACTGGTTAAAGTTCAGAAGGCCTTTGGCCCCACGCTCTAAATCATCATCGCTGGTGACACCACGATTGGCGTAGATACGTTGTAAAATAGACGGGATACTTGCTGAGAATGCAGGGTTTTCAGCCGCATGGCGACGCTTTATTTCAATCATGATCTTAGGCAGGGCTCTGTGTCGGTGGCTTTGCTGGCTTCATTCTGCCGCCCCTGTTCGGAAAGCACAATCAAAGGATGCACAATTTGCTGACCGTTTTCTCAGACAGCGTCAAAAATGAAAAAGCCAGCACAAGGCTGGCTTTTAGCTGACTATCTAAAAACGGTATTAGCTATTTTCGTGATTTTGCAGCATCTGCAGCAGTTGCTGTGGAGGTAGGTAACCTGACATCAAGGTGCCATCGTTCAGCAAGAGTGCTGGCGTACCAGTCACGCCCACAGCACCACCCAACACAAGATGACGTTTTACTAGGTCATCGCACTGGTTGCTGGTTTTGTCGAATTGACGACGTTTCGCTTTGTCCATCGCGTCTTTCTTGTCTTTCTCACACCAGATTGCACTCATCTGCGGGAAGTTAGGCGCCTGCGGGCCTGAACGTGGATAGGCAAGGTAACGGATAGTAATGCCGAGGTCGTTATATTCCGCCATTTGGCTGTGCAGTTTTGAGCAATAGCCACAGCTGGTGTCGGTAAAGACGGTAACAACATACTTCTCGTTTTTAGCCGGATAGATGATCATCTCGTCTTGCACGTTCGCTTCATCAAACAACTTCTTGTTGCGTTTAGCTTTAGTGCGCTCAGTCAGGTTGACCGAATCCGTATCTGTCGTGTGTATCAGGCTGCCATAGATAAAGTACGAACCGTCACTGTTGGAATAGACAACCCCATCATTTGTGACAACTTCATAGATACCTTTCAATGGGCTGGATTCAACGCTGTCGACAGACAAACGGTATCTTTCAAGCACTTTTTTAATCGCTTGCTCATTAGGTCCGGTCTCGTCAGCATGCGCGACTGGTGTTAATGCTGCGCCCGCAAGCAACGCCGCGGCAATCAATCGTTTTATCATCATTTTCCTGTAATCCAAGTTAGCGCAGAGCTTTCATCAGCCCGCTACTTTGAAACAAATAACCAGACCTAGCAAATGCATGCCATCTAGTGGCTGGTAAAAACCCATCTATTATGCCCGAGGATGGTGTTCCAGATGCAACTGTTTTAGTCGCTCGGTTGCAACATGGGTATAGATTTGTGTTGTTGATAGATCACTGTGTCCCAACAACATTTGTACCACTCGTAAGTCAGCACCGTGATTAAGGAGGTGCGTCGCAAAGGCGTGGCGCAATACATGTGGAGATAACAGCTCATTATCAATACCTGCCACCGTGGCGTAAAACTTTAGACGATGCCAAAACGTCTGGCGTGTCATCTGCCGCCCACGGCGGCTAGGGAAAAAGACATCGGTCGTCTGTTCCCCAATAAGCACAGACCGACTTTTTTCCAAATAACTTTCCACCCAATCGATAGCAGCTTCTCCCATGGGGACCAAACGCTCTTTGCCACCTTTACCGATCACTCGAACAACGCCCTGTCGCAGACTGACATTTTCTGTAGTCAAACTGACCAGCTCTGTCACACGTAAGCCAGTCGCATAAAGTAGCTCCATCATGGCTTTATCGCGAAGCTCAATAGGATCTTCGACATTCGGCGCACTTAACAGGTCATCCACCTGTTGTTCGGACAAATCTTTTGGCAGGCGTTTAGGGAGCTTGGGGCTGATCAAGACCGCTGTCGGGTCGTCTTCACGAATTTTTTCCCGATACAGATACTGAAAGAGTCGGCGGATAGCAGACAGCATCCTCGCACGACTGGTTTGTTTGTAATCTTGATCAAAAAGCCAGTATTGGTAGCTTTGCAGCGACTCGGTACTGATATCCGTCAATGATAACGAGGAGGTCGACATCCACTGACATAGCTTCTGCAAGTCATTACGGTAAGAGGCCAGCGTGTTTTCTGACAAACCTCTCTCCATCCACATGGCATCCAGAAACCGCTCAACCTGTGCCATATTTTGTTCCATTTTTTACTCACTTAGAGGATATCGATCAATTAAGACACGTTACCCCAGTCAAACGGAAAAGCAAGCATCTAAAGGCTGTTATTACTGGTGGAACCGCGCGCTGAAAGGTAAAATCCGCACACTCAACGTAAATGGAAAGAGAAATGAAGATAGGCCTGTTTTACGGTTCGTCCACCTGTTACACAGAGATGGCAGCCGAAAAAATCCGTGACATTTTGGGTGAGGATCTGGTTGATATTCATAACATCAAGGAATGTCAGGTCACTGATATGGCCAACTATGACCTGCTGCTGCTCGGTATCTCAACGTGGGATTTCGGCGAGCTGCAGGAAGATTGGGAAGCTATCTGGGATCAGTTGAACGGTCTGGAACTGAGCGGGAAAATAGCTGCTCTGTTTGGTCTTGGCGATCAGGAAGGCTATGCAGAATGGTTCCTTGATGCCATGGGTATGTTGCACGACCAATTACTACCGACAGGCCTCAATTTCATTGGCTATTGGCCGAACGAAGGCTATAGCTTCGATGCTTCAAAAGCCCTGACGGATGACAAAAAACACTTTGTAGGGCTAGCGCTTGATGAAGATAGCCAATATGACCTCAGCGATGAACGCATCGCTACTTGGTGCGAGCAGGTGTTACTCGAGTATCAAGCGCTTCTCTGAAACAAAAAACACCTTCGAAGGTGGTTTTTTTATCACTTCATGGTGCGAAAGCTCAAGGCTCAAGAAATCGCAACACTCGCGACAGACGGGCGCTTAAATAGCTTCATTGCCAAGATAGTCACAGCCGTTGGCATCAGCCACGCCATACCATAGTCAAACAAAGGCAAAGCGCTTAACGCTGACATATCCATACCCGCTACTTTTGCGGCGTCAATAAGAGCAAAAACCAGCGAGACTGACAGAACAGTCCTAAATGCTAACTCAGGGTTAGGCATAAAGCGACGAAGGAAAGTCATGGCAATCAAAGCAATGGCTACCGGATACAACGCGAATAGGACAGGAATGGAGAATGCAATTAACTGTGTCAGGCCAACATTTGCTACCACAGCACAGGCAATTGACAGGATCACCACCCACTTCTTGTAGGTCAGTTTTGTCAGCGAGCTGAAGTAATCCGCACACGCTGAAACGATACCAATCACTGTTGTCAGACACGCCAGCACGATAATAACTGACAGGATGATTTGACCTGCAGGACCAAACAGCGACAACACATAGGCCGCCAGAATTTCACCACCGTTCGCTGCACCACCTGCCACGGCACTGGCCGTCGCACCAAGATAGAACAGTGAGATGTAAACAAATGCGAGACCCGCAGCCGCTATTACGCCAGCCGTGATCAGGTATTTGCAGGTTTCGGCCTCTGACTCCACACCCTTCTTGCGGATCACGTCAACAATCAGCATACCGAACATCAGTGCCGCAAAGGTATCCATGGTGTTATAACCTTCGAGGAAACCTGTCGTGAATGCCTGATCAACATAAGCGCCCTGCGCGGAAGCAATATCACCTTGCGGGTTCATTACCACGGCGACGGCAAGCACAGCCAGCGCGGCAAACAGCGCAGGTGTTAAGAATTTACCGATAGTGTCAATGAGTTTGCCTGAGAGAGTGAGAACGCCATAGCAATGGCAAAGAAAACGATAGAAAACAGGGTTAGTTCAAATTGACTTGGCGCAGACAGGAAAGGCTTAAAACCCATCTCATAAGCCACAAGCCCGGCGCGAGGTGCCGCAAAGGCCGGACCAATAACGATGAAGATCAGCACTGCCATTACTGTCGCGACCGACTTGGGTAAATCACGTGTCAGACCGCTCCAACCGCCACCAGCGACGGCAACAGCAATGATACCTATCAGGGGTAAACCGACAGCGGTGAGCAAAAATCCGAACATGGCAGTCAAAGTGTGTTCACCAGCCAGTAATCCGGCTTGTGGAGGAAAAATGATGTTGCCTGCACCGAGGAAGAACGCGAAGGTCATAAAACCTAATGCCAGAACATCGCTGGCTTTAAATGTTTTTTTCAATGGATAACCTACTTATTATGTTGTGTTTGCAATTTTGGCGAGCGGATCCGAAATGTTGGATTATTTAAACTTTGGATCTCAATTTTTATGAATGATGAATAAATTCTGTTTCACTTACAACAGCCATTCAAATTTAAGTTTTAATATCCAATACAAATCATAATTAAAGAATATATAACTGATTTTTTATTTTTAATTGGATTTATTTGTTGCAATTTTGCACAAAACCACAACTAACAATAATTTAATTTTTAAGATAAATGTCACATAAATAATAGGGTGCGTAGAGATAAATGGGTAAACGCTTTCAGTTCAAACAATTTGTAGTCGAAGACTTTGGCTGCGGTATGCCTGTCAGTACCGATGGCATTATGCTCGGTGCTTGGGCGACAGCACAAACTAACAGCCGGATACTTGATATTGGCACCGGAACAGGTCTGCTGTCCTTGATGATGGCGCAGCGTTTTCCCGACACTTCGATAACCGCAGTGGATATCGACGCAACTGCAGTAGACGCTGCACAACAAAACGCAGCGGCAAGCCCTTGGTCTCAGCGCATTCAGATTCAACAGCAGGACATTACTGACTGGCAGACGACTACGCGTTTTGACACCATTGTGTGCAACCCTCCTTACTTTAATAGCGGGGAAGCATCCACCAATTCCCGGCGTGCCACTGCGAGACATACTGTCACGCTTTCACATCAATCCCTGCTTAACGCATTATCGATGCTGATAACACCTCAGGGGCAGGCACATTTAATTTTGCCTGTCTATGAAGCAAAAGCATTGATAGAAGAAGCCAAAGATTCAGGATTACATGTCAGCCGTTTACTTGAAGTTGCCCCTACCGAGGCCAAGCCTATATCCCGTCACCTGTTCACCTTAGTAAAAAACAGACCAGAGAAAATCGATGCTCAGTCACTGGTTATCCGGCAGCAGGGAGCGTACAGTGAAGCTTTTATTGCCCTGACGAGAGATTTTTACCTTAAGATGTGATGATCCTTTACACAGAAATCTCTATAATGCCGCCCCTGACTTTGAGTGGAGAATAAACGCGTGCGAACATTTGCTGAACTGGACCTGGATCCTCAACTGCTACAAGCCATAGATGAAATAGGCTTTGAGCGACCAACCGCAGTCCAAGCTGGCGTGATCCCTCATGGCATGGACGGCCGCGATATCATGGCCTCTGCACCAACAGGGACCGGAAAAACAGCGGCATTTCTTTTGCCAGCCTTACAACATTTGTTGGATTTCCCTCGACAGAAACCCGGCCCTGCACGCGTACTCATTCTGACTCCTACCCGCGAACTTGCGATTCAGGTTGCTGATCAGGCACGTGCCCTAGCCAAGTACACTGAACTGAAGGTTATCACTATCACGGGCGGTATTTCGTATCAGGATCACGCAGAGATCTTGGTAAGACGCAGGATATCGTAGTCGCGACACCGGGTCGTCTGATGGAGTATATCGATGCTGAGCGTTTTGATTGCCGCGCAATTGAAAGCCTGATCCTTGATGAAGCTGACCGTATGCTGGATATGGGCTTTGGCCCTGCGGTAGACAAACTGTCAGACGAATGCCGCTGGCGTAAACAAAGTATGTTGTTTTCAGCGACACTGGAAGGCCGTGGCGTGAAAGGCTTTAAAGCTGATCTGCTGAATGATCCGATTGAATTCAGCGCTGAGCCGCCACGTCGCGAGCGTAAAAAGATCACCCAGTGGTACCACAGATGTGATGATCTAGACCACAAGCATGCACTGCTGACAAACATCCTGAACAAACATGCAGAACGTGCGATTGTGTTCGTTAAAACCCGTGACCGCCTTGCCGACCTGCGCGACGCACTGACCAGCCTCAATGTTAAATGTGCATGGATCCAGGGCGAAATGGCACAGGTCAAACGTAATAACGCCATCAAACGCTTTTCAGACGGTGACGTAAACGTACTACTGGCAACAGACGTGGCTGCTCGCGGTATCGATGTGCCTGATATCAGCCATGTCATCAACTATGACCTGCCCCGTACCGCTGATATCTACTTACACCGTATTGGTCGTACTGCCCGTGCGGGCAAAAAAGGTACCGCCATTTCACTGGTCGAAGCACATGATCAGCCCATGATGGACCGAATCGGTCGCTACATGAAAGAAGAAGTAAAAGAGCGCTATGTCGAAGGCTTGAAGCCACAGCATAAGAAGCCAGAATTCAAAAAGAAAAAGAAGAAAAAGCCAGACAGCAAGAAGACTGCAAAAGGCAAAGCGAAAAAAGCCGTTAAGCGCACAGCCAAAGCGCCAGCTACCAAAGTAGCTTCAGCGAAAGAAGCTAAGTAGCTTTAGTGAAATCGCTCTAGCAGTTAAGTGCTGCAAAACAAAAAAGGTTAGCTAACGCTAACCTTTTTTATGTTTGGTCGTGAGAGGATTATTGCTCTTCGCGCTTAAACACCAACTCTTTGTCATTCGACGACGCTTCATCAAAATAGTAACCAGCGACATCAAACGCCTTTAGCGCGTCCACAGACTCAATGCGGTTATCAATGATATAGCGCGCCATCATGCCGCGCGCTTTCTTGGCGTAGAAGCTGATCACCTTATACTGACCGTTTTTGCAGTCTTTGAAGACTGGCGTGATGATATTCGCCTTAAGACTCTTAGGCTTCACTGACTTAAAGTACTCATTCGATGCCAGATTCACCAATACACCGTCCCCTTGAGCAGACAACGCAGCATTCAGCTCGTCAGTGATTAACTCACCCCAAAACTGGTAAAGGTTAGTGCCGCGTTCATTGGCCAGTTTGGTTCCCATCTCTAAGCGGTAAGGCTGCATCAGGTCAAGTGGGCGCAACAGGCCATACAGGCCGGACAACATCCGCAAGTGATCCTGAGCCCAATCAAAGTCAGCATCGCTCATAGTTTCGGCTTCAAGCCCTGTGTAGACATCGCCTTTGAACGCAAGCAATGCCTGACGCGCATTTTCCTGTGTAAAGGTCGGCTGCCACTCAGCGAAACGGGCTGCATTCAGTCCGGCAATCTTATCACTGACTTTCATCAGACTGGCAATGTCCGCTGGCGTTAACTTGCGGCATTCTTCAATCAGCTCAGCAGAATGCTCGGTCATTGTTGGCAGCGTAAATTTGTCAGTCGCCAATGGCGATTCATAGTCGAGTGTTTTCGCAGGGGAAACCACGATCAGCATATTCTTGTCCTTCAGGCTTGGCTCGATGAGTCTTATCAAAAAAGGTTACCATTCAGACATAAAAAAGCCACACGTTTGGGTGCGGCTTTTTTCTATCATTGTGATGGGGAAAACCGATTAGGCGCGTTCTTTATCCCAAATACCCTTCTCAATCTGGTTGTGCAGCTCAGGATAACGACGGACATCAAAGCTAGGCACCTTACCCAGCTTCAATTGCTGGTTATAGTCTTTGGCAAGCTTCACCACCGTACCGCCGAGCAGAAGCACCGCAATCATGTTGACGATAGCCATCATACCCATAGAGGTATCCGCCATGATCCACACCAAAGGCACATCAGCCTGCGCACCAAACATCACCATTGCAATCACAAACAGACGGAACACATTCAGGCCAGCCTTGTGGTTATGCTCAAGGAATATCAGGTTCGTCTCGGCGTAAGAATAGTTGGCAATGATTGACGTAAACGCGAAGAAGAAAATTGCGATGGCAATGAAATGGCCCCCCCAGTCTCCCACCTGACTCGACAGCGCTCGCTGTGTCAGCTCGATACCAGTAATTTCACTGCCGGGCATGTACTCGCCTGAAATCAGAATAATCGCCACTGTCGCCGAACAAATCACAATCGTATCGACAAACACACCCAGCATTTGCACATAGCCCTGCGACGCTGGATGCGGAGGATACGGCGTTGCACTGGCTGCAGCATTAGGCGCTGAACCATCCCCGCTTCGTTCGAGAACAAGCCGCGCTTGATACCCTGAATCATTCCCTGCGCCACGGTATAGCCGAGCGCTCCTGCACCCGCTTCGTTAAAGCCAAATGCACTTTTCACGATAAGTGCAATGATACCGGGGACTTTCTCGATATTCGTGAACATCACATAAAACGCGAGGATCAGATACAGCACCGCCATCAGAGGAACAATGATCTCCGCCGTACGGGCAATTTTTCTCAGGCCGCCAAAAATGACAAACGCCGACATCGCCACCAGCACAGCGCCAACGTAAAGCGGATCCCATCCGAAAGCGTTGTAAGCTGCGTTGGTGATTGAGTTCGCCTGAACCGCATTGAAAATAAGACCGAATGCGATGATCAGCAAGACTGAGAATACGCAGCCCATCCAACGCATACCCAAGCCTTTTTCCATGTAATAGGCAGGACCGCCACGAAAGTTACCATCGTCATCACGGGTTTTGTAAAGCTGGGCTAAGGTACTCTCTGCAAATGCAGTCGACATCCCCAGCATGGCTATCAGCCACATCCAGAAAATCGCGCCGGGGCCACCGAGCGTCAGTGCAACAGCAATACCAGCCATGTTTCCTGTACCGACCCGGGCTGCCAGGCTGGTGCACAGAGCCTGAAAAGACGAGATACCCGCGTTATCAGACTTACGGCTGCTTTTCATCACCTTGAACATGTGGCCAAAGTGTCTGAACTGAATAAAGCCCAACCGTACCGTGAAAAGAATCCCGCCGCCGATGAGGAGATAAATGAGAACTGATCCCCAGATCAGGTCATTTAAAAAGTTAATAAGACTTACCACGCCTACCTCTCTTTGCGCTTATACATTCCTGCCAGCAGTGTGAGTTAAAAGAGTTAATATCAGGCTCGGACAGCAAGCATAGTACTTGCTATCGAAAAAGACAGGCATCAAAGCCACGAACCAACTCTGAGTGCCAAAAGATAATGATGAGTTTGGCTATCTTGCCTGTGCTGGCAATAATTCGCGGGAGATGATGCAGATATAGTCACCAAAAATCAACAGATATTTGAAATGTTATATTGTTTAAAAAATTATATTTAATATTTAAATGCAAACTTTATCAATTAATTAGCGCAACACACTAAGAGCAAACCTTTATCACTTCCCGTAACATTTTATGATTCTCATTCATGAAAATGTCATCCCTATCAGACATTCTACGTTTCGTGTGATCAAAGCCTCATTGGCGATGGGACGTGGGCCGATTCAAAGTTTGAACTTGATTCCGCTCAACGCATCAATAAAGCTGTCATTTACGGGTTAAAACGTAATCACCCACCCAATAAATCTGACCGCGATCTCACTAAATATTCACCAACGTACAACAAATGAGAAACTATCCGATTTTATTTTCTGTTTGGTTGTGATACTTAATTACTGACCACTACGGAAAGATGAGGTGAAATTATGGAAAGCTTTGCCTTTAATGAAACGCTAGAAGCAGAAAAACCATCGCGCGGTGGGCGTTCGAAACAAGCTAAAAGGAAGTGGAGAGAAATTGAAGCGCTAAAAGACAGACAACGTCTTCGTAAAGAGCTCGAGGACATTGATATGCTTGGGGACTTCTCTGACTCTGAATTCGATATCTAACCTAACTGAAGACTGCTGATTTATACCCATTAACATGGAAGGGTTGCATTAAAGAGGCAGACATAAGGCGCCACTCAGGCGCCTTTTTTTGTGCTCAGATTTCTTATCCGGCTTCCTGTTCATCCAGTTTTGGCTGCCAATCAATGGCTGGCTGACCCTTTTCAGACAAAATACGATTGGTCGCAGAAAAGTGCCCGGAGCCAAAGAACCCACGATGCGCTGACAATGGCGATGGATGCGGCGCTTCAAGCACATGGTGCTTCTGCCTGTCTATCATCTTCCCTTTCTTGCGCGCATGAGAACCCCATAATAGGAAAATCACTCCTTCGCGGTGCTCATTCACCGCTGCAATCACGCGGTCTGTGAACGTTTCCCATCCCAACGAAGCGTGCGAGTGGGCATTCCCTTGCTCAACAGTAAGCACCGTATTAAGCAGCAATACCCCCTGATCAGTCCAACTTTTCAAGTAACCGTGCCTTGGGATCTCAAACCCGTCGATATCCTGCGCAAGCTCTTTGTACATATTGGCAAGAGAAGGTGGCGGCTTAATACCGGGAAGAACAGAAAAACACAGCCCATGCGCCTGTGAAGGGCCGTGGTAAGGGTCCTGCCCTAAAATGACGACCCGAACATCGGCCAGCTCGGTATAACGGAAGGCATTAAACACATCCTCTTTCGGCGGGTAAATATCTTTACCACTGGCCCGCTCATTGGCGACGTATTCCATCGTCTGTATAAAGTAATCTTGCTCCTTTTCATGTCCAATGACATCGTGCCATGTGATTCCCGGCATCACGCTATCCCCGATTAATGATTCAAAGCCTTTATTCTACCCAAAAAAGTTTTCTATACAGCACTGACGTCAGTGCTAAAAAGAGAAAACCCGGCATTTGCCGGGTTTTTCAGTAATGAGCTGGCGGTTTATCCGGCCACTTCCATCAAGAACGCTCTCAGCTGACCAAAGTCTGCATCTCGTTCGTGTGAGAGGAGGTCCATCACTGCATGCTTAGCCAGTGGGCCTGGCAGCGGTACATCAATGTTTAAGATTTCATCGACAGATTCTTTAAACTTCGCTGGGTGAGCGGTACAAAGGAATAAGCCATGCTCACCTTCCGCAAGCTGCTCATTCAGTACACGGTAGGCAATAGCACCGTGAGGCTCACACAGGTAGCCCGTTTCATGCATTTCTTTCAATGTCTCGGCGGTTTGCTCGTCAGAGACAGCACCAGCACCCAGCTCATCAAGCCCCCAACCTTTGAGACGACAAAGCTCTTCGATACGAGGCCAGTTGTTGGGTTGGCTAACATCCATGGCGTTTGAGAGCGTTGGAATGGTCTCTTCCGGAGTCCACTCACCGGTTTGCAGGTATCGTGGAACCGTGTCATTGACATTGGTTGCGGCAATAAATCGTTTTACAGGCAGGCCCGCTGCTTTTGCCAAAAGCCCGGCAGTCAGGTTACCAAAGTTACCACTCGGTACGGCAACAACCAGATCTTTACGCTGCTCTGGCGTGAGCTGAGATACTGCCTCGAAGTAATAACAGATTTGCGCCATCAGACGGCTGATGTTGATTGAGTTAGCAGAGTTCAGACCAATCGCCTTACGCAGCTCAGCATCATCAAAGGCCTGCTTAACCATAGCCTGACAATCATCGAATGTGCCATTGATGGCGATGGTGTGGATGTTGCCGCCAAGCGTACAGAAAAGTTTCTCTTGCAGTGGCTGATTTTGCCTTTCGGGTACAGAATAACAACCTGAATGTTTTCCATGCCATAGAAAGCATGGGCAACAGCAGCACCTGTGTCACCAGATGTCGCAGTCAAGATAGTGATTTTACCGCCGTCAGAGACTGCTGCCAGTGACTGCGCCATAAAACGGCCACCGAAGTCTTTAAACGCCAAAGTTGGACCGTGGAACAGCTCTAGGGCGTGAACCTTATCCGACACTTTTTCGATAGGCGCAGGGAATGCAAAAGCATCGCCTACCATTTTCTTTACTTTGTCTTCTGATAGCTCGTCACCAATAAATGCTGACAAAATTTTGCTGCTACGGCTGACAAAGTCCATATCAAGAAGATATCCACGTCTTCAAATGCAGGAAGGTCTGAAGGAAAAAACAGTCCTTGATTACGACCAAGTCCCTGCCTCACGGCTTGACCAAATGAAACCTGCTCGTCGTTTTCTTTTATGTTGTATAACTTCATAACTCACTTCCTGTCACTGTCGAGCCATTAGTATCAAGCCGACATACGTGGACAAATCCTTCTTCATTCTGAACGTAATTTTCACTTAGCCATTTGGCTACACGCTGCGCCACGGCTTCGTCATCAGTGATACTGAACAGGGTTGGACCGGAGCCAGAAATCCCTGTAGCCAGTGCGCCTGCCTCTTTGGCGTATTTACGTGCATTGGCAAAGCCTGGCAGTAATTTTTCACGATACGGCTCTGCAACCACATCTTTGATCATATTCGCCGCAAGCTTTGGCTGCCCAGAGTAACAACCATGAATGAATCCTGCCAGATGGCGGCCATGGTTTATTACATCCTGCCGACGATACTGCGCTGGCAAAATAGCTCTCGCTTCCGCAGTAGGGACCTTGATGCCCGGATAAGCCATCACCCAGAACCAGTTTTCAAAACAAGGTACCTGTTGGCTGATGATGCCTTCATCTTCAACCATGAGTTGCAAACCACCCAAATAGCAAGGTGCAACGTTGTCGTAGTGAAGACTGCCGGAGATCTGCGCTTCCATTTCGCCCATCAGGGCCAGCAATGCGTTTTCGTCCAGTGGTTGGTCATGAAAACGGTTAAGTGCATCCAAGGCGGCGACAATCGAGCAGGCACTTGAACCCAGCCCTGAGCCAATCGGCATGTTCTTTTCAAGTGTCATCGACACCGGACGAACAGCGATATCACGCTTTTTCAGTTCTCTTGTAAACACCAGATAGCAATGGAAGACGATGTTCTCTTCATGATTCTCCGGCAGTTTATCAACAAAACTACCAGCACATGACAGGCTAAACGGCGTTGAGCCACCGTCCGCCACTAAGACACGGTCACCAAGCAAGGTGCCATCAACTGGGGACACTGCCGCCCCCAATACATCAAAACCCACACTGACATTGCCTATCGATGCCGGGGCGTAAACTACAACACTCATCTTAAACTCCCAGCTTCCAGCCAAGTGTCCGCATCAGGTCGGCAAAAACGCCCGCTGCGGTGACTTCCGTACCCGCACCGTAACCGCGAAGTACCATTGGAATTGGCTGATAGTAACGGCTGTAGAATGCCAGTGCATTCTCACCGTCTTTGATCTTGAACATTGGGTCGTCGCTATCAACGGCCAGCAGTTTCACCTGACATTTACCTTTCTCGATTGAGCCTACATAGCGCAGCACTTTTCCTTCACTCTGAGCATCATCGATGAGCCCTTTGAAATAAGCATCCGCTTCTGGCAAACGCTGCATAAAGGCAGCTACATCACCAGAGGCATCAAAGCCTGGCGGTAACGCCGGCTCGACCTCGACGTCTTCCAGCTCAAGGTGCATACCACTCTCACGGGCAAGGATCAGCAGCTTACGGGCAACGTCCATACCCGATAAATCATCACGAGGATCAGGTTCTGTGAAACCATTATCGCGGGCAACACTGGTCGCGGCACTGAAGCTTTCGCCTTCATCCAGCTTACCGAAGATATGTGACAAAGAGCCTGAAAGGATGCCGTTGAACTTCTCAAGCTCATCACCCGCAGCAATCAGGTTTTGTAAGTTCTCAATAACTGGCAGTCCTGCCCCCACCGTGGTGTCATACATGAATTTGCGGCGCGTAGAGCGCGCAGCCTGACGTAGCTGGGTGTAGTAAGCCATTCCTGCAGTATTGGCTTTTTTGTTCGGTGTAATAACGTGGAAACCTGCTGACAGGAAATCAGCATATTGATCAGCGATGCTTTGCTCTGACGTGCAGTCGATAAATACAGGGTTGATGATATGATTCTGTTCGACCAAACGCACCATGCGGGCCAAACTGAATGGTTCTGTGTTCGCTTTGAGCGTGTCTCGCCATTTATCAAGCTCGACACCATTGCTATCAAGTAACAAACCTTTACTGTTGGCCAGACCACAAACACGGATGACAATGCCTTGCTCAGCAAGCGTTGTCTGCTGACGGCGCACTTGCTCCACCAGCTCACCACCTACACCGCCGACGCCAACAATAAACACGTCCAAGTAATGCTTACTGTTGAAGAGGTTTTCGTGACAGGCTTTCACTGCTTCTGAAACACGACCATCAGGCACTACCGCAGAGATTGAACGCTCTGATGACCCCTGAGCAATCGCAACGATATTGACGTTAACTTCTGCCAACGAAGTGAAGAATTGCGAAGCCACACCTTTCGATGTGCGCATGCCGTCACCAACAAGCGATACGATGGCGACATTGTCCTGAAATTCAACGGGCTCGAGCAATCCATTTTCAAGCTCAAGCTCAAAGTTATCCTGCAATGCCTGCTGTGCCTGAACTTTATCTGCCTGTTCAATACAGAAGCTGATGCTGTATTCAGACGATGACTGGGTAATTAAAACCACTGACACGCCTGCTGATGACATCGCACCAAATACGCGCGCAGCCATGCCCACCATGCCTTTCATGCCCGGCCCTGAGATATTGACCATGCTCAGGTCGCCCAGCGTGGTGATGCCTTTGACTGGCAGGTTTTCCTCATTAGCGCTGTTGCCGATAAGTGTTCCCAAACCCTGTGGGTTAGCGGTATTTTTGATGAGGCATGGAATGTGGAAGCGAGCAATCGGAAGGATAGTTTTTGGATGGAGAACTTTCGCACCAAAGTATGACAGCTCCATCGCTTCTTGATAGCTCAGCGATTTTAGAAGTTTCGCATCCGGCACTAATCTCGGATCGCAGCTGTAAACGCCGTCAACATCCGTCCAGATTTCACACGCATCGGCACGAATACAGGCTGCCAGAACGGCCGCAGAATAATCAGAGCCGTTTCGGCCCAGTGTCACCAGCTCGCCTTGCTCGTTAGCAGCAGTAAAGCCAGGCATTAAACCAATGTGCTTCGCTGGAATAGGCTCAAGACGAAAACGCTCAGAAGAAACCTCAATATCGACCATGGCTTCAAGGTACTCACCTTTCGCTTGCAGATAATGCGTTGGGTCGATAACAAAGGTATTGTGACCACGGGCTTCGAGCAGTGCTGACATTGTTGCGATAGACAGACGCTCACCTTTGCTGATGATGCGAGCATGAACATTGTCTGGGCACAGACCAAGAAGCGAGATACCACTGATGTATTTTTTGAGCTGATTCAGCGTACTTGAAAGCTTATCGTACAAAGGTGCTGTTTCAAGCCCCGGCTCCATCTTCGACAGGCCTTCGAACAAGTCAGTGAAAATCGACTCAATCTCTGCAACCTGCTGGTCTGCTTCGCCGTTCTTCACTGTTTGATTAATCACTGCAACCAGGCCGTTGGTTACTTTTGCTGGCGCTGAAAGTACTGCTGATACATCACTCTGGCAGGTGTTGCTGGTGATGATATCGGCAGCCCTGCTGAATCGCTCTGCGTTTGCCAGCGACGTTCCGCCAAATTTTAGGACTCGCATCCTTTCCTCCAATTTCCATGCTGCAATTTTTGTAAAAAAAAAGCCCGCACCTCTTGGTGCGGGCTTTCTTATAGAATTTTGTGCATATCAGCCCGCACCTGCACCTGTAATGCCGGTAATAATGATAATGGTGGTGGTGATAGCAGTTGTTTGCATTGATTTGTCACATCTCGCGCTACAGTTATATAACCTTTACCCAAACAGTGTTGCAAGGTCAATAAAAATTTAAGTTTTATACGGAAAAACCACGTAAAAAAATAATTAAAAAGTATAATTTTCAAAAATGAGAATCAGTAACAGCCTAGCGGATCTTGTCTTGCGATCGTCGCAACATCAGGACATAGTGATGCAATAAAAAATGAATAAATTTGCAATTTTCGGGAGGGGAAGATGTCGGTGTCCATGGAAGAACTGGTGGCCCAAACTATATTACAAGGCTCAGACGCTATGTATGGCCGCTTTCTGGATGTCACGGTTGGCGCTCAGGAACGTTTTGAACAACAAGACTGGAAAAGCGTTCAAAAGGCACTGAAATCCCGCATCAATTTTTACGACCATCATGTCGGTCTTGTTACCCAGCAACTGAGAATAATGCTGGGAAAGAAGCATGCGACACGATCTTTCCTCCAAGCGGTCAAAACTGAATATATAAAGCTGCTAGATGATTATCCTAGGTATGACATTGCAGAGAGCTTTTTTAACTCTGTTTATTGCAGGATATTCGATCATAGAAATATCCGCCGTGACAAGCTCTTCGTTAGCAGTTCACAAGGCGGGCGGATTCCCAAATACCCGACACCTTTACTTCGCCGCTATCAGTGTAAAGACTGCCTGCCTACGACGATACGTAAGCTGCTTGATGACACGCCTTTCACCTTGCCTTGGCAAGACAAAGAGCGAGATATATTGCTTATAGTCAATGCATTACAAGAAAGTCTTGGGCCTCAGCTGACCGACGAAATATCTCTCGACATGATCAGAGAGCCCTTTTTCCGAAATAAAGGGGCATACTTGATTGGTCGCATGGAGCTGGCGAATCAGACAAGGCCTTTGGTATTGCCAGTTCTTATCAACGAACAAGGCGAACTGTATGTCGATGCCTGTTTGTCGTCTGCGGATGACGTCAGCATAATATTTGGCTTCGCTCGCTCATATTTTATGGTTTATGCTCCGGTACCTGCGGCCTTGGTTGATTTTCTCAGCCAGCTAATGCCGAATAAAACACCCGGTCAACTCTACACTTCAATTGGATGTCAGAAACACGGTAAAACTGAGCTTTATCGTGAGTTCATCAATCATATCGACAGCTCAGATGATAAATTCGAGATCGCAGCGGGCATCAAAGGCATGGTGATGTCTGTGTTCACTCTGCCTTCATACGGGTTCGTCTTCAAAATCATCAAAGATCGCTTTGCACCGCAAAAGAGCATGACCCATGCGGCGGTGAAGGAAAAATACCAGTTAGTCAAAGAGCATGACCGTGTTGGCCGCATGGCAGACACATTGGAATACAGGAACTTCAGCTTTCCCAGAAACCGCTTTAATGACGAATTGATTGAGGAGCTTCTTGCCGTTGCACCGTCGAACGTCAAAGTCACCGAGACTGAGGTCTTTATTCGTCATATGTACATGGAGCGCCGAATGATCCCGCTCAATATTTATATGGAGCAGGCGAACGACGACGAGCTGAGGGAAGTGGTCAAGGAATACGGTGATGCCATTAAACAATTGGCTGCTGCAAATATCTTTGCCGGAGACATGCTGTTCAAAAACTTTGGCGTCACTCGACACAACCGAGTGATTTTTTACGACTACGACGAAATCAGCTACCTCACTGAAGTCAATTTCCGCAAAATTCCGCCGCCTCGCTATCCAGAAGACGAGATGGCCGCAGAGCTTGGTATAGCGTTGGTGAAAATGACGTATTTCCAGAGGAGTTCAGAACCTTCCTGTTGATCAATCCAAAAATCCGGGCACTGTTTGAGGAGTTGCATTCAGACCTTTTCTCCGCCAGCTATTGGCAGAACCTCCAGCAAAACATAGATAAAGGGGTCTTTAACGATGTTCGTCCTTACAGCACAAGGAATCGATTGAGAACACCAGAAAGTGTTTACGAATCATAAGGAAGTTCCCTAAAGATGAGGCATATTGGTACTTTATATTTGAAATGTTGCGTAAGGTTTTAAATAGAATGCAACAGGTGCCAATATTTTCATTAATTAATTATCCGCTCACTAATATTTGTTCTAGTATCAAGATCCCGACTAAAAACAAATACAGGGACGGTGGCGTATGAAACATGTTTTACTCGCCTCACTATTCGCATTAGGGACGACAGCAGCACATGCAGCTGACGAACAGCAAGTCGACAAAGAACTGTCGCCTTGGGTGACCAGTTCACTACAGGCTGGTAATGCCGGATTCGACAGTTGGACGTTAACGACAGGTTATCACTACCCGCTGATGGAGCAGGTCAACGTCTTCGTGGCAACAGAAGTGACACTGGCTGCTAAAGACAGTGCTTCACGTGGTCTATTGAGCGGGATTGAGTATAACTTCGGCGATATCTTGAGCATCAAAGGCGAGGTTCAGGCGCAGAAAGAGAACAGCTCAACGGAAGGTATTATTGGTATGAGTACCCAGCTGTCCATTACCGAAGATATGAACCTCGAAGCGGCATTGGATTATGCGTTTACCGAGGATGCTGATAACACCACACAGTATAAGCTGGGCGTGGGGGTTAAGTTTTAACCCTCACTTTATATATCGAACGAGAACGTTGTTTCGCTTTCTTTTCTAATCCGCTCCACCGAGCTCAACAGGGTGTTCACTCAGCATCACACCATTCAAGTCTGCATACAGATAATCGCCAGGCGCGACTAAAATACCTGCAATGCGTAACGGTACATCCTGCTCGCCAGCGCCACGTTTTTCTGTTTTTATCGGACACGCACCGAGTGCCTTCACGCCAAGATCCATCATACTTAGAGCTGAAACATCGCGAACGGCACCGTTAACTATAATTCCTTGCCAACCATTTTTTACTGCCAGTTCAGCAAGCTGATCGCCCAATAACGCTTTATTAAGATTGCCATGGCCATCAATAAACAGCACACGCCCCTCTCCGGGACCAGACAAAATCTCTCTGACCTTGGTGTTATCCTCAAAACAGCGCAGTGTCACCACTCTTCCATGGAAAGTAGGGTTACCGCCATAATCTAACCATTGTTGCGGTATCCAACGAAGTAACTCTCCATGTTCATCACTTATATCTGGCAGCAAGTCAGTCATGTCATTCCCTATCTCTTAGACGTAAAAATGAAAGCGCAGCAGAGATATCATCATCAACTGCTACGCAACAATCAAAGGCATTAAACCCGTAACTTTATCTTCTTAATTTTTCTTATTTACAGAGACGCAGCATCAAGAAAGTCTCTTACACGCATCGCACTTTTCTTTGGTGCCTCAACCATGGGTAGATGTCCAATACCAGGCCAGATTTCAGAAACAATCTGCGGTACATGCTGTTCCCAAAGTTTCGCCGAGCTCTTATCTAGAATTTGATCTTCTTCACCCCAAATCAACAAAACAGGTGAACCAATTTTCGTCAGCTCTTCCTGAATAGCGTCTTGGGAGAAGTCACGACCGATCTGAGCCAGCTCTTCACGTCTTTGCTGGTAGTCTGCCGCCATGCCGTTAAGCACAAAACCCGGGATCCAAGGTGGATTAGACATGGTCATTTGGAAAAACTCATCAAATTCTTCTTTTGAATTCACCTCAAAAATATTTCGTTGTGAATCTCTGAGGATCTGAAGACGTTTACCTGGCCTCGGCTCATCAAGGCCTGCTGGATCAAAAAGAACTGTAGCGCTGACAACCTCGGGGAAGTTTGCCGCGACATACGCACCAATTTTACCACCCATTGAGCTACCGATGATGTTGACTGATTTCAAGTCTAGAAGGTCAATCAGCTCTTTAACCCTTCCTGCTTGCGCTTGGGTTGTGTAACTCCACGTATGACTGAACCCGGTTTCACCGTGTCCCGCTAAATCAGGAATGACCACATGGAAGTCATCAGTGAAGTGTCTGGCAAATCGTAGCCAGTTGGTTTTATCTGCACTGTAACCATGAATCAGAAGCAATGTAGGTTTTTGCTGACCCGCGTTTGCCTCGTAGAAATAAATCGGATGCTCTTTGAGGTCAACCGTCTTTTTTTCAAAGCCGTAGACCAACGCCTCGGTGGAAGAAGAAACTTGATAAGCCATTTGGCCAAATATAGGAAAGTGGTGAATGACCCACACACCCAAACACAGAAGCAATGCTCCAGGCAGAAAAATCCCTTTCATAATCCATATCTCTTTATTTGTAATAAGCTTGACGCTAAAAAGTCAGCCGGTTATCAAAATGTCCGAGATTAACAGGCTGAAAATGAGGTGCTAACAACACTGGCACCAATATTAGATTTTTATTATTAACCCAGTAGAATGCATTTTGCTGCCACGTTTCTGATACAGCGAACAGATCCGACCTGTTTGCTTTGACCGCAAAGCTACTTTCTTGCCATAACATATCGGGGGATCCGGCAGTAAGGGACACATACTCCCACCCGCACTCACTAATATAATGTTCTAATTGAGCGTTTCGCTCATTATTTTGGGCATCTGTATGCGCAATACTCTCTGGGTTACTGGCGGTGATAATGCCAAACGAACTGAAATCGATCGACGTTGGGACATCGAAGCAGGGCGTCTGATAATGTTTCCAGAGAATTGATGATTCAGGCATCACTTCATTTTCCATTCCATATTTAAAATAATGACAAAAGAGAAAGTTCATTATTTACCATGAGTTAGAAATAGAAGAATTAATACTAAATTATCCTTTAGTCATTCAAGATGCGGAGTCGAAATGTACTTTTTCGAAAAAAATTCACATCAAATTACGACAAATGATTGTTAGCACGCTGTTAAATGAATACAATCAACAGCATCCAAAGGATTTAACAGTGATTAGCAAAATGTTAGTCGCTTGCAGTTTCTAAAAAAAATCTGCAATAAGCTTCTCTAAGGACGGCGCAAAAGCAGGTCAAGGTGAATAAGCGAACTGACCGCTGAAAGATTCCTGTCTCTGCACCCTTTGTTCGCCAATTGAACAATGTAAACGAATTTATATACCGGACTCCTTACAGAAATTTAGGTAATGCCAATGCAAACCCCTCACATCCTGATTGTAGAAGACGAACACGTCACTCGTAATACGCTGAAAAGCATTTTTGAAGCCGAAGGCTACGCCGTGCTTGAAGCGAACGACGGCGAAGAAATGCACCGCTTGCTTACGGATAATCTGGTAAATCTCGTCATCATGGATATCAACCTGCCAGGAAAAAATGGCCTGCTGCTTGCTCGCGAACTGAGAGAGCAAGGCGACATGGCACTGATGTTTTTGACTGGTCGTGACAATGAAGTAGACAAAATCCTTGGCCTTGAAATCGGTGCCGATGACTACATCACCAAGCCATTCAACCCTCGTGAACTGACAATTCGTGCCCGCAACCTTTTGACTCGTGCAATGAGCAAAGGTCAAATTTCAGAAGAAAAACGCTCTGTTGAACGTTATGAGTTCAATGGGTGGAGCCTTGAAATCAACAGCCGCTCGCTGCTGACTCCAGAAGGTGAACTCATCAAACTGCCACGCTCTGAGTTTCGTGCTCTGCTTCACTTCTGTGAAAACCCAGGTAAGATTCAAACCCGTGCCGACCTTCTGAAGAAGATGACAGGTCGTGAGCTGAAACCACACGACCGTACCGTCGATGTCACCATTCGTCGTATTCGTAAGCACTTTGAGTCTCACGGCGATACACCTGAAATTATTGCCACCATTCATGGTGAAGGTTATCGCTTTTGCGGAAGCCTTGAAGACGCTTAGTATTAGCGTTTTAAGAAAAGCCTGCGTCATGCAGGCTTTTTTATTGTCTGGAGAACAGGGGGATGATCAGGAGGAAGACTCTGACGTATAACTCTCCAACCAACGTTTCAGCACTTCAATATCTTGCGGATAGCAATTTTTAATCTCATCAACCCAGTCACCAATATTTTCCCACCATGCCGGCAGCTCTGGCGATTGGGCTTTCTGCGCAATTTTTTGAATATGTTTAAGGCCAATTGAACCTGCCGCACCTTTGATCTTGTGCGCTTCGCTGGTGATACCCTCTTCATCTTTCGCTGTCATATTACTATCAAGGATCTTTACGTATTCCGGCATGAGATCTTCAAACATTGCAATACTTTGTAACACAGGCTCTGGCCCCACTATATCAACGTAAGAGGTCAGCATCTCTAAATCCAGCAAGGTATCTTCAACAGCGGTTTGTCTACAGCTCTCTGACGGCTCGGGGAATTCTACAAGCGTCTCTTGGCTATCGGCTAAACGGCCGATTACGCGATTCATGGCGCTGACATTAATCGGTTTACTGATTGCGTCATCCATGCCCTGATCCAGATAGTGTTTTTTGTCACTGATAACATTGGCAGTCAAGGCCACCAGCGGTGGTAACATTTCTCCAGATGCTCTGAGCGCTGCTGCGATATCAAACCCTGTCATATCAGGAAGTTGAATATCCAAGAGCAGAAGATCAAAGGTACCATTTTCATAAGTATCAAGCGCCTCCTTTCCGCAGCGAGCCACTGTCACAATATGTCCCATGCTTTCAAGAAGGTTTTTGGCAACGGTAATGTTCAGTTCAATGTCTTCGACAAGCAGAATGCGCAAAGGTGCAGAGGATGCTTTTTGAGGCTTCTCCTCAACTATTTGCGCTTTAGCGATAGGAGCCGAGAAAGACACAGTGAAGGTGCTCCCCTCACCGAGCTCACTGAATACCGTGATATCACCGCCCATCAAGCGGATCAGTTTGCGCGATACAGCAAGTCCTATACCAGTACCCACTGCATGCAGGTTGTCTTCGCCCTGCTCAACCTGATAGTACATGGCAAAGATTTTATCGACTTCGTCTTCAGGAATACCAATACCGCTATCTTCTATTTCAAAAACCAACTCAGCCTTGTCATCAACCACGTCACAACTGACCATAACATTGACACACCCCTCTTTGGTAAACTTCACGGCATTGCCAACGAGGTTCCAAAGTACCTGACGAAGACGAGTCACATCGATTTCTATTTGTGGAACCAGAGGGGTGAGCCTGTCTAGTGAGAAGCGAAGCCCTTTCTGTTCCGCCATCAACCCACTGATATTTTCTATTTCGGTCACGAAATCTGGTAAATCAATGGGCTGAGGGAGCAACTCAAGACGGCTTCTGTCAGACTTGTCCATATCAATTATGTCGTTAAAGATATTTCCTAGAGTAATCGCACTGACATGGATGGTACGCATGTAACCATGTTGTTCATCATCAAGCTTGCTGTCGAGTAGCATTCGACTTAAGCCAACAATGCCGTTAAGCGGTGTTCTCAACTCATGACTAATGGTAGAGATGAATGCTGTTTTATCACGGCTGGCTTTCTCTAGCGCGTCTTGGTAGTGCTTTCTTTCGGTAATCTCGCGGCCAAAACCTACCAGACCGAGTCTGCGACCATCTCTAGAGAAGAAAGGCACTTTTCGTAATTCAAAATAGGCTTTCCTGCCGTCGGTATAGTCCAGCCACTGTTCATAAGTCAGTGAAATATTACCATCAAAAACCTGCTTATCGGTCTCTGCAACCTTAGTGGCTACGGACTCCCGATATACATCCCAGGGAGTAAGTCCCACCAATTCGGCCTCTTTCTTACCCAGTAATTCCTCCATGGCACGGTTGCATCCGGAGAACTGGCCTTTTTCATTGCGGTAATAGATGAGATCAGGAGAGGCATCGAGAAATGAGCGTAATAGTTGGGATTGTTCAGCAAGTTCAAGCTGGGCTTTTTCTCTTTGTTCAACCTCTCCCTCAAGATCTCGCATCGCTGTCTCACGCGCTATCTGTGCACGCTTTCGCTCTTCGATTTCTTGATTCAGTTGATCAATGTTATCAGTCAGACGACGGTTAAGGTCGAGATCCCGTGCGCGCATCTCTTCCAGCTTAAATACCAGCTTTGACAGGCGTCGACGCGACTCCTCAAGTTGATCAACAACCACAGACAAGAAATACACCGCCCATGGCGTGATCAATAAGCCAAAAAATACCGATCGAACAAGATCAATATTTTCTACCCGTCCATTAATGACCAAAGTGATCCCCACCTGAACAACAACAGCAAGGGCAACCAGCGCTAAAGCCAGCAACAGACTGAATCTAATGATCCCGAGCTTGACCAGTAAATCAACGTAATACTGGGCAAGGACTTTAATTTGTCTCATTGGAACTACCTGATAACAATGCAGTGGCTATCATAGCTGCGGTAAGCAGCAGACAAAAGCCCGTTAAGAAACAACAGGCCATTTCATATGGTGAGGGAGTTAAATAACGGGCTCCGCCTCTCTGACAGGCGTCGTGCCTGCGCATTCAATTTTCGCTTTACCCGTATTTTTTGCGCGATACATAGCTTCGTCAGCCAGCTCTACAAGCATACCGTAGTCCTGATTTGGGTCAGGAACCAGTGTGCAATGCCTTGGCTTAAGGTAAGGCGATCAGCTACAGAAGAGAACGCATGAGGAATGTTGATTTCGTGCAGACGTTCGGAAATATTCTCTGCCACAATTCTGGCCCCCTCAATGGGAGTATTGGGCAGAAGGATAGCAAACTCTTCACCACCATAGCGTGCGACAAGATCCAGCGGACGTCGCACTACCTGTTGAAAACATTTCGCGACCAAGCGAAGCGCTTTGTCTCCGCTCTGGTGTCCATAGTTATCGTTATAAGGTTTGAAATGATCAATATCGCACAGAATGAGAGACAATGGTTGTCTGTCACGGGCATGTGATGACCACATTTTGGTAATTTTCTCATCGAGACTTCTGCGGTTAGCCACTTTTGTCAGGCCGTCGATGAAGCTCAGTTCTTCCAGCTCCATGATGGCATCTGCGAGCTGCTGCTGCGTCGCTTTCCGCTCAGTGATGTCGCGAGCCATTACCAAGACACCAACAACTTCGTCGATGGGATCTTTAAACTGCGTTTTGGTCACTTCATACCAGACTTGAGAGCCATCCTCTTTCATCACCAGATCTTCGTAGCGCAGTGCAGTACCGCTATTAATAACGTCTTTTTCCTGTTTTTTATTTTGTTCTAGAATTTCAGGGTCAATCACGTCAATGGCCCTTTGGCCTTCCAGATCCGGCGTACTTGCACCTACAGAGCTGGCGTAGCTTCATTTGCCCCGAGATAAACATAATGTTCATTAAACACACCAATAGGGTCTGCACTAGCCTTGAATATTGACTCAAGCAAGTTGCTTCGCTTATTGAGTTCCTGCTCGACAGACTGTCGGGTTTCTATTTCCTGCTCGAGTACCTGTTGTATCATGTGCCAATTCGTCACATCGTGACTAATACTCAAGGTGCCGAGGAGTTGACCATCATCCCCACGGATAAGTGTTTGGCTGGTTTCAAGCAAACAACTGTTACCTGTCGGGTCAGTTACCCAGTTTTGAATCTTTCGACGACCTTCTGGCAGTTCAGATCCAAAAAAGACCCCTTCTTCCTCGCGCTTTCCCCAGAAAAGATCATACGAAAGGTTCGTGGCAACAATTTTTCCTTCTTTATTCTGGAAACACACCAATTCAGCAAGTGCATCAATGACGCTTCGCATAATCTGATTGCCACTTTGGAAAAAAGGATCAGGCCGGCTATGCCGAGGGTTGATATCAAGCGTTAATACCCAGCCTTTCTTACCTCGAATCCACAACGGCAAACCCGAAACAGTGACTTGCATGTCGTTAGAGCTGCCATTATGGCCAACATCAATCGCAGCATCAGCAAAACACTTGGGCCACGGCTGCATCTTTATAAAGCGGCAAAAATTAATCTGATCATCTTTATCGGTGAATCGAAAGCTGTCATTTCTTTCTTGCAGCTGAAAGCCACGAATCGAACTTTGGTTTGCAAAGTAAATCTCGCCAGTTTCCGCAGAAACAATGGCTTTAGGCGTGTTTAAATTCGACAGATACTTGCGCCAGGTTTTTTCCTCGATCATACGGTATCGGCGCATCAAAAAGGCGCCAATAGCAATGCCCGCTATCAACGTTGAGATGAGTAAAAACCAGTGGAATAAATTCATTACACCTAAATCCGATTACCGTAAAGTCCAGATATACATATCCAGCGCATAGCATACGTTGGAAAAATAATTCTTATAGACTTTTGACCAATTTCAGTGAGCCACCTTGTGTTTTGTATGACCCGTGTCAAATTGACGACAAAACAAGCACTTCAGCGCCGAAAAAATGACGCTCATCTTGCATTCACCCTGCGATGAGAGTCACTCAAAATACTAAAAAGCAAACATGATTTACTTATATTTCTGTTCATATCAACCCTTACCCGCTCAAAAATGATACACACGATTCATATGAAAGTTAATTACAAAAATTAACTGAAAGAGTAACTATCCACGGCTATAGGTGCTAGGAAAAATTATTCATTATTTACGGGGTATTATTCATAAAGGTGTCACTTTAAGTACATTAAAAATCAAATAAAACAAAGATCAGTGTGATTTTTGTTCATTTTTTTATGGTAATTAAATTACTAAATATGTAGGATGAGGACGTCTGCGAATAATTTAAATATGATTTCAGTCGCACTGTTAACCGGAGTGGACAACGATTTCACAAGCACTTTAGTCACTCCGTTTTCGTGTCTGGAAATTAACAAGCAGCACAACAAGGCTGGCGAGCAACCAGTCTTTTTTTGACTCCAATTTTTATTTATCGGTGTCAGCAAAGAATCAGTGAGGAAATGCCAGGAAAAGGCATAAGTAAGGATGACGGGTGTGACGCACACTCGTGTCAACTGGAAGGACGTAAGCATGACTGAAACGATGCATTCTAGTCAGGGACTATATGTGCCTGAAATGGAGCACGATGCCTGTGGCATCGGCTTTGTGGCTCATCTGAAAAATCAGAAGTCACATAATATTATTACCCAAGCACTCGACATGCTGGCCCGAATGGAACACCGAGGGGGTCAGGGCTGTGACCCGTGCTCAGGTGATGGTGCTGGCATTCTTCTACAAAAACCCCATGAATTTCTCACGCAGGAAGCCGCCAAAGAAGGCCTTACTCTTCCAGCCGCTGACCAATATGGTGTCGGCGTTATTCTGTTCCCTAAAGATCCTTCAAAGCGCGAGAGCTGTCGTGAGATCTTTGAGCGAAATGTTCAGCGACTGAATCTCCAAGTTATCGGTTATCGTGTATTGCCAACAGATAACAGCATGATTGGCGATGACCCGCTCAGCACTGAGCCACAATTCGAACATGCTTTTGTCACAGGTGGCAGCCAAATGCCAACTGATGAACTAGAACGAAAGCTTTTTGTATTAAGAAATTACACGGTTAAACTCTGCCTTGAAGGCGTTGAGAACATCGGGGATGATTTCTATATCAACTCGTTCTCTTGTAAGACGCTGGTTTACAAAGGTCAACTAACGACTGAACAAGTTCCTCAGTACTTTCTTGATTTGCAGAACCAAGCAATGACCACAGCGCTTGCGCTGGTGCATTCTCGCTTCTCAACCAACACTTTCCCAAGATGCGTCTGGCTCAACCTTTCCGCTACATCGCTCACAATGGTGAAATCAACACCGTACGTGGCAATGTAAACTGGATGAAAGCACGTGAGGCGCTGTTATCTTCAACCGCATTCAGCGAGCAAGAGCTGAAAATGCTACTGCCAGTGTGTCAGGATTTAGCATCAGACTCCGCTAACTTCGACATGGCACTAGAGCTTCTTGTTTTGTCAGGCCGAAGCGTACCGCACGCCTTGATGATGATGATCCGGAGGCTTGGCAAGAAAACGCAGACATGGATCCGAAACGTCGCGCGTTTTATCAATATCACGCCAACATTATGGAACCATGGGATGGCCCAGCGTCACTTTGTTTTACTGATGGCGTGAAGGTAGGTGCGACACTTGACCGTAATGGTCTTCGCCCAAGCAGATATACAGTCACTAAAGACGACTTCCTGATCATGGCATCAGAAAGTGGTGTGGTTGAGATAGCGCCCGAGAACGTTCATTACCGTGGCCGCTTGCAGCCGGGTAGAATTTTCGTGGCCGATCTGGAACAAGGCAGAATCATCTCTGATGAAGAGGTGAAAACAGAAATTGCATCTGCGCAGCCTTACCCGCAGTGGTTGGCTGACAACATGCAGCCCATCGATGCTCTATCAGACACAGATTATGTTCATGTTCAGCCACAGCCTGAGGAATTGTTGCACAAGCAGCAGGCATTCGGTGTGTCATCTGAAGAAGTGAACGATATTCTTCTGCCGATGTTTAGAGAAGGCAAAGAAGCATTGGGCTCAATGGGTGCTGACTGGCCGCTTGCGGTGCTTTCGCACCAATCACAGCATCTTGCTAACTACTTTAAGCAGCTATTTGCCCAGGTCACCAACCCACCGATTGACCCAATCCGTGAGCGTATGGTGATGTCACTGAAAAACTACCTCGGTGCCGATCATAACCTGCTGGCAGAGTCTGCTGAGCACTGTGCAAAAATTGAAATCGACAGCCCGGTTATCAGCAACATCCAACTTGAGAAGCTGAGAAACAACACTCAGTCTCATCTCAAGGCCATTACGCTTTCTACGCTGTTTGTCGCTGATGGTCAGTCTGGGCAACTTGAAAACGCATTGAACACATTGTGCGAGCAGGCTGAAAAAGCGGTAAATGAGGGTAATGTACTCCTCATTCTGAGTGACAAAGGCGTCAGCCCTGAGCTTGCTGGCATCCCTGCTATGCTGGCTGTAGGTGCGGTACACCATCACCTTATTCGCTGCGGTTTGCGTGCCAAGGCTGACATTATTGCTGAAACCGGCGATGTACGTGAGACCCATCATTTCGCCACAGCGATTGGATACGGTGCCAACGCGGTTAACCCGTATCTGATTTATGAAACTGCCATAGACCAGCAACGTATCGGCAAATTGTCTGCCGATGCTGATCCTGATGAACTATTCAACCTTTACAGAAAAGCGATTGATGCGGGTCTTCTGAAGATCTTCTCTAAAATGGGGATCTCAACCGTTCAGTCATATCACGGCGCTCAAATTTTTGAAGCACTCGGTATCAGCAAAGCTGTCGTTGATAAGTACTTCACTGGCACGGTCTCACGTATCGAAGGTCTGACTGCCGATGATATTGCACGTGAAGTATTGGTTCGTCATCGCTTTGGTTATCCAACGCGTGAAATCCCAGTTCAGACCTTGGACGTGGGTGGTGTTTACCAGTGGAAACAACGTGGTGAAAAACACCTCTTTAACCCAACAACGATCCACTTGCTGCAGAACTCAACGCGCAACAAAGACTACGATCAGTTTAAGAAATACTGCCAGGCGGTTGACCGTCAGGGCGACAAAGCCGCGACGCTCAGAAGTCAACTTGAGTTTGCCGCTAACCCGGCAGGAAGCATTTCGATTGATGAGGTAGAACCAGCAGAGAGCATCCTTAAACGTTTTGCAACGGGCGCGATGAGCTTTGGTTCAATCTCGTATGAGGCTCACTCGACGCTTGCCGTCGCTATGAACCGCATAGGCGCGAAATCGAACTCTGGTGAAGGTGGTGAAGATCCGGCACGTTTTGAGAAAAAAGAAAACGGCGACTGGGAACGCTCCGCTATCAAACAGGTTGCGTCTGGCCGTTTCGGTGTGACGTCTTACTACTTGACCAACGCAGAAGAAATTCAGATCAAGATGGCACAGGGTGCGAAGCCCGGTGAAGGCGGTCAATTACCTGGCCACAAAGTTGATGACTGGATTGGTCGTACCCGTCACTCGACCCCGGGCGTCGGTCTGATTTCTCCACCGCCACACCACGATATCTATCTATCGAAGATCTGGCACAGCTGATTTATGACCTGAAAAACGCGAACCGTAAAGCGCGCGTTAACGTCAAGCTGGTCTCAGAAGCGGGTGTTGGTACCATCGCATCCGGTGTTGCCAAGGCAAAAGCAGACGTGGTTCTGATTGCAGGGTTCGATGGTGGAACAGGCGCATCGCCAATCTCGTCAATTAAACACGCAGGTTTACCATGGGAGCTTGGCCTTGCTGAAACGCACCAGACACTGCTGAAAAATGGTCTGCGTAACCGTATCGTTGTTCAGTCTGATGGTCAGATGAAAACACCACGCGACCTAGCGGTAGCGACGTTGCTGGGTGCCGAAGAATGGGGGGTTGCAACCGCTGCATTGGTTGTTGAAGGTTGTATCATGATGCGTAAGTGTCACCTCAACACCTGCCCTGTGGGTATCGCAACCCAGAACAAAACGCTGCGTGAACGCTTCGATGGACGCGTTGACGACGTTGTTACCTTCTTCAGCTATATGGCGGAAGGTCTGCGCGAAATCATGGCCGAGCTGGGTTATCGCACCATCAATGAAATGGTTGGACAGTCTCAGCACTTGAAAACGCGCGAAAATATAGGCCACTGGAAATACCAGAATTTGGACCTCTCAACGGTGCTTTACAAAGCAGAGCCTCGCGACACTGATGGCATGTATTGCCAGAGAAAGCAGGACCACTGCATTGATGCGGTACTGGATCGCCAGTTGATTTCTGTCGCGTCCGATGCGCTGAAAGAAGGCAAGAAAGTGGATGCGTCATTCGCGATCACTAACCTTGACCGCAGCACAGGCACCATGCTGTCGAATGAAATATCGAAAGCTTATAAAGATAGCGGGCTACCAGAGCCAATGTCGGTTGACTTTAAAGGGTCCGCAGGACAAAGCTTCGGGGCATTCCTTGCCAAAGGCGTCACATTTACCGTTGAAGGTGATGCGAACGACTACTGGGGTAAAGGTCTGTCGGGCGGCACATTGGTCCTCTATCCTGATAGCAACAGCGATTTGATTGCGGAAGACAACATCATCGTGGGTAACGTCTGTTTCTACGGTGCGACCTCTGGTGAGTCTTTCATACGCGGTATCGCGGGTGAACGTTTCTGTGTACGTAACTCCGGTGCCAAAGTCGTTGTAGAAGGCATTGGTGACCACGGTTGTGAATACATGACAGGTGGTGTTGCCATCGTATTGGGTCAGACAGGTCGTAACTTTGCCGCAGGCATGAGTGGCGGCGTCGCGTACGTCTGGGACCAGATGAAAGACTTTAAGCACAAACTGAATGATGAGCTGGTAGATATCGATCCACTCGATGATGAAGACATTCAGCTGCTTAAAACGATGATCACCAAGCATCACGAGCTGACGGGAAGTACCGTCGCTGATATGTTCCTCGGTAACTTTGAGAAGAACCTGAAGCATATCGTCAAAGTCATGCCACGTGATTACAAAGCCGTGCTGGAAGCGAAAAAAGCTGCCGCAGCAAACAAAGATGAAATGGAGGCCATCAATGGGTAAGCCAACCGGATTCCTCGAATTTGGCCGAGAATTGCCAGCCAAAGTCGACCCTTCTGTCCGTATTCAGGACAACAAAGAATTCGTGCTGAACGAAGAGTTCGGCACAAAAGTTAACGATCAGGCATCTCGCTGCATGGACTGCGGCGTGCCCTTCTGCCACAACGGCTGTCCAATCGGGAACATCATTCCTGAGTTCAACGACGCCGTCTACCGTGACAGTTGGGAAGAAGCTTGGCACATCTTAAGCAGCACCAATAACTTTCCTGAGTTTACTGGGCGTATCTGTCCGGCACCGTGTGAAACTGCCTGTGTTTTGGGCATAAACCAAGACCCAATCACCATTTGTAACATCGAAAAAAGTATCGTCGAAAAAGCCTACAAAGAAGGCTATGCGAAACCAAAAACACCGACCTCGAGAACCGGAAAGAAGGCTGCCGTTATCGGGTCCGGGCCAGCAGGTTTGGCTGCTGCTGAGCAGCTCAACAGTGCCGGACATACTGTCACTGTTTTCGAACGAGACGAGAAAGTGGGTGGTCTGCTGAGATTTGGTATTCCGGACTTCAAACTCGGTATGGACATCATTGATCGTAAAGTCGATTTGATGGAGCAAGCTGGGATCGAATTCGTTGTTGATGCTCACATCGGTGTAGACGTTGATGCCAAAACGCTTCGCGAAGAGTACGACGTAGTCGTGTTGACTGGCGGCTCCACAGTGCCTCGTAACCTGCCTGTTCCCGGGCGCGAGTTGAAAGGCGTCCACTTCGCAATGGAGTTTCTAGGCCAGAATAACCGCCGCGCTAACAACATGGACCTTAAAGCAGAGCCTATTCATGCTGCTGACAAGAAAGTACTTGTTATCGGTGGTGGTGACACAGGCTCCGACTGCGTCGGTACCTCGAATCGCCACGGTGCGAGCAGCGTGACTCAGGTAGAGATCATGCCTATTCCGCCTGAAAAACGTCCTGCTAACATGCCGTGGCCTCAATATCCAATGATCCTGAGAACATCGACTTCGCATGAAGAAGGCTGTGATCGTCACTGGAATATCCTGACCAAAGAGTTTGTCGGTGATGACGCAGGCAACCTGACAGGCGTACGAGTGGCTGATATCGTGTGGCAAGATGCCAAGCCCGGTGAACGTCCTGGCTTTGACGAAGTGGCTGGCTCTGAGCGTGTCATTGAATGTGACTTAGCACTGTTGGCGATGGGCTTTTTGCACCCAGAACCACAGGGCGTGCTCGCTCAGCTGGAAGTTGGACTGGATGAGAGAGGCAACGTTGCCACGACTGATTTCCAAACCAATCAACCAGGCGTATTTGCAGCAGGCGATATGCGTACAGGCCAGTCATTAGTTGTACGTTGTATCAACGAAGGCCGTGAGTGTGCCCGAGCTGTCGATGCTTACCTGATGGGTGACACAAATCTTGAGTCTATTAACGACTCTCTAATGATTTCAGCCTGAATCAATTCTCAAAGCAAACGTTTTCGTAGCCAGCCGTGAGGCTGGCTTTTTACCCTTTCATCCCCCTTATTCACTCTCACCTCCAAAATTGTAAAAAATCATCTCTAATCGCAATAAAACAAGCGGCCTCTCTCGTAATGAGAACCAATCTAATCACAATAAAAAACTACTATTCAGAAGCAAACTCAACATATTTGTCTATCTAAGAGAAAAGTGTTACAGATATGAGAGAAATTTGACCCAAATGAAAATAATAGATAACGTGTTGGACAAGAAAGACTAAAGACACTGGCACAGAGTGTCGCAAAAATGCAGTAACTGCCCTAGGCAGTCGCAAGGGAGAATTGCAATGTCGCTGTACGATCCAAAGCTGGAGAAGGATAACTGTGGATTTGGCCTAATTGCCCATACAGAGGGTCAAGCCAGCCACAAGTTAGTCCGCACAGCTATAACCGCACTGGACCGAATGACTCACCGTGGCGCGATTAACGCCGACGGTAAAACCGGAGACGGCTGCGGGCTCCTCCTTCAAAAGCCTGATGCCTTCTTTCGCATCGTCGCTGAGGAAAATGAGTGGGCGCTGAGTAAGCTATACGCCGTCGGTATGATTTTCTTGAGCCAGATCCTGTCAAAGCGCAGCTTGCTAAAGACGCTTTTGAACGCGAGATTCAGGCAGAAACGCTATCTACCGTAGGTTGGCGTACCGTTCCTACTAATCCTGATGTACTGGGCGAAATAGCCACCAGTACATTGCCTGCTATTGAGCAAGTTTTCATTAACGCCCCCGCAGGATGGCGTGCACGTGACCTAGAACGTCGTTTGTATATTGCCCGCCGCCGTATTGAAAAGGCGCTTTCTGAAGACACAGATTTCTATATCACTAGCCTCTCGACAAGAACAATCGTCTACAAAGGCTTGTGTATGCCAGCAGATCTACCCAGATTCTATCTAGATCTGGCTGACCTACGACTTGAGTCATCGATCTGTCTGTTCCACCAGCGTTTTTCGACTAACACCCAACCCCGCTGGCCGTTGGCTCAGCCATTCCGTTACCTGGCACACAATGGTGAAATCAACACCATCGAAGGTAATCGCCAGTGGGCCCGAGCACGCGCCTATAAATTCAGTTCGCCGTTGCTGCCTGATCTCAGTCAAGCGGCACCTTTTGTGAATGAAACAGGTTCAGATTCCTCAAGCCTCGATAACATGCTTGAAGTCTTCCTCTCAGGCGGTATGGACTTGTTCCGTGCAATGCGAATGCTGGTGCCGCCAGCATGGCAAAACCACCCTGATATGGACCCGGCTCTACGCGCCTTCTATGACTTCAACTCCATGCACATGGAGCCGTGGGATGGCCCTGCGGGCATCGTGATGTCAGACGGCCGTTATGCTGCCTGTAACCTTGACCGAAATGGTCTGCGCCCTGCACGCTATGTGGTAACCAAAGACAAGCTGATCACTCTGGCATCTGAAGTCGGTATCTGGGAATACGCCCCGGATGAAGTTGCTGAAAAAGGCCGGGTTGGTCCCGGTGAACTGCTGGTCATTGACACTTTTGAAGGCGAAGTCTGGCACTCAAAAGACATCGATAACGAGCTGAAAAGTCGCCACCCATACTCAGAGTGGCTAGATAAAAATGTTAAGCGTCTGGTTCCGTTCGAAAGCATGGAAATGGATGATGCTTCCGGCACCCGCAGTATGGATGATGAAGAGCTGCATGTTTATCACAAGCAGTTCGGCGTCTCAGCGGAAGAAATTGATCAGGTGTTGCGGGTTCTTGGCGACATTGGTCAAGAAGCAACCGGTTCAATGGGTGACGATACCCCTATGGCAGTGCTGTCATCAAAAGAGCGCAATATTGCCGATTATTTCCGCCAGAAGTTTGCACAGGTCACTAACCCGCCTATCGACCCATTGCGTGAAAACCACGTGATGTCGCTGGCAACCTGTATCGGCCGTGAAATGAACGTGTTCTGTGAAACCGACGGTCACGCCCAGCGCGTTGCGTTCAAGAGTCCGGTACTGCTTTATTCAGACATGGTCCAATTGCTGGAACTTGATGATGAGCATTACCGTAACAGCACCATAGACATTAATTACGATCCGGAAGACAAAGATCTCAAAACGGCTATCCTCGACCTTTGTGATCAAGTGGAGAAGGATGTTCGCGATGGCACCGTGTTGGTTGTGCTTTCAGACCGCGGTCTGACAAAAGGCAAGCTTCCCATTCCGGCAGCAATGGCTGTCGGTGCCGCGCAACAGCGTCTCGTTGAAGCCAACCTACGTTGTGATGCCAACATCGTGATTGAAACAGGTTCAGCACGTGACCCGCACCAGTTTGCAGTCCTCCTTGGCTTCGGTGCCACAGCGGTGTATCCATATCTAGCTTACGAATCAATCGCCAAACTGGCAGATTCGGGCATTATAGAAAGAAATTACCGCGAGGCGATGCTGAATTTCCGCAACGGCATCAACAAAGGCTTGTTCAAGATCATGTCCAAAATGGGCATTTCGACCATTGCCTCATACCGTTGCTCACAGTTGTTTGAAGCAATCGGCCTGAACGATAATGTGGTTGACCTTTGCTTTAAGGGTGTCGCCAGCCGTATTCAAGGTGCGGATTTTGATGACTTCCAGCAAGACCTGATAAACCTTGCACGTCGAGCATGGGCGAAGCGCAAACCCATTGAACATGGTGGTTTGCTGAAATATGTTCATGGCGGTGAATACCATGCTACAACCCTGACGTCGTGCAGCAGCTTCAATCTGCGGTTAAATCAGGCGATGCTTCCGACTACAAAACCTATGCAGAATCGGTAAACAGCCGTCCAGTGTCATCACTACGCGACCTGTTTGCCATTAAGCCTGTCGAAACGCCGTTGGCCCTTGATGCCGTTGAGCCTGCGAGTGAGCTGTTCAAGCGCTTTGACTCGGCAGCCATGTCAATTGGTGCCTTGAGCCCTGAGGCTCACGAAGCGCTGGCTATCGCGATGAACCGTCTGGGTGGTAACTCAAATTCGGGTGAAGGCGGTGAAGATCCACGCCGCTTCAATTCTGAGCGTAATTCACGCATCAAACAAATCGCCTCAGGTCGCTTCGGTGTCACGCCACACTACCTGACCAATGCAGATGTGTTGCAAATCAAAGTTGCGCAGGGTGCTAAGCCGGGTGAAGGTGGTCAGCTACCGGGACACAAAGTCACGGCAGAGATTGCTCGCCTACGTTACTCGGTGCAAGGTGTCACACTGATTTCGCCACCTCCTCACCACGATATCTACTCGATTGAGGATTTGGCACAGCTGATTTTCGACCTTAAGCAAGTGAATCCGAAAGCACTGGTCTCGGTCAAACTGGTGTCTGAACCAGGTGTCGGGACTATCGCAGTCGGCGTTGCGAAAGCTTATGCTGACCTGATCACCGTATCCGGTTATGACGGTGGTACAGGCGCAAGCCCATTAACCTCTGTCAAATATGCGGGCAGCCCGTGGGAGCTTGGTCTGGCTGAAACCCAGCAGGCACTGGTGAGCAATGGGCTTCGTCATAAAATCCGCTTGCAAGTAGATGGCGGTCTTAAAACGGGCCTCGATATCATCAAAGCCACTATTCTGGGTGCAGAAAGCTTTGGTTTCGGTACCGCGCCAATGGTCGCACTGGGTTGTAAATACTTGCGTATTTGTCACCTGAACAACTGTGCAACGGGTGTTGCCACTCAGGATGACACACTGCGTCGCGAATATTTCAAGGGCTTGCCAGAGCAAGTCATGAACTTCTTTATCGGTCTAGGTGAAGAAGTGCGCGAGCTGATGGCAAAACTGGGGGTAGAGAAACTGACAGACCTGATTGGTCGCACCGACCTTCTGGACGTCATCGAAGGTTACAGTGCCAAACAACTCAAGCTTGACCTGACCCATATTTTGGAAAGCCCGGCACCAGTTGAAGGTAAAACCGTTTACTGGAGTGAACCCAACGCGCCGTTCGATAAAGCCGAGCTCAACCAAGCACTGCTTGAAACCTTTGCAGATGCTATTGAAAAACGTCAGCCTGCGAAAGCCTTTATGGACATTCGTAACACTGACCGTTCAGTTGGTGCGAGCGTTTCCGGTGCAGTTGCCAGTCGCTACGGTAACCAGGGGATGGCAGCAACCCCTCTGGATATCTATCTGCAAGGTACTGCAGGTCAGTCCTTCGGTGTGTGGAACGCAGGTGGTGTGAACCTGACACTGACAGGCGATGCCAATGACTACGTCGGTAAAGGTATGGCGGGTGGCCAGATCATTATCAAGCCACCTATGGGCTCAGCCTTTGCCAGCCACGAGTCCACCATTGTGGGTAACACGTGTCTGTACGGTGCCACTGGCGGAAAACTGTTTGCAGCAGGTACAGCAGGTGAACGATTCGCGGTACGTAACTCCGGCGCACTCGCGGTTGTTGAGGGCGCGGGTGACAACGCCTGTGAATACATGACAGGCGGCATTATCGCGATTCTTGGCCACACCGGGGTTAACTTCGGTGCAGGTATGACAGGCGGTTTTGCGTACGTGCTTGATGAATCAGGCGACTTCGCGGGGCGCGTCAACCCTGAACTGGTTGAAGCAATTTCTCTCGATAATCTGGCTATCCATCAAGAGCACTTACGCGGCTTGATTGATGATCACCTTGAGCTTACCGGCTCAACGCGGGCGCAGGACATCCTCGCCGATTTCGAACAATGGATAAGTAAATTCTATCTGGTGAAACCTAAAGCGGCAGATGTACGTTCTCTGCTGGGTCACCAAAGCCGCAGCGCCGCAGAATTGCGCGTGCAGGCGCAGTAAGGAGGGACCCGTGAGTCAAAACGTTTATCAATTTATCGATGTACAGCGCATCGACCCAAGAAAAAAGCCGCTGAAAGCAAGGAAAACCGAGTTCGTAGAGATCTACGAACCTTTTACAGGCACGCAGGCATCAGCGCAGGCTGACCGCTGCCTTGACTGTGGTAACCCTTACTGTGAGTGGAAATGTCCGGTTCATAATTACATCCCGCAATGGTTGAAACTGGCCAATGAGGGACGAATTATTGAAGCGGTTGAACTGTCACACCAAACCAACAGCTTGCCGGAAGTCTGTGGCCGCGTTTGTCCTCAGGATAGACTGTGCGAAGGCTCTTGTACCCTGAGTGATGACTTTGGCGCCGTGACCATTGGTAATGTAGAAAAATACATTACTGACAAAGCCTTTGAGATGGGCTGGAAGCCGGACATGTCGCACGTTGAGTGGACTGACAAAAAAGTCGCTATCATCGGTGCGGGCCCTGCGGGTCTTGCTTGTGCGGATATTCTCGTCCGCAATGGCGTGAAGCCTGTGGTCTTTGATCGCTATCCAGAGATTGGCGGCCTATTAACCTTCGGCATCCCGTCATTCAAACTCGAGAAAGGCGTGATGGAGAATCGTCACCGTATCTTTGCTGACATGGGTGTTGAATTCCGCTTAAACACCGAAGTCGGTAAAGACGTCACCATGCAAGAACTCATCGATGAGTACGATGCTGTTTTCCTTGGCGTAGGTACTTACAAGAACATGCGTGCAAACCTCGATAATGAGGATGCGCCGGGCGTTTACGATGCACTGCCATTCTTGGTGGCCAACACCTACAAGGTAATGGATATCAAGGAAAGTGCCCCCGATTATATCGATATGGCTGGTAAAAAAGTCGTAGTACTTGGTGGTGGTGACACCGCGATGGACTGCTTGAGAACGTCGATTCGTCAGGGCGCGACCAAAGTGACCTGTGCGTACCGTCGTGATGAAGCCAACATGCCGGGTTCACGCCGCGAAGTTAAAAATGCGCGTGAAGAAGGTGTCGAGTTCATGTTTAACCTTCAACCTGTGGGACTTGAGGTGAATGCAAAGGGTGCTGTCACGGGAGTCACCGTTGTTCGCACTGAACTGGGAGAACCAGACGGAGCAGGTCGTCGTCGTCCACAACCCGTGGAAGGCAGCGAGCACACGCTCGAAGCTGATGCGGTGATCATGGCCTTTGGCTTCCAGCCACACCAGATGGAATGGCTCACCCCTTATGGCGTAGAGCTGGACCAATGGGGACGAATCAAGGCACCAACCAGTGGCAGCTTTGCTTATCAGACAAGTAACGGCAAGATCTTTGCAGGCGGCGATGCTGTTCGCGGTTCAGACCTTGTCGTCACCGCCATTGACGAAGGCCGTAAAGCAGCGGATGGCATCATGGACTATCTCGACATCTAATGATGCTGAACGTAACACCTTAGTAAAAAAAGAAAAGTGTCCGACTCGGGCACTTTTTTTTCGTCACGCATTTCTGCCATGGTAAACTGTGCGCCTTATTTTTAACCCATACGAGATCTGAGATGAAAATTGGTATTATTGGTGCCATGGAGCAGGAAGTTACTCTGCTGAAAGCAAAACTGGAAAACTGTCAGCTGCAGGAAGTTGCAGGATGTAAGTTCTTCACCGGTAAGCTGTTTGGTACAGATATCATCCTGCTGCAATCAGGTATTGGTAAAGTCGCGGCATCGGTGGGTACATCGGTATTACTTGAGCGCTTTAAACCAGAACTGGTTATCAACACTGGCTCTGCGGGCGGGTTTGACCCTTCTCTGAATCTGGGTGATGTGGTTATCTCATCGGCGGTTGCTCACCACGACGCGGATGTCACAGCGTTTGGCTATGCGATGGGCCAGTTGCCGGGGCAACCTGCGACATTTGATTCAGACGCAGCCTTGATGGAAGTGGCAGAAAAAGCGCTGGCAGCAATGTCTCCTGCGCCACACGCACTGCGCGGTCTGATTTGTACGGGTGATGCCTTCATTCATAGCGTTGAGCGTCAGTCTTACATTCGTGAACACTTCCCGAATGTTATCGCTGTTGAAATGGAAGCCGCAGCTATCGCTCAGACTTGCCACCAGTTCTCGGTGCCGTTTGTTGTGGTGCGTGCCATTTCGGATGTTGCCGATAAAGAATCCCCAATGAGTTTTGAGGAATTCCTGCCACTGGCTGCAAAAAGCTCAAGTGCCATGGTAGAAAAAATGGTTGAACTGCTGGCAGACTAACTCGCTATGATGCCGGATATTTTCACCGTGTTACTGGAAACACCCTCCTTGCTTGCCATGTGGGGCGCTTTGCTATTCCATTGGGTTTATCCGGCTCAGGGCGCATTCAGCCCAAAGCCATACTGGCACAAACTGGCCACTGAGATTGCTGTTCGCGTCCATCACACCACTGACAGCAGAACCCAGCAAAGGCTTGCAGGCACGCTCACCTTGATGCTTTTGAGTCTGACCACACTCGTCTTCTGTATTGCGCTCCAGCAAGTGGTATGGATGCAGTGGTTCCTCGATTTTCTTCTTCTCTGGTTCGCGCTGAACTGGCGACCACTCCATGAGAGTCATCAGCGACTTGCAGGCGCACTGTCAAGAGAAGACAAGCTTTCAGCGAGGGAAGCACTGGCACCGCAGGTCAACAGAGACACCTCTTCACTATCAGCCATTGGCCTTGGTAAAGCGGGCGCTGAAACTCTAACCGTCGGCTATTGCCGGCAACTGATTTCGGTATTGTTCTGGTATGCCCTTCTCGGCGGCCCTGGTGCTTTCACCTATGCCCTGACAATGCAACTGGCCCGAATGTGGTCACCGAATCAGGTCCGCTATCAGGACTATGGCTTACCTGTCAGCAAAGTGATGACCTTGCTTGATTGGTTACCAACACGCTTGTTTGCGCTGCTTATTGCGGCAGGTAAAAACGGATACCACGCCCTTTCCGCCATCAAACAACAGGGACAACAATGGCGGGAGCAAGGCAAAGGCTGGTTGCTGGCAGCAATTGGCACAAAATTTCAACTGGCCCTTGGTGGGCCCGTTGTCTATGACCAGCAAAAGCTGAAACGAAAATCCATTGGTGGCGATATCGCCCCTACTGCTTCCCACCTCATGCTTGTGTCCCGTCATTTATGGGCCAGATCTTTACTGTGGATTGGGTTGCAGAGTTTACTTATGTTCTTGGGAAGGATCCTGTAATGAAGCGCTTTTTATTTACCATTTTGTTATCACTGCCAGTCGTTGCTCATGCCGCAGAGCTAAAAGTGATCAGCCTTTCACCTCATGCTACTGAGCTGGCTTACACGGCCGGTCTGGGTGATGCGATGATCGCTGTCGATGATTACAGTCACTACCCTGCTGAAGTCGATAAACTAGAGCATGTCGCAAGCTACAAGGGGCTGAATATTGAACGAATCGCGGCACTTCAGCCAGATTTGGTCATTTCTTGGAAAGGCGGTAACCCCGCTGACCAAGTAGAAAAACTTGAGAAGCTAGGCATTACTGTTTTCCATTCAACCCTGAGCACTTTGGATAACACAGCTAACGAGCTAGAGGCGCTAAGCAAGTATGCGTCTGATTCAAGCATCGGTGAAAAAGCCGCCGATGAAATGCGCAAAGAGTTGGCCGAAATCCGTAAGGCCCAAGAAGGAAAGGCGCAGGTAGCTTATTTTTATCAGCTGAGTTCAAACCCTCTGTTTACCGTTAGCGGTAACAACTGGCCAAACCCACTCTTTGCTATCTGTGGCGGTAAAAATACTTTCGAGGCGGCCAGTGCTGCTTACCCGCAGGTCAACAAAGAGCAGGTCATAGTGAAAAAGCCAGAGGCCATTTTCTATGCGGACGGTTCGACAGATCCAAAAGTGTTCTGGGAATCTTGGAAAGATCACCTGCCAGCAGCGCAATCAGAAGCTGTATTTAACCTGACTGCTGACTGGGTGAATCAAGCCACGCCTCGCTCATTGAAAGCCGTCAAACAGATTTGTACAGCAATGGACAAGGTGCGCGAGCAGGCTTAATCACCGTTCGAAAGCCCATATAAAAACGCGCTGATATAGCGCGTTTTTTAATCCCTATCGCAACTTAGTAAAGCATTTGCCTTACTTAAATAAAAACCCCCTACTATGTAAATAAATAACTTTACTAAAGCAATAATGGAGTCAGCGATGGGCTATGGAGCAAACACCAACAAAAAACACTCGATTGGCAACACACTGCGACTGCGGATGAATACCCAACTCTGCAAAATCACTGAGGGGGCTTAAGATGTTTTCACCACTTACCGAAAACAGCTTGCAGCTGGTCAGTCAGGCACACAAGTATCTCCCGACCTACGGAGGAAGCTTGTCAAACCACCTTCCAATGGCCTTAATGGCGATGGAGAAGATTGGCGCAAATAGACAGCAGCTTGAAACAGAATATCGAGCACATGAACAACACCTTGAATTATTTTCTGAGTCACGGTTAATCAACAATCTACAACCAGAAAGAGGCAATCCAGATACGCTTCTGGCCTTGATCGATTTTTATCATGCCGACATCGTTGCCAACGGGATGAGAGAAGCAGTTGAAAAAGCAATCAATGAGTTACTGCCCGGCCTCGCGGCCGCTTCCTTTCACGGCATTATCAGGCTCAGCTACGCTGTCGAATCTAACAGCCCACATGAAGTCAGTCATGCACTAGGGCTTTTCGCCGCCAACTACGTCTCACCGGGTCCACTTATCAGAGATCCCATGCTGACGCTTGAACAGCACCTCGGAAATGCCACAACACGTTTTTCGGACCAGAAATACCCTGAAGGCTTATTTCGGATGATATCCAGTTTCTGTCTCAGCAACCCAGATACCAAGAAATTGCTGCAGTACCTGAAGTGATCGACCGAGCGAAAATAGTTCGGCTCGTCACCACGCAATTTATCGCATCCAATGATTTCACCTTGCTACATGGTGTCACTGGTTTGCAGGCATTGCTGTCTCTTGAACCTTTCATTGACGACATTGATAAAGCCTTGGGATATTTTTGGCAGGCTTACGTCGCAGCAGTATGTACATCTACTTATCGCCATGCTTTTGTGCCACTGGCAACCACAAGTGATAACCAAAAAGAGTGGAATAGCTGGTTTACCAAAGCGTTAGCCTCCAAAAACGATCACACGATCAAGCTCGTCTACAGCTGCGCGTGGTTATATCAATCCATAGCCTTACCGGAACTCTTGATGGCAATCCAAGCCGTATTGGGAGAACAATCATGAAAAAAATTGCCATCATCTACTACTCCAAAAATGGCACAACCCACAAACTGGCAGAGCACGTAGCCAAAGGTGTGATGGAGGCCGATATTGCCCCCCTGCTCTATCAGATAAAAGATGAAGATATCGAACAAGGGCGCTTCAAAGATAATGCCATTTTTGAATCCCTCCGCGATTGCACAGCCATCATCTTTGGTTGCCCAACATACATGGGGAGTGTGCCCGCCCAGTTCAAAGCCTTTATTGATGCATCCAGCCCGGAATGGGTCGAGCAACGCTGGGTAAATAAGCTGGCGGCAGGCTTTACGATTGGCGGAAGCATTGGTGGTGATTTGCATCACACCATCAATTACCTGCAGGTACTGGCGACGCAGCACAGTATGCTTTGGTGTGGGCTCGACAGGCCGGATGGCTCAGGCACGGATGAATTCAATCGTTTCAGTGGACAAACAGGCGTGATGGCAGCCGTTGAAAATGGAGATGGCCCAATACAACAGGTCGATCTGAAAACAGCCCATCATCTGGGTAAACGTGTGGCAACCCTTGCCAGCCGATTTAATCAATGACAAAACGAAAAAAGGCGCTGACGCGCCTTTTTAATCATGTATAAAGAGTGAATCAGTTCAGTGATACACGGGCAAACTTTCGTTTACCTACCTGATACACAGCTTGACCCGATTCTGGAATCAATTTGGTATCAGAGACTTTTTCGCCATCAATCTTTACAGCACCCTGACGGATCATACGCATCGCGTCAGACGTTGAACCAACCAGACCTGCATCTTTTAGGAGGTTCGCGATCGCTACACCTTGACCGAACTCAAACTCAGGCATCTCATCAGGCATTGCACCTTTTTGGAAACGGTTGATGAACTCGGCCTCAGCAGCGTCAGCATCTGCTTCGCTGTGGAAGCGCGCAATGATCTCTTTCGCCAGAGAGATCTTCACATCACGCGGGTTCTTGCCATTTTCGATATCTGTCTTAAGCTGCTCAACCTCTTCAAGTGGACGGAAAGAAAGCAGCTCATAGTAGTTCCACATCAAGTCATCAGAGATAGACATGATTTTACCAAACATCTCGCCCGGGGCATCCGTCACACCAATGTAGTTATGGGCTGACTTAGACATCTTCTTAACGCCATCAAGACCCACCAGCAAAGGCATGGTAATGATCACCTGTTGCTTTTGACCGTGCTGCTTTTGCAGTTCACGTCCCATCAACAGGTTGAACTTCTGGTCGGTACCACCGAGCTCAACATCCGCTTCCAGAGCCACGGAATCATAGCCTTGTAGAAGCGGGTAAATGAACTCGTGAATAGCGATAGGTTGGTTGGTGCTGTAACGCTTTTTGAAATCATCACGCTCAAGCATACGAGCAACTGTAGAGCTTGCAGCCAGACGGATCATACCGACTGTACCCAGCTCGTTCAGCCAGTCTGAGTTAAACTCAAAACGGGTCTTTTCTGGGTCCAGAATTTTGAACGCCTGCTCTTTATACGTCTCGGCGTTTTTCAGCACTTCCTCTCTCGTCAACGGAGGACGTGTCGCATTCTTACCTGTCGGGTCACCCACTGTCGCAGTGAAGTCACCCACCAGAAAAATCACTTCGTGGCCAAGTTCCTGGAATGCGCGAAGCTTATTCATCACCACAGTGTGGCCCAAATGAATATCCGGAGCTGTCGGATCCATGCCCAGTTTGATACGTAAAGGACGATTTTCTTTCAGTTTTGCAATTAATTCCTCTTCAGGAATCAGCTCCTCAACGCCACGCTTTATTTCAGCTAGCGCAGCTTCAATGCTCGCCATAGTTAAATGCTCCCAAGAATCGGCAATTTGTGATAGAGCGACATACTACTTGAATAGCGATGGTTTTTGAAACCAGTTAGACTTATTACTGTCAAAAGGAACTGGCTGATGTAGTTACAGAATCTCAAATCTGTGGCACCGAAGAGCTTCTGTTCTCATTTCATTTTTTTGTAATATTGAACACTTGATGCATATAAGAAGAAAAATGGCTTTGCCAAGGAAATATCAAACCGTCATCGCAGGCCTCAGTGCAGCGCTCGTTATCGCCCTGCTACTGCCAAGCCAACAAGAGCTCGACACTTCCCAGACTCTGGAAACTGGGAAGCTTTATGCAGTGCCTATTAAACACCACGCTTTGCTTCCCCCTGCAGGTCAGGAAGTGCTGGCAAATATTGAGCCTTTGGAATGGAAAACAGTGACAGTAAAATCAGGTGATACCCTGTCAACACTGTTTAACGCTGAAGGGATCAGTGCCAATGTACTGTATAAACTGATAAACAGCAGTGAAGAAGCGAAGAGCTTAACCCGTTTGCGCCCCGGCGATAAGCTGCGTATGGGCTTTGACGGAGACCAGCAATTAGTCAAACTGGAACAACCGCAAGGTGTGAATACCACCTTGGTGATCACCCGGGTGGATGACAAGTTTCAGTCAAAAATAGACAGTAAGCCCATTGACACACAGATGGGGTTCGCCAGCGCTGAAATTACCTCAAACTTCTGGAATGCAGCAATCTCCGGTGGCCTGACAGCAAATCAAATCATGCAAATTGCTGAGATATTTGGCTGGGACATCGACTTCGCCCTCGATATCAGAGCAGGCGATCACTTTGAGGTTCTGTTTGAAGAGCAATTTATCGAAGGCGAGCGCATTGGCCGGGGTGAGATTTTAGCCGCGACTTTTACCAACCAAGGTGATGTATTTACAGCAGTGCGCTCAGAAACGGGTGAGTATTATGACGCTGATGGGCGTGCAATGCGTAAAGCATTTCTGCGTACCCCCCTTAACTTTCGCCGGGTAAGCTCAAACTTCGGTCGCCGCCTCCATCCCGTCACAGGACAGATGAAGGCGCACCGCGGCACAGACTATGCCGCACCTGTAGGCACCCCTGTATGGGCAGCAGGTGATGGTACTGTTCGCACCTCGGGCTACAACAAATACAATGGTAATTACATTATCATTCAGCACAATAACACCTACACCACCAAGTACCTTCATCTGTCGAAGCGTCTCGTCAAAAAAGGGCAGCGTGTAAAGCAAGGACAAACAATTGGTAAAGTAGGAAGAACTGGCCGTGTAACTGGCGCGCACCTTCACTATGAATTCTTGGTGAATGGTCGCCATAAAAACCCTAGAACGGTCAAATTACCTCAAGCACGCTCATTAACAGGTAAAGCGAAAACCGATTTTATCTCTCTAGCTGAAAAGAGGTTAGCAACCCTTAATCAGTTCAGTCAGATACTGGCCTCTCTTGGGCCAATTCATCGCAACGATGATTCCTGATTTACCTTAGCCGCAAAAGGCAATCCAAATTTTCGGAACAAAAAAAGCAGCGCAATGCGCTGCTTTTTCGTTATCAATGAGTGCACCATCGAATCACTCACCCTTCAATACTTTCGCACGTCAGTTCACAACTTCAGATTTAGTATTCACTTCTGCCGCTGGCCCACTTTGTGAAGTACTGGCCTGTTCTTGGGCAAGCTCGTCGGGAATAGACAACGCCTGCTTTTGATTAGGCAGATAGTCATTCATCTCTTTTCTCACCCTAATCTTGTCACCGCCAAACATCAGCAAACATGGCGTAAGCACTAATGTCAATAAGGTAGAAAATGCCAGACCGCCTGATACCGCAGTAGCTAGTTGTGACCACCACTGTGTGCTCGGCGCGCCAAATTCAACTTTCTGATTTATCAGATCGATATTCATCTCCAATACCATTGGCAACAAACCAAGAATCGTCGTGACTGTCGTAAGCATAACAGGACGAAGACGCTGAGCACCCGTTGAAAGAATCGCGTGGACCTTACTGAGGCCACTTCGACGCAACACGTTATAGGTATCAATCAAAACGATGTTGTTGTTCACCACGATCCCTGCCAAGGTGATTACACCGATACCTGACATGATAACGCCGAAAGGACGTTGGAATACCAGCAAACCAAGGAATACACCAACCGTTGAAAACAGAACAGCACTGAGGATCAGAAACGCCTGATAGAAGCTGTTGAACTGAGTGATGAGGATCATTGCCATCACAGCGAGTGCGACAATAAACGCGTTCATCAGGAATTCCATACTCTTCTGCTGCTCTTCATCCTGACCACGAATTTTGAACGTCACACCTTCAGGCATGTTCATTTCAGCTAACGCGGCTTTGAGTGCTGGCAGTTCAGTGCTGAGCTGATAGCCATTGGCCATATCCGCGCGGATATTCAACACCCGCTTACCGTCGACACGGTTAATCGTACCTTGTTTAGGTTCCGGTTTGACGGTGGCAAAGTTGGTAATAGGCACCATACCGTAAGGGGTATTGACCCTTAGCTCATCAAAACGGCCAATATCACGTTTATCCTCAGGATAGCGAACCAGAATGTCGACTTCTTTATCTGAATCATCCGGCAGGTAGTCGCCAATTTTCAGACCATTAGTGACAAACTGCACCGTGTTACCAACAAGGCTCGCTGATGCACCAAAGCGGGCAGCATCTGAGCGATCGACATCAATGGTCCAGTCGATGCCCTCTTTATCCATGGTATCGTTGATGTTGGTAAAGGTTGACTGATTCTCCAGCCAGACTTTGACCTGATACGCCGCGTCGTTCAGTGCTTCTTTTGATGTCGCGCTGAGCTGAATATCGAGATCATTTTCGCTTGGTGGCCCTGCGCTTGGGAATTTAAATTCAAGCTGCAAACCAGCGAGATCCGCTGTCTTTTCTCTCAACTCCTCAATGATCTCTTTGACCTTGCGGCGATACTGCCAGTCGACAGGTTTCATCTGGATGGTGCCGATTTGATCACGGCCACCTGTGCGGGTGTAGATGGTCTGGATCTCATCCATTCCTGAAAGACGCTGCTCAACTTCTTGCATCAGCGCGTGCTTTTCATAGATAGAAAGATCCCCGTCTGAACGGACATTGACGTTAAACACTTCAGGGTCAACATCAGGGAAAAACTCTGTCCCTAGGCCTGATTGTCCGTAGGCATAGATCGTACCAGCTGCAATGGCCAGTGCCAGACCGACCACTTTGAGTGGGTGACGGATAGCACCTTTAAGAACTTTCAAATAGACGCGGGTGAATCCGGTCGCCTGATTGAAATCACCTTCTTCAAGGGCAACGAGCTTCTGTTTTTCTTTGGCCGATAAGGTTCTTGGTTTACCCAACAAACTGCCCAGCACAGGTACGAACAATAATGCCATGACAAGCGATGCAGTCAGAGTCGCTATCAAGGTCAACGGCAAGTACTTCATGAACTCGCCCGTGGTATCCGGCCAGAACAGCATGGGTGCGAACGCCGCCAGTGTGGTCGCCGTTGATGCAATGATAGGCCATGCCATTCGCTTCGCCGCTTCCTGATAGGCTTCGCGACGATGAACACCTTCACGCATTCGCCTGTCAGCAAACTCAGTGACAACAATGGCCCCATCAACCAGCATACCCACCGCCATGATCAACGAGAACAGAACGACAATATTGACTGTCAGACCTGACATGCCCAACACCAAAAGCCCGGTCAGGAATGAACCCGGAATTGAAATGCCTACCAGCAATGCTGTTCTGGCACCTAAAATGGCAACAATGACCACGACCACAAGGATAATTGCAGACAGAATGTTGTTCTGAAGGTCGGTCAACATCATTTTGACAGTCTTTGACTCGTCTGATGTATATTTTACCAGCAGATTTTCTGGCCACTCCGGCTGTTTCTGCGCTTCTTCAATCACAGCCTTCACAAGGCCGACGGTCTCGATGATGTTCTCACCAGCTCGCTTTTTGATATCCATAACCACAGCAGGCTGCCCGTCGAGACGCGCGAAGCTACCCGGGTCACGAAATGTTCTGCGGACGGTAGCAATATCGCCGAAGGTGACGACTTTCTTACCATCTACCTTTACAGGCAAGTCTAAGACGTCTTGTACAGTTTCAAACACCGAGGGTATTTTGACCGAGAATCGCCCGTTACCATTATCGATAAAGCCCGCCGCGATAACCTGGTTATTGTTTGAAACGAGGTTAAAAATATCTTGCAAAACCAGGTTATAACTCTCGAGCAAGAGCGGATCGACCACTATCTCGACAACGTCATCACGGTCACCCGCAATATCAACTTCCAGTATTTGCTTATAGCCCTCAAGGACATCACGCAGTTTTCTAGCAACGGTCACCATGGTTCTTTCTGGCGCTGTACCGTAAAGCGCGACTGAGAGGACGGGCATCTGACCCGCCATGGTTACTTCATTAACTGTCGGTTTATCAGCACCTGCCGGGAGTCGCGGAGCCACTTTATCAACAGCCTCACGAACATCCGTCATTGCCTCATCGAGATCAACGCCGACATTGAAATCCAGCGTTATCGAGCCGTGACCTTCTGATGCGGTCGCGGTCATCTCTTTCACACCTTCAATCGAGCGAAGCTCCTGCTCGACAGGTCGAATAAGAAGACGCTCTGCGTCGGTAGGAGAAATTCCCTGATGATTTACAGAGACATAAATAATTGGAATTTTTATGTCTGGGTTGGCTTCTTTGGGAATAGAAATGTAGGTGCTTGCGCCAGCAAGCAATAAACAAATAAGCAGCACCACCATGGTCCGGGTGCGCATCAAGGATGCATCAATCAATCCACGCATGAATGAGCTCCTTACTATTTAGTCGCTGAAACAGCAATCACCTGATCGCCATCTCGGACAAAGCCTTGCCCTTTGGTGATCAAATTGACGCTGTCGCCAAGGCCTGAAAGCCATACGCCGTCTTTTTCCGTTTTCACCAGATTGATAGGCATGAATTTAACTTGGTCGCCTGAGAGGGTTTTCACACCCAAGTTGCCTTTGTTGTCTAATGCCAACATGGATGGCGTTACCTTAACAGCCAAACTTTCTTCCAAAGGCAAGTCAATTTCAGTACTGATTCCGGCTGGAATAGAGAACGTTGGGTTGGGTAATTCTAGCTCCACATCAAATGTGTTGGTTTGATCAGAAGCTATACTCGCGCGATAGCGGAGTGTCGCGACAGCCTCGTTCCCATTGAGCAGTTTTATTGGCGCCTTAGTGCCAAGTTTCACTTTTTCAATATGGCGCTCACTGACATTAGCTTTGACAACCAGCGGATCAAGGTCGACAAGATGGGCTACGACGTCACCTGATTTGACATAATCGCCCAATTCAATATTGATTTGATCAACGACGCCATCAAAAGGAGCACGAATTTCTGTCCGTGCAAGACCAAGTTCAAGATTTTCTAATGCTGCTCTTGCGTCAATAAGGTTGGCTTCCGCTTGTGAAAATGCGACTTCACCTTGCAGCCCTCTCTTTTTTAACGACTTTGCCGCGTTGTATTCTTTCTGTCGTACAGTGAGTAGAGATTTTGCGCGCTTTAGCTGTGAAGGACGATCCGTCTTATCAAAGGCCATGATCACATCGCCTTTGCTTACCAGTGCGCCTTTACTCACCTTAACCTCAGTAACAGTAGAAGCGATTTCAGAACGAAGGCTGATCTGACGATCAGGCGTTGTTTTACCGTAAAGGGAAATACTTCTGATCACTGGCTGGGCAACAAAAGTATCGTAGGTCACTTTGGCGAGAGGAACTTGAGTTTCGGTTTTTACTGCTTGCTCGTCAGTGCTCTGGTCTCCATTCGCAACCCATGCAACCAGCATCGCCATGAAAGAAGCAGAAATGATCCAAGGGTGACGGGAAAAAAATCGACTGAATGATGAACTGTCTTCGTTCGGCATTATTCTCTATTCCTCTGAGTTGAATGCGAAGAAATACGTCGCAATAACGCGTATGGTTTTCGACGATGCGTCAAATTCCCATCTTTTATACACCCTGAAGGAGTTATCGACCACAAGCTGTCGTAACATTACGAACATTTACATTTAAGTATGGGGTGAGTCACATAAAAATGAAATTTAAGGCAAGGGAAACAGGGTAACTGAAATGAGTATAATACCCCAATAAAGCAAATCAACCTTGTTGCATAATCAATCGGCCACTTAAGATTTGATATCAATGGCAAGGAAAACACGAGGGGTATATCTCGTTTAGCATTGTGAACATGACAGACAAATTGGACGTGAAAAGGTGTCGACTTAACGCTCAGAAATAAATGTGCTTATAAGATATGACGAATGCCTTGATGAGGTTAGGCTAATTTTGAGGGGAGGGGTCCGCAAATAAAAAACACTGTAAAAAGCAAGGCAGGAGTGTTGGGATAGAGCGGCGCACAAATATGTCCGCCACTTCGATTACACGCTAAAGGATGCGCCACAACCACATGTTGTTGTCGCGTTTGGGTTATTCACGAAAAATCGTGCTCCTTCCAAACCTTCAGTGTAATCAACAGTACCACCCAGTAAGTACTGCAAACTCATGGGATCGACAACCAGCGTCACACCACTTTTCTCTATTGTCATATCACCGTCATTCACAGCCTCATCAAAAGTAAAGCCGTACTGAAAACCGCTACAACCACCGCCGGTGATATAAACACGCAGTTTCAGGTCCGGGTTCTCTTCCTCAGTGATCAGCGATTTTACCTTGTTCGCCGCTACTTCGGAAAACTCCAGTGGCAAATTGGTATCACTCATTGTTACCTCACAAAGTCTATCTCTATTCCTTCTATTATCTATTAGCGGCGTATATCGTTCAAGCATTCGCCGCCTAAGTATCTTTTTATTAGCATTACAGTGAAGTGTAACTGGCTTAATTGGTGTTTGACCCGCAAAAAACAGAGCTGAGCGAAGTTAACCTTTCCGACATGGAGTTTACGCTGTATCCAATATTGAACTCGCCAGTAAGTCACTCTTTTCGGTACAATGAAATAGAACAATTAATCAGAATATCAAGCTCAGGAACCTACCATGACCAAATCTGCTGAGTTATTCCAGCAAGCCCGTAAAACCATCCCAGGCGGTGTAAACTCACCTGTCAGAGCCTTCGCTGGCGTTGGAGGAGATCCAATTTTCGTTGAACGTGCTGATGGCGCATACATGTACGACGCGGATGGTAAAGCGTATATCGACTACATCGGATCCTGGGGCCCAATGATTCTCGGTCACAACCATCCAGCTATCAGAGATGCTGTCGTTGAAGCCGCACAAAACGGCTTGAGCTTCGGTGCGCCAACTGCTCGAGAAATCACATTAGCAGAGCTGGTCAGTGAAATCGTCCCATCAATGGAAATGGTGAGGATGGTAAATTCAGGTACTGAAGCAACCATGAGCGCAATCCGACTGGCTCGAGGCTTTACAGGACGTGATAAGTTCATCAAGTTTGAAGGTAACTATCACGGTCACGCAGACTGTCTGCTAGTGAAAGCAGGGTCTGGCGCATTAACGTTGGGTGAACCTACATCACCGGGTGTGCCTGCTGATTTTGCTAAGCACACCCTTACCGGTATACACAACGACCTCGACTCAGTAAAAGCAATGTTCGAAGCGTACCCTGAGGAGATTTCTTGCATCATCGTTGAACCTGTCGCAGGGAACATGAACTGTATTCCGCCTCAACCGGGCTTCCTTGAGGGGCTTCGCGACATTTGCGACCAAAACGGCGCACTGCTGATTTTTGATGAGGTGATGACGGGCTTCCGAGTTGCTCTCGGAGGTGCTCAGGCATACTACAACGTCAAACCAGACTTAACGACTTTAGGTAAAGTGATCGGCGGCGGCATGCCTGTTGGGGCTTTTGGTGGACGCCGTGATGTTATGGAGTTTATCGCACCGACGGGGCCTGTTTATCAGGCGGGTACACTATCAGGAAACCCAATTGCAATGGCGGCAGGTACAACAGCTCTGTCTATTCTTCGCCAAGAAGGTAACGAGCAGCACCTCGCTGAAATCACCAAGCGACTGGCCGAAGCTTAAAGCCGCCGCAGACCGTCATGGTGTGCCTTTGGCAACGAATCAGGTTGGTGGCATGTTTGGGTTCTTCTTTACTGATAAAGAGGAAATCACTTGCTTTGCTGATGTACAGCAGTGTGATATCGAAAAGTTTAAACGCTTCTTTCATCTGATGTTAGATGAGGGCGTGTATCTTGCTCCATCCGCATTCGAGGCCAGCTTTACCTCTCTGGCTCACGGTGAGAAAGAAATTGAAGCGACACTTGCAGCTGCTGATAGAGCATTTGAAGCCCTATCGAATGACGCCTAAGTGGATGTATAGAGGAAACGGCGCGGTAGCGCCGTTTTCATTGCCAGATAAAGCTCAACGCCAAAGCGCGACAACAAGTATCAGAAGCAACACAGCCAGACATGAGGTCAAACCGGGACGATACTTTTTCCTAGAGTTGCATTTGCCTTCACAACATCCCATCAAATAAGACCTTTTTCCTGTAAATTTGCCAGCGTATCATACCTCTATACCTAGTATGTCCACTACCAAGGTGGTCAAAACGACAGGAATGAATACCGTGGCTTCAAAAATGAAAATAGAAACACGACATTGGACGCTCATTGTAGCGCTGTTGATCGCTTTTTATGCCTGCTACACACTAATAGAACCCTATGTTGGCTCTATTGTGCTGGCGTTCATTGTTTCACTGCTTTTTGCTCCCCTTCATGGCAAGATTAAAACGCTGCTGCCAAACAAAAGTAATCTCGCTGCCGCGCTGTCGTGTTTGTTATTAACTGTCATCATCATCATCCCTTTAATTGTCGTGTTCGCCGCCATATTGAATCAAGGGTTGAAGTTTTTCAGCGACAGTTACGCATGGTTTTCCTCTGGCGGCGCTGAGATCATTCTTAACTCTCCGCAGGTCACTTACGCCATCAATTTGGTTAATTCACTCCCTATAGAGCCTATTACCGCGCAAGAAATTGCGCAGAAGGCGGCGAGTACACTTTCTAAGTTCAGTGGGCAGATGCTCTCGTTTAGCTCTAAGTTTGTTGGCGACATTACTGGCATGTTCGTCAATTTCCTTTTGATGCTTTTTGTTTTGTTCTTTCTTCTTCGCGATCACGCAAAAATCATTCAAACCCTCAGACACGTGATCCCTCTCTCCCGCAGTCAGGAAGATACATTGCTGGAAGAAGTTGAAAAAGTGGCTAAATCGGCAGTGCTGGGCTCTTTTTTGACAGCACTTGCTCAAGGCCTGGTGGGTGGGTTTGCAATGTGGCTCGCCGGATTCCCGGGACTATTCTGGGGCACCATGATGGCCTTTGCTTCATTCATTCCGGTAGTGGGAACGGCGCTCATTTGGCTGCCTTCTGCAATTTATCTGCTACTCATCGGTCAGTGGGAGTGGGGAATTTTTCTAATTGCATGGGGAGCATTGGTCGTGGGGTCCGTTGACAACATTCTCAGGCCGCTATTGATGCAGGGTAATTCAGGTATGAATACCCTCCTGATTTTCTTCTCTTTGATTGGTGGCCTGCACGTCTTTGGTCTAATGGGCCTAATCTATGGCCCCATCGTCTTCAGTGTCACCTTGGTGTTGTTCCACATGTATGAAATCGAGTTTCACCAATTTCTCGACAAGCAGGATAATTCCTGACTCTCATACCTAATGCTGCCTGAATAACGGCGCGTGTTCCCACAGACTGACCTTTGTGGGACAATGCGCGCCGAATTTCTTCAACAGAGGCACCGCATGTCTTACAGCACTCCAAGCCAGGTCGTGGCACGTCAACTCGAATATTTTGAAGGTAAAAACCTGCTCATTGCAGGAGAGTTGGAAGATACCTTCGCGACTGAGCTTTGCGAGGTGGCAGCAAGCGTCTCTGTGTTTACTACCAATCTAGCATTTGCAAACAAGATGGATACATTCAGCCAAGTGACCACTTACTTTGGTGCTGAGTTTCCAGCGAACAAAACTATCGATATGGTTTTGCTGTATTGGCCTAAAGCAAAAGCTGAAGCTCAATATCTGCTCGCAATGCTGATGGCCCGCTGCGCAGAGAACTGCGAAATCTGTGTAGTCGGTGAGAACAGAAGTGGCGTCAAAAGTATTGAAAAGCTGTTTACCGATTACGGCAAGGTCACTAAGTTTGACACTGCACGCCGATGCAGTTTTTACTGGGGCCAGTGTACAGAAACACCAAAACCATTCTCAATCAATGACTGGTTCAAGAGCTATCCGCTGGAATTCGGCGATACGTCTTTGACAATTCGCGCACTGCCCGGTGTGTTCAGTCAAAATGAATTGGATGTAGGCAGTAAGTTACTCCTCGATAATCTCCCACCATTAAAGGGCAAAACACTCGATTTCGGCTGTGGCGCTGGCGTGATAGGCGCAGTGATAAAAAGTCGATACCCAGAAGCGTCGGTGACAATGGTGGATATCAGCGCATTGGCTGTTGAGTCAGCAAAAGAGACGTTTCGATTTAACGATCTTAACGGAGATGTTGTCGCTTCTGACGTTTACAGTAAGGTTACTGAAAAGTACGACAATATTATTAGTAACCCCCCGTTTCATGCGGGTTTGAAGACCTATTATGCTGCGACAGAAACCTTTATTAAAAAAGCGCCTTCAAAGCTCACTCACCGAGGTAAACTGATGATTGTGGCAAATAGTTTTCTTCGCTATCCACCTTTGATTGAAGAAGCCTTCGGTACATGCGAAGTGCTGGATAAAACATCGAAGTTTGCAATTTACAGCGCTGATAAGCACTAACACCAATGGGACTGCCCTTGAGGGCAGTCCGTTAATTTCGTCAAATATGCCAACTTCACCGCGTTACCGCCATCACTCACTTGCCAACTCACGGCAACATAGTCAAAAATGCGCCGAATATGGATGCACTATTGCGATGAACATAGGCAATCCACAAGTAACAAACGACCCCAAAGCTCATTGGTCAGGCTGAAAAATGAAGAAAAAGCAGAAGTTCAAACGACTTCAACACACACTGATGATCGCCTTTCTGGTTCTCAGTGTGACTCCTCTTACCCTATTGGCAACGTTTTTCCTGTCATCACATACCAGCGATCTTAAAGAACAAAGCACCAACCATATGGCCTCGCTGCGTGATAACAAGAAAGAGCAGCTACTTAACTACTTTAACAGCCTTCGTCAGGATGTTGATGCCTTTGCATCGTCAGAGCTTGCCACAAACAGTGGTGGTCGTTTCTATGGGTTAGTAGGTGCTTACGCGCAATTAGGTGAGATCCCCGAAGAAACAAGAAAACTCCTGAGAGAGAGATACCTTAATCAGGGGTTTGCCAATGCTAACTCAGGCATCAGAAAGTACAGCGGTAACTACAGCATGGCGTTCGATCGCTATAACCGCCCCTACCGGGAATATCTCAAACGATCCCAATTCGATGAAGTGCTCTTGGTCAACATGTCTGGTGATGTTGTTTATGCAGCAAGCCAAAGCGATTCTCTGGCCGAAAACCTCCTCTCGTCAAAATGGAAAAGTACCACTGAAGGTAAAGCATTTTCGGAAATTCAAGGCAAAACAGAAGCTTGGCTAAAAGGGAAAGTAGAGCAAAGAAAGCTCACTGGTGACGGCTCGACAAACACCACCAAACCCATCGTCTTTACGGATTTTGTATCGAGCGGCGATGACGGTAAAACCGCTTGGTTTGCTACTGCTATTACGCAAAACGACTATCTTCACAGCTATGTGTTATTTCGATTGTCTGACAAAAAAATGATCGAGATGCTTAGCCGAGATTCGCAAGACAACTTTGTGACCACATTGCTTGTCGGCGAAGACCATAACCTCAGAAACCCATCTGGTGACGACAATGCCAACAAACTCTTCAGTCAGGCCATTGACGAAGCGCTGGGCGGAGAGACAGGCGTCGGTAGCTTTACCAACTTTGATAATACGCAGGTATTAAGTGCGTACACACCCGTTGTTATTATGGGTTACAAATGGGGATTAGTCCTCGAGCTTCCGGAAGTTTACGCTTATGCAAGGATTGATCAGCTAGAGAAAATCTTTTTCGTTGTCATGGTATCGGCGATCATTTTAGTGATCCTCGCCTCTCACATGCTTTCGAACTCCATTACCTCACCGCTTCTCAGGCTCACATGGGCAGCAGAGCAAGTTTCTGCTGGAGATATGGAGCAGGAAATCGCATTTACCGACAGAAAAGATGAAATTGGCCGGTTGGCAACCAGCTTTGCCCGGATGCAGCGTTCGATATCCGACAAAATTGCTTTAATTAAAGAGCAAAACGCCAAGCTCGAAGAAAACTTAGCCTTGATAAAGCAAAAAAATAACGAGCTAAAGCAAGCAGATAAAATGAAAGATGACTTTCTGGCAACCACTTCACATGAGTTGAGAACGCCCCTTCATGGCATGGTAGGTATGGCCGAGTCTATGCTGGCTGGTACAGAAGGAAACAACATAGAGCAACACAAGAACCAGCTACAGATGATAATCAGTAGCGGCCAGCGTCTTTCTGGGTTGGTCGATGACCTTCTTGATTACCACAAAATGCGCTACGGCGAACTCGATCTGCAATTAGAGGCTGTTGATACCGCCAGCGCCGTGCGTTTGGTTATAGAGCTTTCCAGTCACCTGATTGGTAATAAACCTGTCCGTATTATCAATCAAATGCCTATCGACCTTCCTTTGGTGAAAGCGGATGAGCAACGCTTGGAGCAGGTTCTATATACCTGGTTGGTAACGCCATTAAGTACACAGATGAAGGTAAAGTCATCATCAATGGTGAGTTCAGAGACAATATGATCCGCATTCAGGTGACGGATACTGGTCAAGGCATCCCAAGTGAGGAGATCGACTACATCTTTGAGCCGCTGACACAAGCACGTCAGGATAGCTCCACGTATCGTCAGGGAGCAGGGCTCGGGCTTTCCATCAGCCGAAAATTGATAGAAATCATGGATGGACAGCTGTATGTCAGCAGTCAGCCAATGATAGGGACGACGTTTAGCTTTACCCTTCCCCTCGCATCAGAGCAAGATATTGCCATTCGCAAGCAAAGTGGCAAACGTCATCACTTCACAGCACCCGTGCGGCAGGAGACGTTCAAAGATTCAGAATGTTTTGAAGAAAACCCGCATGCGCCGTTAATTCTTGTCGTTGATGATGAGCCGTTAACCTACAAATTCTCAAAAACTTCCTTCATTTGGAAGGCTATCGTGTGATCACGGCGGAAAATGGTCGCCAAGCAATAGAAATGGTAACGCTCGAAAAACCGCAAATGCTACTACTCGATGTGATGATGCCGGAACTCAGCGGTTATGATGTCTGTGAACATCTGCGAGAGCACCACAGCAAAACTGAACTGCCTATCATTATGCTATCGGCACTGACGCAAATGCAGGACCGCATTAAAGGCTTTGATGTCGGTGCTAACGATTACCTTGCCAAACCATTTAACAAAGACGAGATCACTGCTCGTATCCGTGCCTACATTGACGCACACCTCACGGAGAGGGAGCGCGAGCAAAACGCAGTATTACAGAAAGAAATACATCGACGTGAGCAAGCTGAAGCAGGATTGATTGAAGCTCAAAACCGACTCCTTAGCCTGCTAGATTCAGTGCCCGAATCTATTATCTGTGTCAATGAGTCAGGCAGGATCCGCTATGCCAACGATGCCTGCGGTAATCTGTTTAACTTGCAGCCCGAACAAATAGAACGTCACATGCTGGAAGATTTTCTAATCACGCCTCTGCCAGATGCTAGCAGCAGCAAAGGCCACTACAGCGGCAATCTAAACTTTCGAGTCAGTGGTATTACCACTCAGATACAGACTGATGTGTTTGTTTTGCCCGAGTCTTCTGGCATCGACACTGTATTGCTACTCAGTACCAGTGAAGACATGCCAACCAAACGTGTGGGCATTTTGGAGAATGCTATTCAGGCGCTGGCTGATTACGCCTACGATGGAAGCCAAAGCTACCTAGAAGACCTCAGAGGTCTTGGTGGTGAATTTAGTCGTATGGCTGACAAACTCGACCACGATAAGCCAAATAAGGCCGATATGTTGCGCGAAACCTTGGTGACCGTCATGGTTGGTACACTCGATTTCTGGCAAAAAGAAACGGGTAAAAACAAGTTTGCGTTGGCAGAGGAGAGTGGCCTTTGGCGCGTGTATTTAGATAGAAGCACGTTACAAACCCGAACATTAGATAAATACCTTCAGGTTGAAACTCTACCAAAATCACCGCGCTGGCGAACGGTACTCAAAACCATCGATTACGTACTGGAAAAGTGCCCCAACACATCAGCAGAACATTCGGAAATTAAAGCGCAGAGAGAGCGGCTCCAAACGCTAATAACCCGATAAAACTCGAAACAAAATCTCTTCGTAAAAGCCCATTTCTGGGCTTTTTTTCTACTACTACAAAGGCAGCTAAACACTAGTTTCACGTGGCGAATTTATGTTCAAAAAATAGACTCGTCCAGTGGGTTAGTGATGAGAAAAAAGTGATTTAGTTGATGAAGTGATAATTTTATACTACTTCTGAGAACAAAATCACAACAAATGAAAGACGTAAATTCACGTTAAAAAAAAATCAAAATGACACGTTAGAGATCCGTGTCACTCAAGCAAAAAAACACTAATAAACTATTGTTTTTACTTATTTAAATTCATATTAACCATGTAGGAAACCCCCTGTCATCGTAACTTCACATATAGTAATAAACTCATCAATGAGGTCGATTACACAACCACTTTTGACGGAATTTACGTAGACCGCGATTCATTTGACGTTTTTAACGGGTGGCGTGATTGACCACAACGACGATGCGGAGTTTCCTAGGGGTGCACTGAGCTTGCACGGCCATGTGAATGTTGAGCTCATCAACTCTCATAGCGAGCTTAGGCCTGACCCAAGTGAAACGGGTGAGAAATAAGAATGGAACGAAAAGCTGAGTAAGGAATAACGAATGCTTACCACGTTGAAAAAATCTAAAGTAGCACTTGCGGTGGTCGCTGCTGCTACTGCCTTTATGGCTCCTACAGCAAGCGCAGCAGACCAGGTAGAACTGACAGTAGTACCAGACTTCTACCCGCAACTGACTCGCAACTTTAACCCATATTTGCAAAATAACCTGCGTAGTACGCGTGACTTCGTTTACGAGCAACTGGTTATTTTTAACCAACTGGATGGCAACAAAGCTGTTCCACGTTTGGCGAAAGGCTACACCGTTTCTGATGACCTGCGCAAAGTAACGTTCGAAATCCGTGAAGGCGTTAAATGGTCAGACGGACAAGCATTTACTCCTGAAGACGTTAAGTATTCTTTTGATCTGATCCGTGAAAACTCAGTACTTGACCTGCCAGGTAACGGCAAGCTGATCACTGACGTTAAAGTCAAAGGCAACAACGTTGAAATCAGCCTGGCTGAAGCAAATGCATCAGCAGCGTTCAAGCTGGTTCAAACTCCAATTGTTCCTAAGCACATCTGGAGCAAAGTTGAAAAGCCAGAGGCATTTGCTAACGAAAACCCAGTTGGTACAGGTCCATTTACAGAAGTTTCTTCGTTCACTAGCAACCTTTACGTTCAGTGTGAAAACCCTAACTACTGGGATGCAGCGAACCTAGACGTAGACTGTCTGCGTATGCCGCTGATCAAAGACAACGATGGTCTTCTGGCTAAAGCAGTAGCATCTGAGCTTGACTGGTCAACTTCTTTCATTCCTGACATCGAAGCAACATACGGTTCAGCGAACAAGAACCACCAGCACTGGTCTGCACCAATCGGTGGTCCAGTTAACTTCTTGGTTAACTTCCAACACCCGGATGCAGCGAAGAACGAAGCTCTGACTAATCTGAACTTCCGTCGTGCTCTGTCAGCATCTCTTGACCGTGAGTCAATCGTTGACATCGCATACTACGGCAACGGTTCACCACTGCACTCAGGTGCAGGTCTGGCTGCTTTCTACGAAAGCTGGTCTGACGCGTCAGTATACAAAGCAAACAAAGCTTACAACACATTCAACACTGCATATGCGAAGAAACTTCTTAAAGAAGCTGGCTTCAAAGACGTAGACGGTGACGGATTTGTTGAAACTCCGACTGGTAAGAAGTTTGAGCTTGAAGTTCAAACTGTTACTGGCTGGACTGACTGGAACAACGCTTCAATCCTGGCTGTAGAGAACTTTGCTGAAGCAGGTATCAATGCGAAATCTGTTACTCCTGACTTTGCTGTTTACAACAGCAACATGACTGGCGGTACGTTCGATATTGCTCTGACTAACTACTTCAACGGTCCAGATCCATGGTTGACGTGGGATTCAGGTTTCCACTCTCGCTTCATGGCGAAAGAAGGTAACCCGCGTTTCGCAATGCACCGTTACCAGAACGCTGAAGTTGATGCACTGCTTGACGGCTTCTACAAGACTGCTGACAAAGCTGAGCAACTGAAGTCTGCACAGAAAATCCAGAAGATTCTGGCTGATAACCAAACCGTTATCCCAGTACTTTCTGGCGCTGCGCAGTACCAGTACAACACCACTCGCTTCACTGGCTGGTGGAATGGCGACAACGCTAAAGGTAACCCAAGTATCCACCAGGGCGTACCAGAGCGTCTGCTTCACGTTCTTGACCTGAAGCCAAAAGCTTAATCTTACAGGCAACTGTAATCAGGCGGTGCAATCAGCACCGCCATTTTCCCCAAGAAAAACAACTTATTTTGACCATTGGGGTTTTGAATTCTCTGGTCGCGGCTTTGCTGTGCCATTAAAGGTGTGAGTTATGGGATTTTTCTTAAATCGTTTAATGTTTTATTTTGGCGCATTGCTTATCGCAATCACGCTGAACTTTATCTTGCCGCGTGCCATGCCGGGCGACCCGGTGACCATGATGTTTGCCAATATGACAGCTCAGGTGACACCTGAACGTATCGCGGCAATGAAAGAGCTACTGGGATTCAATAACGACCCACTCTATATCCAATACTTCACATACATCAAAAGTATTTTCTCTTGGGAGTTAGGCGTATCGACTACGTTCTATCCCATGCAAGTTAATGACCTTATTAGTGGCTCAATTGGCTGGACACTTTTCCTCGCAGGTAGCTCTGTTGTACTTGCCTTCTGTATCGGTTCAGTTCTGGGTATCTTTGCCGCTTGGCGTCGTGGCAGTAAATTTGACTCATTTATTTCTCCCGGTTTCATGGCATTACAAGCTGTACCGCCAGTCGTTATCGGTATATTAGTCCTGTTCACATTTGCGATCAGTACCAAGTGGTTCCCAACCGCATACGGCCAACCTGAGGGCGCTATCCTCGACTGGACAAGCTGGGATACTTACACAGGTATTCTTTACCACGCTGCACTTCCGCTTCTCTGTGCGACCGTCGCACAAATCGGTGGTTTCCTTATCAGTATGCGCAATAACATGATTAACCTTCTCAACGAAGATTACATCACCATGGCCAAGGGTAAGGGCCTGAACGAAAACCGTGTTGTATTCAACTACGCAGCAAGAAACGCATTGCTTCCTACGGTAACAGCCCTATCGATGGCTCTTGGTATGGCCATTGGTGGACAGCTTGTTGTTGAGATGATCTTCCAGTATCCAGGCCTAGGCACAGTTATGCTGAATGCCGTTAATGCTCGTGACTATCAAGTACTTCAGGGTCTGCTGATTATGATTACCCTGGTGATGCTGTTATTTAACTTTCTTGCCGACATACTCGTCGTAATGCTAGATCCTCGCCTACGTAAGGGAGGCAAATAACCATGAAAGAACTATTCAAGATCATCAAAGGAAACAACAAAGCGCTGTTTGGTGTAGTCACTCTGTTGTTGTTCATTGTGGCAGCGATTTTCGCACCATTCATCACCAGTCATGCGCCTGACAAGCGAACAGGTAAGCCGCATGAATACCCGAGTGCAATCGTAAAGGCCGCGCAGGCGAACCCTGATGGTTGGGTAGCAGAAAACCTTGCTGATAATAGCCGTCGCCTCCGCATGTCAAAAGAAGCTGACCACGTGCTTGGCACAACACGCCTTGGTAGAGATGTATGGTCACAAGTGGTATACGGTGCGCGCACTTCTCTGATGGTTGGTTTACTGGCTGGTATTTTCGTCTGTGTTACCGCAACCATAATGGGTATATCGGCAGGTTATTTTGGCGGCCGTGTCGACAACATTTTGTCTGGCGCTATGAACGTCATGCTCGTTGTACCTCAACTCCCAATCATCATGGTTATCGCAGCCTTTGTTGGCGAGGCGGGCCCATTGGTGATAGCCATGGTTATTGCCTTAACCTCCTGGGCTTGGGGAGCGAGAGTGATCCGAGCACAAACGCTTTCTCTGCGTGAGAAAGAATTTGTAAAAGCTGCCGAGGTCCTTGGTGAGTCACGTCTGCGTATTCTCTTTGTAGAGATATTGCCAAACCTAATTCCGCTTGTTGGCGCCAGCTTTATCGGTTCAGTTATGTACGCCATTTTGACCGAGTCAGTACTGTCGTTTATCGGTATGGGCAGCCCTAATAGCGTTAGCTGGGGTTCAATGCTTTACAACGTAAGAACGTCTTCATCTATGTTCTTGGGGATCTGGTGGGAAGTCCTTGCACCATGTATCGCCTTGACCGTCTTATCTCTGGCATTGGCACTTATCAACTTCGCGGTTGACGAGATTGCCAACCCAGCACTACGCGCCCAGAAAGGCATGCGTCGCTGGAAGAAAATGCAGGAAGAAGACCAAAAAACCCGTCAGGAAGAAAAACCTGCCATTCAGGAAGTTGCTTGGAGTGGTGAGAAATGAGCATGAGAGAACCATTACTGTCTGTCCGCAATCTTTGCGTTGACTATATTACTGATGCGGGCGATGTTCGCGCCGTTAACAATGTAAGTTTTGATATTGGTAAAGGTGAAGTGCTTGGCCTTGCGGGTGAATCAGGCTGCGGTAAGTCTACCGTTGCCTTTTCCCTGATGCGCCTTCACAAGCCGCCCGCATTTATTAGCGGTGGCGAAGTTCTCTTCAATGGTGAAGATGTCCTGAAATACAGTGACCAACGCATGCAGGCATTCCGCTGGAGCGAAATGTCAATGGTTTTCCAGTCAGCGATGAACGCACTGAACCCTGTTCTGAACATGGAAGAGCAGTTCTGTGATGTCATTATGCGCCACACCAATATGACACGAGAGCAAGCTGTTCGTCGTGCTGAGGGTCTGCTGGAAATCGTTGATATTCACCCTAGCCGTCTTCGCGATTACCCTCACCAGTTCTCTGGAGGTATGCGTCAACGTCTGGTTATCGCTGTTGCGCTGGCACTAAACCCTAAGCTCATCATCATGGATGAGCCTACAACCGCGCTTGACGTTGTTGTACAACGCGAAATTTTGCAAAAAATCTACGCACTGAAAGAAGAGTTTGGCTTCTCCATTCTCTTCATTACGCACGACCTCTCTTTGATGGTGGAGTTCACTGACCGCATCGGTGTGATGTATGCGGGTCAGCTGATTGAAGTTGCACCATCTAAAGAAATTCTGGCAAACCCATTCCACCCGTATACGGAAGGTCTAGCCGGGTCGTTCCCTCCACTGACAGGCCCGAAACCAAAACTGACTGGTATTCCGGGTAACCCGCTGAACCTTCTGGAAGTTCCTCAGGGTTGTCGTTTCCAAGCTCGCTGTAGCAAAGCGAAAGAAAGCTGCTTTAAGACAGCAACTCGCCTGACAGAAGTAGAGCAAAACCGTTTAACCAATTGCCACCTGTTTACAGGCCTGTGATTGCGTCGGTGTGAATTGAGGAAGTAATGATGAGCGTAGAATTAGGTCAACCAATTGTTGAAGGCAAAAATCTGGTAAAAGATTTTGAGATCAACAGTAACTCATTGAATAAGCCCGTGATGCGTGCCATCAATGATGTGTCATTCAAATTATATAAAAGCCGTGGCCTGTCTGTTGTTGGTGAATCCGGTTCAGGTAAATCAACCACAGCAAAAATGATCGCCAAAATGTACCAGCCTAACCAAGGCACTATCGAGTACAAAGGGCGTGATATCGAAACCATTAAAAAACACCAGGACCTGATGGAATACCGTCAGGGTGTTCAAATGGTTTGGCAAGACCCGTTCGGTTCTTTGAACCCAACGCAAAACATCTTCCACCATATTGCTCGACCGCTGAAAATCCACAACAAAATCAGTGGTAGCAATAAAGAGCTGGAAGAGCGTGTCTACGAACTGCTTGAGCAGGTTGGTCTGACGCCTGCAAAAGAGACGTCGGCTAAGTTCCCCCACCAGCTCTCTGGCGGTCAGCGTCAACGTGTCAACCTGGCACGAAACATCGCTGTGGGTGCTGAAGTTGTCCTGGCTGACGAACCGACATCAATGCTCGACGTTTCTATCCGTGCAGGTGTACTTAACCTGATGGAAGAAATGAAGTTCGAACGTGAAATGGCATTGCTTTACATCACCCACGATATCGCAACTGCGCGTTATATCGCAGAAGATCTCGCCGTGATGTATGTCGGTCATATGGTTGAGTGGGGTGATACTGAAGAAATCATTCACCGTCCACAACACCCTTATACCAAGCTTCTGGTTTCAGCCGTTCCGGATCCGAGTAAGTCAATTCACCATCAGCTAGAAGGCAATAAAGGTGAAATCCCGCTTTGGACACCAGACACCAAAGGTTGCCCATTTGCCGGTCGCTGCTTGCATGCAACAGACAAATGTAAAGAGGCCCTACCGGGTGTGACCAAGCTGTCTGACAACCACTTTGTTCGTTGTTACCTCTACGAATAAGGCCATTTGTGTTTAGTAACATGTTTCGAGGATAAACTATGCAGTTGTTACTCAACCATCTTGGCTACGATTGCCAAAGCAGCAAAAAAGCACTCATCGTGACCCGGGCTTCGTGCCCGGTTACTGTCGTTCAGGTCCTCGACAGCCAGACAGGCGAGACCGTGATGGATGTACCTCTGACACCATCAGGCAATGTTGATAACTGGCAAATTGGTGACGTCTATCTCGCTGATTTCTCCTCACTGACAAAAGCAGGTACGTATCAAGTACGTGCTGGCGATGTGACCTCAGAACGTTTTGACATCAAGTCTGATTTCCTGATTCAACGTACTTTCTCTGACATCATTCACTACTTCAAATCACAGCGCTGCAGCGGCGACTTTGATGATGCCGATAGTCAGGCTTCTCTTGTCGGTACAGAACGCTACGCCGATGTGCACGGTGGCTGGTATGACGCATCAGGCGATGTCAGTAAATACCTGAGCCACCTCTCCTACGCCAACTATATGAATCCACAGCAAACCCCAATGGTAGTGTGGAACATGCTAAAAGCACTGGAGTTGGCTGACTCACAACTTGCACCGTTCGTGAAATCACGTCTTGTTGATGAAGCCCTTTTCGGTGCAGATTTCCTCGTACGTATGCAAGACCCTGCGGGTTTCTTCTACCTCACCGTCTTCGACAAGTGGAGCAAAGATACTGCTCAGCGTGAGATTTGTGCGTACGAAACGCAAGATGGCCACAAGACCGATGCGTTTGAGGCCGGGTTCAGACAAGGTGCAGGCGTTAGCATTGCAGCGCTTGCTGCAGCTGCACGACAAAAAACACAGGGCGAGTTTCCGAGTCAACAATATCTCATTACGGCTGAACGCGGATACTGGCACCTGATTGAACACAACAATGCGTATCTGGATAACGGACAGGAAAACCTGATTGACGCTTATTGCGCGTTGCTCGCAGCGGTTGAGCTGTTCCGGACAACAGGCTCAGACGAGTATCTGACAGAAGCACGCCGTTGGGCGGATGTTCTCTCTCAGTACCAACAAAATGACGAGCAATGGCAACACTTCTGGTCTGCGACAGAAAACGGCAGCAGGCCTTATTTCCATGCCGCCGAAGCAGGCTTGCCCGCTATTGCGCTGATGCAATATCTGGCTATTGAACATGATGCTGCGTTAACGGAAAAATATCAGCAGGTACTGGGGCAGGCTCTGCAATTTGAGCTGTCTATTACCTCAGAAGTCAGTAACCCCTTCGGTTACCCTCGCCAATACACTAAGCCAGTATCTGGAGATAAGCGCAGCAGCTTCTTCGTGGCTCAGGATAACGAAACCGGTTACTGGTGGCAGGGCGAGAATGCACGCCTGGGTTCACTCGCCGCGATGGCGTTCATGGCCAGTGATGTATCGCTCGATACCTCTTTAACATCTGAGCTAAAAAAATACGGTCAGAACGCAATCGACTGGGTGCTCGGTCTGAACCCTTACGACATGTGCATGCTCGATGGATATGGCCGTAACAACCCGGACTACCTGCCAGATCTTGGCTTCTTCAATGCTTATGGTGGTATCTGTAACGGGATCACAGCAGGTTTCGACGATCCTAAGGGCATTGCATTTAATCCAGATCCGCAAAAAGACGACATGCTGCAAAACTGGCGCTGGGGCGAACAATGGATCCCTCATGCTGCATGGTTCCTGCTGGCGATCGCCGCACAAAGCAAGGATCTGCAGGATGAGTAAGTATTTTTGTGGTGTCGACGGTGGCGGCACATCTTGTCGAGCACGCATTACCGACGCAGCAGGCAACCTTCTTGGCGAAGCAAAAACCGGAAGCGCTAATATCCTGCTGGGTGTTGAGCTTGCCATGGACTCTCTGCAAACCGCCATCGGTGAAGCCGCGCAGCAAGCAGGGATTGTCGATATGCCTGACATCTCTGTTGGACTGGCATTAGCTGGCGCAGAGCAAAAAAATGCGTGGCACGCCTTCATGGCACTTCCCCACCCCTATGCACATATGACCCTGAACACTGACGGTTACGGTGCGTGTATGGGCGCGTTTTCGGGTGATGACGGTGCCATCGTGATTGCAGGTACCGGCTCTGTCGGCGTCATGACGCATCAGGGAAAACAAACTGTTATCGGTGGCCGCGAATTCCCCATTTCCGACCAAGGTGGCGGCGCGTCATGGGTTTGCGCCTGATTCAGCAAACACTGCTTGCCAATGACGGCCTCCGTCCAGTAAGCGCTCTGGTGGGCCATGTTCTCGATCACTTTGATAACGATATTGATGCCATTGTCGACTGGTCAAAAACAGCGAAGCCAAGAGATTACGGTCAGTTCAGCCCCGCGATTTTTGCCTTTGCTGAGCAGCGCGACCCATTGGCCATTGAGATGCTAAAAGCCACTGCTGATGACATTGAGCGCCTTATTATCGGCCTTCACCGCAAAGGGGCCAGCAAAGTCGCGCTAATGGGCAGTATCGGTGAACGCATTGTGCCTTGGTTGATGCCTGCAGCTGCATCTCTACTGGTGAAGCCTGCTGGCGATGCCATGGACGGTGCATTGCTGATGGCCAGAGGACATCACAACTTATATTGATTTTTTCTGGGCTGGCGAATAATCAGCTCAGACATTTAATACCGTTTGCCAGTAACACTGGCGGTTAACAAGAGACTGGGTGCCAACAAAGCGCTCATACACAATGAACTGTCGGGATGAATGATGACGTCTCAGTCCCGATCAGTGCAGGATAGCGAATAAGGATACATCAATGAAATACGGTTATTTTGATAATGAAAACAGGGAATATGTCATCACCCGCCCTGATGTTCCGGCGCCGTGGACAAACTACCTTGGCACGGAAAAATTCTGTACCGTTATCTCTCACAATGCAGGCGGTTACAGTTTCTATAACAGCCCGGAATATAATCGCGTAACCAAATTCCGTCCAAACGCGACCTTCGACCGTCCGGGTCACTATGTTTATCTGCGTGATGATGAGACAGGCGATTACTGGTCTATCTCATGGCAGCCAGTAGCAAAGAGCCTTGAAGAAGCCAGCTACGAAGTACGTCACGGCCTTTCATACTCGAAATTCAAGTGTGAATACAACGGCATCACGGCATCGAAAACCCTGTTTGTACCAAAAGGTGAAGACGCACAGGTCTGGGATGTCAAAGTGAAAAACGACGGCGACAAGCCGCGTACTATAAGTGCATTCTCTTTTGTTGAGTTCTCGTTCAGCCACATTCAGTCTGATAACCAGAACCATCAAATGAGCCTCTACTCAGCGGGTACGTCATACAAAAATGGCGTGATTGAGTACGATCTCTACTACAACACCAACGACTATGAAGGCTTCTACTATCTGGCTTCAAACTTTGAACCAGACAGCTACGACGGCCAACGTGACAGCTTCCTTGGCTTATACCGTGACGAAGCGAACCCAATCGCAGTAGAGAAAGGTCGTTGCTCTAACCACGTACAGACGTGTTACAACCACTGTGGCTCTCTGCACAAGCAATTCGTTATCCAGCCGGGTGAAGAAGTACGCTTTGTTTTCGTACTGGGCATGGGTAAAGGCGAAGGTGAGCGTCTTCGCGAGAAGTATCAAGATTTTGCTAACGTTGATGCCGCATTTGCTGGTATCCGCGAGCATTGGGACAGTCGTTGCGCCAAGTTCAGCGTGAAGTCGCCAAACGAAGGTCTGGACACCATGATCAATGCATGGACCCTTTATCAGGCTGAAACCTGTGTGGTTTGGTCACGCTTCGCATCATTTATCGAAGTGGGCGGTCGTACAGGCCTTGGTTACCGTGACACAGCGCAGGATGCAATCTCAGTCCCGCACTCCAACCCTGAGATGACCAGAAAGCGTCTGGTTGACCTACTCCGCGGTCAGGTTAAAGCCGGTTACGGTCTCCACCTGTTCGATCCAGACTGGTTCGATCCTGAAAAAGCAGACGTTGAGCCATCGAAATCTCCAACTGTTGTCCCAACGCCAAGCGACGAAGACAAGATACACGGTATTGAAGACACCTGTTCAGACGATCACCTGTGGCTGGTACCCACCATCTGCAAATACGTGACAGAAACAGGCGAAGAAGGCTTCTTTGACGAAGTAATCCCTTATGCTGACGGCGGCGATGCCACCGTGTACGAGCACATGAAAGCAGCGCTTGATTTCTCTGCTGAGTATGTGGGCCAGACAGGTATCTGTAAAGGTCTACGCGCAGACTGGAATGACTGTCTGAACCTTGGCGGTGGTGAGTCGTCTATGGTGTCATTCCTGCACTTCTGGGCACTGCAAGAGTTCGTTTCACTGGCGAAGCACCTCGGCAAAACTGAAGATGTTGAGAAATACACCATCATGGCAGCCGACGTACGTGAAGCGTGTGAAGCGCACCTTTGGGATGACGAAGGCGAGTGGTATATCCGCGGCCTGACCAAAAACGGTGACAAAATCGGTACTGCTCAACAAACTGAAGGCTGCATCCACCTTGAGTCAAACACACTGGCAGTTCTGTCAGGCCTTGCTTCGCAAGAGCGTGGCGAGAAAGCGATGGATGCCGTTGACGAGAACCTGTTCTCTGAATTCGGTCTTCACCTGAATGCGCCGTCTTTCGCAACGCCAAATGATGACATCGGTTTTGTTACCCGTGTTTATCAGGGCGTGAAAGAAAACGGTGCCATCTTCTCTCACCCGAACCCATGGGCGTGGGTGGCTGAAGCCAAGCTGGGCCGTGGTGACCGTGCGATGAAGTTCTATGACGCACTGAACCCGTATAACCAAAATGAGATGATTGATACCCGCATCGCTGAACCTTACAGCTATGTGCAGTTCATCATGGGCCGCGACCATGAAAACCATGGCCGCGCAAACCACCCATGGCTGACAGGTACATCTGGCTGGGCATACTTTGCTGTGACCAACTTCATTCTGGGCGTACAGACTGGCTTTGATGGCCTGACGGTTGATCCATGTATTCCAACAAGCTGGCCGGGCTTTGAAGTTAACCGCGAGTGGCGCGGTGCAACTTATCAAATCAAAGTCGAAAACCCGAACGGTGTCAGCAAAGGCGTGACGTCAATCTTACTCAATGGCGAGGCAATCGAAGGCGCAATTCCAGCGCAAGCCGAAGGCACCGTCAACCAGGTTACCGTCGTACTGGGCTAACGGATTTTACGGGAGCCACGGCTCCCGTTTTTACTTTGAAAGGAATTCAAAATGATCAAGTTTGGTACCGGCGGCTGGCGCGCCCTGATTGGTGAAGAATTTACCCGTGGCAATGTTCGTCTGGCGGCACAAGGGCTGGCGAACATCATGGTCAACGAGAATGCGGTAGAACCGGGTTTCGTTATTGGTTTCGACAGACGTTTCCTGTCAGATAAAGCGGCAAAATGGTTCTCAGAAGTACTGGCAGCAAATGGCATTACGGTAAGCTTCATCGACAAGTTTGTCCCAACGCCTATAGTGATGTTCAAAGCCCGCGAGATGAAAACCCACTACTCTGCGTGTATCACGGCATCACACAACCCGGCAGACTACAACGGCATTAAAGTGTTTATCGAAGGCGGCCGCGACGCTGACGAGGTGATCACCGCGAAAATCGAAGAGCAGGTAACGACGCTTCAGCAAAGCGACATTAAGTCTGTCGATTTCGAAGAGGCAGTTGCGAACGGCAGTGTACAAATCATCAACCCAATGAATGAGTTCGTTGATGCGGTTATCGATTTTATCGACATTGAAGCGATAAAAGCGGCGAATCTACGTGTACTGATTGACCCAATGTTCGGTGTAGCGAAAAACGCCCTGCAAACCGTGTTAATCAACGGACGCTGCGACGTTGATGTGATTAACGATGGTCAAAACCCTTCGTTTGGCGGCTTAATGCCATCACCAAATGCCGCAACACTTTATCGCCTGAAGCACCTTGTTGCCCATGAAGGTTACGACATCGGTATCGGCACCGATGGCGATGCTGACCGTCTTGGTATCATCGATGAAAAAGGTAACTTCATTCATCCAAATGAAGTCTTGTTACTACTTTACTACTACCTTCTGGAATACAAAGGCTGGAAAGGCTCGGTTGTCCGCAACATTGCAACCACGCATCTGCTGGACAAAGTCGCAGCTGACCATGACGAGAAGTGTTTTGAAGTCCCTGTTGGCTTTAAACACATCAGTTCACAAATGGAAGCGGATGACTCTCTGATAGGCGGTGAAAGCTCAGGTGGCCTGACCATCCGTGGTCACATTAAAGGCAAAGATGGCGTATTTGCATCGAGCTTCTTGTTGAGATGATCAGTGTCACGGGCAAAAAATTGTCAGAACTGCTTGATGAAATCTATAGCAAATATGGCTATGCCTATACAGCAGAAGGTGACTGTACATTCAAGCCGTCTCAGCGCGAAGCGCTTTACAACAAGATTTATGTTGAAAAAGCACTGCCTGACTTCAAGCATGATATTGAAAAAGTCAGCTATGCCGATGGTCTTAAGGTCTATTTCAAGAGTGGTGGCTGGGCACTGCTGCGTTTCTCTGGTACCGAACCTCTTCTGCGTATCTTCGTAGAGTGGGAAGACAAAGAGACAGCAGAAGCAATGGTCGGCGATCTCAAGCAGTTTTTAGAACTGTAGTCGCTGAGGATGCTAACAGCAGACATAACGAAAACGCCCTGCTAAGCAGGGCGTTTTTTTTATTTAGAATACGCGTCTAAACGCCTTGATAAAGGGCTCAAACAGCCACTCAAAGAGTGTAGTTTTGTCTCCCAAGATATCAGCAGTGATCAGCATCCCCGGTTTAAATGAGTCCATATTATTCGTTGATCCACCTTCTCCTGCATAAATTTCAACGTCCGCTTTGTAGTAGAGAGAGCCTCGGGGCAGCTCAACAACGAAGTCAGTATGCTTAAAGGTCGAGCTAGACAGTCGGGTAATCCTTCCGGTAAAACTGCCATACTCGGAAACAGGAAACGCATCAACCACGACGCGAAGCGGTTTACCCACATCAATATCGACTAATTTCCCTGTCGGGATAAACACCACAGCATTGGTGATTTTCTCCGTTGCTGATGGGGTGATCTCCATGATCTCGCGCCCATCGACAATGATCGTATCGCCGCTAGCGACTTTGAGATTATTTACCACACCCGATTTATTGGCATAAATGCTGACTACACGATCCTCACTCAACTCAAGTAACTGCTTCTCTACTGATGAGATCTTCAACGCTTCAGCTTCGACATTGAGCCTGAGGTTGATATCTCTGCGCTTAATCTCACTACTCAGACGGTCAATCTCGGTACTCAGGCCTTTCTTCCTGAACCGATAGTTTGTCATTTCTTTTTCAGCATTAAGGAGCTTGAGTTTTTCCTGCTCTAACACAGTGCGAGATGTAAGATCCTTGCGGTAGAGCGATTTAATCCGCTCATTGTGATTTCGTAGCAGCTCCAGCGTGGATTGTTGCTGAGCCATCAAGCCGTCGAGAGTACGCAGTTGATCTATTTTGCTGTTTATCTCTTTTTTTATCGTTCTGACGCTAACAACATGCTCTTCTTTCAGGGTTTTTATTCGCTGATTTAAAGCAGTCATATCTTTCTGTAACTGGCCTATCAAGCTATCACCCAAGGTTGAAGAGCTAACAGACTGGTTATTCACTTTAATTCGGTAGAGAAGTTGGTCTTTACCGACAACACTGCCCTCTTCCACATCCACAGAAATTACCTGTCCCGTGTACTCACTCTTCACCACGGCGGTTTCATCAGTCGCAAGTAAATAACCCGGTGCAGCATCACTGGGAGAGTATTTCACTGTTCCCATCATGATAAGTGCGGTGACAAAAAATGACAGAAGACCATAGCAAAGCATTCTTAAGCCTGCTGGAACCTCCACACGACCCGAAACAAAACTGCCAAAGTTCTCTTTCATTTCTACCCCCATACTGGCTGGATCAGGCCGTCCATAGAACTTTTCTGCCAAGATCCACTCCAGCCATTGATCCGTTCTTTCCAAGACTTGTTGCTGCATATCGTTCACAACACGCGTTAACCATTGTCTGGCAATACGTCCAGAGTCTTCCGCTTCACTGTCTCTTATCGACAGCGCGCGTAATGTCAATGAATGACTGGAAAGGTTAAATATATTTATCGGCGTATCAATCGTATACACCGCACAATCTCTTTGATGCGTAATGACTGTGCTTAAACAGGCGGATAGCTGAATCGTCTTTGATAAAAACTTCACGGAGGCAAAATCCTGCATGCCAGCTGAAATGGTGGTTGGCATGATGACGTTAATCGCTTGACGCTCCATGTCTGACAAAAATGCCTGATCGAACTGAATTTCTGACGCCTTATAAACCGTCACTCGCCCCTCTTCAGTCAGAGTGTCACAGATACTCTGGAGGCGCTCGATGGTCATGTAACCTTTCAGCTTGTCATCGACAACCAAGTAAATTGGCATATCTCTTTGTCTAAGGCTACGAATCAGCAACAGTGCTGTGGTGAAATAGCAACCGAAAGGGTGAATGACAAATAGATTTAGTTTGCCTTGATGGCTGAGTAACAGTGTCTGTTCAGATGAAGAGTTGAATACCTTGGCAATACGACTAAAAAAAGCTTTAGACAACAGGTACTGGCTGAATGCACTCATCAAGTAGTCACGCTTTATGCGGCGAACGTATTGTTTTGACCGGCTTTTCATATCAGGCATGTAAGCCTGAATGTTATCCGCAATGAGTTGATTATCGATAGACTTAAACGAGAACCTGACAACGGGGCAATGAACCAGCTCAACAAACGGTAAGGCAGAAAAGAAAAAAGCCTCACAAGAAAGCGAGTCTTTAGACTGATTTTGCCACGCTGCGGATCAATCACTGACATGATTGACCTCTCGATGACGAAGTTTCCTCAACCGACCATTACTTACCAGATAAGCAGAGTCAAAACGTGTCATGATTGACGTATCGTGAGAGATAACAATCAAGGTGCATTTAACATGTTTAATAATGTTATCCACCAAACGCTTTGAGGTCCTTTCGTCAAGGTTAGAGGTGAATTCATCCAGAATAAGGAGCCTTGGTTTTTGATACAGCGCCCTTGCAATGAGCAAGCGTTGCTTCTGACCCGCAGAGAGAAAGCCTGAGTTATCAGATAACAGCGTTTTATATCCCACAGTCATCTTTTCGATATCTTTGTCTATCAGGCTCAGCTTGCACACATAGTCCAGATAGTCGTAATCAATGTCATAAGGACTTAAGGTGATGTTTTCCTCAATGCTCCCGGCAAAAATCTCATCATCCTGAGACAGTGTTGAAGTCAACGCCCTGTGGGCAACTGGGTTGAGTGAAAGCGTGTCGACCTTCTCAAGCTCAACCGTACCCGTGCTCTGACGGAATAACCCTGAGATAATACTGGTCAACGTGGTTTTACCCGAACCCGTTTTACCGATAATACAAACCTTTTCACCTTTATCTATTTTTAGGTTTACATTCTTAAGGATTTTATGTGGCGCACCAGCGGGCTGATAATCAAGTTGGTTGACATTAACACTTACCCCGTCGGCAAGATTAATCGCTTTCGATACTGGAAATGTCACCTGTCGCTCAATCGTTTTCTCATTTCGAGCAAGGTCTTCCACTTCAGATTCGTGATCAATAATGTCATTAACACGCTCTAAGTGAACTTCTATCGACTGTTTAACGATCAGCATTTCTACCAGCTTAATGACCTCCTCGGTAAAAATATTTTTATAGAGAATGAAGGCAAACATGGTTCCGACAGTCATATCACCTTTGATCACTAAGTAACCACCGAGCGTGACTATCAATAAAAGTTCTGAGTACAGAAAGAGCTTACTCAGAATGCCAATGTGAATATCAATTTTGGCCTTTTTAATATCCTGAGCAATGTAAGAAGAGAAGAAGCTCGACCAAGTATTATTTTTCCTAAACTCTGACGAATACGACTTAATCGTCTTGATCGATTTAATGATATCAATAGCTAATGAGTCAGATTTCACCCTGTCATTAATCAGCTGTTTTTCAACATGAATAACAGAGCGCTTGAACAAATACTTTGAAAGGGCGAAAACAAGCATGACCAGCACGGATAAGACAGAGAGAAGCACATTGAAGTACAACATGACAGAGATGGAAAGAGCGATCATCACTGTCGATGTCACAATGACAATAACGCCATCTACCATGTAATGTGTAATGCCCTCTGCGGAGCCTATCCGCGAGAGTGAATCACCCGTTGTTCTTCGATTAAAGTAATCAATAGGTAAATAAATAAGTTTCGCGAAGATACTGGTTGTCAGCTTTTCTTTAAGCCGGTTTCTTAAACTGACCTTTGTTATTTCTGCTACATAACTAAAGACGACTTCATGGAGAAATATAGCGGCAAAGACGACAGAGAGAACATAGAGGAGATCTAAATTGCCTTTCGATATTGCCTCGTCAACCACTTTCTGAACATAAAGTGGAGATAGCATAGAAATAAAAACAACAGTAAAACTCATCAGTAGGACAAGCAGTAGGTTGTTTCTAAAGCCAGGCATCACACGCTGTAATGCCTTAAAAGTAACAATACCTCTGCCGCTATCAGACAGAAGGTTACTTAAGTCAGGCTTTTTGTCGAAGTTTGGCGTCAGTTCTAATGCATAACCTGTCACCATCTCTGCGAAGTAGTCTCTCTTATATATTCGGCGACCAAGGGCAGGATCAATGACCTTCAGTTGATCATTACTGACTGACTCAAGAACAACGAAATGGTTCCCACCCCAATGGACAATACAGGGAAGTTCAAGTTCTTCCGGTTTATCGTTGTCGAATTTTACTGGGCTACAGTGGAAGCCAGCCATCAAGGCGACTTCTGAGATATCTTTGAGGTTCACACCCGCGCCGATTTCAGCTGGGTTGAGTTTACGAAGTTGAGGGAGAGTCAGTTCGACACCAAATTTGCTGGCAACCATAGCCAAACAAGCATTTCCACACTCGGTGACTTCGCTTTGAAGGATGACCTTAAGCGGGGCAGAACTCATATGTATAAGGCTCCCTGAAAATGCTATCTGAATCGCTACAGGATGTAGTGTCAGTAATTCAGCAAGTTGAAAGCGTCCAGCTTCCAACATTTATTGTCAGTCAAACGCTGACTTATTATATTATTTTATTTTTACGCATCTCCCTTATGACAAAGGAGATGCGTTTTTTCACTATTAATTGTTAATTATTTGTTACCGCCAAATAGGCCTTTAACAACGTTGGCAACAAGTGTAAATAAAGATTTCGCAACGTCGCCTAGAGTTGCGCTTGGAATAGCGTCAACAATAGTCAGAACAATATCAATGATACCGCCGAGAATACCACCAAGACCACCAGTACCACCGTTCACTTCTTTTGCTTCTTCCATAGTAATGACTTGTTTCATACTAGTTTCTCCATTTAATTATCGAATGCTTACCGTAATTTTTTACGCAAGGATTAATAGCAAATTCCCGAATAGCAGATTTGCAGCGGATTTCATAACCCGTACAAAAATAATAGGTCAAAAAATTAATCATTGAGATATTAATTTATAGCTATCTCTTTGCTGTATTTAATTAAGAAACACAATTATCAATAATGAAACACAATAAATATAAGAAAACTCACTCGCCAGTTAAAAATCAACATGTTAAGTTGCAAGTCATACATTACTAATTATTAACACAAGAATCATAGGTGATACTTTGGCGTACTTTCAATGGATTTTAGGGAAGAAAGAGCATAAAAACGACGATATCTCATAATAAAGACACACTGGAAGCATTGACAATAAGTAAACCAATGAAATATTTAAACATTCAATTAAAATAGAATGAAAAAATTGAACAAAAGCAGAAACACCTCTCACTTTAAACATCTATCATGCCATATAGCACTGATTTAAATTAATTTATTTATTAA
>NZ_PEIB01000059.1 GCF_004116385.1 Veronia nyctiphanis | reverse complement strand
CTTTGGTGGAGACTTTACCACCTTAAATGGTGTCCGGGTTCATTAAACCACTACATTAACCTGATTTATGTTCAGGTGTTTAACACTGTTATGTGAATTTATGAAGATTGAGAAAGCAGAACAATTACCAAGCGATATTGAAGCTTTGCTGACTGAAAGCCAATCAGAGGGGTTTCACTTTTTAGCCCGACTTCAAAATGACTTTACAAGTGGAGTCAATAAGTTCAATAAGCACGGTGAAACCCTTGTTACTGTTAGGGTCGATGGTAAGTTAGTCGCTATCGGCGGTATTAATCGTCAAGATAACTGCGCACGGTTGCGTCGATTCTACGTCAGTAAGTGCAGTCGCCGTTTGGGTGTTGGGCGCGAATTGCTCCAATTTCTTGAAGAACACGCGACTCAGTACTTTACGAAAGTAACCTTATTTACCGACACATTAAGAGCGAGTCAATTTTACGAAGCTTGTGGTTATTTACCTGTAAATACGCACCACGTTAGTCATGAGAAAACATTCACATAACAAGAGACAATGGCTTTCAGGTTAACTAAAACACCTTCAGTAAGACGTAAATTGCCTATGTTTGTCGTTATACATCAGGCGAACACAGAGCTCACCTTGCCAAATTTACTCTGTCCAAATCCTCGCCAGCTTGTCTGGCGTAACTCAAAATTGCCCCAAAGTTTGTTAGGGGCTCTTTATGAAACAATATATTAATGGTCGCCAACGTATTATTCGTTGGCGACCACTCAATAAGTTACGTCATCTATTTTAGTGTCGAGAATCTTGCCTGATAAGGCGTCAATTCATTCCCTTCCATCGTTAAGGGAGCGTATAAATTAGGTCTACGACCTCTGATCCAGCGTCTGCCTGTACACATATTTAGATCTTTCGCATTGAGATCAGCAATAACCATATCATTATCGACGCAGCCAGTTTCAGCGATAATTTCGCCGTAGGGATTGAGCACCATCGCATTCCCCGTTCTAACTTCATCCATATCAACCCCAACACCGTTACTAAAGATCAGGAACATGCCATTATCATGGGCACGCGCGGGTAGCCAACGCATTAACCATTTTCTTCCTTTAGAACCTTGCATTTCAGAACGAATCGAATCTGGATTCTGTTTACGATTATGCCAAAGCTCGGGATCAATCAACCCCATCGCATTGGGGCTGCGAGAGTTCGTGCCGCCTGTTTGATGAGGCGCGACTAGGATATCAGCCCCTTTTAATGCTGTTATTCGAACATTCTCGACTAAATTATTATCCCAGCAAATCAGGATCCCTACGCGGCATCCATGTGGCGTATCAAATACAGTGTATTCATTACCACTTCTCATGTGTTCGCTGACAAACGTATGCAGCTTTCTGTGTTTGGCTATCTGGCCATCAGGCATGGCCATTATGTAAGAATTATAGAAATTTCCGTCCTTGTCCTTTTCAATTAAACCTGCTCCTATGCTGAGTTGGTATTGTTCAGACATTTTTAGCAAGCGTTGAGATGTTTCCCCTTGTGGGATGAACTCGGACAAATCATTGATCTCTGATTTTTTAAGTTTCGAAACATGCCAATAACCAGTCACACACATTTCAGGGAATGCGATGATTTTTACCCCTTGTTTAGCCGCCTTTTCTACGTAACTTTGAATGACCGATAAGTTGTAGTTTTTATCGTTCGCATGGTGGTTAAATTGGACAGTCGCAACACGGATATCTTTCATAATTGTTCCCTTTACTTGGTGAATATCAACCATTTTAAAAAGGTCGTTTGATTCCGTATAATGAATAAAATTCCTATATTTAATGAGCTTATGGAATGGATTTTATCGATTTACGCGCATTCTGCCAGTTAGCGTTAGATGGTAACTATCGAGTAGCTTCAGAGCACTTACACATCACTCAGTCAGCTTTAACTAAGAAGATTCAGCGCCTTGAAGCTTTTTGTGGAGTAGTTTTATTTGAGAGAGGAAGACAAGGAGCCAGTCTTACTGCGGCAGGCGTAGCTCTTTTACCTGAAGCGCAACGAATTGTATCGAGTTTTGAATCTTATAAATCTCTAACTCAACGAGTCGCAAAGGGAATTGCAGGAACTCTTAATATAGGTTTTGGTATATCTTCCTACCACCTTGCACCAGATTACATAGCTAAGTTTAAAAAACACTACCCAGAGATCCACATTACACTTAACGATATACCATCTCAAAAGCAGTCAGAGTTCCTACTTCTGGGGGATCTTCATCTTAGCTTTAGTCGACTACCAGCTGTAGCTCCGCTGACGGGCGTGAAGCTCTGTACAGATCAATTAGTGCTTGCGATACATAGAAGCCAAATCATAGACAAAAACAAATTATGGTCTTCGTTAGATTCAATCGATTATTTACAGCTTAACCCTGAGCGAGGTAAGGGGCTAAGCCAACAAATTAACATGCTATTAGAGGAGCATGAGAAAAAACTTAATGTAGTTCAGGAGGCCGATGATATTCAAACATTGTTGGCACTAGTATCAGCAAATTTGGGCTTCACTATTGTTCCAGCAAGTGTAAAGCATATTGCGAATGAGCACGTCGTTTTTTGGGAACTGCCCGGGGAAAGTAGCTCATGGGATGTCGGCCTAATTTGGAATAAGCAGTTAGAGAGCTTTGCAAAAGATAATTTCATTCAATTTGTTGAGAAGATGCAAATTGAACGTAGTTGATTCTATAGGTGAATGGCCACAGAACTCGTAGGCTGTAGTAACCTAGATTTTCCCCTACCCCAGTTTATCTGATCTGTATGGCTTAGAGTTCCAACTCTAAGCCATTTTTGTCCAAATCCGCGCCAGCATGTCTGGCGTAACTCGAAACCGCCCAAAATTGATTTAGGCGCGACTTTTCAGGTCAGCACCTTATGTCGAAGTGATTGAACAACCTTTGTTTGCGTTGCGTGTCTGAAATTCTAGTAACTCATTTGAATTCACATTCAGGTTGTTATTTCTTGGTGGCTCAAACGAGGTTTGCGGCTAAGTGAAATGCGGTAGCTTTTTCAATTGGCGCTGGCGGTAAGCCGCGAAAGACATGGAGCAAGGGCTAACAAATGCAGCCACAGGACAAAATACCGCTTTGCAATTTTTGCCTGTGCTGGCAGGCGCTAGGTATTACCAAAACTTAACCGAGGAGAAAAGATGTACTTTTGGAGAATTAATACGCTAAAAGAGGACTTTATTGCTGGGAATGTAACCGAGAAAAGCATGTTCAAATACTTAGTTGCCTACACAATATTTGTAGGCTTGGCCATGATTCCACCCAGTGAACCAAATCAATTTGATTTATTGTCAATATTGATTCTAATTCCTGTTTCGATTATCGGTCTTCTATACGCATACTCCAGCAATGGCGGTGACTCAGGGACTGATTTCTTAGCCAAGTACTTTGCCATAGGGTGGGTTGTTACCGTTAGGCTTCTAGTTGTGTTTATTCCCTTAGCAGTAGTTACGAACATAGTAATGGTGGGCTCTGGTTTTGACATTTCCGAGGGAACTACTATGTGGAATGTACTGATTACTATAGTTATTGAAGCTTTCTATTTTTGGCGCATCGCTGTTCATATTGGGCAAACGGCCAACGTCAATGCCTAACAAACAAAGGTACAATCGCCCGCAGAAAACGCGGGCTGGACGCTCTCTGTGTTCGCGACTGAGCTTTGGGCGTTGGCCGAGTTGACCTGCTCCCCAAGAACTAGATCATGCAGCACTTAGCCAATAATCCATTAGTTTTTATTAGCAAGTAGGCTATCCAGCAATTACCCTCGCCAACTCAAATTTGTCCAAATCCGCGCCAGCTCGTCTGGCGTAACTCGAAATCGCCCAAACTCGTCCAGCACAATCTGCTCTAGGTTTATGCCCCAAAACTTGATAGCTCTGCAGTGGCCCTCGCTTTTATGCCTGATTTTTTGCTATGAATTCTCCTTTACTTGGGTATATGTGGAAATATTGTTGTATTTAAACTGGTTAGGTGATTATATTCACCTTTCAGGCGAATCCGCAGTGCTACCGCCGATCAATCTAATTGCGAATCAATCATGTCTGAATACTTTGTTGCCAATAGCCTTATTAACCATCTGTTGAATTACTTGCACAGCCAAGGTAAGAATAAATCGACACTCATGCGACAATGTAATATCAGCCCAGAAGTAGAAGAAAATGCGGAACAATATTCTGACATAACCCTGCTTAATCGGCTTTATCAGCACATAGACCAATCGTTGGGCGATGAAAAATTTGCGTTTGATTTTGTACTAAATAGCCAATCAGACTATTCCATTGCAGGCTTTATTGCGTTGAAAAGCCCTACGTTAGCGCATGCGCTGGAGCACGCACGGCGGTTTTATCAATTGCAATCGAATGCCAGCAAATTAATCATTCAACAAAATGAGCAAAAGGCTAAATTGATCACGCGATATCGTCATGCAGTTAACCCACATCCTAGTATGATAATCTCAGGCGTGTTCAGTGCATATCGTATGATTAATCAAGCACTAGAAGAGCAAGGGAAAATTCACTGTGTGTATTTTTCGTTACCTGAACCTAGGCCTGAAGATTACGATTCTTTTACTCAATATTTTGATTGTCCAGTGTATTTTGAGCAAGTAGATCATGCATTGGTGTTCGATACTAATTTACTACACATGCCACTGGGTGGTCACGACCCCGCAGTGAGAGTACTCTTGGAAACTCATGCCAATCATTTATTGGCCCAACTGCCTCAAGAATCGAGCTTGCTCGAGCAGGTCGAAGCTCTAATTCACCAAGGCTTAAGCGAAGGGAAATGCGATATTCAAGTCGTTTCGAGGGCAATGAACATGAGTTCGAAAACCCTTCAGAGAAAACTGGCACAGCATCAGTGTCAATTTAAGAATTTACTCGACGTGTGTCGCCAAGAACTCGCAAAACAGTATCTAAACCGCGGCATAAGTTTAATCGAAATTACCTTTTTATTGGCGTATTCCGATCAAAGTGCATTTACTCGGGCGTTTAAATCTTGGTTTGGCTGCTCACCAAGTCAATATCGCCAGAAGCTAAGAAGCTAAGAAGCTAGTGGCTCACAATATAGTACTGACGGCGACTTAATCGAGATAGTGCCATAAAAATCAGCAAGCTAAGACCCACAATCAGATAGCCAACTAATTCCATACCGACTAAACGCTGATCATGCTGATGTGTAAGTAGGGAGCTAACTATACCTCCTGTTGCCATCGCCATATTTGTCACGATCATGTTCATAAGCAATAATCGGCCTCGCAATGAAATTGGCACGATTTCGGTTAACATCACTTGTACAGCGGGATATCGACTTGCATCGCCCATCATCATAAAAAATAGCAAAGTACTGATAAATGCCATTGGTAACCAGTTTGCTGTTGCAATAACGGTAACAAGCATTAATAGACCTGAGCCAAAAGCAATCGGGAATAGGCGCGCACCACGACGGACAAAATGACTGGCAATGAGGTTACCAAAAATAGCGCCAAACCCTGCCATTAAAAAACACATTCCAATTTCGATACTGGACATCAAAAAATTAAGCTCTAACCAAACGCCTAGTTGCGGTACCACGCAATACACGACCAGTACCAATAAAAACTCAATGATCAGTATCCAACGTGTGGCCGTGTGTTGCCACAATGAAAACAACTCACTATACAGCTTGCGTGCGTTGAACTGAGTCACGCCCGTTGATATCGGTTGTAGCCCCAGAGCCAACCCCAATGGCAATAGCGATAGTAACGCGATAAAGCCAAACCCTGTTTGCCACGAAGTAATCTCAACGAACCACGCCATAAAAGGCACACCGAAACTTGATGCCATTGGAATCGCCAATAACGACCACGTCACCACACTTGCGCGCTTTGAATCATGGCTTACATCCCCAGCATAGGCGATTGCGTTCGGCATAATAATACCCGCAACCATGCCAGCAAAGGCTCTTAAAATAAGAATATGGCTAGGAGTAGTGGCTAACATGGATAACAAACAACTAATAATCAGCCCAGAAATAAGCGCGATTAAGATAGGTTTACGGCCAAAATAATCAGAAAAAGGCGCCGTTAACAAGGCAGAAATGAGCGCAAACATAGGATAGATTGAAATCAAAAGTGGGGCATTTTCAATCCCTAGCCCAGTTTCTTCAGCGATGAGCGCCCCAACGGGGATCATCATGACAAATTCTAGTGTGGCAACGAAAATTGCCGAAAACAACGTAGCAATAGTGAGTTTCATATTCAGTCCTTTTTAAGCAGCAACAGTAAAGGGGCTTAATTTCCAACCAGCGAGCGTTTGGGCGATGCCTTCGTCTAACGAAGTAGGCGTAAAACTAAAATGACGACAAAACTTACGATCGTTGACTACAAAATCAAAATCACGCTGATAACGTGTTTCTTGAATGGCGCGAAGTGATGGCATGATCCAACTTAAACCTGTTTCAATCGCGCCTTGAACATTGGTAATTTTGAGTGGTGCGCCAACTTGCTGATATACCTTGTGTAGGATCTCTCTTGGGCTAATTGCGGGTGCATTGGGTACGTGCCACACTTCGCCTTCACGTTCATGATCCAATGCCAGTAAAATGAGTGCACGGGCAAAATCATCGATAAACGTGAAGCTATGTCTTGCAGACAAATTACCCACATATGTGGCAGATTTTTCCGCCACAGCCGCACCAAACACCCCCTCTCCAAGCAGTGCGTGCTTTATATTTGGGCCATAAAAATCAGAACCGCGTGCAATGCTTACGGTTAGCATTTGTTTGTGATGTGCATCCAATAGGCGTTGAGCGGCTTTGGCTCGAATTTTACCTTTAGTGCTAGTTGTCAAATACGCATCGGTCTCAGTTAACGCGTGAGAATGCTGGCCATAGGCATATAAATTATCCGCATAAATAAGCTTGGTTTCACTGTGTTCAAAGCCTTGAATAATGGCATCTGTCATTGGCAAAAACTGAGTTTTCCAATGTGAATAGGCTGGGCTGGCGCAATGAATCACGACATTGGCTTTGTGGCGAAGAGACTTAACAAATTCAACCTGACTCAGGTCGCCTTGAATGTAATCAATGCCTTTCACCACTTGAGTGGCTGAACGGCTAACACTGATGACATGGATACTTTGGCTGATTAATTGGCGAATAACGGCTTGACCTAAATGTCCATTACCACCGAGTACCAAAACAGTATTATGCGGGGACATATGTAATACCTAATTGAGAATGTAATCTAAGTATCTAATGCCGCAGGTGAGGCGTCTGAACATCTAAGGACAAAAGCTTGACAATTCAGTACAATATGGTTCGTAACCGCTGGATTTAAACATTCGTTGAGTTGTAATAGACTTGCTAGAAGTCGGTAGTAACAGCTTGAGAGTGGCCAAAGATTGAATTAAGAAAAAGCGATACGATATGTCTTTTCTTTGTTCCCTCTACGATTTAGTTTGATGCATAGGTTTTCATCCCCTTAGGGGAGAGTCCTGAAGGATCTTCTCATAATTCTCCCAACCAGATAAATGTGTCAGCCGCTGATATTCGAGCATAGCCCACTGATATTACTGTCCATTGATACAATATCGTCGGTGGTTTCTCACCTCTTTCCCTAAACGAGGAATAGAGAGAACGCGTTCTGTTATGCCACAGAGCCAGTCCATACGCGGGGCTTTCCAAGTCGCGGAATGCTTCTTCTATCTGCATTCTTTTTGTATATAAACGACTATGGCTTTCGAGTTAATCAAAAATACCTTCAGTGAGACGTAAGTTACCCATACTTTTACTAATGCATATGGCGCACACAGAAATCGTCTTGCCAACTTGATTCTGTCCAAATCTGCGCCAGCTCGTCTGGCGCAACTCGAAACCGCGCAAATCTTCACCAGTTTGAGTGGCTTGTCTGAAATTCCAATCACGCAGTTGAATTCACATTCAAGTTGTTGTTTTTTTTGGTAACTTAAACACGGTTTGCAGCAAAGCGGAATGTGGTAACTTTTTCTGTAGGTGCTGACGGTAAGCCGCGAAAAACATGGAGCAAGGGATAACAAATGCAGCCACAGGACAAAAAACCGCTCCGCCATTTTTGCTTGTGCTGGCAGGCGTTATACGGATACTAAAATTTTAAGTACTGGGATAGTTCTACATGAAAATAGCGATAGGTGGTGATCATGCTGGCTACCTTTATAAGAAGCAGCTGATTACCAAATTAGAAGAACAAGGGTACTCAGTAGATGACTTTGGCCCATTTAGCTCAGAATCATGCGATTATCCAGATATGATACATCCCCTTGCTAAATCCATTGATAACAAATCACATGATATAGGCATTATCATGTGCGGAAGTGGCAATGGAATATCGATTACTGCAAATAAACATCAGGGAGTTAGGTGCGCGCTAGCATGGAACGTTGAAGTCGCATCTCTAGCTAGGTCGCATAACGACGCTAATATATTGGCTTTACCGGCTAGATTCATTTCCTATCAAGAAGCCGTTCAAATTGTAGACTCATTTATCTCTACTCCTTTTGAAGCTGGGCGTCACCTAAATAGAGTTAACAAAATACCTATTACCTAATTTGGCTTCATTGGTTACGTATAACAAGAGTTAAGGTTTCAAGATATATTTTCTAATCAAATATGGTCATGTTAGTGCAATAGTACTAACTGACTTTTGTCCAAATACGCGCCAGCTCGTCTGGCGTAACTCGAAATCACCCAAAAATGATTTAGTACAAAAGCACTATGCGAGTCTAATACTGAGATTTACATAAAAAATTTTATCCGAAATTGACCGTTAATCAGCATTTAGGATTTCTCGATACTTGTTGAGTGCGATGGGGTAATTAGCCGATAAAATATCACTATATAAATATCCATATCAGCCAATTTGTCCAATATAATTCATATTCCCCATTTTGGTGTTTTTTCCCGCAAAGGATTTTAGACAATTCTCTTCACGCCGGAGGGTTCGAGGTGTGCAGACGATCGCAAATTTCACCCATGAATTATATTGGACACTTTGGGGGATATAGCGCTGTTAGCTGGTATGAGTAAATTCAAACGTTAACTTTACATACTCAAAATGGTTATCTGCTTTCTCCCCGCAGCACTTCTGTTAATCGTTTTTGGAAGCATGTCAGTTTTGGGCAGCGCATATTCTATTTTCACCCCAACTTCATAAGAGCCGGTTGTAACCAGAGTATTATTGTTTTTCTTCATCGCATTCCTCTATTCAGGCGATATTGCTGGCTTAATTTCCCTAGCTAGCATATTTGAGTTTATTATGTATGGTTCAATCAGATCTAATCGTAACCTCAAGGTCAACAAGATTTTATTGGTAGTTGGATTAGTTTCTTGCTTAATAACTTTTTGTATTTTTGCAAGCGTGACGAGGATATTTAGTGTTGTACTATTACTCCCAATATTGTCAGGTTTACACTTTTTATATATAGGTAAAAGTTATTTTCGTACAAACAGCTAACAAGTGCTTTAAAAATCGTGACCTTTGGGCACTGGACTCGCAATAAGTTGCTTATGGTTTAGGCGAGCGTTATATACTAATATATTTCAATACGATTATCTCATCGGAAACATTATAAAATATCAATGAAATTTATATAATTTATTCTTCATCAAGAATACTAAATTATTTTTATTTAAATGTTGATACAGGAGTAAGAAAATGGATGCAACTGAAACAATAGGACCTACACGAAAGTCAGTAGATGAACGTGTTCATGAACATGCTAAAGAAACTAATAGAGACCAAAAATTCAAAGATAGGCAGCCGATAGTGAGGAGAAGTGTCCACTTCCCCTATCCTGAGACAGTCTAAACTGGAGTTTTCTGCCCTTTAACTGCAGGAGAACACCATGAAAAAGTCACGGTTCACCGAAACACAGATCGTTGCGATCCTCAGAGAGGCCGATGC
>NZ_PEIB01000058.1 GCF_004116385.1 Veronia nyctiphanis | reverse complement strand
AGACACCATCACACATGATTGACAAGGGTGTTGCGATAATCACTTGAATCTACAGTAGCCTTTTTTAGTATGGTCTTTTCCCGCTCAAGCCGATTAATCCTGGCTTCTAACTCCTGAATCTTTTGCTGTTCTGGAGTTAAAGCCTTGGTCGCTGGCGTGTTACCACCACGCTCTTGCTCAAGCTGTTTAACCCAGCGCCTGAGGACTGTTTCCCCGATATTTAGTGAACGGCTAGCCTCTGGAATTGAGTAACCCTGATCGAGCACCAGGCTGGCGGCTTCAAGTTTGAACTCAGCGGAAAATGAACGACGTTGTCTTGTCATGGAACACCTCTTTCTTTGGTGGTGACTTTACCACCTTAAATGGTGTCCGGGTTCATTAAACCACTACACCTGTGTTAACACTGACGCTCCAACTATTGAGCTTTTCGGGGCATTATTTTTAGCTTGAGTGTCAAATAAGTGGGTATGACGTTGTGTAGGATAGTTGTCTGTTAGAGAAAATGATACCAGCTTGGAGTATCAATAACCCTGTGCTTAATATCAATGGGACTGGCTGGGCGCTAACACGTCGTGATAAAGAGATGTGAAACGATCAGTGCGGTACTCGTGCGGCTATAAAGTCATCGAACGTAGTCACTTTTGGAGTAAAATCACATCAATAATGACAGGAAATGTATAAATTCTGTCATTTGGGACGCCGCTTCAATATTTGAATTGCTCATTTTGTCTACAAATAAATTTATTGATAAAAATATCTTCGTCAAACCATGTAGGAGGTATTGATGATGGAAAACGTTTGCAGATGGTTAGTCGTGGCCGGTGTAGCCGGCATTCTGCTCAACGTATTTACTCATGCCTTTCCTCAACAATGGACACCCATTTTTGTATTCTTTTTGGTACTGGGTTGGGGAATGAGAGAGGAGCCTGTGAAGGCGCGCCACATAAGTGGCATATAACTCGCGTGAGTACGTTTGACAAAAATGGCCCCGGATTTCGGGGCCATTTTGTTTGAATTATTCATCACTTCTACAGAGGATTCCTTTCCATTTCATTCTGTATGTAGTTATCTATTGGGGTATCAAAGCTGTTGAGGATATAACCCAGCGTTGAGTAAAACCCTACAGTCGCTATTACATCCAGCATCCCTGCATCACCCACTAAGGCTCTTAGCCTTGCTTTAGTAAGTTCAGACAACTTTTTACTCTGAAATAATTCGTCGACGGCAGAGCATAGCACATTGTCTTCTTCCACCATTTTTGCCTTGTTTCCCTTTATGGAAAGAATACGGCTGTCGCTTAGGCCACAAATTCGAGCCCTTGATACATGATGGCTCCATTCATAATCAGACTTGAGGTTGACTCCTGAACGTAAAATGATGATCTCACTCCATTGAGCGCCTAACGAGTTTTTGACCACAACATGGTCTCTCAGATGAGTCCATGACTCTAAAAGCCGAGGATGATGTGCCATGACACGATAGACATTAAGCTTTCCTGCGAACCCTTCTTTAAGAGAGGTAATCTCAGCTGGCCAGGCAGTGTCAGGGATGGGAGCAAAGTTTTCATTTATCATACCTTTCTATCCACGGTCTTTTGATTGATGTTGTTCTGATTGGTTATCATTAATTTATATCGTTAAAGACAGAATATGACAATTATCAAAAGTGACGAAAGACGCACAACCTCATACACCAAAAAACATCATCAGATTTTTTCTGATCGCCCGTATCAATAATGAAATACATTTTTCTTGAATTCTTACTATGGACAGATTTTTAGAGTGATTAATGTACTTCGTCTTAAAATTTGGATGAAGAAAAGGAGATGCCACACTATAATGGTGTAATAAATGAAGTAAAAACTTCAAAAAATTATAAAAAGCGTCAATACCTATTTCATTTTTGGAATGTAGAAACTCGCGAATTTTTAATCAAAAGAGAAGCCATATCTAATGATGGTTGCGCGTCTATTTGTTCGAAGGTGAAGTTGTGGAAATAAAACAGTCGAAAAAACATATCAATGAACTTTTGCTCATTGCTTGCCACTATCGGTTCTCAATACAGAAACCTTTAAAGGTAAACCTCCTCATTTATCATCTCTAAGTCAATAAGGCACTAGTATCTAGTCAGGCATAAACGAATTTAACAATTTTTAACCAAATCTATTTAAACCTTAGGGTGTATAGATGATAGGTTAATAACGCCTGTCTTTTATATTTTTAAGTGTATATAAATATAATTTTTATTTCCTTATATGGGAAGACATTGACTCGCATGTTAAAAACTTAAATCCAATGTTGATTTCGATTGTTCATATACCTTATAGAGGGTTAAGATTAATGAAAAAATTAATACATTCTTTGTTATTTGTCATTTTTATAATTGCTACGTTCGGTTCAACCGCTTATGCGTTAGTAGATAATCAACCGAAACCGGATACGAGTTGTCCTATATCTATTACATCAGCAACTCAAAGCGGTTCCTCACCTGGCGTTAGACATTATGGTTGCGTCGATGATGGAATAAATGTTGTTTACAGTATGTCAATTCCCTCCTCATGCTCAAATGGGTACGGTAATTGTGGCCTTATCGTCGATATTCATGGTGCGACGATGAATGCTGAAGGTGAGAATAGAGGATCGAAATTGCGTCAATACGGGCTCAATGCAGTGAGTTACGGTGCAGCTAGCCCTTATATTGTTATACAACCAAACTTTACCGATTTATTCGATAAACAAGAAAAAGGAGGGATAGATATCGAGTCTGTTCTGGGTGGGGCATATTTGAATGAACTCCCAAGTCTTAAAGCGTTTATTGACGATGCTATCGTAAAGTTTGGTATAGATGAAAATCGTATCCATATGTACGGCTTCTCGCGAGGCACGCATACAGTCAACGAGTTTTATTGCGATAAAACAGAGCGGGCAAGGTATGCAAGTTTTGCGATGCATGGAGAAAAGTTAAAGTGTAATTTGAAATCTAACAAACCCTTACTCTTGGTTAATGGAATATATGATTTCCTAACGCCAAATAATCAATCGAAAGAGAATAAAAGAGTAATGAATTTACTCAGAGATAAAGGCTATGGAGAGAGCGTAGTTATTAGTGAATCAGATTGGGAGAAACCTTACTGGGATTGGTCAACCTGGACGAAAGTGGGCCGTTATGAACATAGACGTTTCTTGAAAGGAAACCGATGGTTTGAAAGTATTGAGCACAGCGGAAAAGCAAAGCCTTTGTTTGGACATTGTCACCCAGTGACATCAGATTGGGGATTTCTCCGTTGTCATACGAGTTTTGATATTGGCGAAAAAATTATCCGGTTCTTTATCGCTCACCCAAAAAAATAACACAAGTCAGAGCATAAGAAATATCTCATGGAGCCCGAATGAAAACGGGCTCCACACTAGTAGCCCGACACTTTGCCCCGCAAGGATTTTGTTTTTCCCCTTTGTGTCTTCGTGTCTACACGTTTTCTTTGTGATGAACGGGTAGGCTTTGTTGACCTTCGTGTTTTTTGGACTCGGGTGGCATCCTTGATCATGGCATGTAACCGCTCGCAGGCATCTTGTCTGTTTTTCTCTTGCGTTCGGTGTTGCTGCGCTTTTATGACGATCACACCATCTTTGTTGATTCTACTGTCTTTTAGGTTTAGCAAACGCTCTTTGTAAAAATCGGGCAACGACGATTTTTTGATGTCAAACCTAAGATGGATAGCTGAAGATACTTTGTTGACGTTTTGTCCACCTGATCCCTGAGCTCGTATGGCCGAGAACTCTAATTCGTCTTCTGGGATGGTGACATTGCCTGAGATGATAATCATTGTTTTATTTTGTTGAGATGATCTGGGGTGTATTGTGCATCATTGTTAAAAATAAGGCAAAAATCTTGTATATCATAAGGCCGAGAAAAATTATAAGAGGAGTATAATTGCTATACTTTTTAGAAGCTTGTGATTAATTTTACAATTTGAATTAATTAAAGGTATATCTATTTTGCGATATACATAAAAATCAAATACAAAAATTTGACACACTGCTGACGCACTTCAAAGAAATAAAAATACTTTTAACAGTATCGCAGTTTTATTTTATCTTTATTTATCTTCAATAATAATAGAAATAGATTAGACCTCGAGGTTTAACTCAACCATTTACCTCACACCTACTTTATACCCAATACTCTGATTACGCTTTCAGGGCATTGGGTTTTTTTATTTGTTATACATCAACTGTTGTCGATGTGTCATCCTCTTCCTGATTGAGATATTTCTGTGTTTTCTCCGAGGGTTTAGCGCCGATAGTTACGATGGCTGAATCAGGAACTTTCTCCAGTGGCGTATAACCTGGATGGTGATGTTCTCTCAGAGGATCGTTATGTTTAGTGTTGTACACCGAGATGAGTCCCCATCTTGACTCGTCACTGAGGTTCCCCTCCGACCCATGCAAGGTGTTTGAGTGAAAGATAACAGCGCTGCCAGCGGGCATTTCACAATAAACTCGCTCAAACTTCTCCATACACCATGCCATTCTTTCAGGGTCGGCACCTGTTTGCTCACCGGTAAATGAGTGCTCTATTCGACCCATTTTGTGCGAGCCTTTGAGTACTTGTAGGCAGCCATTTTCTTTCGTGCAGCGGTCAACAGCGATGAAAATACTTGCCATGTCTGGGAATAAACAGCCGTTTTGATACCAATAGCCATAATCTTGGTGCCACTCCCACGCGCCGCCTACTCTAGGTTTCTTAGCGCTCAGTTTTGAGTGGTAATGATAAACTTCATCATCAAGGAGTTTTTCCATTGTATCAACGACGCGCTCACTGCGGGCAATCATACCGTAGATATCATCACCGGGATGATTCCAAAGCGATAGATCGGTTTTCCTTCCCTGTGAGTCTTTCATTTCCATTGCGCTCTGCATTAACACTTCATCTTTTAAACAAGCTTCTTTGACCAGCGCAACTTCTTCCTCACTTAATAGCTTTTCTATTATCAGGAATCCATCTCGATGAAATGCAGCAATTTGCTCGTCCGTTAATGGCTTAACTTTGTTATTCATACTCTTCCCCAATGCACAGGTAAATTGATACTAAAAATACGCCTAGTCATTATTATTCTTATTAGAGTTATGAAAGATTGTCCGTGCTAAATCTACCAACGAGATAAATCAATTTTAAGACTGAAGGGAATAAGAGGTGTTTTTCTGTTTATTTACAGTGGTTAATGAATTGGGTTGATTATTAGCAATAAGAGCCTAGCGACATATTAAAGCCGCTAGGTGAAGATATTTTGTTCAGTGGCAGAGCGTTGAAACGCTCGCAGCATGAAGGCTTGCTGGCTCGGCACCAAAATAGGAATCTTCTACTTTGCAGTAACTGTTGGTCAATGCTTCGTACTTTTGCATTGCTGTTGCCGTGTTAGCCGCTGAAATAACATGCTCAGACTGCCAAAAACCCTGAGATAAGAGCTGTTTCTTCTCTAAGTTACACGTCGAGCAAGCTATTTCCAACAATGTGATGGCATCACCTTTTCTGAATACCAAGTAGTGTTTCATGTGTGACCCTCGCTGATAAAAGGTAAAGACTAAATGTATCTACAGCTCGATAAATGTCACTTAACTACTATGCGTCTAAGAGGGATAAAGGACGAGGAAAACCCAATATCACTGCTTTTTTTTCGGCCTAGTTCAAAGTTATGCTTGTTCGGGCTATAAGCATGGGGAGATCTCCCTCTTTCTTGCCTTAAAAGACTGTGTTTAAGGCTTTCAGAATTGTCTTTTAGTTCGAAAATCAATCACTCCTTCACGTCCCATAAACCAAATATCCTTCGACTCATCTCATAAAATTTAGTGGTGTGTGTTAATCAATTAGACACAGGCAACATTTCATTAATCAATTAATAGCACCACAAAGATTGGGTGTTAGTATTCTGTCGTATTCGCCGCAAGCAAACTATTGTCGCGCGATATCATGCAACCCAACCACCATAAATATAACCCCGGAGAGTCTCTGTGATACTGATCTTTTTTTAATTTCTAATTGTCTGAAACTCAATCTAAGCAAATTACCTATATAACTATAAAGGAACCTATTTATGCCTTCAGAAATCATCCGAAAACGATTTCTAGAGCTGGCTCCAAAAGAGCTTGATTATTGTGCGATTCGTTTTGTAAACAGACGCAGCGAATCATTAGAAATGGAAAAAACGTTCGTTCTTCCGGTACGACATCTTTGGGATAAAGGTGCGCAAATCACCGTGATAGACAATGGTGGAATGGGCTTTGCCAGCACCAGTGATTTAACCTTATCGGGCCTTCGTCGCGCACTTGATCGCGCCATGCGTTTGGCAAGACTAGACAAAAGCGCCTTTGTCACTGACTTTAGTGCAATTCAAATGCCGCATCAGACGGGTAACTACCAAACCCCGGTAGACATTGACGCACGAAATATACCACTCAGTGAAAAATTGTCAGTGCTTCAGGAAGGTACGGCGCAGTTGAAAGTTGATGACACGATTGTCGACTGGCGAAGCAGCTGGCATTTGATGTTGAAGACAAGCTCATTGTGACTAATCATGGTGGCGAAGTCTCTCAGCAGTTCCACTTTGTTCATGCTGGTCTGAGTGCAACCGCTTTTGCTGATGGAGAAGCGCAAACCAGAGACACTGACCTTGGTCGGGTTGTCATGCAAGGAGGCTGGGAGCGTCTTCAAGACATTTGGTTTGGTAAAGCTCAGCAGCTTGGTGAGCAAGCCAAAGAGCTTGTCTTTGCCGATAACTGTCCTGAGCAAACGATGGACCTGTTACTGACATCTGATCAAATGATGCTGCAGATTCATGAGTCGATCGGTCACCCGATTGAACTTGACCGAATTCTTGGCGATGAGCGTAACTTTGCCGGGACCAGCTTTGTGACACCGGATATGTTCGGAAACTATCAATATGGTTCTGAACTCTTGAATGTCAGCTTTGACCCGACAATTCCTAACGAATCTGCGAGCTATGGCTTCGATGATGACGGAAGCGTTGCTGAGAAGGCGATGCTCATTGAAGGTGGTGTATTGAAACGAGGACTTGGCGGGACGATTTCGCAACAGCGCCTTGGCGTTGATGGAGTGGCGTGCTCTCGCTCAGATACTTGGCGTCGTCCACCGCTTGACAGAATGGCAAACCTCAATGTCGAAGCGGGTGACAAATCGATAGAAGATCTGATCGGCGGTATCGAGCATGGGATCATGATGAATACCAACCGCTCATGGTCAATTGATGATTCACGAAACAAGTTCCAATTTGGTTGTCAGTATGGGCAGCTAATCGAGAATGGTGCACTGACGAAAGTGGTGAAAAACCCTAACTACCGTGGTATTTCGAGTGCTTTCTGGCGCAACCTCAGTGCAGTGGGTGATTTGTCAACATTTGGTGTGCACGGGACACCGTATTGTGGCAAGGCAGAGCTATGCAGATTATTACCGTTGGGCACGCGTCACCTGCCTGTGTGTTTAAAAACGTTGAAGTTTTCGGGGGGTAAGAGATGAAAACGTATTTTAATGAAACGATAAATACCATTGAATCTCTTCGTCGAGAGAACGAGGGTTTTTTACTCTCATTTAACGGTGAAGATACCGAGAATGTGAGATTTAGCCAAGGTAAGGTGCGTCAACCTTCTAATCAGTATCAGGCAGAAATTGCTTTGACTTGGATTGATGGTCAGAGACAGGCTAAAGCTGATGTGGCTCTGACCATGGATCATGAGGAAGATAAGGAACTTTTATCTTCTTTGATCGAGAATTTGCGTCAGTCAATTTCGGTATCGCCTGAATATACGCTCTTTGACTATAACCGCGAGCCTGTATCGACATGCCGTGATGTTGAAAAGAGCTTTAATGAGTCGACCAAAATTGTCAGTGATATTGTTCGCTCCTCGAAAGAGTATGACTTGGTCGGGTTATTAGTGATGGGGCAGCAGTATATCGGTTTCGCGAATCACCTGGGTCAAATCAACTGGGCTGCTTATGATGATTTTACCTTTAGCTGGAGCATCTTTATTACTGCCGATAAGGCGGCAAAAGGCAGCTACAGTGGTGATGTGTGGTCACTCGATGCATTTCAGGTCAAACTCCAAGATTCTGCTCGTGATGCAGAAATTATGAAACGTGACGCCATCACGCTTGAGCCTGGTGAATATCGTGTTTACTTGTCACCAGCAGCAGTCGATCATCTAACTTGGTTCTTCGATTGTGGTTATGGCGCCGTTCGCAATAAATCGAGCTTATTGCAAAAGCTTCATGATGGTGAAGAGAGTCTCTCCCCGCTACTGACGGTGAATGAAAACTTCGATATAGGCATGAGGCCTGATTTTAATGACAGTGGTTTTATCGCCAAAAGCCGCACTGTGATTAATCAAGGCAAAACAGTAAGTTTATTCGTCAGTCCGACCACGGGCGCCGAGTTTGATGTCGAGCACAATGGTGCCGGACCTAGTGAATATTTTGAAAGTCTTGAAATTGAACCCGGTGACCTTGCGAAAGATGATGTGCTGACAAAGTTGGGTACGGGGATTTATATCAATAATCTTCATTACCTTAACCCGTCAGATCGCGCTTCAGCACGAATCACAGGGATGACGCGCTTTGCCTGCTTTTGGGTAGAGAATGGTGAGATTATCGCGCCAATCAATGTGATGCGATTTGACGATACCTTATATCGCCTGTTTGGTAGTGAGCTTGAAGCGCTAACGCAGGAGTCTGAACCTTTCGCTATTCCCTGGCAGTTGAATCAACGTCCTCGTGGCGGATATAAATCGCCTGGTGCGCTCGTTAAATCAATGCGATTTACCCTTTAAAGAACATTGAGCCAACGTTAATTGTAAGACACAAAAAAGCCGGAATATTTTCCGGCTTTTTTTATTTCAGTTATCAGTTCACTCTCGCTCGACAACACGTGCCATCATTAACATATCCACGTAAGAACCGTTTCTAAACAGGGCCGTTTGCTTCTGCCCTTCAATAGTAAATCCTGTGTCTTCGAGCAGTTTAATTACATCATCAGCATCTGACGGTACTTCAACCTCAAGACGCATGATATTGAGCCAGTTGTCACTTTGATCTAAAAGGACCTGCACCAGTCTGTGTCCAATACCTTGCTTTCTCGCTGACTCTTCGACCGCTAATACAAATGTTGCAGTGTGCTTGGTTCGAGGCATTGCATTAAGAAAGATACCCAAATGCCCATTTGGTACATCTTTGTCATCACAATGCGTGAGATGTACCTGATACTCCGAATGTAAATCAATGGTTCCATAGAACATTTCAAAGGACACGGTAGGAAGGTATTTACTGTTCGCGACCACCGTCGGTGACGTATAAATACTATAAAGTACAGCCAAATCTTGCTTTTCAGTGATCCTTATAATCATGGTTGAGTCCCTACTATAACTTTAGAATATGTCCCGGTCTGACGGTTATCAGAGCGCTATTTATCGTTATTAATTACTGGCCGTCATTGCACCGTTGTTTGGTAGTTATCACTAACTATAGTTGCTTCTAAGCGTAAGCGAGATCTGCGGGGTGTGGTATGTATAAAAGCGAGAAAAGGGTAATACACAGTATGTTTTTGCTTATATTGCAGGGGATTACTTTTTATCGATACAGGGATATTGATTTTGAGGCATCAAACGTTTTCACTGCAGCAAAAGAGATTTGCCACAGTGACACATTTTGAAATTAATATGCGGTTTTTTCATCAATGGCCCACAAATGTGCTGCTGCCAGCGCTCGCCAAGGAGAGAACTGGGAAAGCCAGGTTTCGGTGAACTTGGCGTCCGGTTTTTCTGTGAGATTTAATACCTTCTGTAAATTCCGTCTAACGGCGACATCGCCATGAAGTGAGCCATCAAGCCAGTTAAAGCCTTTAAGAAGCGAATAACTGACAGTCCATGGTCCTATCCCTTTGATAGATAGTAAGGTTTCCGCCATATTTTCCGCATTTACCCCAGTAGGTGAAAGTAGCTGTTGTGAAGGAACAGAGTCTACCAAGCGCTTCATCGCCAGGTATTTCGCATTCGACAATCCTGTCTTGCGTAAGGTGGTTTCAGATAAGCGAGTCAAACTGTCTGGGTTGGGGTAGCAAGAAAGACCGCTTGAGTGTTGGATTTTATTCGCCTCGATAAATGGCTTTGTTTCCATACTCGGCCCACCCTGTCTTTTGATATCACTAGGCGACTCGGTAGCTATCGGGCATACCAAGCTGCGTAAATCGATTTAATATTGATGCCGCCAGCATCATTTCCTGTTGTTGATTGTTAAAGTCTCTA
>NZ_PEIB01000057.1 GCF_004116385.1 Veronia nyctiphanis | reverse complement strand
TGATATTGATGTGCTGATAATGTTATCTTTTTCCCATGAGAAAATATATTGTTCAAATAGAGAAACGAAAAATTAAACCGCGAAGAGAGTCTAAGGATTCATCGGTGCTACCATCGATTAATAATGAAAAGCTAATTAATGATGAAGCAAACACTAGGGAGAGGATTAAAAAATTAGAAGAAAATAACAACCTCAAAGATAACACTGGTGAAAAAAAAGACCAGAACATTCTGAGCGATAAAAAAAGTGTTGATGAACAAGTTGCTCGGAGCGGGAAAGCACTATCTGAAGGTAATGGCGAAGTATCGAGCAATGATGGTAGCAAGGAAGAGAAAAGAAAAAAATTAGAAGAAAGTTTCTTTAGAATATTAAAGGAATCTGATGAAAGTGGTAACCAAGAATTAAAAAATGAATTCAAAAAATTATTGTTAGGTGAACCTACACCTTCAGGAAGGTCACGAAGAAGTACTAGCAAAAGTTATACGCCTGGTCCACATCAACTATCAAATGAGGAAACGTTAGTACAAATAGCTGAGTCACAAATACGGGAACTAGAGCAGGCCGCCACTGACTCTTCTCAATCTCAATTAATTAAAGATAAGAAAAGGGACTTGTTGCTTTATAAAGTACATCTATTAAGCGCAAGACGCGACCTCGTAGCGATGAGGGCAGCACAAAATAACATTATTACGGCACCTAAAAGCTCAGACTATGCAACTCAAATTGCTGGCCAGCTTTCACGTGCTTTTGTTGCACAGTCTTTAATTGATTATGCTGTAATTGACACGAAAACTATACGAGACGAGATTCTCGATATTGGCGATGTCACTGAAGAGGAACTTGATTCGGCAGGCAAAAGGTTCGAATCAGCCATCGGTATAGAAATGGATAAAGTGCGAGTCGAGCTTAACGAGGGGCTAAAAAATACAGATGCTCGTTGGGGAAAAGCTGTGGCTAAAGAGCATGAAGAGAGAATAGGCGCGATGTTACAAATGGCAGCATCTATATTTGATGTCTCTCTTGGATTTGGTACTGGAATTCACCTTATACGAACATTGCGTAAGCAATATAATGCGTTGAAGAAAGCTAATGAAGCTATCGACGATGCAAGAGCGGCCCTTAAAGCAAATCAGCGCTGGATTGCGCCTTCGAGCCTGCCATTCGCTAATCTTCAGAAAACGCTGACCACAGCCATAAAGACAGCAAAAACCAAATCGAAAGATTTCGCTGGAACAATAACGGTTGGCTCGAAAGAATGGAGTCATGAGTGGGGGCGAGGAAACTCAGCTAGAGCAAATCTTCTCAAGTCAGTCAAGGATGAAATAGCCGAAATATCTGTTGCGAATGGTGGTAATGTAAACCCTAACTACAGTAGTGAGTATTTTGAAAACGAAAGTCGTTTTGGTACGGACAGAACCAAATGGTACTCCTTGGCACGAACCATGGGAAATTTGCTTGCTAAAAATATAGCTAATACTCAAAAACAATTTCTGAAAGAGCCATCAGCCCGAGCCAGCGGAATATGGTCAGGTGCAGGTTCTGCTTTCTGGAAGAATGGTCTCTTTAATGCGAAGCCGCCTTCTGAGCATAACGAGGCTTTAAACTTCAATAGAAAGAGAGCGCAGGAGTTAAATGCTGAAGCCATAGAGCAAGGTTCTAATGTGCGCTATGTTGTCATGAACGAAAGGTATACTAAATGGCACAAAGCAGGTTGGCATACAAATATCTTAAAAGTACCAAAAACAACCTATGAAGCATTACAGCCACGTTTCATGACAGGGGGGAACGAAAACCTGATTGAGATAGGCAATAACCGTAATGTGTTTAACCAAGAATATAACTATAATTCCTATTCAAAGGAATGGGATAGAGAATATTCGGAGTATACCGATGCATTCCCAATCGTGGAAAACTGGCCCAAAGATTTTCAGGTGAGTCCCCACTGATGGATTTTCGAAAGTAGACATACTCGCGATAGAGGTAAATATTTGGGGGCGTTCAACATGCCATTCATGACAACGTCCCGATGATCTCCGCTATATGAGTGGCAGCTGTGCTTTGAGGAATACTCAACATCATTGACGAGAAGCGCCATGTCAGCTGTTGCTATTTGAGGGTGATATTTCGTTGTGTTCTCGATGACTTCGGTTTTAATTAAGCCGCCAGAGCTTGCCGTTTCTCAACGCATCAATTGCTGGTGCTTGGCACAGAAAGTGGAAGGCTCAGCCGTGGTGCTCACAGAACTGCGTTGAGATAGTTGGCTGGATTCATTGTCCTCCAACAGGGCTTTCCATTTGTGGTCGGTGCATCGATTGAATATATCAAAGTCTCCTTGTGGCGGGAGGCTTGATCTTATGGCGAATTCAGCATGATAAGAATGTGGGGTTTATGGATCGGAAAATATTAAGACTCACTAAGGCTGGTTATATCTGGCTGTTGTCATCGATTTGTTCTCAAAACGTGTGATTGGTTGGTCGATGAAAAGGCAAATAACGAAAGAATTGGCTTTGGATGCTTTGTTGAAGGCCTTTGGCGTCGCTCGCCAATAGATATCGTTCATCCAGACCAAGGCAGTCAATATACCAGCCATGACTGGGGTGACTTTTTGCCGCAACATGGCTTAGAAGCCAGTATGAGTAGAAGAGGAAACTGTCATGGCAATGCCGTTGCTTAAAGCTTCTTCCAGTTGTTGAAGCGAGAACGTATCAAGCGAAAAACCTACTCAATAAGAGAAGAGGCACGGATGGATACCTTTGAATATATTGAGATGATCCACAACGTAAAACGTCGGCACAGTTTCAATGATCAGATGTTACATGTAGAGTATGAAAAGCAGTACAAAGAAAGGCTCGAAAGTGTCTAGTAAATCGCTGGCTATTCACCACCGACGATATTGTATCAATGGACAGAAATATCAGTGGTCTATGCTCGAATATAAGTGGCTGACACATTCTTCTGAGTTGGGAGAATTATTAATGGCTCCTCCAATGCATGTGGTTCACTGAATAGTTTTAAAAATTAATTAATTATCTCATTAGAGGTGAAAATGTGACTGTAACTTTTCTCTAGTGAAAATAAAAGCTTAGTTAAAAGTAGAAAACTTAGCATTAAAATCTATATAGTAAATGAACAGATAAGCCATAATATTAGTTATTTCTATGTTTATGTGTTTATTTCATATTCATTACAAGGTGTGACTCGTCATAGCTTTCCCCTTGTATACGATAGGTGTCTTTATTTACTTCTGAAGTTTTAAAACCATGGTTAAGATAAAAATCAATATCGTTATTTTTTTCGGACAAAAGGAAAAGATCAATCCATTCGATATTATCAGATGCAAAACAAAAATCAGTCGCGCAAATAAGCAACTTACTTGTTACTAATGGATTTGCTGGGTAAGCCGTGATGTTCAATTGAATTCGATGCTTACAGAGCCGACACTCATTTGATTTTAACTCGGCGTGGCCGAGGATGTGATTATCATTGTCTAATGCTATCCAAATATGGCGCCATCCACGGTGACCAAAATCGACTCTGATTCCGTTTGTGATTTGCGCAAAAAGGGAGTCAGACGTTGTAATGGCTTCATGGTAATGGTGTGTAAAATGTACATCGTCATGGTTGCTTTCAATTTGTTTGGCAACTTGTGAGAGATGTTCAAAATACAAAGGTAAGTTGTTAATTGTTAGTTGTTCTACATGAAAATCATCAGTACCCATCTTCATTACCTCGTGGCTGGCAAGCTCAGCATGTTTACGTTTAATAACAATTAGCTATCAACAAAAAAGCCCCAGCTCGACGTCTATAGGCATCACATCAAACCGGGGAAAGGGGACGGAACTTAGACGAAATCTTTATACTTATCGAGATGACGAACCGGTTTAGATAGCGCATCACGGCGGAATGGGTCGCCCAGTTCCTGTGTACACATGATTTCAATAATGGTGGTCTTGTTGTCATTCATCTGAGCGTCGATAGCCTTTTTGAGTGCCGGCCCGACATCTTCAAGTCGGTCCACAGTAATACCCTCAGCGCCCATTGCTCTGCCAATTTCAGCGAAGCTTTGGTTATCGAGTTCGCCTGCCACAAAACGGCGGTTGTAAAAATCGACCTGATTCTTTTTCTCTGCTCCCCATTGTCGGTTATGGAATACGACAGCGGTAACAGGAATGTTATGTCTGACACATGTCATGGTTTCCATCAGGCTCATCCCCCATGCACCATCTCCTGCATAAGAAATAGCGGGTCTATGGGGTGTAGCAACTTTGGCACCGATAATGGTCGGGAAGGCATAACCGCAGTTACCAAAGCTCATGGCGGCAAAGAAGCTCCTTGGTTTTTCGAATCTAAGGTAGCTGTTTGCTATTGAGTTGATATTGCCAATATCTGTGGAAACCATGACATCGTCAGGCATTGCTTTCTCCAGCTCTCGTAAGACCTGCCGAGGGTGGAGATATTCCCCTCCTGAGAAGGGTTTCTCTTGGGCATTCTGGTCGATCATGTCGAGACTGAACGCATCTTTTTCATGTGTCCACTCATCGAGTTCTTTTTCCCATGCCGCTTTTTCGCTATGAATTTCATTGAGTCGCTGTTCGCGGTTTTCATCACACTGAAGCGCGCGTCCGTCAAGCCTCGATGTCAGGGCGACAGCAGCGGCTTTTGCATCACCACAAATACCGACTGAGATCTTTTTAACCAGCCCTAACATTTTATGGTCAGCATCTATCTGGACAATTTTCGCGTTCTTTGGCCAATAATCCATGCCGTGCTGCGGCAAGGTGCCGAAAGGCCCCAAGCGAGAGCCCAGTGCGATAACCAAATCAGCCTTTGCGATAAGTTTCATCGCTGCTTTCGAGCCTTGATAACCCAGTGGACCACACCAGAGAGAATGCGAGGCGGGGAAGGAATCGTTATGGAGGTAGCTGTTGACGACAGGTGCCCCCAAGCGCTCAGCGAGGGCTTTACACTCTTCTACACCGTCAGCCATTACGACACCGCCACCTGATATAATGACGGGGAATGTCGCATTGGCGATGAGCTCTGCGGCTTCATTCAGGCTGGCTTCGCCACCCGGGCCACGGTCAAGCCTTGCGGGCTTTGGTATTTCGCAAGTGATTTCGCCGTAAAAATAGTCGCGAGGGATGTTGAGCTGCGTTGGGCCCATATCGCTCATCGCGCGATCAAAGCATCGGTTTGTGTACTCGGCCATCCTAGCTGGATGCGTTACATGGCCTTGGTACTTGGTAAACTCCTGGAACATTGGCAGTTGATTACATTCCTGAAATCCACCTAACCCCATGGTCGTTGTACCTGTCTCTGGTGTCACAATGACAACAGGGCTATGTGCCCAATACGCGGCTGCTATGGCTGTGACACAGTTACTGATTCCAGGGCCATTTTGGCCAATAACGACGCCGTGATTTCCTGAAACGCGGGAATACCCATCGGCCATGTGTGCAGCACCTTGCTCGTGTACCACGGGGATCATCCTAATGCCCGCAGGGGCGAAGATATCCATGGCATCCATGAACGCCGATCCCATGATACCGAACATGGTATTTACGTTGTTCGCAACCAAGGTTTCAACGAAAGCCTCGGAAGGCGTCATCTTTACTGAACCTTCAGTCACTTTTCGCGTGTTTTCTTGTGTCATTACGCTCTCTCCGTGCGTCTTTTTCAATAATCGGAATGAAAAATTTCAAAAAATGAAATTAATACTTACTTTAAGCGTCGGTTTCGATAACATCAATGCTAGTTATAAAATTAGGATAAAAAATCTCAATATTGAGGTTTATAAGCTTGGTATTGAATTGTTGGTGAGATTATCGAGCGTTATTAACACAAAGGAGGCGATATGGATTTTGACGTGTTGGAGAAACCCAGCGAAGAGGTGTCAGTAAGGATTACGTTTGGTATTGACAGTGACATGAACGTATTGAAATTTAAGGACAGGCATCCTTTGGTACCTGATATTGATCCCGATTATGTGTTTGAGCGCAATGTCACTCTGGCTATCTTGGCTGGCTTCGTTCATGACAGGCGCACTATGGTTCAGGGCATGCACGGTACTGGCAAGTCTTCTCACATAGAACAAGTCGCGGCGAGATTGAATTGGCCTTGTATACGAGTAAACCTAGATGGTCATGTCGGCCGTTTGGAGCTTATCGGACGAGAAGCGATTGTGATCAGGGAGAACAAGCAGGTCACCGAGTTTCAGGAAGGGATCTTACCGTATTGTCTGACCCGGCCTATCGCGCTGGTGTTTGATGAGTACGATGCAGGTCGTCCCGAAGTGATGTTTGTTATTCAGCAGATGTTAGAAAAGAAGGGAAAGCTGGCATTGATGGAGCAAAATCGTGTTGTGTCTCCTCATCCATTCTTTAGGTTGTTCTCTACAGCAAATACGGTGGGCTTGGGTAATTTCCAGCACCTTTATCAGGGTACCCAAGTGTTGAACCAAGCTCAAATAGACAGGTGGAATATCGTTGTCACATTGAATTACCTGTCAGCAGAGCAAGAAACCGCGATAGTTATGGCACATCTTGATTCATCGACAAGCGTGAATAAGAGACAGATCATGCAAATGGTGCGGCTCGCAGCTCTGACGAGGCAAGCATACGCCTCGGGTGATTTATCTGTGTTGATGTCACCCCGAACCGTGATTGCATGGGCCGAAAATCTGGCGCTATTCGACAATGAGGTATTTGCATTTACGTTAACCTTCCTCAACAAATGTGATACCAGCGAACAACCACTGGTTGCCGAGTTATACCAACGTTGTTTCGATACTGAATTACCGATACAAGGCATCTTCGGTGGAGAGAATTCTTTGTTGGAGGGGGTGAAATGATTGAGGAACGTGCTCATCTTCCTCTCATACCTTACTCCAGACATGCTCAGCGATGTGCTGAGTTAGACATAGCAACATTGCGAGCGTTGACTGGCGATAAGGAGCTGCTTTTTAAACGTAATCAATTGTTCAAACAACGTAAATTTGTACCGACAACAAGTGGGCATGTAGCCCGGTGGAGTCAAACAGACAGCGGCGTGCTCAGACGTGGCCGTATTGATGCGATCGCTTCCCGTTATATATACTCCGACGGCTCAATACACGAGGCGTTGAGGCCCGATGACCCAATCGGTAGCTATATCTTTGATCTTCTTGAGCAGTTCAGATGTGAGCAACACTATATTGCTTTGTATCCGGGAACAGCAGATTGTCTGCGCACACGGTTTATAGCATGGAGTGACTTCATTGTTGCTTCCGGCGACGATGAGTCAGCGATTGGTATTTTACTACTGACTGTTATCCACATAACGCGGTCAAAAGTCTCATCTGAATCTGTTCCTGCATCGATTACTGAGCGCATTGAAGCCACACGGGCTGCTATTTCGCCTTTCCTTGGTCATCACTTGGTACTTTTGAAGCGCTATTTAACTGAGCAACAGGATTATGCAAGGCATGCTAAAGCGATTGCTGTGTTTGTCTCTGAGTCGATTAGCCATGCTTCGGATAGCGATGATTCTGATGACGTGGAAAGGAATAGAGCACTGAAGGCGCTAGCTATGTTTGCCTCGTTTTACGATGAAGAAGACGCTGTTTTTACGGTAAATACAGATGCGCAATCACGTCGCTCATACGCTGGTGGCTATGACATCTTTACAGACGAGTTTGATCAAGAAATAGAGGCTTCCTCCTTAGTTCGAGTGCAGCAGTTAAACGAATTTCGCGCCACAATAGATTCAATGTTTTCACAGGTGAGTGTGAATCTCAGGGCGTTGTCACGCCAAATGGCCAAGGCGCTGAATGGGCCTCATCTCGATGGTAGTGAGTTCAATCAAGAACAAGGATTCATTGATGGACGTAAGCTCAGCCAGATTGTGGCGTCTCCCTCTAACAATCGTGTTTTCTTTACAGAAAAACAAACCTTGAACGCTGATGTGCAGTTTTCAATTTTGATGGATTGCTCCGGCTCCATGAGAAATCACATACATGATGTGGCTGTGCTGGTGGATACGCTGACCCGAATTGCTGAATTGGCGGGCGCGAAAACAGAAGTGTTGGGTTTTACCACATCGTCTTGGAATGGCGGGAAAGCATACCAAAAGTGGCTGGCGACGGGCAGGCCAACACATCCCGGTCGTTTGGCAGATGTTCGCCATCTCGTTTTTAAACGTGCGAGAGAGACTTGGCGAGATGCCAGACATAATATCGCCGCTCTGTTGAAAGGGGACATATATAAAGAAGGCATAGATGGTGAGGCGCTTGCGTGGGCGGTAAGTCGATTCAGGCAGTCAAAACGGAGACATTGTTTGGTGGTTATCTCTGATGGGTGTCCGATGGAGGCTGCGACGACGCTGGCGAACCATGAATCTTATCTTGATGAGCATCTGATAGGTGTCGCAGATACACTGTCATATGAGAACAATACCGCCTTGGTCGGCGTGGGGCTTGGTCTTGATTTAAGTCATTACTATCGCTATTCATTGGCAATAGGGGGAAAGCTAACGTTAAGCAACCAAGTCCTTTTAGAACTCATCAATGTGATCGCCAAATCTTACCATTCACAAAGGTAGATGTCAGATCTCTACGAGATCCGAAATAAGAGGCTAAGGCCCTCAACAATCAGTTTGAACCCAACAACGATTAACAGCACTATCACGGACTTTTTTAACGTTTGTGCTGATACAGGCGGAGGGAAACGCCGCGCGGCGATGGTTGTTAACATAACTAAAGGAATGGCGATGATTGATAGGTTCCAGACGTCTTGAGGAATGTGACCTTCCCAAAGTACGACCAGTGTGCGAACTCCTGAGGTGCAGCAGAAGAGTGTGAGTAGCAAGGCTTTGACCATCACTATGTTGTAGGGTTGCTTGTATATCTGATAAGCAACAGGCGGGCCTGCCATGCCAAAAGCGCCGCCTGCCAACCCTGCCAGAAAACCCGCGAAGGCAAAGCTTACATGGCTTGATACCGCGTCTTGTGATTTAGGCTTGAGTATAAAGAGAATGCCACTTACGAGCACATTAACACCAAGAAGTGCTTTTAGTGCATTGCTGGCATTTTGGCTGAGATGCTCGAGACTGATGATACCAATAATGATGCCAGGTATGATGCCGACGCTGGTAAACAATATCACATCCCACTTAACAAACTTCATCAACCCCCTGAGGGCGAAAAGGCAATTTGTTAGCGTGATAAAGCTGACGACTATCGCGAGAGTGGCAATAGAGCCGAGTGAAAGTGCGCCAGACACACCGATCACGATAATGGCGAGACCAAAACCCGTAATAGTTTGAATGTAACTGCCCAACATAATGATAAATAGAAGCAGCACAATGTCTGTCGTAATGATCATTGTTACGTGCTGGCCGCTTGTGCCTGTATTGCTGTTGCCGCAACAACATACACGATATCTTCGATCGAGCACCCTCTAGAGAGATCATTGGCGGGTTTGGCTAACCCTTGCAGCAGTGGACCGATGGCTGTTGCCTGCCCGAGTCGCTCTGCAAGTTTATAACCGATATTGCCAGCCTCTAAGTTAGGGAAAATCAATACATTTGCCATGCCTTTCGTGCGGGAGTCCGGATATTTTTTTTCGCTGATTTCGGCGATTAATGCCGCATCAAGCTGTATATCGCCATCAATAATCAAATTAGGTTGTTGTTCTCGAGCAAGTTGTGTTGCTTTCGTTACCTTATCAACGGCGGCGTGTTTTGCACTGCCGTTGGTAGAAAAAGACAACATGGCGACGCGGGGTTCGTTATCCAAAAAAATACGTCCGCTCTCACTGGCACTCAATGCGATTTCTGCCAGTGTTTTGGCATCCGGGTCGATGACCAGTGCGCAATCAGAAAAGATCATGGCTGTTTTTGTTTGATGAAACTGTTTGCAAAAGAGCATTAAGAAGAAACTTGAAACAGCGCTATAGCCCGGCTTCTTACCAATAATTTGTATTGCACTTCGCACGACATCTGAGGTGGTATACACCGCGCCGGATACCATACCGTCCGCAACACCTTGCTTGACTAAAAGGCTGGCAAAAATGAGAGGGTCTTGAACCTGCTTTTCTGCGTCCTCTTTGTGCATACCTTTCGCTTTTCTTAATTCATAAAGCACGTTTGCATAACTGTGGCGTAGCTGTGATGTTTGTGGATCGAAGATTCTCATGCCATCCAGTGACACATTAGCGCGCTTTGCAGAATCAACAATTTCTTCGTATGGGCCGACAAGAATGATGCGTGCAATTTGTTCCTCTGTTATCTGTTTGGCAGCACGAAGAACACGTTTGTCAGTGGCCTCACACAACGCAATCGTCATTTCTTTTGAACGTGCTTTCGCAATCAGTGTTTCGATAATTCTCATAACATTAGACCTTTCCATGTCATAGATAATGGAATAATTTATTCCACATACTAGCATCATACGCTATACGTAAATCTATAAATCGGGATTAAATGTCCCATATATTGTTATATGGATAGGCGTAGCAACTTTGATATGGTCAGATAAGCACAATTGATAGCGAATAGAGGCACCTAAGAGGGGACAAATGGAGCATACACAGCAAGCCAATGAGAACGCGAAGCGAAAAGACAGCGATACGCCGACGCTGAGGCTGTTTTCGCTGCTTGAGGTTATTGCCTGTAAAGATGAGTTTTTCTCATTACAAGGGCTGACAGAGGAAACGGGCATACCCAAGCCCACACTGCATAGGATGTTGACCCAGTTGGAGAGCGCGGGCATTGTTCAGAAAGATGGTGATGGCAAGCAATTTAGTTCGGGGAACAGATTGCGGAAACTTGCCGAGAACATACTTCTCAACTCAACAATGCACAGTGCCAGACGGAGTATATTACGTCGGTTACAACAGGAAGTAGGGGAGAGCTGCAACCTCACTTCAATTGTGGGTGATGAAATTGTGTATGTTGACAGAGTTGAAACTGAAGCACCGCTAAGATTCCACTTACATGCGGGTTCAAGAGTTCCTGTGCATTGTTCTGCTTCAGGAAAATTATTCCTTGCCAGTATGAGCGAGTCAAAGAGAAAGCGGATAGTGAAGCATCTTGATTTTAGTCGACACACTGAGAAAACCATTTGTGACCCTGAAACACTAGAAGACGAATTGGTGAAAGTGAGTGAAGCAGGGTACGCGGTCGATAATGAGGAATTTCTACCTGGTTTGATTTGTGTCGGTATGATGGTGCCATCCAACAGAGGTATTTCCAATATGGCGGTGGCAATTCAAGCGCCTGTTATCAGAATGACGTTAGACAATGTGGAAGAATATATTCCTGCTCTTCGGCGCGCGTCAGAGTCTCTGGCTGCTATTGAAGAAGACGCATGGCCTGTTTAGTGTTCTCTGATCAAGAGCAATCAAAAAAAGGAACAAGAGTAGCCAGTGGCTATTCTTGTTCATTCAACGTCAGGTATCTTTTTACCGTCTGCTGCCTTCTAAATATAATCAAGCATTCGCGCTGCTAATAATATCATCGGCAACTTTCTCACTGAGGCAATAAATCGGCAACGCGACAAATAATCCCGGAATGTGAGGGAAAGAAGATGCATCGACAACGCGCAGGCTATCAACACCACGTACTCTGCATTTACTGTCGAGCACTGCCATCGGGTCATCATCTGCACCGATTTTATTTGTGCAGCTGGCATGATGCCCCCATGCCTCTTTTTTAATGAAGGTCTTCATTTCTTCATCAGAAAGATCCTGTGGGGGCCAGACCTGCTTATTTTGGTTAGCTTTTAGCAGATCCAGCTCATTGGCTTTGTTATTAAATGATTGAGCAGTTCTCACTGCCTTAAGCATCGCATTAACCGTATCTTCGCCTGTGTGGTCGTCAGGGAAAAGTTGGAAGTTAATCTCTGGCGGTTGATGAGGATCAGTACTGGTTATTTTCACCCAGCCCTGATTTGGCGTCTGATGGCCTTTCAGAATGAGCCATGAAAAGTAGTTGTTCTCCTCGCGATTTAAAAAGTCTGAAGAGTACCCTTTGTAATAACCCCTAAAGTTGCCCGGAGCGCCGAATATACAAAGGTCAGGACGGTCATTTCCTTGGTTTGAGAGCTCGCCAGAGCGCCATTTCGCCATAATGGCAATACCATTGTTTCGGTAAATCGCATCTTTGCTGCCTGTCAGGTAATGCTCAAGGCAAGGATCATCTCCTTCTCCCAGCGAACACCCATCCAGTGCGGAGAGCGGGGTATCATACTGCGACACAACACTTATTTCATGATGGTCCTGTAGGTTTTGCCCCACACCAGGAAGCTCTTTAACGATAGGGATCCCAAGACTATCTAAGTGTGTTTTATCACCGATACCTGATAACTGAAGAATTTGTGGACTGTTAAATACGCCAGCCGAAATAATGACTTCTTTCCGCGCCTTTAACGTCATTTCATCTTGAAAGTTGTCATCTGAATATCGCGCGGATGCTTTGTAGATATTTTTACCAGAAATACAGTTTACGCCGACAGCCTTTGGTCTACCATCGTGATTTTCGAACAAAATGTTTTTTACAAAAAGTTGGGTTTTGAGGGCGAGGTGACCATATTTTACGGCGGATGATAAAAGGTATTCCCGAGTACTGTATCGCTTACCATTTTTCACTGATTGAGGAACAAAAAAACACCCGGCTTTTTCTCCGTCGATAGTACTTTTACCGTTTATATCATCATCAAAAATATTGAAAACGGTTGAAAGACCAGCCTTTGGTTGAATCTCTGTTGCTGCTTTACTGGTTAGAATAGCCGAAATGAGTTGTTTGGATAATTTAAAATCAGTCGCGCCCTTAATTAACGTCGCGGGTGTGAGTTCTGGCTGAGCGATTGGCAACCAAGTTTTCACTTTGCCAAAATATTCCCACATTTTTTTGTGGTCCCAACTGTCGTCATTGGTGATGGACGCTATCTGATCCCAGTCTTTGTGTTCAGGATAAAGGCTAATCATACCGTTATGTGTCGTACAGCCGCCCAGAGCCGAGGCACGCGGATAGAAAACCCCTCCCTTTTCTTCGTTGTATTTGAAACCATGTTCTTCGGCAGTGTCATGCGTTTTCGGGAAGAACTCCCAGCTTACCGATTCATCTTCTGATGCTTTAACCGAAAAGGCGGGTACTTCATAAGCATGAAAATCTTCGGGTGATAGCAGGCCGGCATCGATGACAGCAACGGTGTACCCCGCCTCTGCTAATCTCACTGCGAGCGGAGCGCCCCCAGCACCACTGCCAACGACAATATAATCGAAGGTATTCCCCGTTTCTGGCTCCGGTATTGACGGGCCATTTTCTGGTGGTTTTTCGAAGGCATTTACGCCAGCTGCCATTGCTGCGCTGCCAGCAATGGCAGCTGATCCTTTAATGAATGTGCGTCTACTTGTTGAGAAATTAGCGTGTTGTTTTTTTTTTGCCTAATTTACTGTTGTCTTTTTCAGAGTCCATTTTTATTCCTTGTGGTCTTGTTGGTTAATTCTTGACCAAAGATATTAGACTCAAAAGTTACAACCGACATTCTATGTATTTATATTTATACACAAAAACCTTATGAAAATAATTTAACATTTCATCAATAGTAAAAATTAATAATTACTTTTATTTACTGATAAATAAAGAATAAACGTCTCTATATGAATCGAATATAAATCGTTTTATTATACAAGTGGTCACTTATGAAAGTGATAGATTGCTTCAGATAAATAATAATTTCAGTTTTAATAATGAGTTAATAACGAGCTAAAATTATCTATTATGAGAAAAATAAAGATTAAAATAAAAAATTAATTTACGTATAAGCATGTATAAATATCCATACATTCATAAATTTATAAGTGGCTGATATCGTTATATTTGGTCTGCTGGCAGAAACTTCCGGCTAAATACAGTATCCATACATTCATAAATTTATAAGTGGCTGATATCGTTATATTTGGTCTGCTG
>NZ_PEIB01000056.1 GCF_004116385.1 Veronia nyctiphanis | reverse complement strand
TGTCACCCTTTGTCTCTGAATTGATCGGCGCGGACCAAATCATGTTTCGAATCTGGGCAGGTTCGTGTCCCATCACTTCCTTGTATGCCGCACAGGCCATTTCTATATAAGCGACGCCCGGCAGTGTCCGGTATCCGGCAACAACATGGTCGGTATAGAAGTACTCAGTACTGTTGATTGACTTGGAAAACGACACTTCCCCAAAGTTGGATGTGTTTCTGTCCAGCATGGGGTGCAAAACAGGCGCAGCCGAAGAGACTGACGAAAGAGGCGCAATTTTTTCCACCTGCTTTATCCAGTGCCGAGCTTGGCAAAGGGATACGTAGGCAGTGATATTCGCCGGGCCCGACGATGGCTTGCGAGGGAGGTGAAATCTTTCAATAGCCCTTGCACCCATGCTTGGGCGAGTTTGTCTAATTGACCCTTTTCCTCCCAACCTTTTTTCAGCGTATCTATCTCCACGGCTTCCAGAACCCTGCTCAGCGATCGCGCCTCCCTGCTGTTGCCGCTATACACGTTGTTGCCCTTTTTCTTACCTTCTGCCACTTCCCTCAGGGCACTAAGTATCTCAGCATGGGTAGACCCCACTACCGCCAATCGATAGTTCATTGAGCGGCGCCCAGACTGAAGGGTAAATGCCAGATCGTTTCCTGCGGTCTCCGGATAGCGTTCAAGGAAGTCAGCCAGACTTGCGGCATAGCGCCCTAGCTGTTCTTCGCTGTTGGCGGACAGCGGCACAAGGAATGCAGCGTCAGGTGCAGTCGGTTCCGATTGAGTCAGATCCGGTGCCTCTTCCACAATAAGGTGGAGGTTGGATCCACCCGCGCCAAATGAACTGACCCCTGCTCGCAAGGGTGACGGCGCCCCATTGATCATGACGGGCTGCCAAGGTGACGCTTCTTTCTGTACATAGAAAGGTGAGTCAGAAAGGGGATGAGTGGGTTTTCCTGCTCGCAATGCAGCGAAGGCACCAAGGTTCGGTGGCGCAACTGCAATAGCACTTTGGTTAAACCCGCAATCCCAGCGGCGGCTTCCAAGTGACCAATATTGGTTTTTACCGAGCCTACCGCACAGAACCCCTTCTCTTGCGTGTGCCGACGCATTGCATTATCCAGCGCCTGTATCTCAATTGGGTCGCCCAACTTGGTGCCTGTTCCGTGCGCCTCGATGTAATTGATGGTGCGAGCATCTATATTTGCTTCTTCAATTGCCGCATGAACAAGTTCTGCCTGGGCATTTGGATTAGGCACCGAATAACCACTCGCCCGTCCACCATGATTGAATGTACAGGACTTGATTACCCCATAGATGTTATCGCCATCTTGCTGCGCCTGTGTGAGTGGTTTGAGCAGTACTGCTCCCAGCCCTTCTCCCGCAACATAGCCCTGCGCATCACTCCCAAAAGCTTTGCATCGGCCATGAGGTGAAAGAAAACCTCCCGCTCGGGTCAGTAGCCATTTGGACGCGTGTAGGTCCAAGTTTACCCCTCCCGCAATTGCCACGGTGCAATCACCGTTGTGTATTGCCTGGCAAGCGAGATATATAGAAGCCAGAGAGCCCGAACAAGCGGTGTCAACGGTCAGACTGGGGCCGGTAAAGTTCATGAATGCAGAGACTCTGTTGGCAATACTCCAGACCAGCGACGTTGGGGTTTGGAGATTCCCGTATTGCGCCTGTTCAGCCCCCAGCATTTGATAAAGCTGCCACACTGCGCCGACATATACCCCGACTTTTCGGTCTTCATCTTGGTTGACCAAGCTTTCAGGGGTATATCCTGCATCTTCAAGCGCTTCCCAGGCGATTTCCATAAACAACCGTTCTTGTGGGTCCAGCTGTGCGACTTCGCGGGGTGAAATGCCAAAGAAGAGAGAGTCAAACTTATCAACATCGTTGATAAAACCGCCCCAGCGTGTTTCCGGCATTTCTTCGTGATCGAGGGGTAAAGGCTCATCCCATCGGCGAAGAGGCCTTTTCTCTATACAATCTCGCCCTGATAATAGGTTTTGCCAGAATTCTTCCAGATTGTCCGCCTGCGGATAACGACCGGACACCCCAACGATAGCGATTTCATCTCTCTCCGTTGCCTGCTTTCTGGCCTTGGGCCTAATGCTGGGCTGGGTATCATTGGGCACTCCATTTGTCATCTGCCTTTTCTCTTCTACCTTGTACCTCGCTGTTACTTCACCTGCAAAGGCCTGTGGCTTGCTGACAAGTGTCAGGGGGACAGCTTTCTCCGGAGGAGCACCAAGTGACTGCACACGCTGGATAAGTGAGGTAAAGACGTTCTCAGGCATACCCAACGGCACGGCAAGCCGCAGCATGGTGTTTAGAGGAGAGTCTTTCTTGATCCCTGCGGAGTGTAGGCCTGCCCGTATCCCGCTATGCGCATAGAGATGATGAAGCATGGCTGCACGCGGATGAGCCTGATTGGCAAATGCATTCACACGTGAGGCATCCAGCAGTACGGCATGGCCGCCATTGGCTTATATACCGGCCAGCCTGCTGCCCTAAAGCTTTCTGCTAGCTGGGTAGTATGTTGCTGACGCCGACGAATTGAAGAAAGCAGGTTGACGGGCTCTCTTAACGCGGCCACAAGTGCCTGCTCGCCCACCCCGTTCAGCAGAAACTGTGCTTTAGATGCCTGCTGCCTTACGCTTTGATAGAGCGATTGATCGTTCATGGCGATCAATCCACCTTGCCTTATACCAAAGTTTTTGCTCAAGCTGGCGGTAACAACATCAGCCAGGCCGCATGCTTCCCTTACTTCTCCCCAGACACGATCATCATTATCTCCGGGCAATGCGGCGATGGCGTTATCGAGAATGCGGGTCGCATCCACAATCAGAGGAATATGCTGCGTGGCAAGCAGTGCTTTTACTCTGACAAGGTGCGAAACGGGAACCGCCAGGCCTCCTGCACCATTACTCAGCAGTTCAACACACACAGCGGCAACAGGATTTTGATCGTCATTCAACCTATTCTGCAGCAGATCGAGATCCATCAGGCTGCCTGCATAACCATTTTGGTGTTGTGCAACTTCCTCCGGTTGAAATCCCGCCCGCATCTGGTTGTAAATGAAGGTTGGGAACATCAGGTTTTGTAAGACTCGCTTGCTTCCCGTCTCCAGAGACTGCCACAGGCAGTACTCTGCCTGGTCACCAGAGTTGACGGTGACAAGGTAGCTGAAAGGGAAAATCCCCCGCAGTAACATATCCAACGGCATAGGCACATCAGCATCGGATACCGCTTTCAGCCAAGGACGATCCAGTTTCGCCCATGAATCGGTGGCGAGATCATGCTCAACAAGATGGGCTTCAATGTTTGCAGGGTTAAAGCCAGATTCCTCCAGCAGCATATGACGGGATGTTGTCGTCCCGTGTTGTTGCAACATCGGCCTGATTGATTCAGCAGGCTCAGCTTCTTGAGTGGCAACCTGTTGGATGATGTTGGCGTTAGTCTCCTCCTTTTGCGTTGCAACCGCTTGTCCATCGGGCTCTTTGGAGTTTGCAATAGTCAAAATAATTTCCAGCACGCGATCACGCTTGGCTGCCAACGGTTTGAACAGATAAATCTGCGTATTGTCTGGCCTGAATTTGTTCTTGAACTGGAGGTTACCGCTACCATCAAATACTTCTCTGGCAGCAAGATCTTCGAGCACCTTGCGGGCAACAGGGTCTGAGCGGCCTGCATCTTCCATCTGGGCACCCCAGGTTACGCCAAGGCTGAACATGTCTAAGCCTTCGTTCTTCAAGGTGTCAATGATGTCGACAATGGCAAATTCCAGCCCACCAATTGGCATATCTCCGCGATAGAATTCGCAATCCATTAAGTAGCCATTGTGGGAAGGCATACCTGATACCAGAATCGCGTTTTGCAGCTTGTCACCGAGATACGTAAGAAAGAATCGCTGGCCAGCGGGCAACTGATTGTCTCGGATCTCCCGCTTCAATCTATCAATATAAGGGTTGACCATGACTTTCTGCGCACACCAGTTATCGATGAGCGCCAGAATGCTGTCGTCAGTTTCAGCTTCTGTGCCTACACGGTATTCTCTGGTCACAGCCTGGCCTTCTTTGGCAAAGCGGCTTGCCTGATAGCGAAGCCGTCGCATCGCCTTCCCAGAAGCAGTGAAGGATTGCAGTTCACTGATACGCTGCAGAACAGCAAATGGCGTGGCTGAATAGAGGGCATCCCGAAGCCCAAGCAGCCGGCCATCTTCAATGAGATAAAGCTCTAACCCCTCACTCATGCAGAACGTTTCCAGCTCGCCAAGTAAAGGCGCTAATGCCTTTTCCGGCCCCAGATAACCAAAAGTGATAAGCAAGTCTTTCTTGCGGTTGCAATAGAACAGCCCCTCACGTGCCGAGCCGATAAATATAGAAGGTGCGAAGTTTCCTCTCCCCACAGCACTGGATTCCGCGCCATAGGTCCGCGTAATTTCCTGGATAGCCAACTGAATATGTTCGTCGGTGTGCTTAAGGTTGCTTTCCAGCAGCAATGTCGGCAACAGCGAAATCGGCTGACCTAAAACAGGGCTCGTGGAAGAAAAGTCTGATGCCTTCTTTATAGCGTTCGTGGCGCTTTCGGGCGCAGAGGAAACAGGCGTAGAAGCATCGGAAGCAGGATTAACGTTAGCCGAAGCCGGGCCGTGACTCACAGACGGCAGCGGAGAGGGGGTCTGATAGCCCAGTTTCTTACTCAGTGACTCAGTATGCTCACTGGAAAGATACTGTGCGAGGTCGGCTATACAGTGATTTTCAAACAGTAGCGTCGGTGGCATCTGGCCGAAGTCTTTCTCCAGCGATGAAATCAATTGCAGTGCAATGAAAGAGTCGACTCCCAGAGACTGGAATGGCGTGTCTGGCTGGATATCATTAACTGCCAAACCAACAGCGTCTGCGATAAGTTCAGCAAGAAAAACGTTTGTCTTGCTAACCAGCCTGACCATGTCCACCGAAGGCGTACTTACATTCTCAGGTGCACTTACGTTTTCAACCAACGGAGCTGGCTGCTCAACGATTAAACTCTGAGCTTCTGAGGCTGCTGCCCTTTGGTAGTGAACAGAATTGCCAGCATTTTCGGTTGTGGTTTCAGATGTTAACTCTGTATTTTCTCCCGTACTTAACACTGTTAGCTGTTCAATAACCTCCGTTGAAGGTGTTGAGGCAATTGACGAAAGCCCAAGGAGTGCACCGAGCTGCTGGGTATGTTCGTTCGTGAGGTAACGAGCCAGATCGTCGACACAGTGATTTTCAAATAACAAGGTAGGCGGCATTTGCCCGAAGTCCTGTTCAAGACGTGAAATCAACTGGAGGGCGATAAATGAATCAACACCCAGATTCTGAAAAGGTGTATCGGGCTGGATATCCTCTTCCGGCAATCCGACAGCATCGGCAATAAGCGTGATGAGGAAGGTTGCTGCGCCCTGTTGATACTGTGGGGGCACGCTCTCCACAGATGGTATGGCGGATGGGGACTCACTGGATAGCTCAGTGTCAGGCTGCAATACAGTTTCCTGTGCATGGCCCGTCAGTGCTAAAGCTGTATTAGCTAAGTCCGTCTGTGCACCCGCTTCCACCAAAGTCCGTTCTAGGCGAGCAGGCGATTTTGTTTTTTGGGCCATGGCTTGTTCCGCGATGGGAAGGGCGTTATCTGTTATGTCTAGCCAGGGGCAAAGAAAATGCTCTATTTTATCCCTGTCACCTACGGTCAGCATTATTTGCTGCGGTGCATACCCAAGTACCCTTTCCAGGCTATACATGGCGATCTCATTACCCAACAATTGAAGCCCAGTGCTGTCTTCCATCATCTTTGCTATTGATGCAGGGACGTTCATACCGCCATCAGCCCAGAGCGGCCAGTTAATGGTAATACTACTGCCAGGCGCACTACTGAGATTACGCTGGGCGATCCAGGCATCCATAAAGGCATTCGCAGCGGCGTAGTCCGCTTGACCCATGTTGCCAGCAACGCCGCTGATAGAAGAGAAAGCAACAAAGAAGTCCAATGGCTGTTGGGAACATGCACGGTCCAGTTCAATTATTCCCTTGCACTTAGGCGTGAATACGGCCTGCATTTGCTCTTCTGTCTTGGTACGAATGAAGCCATCCCTCAATGTCCCGGCACTGTGGAACACGCATGAATGGGGCCAAAGGCATTGTTTGCGTCCGCCACCACTTTGTTGAGTGAGTTTGAGTCCGACACATCAGCTTCAACATACATCGCCTGCCCACCCTGCCTTTGCAATTCAGCTACCAGTGCCTGAGTATCTGAACTCGCGGCTCGTCTTCCGCAGAGAATTAATTTTGCCTGATAATGCGTTGCCAGATGACGGGCCAAGGTTTTTCCTATGCCCCCGATCCCCCCAGTTATGAAGTAGGTGCTTCCTTTGGTGAGACCGCGACGTTCGCTTTTATGCGTTGCGGGAGTTAGCGTTGACGGTGTCCAGGCTGTGACTCGACGGGCCATTCGACCCCCAGGAAGATAACGAATCTCAGTATCATGGGTATTGGCATCAAGCATTTCGCTAACAAGAGATTCACTGTCCATTGGCGTTCCGCAAAACTCCACCACACGGGCACAAAAACGGGGCTGTTCACGCATGGCTGATTTCAACATTCCTGCGGTGGCGGCATGAACGGGGTTTGGTGCGTCATCTTTGGAAGCAGAAACGGCAATAAGTCGCGTTCCTGTCTTTCTTGTTTGATTCAAAAGTGCTTTCAATAAATAAAAGAGCGGCAGGATCGGTTCGGCACCAGTATTTAGCTGCCCGATATTTTGCAGATCATGATCTTTTGCAAGCCAAAGTACATAAGTGGGTGCGTCTTTGACGGCCTGAGCCTGAAGAAGCTGGGTGTATTGCGCTTCGGAATGGGTCGACATTCCGTAATGCCCTTCATCAAATCGCGCGAATACGGTATGAGGTGTCACTCTCACAACCGTGAGTCCAGTCAATTTTTGGCTGACAAACTTTCGGAATTCCGATGTTGAACCACCATTGTCGAACACAAGACAAGTACCGCTTGCCGTGCCCAGCGCCCCCGACAGCGACTCTGGCTGCCATGTTGTGGTCCAGCTTTGTGCAACCTCGTGCCATTCCTGCTCCTGTCCACGCCAATTCACCCGTTCATGAGATGCTGAAAGAGCCTGCTCTGGAACGGCTCTCAAGGCATGTCCGCTGTCCTGAACCGCCTTGCTGCTCTGTGATTTTGCTGGTATGGCAAGCCGCATTTCTCTCAACACCAGCGCCCTGACAGATATCTTGATTTTTCCTTCAGGATCAGCGAGATCAAGGTCAAAATGCCAATCTTGCCCATCATTCGATCTTTCTTTTAGCCTCAGGTGAACCAAACATTCAGAGGCAGACAGTGGCTCGATAATTTCTATTTTTCCCAACCGGAATGGCACAAGGAGTGGAGGGTTTTCAACCTTCTCATCCCCTGCTTCCAAGATGCCAATGGCCGACTGGAAAGCGCTGTCCAGTAAACTTGGGGGAAGCACGCAGGATGCCTGCAATGGCCGTATCGTGTCTGGAAGCCGGATATGTGCCAACGCCCGTTTTTTATTGCTCCGCAAAGCAAGCATGGACTGGAATGCAGGGCCATAAGCCAACCCGAGTGTTTCCAGTTTCAAATACACCTCAGCGACATCCGATATGTGGGTGCATCTGTTATTGAGCTTTTGCAGGTCTAGGCTGTTGGTGCGCCGTCTCTTTTGTGTGCTGGTCACTACGGCGACACCTTTACTATGTACCGCAACTGTCCCTTGATATCGAAGCTTTCTAGGCTGAGCCGCACTGAACCATCAACCTTTTCATCCGGGGTGACGGAAAGGCGCAGACCATTTTTCACATGGTTCGGCATCACCGGTATATACCAAACCAGCCCAGTAATAGAACGAACACTTTCTCCCAGCGCCTTTTCCGCAGCGGCACGCATAATTTCGATGATCACGGCGGCAGGCAATACTGGCATGCCAGCCACTTTGTGCTGATCAAAGTAATAGCCGTCATGTACCAGAGTCTGAAGAGGAACCAAATGGTTGCGGCCATTTTCCTGCGGCACACCGATCAGCGGTTGATGCTGCAAGAGGTCTTCAGTCTGTACCCCACATTCTTGCTTTTCTGTGATGGCATGTTCTGTCGTCGCCGTTTTGTTGGTCACGGACGTTTCCTGCGTCGGTGAGGTGTCAGTCTTGCGTACCCAATACCGCTTTAAGGAGAAGGGATAACCTGGCAACGGCGTGCGATGCGGCTCCCTTCCACGCCAGATTTCAGACCAAACAATGTCTTCGCCACCAAGCCACGCATCTTGCAGCGTGTTGAGGTCACATTTGTTTCCTTCTAACGGGATCGAGCCCTTCTTTTTAAAGACAGTTCTGGCATCGAGGCTGGTGTCACCGCCTTTGTCCAACAACTGTGAGGTTGCCAGGTGGGGCATATTCTGCCCTGACAGATACTGGCCCAGCGCCTGCTTTAGTTCATCCAGCCCGGAGACAATAACGGCCAGCCTGTGTGGCCGGTGCTTCCTTCCGCACTGAAGGGTATAGGCGATATCTGACAGAGGAGCAGTAGCGTTGTTTTCCAGATGTTCCAGTAACTCGTTCGAAACCTGTTGCAATTGCTGCTCAGTGTTGGCGGAAAGCAGGATGAGATTGGGTTCCTGATAGGGCGTTTCAACCGAATGAGTGGGCCACTCTTCCAAGACCACGTGCGCATTTGCCCCACCGAAACCAAATGAGCTGATCCCAGCGCACCGAGGTAACTCATCCCCTTCCTGATCCTTTATTGCCGGCCATTCCTGGCTTTCTGTAACGAGGTAGAAAGGAGATTCGGCAAGGTCAATGTAAGGGTTTTGCTCCTGCAAGTGAATGTTGCCATGCAGGCGCTTGTTTTTTAGTGCAAGAATGACTTTAGAAAGCCCGGCAATGCCTGCGGCTGCTTCTAAATGACCGATATTCGTTTTCACTGTCCCAATGGCACAGTGCTCAGGCTGCGCTTCCTTCCCAGACGCTTGGTAAAGCTGCCGATATGCCTTCTTCAGCCCGTTGATTTCAATCGGATCTCCGAGGCTGGTTCCCGTTCCGTGTGCCTCAATGTAGTTGACCCTTTCCGGTGACAGGTTGGCTCGCTGCATGGCATCACAAATCACATCAGCCTGAGCGACAGGATTAGGCTGGTAAGAGAATTTGTCACACCGCCATGATTAGTCGCTGTGCCTCGGATAACCGCATGAATATGATCGCCATCTTTAAGGGCCTGGCTCAGGGGTTTTACCAATACTGCGCCCACACCTTCTCCCCGGGCATACCCATTGGCACGCTTGTCAAACGTCTTGCAACGGCCATCAGCACATATCATGCCCGCCCTGCTAGCTGACATAAATGGCGTCTGGCTTGCCATGACACTGACACCTCCCACCAGCGCCTGATCACAGGTCCCACTTTGAATTGACTCAACAGCCTGATGCAGCGCCACCAGAGAACTGGAGCAAGCTGTATCAACGGGTATACTTGGGCCGTGTAACCCCAACAGGTAAGACAAGCGATTTGGAAGAATAGAGTGAGCAAGCCCAGTTATGGCATGGGCTTCTTTAATCTCTCCAGATTTAATCAGCAGCTCGTTATAGTCTGCAGTGAATATACCGACGAATACCCCGGTCTTGCTGCCCTTGAGCTGTTCGGGATCATAACCCGCGTTTTCGATAGCATGCCAAGCCGTTTGGAGAAACAACCGCTGCTGCGGGTCCATAAGGTTGGCTTCGTGCGCTGAAATACCAAAGAAGGTGGCGTCGAACAAATCAACGCTGGGCATAAAGCCCCCCCACTTAACCTGAGTTTGTCCCGTCTTCTCCATTGCATTACCGAAGTTTTTGTTCCAATCCCAGCGTTCAACTGGCACCTCGGTAATCAAGTCTTCTCCTGCCATAAGTTTTTGCCAAAAGACATCCAGGTTTTCAGAGCCAGGAAAACTACCCGCCAGGCCCGTAATGGCAACTGGCTCGTGGCTTCTTCGTTCCGAACGTATCGATGTCGATTCCGTTGCCGAAACAGGTTGAGAGACGAGCGTATTCGTCACCGCCTTATCCTTCACCGCCTTATGATAGTAGGCGCTAACTTGTTCTGGGTATTCGGTAAGCAGGAACTCCGCAACAGATGCCAAAGTGGCATGCTCGAACAATTGAGGCGGGGTGATGTTGACGTCATAGCGTTCATTCAATACGCGTGTTAGCTCGACTACATTGATAGAATCAAAGCCAAAATCTCTGATGTCGGTATCGGCAGTGACCAGTGCGATATCCATTTTGAGTATCTGTGCCACCGCCTGAGTCAGCTCCAGCGCCAGTTGGTGATGCGTTGGTGTTGCGGGAGCCGGTGCTATGTCGTTTTGATTCATCCATTTGGCACTGTGCTCTTTGGATCAATGTTATTTGGCACTATGTGATTCGGAGTTAAGTTATGTGCGGCGAGATTACTTGGCGCTTCACTGTGTAAATCTTCGTGATTCTGTCCATGTGAAGCCTGTTCTTTACGAACAAATGGGTAATGGTTCTTTGAAATATCCTGCCAGTATCTTTCCTTAGCAAAGGGGTATTGAGGTAGTGCAACATGATTGCCCGATTGGAGGAAAATTGTCTCCCAAGGCAAAGTAGCACCTCCCTCATAGTGCCCAGCAAGGCACGTGAGTGCATCCAGATCCACGCTCGCATCATCGCCGTCTTTTCTATTTTCCGATATTGCGGCCAACGCTGATTTAACGGGCATCAGGTCAAGGCGAGTGGCATTGCTCCGGGTATGCTCATCCAGCCAATTTTCAAGCTGGCGGCAAGCCTCTGCTGGAGAATCGGCAACAACTGCGGCTCGACAATTAAAATGGTTGCGGCGCAAAGCCAGCGTACTGGCCACGTCATACAAGGGTATCTCTGGGTTGGCCACCAACCAATCTCTCAGTGCCGACACTTGTTGTTTAAGCGCAGTCTCTGTTTTGGCAGACAGTATCAGCATCTGCGCCAGTTGAGGGCCCACTTTCGGTTTGGTCGGTGGAAAGGATTCAACAACCATATGCACATTACTGCCACTGAACCCAAAAGAGCTGATGGCCGCCACTCTTGGCAGGTCTTCGGCTTGTTGTGGCCAGTCTTTCAGACGGTCTACCAGGTAAAATGGACTGTCGGTGAAGTTGATATGTGGATTGGTATTTTTCACATGCAGGGTTGGCAGTAATTTACCTTCTTTGACAGACAACACCGCCTTGATCAACCCGGCCACTCCAGCAGCGGCGAGTGCATGGCCGATATTGCTTTTAACTGAGCCAATGGCACAGTAAGAAGAGTCAGGTGTAAACTGACGAAAAGCGCTAGTTAACCCATCCACCTCGATAGGATCTCCCAGCCGGGTGCCAGTGCCATGTGCTTCCACATACCCGATTGTCCGAGGATCAACATTACCCTGCTTGTAAACCGACAGCTCCAGCTCAGTTTGCGCCAAACCGCTCGGCGCAGTAATACCATTGGTACGCCCATCCTGATTAGAGCCTGACGCTTTAATGACGCCATGAATGGTATCGCCGTCAGCAATAGCAGCAGAGAGCGGTTTCAGTACCACGACCCCCACACCTTCAGCAGGAACAAAGCCATCCCCGCTTTGATCAAATGTCTTGCAACGGCCTTGACGAGATAGCATGCCTGCTTTAGCAGCCAAGGTATGAAACTGGGGCGTGCTCAAGATGCATACCCCTCCTGCAAGCGCCATATCTGAACGGCCTGCTCTCAGGTTTTCACAAGCAAGATGGACTGCCATCAATGAGGATGAACAGGCTGTATCGACGGTGAAGCATTCACCTCGCAGATTCAGGTAGTAGGCAATGCGGGCAGCCAGAATCGAGGATGTATTCCCCATAAGAGAATATGCAGACACATTCTGCCCTGATTGTTCGATTAGTCGGCGGTAATCTCCATCAGAGCAGCCAACAAAGACGCTACAGGCACTCCCCGACAGGCTGCCGTCTGGATAACCAGCATGCTCTAGCGCTTTCCAGGATTGCTGAAGGAAAAGGCGCTGCTGAGGATCCATGAACTCGGCTTCTATGGGGGATATATTAAAAAACTGGGGGTCGAACGCATCGGCGTCGTCAATAAATCCACCCCATTTGCTGTAACTCCGATTGGGGGCATCGGGGTTCTCATCAAAAAATCCATCCAACGCCCAGCGTGCTTCCGGGATTTCCTGAACACAATCGCGACCTTCTGCCAGTGACGCCCAATATTCGTCTATATCCTTGGCTCCAGGAAACTGAGCAGCCATGCCGACGATTGCAATGGGCTCATTTTTGGTCTCGACAGTATTGGGGGATTCCTCCGCCTTTTTAGATTCGGAAACAGGCGAAACGTCAGGGCGAGAAAAACCTGTTGGTGAAGCTGTGCCCGATGGCAAGGGTGTCCGTTCCTCGTCACTGCTGACCACCTTTGTCGTGATGCGAGCGGATAAGCTGTGAATATCCGGATAGTTGTAGAAATCTTCAGGAAGAATTGTCACACCAAACATGTCTTCAAGATCAATCGACAGCTCAGCCACATCAACAGAATCGAAGCCAAAATGGGCTAAAGGCAAGTGTTCGTCTATCTGTTCCGGTTGTAATTTCACCCGATTAGCCAGATACGATTTTAGTTTCAGCGTAACGGAGGGGGAATGTGCATCAGGTGCCGTTGGCTGGATGTGCTTTATTTTTTCCAGAGAATCGGGCGATTCGCTGACCAAGGGAGTATCTACTGAAAACGACGCGACTACCCCTTCTAGCCGCCCTTCTAGCCACGACGACTTGCAACTGCGTCGTTGTACCTTTCCACTGGATGTTTTCAGCAACATACCTGGCTTTAACATCACCAACGCCTTGCACTGAAGACCAAACTCCAAGCTCAATGCGTGCTGAACCCCTCTAAACAGGGACTCTTTATCTACATTGCGCACTGCGCTACGTTCCAGTTCCGTGACTATAACCAGCCCTTCCTCGTCATTTTCATCTACAGAAAAGGCAGCAGTACCGGCATTGACGAATGCAGAGTTGCTATGTTCTACGTGATGCTCGATATCCTGTGGATAGTAGTTGTTACCACGTATTATGATGAGGTCAGAAAGACGGCCAGTAACAAAAAGATGGCCGTTTTTCATAAAGCCAAGATCGCCAGAACGGTAGTAATACGCGTCTTCAGTATCGCCTTTGCTATTGGCCAGGGTGGCTTTAAATGCTGTCTCGCTCAATTCAGGCTTATTCCAGTATCCTTTGGAAATGCTCGGCCCTCTCACCCAGATTTCCCCAACCTCTCCCTCTTTGGTTTTCATTCGTTTTTCCGGCTCTACAACCAGCACTTCGGTATCCGGACCAGGTATCCCACAGCTAGCTACAGCACGTAAGTTGCCATTGGCATCCTGAACCGATTCATACTCTGCACCACTTACTTGCCGGGCGGCGGAAACAGCCAGCGTACCCTCAGCCATGCCATAGCAGGGTATAAATGCGTTCGAAGGAAATCCCATCGGCGCATAGTGTTTTATAAATTGTGTTAGTGTGGATTCCCGGACAGGCTCAGCGCCACAAAAGGCTACTTTCCAGCTACTTAAATCAATGTTAAGCAGTGTGTCTTTGTCGACTCGTCGAAGTACATGATTGAATCCGAAGTTCGGTCCCCCTGCATGCGTGCCTCGGTAACGGCTTATCATTTCGAGCCAAAGTGCAGGTTTTCGTAGAAATACTGCCGGCGCCATCATTACGCAGCTACCGCCGGTGTGGAGCGTTTGCACCAAGTTTCCAATCAAGCCCATGTCGTGAAACATCGGCAGCCAGGTGACGATGCAACTGTCCTGGTCCAAATCGAGAGACTGCCGAATAAATTCGGAGTTGTCCGTCAGGTTGGCATAGCTGATCATCACCCCTTTCGGTTTGCCTGTCGAACCGGAGGTATACTGCAACAATGCAAGCGTGTCGGGGCTACAGGCAGTGAAATCGAAAGGTACGTCGATTGCGTTATTCTCAATGGTGTCCGTTGCGAGCCAGCGATGCGCATATTTGTCCAACCCTTCCATGCGTGACAAACAGTTTTTCTTTGATTTTTCACTGCTTAATATCAAGCTACATTGCGCATCTTCCAGAACATTAATAAGGCGACTGGAAAGCTGCCTTTTTGACGGCAAATTTACCGGCACAGCGACAGTTCTCGCGTACAGACAAGCTAAAAAGGCAACGGCGAATTCCATTTCTTGTAGGCCGATAAGCAACACCCTATCCCCCTCCTTTGCCCGCTTATTGATTTCGCAAGCAAGCTTACTCGAGGATTGATGAAGCTCCCGCCATGTCAGACTGGCATATTCTTCGCCTTTCTCATTGATGGATCGTAATACGATATTGTCACATGTAAGGGGGGTTAGCGCTCTTTGATAAACGAGCTCCGGCAGAACCGGAATAGAATGCTCTAGCTCCAAATGTTCCATTTTATTGCTGCGTCCATATTATTGTGGTTAATGTCTAGAGTGGCTTACGAATAACCAGAGTAGCGAACTATTACCGCTTTAAAAATCTTATAATTAAGAAGCAGAGTGCACTGAGTTTAAATGCACTGCTTAGACATCAATCGGCAATGACAGAGTGTCCACTTCCCCTATCCTGAGACAGTCTAAACTGGAGTTTTCTGCCCTTTAACTGCAGGAGAACACCATGAAAAAGTCACGGTTCACCGAAACTCAGATCGTTGCGATCCTCAGAGAGGCCGATGC
>NZ_PEIB01000055.1 GCF_004116385.1 Veronia nyctiphanis | reverse complement strand
ATCTGGGTAATGATTTTCCCGATGATGGTGCAGGTTGATTTTAGCTCGATCAAAGCGTTGCAGTTCTGATCTGGGTAATGATTTTCCCGATGATGGTGCAGGTTGATTTTAGCTCGATCAAAGATGTCGGCGATAAGCTAAGGGGCTCCTTCTTACGTTGGTTATAAACTGGCTCATCAAGCCTTTCTCTATGGCTGCACTCGGCTGGCTATTCTTCAATGTGTTGTTTGTTGATTTTGTTGATCCGGCATCAGCAAGTGAATACATCGCAGGTATGATCTTGTTGGGTGTTGCGCCCTGCACAGCCATGGTGTTTGTTTGGAGCCAAATGACGAAGGGGGATGCGAATTACACGCTGGTCCAGGTGTCGGTCAATGACGTTATCATGGTCTTTGCCTTTGCACCCATCACGGCCTTTTTGCTTGGTGTCAGCGATATTCAAGTGCCCTGGCAAACACTGCTGCTTTCGGTATCGCTGTATGTGATTCTTCCGCTTGTTGCCGGTGTGATGGTACGTGCGTATTTGATGCGCTCGGGCGAACAGTCGATGGCAAGTTTTTTACAACGCGTAAAGCCTTGGTCCGTCGTGGGTTTGTTGGGAACCGTCGTCTTGTTGTTTGGGTTTCAGGCCAATACCATTATTGAGCAACCGACGACCATACTCTTGATTGCTATACCCTTGCTTATTCAAACATATGGCATTTTTGCAATCGCATACTGGCTGGCGAAGAAGCTTAACTTACCGCATAACATCGCAGCACCTGCCAGCATGATAGGGACATCGAACTTCTTCGAGCTGGCAGTTGCCGTGGCAATTTCACTTTTCGGCTTACACTCTGGCGCAGCACTGGCAACGGTAGTGGGCGTGCTGGTGGAAGTGCCAGTGATGTTGTCTCTCGTCTACTTTGCGAATCAGACTCGGCATTGGTTCCCCGCGCCTGCGAGCTAAATTTACGGCTTCTCGGTAAAATAGCTTTCTAATTGCAGCTTCACACTTGAAGCTGCTTTTTGTTGTGCAGTTCTGGCATATAACTTCTGCTCTTTATCCTCACTGAAGTGGTATTCAGCATCATATTGAAATGGATGAACTGCTGGATCGAATATAGAGATATCAAAGCCTAGCTCGAGTAAATACTGGTTTAACAACCTGAAATTGCTTTTTCCCCTGAACTGAATGATTCGATAGGGAGTGTCTCCTGATTTACAAAACAGGGCGATATGTAAGCACTGTTGATGTCTGAGGGAGCGTTAATTGAATCAAGAAAGGCTGACACTTTTTCATCAAGAAGAGGCAGGAAAGCGGCACCTGTAAGGAATGTATTCATCTATTGCGCTATAAATCTTGCAGTTAATTGAGGTTTTCGGGCGATTTAATAATGAGTTTATCTATAAAGTGAAACCAAATTGAGTAGATGAATAATATGTGCGAGTTACTTCGAATATATGTTTCGCTTTGATGACAGATATCGTATTCAGGCAGCTTTAACAGACACTTCAGGCGGCTTACTCTTTGTGTAGGGCAAAAGCACCTAACACCGTTTTGTATACCTACTCCCAATCTTTGCGCTCAGGGCACTCATTCCTCAGAGGATAAGTTTGAAACGGCGCGTGTGACTTTTATATTGGTAGACGAGGGACTCAAAAGGTAAAGCAGATGGTGACTGAAGTCGATATCAAACCAGCACGGGATGCCGATTTTGCAAAAACGATGACGCAAACCAATATGGCTGAGTACTACAAAAAACGAAACATGACGTGGGACGATGCGCTGTTTAATCAAAGTTGGCGTAAGTTTGATAATTACGAAGTATGGTTTGAGGCGTGTCGGGTTGGTGTGGTTCGTTTCTCCTATGACGAAAATGAATGCCGCCTTCGTGATCTGCAAATTGTTCAAGGCCATCAGGGTAAAGGTATCGGGTCTGCGTGTATTCAGTTTGCCGTCGCTCATGCCAGAGAAAAGGGAAGTGAAAGTTTGTGGCTGCGTGTGTTTCCTGAAAATCCTGCGATTGCGCTTTATCAACGAATGGGGTTCCGCTTTCATGTTCGAAATGAAAACCTCTGTGAAATGGTATGTGATGTGTGAATTTACTGGCTGCTAAGATTTGAGCAGCATGAGATCTGGTGTGTGTTGTTGTTACGCAACCGGAAAATTTTATTGCATTTTCAATTGATGGAACGATAATCGTTATCACTTACATTTCATAATGGTGACTTAGGATGAGTGAAAAGCAGCCACTTCTCGAAGTGAATGATCTTTGGGTTAAATTCAAAATGGATACGGGTGACGTTGAGGCTGTAAAAGGTCTGTCCTTCACTCTGGAGAAAGGTCAAACACTCGCATTGGTTGGTGAATCTGGTTCTGGTAAGTCGGTATCATCCAGCGCCATCATGGGCCTTTTACCTCCTAATGGTTCCATACCTGAAAAAAGCTCAATCAAGTTCCTTGGTGACGAAGTCCTCACGATGTCTGAGAAAGCGCTCCGCGCACTACGTGGCGACCGCATCGCAATGATTTTTCAGGAACCGATGACGTCACTTAATCCTTTCATGCCTGTCGGTGAACAAGTAGCTGAAGCCGTTATCATCCATAGAAAAGTGTCAAAGAAAGAAGCCATGGCTGAAGCTCTGTCGCTGTTTCACAAGGTTAAGCTCCCTGAGCCTGAGCGACGCATCAACAAATATCCGCACGAATTTTCAGGCGGTCAGCTTCAGCGCATCATGATCGCAATGGCACTGGCCAATAAGCCAGATATCCTCATCGCGGATGAGCCAACGACGGCTCTTGACGTCACCGTTCAGGCAGAAGTGCTTAAGCTGATTAAGGATATCCAAGCAGAGATGGGAATGGCCATCCTGTTCATTACTCATGACCTTGGTGTTGTCAGACACTTCGCTGATGATGTTGTCGTTATGCGTCATGGTGAGAAAGTAGAGACAGGTACTGTTGAAGAAGTGTTTACACAGCCAAAGCATGAGTATACGAAAATGCTATTGGATGCTGAGCCTAAACCGCAGCAACGTGACCAGTCAGAAAAAGATGACCTGCTGGTGGTTAACGATGCGAAAGTACGTTACGTGCTCAACAAAAACTTTTTCGGTAAACCAACTGATTTTGTCGATGCAGTGAAAGGCATCAGCTTGAGAATTAAGCAAGGCCAGACTGTGGGTATTGTTGGTGAATCAGGCTCGGGTAAGTCGACATTAGGTCGCGCAATTATGCAGATGTTGCCTTATACGGGAGATGTCTCTTTTGCAGGAGCAAACCTCGAGACGTTGGGCAAAAAAGAGCGATTCAACATTAAGCGTGATATGCAGATGGTGTTTCAGGACCCGTATGGCTCTCTGTCTCCGCGCATGACTATCGGTGAGATTATTGCGGAGCCGCTGACAGTCTTCACTGACCTTGATAAAAAGCAGCGTCTGGATAAGGCGCGCAAAGCCCTCGCTGAAGTTCGATTGGACCCGCTAAGCGTGAACCGTTACCCTCATGAATTCTCGGGTGGTCAACGCCAGCGTATCGCGATCGCCAGAGCGCTGATTCTTGAGCCTAAGTTCATTTTGTTGGATGAGCCGACTTCCGCACTTGATCGCTCTGTTCAGTTAACTGTACTTGAGCTTTTGGATGATATTCAGAAACGCAGAAATATCACATACCTCTTTATCAGCCACGATCTCTCTGTTGTAAGGGCTATTTCTGACCACGTTATCGTTATGCAGCACGGTGAGGTTGTGGAAGAGGGTGAACCAGAGCAGATTTTCGAAAGGCCTGAAAAAGAGTACACCAAGCGCCTTATCGATGCATGTATGCTTATTGACGATATCGCTGTCGCCTAAGAAAAGTGTTTTCCCCACTAAAGAAAAGCCCCGTTATCAAACGGGGCTTTTTTTCAATCAACAAACGTTAGTGTCGTTTATCTGATTATTTTGGTGCAACGCCCAATGCCTTAACAGTGGCAATGTTCAGGTATTTATCGACAGGCAGGCTATTGTCTTTCTGGAATAGATTGACTGCGGCCATAGTATCTTTGCCGATTACACCGTCAATTCTACCTGGGTTATAACCGCGCGTTTCAAGCGCACGTTGGATATCACCGATGCGGCTGCGCGTCATGTTGGTTTCGCACAGAATTGAACGCCACTCCATGAAGCCTTTAGCGATCATTTCGTCTTGGCTCACCGTTTTATACTGCGCTGGAATAACAGTACGCTTTACGTCAGCAGCTTTAACCAGTTTCTGTACATTCACGTTTTTGTACTGCGCTGGAATCGCTACAGTCTCAAACCCAGCGGGTTGAACGAGAACACGCTTCTGAACAGTCTTGTACTGAGCTGGCTGCTCAACAAGACAAATCTTGTTACCTGTTCTTGTTGAAGCAGGCAGTGACTTGTCATGTACTTCATGCCAAATGTATTGACCATCTGAAACTTGTTTTTTCTTCGAAACGTTGGTGTATTTTGCCGGTACTGCAGTACGTGTTTCTGAAGCTGGTGTTACCAACTCCTGTACTTTTACTGTTTCATATACAGCCGGAATTTCGACAGTACGCGAGGTGGCTGGTGTCTTCAGAACTTGCTTATAAACCGTTCTGTAGGTTGCAGGCACATCAACAAGACACATGATCTCGCCAGTTGATTCATCAATCTTTTGTATTGCGCCCGTACCTTTTTTCCAAACCTGATGTGCTGGTTTGTCGATAACTTGTTCTCCCACTGTTTCATAGACAGCTGGGACCGTTTCTACACGTGATGATGCTTCTTTCACCAGTATCTGTTTTTCTACTGTGCGGTAAGATGCAGGAATCGGTACGATAGTTTCACTCGCATCACTGACCAACACTTGCTCGTTCACATTTTCAAATTTAGGTGCCAGATAATGCTCGTGGTAACAGACGTTAGGTTTCGCATTATCAATGTCGATACCGTATTTCTTGGCAGTTGCTATGACCCCGTCAGACGCAGGTGCCGCTGAGCTGCGGGGTTCCACATGCCAGCTTCTTGTCGCATCGCTGACCAGAACTTTCTCGGAACGTGTTTCATATCTCGCTGCCGTAGGGACAATCTTTGAGGCAGCCGGAGAAATGAGTATCTTCTCTTGTACAGTCTGATAGGACGCAGGTATGGTTTCGAGTGATTCACTCTCGCTTTTAACCAGAACTTGTTTCTCTACTTGTTTGTACTTTGGTTCAACCCAGATTCTCGCATAACACTCACCAGCAGAAGCATTAGGTGGTAAAAGCTCTTCATCATTTTTAACCGCATTTTCTTGCGTCTGTGACTGTGTATTGATTGCAGCGACTTGGTTTGCTACTTCGGCCTCACGTTTAGCAAGGGTTGCTTCCCGTGATTGAAGCTGCTCTTCCTTTTCCTTCAGTTCGTCAATTTTGGCTTGAGTGTTAGCTGTTGATGAGCACCCCGCCAGCGTGATGATCCCTGCCGAGATAAGCAATGACAGTCTTGTCTTACGGTTCTGCATCTTTAATCTACCTTCAAAGTGATACTGAGTCTCTGCCTTTTCATGCTGCCATGATAAGCAGATGTTTTTGTTTGTTATCAGGTGATTGAAACCTGATTTTAATTTAGTTGCACGCTATGAATCTGGATATTAATCGAGTGATAGCGCTGGGAATATATATTCCAGAGAGAAATATAGCACCCCTGAAATAATTATTTATTAATTTACAGCGTTGACATTCTCAACTTTATTCCACTAATTTCAGCCAAGCTACTTGACTGGAATAATAGTGTGATCGAGTTATTTAACGGTTTGTATTTTTTGTCTCAATAATAAAAAGCGTCTTTCGAGTGAAATAAATATACTTGTAACTATTTTATATTTAATTGGGAGAGCGTGAATTATTAGATATAATATAAATTTCTCATAAATATAACTTTACTGAAAGTTTATGATATAAAACATAATTTATTTAAGGAAAATGAATCATTCATGCGTGTGGACTATAAATCGTTGTTTAATTGTTACCCATGTCTCATTTAGACCCTTTTGTCTCATTGCTAATTTTAAAGAGAGAGCGGAGCATACAAGTATTTTGATAAAATAATTGTTCGCAGGATCCATACTAGATCATCATGAATTAAATAAATATTTTTATGATATGAGGCGCATAAATTATAAGTCTCAATGATAAACACATGAAGTCCATGCTAATTATGTAGGTAATAAGAACTTTGAAAGCGTGTGGTGTGGTGTCTGAAATATCTTTTGAACGTGCGACGTCCGCTGATTTGCCCTCGCTGTTTGATTGCTATAAACAGGGAATGAGACAGATTGTTGATGAGGCTTTCGGCTGGGACGAGGATTTCCAGAGAAATGGATTCACGACGAAGCTCGATATTAACGGTTTTCAATGGCTTTTGATCGACCAAAAACGCATTGGCTTCGTTTGCGTTGATGAAGACAAAAAAAATCTCAAACTCAACTTTATTGTGTTGTTTGCGGATAATCAGCAAAAGGGCTTAGGAGAGGTGTATATGAAAATGCTTTTGGCTGAAGCCCATGTTAAAAGAAAAAGCATTGTGTTGAGCTGCTTTAAGAATAACCATCGCGCTATTAACCTTTATAAGAGACTCGATTTTTCATTGACTGATGAAACTCAATATTTCTTCCATTTCGAATCTTCTTTATTACTTGCCTGAAAAACCTAATTGTTACTATTTTCGAAATAAAATCTATTGTTATGCTAAAAAATTATATGGTAGCCGACCATGCTAGATAATCTGTGTTCCACTTTGAACAAGGTAAGGTGGATAGGTCCAGCACTTATACTACTTGCTATATGTTCTATTTCGCTATTCGTGGCGTCAATTTTTAAGCTCTTTGGTATTGCTGACGACCAATTTGTCATCCCAAGTATCATTGTAGGAGCTTGGTCAATTAATTTATTTGTTCTGATCGCTGGCTTTTCCTCTATACCTGTACTCACAAAAGAAAATACTGGTTTCTTCAAAAGAATGCTGATTAGGATGAAAAGAATCTCATACTCGGTTTTCTTTGCTTTCTTTTGCTGTTTAACCGCCACGTTGGCCTTCCTTTCATTCAGACTATTGAGTGTTTGGCTCTAGACTAGATAAATTTCATTATGACCTTATAGATATACAACCTAATGTATTTCTATTTGTCTTGAGAGAGTCGAAAAAAACATCATATTTATTGAACTAAGGTAACTATCTATCAAGCAAACTGGATGCTTGATTCAGTATTATTGCCAATCTTGCTTCATTGCTAGTCCGTTTAGTGTTTGTCTAGATTATTAAATAAACGAATATGTGGAATGAAAAACTGTTTTTAATGATCATATTAATAAAAAACATATATCGTATTAATTTAAATATACATTTGGCGGTACAAAGGCATGAAAATCGCAATGAAAATAATTTTTTCTTGTACAATTCTATGTGCGACTGGAGTCATTGTTAGCGGTGTTCACATAGGATTCAGAGCTGCTGATCTCTCAGAAGACGCTTTGACAAAAAGGCAGAAGGATCAGTTGGTGGCCATCAGAGAGGTCAAGAAACACGAGGTGGAAAACTACTTCACCCAGATTCAACGCCAGTTAGCGACGCTTTCTAAAGATCTTACTTCGCTTGATGCCATCACGGATTTTACAAAAACCTTCACCACTTATTCTCCTAAATTGGAAGGTGACGACGGTGGTCATGCTCTTAAACGCTATTATCGAGAGCAATTTGCGACACGTTATAGTGAGGCTAACAATGGAAGGGAAACCAATGTTACAGGTCACCTTAATCAGATGTCTGACAAGGCTGTAGCGTTACAAACACGTTATATCGCAGCTAACCCCAACAAATTAGGTGAAAAGCATTTATTAAACTCGGACACTCTGGGCACTGATTACGATAAGGCTCATGATAAATACCACCAGACGTATAAGCGCTTCCTCGAAACATTTGGTTATTACGATATATTCCTTGTCGATGTGAGTGGAAATATTGTTTATTCAGTGTTTAAAGAGATCGATTTCGCCACGAATCTCCGGACTGGGCCCTATAAATCATCAGGAATTGCGAGAGCATTTAACAGAGCAATAGCAAATGACGAAGGTCAGTTTCATTTAGAAGATTTTGACTCTTACTACCCGTCTTATGAGGCATCAGCATCTTTTATCGCCATGCCAATGTTCAAAGAAGCTGAGAAGGTTGGTGCGATAATCTTCCAAATGCCAGTCGATGAAATTAATAAACTTATGACGTTCAATGGTAGCTGGGATTTTGCGGGGTTGGGGAAAACAGGTGAATCTTATCTGGTTGGGTCTGATCAGAGAATGCGGAGTGAGCCTCGGCTTCTTATTGAAAACAAGCCTAAATATTTTTCGATGCTGCAACAATCCAATGTCAGTCCATCGGTTGTTTCGCAGATCAAAGCACAAAACACCACCGTGGGGATAAAAACGCTCTCACATGCGACGGTCACTGACGCGCTTAATGGGCAAAGCGGTATAGAAATCATCGATAACTTAGCCGGAGATAAAATTTTCTCGGCATATTCTCCGTTAAATGTGGCGGGATTAAGCTGGGCGATATTAACCGAGATGCGTCATGATGAAGCATTGTCAGATGTTGGAAACCTTCTTACCTCACTCTTTTCGATCATGATTGTCGAAAGTTTAATCATGATTATTGTTGCCGCGCTGATCTCATACTGGATCGGCAAGAGTATTTCCTCGCCAATACGTTTACTTTCAAAGAAAATTCAAGCAATTAGTCAAAGTAATGATCTGACGGAACGGCTTCCAGTTGAACAAAAAGGGGAGGTGGGTGAACTTGCCTCATCCCTCAATGAATTCTTCGATCTCATTCAGTCAACGATGAAACAATTTTGTGTTGCCACGAAAATGCTAAACAAAGATACCTCGGCAATTTCAATGAACATGAGCAGCACACGTAATGCAATTGATGAGCAAACGTTGAAAGCCGCATCCGTCTCTTCAGCAATTGAGGAAATGAGCGCATCGATTGTTCAAGTCTCCGGTGTCGCCAATCAGGCTGCCGAATATGTCCAGGAAGCGAATCAGACAGGAACCAAAGGTGTCGAGATAGGTAATTCTCTTGGAGAGGATATCAGTCAGTTGAATGATGACATGGAGGCGGCGATAGAGGCTATTGGTCGCTTACAGAGTCAACGACAGTCGATTGAACAGATACTGAATGTGATTCAGGAAATTGCTGAGCAAACTAATTTACTCGCACTCAATGCTGCAATTGAAGCAGCAAGAGCAGGAGAACAAGGAAGGGGGTTTGCTGTTGTTGCTGACGAAGTTCGATGCCTAGCGGGCAGGACGCAGCAGTCTACCGAAGAAATCCGAATAAAAATTGATGGGCTTCAAAAGGAAACCAGCAGTGTTCAATATGGCATAGAACAAGCTAACCGTTCGCTTTTGAAAGGAAAAGAGACATGCAATTTAAACACTGAGATGCTGGCAAAAAATATCGAGATGTTGCAAGTCCTCAGTGACCTGAACAGTCAGGTAGCAACCGCAACGACTCAACAGAGAGACGTTACGGAAGACATTAGTCGATCAATCGTGTCGATAAATGACTCGTCAACAAGTGTATCAATGCAGGTCAATGAGGTTGACATAGTGATCAGTAATTTGGCTGAACAGTCTGAAAACCTGCATTGTGAAATGGCGAGGCTTAAATACTAAAACTCAAATGTTCATCGTTGCATCATGTTAGCCAATGATTGACTCTCTGAATGTATCTGACACTTTTTGTAGGTTGCTCACGGAGAAGGAAGGATGTTGTGAGGTTCCAGCAATCAATGCGATATCGATAGCGGGGAGAGCGGGCAATGTTGGCTGGTTTAGAATTTTAAGCTCATTACCGACGGAGCTCTCTGCTATCACACTGATTGCTTTTCCATCTCTGACCAGACTTTTTAGTAATGTCGCACTGGTACTGATTGTCATCACCTCAATATCAATACCTAGCTTTGCCAATCCCTCAACGGCTGAACTGTGAAACTTGCATTCGGGGTTAAAAAGCGCCAAGGGGAGGGGCCTTTCATCGATGACAGTGGATTCTTTACCTATCACCCATACGCCTTTGTCATGGCGAAGAATCCAGCCTTCGTCTGAATTAGCAGGGCGAGTAATGATTGATGCATCTAGATCACCCGCGTCAATGAGTTTGCGTAGTCTTGGCGTAGACGCACAGATAACCTCGAAAGTAAGTTGAGGGTGGTATTTCCTTAAGTGAGAGAGAAACCTTGGTAAGAGCGTATCGGCATAATCATCAGGGCAGCCAAGTTTCACTGCCCTCGTTTTATCACTGAGCCTAAACGTTTTTAACGTCTCATCATGAGCCTCAACCAGCCTTTTAGCGTGGCTAACAAGCTTTTTCCCAGCAGGACTAAGTGTTAAAGGACGTTTCTGTCTCTCAAAAAGAAGTAGATTAAGTTCCTCTTCCAACTTCTTTATCTGCATACTGATAGCAGATTGTGTGCGGAAAATTTGATTGGCAGCACGTGTAAAACTCCCCGTTTCAACGATTGCCAAGAAACCTCTCAATGACTCAATATCCATATACAGCTCTTCGGTGATTGATAGACAGGAATCTAAATGACGTCGAGCCATGGAACAAGTGTGATGTTAAAAAATCGAGGGTCTGCCGAAAAGTGAAACGGCCCGATAGAGATGCAGGCCGTTTCGAGCAACACAAAAATGAGTACGCAATCCGATATTTAGTCGTAACTCCATGAGGAGGGGCGACAAAATCCAAACCTATGCTCCAAACATTCCACCTTGGTTTGTGTGTCTATCTGAAGCTCACGAAGTAAAGCGAGATTTCGCATAATACCTTGTAGTCTTGGGTTGTGGAGATCTGCCTGTGTGCCTTTGTAACCGAGTTGCTTTAATTGCTCCTCGTACATGCACTCCCTGCATTTGAGTACCTCAAGTTTATCTAATTGTTTTTTATATATTTCGTAACCTTTTTTTGTCCCCCACTCTGACACCTTTGTGGTGTAAAAATTCTTGAAAGCCTGATGCTTTGGAGAAAGTGAGTTAACTTCCTTTTTCGTCTCTGACTCTCGATTTTTTTCCTCCGGTGGACTCCGGTTTCCGAAGTTAGTGCTGGTGTTATAGCCGCCATAGTAGCGTTGAGAATACGCTTTCTGTGCATCTATTGAATTAAACTCAGCACTTGAGTTGTAACTTCGATTAGCGTCCTTATTCGGCGGCCCTGTCGACTGCGCACTCCCATATCCTTCTTTCCATGCTGATGAAAATTCAGAAGGCGGAGAGTAACCAATCTTCGTGCATGCGATCGCATTATATTTTGCATAGATCGGCTTAATCATACCTGCTCCTCATAAAGTCCAAATTGTTGGCCTTTATATTTACCGGGAAGTCATACATAGCTCAAAAAATGAATGCTTTCGTGCATTGATATGCCTAATAATCTGGCTAACAATACTCTAAAAGCGAGTGTGAATACGAATACACCTTGTTTCGACTGCCATGTGACTCCCGGCATATCTCTAAGTGGTCTGATACCGGAAAGAGTTCCATAAAACATGCCTAGAAATTTTGTAACTTAATGAATTGCGTGTTTATTTAAGCGAGTATCAGTGCCATATGGCCTGATTTATTGTTAAGTCTCAGTGCAAAGGCTGCACAACATGAGAACTGCTATTTGAACTGTAAATAGTAGATATTGATATTTTTGATTGGCCTTTTTTTTACAAAAAAAATCAATATAAGTAACAAGTTAATAGACACAGGGACAGCTAATGCACTTAATTATTGCTAACAAAAACTATTCATCATGGTCGCTACGTGGATGGTTGATGCTCACCGGGTTTGACCTCGAATTTGAAGAGACAATACTGCCTTTGTTTACTGACGATTTTTACAGCGAGATCAAACGTTATTCACCTGTCGCTAAAGTGCCTGTTTTGGTGGACAAAGAACTAGCCATTTGGGATTCACTTGCAATTGCTGAATATGTTAACGAGACATATTTGAAAGGCAAAGGTTGGCCTGAATCGGCAGCAGAGAGAGCAAAAGCCCGCTCACTGTCAGCAGAAATGCACAGCGGCTTTCCTGCACTTAGGGATGAAATGCCGATGAACTGCAGAGCAATGCGAAAAGTGAGCCCAAGTGAACAGTGCCAATTAGATATCAAGCGTATTGAGTCAATCTGGACTGAACAACGCGAACAATCTTCTGGTAATGGCGAGTGGTTGTTTGGCCAGTTCTCGATGGTCGATTGCATGTATGCGCCAGTGGCGCTGCGTTTTAAAACTTACGGTGTGACGCTCAACCCCATTGCAGCAAAGTACATGGAAACAGTGCTTCAAAGTCAGCCAGTACAACGCTGGTTGAAAGAATCGCTGGAAGATACCAGTATTGTCAGTGAGGATGAGGCGGGCGTGAATATTTAGATAACGCCCATAGAGCTGAAAGGGAGCAGCAGCTCCCTTTTTTAGATACATCTACATTTTAAACAAACTAGTTTATTGCCTGTAGTATGTGATGTCTGTTTTCTTCCAGGTATATGATATCTCGGTGATAGGCAGAACAATGGCCGTCTTCGATGTTAACTGAGAACTGCTCATCCCCTTTTTCTGCCTCGTTAGACATATATGATATCAGTGCTTCTAACCTCTTTATCATGGTATCTACAAGCATGTTCCTTTGTTGTGCGTTTGCACCGTAAGCATCAAGAAACTGCTTTGTTCTGACCATCTGGGTTTCCAGCGTACCGAGTTTGTCGAAAGGGTCTGTTTTGAAGGGTGCCCAACAATACACAGAGTAGGCAAGGTCCCAAACTCTCGGTGCAGGATGCGCGGTATCAAAGTCAAAGACGCCTGAAATGGTATTGCCTTTCAGAGCTACGTTGTAAGGTGTGAAATCGCCATGACAAATCACTTCCGAGGGTTGCTGTGCTGGCAGCATCCATGTTGGTTCATTCGATGTTATGAGGAAATCGGCTGATGCATCATGCATTTCTCGCAACATTTTTCCAGCAGAAACCAATGCCTCAACACTCGCTATGTTGCCTTTTAGCGGGTAGTTATAGGTATCACCATGAATAAACGTCAGGCGCTCATGATTTTCTTCAATGCTTTTGCAAAGGGGGCAGTGGCTAAACCCATTATTGTGCAGATGTCTAAGGAGTTGATGCACAGTCCTGGACCACGGTTTCAATGGTCTAACAACCGTGTCTTTGTCTCGATATATGGCATCTTCTCTGCCACCACTTAGTACTTCCATTCTGGCAAGCGACTCCTTATTTATGAAGTATTGACTGTTTAAATCTGTTCTTAGAGAGGCGGTAACCCGCCGATATTTACGCCCAAAGGATTTTGGAATAATCGTTAGTTAGAGGATTCAAGATCGCTTTTTGTAAATAGTGGGGTAAAGGTGAGACCAAGTTCTTCAAGGTTTTCCCGTCCTGTTGATTCCCGGTCAATCACGCACAATACGTGGTTAATTGTCGCTCCTTGTTCTCTGAGCTTGGTCACTGCGTCAATGATGGCACCACCTGACGTCACGACATCTTCAATAATGACAAGTTCTTTACCTTGAACGTCTCCGCCCTCGGCAAGCTTGCACGTACCGTATGGCTTTGCCTCTTTGCGAACAAAAAGGGTGGGGAATTGGTTTTCAAAGAAAGCGCAGTTGCTATGGGTATTCCTCCCATTTCTAAGCCTGCAAATTGGTCAAAATCTGACGGTAGTAGCGCTGCCATATGCTCCGCGATCGCCGATAAAACTCTCGGGTTAGCTTCAAACAGATATTTATCAAAGTATTCAGATGCAGTGACGCCTGAACGAAGGGTAAATTCCCCTTTAATGTTGGAAATTTTGTATATGGCGTTGGCAAGTTCAGTTCTGTTCATAGCTGCTCCTTGAAAGGGGGAATGACGGGCGTGATGTGATTGACTTTGGCTGGGAAGGCATAGTCCCATTTATTTAATTGGATAAAAATCGCGGATGATAAAATCTTCGAGAGCTTTCGCATCAATATTTTTAGTTGAGAGGAATCTGTGAAAAATAATTAATCAATGAAAAGTAGATAATTAGACTTCATCTTCGACAATGTAATTATATAAAAATAGTGAACGTCGCTTATTTATTGAGCGTTAACCTCTTTAGTAATAAAGCCTGAGGCTTATCGTCTCAGGTTAATTATGAATTTTGGTAGCTATTATTTTTGCACCTTGCTGAGCAGAGTGCTTATCAGTATCAATGATCAGATCGTAATTTACGCCACTGTGGACACGATAGTATTGCTCCACTGACGAGCCGATAACTCTATCGCCTCTTATTCGTTCACGATGTTCAAGGGAAGCTATTGAACACTGCAGACCTACAGAGAAAACGGAGTATGGCTGAAGTTCTTCAAGCCATCGATCAACTTCTCTTTTGCCATCTGCGACATCATCGATAATTAGCTTTTGACCAGACTGCAGCAGGGCGAGTACGCAAGCATGGAAAGCATCATTAACACTAGCGCCATATTCTCCTGATTGAACTCTCATACCTTTTTTGCCCTCTGGCAAGTCTACAGACCTCCAACTGAACCCCTCCGCAGGACCAGTCCCATCCCAGCAGTTGGCTTTTGTCGGCATCATGTTGATAAAGGTATCTATACCTATATGTAGGTAATAGTTAGGTAATGTATCTTGCAACGCCCTTGCTAGAGAAGTTTTTCCTGAACCGCTGGGCCCATTGAGATAAATGACATCCATTACTGTATAAAGTCCAAAGTTATTTATTAAAAAAACCGGGGTCAAAGCGTTTTATTACCCATAGGTGTTTTTGCGGGTAATAAACTGTGTCTATTAGTGCGAGGTCACCGAGAGCAAAAAACAAAGGTTGTTGGTTTGCAGACGGTGCAATACCGCAGATTACTGACATTGTGGCATTGATAAAACCGCCATGTGATATGACGAGGTAATTACCTGCGCCTCTGCGGACGATATTCTGAACCTCCAATGCCGCTCTTGAGAAAAGCTCTGTTCTACTTTCACCATCGTCAGCAGAGACTATTTTCGGCTGATAGGGATTAATGAAATCAGGAGTGGGAAACTGCTGTTCAGCGATATCAAAGGGTAAACCTGCAATTGATCCATTATCCATCTCACGAAGGTTATCTCTGTATTCCACATCAAGACGTAATGCCTCAGCAAATATTGATGCGACCTTACTCGCGCGCTTCAGTGAACTGGATAAAATTAGATCGTAATCGCGCTGCTCATCCAAAAATGAAGTTGCACGGACTTGAGCTTGTTGATGGCCAACTTCGGTGAGTTCAGCATCATAGCGTCCCTCGTGAATTTTGAGATCATCTCCTTCTGAACGCCCATGGCGAACAAAGGTGACCTTTATTTCATGATTGCTCATCACACTTCCTAAACCTCTGTTTTGTTGAATATACGCGGATGATGATGAAGGTTTGTTTCAGATTCAAATATCTCGGAGACAGATCCAAGAACCGGAAACAGGGTGGGTATTGATGACGGTAAGGCTATGTCTTTGCTCGCGGTATGATCAAAGCATATCGCATGAATTTCAGATATCTAATTAATCAAAATGATAAGTGACTCTAACCCCGGTGCTTCCATCATCAAACCATCCTGAGATATAGCCATTGCTGATTTTGTATGTCATTGAGGCTGCCAATATGCCAATAAGCCCATCGACAACATATTTTTGGTCTTCGGTTTGATTCTCCTGTTCGAAGAGCTTAGTCAGTGTCATCGCGCTAACGCCAGAGAGAAGAGCGCAAGTGTTGACAGAAAAACCTTTGGAACTATCGCTGAAATGGTCGCAGTAAACACTACCTGCCAAAGAAGATGCATAAGGCACGAAAATATCTGAGTCTGACGCACTCGTCAGCGTTTGGTATGCAAGGGAGCCAGCAACGATCCCATTCATATTTGCAACAATATCCTGCGTGCTAAAAATATTTTTCTCCTCAAACGAGTCAAGAATCTCTTTGGCCAGACCGGCACCAAAAGTCGCCATAGCACCGCACGCATTTTGCTCAATATCATCCAAGTCTTCAAAAACTCGTTCGCAGAAATAGCTAGACAGTAGAGTCGAAGCAAATGAAACCTGAAAGTGGAGTTGTTTATCCTTTTCCATTGCAATTATCGGCGTTGTGACAAATAGCAGGATGAGTAATAAGAGTGTTTTCATCATGGTTATGTCGCTATACCCACCTAAGTAATATTTTTATTAACAGAAATAGCTAGACAGTAGAGTCGAAGCAAATGAAACCTGAAAGTGGAGTTGTT
>NZ_PEIB01000054.1 GCF_004116385.1 Veronia nyctiphanis | reverse complement strand
AAAGCAGAAAATCGGCCTAATTTACTGTCCGGGATTAGTTGACCACTACAAGGTGACTTAACCAGAAATTCATCCAACACCTGATGAGGAAACGTCATTATCTGATCTATCAAACATTCGCCATCATCAACGTACCTACCACTACGTCTACTTCGCTATCTAAATGCACTTACAAACCGCCATCATTAATTAAGTAACCACTACTTCAATACCTGTCCACATAAAATCCTCATTTACCAAATTCATATTATAAAATCCATCACGTTAAAAAAATATCAATGATAATCAGTAATATGGTCATTAATATTAGTCGAGTTTAATTAAGAGTAAAATGAAATATATTTGTTATCATATTTGATTAATTGAGTATCATAATTGAAACTATTTTCATTGATTCAGTTATAAAAGTGATACTATATTAATATGCAACTCATAGTATAGATTTCTCTTTACCTAAAAACATTTACTTTGCTAAGTTAATTTACAACGAAAATTATTTAATATATTACCTTATCGAAAAATAAAAATAATTAACAAAATTTATGCTGTTTATGGCTAATAGCTTATAAACAACATGAATAGCCTAAAACCGATTACTAGGCTAGCTTAGAGGCAACTTTTCCTATTTTTCCAAAAATATATTTTTTGGTGTGGATGATGTTGTCTTTTGAAAAAATCCTACCCTTTATATAGGTATAACAAATGAATATTAAGTCTTCCCTTAAAAAGGCATTGGCAACAAGTACACTCATAATATCACCCTTTGCTTTCGGCTCATTGAGTATCGATGCGCCTAACTATGCAAAGTCTAATAGTTCGTCTCATTCCGAAATTGGTAAAGTAAGAGAATCAAGGGCCGCAGACTCTTGGGCATTCCTTGAAAATACGACCGTAACAGCAAATATCAACGACAACACGAGTGTGACTCTTGGTACAAATAATGTTCAACTTTCTTCTGGTGACATCACACTCGCTTTTAACCCTCAAGAACTGCATTGTACGAGTGGCTTTAATGTTTCTTTTACCCTAGGAGACAATATAGCGACCAGTGCCAGTCCGAATTGCGACCAACTCATTAATGCCGAAGTAAAAGATAGTTTCAGCCATAATTTTGATCTGCCTCGTTTTGGCCCTCCAGCAATCCCTGTCGACCCATGGGGATATATCCAAGTCAGTGTTTCTGCTGGTCCTACTGCTTCTTTAGGAGTTAACTGGAGCGCGGGGCTAACCTTTGATTACAGTCACTTTGATACGGATGTGCAAGCGCTCAGCCATGGTGACACAGCAAGACCAATAACTGTATATGGTACTTTGAAACCATGGTCAAAAGCTGGTCTAGATGCGTCAGCAAGCTTTACTGCTGGTTGGTGGATTTTCCGTTTTGCTGAGGGTGGAATTACAGCGAAACTTACCCTTCTTGATACTGGTATTGATTCAAAGCTTGAAGCGGGTATTGGTAAGAAGTGGAATGACAATGACGAGGAATGGAAAGTTCATGGCTTTGCTCGAGCAAGTGCCAAAGCATGGCTTAATACAGGCTCTGGTACTATAGATGTTAACGCTAAAATAATGAAACGCGTTCAAGTATGGATATTTGTGTTCGAACATGTTTTCTGGCAAGGAAGTAGAAATATCGTCAGGTGGCCATCTCTTTACGATTATAGCCAAGCGTGGGATACAGGCTACCAATACAGTAATTGGAGCCTATAAATACAAGCGCTAAATACTCCTCATTCAGCAGCCTATTATTTAGGCTGCTTTTTTATAATCATTTATACGAGTAAGAAAGCTATGAAAAGGTCTATTCTCGGCACAACTTTTTTTCGTATTGGTCGTGTGCTTTATTTTTTCTCTCTATTTATATCTTTCACCTAGTAAGGAACACCAAACGACAGAACAACAAAAATACTATGATCACAAACATAATGCTGTAAATGACGCCAACACAGCAAGTATTAATACGCTGTTAACAACCGTGACCGAAACAAACCAGATAACTTACGAAAATACATTTACGATGAGAATGGGTCTCTCAGAAAATCTGAATAACGTACAAAGTAATGTCGTTTCCTTCAGACTTGCCTTCAAGCGAATTAATGATGTGTCATATCTTGGTATTGCCTATGACCTTAAACCCATATACACAAACAGTGAATCGGCGGTCATTGAAACGGATATAGAGCAATTGGGTTTTACAGTCAGCAGAAACATAAACGGCAAGATTACTGATATCGACCTACTTGGCCTTCCACAAAACCACCCTTATGGAATGGTGAAACATGTTGTCTCTCAACTTTCATTTTTACCCGCTGGAACAGAGATGCGTTACTCACTTGAAGACGGTATCTACCACTACGAATACACACGTGAATCACCCAGCAGAACATCTCGCAGACTTATAGAGATAGACCATCAGAATATTCCAGAGGATTTGATCAATCGCCACAATGAGAGTTGGTATGTGAAACATGAGGGGACTGAGTGGCCCAAAGAGATGTTGTTCAATATGCAAAGAGAAGTTCAGTTTCAAGGTCGTCTTTTGGCAGTAGAGCAAAATATTGAGAGTAAGAGAGTTATCTCTCCGGAGTTGGCATTATGGTCGCAAGAGACCTTATTTGCACAAAATGCGAATGCAGGTTTCACCGTTCCAATGGCGGTGCCTGAGGAAGAAAACATACAGATCGCAAACGTGGTGGATTTTCAAAATGCACTGATGCTACTCGATGCAAATTTAGACCCTGCGGTTGCGAAAGCGATGGGCCTTTTTATGCTCGAAGAACAAACGCCGGACGAAATCATGTCATTTTTGATGGATGATGCTCTCCCTACCGAGCATCATGCACACATTATTTATGCTCTGCAAAAGGCAGGGACGCCCCTCGCAGAAGAATACCTGGGAGAGATTGCATCAAACGCCGATATTTCAACATTAAATCGAACACGAGCCATTGTGAGTTCAGGGTTATTTGACGGTGCAAGTCAGACCTCTATCGATAGCTTGTACAACCTTATGAGTGATAATGAACAGTCAATTGCCAACGCCGCATCGCTGAACCTTGGAACAATAGCAAAACGGACACCAAAGTTTGATCAACAGATCGGGGGTATATTACTGAACAAATTGAAGTCAGACAGTGACCCTTACATGGCATTGCTCTCTATCTCCAATATCAATAACCCTGCTTACGACAAATACGTGATCCCTTACGCCAAAGACTCGCGCTTTCATGTCCGGGCTGCCGCCTACAGCATCATCGCCAGGCGAAATAATCAACAAAACAACGTGCTCACTGCCCTATTGTCTGAAAGGCACCCTAAAGTCATCGACAGTATTGCCAATACACTGGTGAAGTTTCAAAATGTTCCGGTACCCAGTACCTTTTTACCTCACCTTAGAAGCCGAATTACAGGCGATGGACCTCCCGTCATTTCCAGTCGTTTGGTGAAATTCTATCTGGCGCTTAAGGTTCAGTTTAATCAGACTGACATTCAGTTTTTGAGAGGGCTCATCAGTAGCAAAACACTCTCCGAAAGTGATAGGTCAGATATCAGCAAGGCTCTTTTTGGCCTGTAATATTCCGCACTTCAAATAAGAGCCAGAAAAATGAATTCTGGCTCTCAACACACTTTTCCCAACGCACACTATTCAATATCTATGAGAGTCGCTCTCAATATATAGGCAACATATTTTATATTTAATGTATAACAATATGTTTATATGACTGAAAATTAAGAACTTTGTTTCGAAAAACTTAAAAGCACTAACTATTAAAGGCTTATAACTCCTAACCGTATGCAACCCTTTCATATTATATGCAATTTTATGTTTATAAATTATCTTTTCACATGACTTTAAAGTGAATTTAATGACTCATTAATGAAACTAATGTTCATTAATGACAAATCAATCTGTGACATTATGTGTTCATTATTCTCCCCAAGTAAAAAAACCTATTTTTCATTTATCAGGGTTTTGCTAATTTCATTTCACCGAGAGAAGCCAATTGAAATAATCGGCTTCTATCTTTGAAATTTTATTAAGTATTAGTCATGAATATCATCAACACAAAATAGACATTAATAAGAAAAAAATATCGTGGTGCTTCATTACCACCGATGCCTATTCATGATTAGAAAGTCTATTGGCAATAAAACATAAAAGCCAATAAATAATAGTTGAACTTTTAATCTAGAAAAAACCATATTTCTAGATTATCCATTTCAATTATTTCTATCACACCAATAAAATCCTAAATGGAAATAGGTATTATAATGGATATAAATTTAATATTTAAAAGAGCAGTTATATCTTGTTCAATGATTATTGCTCCCTTCGCTTCTGCTTCACTCAGTATTGATACACCAAACTATTTCAAGTCAAATAGCTCTACCTATTCTGAAATCGGTAAAGTTAAAGAGAATCGTGCCGCTGACTCCTGGGCATTTTTAGACAATGTGTCAGTATCAGGAAGTATCAATGACAGTACGAGCATTGCATTAAGCAGTTCAAATGTTCAGCTGTCATCTGGTGATTTGACCTTAGCATTTAATCCTCAAGAGCTTCACTGTACAAACGGCTTTAATATTTCATTTACTCTCGGTGACAGCATCGCTACCAGTGTAAGTCCTAATTGCGATAGCTTGGTAAATGCGGAAGTCAATGACAGTTTCAGCCACAATTTCGACCTTCCACGTTTTGGCCCTCCATCTATCCCCGTCGACCCTTATGGCATCATTCAGGTATCCGTAAAAGCAGGTCCAACCGCGTCTTTAGGCCTTGATTGGGCCGCTGGTTTAACCTTTGATTACAGCCATTTCAAAGATGGCGTCGAAGCCTTTTCACATGGTAATACAGTACGACCTGTTACCGTTTATGGAAAGATTAAACCTTGGTCAAAGGCAGGGCTAGATGCGTCTGCAAGCTTTACAGCAGGTTTCTGGGTATTCCGTTTTGCTGAGAGCGGCATCAGTGCAAAGCTTACTCTATTAAACGCTGGTATCGACACACTGCTTGAAGCAGGTATCGCCAAACGTTGGAACAAGGTTAAGCAACACTGGAAAGTACACGGTTTTGCAAGAGCATCCGCAAAAGCTTGGGCCAACACGGGTTCTGGCTCTATCGATGTGTGGGCAAAAATCATGAAACGTATCGACTTCATTGTGACATTGGAAATCGTATTTTGGGAAGGCAGACGCAGTATTGTTGAGTGGCCTTCACTCTACGAATATAGCCAAGTTTGGGATACAGGCTACCAGTATTCAAAATGGCACTTATAACATCCACATTACTTAATTAACTACTTACTGAGCAGTCAATTCTCTGACTGCTCCTTTTATCTACTTGAAGGTGACAGAAGTCATGAAGAAAATAACGATTACTTTCGTAGTGGGTTTATTTATTATCATAGGATTTTCTGCATCCTTTTTGATTAATTCAAACTCTAGCAATGAAGCTAAAACAGCATTATCCCTAGAATTAAACTCAAATAGTAAAAATACCACATCTGAAAGTTATGATGAAAAATTAATTGGTGATTTCAGCGACGACCAAATCGTTTATATCAATAATTTTTCAATGAAAATGGGGTTGGCAGAAAATATTGCACACAGTCAAAGTAACCAGCTTACATTCAAGCTTGCTTTTAAACCCCTCGAAGACAGCTTTTACTTGGGCATGGCCTATGATTTAAAACCCATATTTACTAACAGTGATTCGATACTGATCAACGCTGATATCAAGCAACTGGGCTTTACATTACGCAGAAGGCCCGATGGTAAAATCACTGATATTAATATGCTAGGCCTCCCCGAAAACCATCCCTATGCCATGGTCGAACACATTGTTTCCCAACTTTCTTTCCTTTCCGATGGCTCCAATTCTCGGGTCACACTTAAAGATGGTACATATCACTATCAATACTCGCTTTCAGCCGCTGACAAAACCACGCGCGAGCTGCTAGAAGTTGAACATCACAACGTACCTGAAGATCTGATCAAAAAGCACAATGAAAGCTGGTATGTCATTCACCCAGACTCAGGTTGGCCGACAAAAATGGCTTTCGAGATGGAACGGGACGTCGAATTTCAAGGCAGTATTCTCGCCGTTCAACAGACCATCGACAGTAAAAGGATCGCTGAACCTCGGTTAACGTTTTGGGATGAGGAACTGCGGTTTGCAAACAACGCAAACGCAGGACTCACAGTCCCTGAGCCTGAACTCAACGAACCCACGATTGCTATTTCAAACCAAACCGAATTTTATAATGCTCTCGCAATGTTAGATAATGCGCTTGACCCCAGCCTCGCCAGAGCAATGGGGCTATTCATGATTAACGAACAAACACCCGATGACATCATGGCATTTCTGATGGATGAGAACATGCCAACTGAACACCATGCCCATATTATTTATGCGATTCAGAAAGCTGACACGCCGCTCGCTGAGGAATACCTAGCCGATATCGCAGCCAATGTAGACATCTCGTCGCTGAATAGAACCCGTGCCATTGTCAGCAGTGGCCAGTTTAAAAATGCCAGTCAAACCTCTATCGATAGCCTCTATAACCTGATGGATGATACGGAACAAGGCATTGCTAACGCTGCGTCACTCAACCTAGGTACTATCGCGAAAAAGTCACCGAAACACGACCAACAGATTGCCGATATCTTGTTGAATAGACTTCGCAAAGAGAGTGACCCCTATATGGCAATTTTGTCCATCTCAAACATTAACAACCCTGAGTACGATAGATACATCGAGCCTTACCTGAAAGACTCTCGATTCTATGTTCGAGCAGCGGCCTACAGCATTATTGCCCGACGCCATAGTCATCAAAACGGTGTACTCGCGGCATTGTTATCAGAGGGGCATCCAACTGTCATTGATAGTATTACCAAAACAATGGTTAAGTACGAGAATGTGCCCGTTCCAAGCACCTTCCTACCCCACCTTCGCAATCGCATTAACGGAGACGGACCCGCTGTCATAGCAAGTCGCCTTATTAAGTTCTATTTGGCATTGAAGGGACAATTTAATCAAACTGACGTGTACTTTCTTCAGAGCTTATTGAACAACTCAAGGATATCAGATACCGATAAATCCGATATCGGCAAAGCGTTAGGCGGGTTCTGATCAGAACAATAAAAGGGGCTGTTTTTCGGCCCCCCTATTTTTAGCGTATCCCGTATAAATCCGGCTTATCCGAGTCTGATGATTGCTACTTTAGCCATTGATATGAATTGGTTACGTTGCGAATAGTTGTCTATCATTTGAACGCTTTAAATTCTAATGCGTTACCCGTTGGGTCGAAGAAGAACATGGTTGCCTGTTCACCAGACTCTCCTTTAAACCGAACATATGGCTCAATAACAAATTGAACCCCCTTGTCTTTCAGACGGTCAGCTAATGCCTGCCAATCAGACATTTCAAGAACTACGCCGATGTGAGGCACTGGCACAGCCTTACTATCAACTGGGTTAGTGTGAAGCGTTATCGTATTCGCTTCGCCGATCGCTGCGTCAAAATGGATAACGAGCTGATGACCGTACAAATCAAAATCAACCCAGTTGTCACTGCTACGCCCCTCACTGCAGTTCAGTACATTTCGATAAAATGCTCGTGATTCCTCAAGGTGGCGAACAGGTATCGCAACATGAAATGGTGTAAGAGCCATAGGGATTCTCCGTATTAAATATTAGGTCGACACGTGATTCTTTTGGGCTTGGCGAAAGACCTCACGATTCATGGGTAAGTGCATGACTGCAGCTATCACTCCCAATCCGACACTAAGATACCAGGCCATGTCATAACCACCCGTTTTCTCCACAATCCAGCCAGCTGAATAGACAGCAACAAACGCGCCGACCTGATGACCAAACATCACCCAGCCAAAAATGCTTGCCACCTTACCAGCGCCGAATAACTGCGCTACCGAACCACTGGTTAACGGCACCGTCGAGAGCCACAGCATGCCCATAATGACTGAAAACCAGTAAAAGTTAGCGGCGCTTTTTGGAGACAAAAAGAACATTAGAATAAGTAAGGCGCGTGCCATATAAACGCTTGAAAGCAAATACGGCTTATGAAATCTGCCGCCGAGCCAACCCGCCGCAATGGTGCCAAATACGTTACACAAGCCGATGATTGCTAATGAAGTGGCGGCAACATCCGTCGATAAGCCACAAAACGCAGCATAGTTAGGCAGATGCACGGAGATGAACGCAACATGAAAACCACATACGAAAAAGCCTGACGTCAGTAAAATAAAATTCTTGTCTTTAAATGGCGTGCCGCTCGTTTTTTCATGCAAAGTAGAAGGCTTGGATTTTGATAGTGGCAGCATCAATAAGGGGATCGTTAAGACAGTGACAGCGAATATCAGCATAGTATTGCCGTAGCCCGCACTCTGGTTAAGCATGTTGCCTGCTATCGCATAAATAAATTGTCCGAGAGAGCCTCCAGCACTTGCGATACCCAGCGCGACTGACCGATGTTTATCTGATACATTTTTCGATACTGCGCCTAACACCACCGAAAATGTGGTCGCCCCAACGCCAATACCAAGCAGGACGCCATTACTGAGATGATATACCCATGCAGATTCACTGACTGCAAGCAGAGCGGTACCCAAGCTGTATATCAATGATCCGGTAAACAGCACTTTACCGTAGCCATGCCTTTCAGCGAGTACCCCTGCAAACGGCGCAATCGCCCCCCACAGTAAATTTTGAAAAGCGAACGCAAACGATAGACTCGGCATGGATAGAGCATATATTTCACCCATCTCAGGTAAAAATATCCCTAATGCCTGCCGTAAACCCATATTCACAGCCAATATCAACATGGCTGAGATAATGATCAGTCCAAAATGCATCGTCTCTTCCTCATTGTTTGACGACAAATTATATTGTTCAAAACCCGTTGGCTTTACTGCATTCAGCTACAGGGCAAGCAAGGAAATAATTAGATTATCAGGAAAAAGAGCTAACCTTTTTTGACTAGCTAAATAGGTAATTTCAGCTTTTCACTCAGGCGACTCGCTGCATCGTTCAAGTTCGGTAAGATACTGTCTCTGATTTCGTTGAGGTCAACGCTGTTTTCAGGCCATGCCGCACTGAGGCAAGCAATCACTTTTCCTTTGTGAATTACTGGTACCGCGATGGCCTCTATTTTTCGTCCTTCCGTACTGGCGACGCCCCAATAACCCGGTACACGTTGCCCATAACCATTAGTGGCAGTGTCACTGATTATTCTATCCAACCATTGCTTGTCGCTAACAAGTCGTCCCTCTTTCCCGCCTTTACTCTTTAGTCCGTTGATAATGTCGTCTCGCTCACTTTCCGAGCAAAAAGCCAGATAGGTTCGCCCTACCGCGGAATACAAAAATGCGGGGCGATACCCCACCGCATCGCGATTGAGAACAAAGGGAGCTGACGACCGCGTTGACTCCACAATTCTCATTGAGAGGCCATCTCGAACCGCAATGTCAGAAGGCCAACTCAATATTTTATGTAATGACGCCATAACCGGACTAATAACATCATCTTCAAGAGTCGGCGGTTGATGGCCAAATGCCCGGGCTGAATCGATCGAGTAACTAAACCCTTTAGGGTCCCGGGTCACCCAACCGGACTCCTGTAAGGTTTGCAAAATACGTAGCAATGTCGCTTTACTTAAACCTGAATCTCGATGTAAGTCAGTTAATGTCACTGCTGAACGGCTCTTTATCAGGTCTAAAACATCAAGTCCACGCTGTAAAGATTGAATAGATTTAACCATATACTGTGTCGCTACTCACCCATCTATATTGAATGCGCTTAAGTAAAGATCTATTAATTTGAGAATATCAGGCTTTGGTGTGTTTCGACTATTCGTAACCACAGAATCATTTCTTCCTGCGTTCATTGTTTTTCGATCGACCTACAACAATCCTACAACTGATGATAAATCAATTTGGTATCGTCATTTAATGGCGCCAAGATGAATAAACCATCGGTAGTAAAAGTTAAAGAAGTTGTAGTCACTAGAGGAAAGTTGATGAACCTGAATCAAGTTACGTTAACGGTCAAGAACATGGAAGAATCCGTGAAGTTCTACAAAACATTGGGCTTCACGCAAATAGTGGCTGAAGACCACTATTCACGCTTCGCCTGCACTGAGGGCAATTCAACATTTTCTCTGTATTTAGGCGACCCTGATTCACAAAGTAACAGTGTTATTTATTTTGAACACGAGCAACTGGATAGCTTGGTTGATGATTTGAAGCAGAAAGGAATCGAGTTTGACCAAGAACCGACCGACAAGCCTTACTTGTGGCGAGAAGCCATGCTAACGGATCCTTCAGGTAACGAAATCAAGCTTTACTGGGCCGGCGAAAACAGACATAACCCGCCTTGGCGAGTTGGCAATAACCCAAATTAATGCGTTATGTGAACAACAAGCACTCGATAATGAGCAATTGGTTGAGCTTAAAGCTGCAGTAATCTACTGGATCTATTCAGGACATTACTCACACCTCACGAACACATCAAAAGTTCAAGGCATAGGTTAGCTCAGACGGTACATCTCGTGTATCAACTACAACCTGAATAGTCACTCTTGATAAGAGTGAAAGGATTAATGGAAAGGATTGGAACTGTTGAAGAAGCTCACAGCGTATTCATGAAAGTACCCGAGCTTGACCAATACCTCTCATTGGAATAAATGAGAGAGAGCATCATTGAGGGATCAATTATTTTAGTCTCTGAACACGAAGGCGCTCTTATCGGTTTTAAAATTGGTTACCCGCTTAATGACAAGGAGTTTTATAGCTGGCTCGGCGGTGTTATTCCTTCAAAAAGGAAGACAGGAGCAGCAAAGAGATTGCTGCTAATGCAAGAAACCTTGGTCGCTAAAAGTCAGTATGACGCTCTCTATGTGAAATCAATGAACTGCTTTCGATCCATGCTGCACATGCTCATATCTAATGGCTATGATATCACCCACGTTGAAAACTACGGTGACCCTGAAAAAGAGCGGATTAACTTCAAAAAGATTTTATAAACGACGTGATGTGGCTGCTCAAACAGAGCAGCCTCATTCGGTATTAGCGAACGCCAATTTCCGGGTAATATTTTTGAGCGCCAACATGAAGTGGCATATTCAAATCCGTAAGAGCGGCATCTAAGAAAATGTTTCTAAGCCACGGTGCATTTTCTGCATCTTTCTCTACATTTTCCCAGAAGCTTTTTGTCATCGCATAAATAGACTCTTCAGACATATCTTTATTGGTGGTGATACCCACGGTCACTCCGACGGTATTCACAGGTTCGCTGTTTACCTGATTCGGGCCATAAGCATCCAGAGCCAATTCAGCCAGCCTATAACTGGGTTGGCCGAGTAGCTTTTTGAGTTTAGGGTTAGTTTCGGCAACGTCTTTAGAAACACCGAGAAAACGCAGTTTGTTGGTCAGTACCACCTGGCTGTTCACCGGGCCCGGCGCATTGGTTGGGTTAAAGTACACATCGATATTCTTATCCTGAAAGGCCTGTGCAGCCGAGTCCCAGCCAAGTTTTACTGCAGTGTAATCTTCGCCAGCTTTGTACCCGGTCGCTTGAGTGTTTGCACGATGCTCTGCAACACACTCTGTTGTTTGGTTTCGGTCATCCGTGCTCCCTCATACTCTTGGTATCCCGTATACCTGCCCTGGTTTAAGCTATCACCAATATCCGAACAAAAATCCTCGTTTATCGGCATTGTCGGTATTACTCTCGATAGAGGCGTCCGATACCGTTACTCTGCTTTTCCGTTTTCGGTACCAGTCCAAAAGTGCACGCTCCATCTCACTGCACACCACCTGACAAGTTTCCTCATTGGCGAGATCGTTTTGCTCACATGGGTCAGATTCAAGGTCGAAAAGCTGCGGCGAGAAATGGTGATAATCAATATATTTCCAACGCCCATCAGTGATCATGGTGGCTTTGGTTTGGTCAGGTCTTAAACCAAGTGTTCTTCTCGCACCTCTCCATGCATAATCAACTTCGCTGACGGTATATTTTCGCCACTGTTCCGGCTTAACGTGTTCAGAAAGGAAGGGCACCAAAGACAGCCCCTCAAGTATGTGAAATTGAGGCTCAAGACCAGCCAGCTCGACAAATGTCGGCACTAAATCAATAGATTCAGCAAGTAAGTCAGGAGTACTGCCTCGGGAAGCATCTGCAGACGCTCTGGGGTCATGAATAATCAGAGGAACTCTGGCGCTCTCTTCATGGAACAGCTCCTTCTCACCAAGCCAGTGGTCCCCCAAATAATCGCCATGGTCAGATGTAACGACAATGACCGTATTTTCATACTCACCAATAGCTTTCAGGTGTTCAATCAACCGTGCGAGGTGGTCGTCCACTTGCGTAATAAGGCCCATGTAAGCAGGTATCACTCGCTTTCTGGCCTCTTCTCTTGAAAACTGAACAGACTCGTTATGCTGCATAAATGCGGATACGACAGGGTGTGGGTTTTCCTTCTCATCGCACGTTGCGTTGACTGGCTGCACATCTTTTTCTGAATACATATTGTGGTAAGGTGCGGGCGCAATATAAGGCCAGTGGGGCTTGATATAGCTTAGGTGCAAACACCACGGTTGCCCTTTCGCATCATTGATAAAGTCTATCGCTCTGTCGGTCGTATACGCTGTTTCGGAGTGCTCTTCACTCACTCTCGCAGCGAGGTGGCTGTTTCGCATGTACCAGCCAGACTGCAGATTGCCCTTCTCGTCTATACCTGAGTTAGCAACGCTGTGCCAGGGGTTGTGGTTCTCATACCCTTTTTCTTTTAGATAAACGTTATAAGCAAGATCGGGCGATACGACCTGATCGGGATGCAGACCATCATCACGCTCAAAGGGTTCAAATCCACACTCGCTGACCAACACACCGCGTGAAGATTGCGGATCGATGCCCAAACGTTCCATGCCTTCAGCGTCCGCTTTCATGTGTGTTTTACCGACTAAAGCCACGCGATATCCTGCTGGACGTAGGTGGTCACCTAACGTCTTTTCAGACACTTTCAGCGGAACATTGTTATAGCTGGCACCGTGAGAAGACGCATATCGCCCCGTGTAGAATGACATTCTCGACGGACCACAGACAGGCGCCTGACAATACGCCTTGGTAAAATTCACACCGTTACGTGCCAGCGCATCGATGGTTGGTGTCTTTATCGTCGCGTGGCCGTTACAGCCAAGATAATCAGCGCGAAGCTGATCGGCCATGACAAAAAGTATGTTGGGCTTTTTTTTGTTGGTATCGTTGTTTTTCACTGACAAGTTTTCCTTTTCAATACTCGACACCCCTTTCGGAGTGCCGTGATTTTCCTTCAAGAGTTACTGTATGGCGGAAAATGGTAGAAAGGAAATAGGATTTCACCAGGTGAAACTTCTTAAGTGCGTTGAAGGGACAACAGGCTTAAACGAAAAAGGGTGAACCCTCAACAGATTCACACCTTACGTTAACTCTCGATTGGCTATGCGAACAACGATTAGATGGGCACTTCAATGATGTGTAGATCTACAAATAATTAGAAAACAAATTACCATCTACACTGACCTTGCATAATCAAACAAGAAAAGTAGGCTATTCCACTATTTCGTATTTCAGACGAAATCACTTTATGCTCATCACTGGGTTCGAGAAATGCTCAGTTACTACGCCAAATTTGCTCAAATCATTTGCTTTCATCCAATACATATCGTCAGCAGGCGCCGAATTGATTGTAAACCAATAGAAGTCGTCCTTTCCGAGCATATCTTCTATGTACTTTGCGTTTAAATGATGCGCAGGATCGTCAACAGGAAAGTCACTTGCCTCGTTAAATCCATCAGACCAAGAATGAACTCCGAGTTGCGCCCTCATTTCTACGGTTCGCTTTTTACCTGACAAAAAGAGATCTACCGCACCGGAGGCGACGACACTTTTGCTGAGCAGATGGGTATTTAGCCCTTTATCTCTCAAATACCTTCCAAGTTTGAATGTCTCTTCATCGTCTAATGAACCAGGATTCACAGTCAGAATAAGCCTGTCAACTTGAGGGTTATTTTCTAATTTATTAACGACAATATCATAGGATAAAGTGTTAAATAACCCAACGATATAAGCGTCCTTGCCTTTAATATAAACTTCTGTCAAATTGATATTATTGAGTGCAATGTAAAGTAAAGGACTAGCTACTATCGAAAAAAAGACGATAAGAATGACAGACGCTTGATTATCCACCTAATTAAATACATTTTATTATACCGACCAGGCCCTGCGAGATGACTTAAAATCATTCATTAATTCCATATCTAAATACGACTTCACTTTGTTTTGATATGTCGTAACCACTTCCGATTTTATACTTTTAACTCTATTCTTATTAGCCTGCAAAAGGTGAAGTATAGATTCATCTGATGCAAGATCATTCTTAAAATCCAACTTAGGAAATAAAAAAATCAATGTAGTCATATAATTACCACTCAATTAACTTATCCGTCCCTGGATTTTTTGTTAAATTTTTACTTTTACCTTTTGAAGAGATTTAAATACCATTATCTTATCCTCTTCGGTCAAGTATTTGCTTTCAATAGATTTAGAGAATGTCAAGAAACTACTATCGCTGATATTACTGCCATCTTTTAAATATTCATAAATTGATGAGTTAATCTCTCTCCCTAATTTAATCAGTGCTGGTCTCACCTCATTTTTCAAATCTCTAGGCTCAATACTCATCAAATCGCTATGTGAAAGCAAATTCGCCCTATAACGGTATTGAATTGCTTTCGCAGCTGACATCATCGAAATAGTAAAGTCTTCAATTGATTCTGACGATATAAGAAACTTTTCACTTGAAGTTTTTGCTTTTGATACGACAACTTTTTCCCTATCAAGATCTTCTATTCCTAATTGATGTTGTGCTTTATACAAGGCAACATCTTCCATATAGCCCATTCTTTCATTTATCTTAGAAAATAGTGTGTCTAACTTACTGTTTGCAAAGCTTTGATTTGAAAATAACATAAATAATATCGATATGAATAATTTAGACTTCATCTTTTTTTACCTTTTTAAAGTAAGAGTCTGTAGAGTATATTGGAACCATACCGCCAAGTATCACCGATAGCCAATAACTTTGAATGTTTTCATCTTCAATTTTTTTTGGTTTATCTTTTCTTTTTTTATCTTTTTTACTTTTCATTTTTACTTCCTAACAACACCTGATCTTCTATATTAAATTTATCTTCATGATAATTTGATGAATTTTTACCACTCGAAATACGTATAACAATTGGACTTCTCAATGAAACTCTGAATTTTACCTTTCTAATTGATACGTTTTCATCATAAGAAATTAAGAAGCAATTTTGTTCTTCAATTTTTAAAATAATGCTATTCTTACAATTAATACATGCATATTTTCGCGATTTTCTTTCAAATATAAACCTTTCGAAAAAAGATCTCTTTGCACGAAGAAGATTTGTATCACATCGACAATGACGGCAAAAATAATGTATGTAATTCATAATTTAACTTCTGCTTCAGTATAATGTTTAAAATCCGGCTTCTCTATTGCGTAACCCTGAAGCAAGTCAAAACCAAGTTGCTTTGCAAAGACAATATCACTTTCTGTTTCTACTTTTTCTGCTAGTAAAGATAGATTTTTTTTGACTAAATGTTTCTCTAGCAGATACCTAATTTCACATCGAGTAAGCGTCCTAAAATCTACCTTAACAATGTCAGCCAAATATAAAATATCTATCCACTCTGAAGAAAAAGAAAAGTCGTCGAACGCAATTTTATAACCTTGTTCTTTCAAACACTGTAGTGATAGCTCTAATTTTTTATCAACTGCACATGTCTCTAACACTTCAATAACGAGTGATTCCCTAGGGAAGTCTAGCGGCGTTAAATTCACAATACTGTCATAGTCGAAGTTGACGAAGAGCAGTTTGTCTTTCGGCAACAAGTGCTCTCTTCCAGACTCGTTGTAAACCATATCGAGCAAAGAAGCGGTGACATCCACATCCCGTGGGTTCGAAAAGGAGGCTTGGCTGAGCGTATCTCGATAAAGTAACTCGAAACCGATAGCATTTCCTGCCAAATCAACAATGGATTGCTTGGCGAAAAACGCTTGTCTTATCTCGGCATGATTTTGTTTTTTATTATCAGCTGCTACGCACTCTCCAATCCCTGAAAGGCTGTTATCAATGTTCCATATTGTTGTCATAGCAGCCAAATTTGAGCTATTGGCTGATTTCATCTGTGATTCGCTTTGGTTTATAGTTTATGGTTGAAAATCATACAAAGGTAAGGCCCGTGACAAAATCAGACATTTGTATGGATTTGTATGAACAGTGTTCATTTAAATGAAAATCAAAGAGTTACATTGCGGCTATTGAAGAGCCAACGAAATCAACTAAGGCTATTTTGAGGTACAAGCCCTCTTTCTATACACTTTCTTATTATCGGTAATTTCGCCAAAAGCAAACGTGTCCACTTCCCCTATTCTGAGACAGTCTAAACTGGAGTTTTCTGCCCTTTAACTGCAGGAGAACACCATGAAAAAGTCACGGTTCACCGAAACTCAGATCGTTGCGACCCTCAGAGAGGTCGATGC
>NZ_PEIB01000053.1 GCF_004116385.1 Veronia nyctiphanis | reverse complement strand
GTAATGCCACAGGTGGGGTGGTCGAATTAGCGCTGAATGACGAGATAGACGAAGCGCGTCTTGCCGCCACGCTGTCACGCCTGTATGCCCGTCATGGGATGTTACGGGTGCAGTTCAACGACAATGGCGAACAACAGATAGCCCCGTTCAACGGGTACACGTTACCTATTCTCGACCTGCGTCATGACGAGGCCGCAGTGTGTGAGGAGACGCTGGCCCACTGTCGAGACCTTCGCCGCCTGCGAGACACCGACAACCACCTCATCCGCTTTCATCTGGTGAGACTGCCCGAAGGTAGGCGTCGCCTGTTCATCTACTACAACGCCCTGGCGGCGGATGCATCCAGCTTGATACTGCTGGTCAACGAGATGAAAACCCTCTACCAGCATCCCGAGACCGAGTTAGCGCCCCTGAGCCTGAGTTTCCGTGACTACGTGCTGGCCGAGAAAGCCTACCGGTCACACCCGGCGTACCAGCGCGCGGAAGCCTACTGGCAAGCCAGACTGGATAGCCTGCCAGCAGCGCCGCAACTGCCGCTGCGCACCCAGCCTTCACAGGTAGAGAACACCGACTTTGGCCGCCACGACGCCGTCTTGCCGCCCGCGGAGTGGTCGGCGATACAAGCGACCGCAGCGCGCTTGTCCGTGACCCCGACCGTCGTGATAGCCGGGGTGTTATCACGGACATTGGCACTGTGGTCATCGAGTGCGCATTTCAGTCTGAACCTGACCCTGTTCAATCGCCAGCCGTGGCACCCGGACGTGATGGACATCATCGGCGACTTCACCAGCCTGACCTTGCTGGAAGTGCAGGCAGACAGTGACGACTTGTCGGTGTTATGCCCGGCAATACAACACCAGCTCTTCCGTGACCTGAGCCATCTGGCAGTGAGCGGCGTCGACGTGCTGCGCCAGCTGCGTCAACACCGGAGTGAGCCGGACATGCTGATGCCCGTGGTGCTGACCAGTACCCTCGGATTAGGTGACAGCTACCGTGAGCCCCTGTCATTTTTAGGTGAAAGCTTATACAGCCAGAGCCAGACCCCACAGGTGTGGTTGGACTGTCAGGTGAGCGAAGGGCCGGAAGGCCTGACCGTGGTCTGGGACGCCCTGCATGCCCTGTTCCCAGAGGGCGTATTGGATGCAATGTTCCAACACTTCACAGCGAGTTTACGTTATCTGGCGACCACCTCCGCCACCCGCTTACCCGCTTATCAGCCCGACTACCTGGCGGCCTACAACGGCACCGAGCACGCGCTGCCCGTGACGCACCTGCACCTGCCGATATTGGCACAGGCCGAGCAGCGTCCCGAAGCGATTGCCGTGGTCAGTGGAGAGCGGACATTGACCTACCGGGCGCTGGTGAGAGAGGCGACCTATTTAGCCCATCAACTGGATGAACACGGCGTGACGCCGAACAGTCTGGTGGGGGTGGTGATGCAAAAAGACTGGGAGCAGGTGGTGGCCGTTCTGGCGGTGCTGATGAGCGGTGCGGCCTACCTGCCGATAGACGCCGACCAGCCGCCAGCAAGGCGGGAGCAACTGTTAACGTCCGGCAAGGTCAGTGTTGCCCTGACGCAGCGTTGTCTGACCGGACGGGGGATAGAGACCGCCGGGCCAACCTGGCTGGTTGTGCGCCCCCTGTCCGATGACACCGAGGTGAGGCCGTGGACGGATGGCCCCCGCCAGCAACTGGACGACCTGGCATATGTCATCTTCACCTCAGGCTCCACCGGCATCCCGAAAGGGTGATGATGAACCACCGCGCGGTCTCGAACACCGTGCTGGACATCAACCGCCGTTACGGGGTGACAGAGCGGGATGCGGTCCTGGGCTTGTCTGCCCTTAACTTTGACCTGTCCGTGTGGGACATCTTCGGGGTGCTGGCTGCCGGGGGCAGACTGGTGCTGCCCGCCCCATGCGGGCAACGCGACCCGGCCCACTGGTGTGAGCAGATGGCAACCCACGGGGTGACACTGTGGAATACCGTGCCCGCGCTTCAGCAGATGTGGCTGGACTGGTCACAGGGCCGGTCAGTCGAGGGGGTGGAATTACGGCTGGTGATGCTCAGTGGGGATTGGATACCGCTCAGTCTGCCGTCGCAGTTGGCGGCACACCACCCGAACGCCGAGCTGCACAGTCTGGGCGGGGCAACGGAAGCGGCGATTTGGTCAATCAGCTACCCGGTGACCGAGATGGACGCGGGGTGGAGCAGTATTCCTTATGGTATGCCGCTGGCGAACCAACAGATGTATGTACTGGACGGACAGTTACAACCGAAGCCGACGTGGAGTCTGGGAGATATCTACATCGGTGGGGAAGGGCTGGCCGACGGGTACTGGGCCGATAAGGCACGGACGGATGCACAGTTTATCACTCACCCTGTCAGTGGTGAGCGGTTGTACCGGACGGGCGACATGGGTCGGATGCACCCGCAAGGTTACATGGTGTTCGAAGGACGGACAGACAGTCAGGTCAAGGTGCGTGGCCATCGGATAGAGTTGGGTGAGATCAGCAGTGTGATAGAGACGTTGCCACAGGTACAGCAAGCGGTGACGCAGGTGCTGGGTACGGGGAATCAGGCCCGGCTGGCCAGCTTTATTGTCCCGGAGGGGGACAACAACGGGAGTCTTGAAGCCGCAGGCAGTCTCAGCCCCCTGGCCCGAGCGGCGTATAAACTGTCACAGCCTCAACTGGAGCACTGGGGCAAAGACACCATCGCACTGGCGGCGGCTGACCCGGACACCTTGCTACTCCGTGTGCCGGAGCAAGCGTGTTTTCCTTTGACTGCACCCCTGACCCTGACCCAACTGGGCCTGAGCCTCTCGGGGATACAAGCCCGACCGCAACCCGATGCGGCCTTACCCAAATATGCCTACCCGTCAGCCGGTAGCCTGTATCCGGTTCAGTGTTACCTCAGTATCGGAGAGGGAGCCGTCGAAGGACTGGCAGCAGGACAGTATTACTACCATCCGGTGAACCATACGCTTGACCTGTGTGAGCGCGTCGAAGGGCTGCGGGGCATTCAGCTTCACCTGATAGGCAAACTGGTGGCGATCAAACCGTTGTACGGTGATTTATCCGACACCTTCTGTGCCCTTGAGGCAGGTTACCTGCATGAAGTGTTGTTGGGGGCGTTGCAAGCCAATGGCCTGAGTTTATCGAAAGTCACTGACGGGACGCCGACCTTACCCGCCTTGAGTGATACCCCGATGCACCTTGGCAGTTACCGCCTGACAGAGACGGCTGCCACGGCAACACGTACGGCTTTCCTGCACCGTCAGAGTGTGCGGCAGTTCTTGCCAGACAGCCTGAGTGACGGAGAGTTGGCCCGTTGTCTGCCTGCGTTGCCTGCAGGACTGTCACTGCATATCTGGCATGACGGTGATGAGGGCGCATTCGGTGAGGCGTTATCATCAGCGTTGCCGGGCACCCTGTGGGAAGAAGCCAAAGTGGTGTTGGTGCTCTGCGGTGAGGCACATCATGATGCGGGCCGTTGGAGCCAACAGCTGATGCAACAAGCGGCACACTATGACATTGGCCTGTGTCCGGCGGGGATCTCTGACACCGCTGGCTTGAGTGCCCTGACAGGCACCCCCGTCCTGCATTGTTTGGTGGGGGGATATGTGACGCCTGAGACCTATGAACGCTGGCAGGGTGAGCGACTGGACAGCCGCGCGCCGGTGACGGTGTTGAAGGAATATGTTGGGCAACGTTTGCCGGATTATATGGTGCCGGACGTGGTCTGTGTGCTGGAGAGTCTGCCGTTGACGGCTAACGGGAAACTTGACCGTCAGGCCCTGACGACGTTAGCGGAGGCGCAGGCGTCGGAGAATGATGAGTATGTGGCACCGACCTCGTTGAGAGAAGAGGCGTTATGTCAGCTGTTTGGTGAGTTGCTGGGGCTTGAGCAGGTGGGCGTCCACGATAACTTCTTCCGTCTTGGGGGCAGCTCGGTGGATGCAGTGAAGCTACAAAGCCTCATCCGTGAGCGACTCGGGCAGGAGATGTCCTTGCAGTTGCTGTTTGAAAACCCGTCTGTTGTTGAGCTTAACGCAGTGCTCATTGACGCCAAGATACATGATATACCCACTAACTTAATTCCAGATAATTGTCGACAGATCACACCGAGCTTGCTGCCTTTGGTCAGTCTCAGTCAGCGTGAAATTGACAAAGTTTGTGATACCGTTCCCGGCGGTTTGGCCAATATTTCGGATATTTATCCGTTAACTGCTATGCAAAAAGGTCTGGTGTTCCAACATCAATTGTCCGCTAAAGAGGATCCTTATCTTTTCGAATTACCATTAAGCTTCAACAGTCAGGCGTCACTTGATCGCTTTTTAACGGCGTTGAACCAGCTAGTTGCAAGGCATGATGTTTTACGAACGGTGTTTGTGCTTGAGGATCTGTTTGAACAGGTTCAGGTGGTGTTGAAACAGAACGAGATAGAGCTGAAGAACCTGAACTCTCAGGTGTCTTTGGCCCCTGACTTAGCTCAGGGCCCTCTGATTCAGCTTTTTGTCTCTGATGATCCGGTTGATAATAAGATTCGAGGCAAGCTGATTTGCCATCATGTGATCATTGATTACGTCGGGCAAAATATTCTTCTGTCAGAACTTCTCCAGCTTTTGCGTCAGATTGAACTGCCGGATCAAGTCATCCCGTTTCGAGATGTTGTTTGGTTGGAGGAACACACTGATAAACAGCGCGCGGAGACTTATTTCCGAGAACGATTGGGATCAGTCAGTCACGGCACTGTGCCTTACGACGTCGTTGTCTCCAATGTTGAAAAGAATCAATTGCACCATGAATCCTATCAAATTTGCCAAGAAATCACTGAACGCATCAGGTCATGGTGCCGTGAAAATAGTGTCATTCCGGCTGCTTATTTCCACACAGTATTTGGTTTAATGCTCGCCAGACTGACTCACCAACATCAAGTGGTATTTGGCACCGTATTGTCTGGTAGAGGCGTCGTTGGTAGTTCAACCGTGGATACCATTGGGCCAATGATCAATACCCTTCCATTAATGCTTGATTTAGAAAATGTCGCTCCGGCACAACTCGTGAAGAATGTGGCCGATGAACTCGGTCATTTGAGTGATTTTTCCAGATTTTCTCTCAAAGACGCACAAGCACTGAGTGGTGTGGAAAAGGGAACCCCTCTTTTCACCGCATTATTCAACTATCGACAAGGGGCCTCCCAGACGGTGTTCGCCAATGCAATGTCGCAACATGGCGTTGAACTTCTTTCTGGCGCGCAGGATGAATTCAATAATTTCCCAATTACTGTGATTGTTGATGATGATCCTGACGCCACTTTCACCTTGTCTGCAATCACACACAGTGATGTCCCCGTTTCTTCGGTTATCACCTACGTAAAAACCTTAGCGGAAGCCTTGATTGGCAACCTGTCACCTCATGACGCTAACCAATCTCGCGTTGACAATGGAGAAGAGTAATGGATTTTCAGAATTTAGATTCAATTACCGACCTTTTAGCATCTTCATTGGATATGCTTCCGAATGACGAACGGAATACGCTTTTACACACTTTCAATCCAACTGAAACCAATTATCCGCGGGACAAGACCCTGTCAGAACTGTTTGAAGCACAAGTGGCTCGGGCGCCTGATAAGATTGCCTTGGTGTTCGAAGACCAGCAACTGACTTATGCTGAACTCAATACCCGCGCCAATCAACTGGCCCATCATCTTTTAGCGACATATCAAAACCAGCATGGTTGCGCGCTGCCTGCGGATACGCTGATTGCCTTGTATCTGGACCGCAGTTTGGAGATGGTGGTGAGCATCCTTGCCGTGCTGAAAGCAGGAGCAGCTTACGCGCCGATCTCACCTGAATACCCCAGTGAAAGAACCCGTTTTATTCTGGAAGATACACAATCATCTATTGTGCTGACCCATGCGCCTCAGAGTGCCGCGATCGCATCATTGGTTGAGGCCGAGTCCTTGGTTGTGACGGTAATCTCTGCTGACGATCCTGTGCACGGTCAGCAGCCCGTGGGAAATGTGCAGCGGGCCCGAAGTGCTGATGATTTGGCCTATGTGATTTATACCTCAGGTACTACGGGTAAACCCAAAGGGGTGCTCATTCCGCATCGGGGAGTGGTCAGTCTGGTGGTCAATACCAATTTTATCGAGGTGTTTAATTCAGACGTTTTCTGCCATTTGTCATCCCCCAGTTTTGATGCGGCTACCTTCGAGGTCTGGGCCCCTTTGCTCAATGGCGCTCGCCTTGTGATCCCCGATGATGAACGGAAGCTGGATCCTGATAGATTATCGGGGCTTTTTTCTAGCCAAAATGTCTCTGTCATTTGGATGACAAGAACATTATTTGATTCGATGTTCTCAATCAAACCTGATTTATTCCGGGACTTACGGGTACTGATAGTGGGCGGGGAAGCGCTCACTCCCTCTATAATGCGTAAGCTGATGAGCAGTACTCCACACCCTCCATGTGTGCTTAATGGCTATGGGCCGACAGAGAGTACAACGTTTACAACGACTTTCGACCTCAGTGAATCCTATAGCGATTCGGTTCCTATTGGGCGTCCGATTAACACACGCAAACTTTATGTGTTGGATTCAATGCATCAGTGGTTCCACTGGGAACACAAGGTGAGCTTTATATCGGGGGCGCGGGTTTAGCACTTGGTTACTTGAATCGTCCAGAACTGACCGAAGAATACTTTATCGACAACCCCTTCGCGACGGAGTCTGATCGTGAAAAAGGCTATCACCGCTTGTATAGAACAGGCGATGTCGTGCGATGGCGTCAAGATGGCAACTTAGAATATCTGGGCCGTAATGACCAGCAAGTGAAAATTCGGGGTCACCGGGTTGAGCTGGGTGAAATAGCCAATACGTTGAGCAAGCTTGATGGTGTATCACAGGCGGTAGTGATTGATATTGAGCGAGAGCAGGGCAAGGCTCTGGTGGGCTATGTGGTGGTATCAACGACAGATATCGATATTGAGGCGCTTCGCCGGGCGCTGTCTATTGAGTTACCTGACTATATGGTGCCGTCTGTACTGATGTGTATTGACGAAGTGCCATTGACCATTAACGGCAAACTGGACCGTCGTGCCTTGCCAGCACCGAAATGGATAGGTGCGGACAGCTATTGTGCTCCGAGCAACGAACTTCAGCAGCAGTTGTGTGAAGTTTGGCAATCGATGTTGGGCGTTGAACGAGTAGGAATCGATGATGATTTCTTCCGTCTGGGTGGCGATTCAATTATCAGTATTCAGGTCGTCAATCGCCTCCGTGAACTGGGATATATTCTCAATGTGAAAGCAATATTTGATCATCCCACCATCGAAAGGCTTGCCGAGTACCTTCAACAGGCAAAATCAGAGACCAATATTCTTACAGAGCAGGGCTCATTGACCGGTGAGTTTGGATTATTGCCGATTCAACATTGGTTCATTAATCAGGCACTAACGGCTGAACACCACTGGAATCAGGCGTTTACGGTTCGTATTCCTGCTGAAACAACAACAAAAGCGATACAAAAGGCCTTGAGTGCGTTGGCAGCCCAACATGATATGTTGCGAGCAACGTTCATGCGTACCGACAACGGATGTGTTCAGGTTTATCAGGCTATCGAAGAATTTACACTTCCTGAGTTGTTTGCATCCGACATTGCTCTTCGTGATGAAGCCGAGGTTCATGCTCTGCTTACCGACTGGCAAAGTCATTTTGATCTAGCGTCAGGCCCGCTTTGGCAGGCTGGCTTCTTAACAGGGTTTGAAGATGGCGAGGCAAGACTGTTTTTTGCTGCTCATCATTTGGTGATTGACGCTGTCTCATGGCGTATTTTAGCTGATGACTTGCGACTGCTTCTGACCGATCAGAGTTTATTAGACAAGGGCAGCAGCTATCGTCAATGGCAGATGCTGTGACGATGTACGGTGAGAATAATCCCGATGAAGCCGCGTATTGGCAGTCAAAAATGGCGACATCTACTGACCATGCATTCCACCCGTTAACTCGATACCGTGTCCAATTGAGTGAAAGGCAAACCCAGTCACTTTTGGCGGAGGCTAATGAAGGATTCAACACCCGAATAGATGACCTGCTTTTGAGTGCTGTGGCGTTGGCGCTGTCAGAGACCTTTAATGGTGAGATCCCACCAATATTATTGGAAGGCCATGGTCGGGAAGGGCTTGATGATACGCTAAATGTCAGCCGAACTGTTGGATGGTTCACCGTGATGTACCCACATCGTTTAGCCGTGGGTGAAGACATGGCTAAAACCATTGTTACCAATAAAGAGGCATTACGGACAATTCCTAACAAAGGAATTGGCTTTGGTGCGCTGTCTGAAAACCTGACCGGACATTTGCCTCAGGTCAGTTTTAACTATCTGGGGCAGTTTAGTGGTTCAGACGATAATGCAACGTGGACGCTCAATTTCGATGCGATAGGCGACACAGTCAGTGCTGCTAACTCAAGTCAGCTGCTGCTTAATATCAATGGCGCTATCTACCAAAACACTTTGCAATTTGAGGTCCAAAGTCAATTAGATACAGACCAATCAGAGCGATTTACCACTGCATTGCAGCACGCGTTGAATGACATATTGGAGACTGCTGTCAAACAGGCAAAGGAGGGCAGTCGTAAAACACCAAGTGACTATGGTGGCAGTATTCTCGACTTGGCACAGTTAGCGCATCTTGAATCGATATACCCTGATATTGATGCGATATATCCGGCAAATAGTTTGCAACAAGGGTTTATCTCTCATCATCTTACCCGTCCAGATGATGACGCCTATCGCGTTCAGTTACTGGTCGATTATCACTATTCTCTCGATATAGTTGCTTATCAGCAGGCATGGCATCTCGCTTCCCTCACCTATCCATCATTACGGATGGCATTTAACTGGCAGGACAAATTGCTACAGGTGATCTCTCAGGGAGCTGGTATTACAAAAGAGAGTTTTACTCTGTTAGACCTCAGTGATGTTGACGAAGAGGAAAGAGAGAGACGCATTTCTGAATTACAACAAGCTGACCGGAAGGTAGGTTTTGATCTAACTTGTCCGGGACTCGTGCGTTTTACCGTTATCAAGCATAACGACAACCATTTTACCGTTATGAAAACGGAGCACCACAGCGTCAGTGATGGCTGGAGTGCACCCATTCTCTGGAATCAAGTCCACGCGTATTACGAGCAGTTAGTCTCAGGGCATGAACCAGAAGCGAAGACAGATTTAGCTTATGGTTTGGCACAGCAATACAGTCACAGTAAACGCGAAGAATTCAGTAAGTTTTGGCATAAAGAAAAGGACGGTTGGGAAGGCATCAATGATTTGTCTCCGATGATGAGCCATCCTGTTGCTCTCGGGCAAATTAAAGAGATAGAACGCCCTGCTTCTTCTTGCAAAATGCTTGATGATGCGTCCACTAAGAATTTGAAAAAACAATGTTTAACGATTGGTGTAACCCTTAATGCAGCGGTTCAGTTCGCATGGCATAAGTTAATTCAGATTTATACAGGCAGTGACCAGACATTGGTGGGCACCACGGTTTCAGGGCGTGACTTACCTGTACAAGACATAGAAAGCAGTGTTGGGCTTTTTATCAATACATTGCCACTCAGTGTGAACTGGCTTCCCGGGCAATCTATTGCTGAAGTCCTTCGGTCAATTCAGACACAAATTGCCAACCTCAACAGTCACAGCGGTGTAGATTTGTCATCCATGCAGCGAAACGGAGAACGCCTTTTTCATAGCCTGTTGGTGTTTGAAAACTATCCCATGCCGAGAGAGGATGGAGATTGGCCGTTCAGTTTCCGTGAGTCTGTTGAAAAACTTGATTACCCGCTTGCGCTTATCGTTTACGAGCGTGATGACAATCTGGTGATGACGTTGAAATATGGCCTAGATTGGTTATCTGAAGAAGACGCCCAACGGTTGCTTGACCAGTTAAGTTGTGTAATCACGACTATTTATGAAGATCCTCAACGACACCATGAGACAGTCTCGGTCTTGTCAGAGGATGAGCGAAAAGCACTTTTGGAGACGGCCAATGGTGGGGAGATGCCTTATCCACATGACTGTTCTCTTGCCGAGCTTTTCGAAGCGCGAGTCCAAAATGCACCTAACCAGACAGCGCTAATCTTCAATGATTTTTCTATTAATTACGCTGAGCTCAATGAATATGCAAACAAGTTAGCACACCGGATTCGCCAAGTTTTTTACAAGCAGCAGAATAATTCAGAGATATCTCGGGATTCACTCGTTGCGGTATATCTGGATCGCAGTATTGACATGGTAGTCAGTATTCTTGCTGTTGTGAAAGCCGGTGCGGCTTATGTGCCTATTTCCACCGAATACCCTAATGAGCGAACCGCCTATATCCTGAGGGATACGCAAGCGAGTATTGTGCTGACAGACAAGCAGAGATACGACGATTTAGTTCAGTTGACTAAACATGAAGAGTTGTCTGTTTCTGTGTTATTGAGTGAGCGAAGTGAGTGGGAGAATGAAGATCAAGAGAACCTGCTGCTGAGACGCCAATCTTCTGATCTTGCTAACGTGATATATACCTCGGGCACGACTGGTCAACCGAAAGGTGTGATGATTGAACAACGAAGTGTCGTCAGCCTTGTCGTAAACAATGACTATCTTGATATTACGCCGAGTGACACTTTCTGTTTGCTCTCTGCCCCGAGTTTTGATGCCGCGACTCTTGAATTATGGGGGCCTTTGTTAAATGGAGCGTCTCTGGTTATTCCAAATGACTCGGAACATCTGAATGCCAATGCGCTGCAGATTCTCTTCAAACAACATGATGTGTCTGTGTTGTGGATGACAAGATCTCTGTTCGACACCATGTACGGTATTAATCCAGAACTATTTTCATCTCTTCGTTATCTTCTGGTTGGTGGCGAGGCGTTAACACCGGAGATTATGCGATCACTGGGCTCACGCTCAAATAGGCCTGAAGTGATTCTAAATGGATATGGTCCGACCGAAAGCACAACATTTACCACCACGTTTGATTGTTCAAGACCCTTTGGTTTGTCAGTACCAATAGGTCGAGCAATAAATACGCGACAGCTCTACGTACTCGATGATAACCGAAATTTACTACCAGCAGGCGCAATAGGGGAACTCTACATTGGAGGGGCAGGGCTGGCTCGCGGCTACCTTGAACGCCCTGAATTGACGGCAGAGCGGTTCGTTCCTAACCCGTTTGCGAACGAATCAGATATCGTAAAAGGCTACACCCGACTGTATAAAACGGGTGATTTGGTTCGTTGGTTACCTGATGGAAATCTTGAGTTCATGGGGCGAAATGATCAGCAAATCAAAATCCGTGGCTTCCGGGTTGAATTGGGTGAAATTTCAGCGACTCTGAGTGCTTGCGAAGGTGTGAAACAAGCGGTAGTTGTCGATATAGTCCGAGACAATATAAAGGCATTGGTGGCATATGTCGTACTCGAATCTGAGCAGGTAGACGTAACGTCGCTGAGAGCAGCGCTAAGACGCCAATTGCCAGATTATATGATCCCCTCTTTGCTGATCCCAATTGGCCGCGTTCCGCTTACGATAAATGGCAAACTTGACCGAGATGCACTGCCTGCACCGGAATGGACAGATACAGAAAAGTACCATGCTCCAGAAACCGAACTCCAGTCGATGCTGTGTAACATCTGGCAGGATGTTCTTGGGATAGATAGAGTTGGAATAGACGATGATTTCTTCGCGATCGGCGGGGATTCGATCCTAAGTATACAAGTTGTCAATGCAATACACAGAGAAGGATATGCCATCCAAAACAGAGCTCTGTTCGATCATCCCAACGTTGTGGCGCTGGCTAAACATATCACTGACGATGTCAACCAAATAGAAATGAAGTCTGAACAGGGCCTCTTGACGGGAGATGCCAATCTCTTGCCAATCCAGACCCTGTTTTTTGAGTTGAACAAGTCTGACCCTGACAATTTTTATCAGGCATTCTTTGTGAAACTCCCACACAGTGATATCAATCAACTTCAGGCAGCCCTCGTGGCATTGGTCAATCATCACGATGCACTTCGGTTTCAATATCGTTTCCAGGATGGGGAAATTGTTCAGTCCTACTCTGACCAAACAATCCATGACGTGGAATTGGTGATCATTCGGCCCGAAGATGATTTAGGGATTTGCAGGGATATCACCAATACTATTTCTTTGTCACAAGGACCGCTGTATAGATTTGCGTTTGTCTACCCAAGAGAACACGGCGCTCAACCTGAACTATTTGTTTCCTGCCATCATTTAGCCATTGACGCTGTATCTTGGCGAATTATCGCGCAGGATCTGAAAACGCTGCTGGAGGGACAACCACTGGGAGAAAAAGGAACCAGTTATAGACAATGGCAAGAGTCCCTGGTGAATTATGCCCGTGACAATGAAAATCAACGGCCACTTTGGGAAGCCACCCTGTCACAAAGCTGCCCGTCAGCGCTTAATTCAGTGCGAGGCGACATACCAGTAATTAAAAATCAATCTATCAGCCGTGATCTTCTCTCGGAGATAAAAGAGTCTGTCTGTTCAACGTTATCTATAAAATTGCCAGACCTTCTCATGATTGTTTGGGCAGAAGCGATTGCTCGCGCATCTGGCTCTGACGATGTTCAGCTAAACCTTGAGGGGCACGGTCGTTACGATATTGCGCCAGATTGCCAGATAGAGCGCACGGTAGGCTGGTTTACCAACCTGTATCCTTTTACAGTCACCCGCAGCGTCGATCTGATCACTACCTTACGCGTTAACAAAAATGCCCTCATGCAAATCCCTGACAAAGGCATTGGTTTTGGTGCATTGATGGCATCGAAGGTGCCGAAAAGATGGATGCCTGAATTTAGCTTTAACTTTCTTGGCTCAATGAGTAGAAAAAAAGACGAAGTATGGTCTGTGAAACCTGCAATTTGGGATGTCGAAAGCACCGAAGGGTATTCACCTTGGTATCTGGCAAGTCTCGATTGTTGGGAAGAAAACGAGAAGCTCATCCTTAATTTTTCGTCAATGCTTGAGCCGGAAAAAGCCCTGGCTCTGCAAGAAACCTTCGAATCAATCCTCGGCGAAATCACCCTGGAAATTGAACAATTGAAGACGGTACGGGCTGATTTAGCATTAAAGAGTCACTTTACACCATCAGACTTCCCTAATGCCCAGATAAGCTTTGCGGAGCTGGATAAGCTACAGAAAGAAAATGCTATCGATAATGTCTATTTAGCAACAGGCGTTCAACGAGAAATACTCTATTTCAATCGTGTTGACCCCGATTTTCAAATTGACCAATTTATCACCAAAATCTCCGGTGAAATCGAGATATCGACTTACATGCAGAGTTGGCAGGTCTGCGTAGACAAATATGATGTACTTCGTGCTGGCTTCACTGACAGAGACATGCTGGGTGAACTGAATCAGGTTGTTTTTGCAAATGTAGACTTACCGGTGACGGTAGACGATTGGCGCGAAAAAAGGCTCAATACTAACGACTTACAAGCAACTCTGTTGAACGTGGTTTTAAAGGACCGTACGACGCCTTTCTCAGAAAGCAAACCGCCAATGTTTCGTTTGCGGTTAATTCAAACTGAGGAAAACTCTTGGTATCAGGTGTTCACGTTCAACCATGTTCTTTTTGATGGTTGGTCATTAAATATCCTCCTTGGTGACGTGATGGAAACCTACTTCACGTTAATCAAAGGCTGTGCACCTTCTCCAGTTAAAAGTAGTTTTGAACCCTTCACCTGTTATCTGCAAAGAACCTTTGATAAATCCTCTTCGTCCGAATTCTGGAGCAATTACTTGAAAGGTGCACCGATGAATCAACGACTAGCGAAAGAAGAGGTTCCCGAGATTTCGCTACAAAAAGAGACCCGTATGCGGGGTGTCTACGATCTATTTACTCAGGAAGAGACAACACAGATTCGCCAATTCACAGAAACCCAAAAGTTCACAGTGAATCAATTGATGCAACTGGCTTGGATAACGACCTTGGCAGAAAAAATGGGGGTTGATGATGCGGTCATTGGTACAACCATGACAGATCGTCCGGGAGAAATTGAAAACGTTGAATCCTTGTTTGGGCTTTTCGTGGCCAGTCCTGTTCTGAGAGCAACACAAATACGGGAAAAATCTGCCGCTGAATTACTGCATGAGATACAAACCACTCAACCAGACAGACAACAATTTGCGTTTCAGGAACTCAATCACTACGACGAAAACTGGGTTCCCACATCTCCCTTTGGCAGTTTGTTTGTGTTTGAAAATATGCCAGAGGCCGAGGTCAGTCGCGCATTACCTTTTTCCGTCGAACCTGTGATGACAGTCAGTGGCAGTAACCACCAGACGGTTTTCTGTATTTTACCCCTGGCAGACAGTTATAAACTCAATCTCTTTTATGATGCGCGTGAATTGCGCGAAGACACGCTGCAAGAGTTGTTATCCCGATTTAAAGCTATCACGATGGCCGTCGTATCTTCTGTTGAAACAAAGGTTGTCGATATTCTTATGCGTACTTAAAGCATGTTGTTTGAAATTGTTGCAAGGAGGAATAAGTGTTTAGAGCAGTAGTTATTGATTTGGATGGGACATTGTTGAACCAAAAAGGAAAAGTCAGTAAACGGTCGACCTATTGCCTAAAAGCATTGGTTGATGAGGGGGTTGAAGTGATCGTTGCCACGGGTCGAACCGATCAGGATGCAAGGCAAGTACTCTCTGGGTTGCCGTTTGAACCAACGATATTGTCATCCAATGGGGCTATGGTCAAAGCCTCTTATCATGCTAATGCAGAGTTGTTGCATACCATACCCCTTTCACTTGCTCAGAGAGTTTTTTCTGTGACATTAGCACCTGATGTTCACCACACATTCTTTTCGGCAGAAGGATGGCACATGGTCAAACAGAACGACTTTTTTGCAGATTATATTCAGGCCTCTGGTCTACCTGTTGATTACCTTAGTGAGCAAGACATTGTCCATGTACCGTCTTTGAAAATTCTTTTACAAACAACGGAAGAAAAAGCAAAAACATTATGTGAGCAATTATCGACTGAGTTTGGTCGTTCTCTCGAGGTATGCCAGTCGAGTAATCATACTGTGGATATTACGAGTGTCGGGATAAGCAAAGCCAGAACCTTAAGCTTGTATTTACGAGGGCTCGGGATCAGCATGAAAAATACGATTGGTTTTGGCGATGCAATGAATGACCTCGATATGCTAAAAGCATGTGGAGAAGGCGTATTAATGGCAAACAGCATGAGCGCGCTAAAAAACGCACTCCCAGACAACCCCGTCACCGTTACCAATAATGAAGATGGTGTAGCCCTATATTTGGAGAAGGTATTCCAACGAGAGAGAGCGTGGTAATTTCTCACTAAGCGTTTATCGTAAAAGCCTATATTGTGAGTACTTTAAGAGTGGATATCGAGGAGGATGAAAGACGTGTAGTTTGGTATTCATTTTGTTACGACTGTTAAGAAGACTCATAATTACAAATTGATGTAGCGTGCAGCATATACGTAGAACATATCTATCCGATAGTCCTTGGGTTTCAGAATCAAAACGAATCATTTTCAATTGTATTTATATTAATGCCGATTCTAGGTAGTAGTCAGCCTAGATATATGGAAACTCATATATAAAAGCAGGTGGAAGCTGTGAGGGAGAATCGAACCACCGACCCCCACCATGTCAAGACAGAGGTCGCTATGTTTACTTACTTGACTAAGAACCCAATAAATACGCAAATAATCAGTGATTAAGGGTGCTGTGAAGATTCAACTATTCATTCAGGACTTCTTTTTTCGACTAAATCGACCATTTCGTACCAAGAATGGTCACATTTTGGTGACAAAAACTAAAGTGTCTATTTAGGTGTACAATTCACCACTATTACAGATTCAGTATCGCTATAAGGAGCTAACAGATCGTTGACTGCCGTACGGACAACTTAGAGGACTTTTTCGGAAGTCACTGAAAAACATCTATATAGGGTGCTGAACATATCTCAATGGAAAGGGTGGTTATGAAAAAGCATGTGTTTTCGAAACTAACTTCGATGTTACTTAGTTTTTATGAGTATTCACTATGTACAATCGTTATTGCTTTATCGCCCGTCATTTACGGTATGATTGATGATTACTTGATAAGAACAATTATGTTACTTGCAACTGTTCTATTAGTTTTCCTCTGCACGGGAGCCTTCGATGATTATCAGGATATCTGGGTTAAATTGTTTCGGCCTTTTTCGAAACACGAAATCCTAAACGGTTCTAAGGGATATATTCCTCTTTTTCCATTCTTGAGTTTGTCTTTGTCATTTTTCCTTTCGGTAATATTCTTTTTCCTATCGCTATTACCACTCATGTAAACATAAGTTTTGTTTTCACATTTTGTCTTTGCGCCAGACAAGCTGGCGCGAATTTGGACAAAAAAATTTAGCTTGGGTAATTACTGGATAGCCGAAATCTATAATTAAAACTAATAAGCTTTTGGCCTAGTGCTGTATAGACGAGTTTTTTGGGCAGGTCACAGTAAAACCAATTGAAACTTAAAGCTAATATAATTCGACGAAAAGTAAGCCCAAAAAGCAAGCCACAACGTTTTTAATACGCTTGCTCTTGATTGAAGCGCGGATGGATTATTAAATAAAGTTGAAGGTTTTTATTGGGTCCTTTTCACCGTTCTGAAACCAATATGATTGGTGCCAAGCGTGATGTCCTGTGGGTGCCTTGATGATGCACGATAGCGCTGACACCAATTGCGAGCACAAAGATAAGATCCTCCTTTGATGGTTTTTACCGCAACACCCGGTTGAGCGGGGTCAAATCCTGAACGAGGATTGGGGACGGTGTCATGGCGAGGAAAATAAGAACTTTGTGTCCATTCCCACACGTTACCTATCATGTCATAAAGCCCGAGTTCGTCTGCCGGATAACACCCAACCTTTGCGAGTCCTTTGTGTCCATCTCTGCCTGAATCAACGACAGGAAACAGCCCTTGCCAGATGTTCGCAGATGAGACAGGCGCTCGATCGCCAAGGTGGCTGTCATTCACCTTCGCTTTCTTAGCGGCGTATTCCCATTCAGCTTCAGTGGGTAAATCTCTTCCTAGCCATAAAGCGTAGTTTTTTGCATCTTCGAAGGCGATGTTGACAACAGGCAACCTAAGCCAATCGTCAGGCACTCTTCCGTCACCATTGGGCGCTCTCCAGTCTGCATTTTCAGCAAGGCTCCAGCCGGTTCCGCCATTGGTAGGTGTTTGAAATACTGCTGCACCTGTTTCAAGGGATGAAGTTTGTCCAGTTTCAATTATTGCGCCTTTCTCCGCCTGCGTAACGTAACCTGTGGCCTCCACAAATGCGAGAAAATCGCCATTTGTCACTTCATGATTGCTAATGTAGAAGTCATTGACTTTTTTCTGTCTTACTGGTGTTTCCTCAGGATAACCTTCGTTTGAGCCGATTCCGAAGTATCCCCCGCTCACAAAGACTAGGTCATTATTGCTATCTGGGTAAATAATTGGAAATGTTATACACGTATTTTTGGTTGCGTCGACATGTTCTGAGGCCAAAAAAAAAAGTCAGCGTAATAGAAACACATAAGGCGAAAATGATTAAGACTTTCTTTGAGAGGAGTGATGTCATTATTTATTCTTTATTCGAGGTTGGTGTTTGGTAAGCTAGGTTGATGTTTTGAATGTATCAACCTAGCCCTACCTTATTCAGCGTCTATTTGTTTGAGGTTTCCAGACTCCAACATCCAGCTACCTTCACAAGGGTGCACGCACTTAAATATTTTCCTAACAGAGTTCACGCCCCAGATATAATCTTTACCGACAGTGACATGCTTTAATAAGCCCTTAATCTGTTGCCAATTACTACCGCTTCCATCAGCTGGTCGCTTGTAGATGTTACCGTCTTTGTTGACTCCCCACACTTCTGTTTTGCCAACGTCTAATTGTGACAATTTACCCGATACTTGTGTCCAACTGCCGTTGCATGGGAGCTTACACTGGTAAATATTATCATTCGAATTAACACCCCAAACCCAATCTGTGCCTACTGATACGTGTTTCAATTGTCCGGTAATTTGAGTCCAACCACCACTCCCGTCCACGGGACGCCAGTAGATATTATTGTTACTATTCACACCATAAATACGTTCTTCACCAACGTCTAATTGCATGAGTTTACCCGGTATTTTAACCCAACCATCACCTTTACACGGCTTCGCACACATGAAAATATTGTCATTACTGTTGACCCCCCAGATAAAGTCTTTACCTGACGAAACATGCTTTAATTTCCCTGAAATCCTTGGCCAGGCTTTGCTTCCATATGGGCCATGTTGTGGTTTTGTATAAATGGAGTCGGCGTCGTTAACACCTACCACATCCCCATAAATTGCACTATTCTGGGATGGCTTGTTAAATTTGCCAGCGTTTTCGAACTCCTGTAGCTTTGTTTTTAGTTGACTGACAACGTTGGGGTGGCGACTGGCAACATTGTACTTTTCGAGTGGATCGCTGATGAGATCATAAAGCTCATAAGTACCACCTGTACCGCCTAATTCGGGCTCCCAGTTACGTATGAGCTTCCATTGTTTATTTGAATTTTTCACTACTCGATTAATAACAGCAGTACCAGGCGTCACTCCGCCTTTCCAACGGCCGTTTTGCGCTCTTTTGCTATAGTGAGGTTGATGTATAACGCCGTGCGAGCGAAGCTGCCCTACCTCATTTTGTAAGACTCGCCAAACACTTTCGCTATCAGATTCTGCTGGCAACTGAGGGTTGGCTGATTTGGTAGCGATGGATAAAGTAGTAGCAAAGAGGTCTTCTGGCATCACCAAGTTTGTTGCTCGTCTTCCTCGATCTTTAACCGTTTTACCACTGATAACTAATGGAACGTGTATCCCGCCTTGATAGAGGGAGCCCTTCTCACCTCTGACAAATCGGAGCTCTGCATCCGCTATCCAAGCACCATTATCGCCGTAGATGATAAAGGTCGTGTTATCGTACTGTCCCATCTCTTTGATTTTCTGGATCACACGACCGATCTGTTCGTCGACCTCGAATAACATACCCGCCTGCATGGCATTGTGTCGTGAGAACTCGTTTTGTATTCCTTTATTGATGAACCTTTGTAAATTAGCTTCATCATCAACACAATGAGGGCCATGTATGGCATGATATGCTATGTTCACGAAAAAAGGGGCGTTGCCATCAGAGCTGTCTAACCACGATATGACGTCATCAGTAAACTCCTCATTTCTATGTACATCTGTTTCTCCTTCGAGACAGTTTTTATCCGGATCACGCTTTATACCTGCGAGATTTAACACTTTGTCGAATCCATACCCACTCCCGCCATCTGTAGGTTTTTCGAAGTTTATATGCCATTTACCTACATATGCCGTTTTATAGCCAATTTCTTTCATCGATGCCCCAATCGATGCATCACTCTCAGACGCGAAGCTCAATATGGGTTCAGCTAACGGGACGTAATGTTTTTCTGGGTCAGGATTGGGCTTTTGCGTATGATTTAAGACCTGAGTTGCACCAATACGTGCTGGGTTTCTTCCGGTTAGTAATGCATTTCTAGTTGGAGAGCACTTGGGATAAGCTAACGCTTTTTCAAAAATGATTCCATTTTCCGCCAACTCATCGATGTTCGGTGTCTCATAATAATCGCTTTGATAACCAAATTGATAGTCGCTGACATCATCTAAAATAATAGTAACTATATTGGGTTTAGAAGCAGATAGTGCTGAAGAGGGCAACATTATTACCGCGGTGATAAGTGCTTTTATCACCAAGGCTAGATACGTTGATAAGCATTTCAATTTTGCGTTGCAATTACGCATACTCACTCCTGTGACTAATCGGTATAAATCAAGATAATCGATATATTAAAATTGTATTTTCCATAATACGGTATAGAGAGTAGGTACAATGGATAAATCTATCAACAATAAATATATTTTTAGTAACAGTATTTTTTAATTATGATACACATTAAGAAATTCTGATCTTAATTTCCTTATAGGAATATGAAAATATTAAAATAACAATCCTGAAAAACAAATGCATATAATATATGAAAATCAGTACAATCATTTTAAAAATATATATTAAAAAGATATATTAAATAGATTTGATAATTTAAGATATTTCCTATCTAGTGCAATATATGTGTTTTAAATTAATTATCTAAATAGCTGTTTCATTACCATTGTATTAACAAGATATCTTTTGGGTGCCTTCATCTGTCGCTGCGTTGTAAGTATCTTCAGTACCGGAAAAAACACCCGAACTCTTTAAAGCTCCAAGCACAGGATGAGTAACCCTATGTCTAATTCCTCAAAGATCATCAGCTTGGAAGACCCATTCAAGAGTGAACTCTGGACGATTAAAAAAGGCTAACCACATTTAAATTATTGAAATATTTAATGATGCCATTTGTAGTCATATAGACCCTACAACACTAGTTTCTTTAAATCATGGACACAAAATGGACTCAGCTTATGTGTACTAATTACACAAAGTCTAGCGTCATTTTTGTCGTTGAAGGGATAAAAATGATTAGTTTATGTAAAGTATAAAACCGGAAAAGCGCCCAAGTAGCATATGTAATGCCATCAAATTTTCGTAACAGTCGCGACCTTACCTCATTCATTTTGGAAGCTGGCCGCAAGCCTACGATATGGCTCATAAATCCATGTGGCTTCGATCAGCATTGGTCAACCGACACACGTACATCGTCGACGAGAGTGAAAGATTTTGTTGGCGAACGATTGCCTTATTATATGGTACCGGATCTTGTTTGCGTTCTGGATACCTTGCCTCTGACCGCCAACGGGAAACTGGACCGTCAGGCCATGACGACGTTGGCGGAGGCGCAGGTGTCGGAGAATGATGAGTATGTGGCACCGACCTCGTTGAGAGAAGAGGTGTTATGTCAGCTGTTTGGTGAATTGCTGGGGCTTGAGCAGGTGGGCGTCCACGACAACTTCTTCCGTCTTGGGGGCAGTTCGGTGGATGCGGTGAAGCTACAAAGCCTCATCCGTGAGCGGTTAGGGCAGGAGATGTCCTTGCAGTTGTTGTTTGAGCAACCGACCGTTAGTGAACTGAGCCAGAGCCTGATCCAAAAAACGGAGATCGAAGAATTTAGTGTTGTCGATGATCCCTCTCGACATGATGAAAACTTTCCGCTCAATGACATCCAATACGCCTACTGGGTAGGACAGCAAGACAGCCAACAACTGGGCGG
>NZ_PEIB01000052.1 GCF_004116385.1 Veronia nyctiphanis | reverse complement strand
TCGTCGACCGGGATACTGCTCATCATCCAGCTGTTCAAGCGCTTCAAACAACTCGCCTATGCACCGAAAAGCGTTCCAAAGAAAACAATGGATCTCACTGAGAGTAACGAAAAGAAAGTAGATAACCCGGATGTTGCAGATAAAGATATAGTAAAACAGCCAGCTGTACCTAAAAATGAAAAAGGCAATAGCAAGACTCAAAACTCAGAAAGTAAAAGTACGGGTGATAACAAAGTAGAAAGTAGCAATCAAGTAGCGTCTGCGATTGCCAATAATGACTCTGACACTGTTACTGTCGTAAGCAATAAGAATGAAGGGACAGATAAAGAGACAGACAAAGTCAAGAACGAAAACCACCCTCCTCAAACACGACGCATGTTCACCAACACCACTCAAGCTGACGCAGCGCTTTCATCTGCTAATAGTTCACTCGATCAAGCAATGATCGATGAGCAAAACTACAATGCCGGTATTTCAACAGAACAACCAAGTGGCTCAGCTATTAGTGTTGCTCAAACTGAGATTGTGCATGCTAAAAAAGAGTTGGACGACGCTGTCTTTAACAAAGATACAACCAGCACTATTACTGAACAGGGCACACCTTCAACGCCTATTACTAACAACTTGGTAGGCGATGCTAATACATTGGTAGATACAGCTGCAGAACAAGATCAGAGAAATACTGTTGACCTCCAGCCTGAACAGATTGCTCCTGTCGTTAACGACGAAAAGGATTTTACTCGCAGTACTCGAAGTTTTGTGCCGCCAAGTGCAACAGCGGATGTGAATAATGCTGAGAATTTAGTAAGTGGCGCTATGTTAGATGCCAACAACATGAACAACGGGACGACATCGACAGTTCAGGACAGCATCGATACGTCTGCACAAATGGAATTCGCGGAGAAAACATATGTACATGCAAAGGAAACCGCGATAGTTCAACAGGACGTTCACAGAAGCCTTGAACAAGAGTATTACCAAGAATCATTGAGAAGCAGTAACAACGTTATTTCAAATACCGACTCTCAGGATTACCAAACCGAATACCAAGACACCAATAACTTTACAAACACACCAGCGGAGCACCAATCGGGCCACTATATCGATAGAACAAATATTGATAATTACAACCACTTAGAACAAAGTTATAGTGATTCAGGACGGCTTTCCCCAGGCTCATTGCAAGACGAACCAATAAGTAACGACACGTTATTCAATAACACAAATACTCAAACAGCATTTGAGGGTCTAACGCCACAAGAAAGCTCTCATCAACAACAAGATATTGACTTTGAAGGTGCTGCAGGCACTACTGAAGCGACCTTAAAGCTAGGTACTCTTGATAGCTCTTCAGAGGATAGATTTCGCGATACCAACCCGAGTTCTGACGATCTTCAAACAATTGATGCCATAGATAAAACTGATGAACAAGAAATACTGGCTGAGGAAAGGCGTACATTAGAGGACCAAAATGAAGCTGACCGTTTATATCAAGAGCAACTCGACGAGGCTGAGGCTGAAATAGAGAACTTTGCCCAGTATCAAGAATCCATTAACAAAGAACGTCTGAGGGTGAAGCGTCATGAGCAAGAAATCTCTGCTGATAAAACGGGTGGAACTGGAGCACAGAGTGATGAGATGCACTAAATAAACTTGCCCGCATATTTATTTGAATAGCACAGAGTCTATGAGTTAAAGAACCCAAACTGTTAACCATGGACATTAAAAGGCTGGTGATCCGGCCTTTCTATTCTCTCTACCGCACGCTCTTTTACTCCAGAAAAACCTCCATTATGACGCTTCCTAAAGTCTTCCCAGTACACATTCTCTTGTGAGGGTTTTAGAGACACGCCGCAACAATATAACCATGTGATTTATAGCGATTTGGTAAGATCAAATAAGAAGGAAAACAGATAATAATTAGAAGTTTAGGCATTTCTGATAGTTCAGAACTTCTCTAACCCTACGCTAAATATTTTCTATTTCACAATCTTCAAGGAAGAACTTAATGTCAGAAACTATCGGATTAAATCACCTAGGTTTGTCTGTCGACGACTTGGAAGCCAGTAAATCATTTTTCGTTAATGTCCTTGGCTGGAAGGAGTCTGGGTATGACCCCTCTTACCCAAGAACGGCTGTATCAGACGGTATTTTGCGCCTCACACTTTGGCAAGTGGATAGAAGCTTAGGTGGCGTTGAATTTGACCGGAAAAGGAACGTGGGGCTTCACCATTTAGCGATTCAGGTTGAATCAGAATCAAAACTTAATGAACTGTACCGTAAGATCGTTGACCACCCAAAATGTTCCGTAGAGTTTGCGCCGGAATTACTCTCAGGAGGCCCACGCAAGCATATGATGTTCAGCGAGCCGTCTGGGCTGCGGCTTGAGCTTATTTGGCAAGGTAACAATTAATCGAAATTAACTATTCACCTAAGTCTGTAAGTAAGGGCGTTTGTGAGTTACGCCCCTAATCCAAATCTCAGGCGTTAGAAGTGCCCAAATCTAAGGAGTTAAATATAGTTCTTATGAAAACACGCTATTTGTCTGGTGCAGCGATTACAGGCATCATCGCTTACATGGCTTTCCAATCAATTCCGTTAGAGACTCATTCTGCAGAAATTACGTTCAACTGGAGCGAACCATCTCCCCAAAACCCCGGTGAAATAAAAACTTATGCTCATACCATCGATGCAAATCCAGAATCAAGTTTAGGTCGAGCTGCAGCAAACTACTGTAAAAAAAAAAAGCTTACCGCCTGAAACTGGTGTGACAATAAAGGAAGCAAAAGTAATTGAACGTAATAATGGTATTTGGTTTCAATCTTCAACGTCAAAAAGCATTGAAGACATGGCGACAACTGATTGTTCCAACCTGCTTGAAGTGCACAACGCTAGCTAAAAGGCCATATGACTGAACTTACCCGCCCAAGGAATTGCTGCGAGGAGGCCCTCGCAAGCATGTGATGTTCAGCAAGCCATATGGGCTTCGGCTTGAGCTTATCTGGCAAGGAAATAATTAATCGAAGTTCATTATTAACCTAAATATGTAAACAAGGGCGTTTATGAGTTGCGCCTTCAATCCCAATCTCAGGCGTTTGAAGTGCCTAAATGTTGTATTTGTTTAAAAACCTCTTCAGCCTCTGCGGTTAATCTCGAGTAAGTGCGTATGTCGCCATTTCTCTGCGCATGCATGGCTTGTTCAAGCAGCATTGAGTGCTGTTTTTTCAGTCGTTTTGCAGGGTTTTGCTTTAAAAAAGAAAACATGGAAGGCTCCTTCAAAAATAACTGATAGGTGCTTACGGAAAGAGCTTGGTAAGAGTTCAGTCTTCATTGGACAGATTGAAGACTGATTTACTTTTTCGTGGCAATTTTCCCAAATTGACAGAGGTAAAAACAAATAATATGAATAAACGCGATTGGCTCTTAACTATAATTGTGGTCGTTATCACCTACCTGGCGCTTCAATTAATCCCACGGGAGACAAACAGCGTGAAGGTTGTGTTCACTTGGAGTGAGCCATCTGCCGACAGCCTTAATGGCAATTCCGAACACAAAATCAGTATCCCTGCGGACCGTGAGTCAAATATCGAGTCACTTGCTGCAGTAAATTGTCAGGAACGCAGTTTACCGCCTAATACCGATGTAACAGTTCGCGAGGTAAACAGAATCGAACGAAAGATACCAGTTGAGTTTGATGGTTTTATTCCTTCACTGAGTGGTTGGACGATGACAGAGACCAGTAAAACTGCCGAAATAGGCACATGCACTGAACTGATTGAGGAGCCTCAGGCAAGCTAGTAATCAGACTTCTAATCATCTTAGTCACCATTACACAGAAAACAGCCGCTTTTCTTTAGGCGGCTGTGTAAATTCCTCAATGACAGAGAAAAGCTCAGAGTGGTCATTAATGTAATATTCAGCGTCAACGCTATCCAACCACACATACTCCCCACATAAGTAACCACCAACACTTCTGATGGGTTGAAAAAGGCATTTCTCTCTCAGTGTCTTAGTTTGATATCAAAGCATCGACAGGCTCTGACAACACCTGATGAGCACGAAAATGAATATCGATGGTCACTGCCCCCATATCGAACAACACGGCTTTAATTGTCATTTCGTCTTTTATTCGTTTTCATTCAAACGTCTTGTGTCATTGGGTTTGAGTTAGGTATAGCTGCAATGAATTGACATTATTATCAAAACAACAGAAACAAGATTACTCGCAAAAAAACTTGTCAGGTCTGATCTCTATGCATTGAAAAGTGTGTATCATCCGCATACTTACTCAAACAATTCAGACAAAAAACACTGATAACTCTGAATGTTGAAAAGGGACTTTCATGTTAAACCCATCTTATTCAGATGCGATTTGGCATCGCATTAATCAAAAGACCAAGCCTGTTGGCGCATTGGGGCAACTCGAGTCACTGGCACATCAATTGGCCCTAATTCAAAGCCATCGGCACAACAAAACTGCCGAGAACATTGAACTCAATAGTCCTAAGCTGATTATCTTCGCAGGCGACCATGGTATTGCCGATGAGGGTGTAAGTATCGCACCGAGTGCCGTCACTCAACAGATGGTGATGAACTTTCTCGCTGGCGGTGCCGCCATTAACTGCTTTTGTCGTACCAACAACGTTGATATGACAGTGGTAGATTGCGGCATTCTTTTCCCGGTTGAAAACGACCACTCCAATCTGGTTCGCCAACGTTTAGGTGAAAGAACTCATAACTTCGCATCTCAGGCGGCGATGTCTCCGCAGCAAGTCTCTGAGGGACTTAAACTCGGAAATGATATTGCTAAGCAAGTCATTTCTGGCGGTGCAGATTTACTGATGTTTGGTGAAATGGGGATCGGCAATACCAGCAGTGCATCAGCAATACTCTCTGCTCTTACATCTCTATCCGTTGAAGACTGTGTGGGTCGTGGCACAGGGATTAATGAACAACAATTGAGTAAAAAGAACAAACTTGTTGCTCAGGGTGTATTCCGCTGCGAAGGCTTAACGGTTGAAGAAGTGATGGCCGAGGTTGGTGGTTTTGAAATTGTGCAAATGACAGGCGCTTTTCTTGCTGCAGCAGATGAGCAGGTTCCTGTTATCGTTGACGGCTTCATTGCAACAGTCGCTGCATACGCCGCCACCCGTATTAACCCAGAATGTCGAGAATTTATGATTTTTGGCCATCAGTCACATGAGTCTGGCCACAAGCACCTTCTGTCGCTGATGGAAGCAACACCTCTTCTCGATCTTTCACTCCGGCTTGGCGAAGGCACCGGCGCTGTCCTTTCCGTTCCCCTATTACGCGCTGCTGCTGAGTTTTACAATAATATGGCAAGTTTTGAAGAAGCTGGCGTGGTTGTCGACTGATGGCAAGTATCCGATATCAGGTCGAGCTGTTCTGGCTAGCACTCGGCTTTTTCTCACGACTGCCCATCCCTAATAACACCCCTTACAGCGAAGGTCGGATGAATCAAGCTGGGCGTTACTTCGCTTGGTAGGCGTATTATTAGGGCTTCTCTGCGCCTGTGTTTACTGGCTTGCTGGCAACGTATTCAGTAACGATATCGCCCTATTTCTCACCATGTGTTTTAGCCTGATGTTGACAGGCGCATTCCATGAAGATGGCCTGACTGACATGGCTGATGGCATTGGCGGTGGCATGACGGTTGACCGTCGTTTATCGATCATGAAAGACAGCCGCATTGGCACCTATGGCGGCGCGGCGTTAGTGATGGCGTTGCTGGGCAAATTCATATTGCTGTCAGAACTCTCGACACAAGCCAATATGTTTGCTGTGTTTATCGTCGGTTACACGCTCAGCAGAGCAACCGCCGCATCGCTGATTTTTGATACGCCCTATGTCAGTGATACCGATACCAGTAAAAGCAAGCCACTCGCCAGCCAACAGTCAAAGGGCGAACTGACATTACTGACCTTATCCGGAGCGCTGCCTTGCTTTTGGTTTGACAGCCAACTCGCTATGCTTCTCATCGCAATGTCATTGGCCTTCAGACTAGCATTTCAAAGCTGGATAAATAAACGTCTCGGCGGGTTTACAGGTGATTGCCTTGGTGGCGCGCAACAATTGATGGAGTTGATCGCCTATCTCACCATCATTGGCTATTTCGGGTATGTTGCATGACCCATACCATCAACCTTTACCTGCTGCGACACGGAAAACCTGAGGGCAAACCTGCCCTCAACGGTTTTACTGATGTGACCGTGCCACTTGCTACACAACAGGCAATCAGTCAGGCGTTGGCCGACAAAAACCTCGGTTTCCAACACATCATCACCTCACCGCTCAGTCGTTGCAGTGAGTTGGCAGAGGTAATGGTAAAGAGTAATTCAGCCTTGTCGTTGACGCTTGAAACTGAGTTTAGGGAAATGAACTTTGGACGCCTTGATGGCGTCCCGTTTGATAACATTGCAGAAGACTGGCAGAAACTCGAAGCTTTTTGGCAGGATCCTGCAAAACACACCTTGCCAGGCGCTGAATCACTTGACGATTTTCATGAGCGGGTTTCAACCTGTTTTGAGCAATACGCTGAGAAGGTAAACCAAGATACGCTGATCATTTGTCATGGTGGCACAATACGAATGATTCTGGCGTTCCTGCTGAAACTAGACTGGCGAAACCCTGCTCTTTATTCGGTTCTGACTATCGGTTACCAGTCCCTCACCCACATTAAAATCACCCATGCTGACAAACGCTACTCTCAGGTGTGCAGCATCTCTCAGCCTTTATGAGTGCTGTTTTAGCCCGCACTCACAACACGTCATATCTGTCGTTGGAAGTCGGGCGATAAATAAGCATTTCGGGCCAAAATATCAATGCCCTGCTGATAATAGAAATACAATAAATCGATAAATACCCAGTTCTCCGCCAGCTTCTCTCCGTCACGACGATAGATATCAATCACTCGCATATCGAAAGATTGTTCGCTGGCTGCCATCCCCATAAAACCTCCCGACGGCTTGAGAGTGAGGTTCGGCCAGCCAAAGAATCCGCCAAACTCACCTTCGGCAAACTTACAAACATGACCGTTGAAGATCCGCTCTGAAAAACTGTTTCGAAACACACCGGAGTGTTGCTTGGCGTAACGTTCAATGGTGTAAGTTGCGCCAATGCCTGTTGGCCCCCACCAGATCATGTCATTGTGCCAGCTCAGCGCCAACTCCTCCTCAAGGCTGAGGTCGTTGTCCCAGTTGCCGAGATCACCAATCATCTGATTGATAATGCTTAACGTCTTCTCCGATTCATCTTCGGATTGCTCGTCAAACAATAAACCTGTATGGGTAATTGGGCCGGGTTGAATCAGCTGCGCGCCAGTTTGTGGTGGAAAAGGGTTCACCCCTGCTTGCACCATGACACCCGGAATATCGATAAACATTGCTGACTGGCAGATTTTAGCGTCGCCCAAAGGTAGGAACCTCACCTGAACAAACTCACAGTAACGGATAAATGCCATTCGCCCCGGCGGCGCAACGCCCAACCAATGTTGGTCAAACAGGCCCATCAGATGGCCCATTGAGACGACCCATACCGTGTCATCGTCATCGAGCTGGTTATCCCCCGCCATAAAAACGTCTTGACGCCTCTGCAGATGACGAAAGGCCGTATGGATAGGTTGCCAGAAATGCTCAGCAACACCGACCATGTTGCTGATTTCATTAAAGGGGTGACAACCACGCCAGTGGTAATCAACTGAACAATGCTGCTCGTGTGCCTGCAAAATATTGTCATCACGAGAGGCGTCTAACTGACGGTAAAAATCCCTGACTCGCTGCTTAGCGAGCTGAAGCTTATCTGACATCATTTACCCTTTTACTGCGCCCGCGGTTAGGCCAGATACGATTTGCTTCTGGAAGAACAGCACCAGGAAGAACAAGGGCACCATGGCAGAAACTACCGCAGCCACTGCAAACATAACGTTGCCCTCAACCTGCGTCGTACCGAGGAAGCTGGCAATTTTCGGCACCATGGTTTGGTTTTCCTGACTGAGCAACATACCTGTCACCGCGAAGTCGTTGTAAGCGAGAAGGAAGCTAAATAACCCCGTGGTGATAACACCGGGCCACATAACAGGAATGATCACATGCCGAAAGGCCTGAAAGCGGGTACAACCATCTACCATCGCACTTTCATCCATATCTTTAGGAATGTTGAGGAAAAAAGAATGCAGCATCCACAGCGTGAAAGGCTGGTTGATCGCCACCAGCACAATGATGGTGGTTGGCAGGTGACCCCAAAGGTTCCATTCAAAGAAAGGCAACAGGTATCCCGATACCAAAGTGATATGCGGCATCGCCTCAGCACCAAGGCTATCATCAGGATCCAGAGTGAATAGCGGAAACCTGAACGGGCCAATGCATAGCCACCCAAGGTGCCGATGGTGAGTGATATGACAACCACACATAACACTACCGCCACCGTGTTGATTGCGGCGAGCCAGAAATCCTGCTCAATCCAAGCGCCAAAGTACCCCTGCCCGGTAAATTCACTCCCCGTTTCAAGCAAGGTTTTGACACCATAAATCGCATTCATCCAATCTGATTTTGAGAAAAAGTCAGCCTGAACTTTAAACGACCCCCACGCTGTCCACAGGAACGGGCCAGCAGCGACCAAAAGCCACACAATGACAAATGCAATGGAGCAGTTTTAAGCCATACAGGTTTTTTGCGTACTTCTTCCATCTCAGCCTCCTATGCTGATTTGCGGTTAAATCCGCGCCACGTTCTGATAAACACAGGGGTGAGCAAAATCGCCACGCCGACAATCGTCAACATTGAGGTGGCAGCCGCTGAACCGAATAACTGAGAGTCTGCGCCACGTAAATCGTTGTAAATTAACCAGCTCAATGATGTCGCATGCGCTTCTGAGGCAAAACCTACTATTGGCTCAAAGACCCGGAAGTTATCCATTAACTGCATCAGCGCCACGAACGTCACGAGAGGGGCCATATGAGGAATGACAACATAACGAATGGTTTCCCAACGTGAAGCGCCATCAATCATCGAGGCTTCTAATGTGTCAGTCGGGACTGTCTGTAATCCGGCGTAAAACACAATGAAAGAGAAAGGAATCGAATGCCAGATCCCGTAAATGAAGATAGTAATCCAGGTCAATGTCGGCGAGGCTTTGAGCGATAAACCGTCATCATCAAACCAACGCTGCAGCGTCGCACCAATTACCCCGTCGGCATCAATCATCCAGAACAGAATCAGTGAGCCAATAAGCGGCGTGACAATCATTGGTAGCAGCGAGAAAAAAATCGTTGGTCCTTTCACCAACTTCGGTAGCGCGTTAACACACAAAGCGACAACCATGCCAAGTACAATGACCAGAGGTGTGACAATGAAGGTATAGGCCAGCGTAAACACCAGAGCTTTGTAAAACGGTAGGTTCATCATTTTACCGAGAAAGCTTCCCGACGAGTCGATGTCATTCCATGCCTGAGAGAGCTCATCGAATGCCAAGTGATTACGGTTGGTATATGTACCCATACCGTTAAAACGACCCAACGGCTCCTCTATTCTTCGCTTCTCTGTTGCCTCAGTGTCAACGGTGACCGTTTTCTTACAGCCAAATGGCCCGCAGTTTTCTGTTTCCAGTACTACCTGTTCATGTTCTACATACAGCGACTGCACTGCAACTGATGCTATCGGTAAGGCAATCAGTAAAAACATGACCAGCAACGACGGCCACATAAACTTCAAAAATGTGCGATGGGGCATTACTCAGCCTCTTGTTATTAAAAGTGGCTCCGGGCTTCCGGACCGGAGCGCTCAATTGAAGACATGAAGTGCGTGATTAGAGGAATCCCTGCTCGCGAGCAGATGTCATGTAAGCCGCTTCAGTGTCTTTTAGTGCCTGTTCCGCAGACTCATTACCCAACAAATAATCAGATAACTCGGCACCGAGAGCAGAATGCAGCAGCCCCATATATGGCAGCATCGGATAGGGGTTAGCCTGACGTGTGACAGAGTCAATTACGCCAACCGCCGCAGGGTTAGGTTGATAACCATCAATCAGCACACCGCCTTGTCAGCGTTTTGTTCCATCATATCTTTGGACACCGCATGCACCATCACTTTGAATGTCGCTTCCGCATCTTCGTCAGACAAGTTGCTTGCAATGGACCAGCCATCCCACCAGAGCGTTGCGCCCGGTGTACCGCCCACGGAATAAGATGGCGTGTTTGTCAGCGCTGTCGACTCAACGATTTCCGGCGATGAGCCTTCATTATCGAGGATTGCAGTACCACGAGATCCCCACATCAGCGCCATCGCCAATTTGCCGTCTTCCCATAGTGCCTGCGTGCTGTTTGAATCAAAGGTCAGGTAATCTGGGTTAGACAGCTCAGTGAGTGCTTTTAATGTTTTCAGTGCTTTGACGCCGCTCGGGTTATTGAGGTTAGGCACTGCGCCGCCGGGCTTGAAAAAGCTCTCGCCTGTCGCGCTGTAGAGGTTGATGAATTCCTCACCCAGATTCCAACCTGTTTTGGTGTTCAGAGCAACGGGATACTTGCTGATACCTTTTTCCTGCAACGTCTTACCCGCTGCGATCATGTCATCAAAGGTCCTTGGTGCTGCCAGTCCCGCTTTTTCGAGCAGATCCTTTCTGTAGAAGAGGTGTTGAGCGTTTGCCATAAACGCAACGGCCATGACTTTACCGTCGATCTTGATCAGTTGAGATTGCTTGAGGCTCTTGCCGTATTTCTCCACCAGTTCATCAAGTGGGCGAATGAGTCCTTCATTGAGCAAGGGCACAATGGAGCTGGTTGTCACTATCACCGACGAGTACTTCGCTGGATTGGCTTTGAGAGCTGCAACTTGTAAGTCTCTGTGATCTTTGGTGTGGTTTTTTGTCACCGTCAATGAGTCCGTCGCGCATGTCTCTGCCATCGATGCAACAGCATGAAGCGCGGGAAAATCATTAGCAAGAATGCTGACGCTTCCAGATCCTGCGTTACATCCTGACGAACCAAGTGCTTGCGTGCTGAGTGATGCGGAAAGGAATGCCAGCGTTCCTAGGATTTTGCATTTCATGTTTCTCTCCTACCTTGAAAAGAAAGGCTTCAGGGATGAATAACCGACTGATAGTCAGTGGTTTCGCACGTCATTTTTATTAAAAAACGAGGTGTCACCTGTAAATACAGCCTGATTACGTATGCAAAAAATCTTGGTTCGAGGTGTTGAATTTAGCAAGACTCAAAACTGATACTCCCTAATATTCATAATTTTCTCCAAAAAAATTACAAGCATCTGTATTTGAATAATTATTTATAAATGACTCACTTTTGAGTCACTTATAAGCCTTTGTAAAAAATAAATATTTAGTAAATCTTCACGCACTAAATGCAATTCTTGAAACGTGATCAACTTCACTATTATTAATTTTGTCAATTTTAATTTGATGGATTTACCAATAATTATGAATACGTACCCAAAAGGAATGACCCAACGAGGAGAGCAATACATGGCAGAGGTTCAGCTGCGACACATAGACAAGCGCTGGGGCGATTTTGTCGGCGTTAAGGACTTTGACCTAACCATTCCAGATAAAGAATTCCTTGTACTTCTTGGTCCGTCGGGCTGCGGAAAAACCACCACAATGCGAATGATTGCCGGACTTGAAGAGGCAACAGACGGAGAAATTCTGATTGGTGGAAAAGTTGTCAACGATTTAGAGCCGAAAGATCGTGACGTCGCCATGGTGTTTCAAAGCTACGCGCTGTATCCCAACATGAATGTTTACGAAAACATTCGTTTTCCTCTTAAGGTGCGGAACATTGCCCCCGACACACACGATGAGAAGGTTCGTCGAGCAGCCGAGATGGTCGAGCTGACCCAATTTTTGCATCGCAAACCCGCTGATTTATCAGGCGGCCAGCGTCAACGCGTTGCACTGGCCAGAGCCATAGTTAGGGAGCCGAACGTCTTCTTGATGGATGAACCTCTTTCCAACCTCGATGCTAAGTTACGGGTTTCAACGCGGGCACAAATCAAGAACCTGTCGCACGAGCTGCAGGTCACGACTATCTACGTCACTCATGACCAAATCGAAGCCATGACGCTCGCTGACCGTGTCGTCGTCATGAATGCAGGCGTGGTGCAGCAAGTAGGCACACCCACTGAAATTTATAACTACCCAGCGAATACTTTCGTCGCAAGTTTTATTGGTTCACCAGCCATGAATCTGGTGCGGGGCAACGTCTACAAAGGCACATTCACCGCCGAGAACATCAGTATCAGCGGGCTAAACAGTGATGTGGAAGGTGAAGTCATCCTCGGTTTCAGAGCAGAAGACGCCATCGTTGCTGCCAATCAAGCGGCGACAAACGGCGTTGGCGCAGATGTTTTTTCGATAGAGCTGCTTGGTGAAGCCACCATGATCACCGTGAAAGTGGGCGATGCGTTAATTGCCGTGAAGGCAGACAAAGAGTATTCAACCGATATTGGTAAACCCTTCTTTGCCGAAATCCCGGCTGCCATCTGTCATCTGTTCGACGCGAAAAGCGGCGACAGAATCTCATCTATGGAGGGAGAAAAATGAAAGGCGCACGCCCCGAACAAGCTGAATTGACAAGAGACACTGACCTGAGCAAAACCGATGAAACCCGAAAAGTCATTGAATCTATGGTCGATGGTTTAAACGACCACAGAATTTCTGATATTGGCGAGTTTTTCTCTGAGACGTTCCGTTGGTTTGGTAACACAGGCTGTGGCACCAAAAATGACTTGAGAGAATTCCAAGCCAATTGGCAGAAGCCTTTTCAGGCCGCATTTTCAGACAAAATTTGTGTCGATGAAGCTCGTCTTTACATGGGTGAGTGGGCCGCTGCCTTTGGTCACCAAAAAGCCAAGCACACAGGGACATTCATGGGTGTTGAGCCGACAGGAAAAACAGTCGAAATCCGCTATATGGATTTTTGGAAAGTACAAGATGGAAAAATCGTCGATAACTGGGTGATGGTGGACTTCCCCCACGTGTTATCTCAGCTCGGCGTTGATGTGTTTAATGGTGAGGGTTGGGAAGCCTTCGACAGGGGAGAAAAAACACCCCCCTCCCCCGGTGAAAAAATACCGTCTTCACCTGGTGCTAATGGAGTATGTTCATGACAATCAGATATTTAAAAACTGGCAAACCGGATGAGGATAAAGCCAGCGACAACGAGAAAGTGGTTCAGGCTGTTGCCGATGCATTAAGAGAGATAGAGGAAGGCGGCGATCGCGCAGTCAGAGGATTTGCAGAGAAGTTTGATAACTATTCACCTGCCTCTTTCCGCCTCTCAAAAGACGATATCGACGCGCTCATTGCCAAGGTGTCGCCCGAAGATATGGCCGATATCAAGTTCGCCAATGAGCAGGTCACCAACTTTGCCCGCATTCAACGTGAAACCATGACGGATGTGGAGGTAGAAACCTTACCCGGCGTCATTCTTGGCCATAAAAATATTCCAGTCCAAAGTGTGGGTTGTTATGTCCCGAGCGGAAAGTTCCCCATGGTGGCCTCTGCACATATGTCCGTGGCCACAGCAAAAGTGGCTGGCGTACCGCGCGTGATCGCTTGTACCCCACCTTTTAAAGGTGAGCCTAACCCAGCTGTCGTCGCTGCGATGCATCTTGGCGGTGCTGATGAAATCTATGTACTTGGTGGCATTCAGGCCGTTGGTGCGATGGCACTGGGTACAGAAACTATCGCGCCCGTGCACCTGCTCGTCGGGCCAGGTAATGCGTATGTGGCAGAAGCGAAACGACAACTATTCGGCCGTGTCGGTATCGATCTGTTTGCAGGCCCCACCGAAACGATGGTGATTGCAGATGAAACAGTAGATGCAGAGATATGCGCCACAGACCTTCTTGGTCAGGCTGAGCATGGGTACAACTCACCGGCTGCTTTGGTCACCAACAGCGAAAAACTGGCAAATGAAACACTGGCTGAAATAGATAGGATCCTGACGATTCTCCCCACCGCCGAAACGGCGAGTGTCAGCTGGCGCGATTACGGCGAAATCATTCTCTGTGATACTTACGAAGAAATGTTACAGGTCTCAGAAGATATGGCCTACGAACACGTCCAGGTGATGACAGACCGCGACGATTGGTTCCTCGAGAACATGACCTGCTACGGCGGCTTATTCCTTGGCCCACGTACCAACGTGTCCAACGGCGATAAAGTTATCGGTACCAACCACACCTTACCAACCCAAAAAGCGGGCAGATACACAGGCGGCTTGTGGGTGGGTAAATACCTCAAAACACACAGCTACCAAAAAATCATGACTGACGAGGCAGCGACTAAAATCGGTGAGTATGGGTCACGGCTTTGCATGCTTGAAGGGTTTGTCGGACACGCCGAGCAATGCAACGTCCGGGTACGTCGCTATGGTAACAAAGACGTCCCATATGGTACTGCGGCTGCCAGAGAGTAAAACACCATGACGATGACACACACGCAGATCAGATACTGGACAGACAAACACTCAGCCTGGCGGAAAACGCTAAAAAGGCCAACCGTTGCTACGCTGCGATCGAACTTGAATGAGCTGTTTTCACCTGCATTGAACGTGCATATGTGTCATCCATTCGGTGACTTATTGGGTCCGGAGAACTGGATAGAGCATTGTTTTATACCTTTGATGCGGGCAATCCCTGATCTGGAAAGGCGCGATACCATTTGCATTGTCGGCTCTGCCATCACTCAGCGGATACAGTAGAACAAGACAACATATGGTTAGGCTGCTGCGGATACTACTGCGGCACCTTTTCTACCCCGTTTTTAGATATACCGCCGACGGGGCAGTTTGTTCATATGCGGTTTCATGAGTTTTACCGCCTTTCAGACGAGGGCGTGATCGAAATTCAGGCAATATGGGATATCCCCGAAGTCATGATGCAGGCAGGGGCCTGGCCTATGGCTCCCTCATTAGGGAGAGAGGGTTTGGTTCCCCCACCAGCAAGTTGCGATGGCATAAAACTTACTGATCCCGATGAGGAACAAAGCCGTCGAAGTCTGGAACGCGTTCTTTCGATGCTGAACGACCTCCAGCGCCATCCGAACGAGGGTGGCCCAGAAATCATGCAGATGAGTGATCACTGGCACCGCAACATGAGCTGGTATGGACCAGCGGGAATCGGCACTTGCAGAGGACTAAACGGCTTTCGCAACTGGCACCAAATTCCGTTTCTCAACGCAATGCCAGACAGAGGGCAACACAGCGAGAATACGCAGTGCCATTTTTTCTCACACGACAACTATGTCGCTGTCACTGGCTGGCCCAACATGTGCCAGACATTAACAAATGACGGTTGGCTGGGTATCGCACCTTCAGGGAAGAATATCACGCTCAGAAGCCTCGACTTCTGGCGAATTGAAGACAGGAAAATCGCCGAAAACTGGGTACTGGTCGATCTGCTCGATGTATTCAATCAACTCGGTGTGGATGTCTTTGCAAGACTCAAAGAGTTCAATAAAGCGAGGCCCACTGGCCCGATTTTAATGCCACAGGAGAGGTTATGACCATTGCGCTACCCAATACGCCATCTTTCGATCTGTCTGGAAAACGGGCACTCATCACTGGCGCATCATCAGGCATTGGCCTCGCATGTGCCACCGCTCTGGCTCGCGCTGGCGCGCACGTTACACTGGTTGCGAGAAGAGGAGATCAGTTGAAAGCGCTGTCGGATGCAATGACAGCAGAGGGACTAGTGTCTGACGTTTTGCCCCTTGATATGACCGATATCCCTGCGCTAGCTGACGCATTATTAGAGAGACCAGCGTTTGATGTGGTGGTTAATTCCGCCGGGCTGGCGCGGCATACCCCCGCCATAGAAACCAAAGCAGAAGATTTTGATGCCGTCTTCTCACTCAACGTCAAAGCCGCTTATTTCCTGTTTCAACTTGCAGCTCAGAAGCTGCTTGACGCAGGCAAAGCCGGAAGCCTTATCAGTATTTCGAGTCAAATGGCCCATGTCGGGGGCTTGGATCGCGCGGTGTATTGTGCCAGCAAACACGCCGTTGAGGGCTTTACCAAAGCCATGGCCATCGAGTGGGGCAAACAGAAAATACGCGTAAACACGCTCTGCCCGACGTTCATCAAAACGGAGTTAACAGCCTCGACGTTTGCCGACCCAGAAAAGCGTGAATGGATTGAAAGCCATATCAAGCTCGACCGAATCGGAGAAGTGGAAGATTTGATGGGCGCTGTGCTTTACCTCGCCTCTGATGCATCTGCAATGGTGACAGGCTCTTCGCTCAAAGTGGACGGAGGTTGGACTGCAGAATAATGGCCAATGAAAAAGTAACCTCACTGGATGTCGCTAAACGTGCTGGTGTCAGCCAATCGGCGGTTAGCCGGGTTTTTACCCCTGGCGGCTCAGCATCGAAAAAGACCATTGAAAAGGTCAAGAAGGCCGCAGAGGAGCTGGGCTATCGCCCAAATGTTCTTGCTCGGGCCATGGTGTCTGGCAAAAGCCGGATCATCGGTTTGGTTGTGGCTTATCTTAATAATCAGTTTTATCCAGATGCGCTCGAGAAACTGTCAAATCAGCTTCAGGAACAGGGCTACCACGTACTGGTTTTCATGACCCACAACACGGAGGGCGTCATTGATGAAGTCATTGATGAAATCCTTGATTACCAGGTTGATGGCATTATCGCTGCTTCTGTCGATCTTTCTTCCGAGCTGGCAGATCGCTGTCGTTCTGTTGGCGTACCTATCGTACTGTTTAACCGCTCACAACAAGGTGGCGAGTTTTCGAGTGTCACCTCAGACAATTTCAACGGTGGTATGACCGCGGCGCAGTTTCTTATCGCAGGTGGCCACACAAAAATCAGCTATATCGCGGGTCAGGAATGCACCTCGACACAGCGAGATCGTGAAATTGGTTTTCGTGCCGGTTTACAAGAGGCAGGACTAGATCTTCACTCACGAGAAAACGGCATGTTTGATATGTCGAAAGCCAGCGAAGCAACACGCAGAATGTTCAAAAAAGACCCGCCCGATGCTGTTTTTGTCGCTAACGATCACATGGCACTGGCGGTGATGGATACCCTCAGGTTTGAGCTTGGTCTGAAAGTACCTGAAGACGTGTCTGTTGTTGGCTACGATGACGTGCCCGCCTCCGCATGGCCCAGCTATGGCTTAACCACCCTCGCCCAACGCGCCGACATCATGGTGTCTGAAACCGTCAGGATCCTCATGCAGCAAATCAGTCATGAAAACGACTCTCCTCAGAAAGTTGCTATTGGTTCACCAATCGTCGTCAGAACGTCAGCGCGGATACCGAAAGGATGGAAATTATGAAAGGATTTGATAGTAAATTTACCGACTTTCCCGATTACATCCTTCAAATCACAGAGGAAATCTGGGAAGGCAGACAGCTCGACAGCCTTCGTGACTATTATTCATCTGACATTATTGTCAGAACACCGGGCGGCATGACGCAAGGCAACAAGGATGTGATTGCCCAAACCATGTCAACGCTCAACGAACTGCCAGACAGAGTGTTACTTGGCGAAGATATCATTTGGTCCGGCACACCCGAAACCGGCATGTTGTCATCGCATCGTATCCTGTCTGAAGCAACACACACACGCGATGGTGTTTTTGGCAAAGCGTCTGGCGCGAAGTTACGTTACCGGGTAATTGCTGACTGTCACGCGATCAATAACCAAATCAACGACGAATGGCTGATTCGCGATATGGGTGCCATCGTGCAGCAGCTAGGCCATGAGCCTAAGCAGTTTGCCGTTGACCAGATTGCTGCCGAAGGCGGCGCTGAAATATGCTCTCGCCCATTCAGCCCAGAAGTTGACAAAGTCGGGCCCTATTCTGGCAAAGGTAACGATAACCAGTGGGGACAACGCTACGCCGACATTGTCATTAACCTTATGGCTGCCGACATCGGTAGTATTCCCTCTGAGTATGACAGAGCCTGCGAAAGCCATTATCCATGTGGCCAAGATGCACATTCATGGTCAGCGATTGAACAGTTCTGGATGGGGCTGCGTGCCAGCTTTCCCTTCGCAACGTTTTCCATCGACCATCAAATAGGCCGTGACGACTCCCTTCATCCCCCTCGTGCCGCGTTACGTTTTTCACTGCATGGTAAGCATGACGGCTGGGGACGGTTCGGTCAGCCAACTGGCGCTGATGTTTATGTCATGGCAGCCGCGCATGTTGAGTTTGGTCCAAGAGGGATTCGACGTGAATTTGTTTTGTTTGATGAAACCGCAATCTGGAAACAAATTGCGCTTCATACGGGTTAAAAGGGAGTGTTTGAATGAAACCACAATGGGTGAGATTTGGTGAACTCATACCGTGCCGTACCGCATTTATTGACGCGCACACGCCCGGTTCATCAGAAAAAGAGAACTTTACCATTATCGGCGCTGGGGTATCTGAGAGCCCAGACCAGCATATTCATATTAAAGCGACGCCCGGCTTCAATATTGGCGCTGCGGGCCAGCCGCCTTATTGCGTCAATTCATTGCACTATCACAACACGGCCGAAGTCTTTTTTGTGCTCAAAGGACGCTGGCGCTTTTTCTGGGGTGAAGACGGAAAAGATGGCGAGGTGGTTCTCGAAGAGGGCGACATTTTCAATATTCCTACCCGTATCTTCCGAGGCTTTGAAAACATTGGTACTGATTACGGCATGATCATGGCAATTCTTGGTGGCGACGATGCCGGTGGTGGTGTTATTTGGGCTCCTAGTGTGCGTGAAGATGCGCAGGCACACGGCCTTCTCCTCGGTGAATCCGGCAAACTTTATGACACAAAAAAGGGAGAGACATTACCCGAGGGTGAACGGGAAATGCCTGTTCCGGACAGGAGTCTTCTCGACAGCCTACCCAAGCCAGACTCCAAAGCTGTGGTCACTCACTACGTCTCACGCTATTCCGACTTACTTGCCATGTCAGACCACCAGCCCGTCACCGTTATCGGCGAAGACGGTCTGCTCAGGGATAAGCCGGGGTTTGAGGTGGACTTTTTCAGTCGCCAATCCGCACAAAACAGTGAATTCGATGCGACAAAGGACGTGGTGTTAATGGGAATGCGTGGTTATTGGAACATCAATTGGGGTGAAGACTCGCTGGTTCTCAACCCCGGCGACACACTTTGGCTACCGGAGGGGACACACTATACGGTGGAGCCCGCTATGTCCGGTGAAGCGAGCTTGTATAGAGTGACACGCACCAATGACCCGGCGGGACTCACATGGCAAGAGGATGCGTGATTATGCATACCCCTCTTCCTCTGGTGATGTTACCCGGCATGATGTGTGACCATCGCTTGTTTACTCCTCAAATTGAGGCCTTGTCTTCAGAAAGGCAAGTCTTGGTCGCCGAGTTGAATGGCTTCAGCACCATGAACGAGCTTGCCCATGATGTGCTTGAAAATGCGCCTGAATGTTTCGCATTGGCGGGCTTATCGATGGGGGGAATTCTGGCGATGGAGGTTATCCGCCAAGCACCAGATCGGGTTGCAAAACTGGCACTGATGGATACCAACCCTCGCGCAGAAATTGACGAGGTAAAAGCGGCCAGAGCCGAGCAGTTGGCGCGTGTTGAGCGCGGTGACATGCTTGGCGTGATGCGAGACATAATGATCCCGCGGTATACCCATACCGACTACCCAAACCCTGATATTGATACGCTGTGCCTCACGATGGCCGCTAACTTGGGCGAGCAGGTTTTTATCAACCAATCGCTGGCATTAAGAGACAGGCCCGATCAACAGCAGACACTCGCCAACGTATCAGTACCCACGTTAATACTCATGGGCGAAGACGACCAACTTTGCCCGTTAGATCGGCATGAAACCATGCAATCACTGATCCCTCACGCGACTTTTTCAGTGGTCGAAAAAGCGGGCCACCTGCCCACTCTTGAACAACCCAACGTAACCACGCGGCAACTCGCCAACTGGCTGAACTCTTGATGGATAACTGCTCATGGATAAAAAGCTATTTGAATTACTAAAAAGCGTCGACACACCTACCGTCTGTAATGCCATTGAGGTGGCGGAGGGGAAACGCGGTTTCAGCCAGTACACCCAAGGCACTGTGCTGTGTTCCGATCCAGAAGGCGGCGCAGTGGTTGGCTACGCAAAAACAGCGCAGATTGCTGCCCGAGAGCCTTCAACAAATAGTCCAGAGCAAGTGAAAGCGATGCGGATGGACTACTACCGGTATATGGCGGAAGGACCACTGCCGTCTGTGGTAGTCATCGAAGATCTGGATTACCCCCACGCGGTCGGCGCGTTCTGGGGCGAGATAAATACTAATGTTCACAAAGGTTTTGGCATGAGCGGTGTGCTGACCAACGGTGTGATGCGAGATCTGGGAGATTTGCCTGATAACTTCCCGGTTATTGCTGGCTCTGTTGGCCCCAGCCACGCGTTTGTACATGTAGAAAGTGTCGGCGATCCCGTGTCTGTTTTTGGGCTACAGGTGTCCGACGGCGATCTTATTCATGCGGACAGGCATGGTGCAGTCGTCATACCCCCAAATATTATTCCAATACTGTCAGATGCAATTTCGACACTCCTGCGCAACGAGCAGATCATCCTTAAAGCCGCCAAACAAGAGGGTTTTAATTTTGAACAGTTTGAAACTGCGTGGGCGGAGTTTGAACGCGTAAGAACCTGAAAGACCGTAACCCAAAAAAATATGGACGTTTACACCCCTCCAATGCGGTGGGCGCATGAGTGCGCGCAATGCAAAGGCAGGCAATTACCACGGTTAAATGTAAAGGAGAAATATATGAGACTATCGATATTGATAACCCTTGTAGCTGGACTGACTTTCAATGCTTCAGTAAACGCAGACACGACCATCCGGATCGGTCACGCAACACCAGAGGTATCGCCGATTCATCAATCCTTGCTGTTTTTCGAGGAACAAATCGAAAAACGCTCTGGTGGTGATATCGAAGTAGAAATATTCCCGGGTGGTCAGCTTGGTAACGTGAGAGAGATGACCGAACTGGTTCAATCAGGCAACATCACGATGGCGACAGGCGCATCGGTGCACCTGTCTTCAACAGTTAACGAACTGGCGATACTCGACCAATTTTTACTCTTTGCCGACGAAGACACGGCAAGAAGTGTTCTAGATGGTGAGGCAGGTCAAGCATTGGGGTCAGCAATGGAAAAGCGTGGCCTTAAGTCGATGGGTTTTATGGAGCTTGGCTTCCGAAGCTTTACGAATAATCGAGCACCGCTAGACAGTTATCAATCTTTCAAAGGCTTACGAATGCGTTCGGCAGATAACCCTATCGCAATTAAAGCGTGGCGGTCAGTAGATGCTGTGCCTTTGCCATTAGCGTGGGGTGAAATTTACTCATCACTCCAACAAAACCTGATATTCGGTCAAGAGAGCGCGCTGTCTTCAATGATCATTGAGCGCTTCTTCGAAGTACAGAAATACGTCTCTCTCACACAGCACATCTACTGGCCAGAGCTTTGGATGACAAACCTTGACTGGTATAACGACTTGAGTGAAAAAGACCGTAAGCTCATTGATACTGTTGCTCGTGAAACTGTTGAGCTGCAACGCGATCTGACGTTAGAAGCCAACAATAAAACCCTTGCCAAGCTGAAAGAAAACGGCCTGATAGTCAACGAACTTCCCGCCGATGATCGTAAACGTTTGGGTAACACCATGAATGCGGCGATAGAACAAGATATCAGAGCAAAAGTAGGTTCGGACTTTTACGACCTCTTCATGAAAGCACTTTAAAAACAGAAAAACTCAGTTGGCTGGCCATCGCGCCAGCCTTTGAGGGTTCGAGCGTTTTCCCATGGCTGTTCAGGAGGTAGAAGCCTATGCTACGTCGTATCGAGAAATATTTTGAGCCAACCGTCATCGTCATTTGTCTCAGCGCTATCATGCTGCTGGTGTTTGCAGATGTGATTGCCCGGTTTGCATTTTCAACATCTATCGTAATTGCGAACGAGCTGGCCCGAATCAGCTTTGTCTACCTGATTTACTTCGGTATTAGTTACGCTATTCGTGAGCATCGCCATATGCGGGTCACGTATTTTGTCGACAAATTACCTCACGCGTTAAAACGCATCGCATTGATGATCAGCGAGACTGTCTTCCTGATCTACTCCATCACCATTTGCTATTACGGCGTTGAAATTACGCAACAAGCGATTGAGCGAGGAAAAACACTGTCGGCGACACAATGGCCAACCTCGATTCTCTATGCCGCGATTATTTTCTCCGGTTTACTTTGCTCACTTCGTCTCCTCCATTCTCTTTACCGAATCATCATACTCGGTGAAACCGATCTCAGCCCCAAAGAGGAGGTCGCATCATGACAACACTTATTCTCTTTCTCAGTTTCTTTGTGCTGCTATTGATTGGTCTACCCATCGGTATTGCCTTGGGCTCCGCATCTCTGTTGGCTATTGCTTATATTCCATTTTTAAAGTTCGATCTTTACGCACTGGGCCTCGTGAGCGGCATTAACAGTTTTACGCTCATTGCTGTCGTGCTCTTCACACTCGCGGGCAACATAATGAGTAAAGGCGGTATTTCATCAAGACTTATCGCAGTTGCAGATAAAATGTTTGGTGGCGCACCGGGTGACTTAGGCACAGTGACTATCATCGCCTGTTTGTTCTTTGCTGCTATCTCAGGTACGGGTTCAGCAACCGTTGCAGCTGTGGGCTTGGCCATGATCCCTGCGTTAGTTCAGCGAGGGTATGACAGGGCCTATGCCGGAGCCATGGTTGCCAGTGCCGGTGGCCTTGGAGTGATGATACCGCCGTCTGTGGTTATGATTGTGTATGCGGTATCAGCAGGTGTATCTGTCACCGCCCTCTTTATGGCAGGTATCCTCCCCGGCTTAGTCATTGCGTTAACGCTGATGACCTTTAACGTTCTCTATCGTCAGCGAACAACCAAGCACCTTGACCTACCGCCTCGCGAGTCCAGCAGCACCAAAGAAATATTCGAAGCACTAAACAATGCCAAGCTTGCTCTACTCATGCCGCTCGTAATTCTCGGCGGTATTTATGGCGGTATCGTCACACCTACCGAGTCTGCCGCTGTCGCTGTGGTGTATGCCTTGGTCGTGTCTTGCTTTGTCTATCGAGAACTTTCGCTCAAAGCGCTGCCCAAAATTATGCTGGAATCAGCAATGCTGGTGTCAGCAGTACTGGTGATAATCGGTGCGTCTGTCGCATTCGGTCGAATCATTGCGCTGGAAAAAATTCCAACAGAACTGGCTCAGTTTGTTTTGTCGATCACTGACAGTAAATATCTGGTGCTTATCGCAATCATTGTATTGCTGCTTATTATCGGCACCTTCCTCGAAACATTAGCGTCCATTGTTATTCTTACCCCGGTACTCTTGCCAGTCTTAACCAAGCTCGGTGTTGATTTAGTACATTTTGGTATAGTAATGATTGTTGCGCTGGCGATTGGCTTTGTCACGCCTCCCCTTGGCGCCAATTTGTTTATGGCTGCACAGGTTGGTGAAATACCGTTTGATCAGATTGCGCGGCGAATCTTCCCTTGGGTGGTCACGCTGGTTGTGGCGCTCATGGTCATCACCTTTGTACCAAGTATTTCTCTTATCTTGCCAGAGGCCTTTCTGGGTTACGGGAAGTAGATCTGTCCCAAGCAGTCTTTGACTTGACTGATATTGATTGCTTGGGCACTCAGAAAGCACATCATTATAGTGGTTAGCTAATTCACGGTTTTTCAAACTTCCATATTTAACTCGGTATCCCCAAATTATCAGCCATTAAGAGAGTCGCGTATTTTCTTTCTCTCTCGCATGACTTAATCCAACTTCTGTCGCTCACTCGATTGCCTACCAGAAATTTAAAGACCTAAATATTGAGGATTTCTATCCGATAGCGGCTGCTAGATCGGTAATCTACGCGTTTTTATTTGGTTTACATGGGTTGGTTAATTAGAATTTTTTTCTCTGAATATGTACAAGGATACTATATGTAAACTCAATTATATTACTGTTGCCAATAGTGCGGAAATCACTCTTAAACGTTAATTAAAACGCTGGTAGGTCGAATTGTTACCATATTCAGATAAAAACTATCAACTTTCGGTAGGTTTCTGTTTCGTTGAGAATGATTAATAATGCATGATGCAGAGTAGCGGTACTTTACATCACGTTTTCTTCGTTTTTCTAGTCGAAGAGGCTTAAAATTACCAATGACTATTAGAGACAGTTGACACTAGGAAATTTGAAATAAAATCACTATAGAATATAAAAAGTGTAGAAGTTGAATGTTAATAAATAATAGGACCCCTGAAATTTAATATTAAACAAAGTTAGAATAATAAAAAGTGTAGAAGTTGAATGTTAATAAATAATAGGACCCCTGAAATTTAATA
>NZ_PEIB01000051.1 GCF_004116385.1 Veronia nyctiphanis | reverse complement strand
GCCCCGACGGCACGGTAAACGGCGACGTGGTCAAGGTGGTGGTCTCTGTCTGGGTGCCGTTCGTCAAGGTGAGCACCACCTCTTGCGTGTCCGGGTCGACCCTGTGAGGGTGAAACCTTGTCCCGTCACATCGTCGGCATTAAATGGTTCGCCGGGAATTGAAGAGACTTCAGGTTGAATAGCAAAGTCCCCGTCTAAATCGGCAGATTTATCGATGGTTATTGTTTTTGGTTTGGCAACTTGCGTATTTCCAGCCTGATCTTCTACGACAGCTTTTATCCTCACTATGCCATCGCTAAATCCACTAAAAATATCCTTAGGAACGTCAAATGGCTTGCTTAAAACACGTTTTACCGTATCGGTTCCAGCCTGACTGAGCTCTACTGTGATCTTTATAGCTTCGGGGTCAACTCCCTCTAAGAGAAAACTTTGCGTCTTATATTCTTGGACGTTGTATTCTTCACCCGTAATCGTCGGGATAATTTTGAATTGCTCACCCTCAAGAGACGCAAGTGTGTCAATGACAATCGTTTGAGGCTCCGCAGGAAAAGTGTTACCCGCCTTGTCTGTAACCACAGCAGAAATTTTAACTTCGCCATCAGAGAATGAGCCTAAAATCCCCTCAGGAATCGAGAAGTTGGGGCTTTTTAATGTTCTTGTGACTGTTTCGTGTTCAGCTTGCTCTATCGTAACAACAACCTGAGTCGCATCAGAGTCAATACCGGTCAGTGTGAAGTCTTTTTCAAGATATTCTTCTGAATTATAAATACCGTCAATGTTATCCAGCACAATGCCAAAATGATGAGCATCACTGTCTGCTGACGTATCGATTGTGAGGAATTGTGGCTGCGCATCATGGGTATTACCTGCATCATCCGTGACTTTTGCTTTGATGGTGACTTTACCGTCACTAAATGAGCTCAAAATATCGGTAGGGACGTCAAATGGATGTCGAAGGGTTTTCGTAACCGAATCTGCACCCGACTGCTCAATTGTCACTTGAATTGACTCGACATCAGGATCAATGCCATTGAGGGTGAAACTTTTTTCGAGGTATTCAGTGGCATTATAGAGGCCATCAGGAATCGCTAAAGCAATTTCAAAGTCCTCTGTATCGGCATCAGCGAGTTTATCGATTGTGATTTCGATAGGAGCAGCGTGTTTTGTATTACCTGCACTGTCTGTGACAAACGCTTCAATCGAAACAATACCATCTTCAAAAATACTTAATGCGGATGGTGATACATTAAAAGGTGGACTCAAATCGAATGTATTGACAGTGTCTCCCTGAGACATTGTTACTCTGACCGACGTTACGTCAGAGTCGATACCATCAAAGGAGAAGCTTTTCTTGTTAAATTCTTGAGCGTTATATTCCTTACCATCGATGTCTGGGATGATTGTAAATTCGTCAGTCTCTAAATCCGCAGATGTATCGATTTTAATGGCCTGTGATGGAGCACTTTTGGTGTTGCCCGCCTCATCAACGGCAACCGCTCGAATGGTGACTTGCCCATCGGTTAACGTACTCAGGACATCTGTAGGAACGTCAAACGGACTGCTCAAATCGATGGTTTCTTCTCCACCAGCATGGGTCAGTGTAATCGTCACCTCTACCACATCGTCATCGACACCCAACAGCGAAAAGCTTTTGGTTTTAAACTCGTTGCCGTTGTAGGTGCCGTCGGGAATATCCAACACAATGGTAAAAGGCGTTTCATCGATGTCTGCTGAAAGATCGATATTGATGGGTTTGGGCATCGCCTCAAAGACATTACCTGCATCGTCTCTGACCGTTGCTCGTATCGTTGCTTCACCATGTTCAAGCAAAGATAAAAGCGTGCTGGGCACATCAAATGGATGCTCAAGTGTGATGTTGATTTTTTCTTTACCAAACTGCTCGATAACGATGTTAACTGACTCTGCATCGTCATCAATACCATTCAAATTTATGCTCTGATTTAGATATTCTGTCGCGTTGTACACGCCATCTGGGGTGGCAAGGTCAATTGAGAAAAGATTTTCATCGGCGTCAGCAGATTTATCAATGATTATCCGTTTTACCGCTGCTGATTGGGAGTTACCTGCATGATCAAACACCGTGGCATTAATGACGACTTCACCATTGTCGAATACACTCAACACATCATTAGGGATTGAAAATGGTGCGGTTAAGTTCAAAGACTCAATAATGGGTGGCGTGCCACTTTGTTTGATTTCAACAGTAACAGATGCGGCATCGGGATCAATACCTTGTAAACTGAAACTCCTTGATGTGTATTCAATGCCACTGTACTCCCTTCCTTCGATAGCAGGGACAATTTCAAATACTTCTGCTTTATCAGCACTCGAGTCAATCGTGACCGTGCGTATTTCTGCTTCATTCGTGTTGCCAGCCTCGTCAGTGACAATGGCTCGCACAGAATAGCTACCGTCTGCAAGGCCAGAGAAAAAATCAGAAGCAACACTGAAAGGTGGTTCTATCAACTCCCGGTCGACTTCCACGCCGTCTTTTTCGATAATCACGGTCACTGATGCCGCATCAGTATCGATACCCTCAAAAGAGAAGCTTTGGGTGGCTGACTCTTGTGCGTTGTATAGCCCATCAGAAACATCAAGTTCGACGCTGAACCTTTCGCCTTCATCCGCAGAAGTATCAATCTTAATACTGCGTGATGGTGCAGCCTGAGTGTTGCCAGCATCATCAGTAACAATAGCGGTTATAACAACAGTGCCGTCATTAAAAACCTTAAATATATCGTCGGCGACGGTAAATGGCGGGGCTAATTCGAAAGTTTGTGTTAAAGGGGTTTCACCGCCTTGCGATAGGGTGATGGTGACAGTTCTCGCATCATCATCTATGCCTTGCAGACTGAAGCTCTCGGAACCATATTGGCTTGCGTTGTAGATACCCTCTTCAAGGTCTAGCGCTATCTCAAACGACGTTTCATCGTTATCTGCCGATGTATCTATCTGTAGTGTTTTTTCTGTCGCGAAACTTGTGTTGCCTGCCCTGTCCGTCATCTTAGCTTGAATGATGACCTCTCCATCATCAAACTGGCTAAGTATGCCTTCGGCTGGGAGCCATGGTGCTGCGTACAAGATACTTTTTTGGGTTTTATCACCTTGAATAAGGGTAATTTCTATTGAGGCGATATCTTCATCGACACCCTCGAATTGAAATGCCGCATTTTCTACATCAACAGCGTTATACTCTTTCCCCTCAACCGTCAGGGCAATATTAAATTCATCGTTCTCGTTGATTGTCTGATCAAGCGTGACTTCATTGGTTGCAGAAATTACGTCGCCTTTGTCATTTCTGAGGTCAGCAGTAACAAAGAGAACACCATCGCCGAAATCAGTTAAGTCTGTATCCGGGATTTGCCAGCCTGTTTTCTCTGTTAAGGTGTAAATGACCTCTTTGAGCTCACCCTCTGAATCTTGACCTGCTATCTGGACGATGATCTCAACCGCATCTGCGTTAACGCCGCTTACTTCAAGTTTGAACTCACCCGCCGTTGCGATTCCAACGTACTCACCTTCGGTCAGGATTTTAAATTTTTCATCAAGCTCTGCGCTCGCTTTTTCTGAGGTCCCTGAGAGCTCATCCTGATATTTTGGTTGTCCCCCAACTTTGCCTGCTGCGCTCGCCGTTGACGCTGTTACGATAAGATCGCTCAGTTTTGGCGGCCTGAGGACATTCGATTTTTCTTCGTCTCCCTCTTTCTCTCCCTCAGCTTGTTCATTTTCAGCGGCCATCAATTGCTTTTCAACAATCTCGACAGACTCAGTAAGTGGTTCACCCTCTTTTTGTAGCTCCCTCATCAAGAGGATTTGCTCTAAACTTTTGTCTTTCAGTTCACTGTTTTTTTTGGCTAATTGGTCTTGGGTCTCTTTGATGCTTTTCTCAAGTTCGCTGATCCGCTTGAGCGACTCATCGAGGTTGTCTTTGCGGTCTAACTGTTGTTCTTTGAGCTTCTCCGCTTTTTCTAACTCTGCTGTCTTCTTTTCGAGTTCTTTTACGCGTTTTAACGCCGCATCTCGTTCAATTTCTTTCTGCTGAACCTGATCAACGAGATTGCTGATCGTTTTGTCCTCCGTTAATACGTTTTCGAGAAATACACTTTCGAGAGATTTAACATTGATCCCTGACGCTTCGATGATTTCATCAATTGGGACTTTTTTGCCGCCTTTAGTAACGGTGAGGTCCCCTCTGGCAATCGCAACAAGCGCATCACTGAATTTCTGCGTGCCTCCGGATTCATCTTGATAAACCACATCAAAACCAGCGACTTTAATATCTTCAAGTGATTGAATTTGAATCTCTTTCATGTATGACGCGCCCTTAAAGTTGAAAACTCTTCGGAGTAAAATCCGATGTAATTAACGATTTCGAACAGGTGCTGTTGGGAAAGTCACTTAGCGTCATCATCAAAAAGATGACTCAGACAATGCCAAAAGCTTTGACGTTCGCTAGAAAGAAAAACCATAGAACTCCCCGCTCTAATTTTAATTCAAATGTCTCACTATTGTGAAAATTATGAGTTAAGTACATTTTTAAGTGAGATGCAACGACGGAATTCCAGACGATAAACCTGCAAAAATAACGGCAAATAAAATCAGAATTAGGAAAGATATCTTTGAATAAAGTTCTGGGTTTTGGGTTGTAAAAATGAACTTTAATGGTTCTTGAAATACAATCTCGACGGACTATCAAAGATGAGTTTTATATGTTTCCAAAAGTTGTATTTTCTCGCCGTTTTTATTTATTAACACTCGCAAATATTTTTTCAAAGCTCGGTAATTCTCTCTCAGAGATTGCCATTCCCCTCTTTGTTTATCAGATAACAGGCAGTGCAGTCGCAACAGCCAGCGTGGTTGCAATTGCTCAGTTACCCAATGTGCTCGTTGGACTGGCCAGTGGACCTTTTATTGATAAATTTTCGCCGCGGACCGTCAGCATGTGCTGCGATGGATTAAATGCACTTACCATCATGTTAATTCCGCTTCTTTTTAGTGTGGAGCTTTTGGATACCACAATACTGACCCTTCTGGTTGTGCTGTCGAAAGCCATTGACGTACCCGGTGAAACAGCCAAGCAGGTGCTACTACCACAAATAATTAAGCGAGATAAACTGCCACAAGAGAAAGCGAACGGTATAACCGCAATGACTGACAATCTGGCTGATTTGCTTGGTCCAGCCATTGCGGGAATATTAATTGCTACAATAGGGGCTCTGTATGTGTTGGTGATTGACGCCGCGACTTTCGCACTGGCGGTAGGTTTGATTTATTTTGGATTAAGGTGCCACACCAAAACCGATGCAGCTATTAAAGCCAAAAATGCGAAATCGTCATTTAAACAGAGTTGGGTTTACTTGAGACAACACAAGGGAGTCTGGCGGCTCGCTGTTTACAGTATGCTGATCAATATCGTCGCTTGTGCGTTGTTGCAATTAACACTGCAAGTTATTTCCCAACAATATTCTATTAACGAAGCATGGCTGGGCTTTTGGTTTTCTGCCTTCGCCGTGGGCACTTCACTTACCAGTATTGCTTACACCTTTATCGGACACAGGCTGTCTCATTTACGTCTTCTTCAACTCACACCAATAGGTCAGGTATTTGGTCTGAGCGTGATCTTTGGCGCTGTTCTTTTCAGTGAGCGACTCACCGCGACATTGCCATTTCTCGCAGAGATATGGCCTGTATTGATTGCCTTGGGAATGTTCGTTTACGGTGTGAATCTCGGCGTGGGTAGTGTCATTGACAACACGCTGCTACAGAAGTGGGTGCCAGAGCCTATACAGGGAACTGTATTCTCCATCTATACATCACTTCGCTGGGCAGGTGTGCCACTTGGTACAATGATGGCCGGGTATTTTCTGCAGCGAGCTGAAACTGCGTGGTTGTTTATCTGTTTTACTATTTTGCTATTTTTAGCCGGTTTTGTTTGGCCGAAGAATAAAAGCTTCACAGCAATAGAAGCAGCAGAAACAACTAGATGAGAAAAAGGGGAGAAAGCCCTCTTTTTTCTAGGTGTACTTGTCTCATCCACGCTATCTGCACACAGTACTGTGAATCGCTCCCACATGTTTCAGAATATATTTAGCCTTCTAAGCATTTAGCTCACAAAAGCACAACCGACAAGCCCAGACATCTGACCTCTCTGTTACTCTGAAAGGGTATAAATCGAGCAGCTGCGTACTTTATTCCTGCAAGTTGTCGATTTACCGCCAAATACAGCGACAAGAATAGTTAGACCTGTATGCATTTAATGGCGACTATCTAAAATACCAAAATGGAGATAACCATGAGAAAGTTGTTACCCGCAACACTTTTGCTGCTGGCCACTGCGCCTTTTGCTTCACAGGCAGCTGAAGAATGCGGCAAAGTCACTATTGCCGACATGAACTGGAACTCAGCTTCTCTGATCGCCAATGTAGACATGTTCATTCTAAAGAACGGTTTTGGCTGCGATGCAGAGCTGATTCCGGGCGATACCATGCCAACCGGAACCTCAATGATTGAGAAAGGTGAGCCGGATATTGCGCCTGAACTTTGGAGTAACTCTCTCAAAGCAGCTCTTGACAGGGGTGTTGAAGAAGGCAGGCTGCGCTTTGCTGCACCAGTATTTGCGGAAGGCGGTGAAGAAGGCTTTTGGGTACCCAAATATATGGTCGATAAAGACCCTTCACTGGCTACCATCAAAGGTGTCCTTAAAAATGCTTCTCTCTTTACACACCCTGAGGACCCTGACAAGTCAGCATTTTATGGCTGTCCAGCAGGTTGGAACTGCCAGATTTCATCAGGCAATCTTTTCAACGCAATGAAATTCGGTGACGCTGGATTTGAACTGATTGATCCGGGTTCAAGCGCTGGTCTTACAGGCTCAATTGCTAGTGCCTACGAGAAAAAAGAACCGTGGTTTGGCTATTACTGGGCGCCGACGGCCGTGTTGGGTAAATACGAGATGGTGAAAGTAGACTTTGGTTCTGGTGTTGATGCCGAGCACTTCAAGGCTTGTATTACTAATGCTGAGTGTGAAAACCCAAAAGCAACCATGTACCCGCCTTCGGCTGTTGACACTATCATTACTGAAAGCTTCGCTAAACGCTCACCGGCAGCGGTAGAGTATCTGTCGAAACGTTCTTTCAGCAACGCGCAAATGAATTTGTTATTAGCGTGGATGGAAGAAAATCAGGCAGACGGCGAAATTGCCATGGAGCACTTCATGAAAAACTACTCTGATACGTGGATGCAATGGGTAGGTTCAGATATAGCCAAAAAAGTGAAGAATGCTCTGTAATCAGCAAAGCTGAACAATAGCTTCACAAACAACCTTGCCCGCGGGGACAATACTGTCTCTGCGGGATTTGTTTTAAATAGCTTTGCTATCAGCAAAGAATACAAAGGACGTAGTACTGTATGGCAGAGACATCTTGGCTGACAGATATTCCGCAGATGGATCGCTCAGATCTTCTGGCTATCCGCAAAACACTTGACGGTGCATACCGTGATTTTTCCCGCGCTTACGGCGACACTATCGAGACTTTTTTTGACCCCCTTCTTCAGTTCCTTATTTGGTTCGAAAAGCTACTGCTTACCTCACCTTGGTGGCTGGTCATTGCCGCTGTCGCAGGTATCTCATATGCAGCAAGCCGCTCTTGGAAACTGGTCGTAAGTATTATTGTTGTCTTCATGCTCATAGGTTATTTCGGCATGTGGGACGACACCATGCGAACCATGAGTATTATTCTGGTTTGTACGTTACTCTCCATAGGATTAGGTATCCCCATCGGTATCTGGATGGCACGATCTAATCGGGTGCAATCTATCGTCACGCCAGTGCTCGATGTAATGCAAACCATGCCCGCGTTTGTTTACCTAATCCCTGTTGTCATGCTTTTGGGTATCGGTAGAATTCCGGGTGTTATTGCTGTCGTTATTTACGCCATCCCACCAGTTATAAGACTGACAAACCTAGGTATCAGACTGGTTGATAAAGAGGTACTGGAAGCAGCAACGGCATATGGTGCCAGCTCAATGCAACGTCTGTTCGGTGTGCAGCTTCCGCTAGCAATGCCCAATATCATGGCGGGTATCAACCAGACGATCATGATGGCTCTGGCAATGGTGGTTATTGCCTCAATGATTGGTGTGAAAGGACTCGGCCAGCCTGTTCTTAAATCAATCACCAACCAATATTTCACCCTGGGCCTGATTAACGGTCTTGCCATCGTCGCACTGGCAATTATTTTTGACCGCGTTTCACAAAGCTATGCTCGCAGAACTCAGCAGCATCTGGGAGGCAAGCATGACTAACAAGAAAAAACCACTCATCCGTGTCAAAGGTCTTTACAAGGTCTTTGGTAAAGACCCTCAGTCTGTTTTGCCTCGCGTCAAAGCGGGAGACGAAAAGGATGCGATACTTGTTGAGACGGGTCATACCGTAGGCTTGCAAGATATCAGTCTGGAAATCCACTCAGGTGAAATTTTCGTCATCATGGGGCTGTCTGGCTCAGGTAAATCGACGTTAATCCGCCATTTCAACCGCTTGATTGATCCGACGGAAGGTGTGCTTGAAGTCGACGGTACTGACGTGATGTCGCTGGATGCTAAAGCGTTGCAAGAGTTCCGTCGTCACAAGATGTCGATGGTGTTCCAACGTTTCGGCCTGATGCCACACCGTACAGTGATTCAGAATGTCGCCTACGGCCTGCAAGTACAGGGAGTCGATAAAGAAACCCGCAGTGCGAAAGCGCAGGAGTGGTTAGATACCGTAGGGCTGTCCGGGTATGAAAGCCAGTACCCCGCGCAACTCTCCGGTGGTCAGCAACAACGCGTCGGTCTCGCCCGTGCACTTTGTACCGATGCCGAAATTCTGTTGATGGATGAAGCATTCTCCGCACTCGACCCGCTTATCCGTTCTGAAATGCAGGATCAGCTCATCGGTTTGCAGGAAAAACTCCATAAGACCATTATCTTCATCACGCACGATCTTGATGAAGCGCTGCGACTTGGCGACAGAATTGCGATACTTCGTGACGGCAAATTGATTCAGCAAGGTACACCGGTTGATATCCTGCTGCGCCCTGCTGATGAATATGTTGAAGCCTTCGTCAAAGACGTCAACCGTGCTCGCGCTCTGACCGTAGATACCGTCATGCAGCCGCAGTACTGTCGAATCAGCGCTGACACCATTGGTGAAGCCATTGCGCAGATGAAGCAAGCTAAGGCCTCACACGGTTACTACGTCAATGATGACGGCTATCAAGGCGCACTGACAAAAGAAGGCCTAAGTCAGTATGAAGAGCACGAATATGGTAATGAAATTGACGATACTGTGCTCGAAGATGTGCCTGCAATTCAGCCTGACAGCCTGCTAGAAAAAGTTATTCCGGACACGCTGGAATCTGATTTGCCGCTACCTGTTGTTGACGAAGATGGTGAACTTCAAGGTGAGCTATCACGCGCCAATATTGCTGATGTGTTAAGTGATACGGGTAACAATGATGACGGTGATGGAGATGCCAAACCTAAACAGGTGTTCTGATCTGTCGTTATTTATAAGCCGAAAGGCACAAAAAAGGAGCGCTTTATGCGCTCCTTTTCAATTCTTAATTCCAACAAACTAATGCTTAGTTGTTATACGTGGTCGATACAGTATCGCCACCTTTACCGGTCCAGTTTGTGTGGAAGAATTCACCACGCGGCTTGTCAGTGCGCTCGTAAGTATGCGCACCAAAGTAGTCACGTTGCGCCTGAAGCATGTTTGCTGGCAAACGAGCCGTCGTGTAGCCATTCAGGAAAGTCAGTGCTGAAGACATACCCGGCATTGGCAGACCAATTTCAAACGACTTGGCGACAACTTTACGCCATGACGCAGAACAGTCATCAAGAATTGCTTTGAAGTAGCTATCAGAGCCCAGGAATTTCAGCTCTGGATCTTTTTCAAATGCGTCACGGATATTGCCAAGGAACGCGCTTCGAATAATACAACCGCCACGCCATAGCAGAGCAACGTTACCGTAGTTCAGTTCCCAGTTATACTGCTCCGACGCTTCACGGATCAGCATAAAGCCCTGTGCATATGAAATGATTTTCGCCGCCAATAGTGCCTGACGAAGTGCTTCAAGCCATTGCTCACGGTCACCTTCAACCGCTTCCACTTTGTGACCAAACAGCTCTGCCGCCTGAACACGCTCATCTTTACGCGCTGAAAGTGCACGTGCGAATACAGATTCAGTGATCAATGTCAGTGGAATACCGAAGTCCAGTGCGTTGATGCCCGTCCACTTACCTGTACCTTTCTGCCCAGCCGTATCAAGAATTTTTTCAAGTACGATTTCACCGTCTTCACCACGGTAACCCAGGATGTCGCGGCTGATTTCGATCAGGTAGCTGTTCAGTTCTGTTTTGTTCCACTCAGCCAACGTCGCCTGCATCTCGTCATGCGTCATCCCGAGGCCTTCTTTCATGAAGTGGTAAGCTTCACTGATCAGCTGCATATCACCGTATTCGATACCGTTGTGAACCATTTTGACAAAGTGGCCAGCACCTTCTTTACCAACCCAGTCACAGCAAGGCTCGCCGTTGTCTGTTTTTGCAGAAATTGCTTGAAAAATAGGCTTAACCGCAGCCCAGCCACGTGGGTCGCCGCCCGGCATGATAGAAGGTCCGAAACGTGCGCCTTCTTCACCACCAGAAACACCGGCTCCGATATAAACGAGGCCTTTTTCAGCCAGTGCGTTTACACGGCGTGTTGTATCCGGGTAGTTCGAGTTACCACCGTCAATGATGATATCGCCTTCTTCAAGCAGCGGCGCCAGCGCATCAATGAACTGATCAACCACATCACCAGCACGAACCATCAACATGACTTTGCGCGGTTTTTCGAGCTTTTCCACCAGCTCTTCCAGCGAATAGGCACCCACGATGTTTGTGCCCTTCGCACCACCTTCCAGAAACTCATCGACCTTGCTGGTCGTTCTGTTGTGGGCAACAACTTTAAAACCGTGGTCATTCATGTTGAGGATGAGGTTTTGACCCATAACGGCCAGACCAATCACACCAATATCAGCTTTCATTTTTCTTATATCTCCATTTATGCCAGTGCGCGCGCGGCAGCGGCATCAAAAAACCATTCTGTTTCGCCATTCTCTGCCGCAATATGTGCAGCAGGATAAGGGAGTTCTGTGTCGCCCTGATAGTTATGAATCTCATCAACCATCTCAGCTTTGCCAGCACCGAGTACCAAATAGCTGATGCGCTTGGCGTTGTTCAGCAGCCGAGCCGTCTTGCTGACGCGTAACTGACCACTCTGCGGGTGACGAGCCACTGTCGTCAAAGCCGGATCGTCGTAGCGTGTATGTCCTGGGAAGAGCGACGCAGTATGGCCGTCATCCCCCATTCCGAGGAGGATCCAGTCAAACGCTGGCACGCCAGATTCAGACGGGATCAGTGCAGCAATTTCTTTTGATATACGGGCAGCTTCAACCACAGGCTCGTCTTCACCGCGGATCCGGTGAATATTTCCCTCAGGAATATCAATATGGCTGAACAACAACGCGTTAGCCTGACCATAGTTACTCTCAGCATCCGTTGGCGGAACGCAGCGTTCGTCGCCCCACCAGAAGTGTAGATTCTGCCAGTTAATGTCTGTTGCCCATTCTTTCGCCAACAGTGCAAAAAGTTGTTTTGGCGTGCTGCCGCCAGACAGTGAAATATGAACCGGGCGATCAAGCTGACTGTAACGTTGAAGCTCTTTGGCCAGCTCAGTCACAACCGCTTGGTTGTCGTCAAAAACTCTAATCGTGGTCATTTATAACTCGCAATATTCTGTGTTTGTCAGGTTCTTACAAGGGAAGCGCCATGCTCTTCCATCATTATTCAGCAAGTCATCGGCGGCTTTCGGGCCCCAAGTGCCAGACGCATAGCCAAACAAGGCATCAGGGTGCTCTTTGTAGCCCAAAATTGGCTCAACAAACTCCCAGCAGGCTTTCACTGCATCTGAGCGAGCGAACAGCGTTGCATCTCCTTTTACCGCATCAAGCAGTAAACGCTCGTAGGCAGTCAGCAGCGTAGCTTCTTCCAAACTCTGGTAATGGAACTGCATCGACACTTCTTGTGCCTCAAACCCTGCACCCGGCTTTTTCAGGCCAAAACTCATCTGAATGCCTTCGTCAGGCTGGATACGAATAATGAGCTTATTCTCAGGCGCATCTTTACCAAATACGGGGTGCGGTGTTTTCTTGAAGTGAATAACGACTTCAGTCACACGTGTTGGCAGTCGTTTGCCTGTGCGAACGTAAAACGGCACACCGTTCCAGCGCCAGTTATCGATAAACATTTTCAGACCCACATAGGTCTCAGTGCGGGAGTCATCAGCGACACCCGGCTCCTCGCGGTAACCCGGCAGCATTTCACCGCGGACTTCAGACGCCGTGTATTGACCCAGAACCAGATTATTCTTGAGGTCGTCATCGCTAAGAGGCTGGAAGCTCTGCATCACTTTTGCCACTTCATCTCGAATCGCATCTGCACGAATTGTCGATGGTGGCTCCATGGTCGTCATGGCAAGCACTTGCAGTAAGTGGTTCTGGAACATATCCCGAACTGCACCAGAGCCATCGTAATAACCACCACGTCCCTCAACACCAAGGAACTCGCCCCCCGTCGATCTCAACGTAGTCAATGAAGTTACGATTCCATAAAGGTTCGAACATGCCATTAGAGAAACGGAAAACCAACAGGTTCTGAACGGTTTCTTTACCGAGGTAATGGTCAATACGATAGAGCTGAGACTCTTTGAACTTGTGGTGTATGACATCATCAAGTTCATTGGCAGATGCGGTGTCGTAACCAAATGGCTTTTCAACGACCAGGCGCTTCCAACCGTCGGCTTCATTATTGAGGCCTTGCTCGGCGAGGAATTGTGGAATGAGGCCGTACAGACTTGGGGGTGTCGCGAGATAAAAGAGGTTGTTTGATCCAGTTTGGTGCTCTTTCCCGAGGGTGTCAAGACGCTCAGTGAGTGCGCCGTACTGGCTTCCGTCTGAGGGATCCAGCGACAGGTAATAGAGGTGCTTTAAGAAGCGGTTAAGCGTCACTTGATCGACATTTTCGCTATCCTCTAACGCTTTTTGCAGCTTTTCTCGAAATGATTCGTCACTGTAGCCAGAGCGGGAAACACCTAAGACGGTGAACTTCTCTGGCAGCATATTGCTGGCAAACAACTGATACAGTGCCGGAATGAGCTTGCGTTGCGTTAAATCTCCTGAAGCTCCAAAAATAACAATGTTTGAGTTTTCTGTGGTCGCCATTTGTGTTCCCTGGGATCGAATGACCAAACGATGCATCGACCTGATAGCGTATTAAACGAGCCGTTATTTTATCACGTTTAAACTGTATGGCTAAAAGGTCATGCCTATTGCAGCGGTAGGAACAATAGATGACTCGGGATTCAGGAACAAGACCGAAATCTCATTATTTTTTACTTACACGGAACAGAGTCCACAAAAATAGCACGAAAGCACCCTATTTAATGCAAACTAGATGCAATAAAACACCAGTAGGAATATCAGACACCATGGTCGTACTAGTTGATATAACAGGGCCTATGGCATTCAATATGTGATATTCATGTGTTTTTTGCTTATACTCCCTTTTAAATAACCTAAACCCACATTTTTATTGGTTAAACTACCGCGCAAACGTTAACATTTGCGTTTCAACCTGATAACAGACCTTTCCAACCCTTTGATTAGACCATCGAATTACCTGGCAATAAGAATCCCTAACATTCGTGATTTTCAAACTATGTCAAAGTTCACTCGAACCATTTCGCATAAAACCGCACCTAAATTGAATCGCCATTAAAAAATGCTCATGATCACAACATGTAGTAGACACGCAAGAGTTGCCTCAAAAGATAGTGATAAGCTACACCCGATAATATGGCTGCAACGACAATAAAGTCAGACTAAAAACAGGTAATACCTCTTAAAAAAATCACGATTTACAAACCTGTTCAACAATAAAAGGGAGTTCAGTACATGTTCAAAAAAATTCTAGCCTCAGTCGGTATCGGTGCAGCGAAAGTGGATACTGTGTTGCATACAGAGCACTTGCTGCCCGGGCAAGATTTCAGCGGAGAAATCCTCATTAAAGGTGGCGATGTTGAACAGGACATTTCTGGTATCGACCTCGCTCTCATGACAAAAGTGAAAGTTGAAACAGAAGACGATGGTGTTGAATATCACAACTTCTGTATCGACAACTGGCACATCAGCGATTCTTTCAAGCTGCAACCGGGTGAGGAGCGAGCTCTGCCCTTTAACGCTACCCTGCCCTCTGAGACGCCAATAACTGAATTACCGACGTCGAATAATAAATGTGTCGTGTGGCTCCAAACTGGCCTCAACATTGACATGGCTATCGATGCTAGCGACAAAGACTCGCTCTATATCTATCCAAATGATGTGGTCAAAGCGTTCATTTCAGCAATGGATGAGTTTGGTTACAAAATGGCAAAAGCTGATGTCGAGAAAGGCTACCTAAATGCCGGGAGTTTTAATTCGAATTCAGGCTGCTATCAGGAGCTAGAATATCGTCCGGGTGGCTTTACTTTATTTGGTATCAAAGAAGTGGAGCTTTCTTTCGTACCGGAACAACACCAAACACATGTCCTCATAGAACTTGACCGTGCCTTCTCTGGCGATGGCTACAAAGCGATGACAATCCCTCATCATCCCGATGAGGTTGCGGCTGTAGAGTCAAGACTGAGAGATTTGCTGGGTTAAAGACATATGTACCCCAAAGAAAAAGCCCCGCTTTATCAGAGCGGGGCTTTTTTTAATTCATAGACGCTTTTTACAGATGCTCACCACGACGAAGCGCATCAATACGTTTTTCCAATGGCGGGTGAGTCATTAGCAACTCACTCAATGATTTTTTACCATTGATACCAAACGCCATCATAGAGCCTTCAAGCTGTGCTTCCTGGCTCATTTTCAAACGCTGCAAGGCAGCAATCATTTTCTCTCTGCCAACCAGCTTCGCTGATGCCGCATCCGCTTTGAATTCGCGGTGTCGGCTGAACCACATGGTCAAGAAGCTAGCGAGGAAGCCAAATATCAGCTCAAGTATCGTTGATACAATGAAATAGGTCATAAAGCTGCCACCACTCTCCTCTTCATCATCGCTATTCATGCCGCTGATAGTGCTCGCAATCATACGTGAGATATAGATGACAAATGTGTTTACTACACCTTGCATCAAGGTCATGGTGATCATGTCACCGTTTGCAATATGGCCGATTTCGTGTGCAAGAACTGCCTCTGCCTCATCACGGCTCATGTTTTCAAGCAGCCCTGTAGATACAGCGACCAGCGCATCATCACGCTTGGCACCTGTTGCAAAAGCGTTCATGTCCGGAGCATGGTAAATGGCAACATCGGGCATGCCAATACCGACCTGCTCTCCTGACGGCTAACCGTGCTCATCAACCAGTGTTCCATTTCATTGCGTGGTTGTTGAATCACTTCTGCACCCACAGATCTGAGTGCCATTGACTTAGACATCAGCAAAGAAATGATAGAACCACCAAAACCGAAAATAGCGGCCATAACAAGTATGCCAGCGCTGCCTCCGGGTCTTATCCCTGTAACAGCATAAACAATATTCAGTACGATACTTAATACAATGATAACGGCGAGGTTGGTAGCCAGAAATAAAGCTATGCGTTTCATGATGAAAATAATCTCCGTGTTGATGAAGCGCTCATACAGGGAAAATAGTATGGGCATAATCCACAAAAACAAGCCCTAATTGAACATTGTTACAATAAATTAAGACAACATATCTCGCCGATGCCTCCTGTTTCATATACGGAACGCCAAGCATATTGGACTTTGGTCTGATTGCGTATTGTACAGCCCTTGTCTAATGTATTTGCGGTGCAAGGAAACCCGGATGCGGCATCGCTAGATGAATTCCGCAAAGACGGAACCCCTAATCAACGGAGTGTTTAAAATGGGCGAGAATGAGAACTACAGAGTGGCGATAGACATCCTGTGCTGCCACCTCGGCATGAGCTTTGACGAAGCGTGTGAAGAGCTTGGTTTGACAGGCAATGAACAAGACAAAAACCCGTTGTCATCTCTTTCTCAAACTCAACAATCTCTGGTGGGACTGCTCCCAGAAGAGAAATAAGTTACAAAGACAGCTTTCCCGACTTTTGGCTTTTTTGCTTGCTGCCAACTCGTCAATAACCTGTTTAACTGAAACGCCAGCTATCAAAGCTGGCGTTTCTTTTTCTGGGTGACATCGGCCATTATTCAGGAATTGTTAAACATCCGCTCAAATCAGCCCCGTTTTTGTCAGTGAACGGCAATACACCCAAGCATGGCGTATCCAAACGCTTATTAAGCGTCTCTATCATTTCATCAAGAAACTGCGCGTTAGGATCGACACAATTGGCAATCCACCCTTTGATGAGGAGTCCATCATGACGAATTGCCTGTGCCGTAAGGAGGGCGTGGTTCAAGCAGCCCAGTTTCATTCCGACCACCATAATGACAGCTAGCTGCTCATCCCTGACCCACTCAGATAGCGAAGCATCATCAGAAACAGGTACATGCCAGCCACCTGCACCCTCTACGATAACGATATCACTGCGCTCAGTCAGCGAGTGTAAGCCATCAGAAAGCGCTGCTAAAGACACATCTCGCTTCTCAATATCGGCAGCAATGTGAGGGGAACAAGGCGTATCCAGCAAACAGGGGTTAGCTTCCTGATACGTCATTGAAACGTTTGATACCGCTTTGAGCGCCACAGCATCTGGGTTACATAATCCTTCAGCGGTTTCTTCCGTGCCTGCTGCAACGGGCTTGTACCCGGCTACCTTGTAGCCTTTGTTTATTAACGCCTGAATCAGCGCCACAGAGGCAAAGGTTTTGCCGACTTCAGTATCTGTGCCCGTAATGAAGTATGCGTTAATCACTCTTAATTACTCCTACGCCAACCTGATATGTTGCTGGCAGGTTACCGTCTTTATTTCTGTATTTTCCGTACGCAGCTTCTAACTCACGAAACTTGGCTTTGCCACTCAATCCACGAGAACGGCCGTCAGTGAGGTGAGTAGCGCCAATTCCCTTTAAGTCACGCATTAATGAAAGGCCGGATGAATAGCTCAACGTGAATCGCTTGTTGCTGAGATCAAAGTTGCGAATCTCCGCTTTTTCAAAGGCCAACAATACTTCGCTCTCAGAGAGAAAGCGGTTTACATGCTGACCAGAATCAACCTGCAACCAAGCATCTTTAAGTTCATACAGCGAACCATCAAGTAGCGTCGACACGACGGCGATACCACCGGGCTTAAGAACTCGTTTGATCTCACTAAAAACATCTGCCAGGTCGTCGCACCATTGAACGGCCAATGAGCTGAATACAATGTCCACACTCTCTGACTGAAGTGGCAGGCATTCCGCATCGGCGGAAAGGTATTGAACGCTTCCACCACAACGAGCTTTGGCTTTTTCCAGCATGGCTTCAGACAAATCAAGTGCAATCACTGTATTGGCTTTTTCTGACAGCTTTTCAGTGAAGAAGCCTGTTCCGCACCCCAAGTCCAGTACTACAGACTCGCGGATGTCAGGCAGTAATGTCAGGAGATGGTTGCCAACATCACGCTGAAAAGCCGCACTCGCATCATAGCTTTCTGCCGCACGGCTGAATGCCTGACGCACCGCTGACTTGTCCACTGACGGTAATATCTCTGGCTCTACTTTCGGGAAGGCGAATGCATTCATGAGCTACCCTCCTCCAGATGTCGTTTGATGCACTCTCCGAGCTGTCTGACTTGTTCGACAGTGTGTGATGCCGACAGCGTAATCCTAAATCTTGCAGTCTTTGGAGGAACAGTTGGTGGCCGAATAGCACCTACCCAGAAACCTGCTTCACGGAGCCGCTCTGACGCCGACAGCGTAGTGTCCACGTTACCAATGATCACGGGTTTAATCGGTGTTTCGGTTTTCACTGCCTGTTCAATACCATCAAGCGAAGATTCAAAAGCCTCGGAGAGCTCAGCCAGCTTTTCGCGACGCCAGTGTTGGTGTCTTATCATGTCTACGGCATGGGCCAGTGCATACGCCTGCCCCGGCGGAATGGCGGTTGAATAAACATAATGACGGGCAAATTGGGTCAAGTACTCTGCAACGACGTTAGAGCAAAGCACAGCGGCACCCATCATGCCGAAGGCTTTACCAAACGTCAGAACAAGAACGTCGGGTTTCACACCACAATGGGCGCTGGTGCCTGCGCCATCAATACCCAACACACCAACACCATGAGCGTCATCGACCATCAACATGGCTCCATGATGGTTGCACCGAGCTGAATGTCGCTAAGTGGGGCAACATTGCCATCCATGCTGAAAACACCATCAGTGACAACCAAAGACGCAGCATTTACATCACCTTTGTCGAGGAACTTACTCAACGAGTCTGGTGAGGCATGCTGATAGCGTTGCATTGTCGCTTCGCACATCATGCCCGCTTCAATTAAAGATGCATGATTGAGCTTGTCTTGCAGCAGGCGATCGTTCTTGCGCATGAAACTGAAAATCACTGCCTGATTAGCTGCAAAGCCGCTGCTAAAAAGAACCGCTCTTTCGTAACCTTGCCAATCACACAACTTCTCTTCGAGTAACTGATGTGCAGAGCTGTGACCCGTCACTAATGGCGAGGCAGTGCTGCCCGCGCCATAACGATCAATTCCTTGTTGCCAAGCCATTTTCAGCTCTTGATCCTGCGCCATCCCCAGATAGTCATTACCCGAGAAATTAACGAAGGAGTCCTGCGACGGCAGTTTCGATAATTGGCTCTGCTTCAGGTCGAAGCTTTGAAGGTGACGATACAAACCGTCTTCCCTTCTTTGCTGAAGCGCTTTTGCAGCGCGTTGCGACAAGGTGCTACTCATGTATTACACAGACGCGTCGTAAAACAGGTCGTCTTTCGATGGTCTCGCCGCGGTTGGTATGCCACCTTGTTCAACAGGGTTTCTTCCTCAACCTCATCAGGGCGTTGTACCTTCTGCTCGCTGTTAATACCCAGCTTCTTGAACAGCAACATATCGCTGTCTTCATCAGGGTTCGGTGTGGTCAACAGTTTACATCCGTAGAAAATCGAGTTTGCGCCGGCCATGAAACACATTGCCTGCATCTGCTCGTTCATTTTTTCGCGGCCCGCTGACAAGCGCACAGCCGAGGCTGGCATCATGATCCGCGCAACAGCAATCGTTCTGATGAACTCAAACTCATCAAGGTCATCGACGTTTTCGAGTGGCGTGCCTTTCACTTTTACCAGCATGTTGATTGGCACACTTTCCGGATGATGCGAAAGGTTAGCCAGTTCGACAAGAAGACCCGCACGGTCACGTGCACTCTCGCCAAGGCCGACAATACCGCCTGAACACACTTTCATCCCGGCACCACGCACGTTTGAAAGCGTATCAAGTCTGTCCTGATAGGTTCGAGTGGTAATAATGTTGCCGTAGTATTCTGGCGAGGTGTCGAGATTATGGTTGTAGTAATCAAGCCCAGCATCTGCTAACTCATCAGCTTGATCTGCTGACAACATACCCAACGTCATACAGGTTTCAAGACCCATTCCCTTGACGCCTTGAATCATGTTTTTCAGGTATGGAAGGTCGCGATCTTTCGGGTTCTTCCATGCCGCACCCATACAGAAACGGGTTGCACCAGACGCTTTCGCTTTCGCGGCAGCATCGAGAACGCGCTCAACTTCCATCAGACGTTCTTTCTCAAGGCCTGTTCTGTAGCGCGCACTTTGCGGACAATACTTACAATCCTCGGGACACGCACCGGTTTTGATCGACAGCAGCGTACTGACCTGAACCTGATTATCCGGATGATAAGCCCGATGCACTTGTTGTGCCTCGAACATCAAATCCATAAACGGTTTCTTGAAAAGTGCCTGCACTTCTTCGACAGTCCAGTTGTGGCGTACTTCCACGCTAATTCCCTCATTTCTGTATTGAATTGTTGTCTAGTCTAATTTGCCCCCTTACAATGTCAACAATGGAATTACTTTATAGTTTACAACTGGACTCAACATGCAAATTGATCTCGAGTTTGATCGTCAGCATATCTGGCATCCTTACACCTCAACCATCAACCCTATGCGGTGTTATCCGGTCGTCAGAGCAAACGGCGTCAAGCTCGAACTAGAAGATGGCACACAACTTCTCGATGGGATGTCGTCATGGTGGTCAGCCATACACGGTTACAACCACCCGGTTTTGAATGCAGCCGTCGAGAGCCAGCTCAAAGATATGTCGCATGTGATGTTTGGTGGCATCACGCACCAACCTGCCGTAGCACTCTGTAAAAAACTAGTTGAAATCACGCCACCCGCGCTTGAGAAAGTGTTTCTCTGCGATTCTGGCTCGATTTCAGTTGAAGTTGCACTAAAAATGGCGCTTCAGTACTGGCACGCGTTGGGAGAGTCTCGTAGCAAGTTCTTAACGCTAAGGCACGGTTATCACGGTGATAGCTTCGCTGCAATGTCAGTCACCGACCCCGACAATTCAATGCACAGTCTCTACAAAGGTTTTTTGCCAGAGCATATCTTCGCCAATTCACCAGAGACTGGCTTCAGGGATACGTGGGATGAAAGCGATATTGAAGATTTTAGATCCAAGCTGGAAGCCCATCATGAGCAAATCGCCGCAGTGATCCTTGAGCCCGTTGTTCAAGGAGCCGGGGGCATGCGTCTGTATCATCCGACCTATCTAAAGCGGGTTCGTGAGCTTTGCGATAATTACGGCGTACTGTTGATTTGCGACGAGATAGCCACAGGCTTCGGTCGGACAGGCAAACTCTTTGCCTGCGAACATGCAGAGATCGTCCCTGATATTCTTTGTCTTGGAAAAGCACTGACTGGCGGCTACATGACGCTGGCAGCAACCCTTACCACCAAAAACGTTGCTGATACGGTCTGCGGTGGCGAAGCAGGTTGCTTCATGCATGGCCCAACATTCATGGCTAACCCTCTGGCGTGCGCAACGGCAACCGCCAGTCTCTCGCTGCTCGACTGCGGTGATTGGCAACAACAAGTCGCCAACATTGAACAAAATCTGGCTGAATCATTTGCGCCCTTAAAACAGTTATCTGCCGTTAAAGATGTGCGATGGCTCGGCGCAATAGGCGTTGTAGAAACACACACTCCAGCCAATGTGGAGAAAATCCAAGAGGTGTTTGTTCGCGAGGGAGTGTGGATTCGACCCTTCGGGCATCTGATTTATGTTATGCCGCCATATGCAACGAGTAAACAGCAAATACAGCAGCTTGCAAATGCAATCAAAAAAGGTATCAAAGAGACATTGATGTAATGTCGTAAATTATGCCCTCCATCATTTTTGGAATAGACCTAGTGTTTATGTAGTTATTCTTTGATCTGTCTGAACCTCTGGTCCGTAAAGAAAGGAAGTTATAAACGAGGAGGTAAAAATGCATCTAGGTCTGTTCCCATTACCACTGTTTCTGTTACCGGGAGGCATCACGAAGCTCAGAATCTTTGAGCCAAGATATGTCCGCCTAGTCAAAGAGACGATGCAGAGCGGTAATGGCTTCGTCCTTGCGATGAAGGATGGTGATGCAATTTGTCGATTCGGCACGCTGGTTGATATTGTTGATTTCGAGCAGCTGCCTGACGGTCTTCTCGGCATTACCATTAAAGGGCGTTGTCGCGTGAAAATCACCAATATCGGTCAAGAAGAAGATAATCTTTGGGTCGGAGACATCAGCTCACTGTCCGATTGGCCATCAGTCGCTCATAATTTACCGGAGAATGTTACCGACGCGCTGAAAAATGTGTTCGACAAGTACCCTGAACATGCAGCGCAATACAATACAGGAAAAATAGATTTTTCAGACACCGTCTGGGTATGTCAGAGATGGCTTGAGGTATTACCTTTAGAAAATAGCCAGAAGCAGTGGTTTATATCCCAAGATAACGCGGATGAAGCACGCTCATTTATCATTCACCTTCTCTCCGAATAAATTCACAATGTTTTGATCTTTTTTCACGTCCCCAACGTTTTATGTGTACCTGCACTGAAAAGTTGGCCTAAAGATGAAAATGGAATCTACGGTTTCGGCGTATACTATGCGAAAAGAAGATCATAGGAAAAGCCGTAAAGTGTCTACAGACGGACCCACGCCAGACGATTTGAAACAGCTGCTCATCGACGTTGCGACCGAGAAAAATGCTCAGTCCTTCACGATGCTATTTAATTATTTCGCCCCGAAGATACGTTCTTACGGCCTTCGACATCTTAGAGTTGAAGGTCATGCGATGGAGTTAGTCCAAGAGACAATGATTCTTGTCTGGCGGAAAGCGCATCTGTTCGACCACACGAAAGGCGCTGCGTCAACTTGGATATTTACCGTCATGCGCAACGTCAGCTTCGATATGCTAAGAAAAGTGAAGAGCAATCGCGAAGATACGCTCAGTAGCGATATTTGGCCAATTTTAGACGGCGAAGAAGGTGTACAGGAAGACCAAGCGGTTCAACAACAAATGCATGGTCAGCTACTTTCGTATATTGACCGCTTACCTGACCTGCAACAACAGGTCGTCCGCGGTGTCTACTTAAAGCAATTAACGCATCAGGAACTTGCAGAGCAACTTGGCGTGCCGCTAGGAACCATAAAGTCTCGCTTACGCCTGGGATTACAGAAACTTCGATCTCATTTGGAGGTGGACAATGATTAAATTTCATCCGGCAAAGTCGTTATTACAGGCACACGCTGCTGGCTCACTTTCGCCCTCTATGGCTATCGCAGTTTCTGCTCACTGTGAACTATGCGAAGAGTGCAGGCATTCAGTTGACGAGTTTTCCGCAGCAGAAGCAACGCAGCTTATCAACGCTGAGCAAATAGATTTTGATACTGATGTTCAAGCCGATTTCAGTAATATGCTATCGGGAATCATCGGTGACGAGTTCGAACCAATTACTGTCACAAAGATGTCACCACAAGCTTATGTGGAAGTGGGCGGTGAAAGGTACACACTACCCACTGCATTAAGACGTTACAGTCAAATTGACTGGAGCAGTATGGGTGGAATCAGTCGTGGTCGTCTGCCATTGGATGAAGGAAAAACGCGAGCTAGTTTACTTCATATTGGTATGAACGGAAGCGTTCCGAGCCATACACACAAAGGCTTCGAGCTTACGCTTTTGCTAAGCGGTAACTTTACTGATGAAAATGGCACTTATGAACCGGGCGATTTCATCATGTTGTCAGGTGAAGACCATCATACGCCAGTGTCTCGCGACGGTTGTCTTTGTTATACGGTTGCCAATGCGCCACTTCACTTCACGTCAGGTGTCAGCAAATTGCTCAACACGGTTGGTCGCGCCATTTATTAGGTCATACTCGTAGTACCTACGCTATCGACGACTCCAAGACGGTTCCTTTACGGGGCCGTTTTTATTTCCACAATCAAAAATAGAACAAAGCACTAAAATTCGCTCAATTAGCCGTCATTAAGAACAAAAAATTACGCTATGAAGACAATATCATTCTTTACAGCGGCCCTTAGTATGTTTTACTCCTCCGCTTCGTTTATGCCGCCACAGCCCGTTGGGTGACACTTCCGTGACGCGAGAACAAAATTCATGACGCAATTACATTCTTCCTTGGTACGCATTGCCAATACCTTCGCGCATACCGGCGTTGACGCCCTGTTAGGCTATTCTCACCTACTGGCTGTTTTACTGGGTTGTATGACGGTGATAGCGTTGATGGTTAACCCCTTGATTGTATTTTTGATGACCCGTCAGAATCCTTACCCGCTGGTCTTTCAATGCCTGCGCGAGAGCGGCGTTACCGCATTTTTCACCCGAAGTTCTGCCGCCAATATTCCTGTAAATATGACACTTTGTGAGAAGCTGGGGCTCAACAAAGATCTTTACTCTGTGTCTATTCCGCTTGGAGCGACCATCAACATGGGAGGCGCAGCAATCACGATTACGGTGCTAACGCTCGCCGCCGTGAGCACGCTGGGTATTGAGATTGATATCGCGACCGCGATTTTATTGAGTTTTGTTGCAGCCGCATCCGCATGAGGGACATCAGGTGTTGCGGGCGGCTCGCTGTTACTGATCCCTTTGGCATGTAACCTTTTTGGAATACCCAACGAGATAGCAATACAAGTTGTGGCGGTTGGGTTTATTATCGGCGTTATTCAGGATTCCGCTGAAACTGCGCTGAACAGTTCAACTGATGTAATATTTACCGCATCGGCAAGCCGTTCATCGCTAACTCTTCCAAGTCCAAGCCAAGATTAACTTATCAAGCTCAGGCAGCATCAGTCTGGCTGAGCATTTATTGCTCTGAACTCTTGGTCACTCTGGCAATCAGTTCAGGATCAAAATGAAATTCGGAAATCATCTTCAAGGCCTGTTC
>NZ_PEIB01000050.1 GCF_004116385.1 Veronia nyctiphanis | reverse complement strand
CAACCAAGCGGATGTTACTAAGGACCGATTGGACTAGTTTTTGGGGAGCAGGTCATCAGGCCATCGGTGAAATTCATGCTAGTGAGACGTTACTAAACAATGGTGAATTTTATTGGACAACAAAAATTATACTGGGTATCAGGTGAGAACTTTACCGAGTTGTTTTTCAGTAAATCAGTAGATTTTTGTGGGAAAGTTTTCTGGTTTCAGCGAACTGACTGCTTTGCTCTTTTACAGGGGTAGGAGAGTATAAGAGGTTTGGGGTAAGTTTAAGGTGCTGTAGCATCTGACCCCATGTCTTGGGGCCGATGAAGTGTCGTTTACAAGCCAGTTAGGTGTAATGTAATTCCACAACAGTTTCATCAAACCCATCTTGCTCTACAACGTTGAAATTAGACCGTCCAAACCTTTCTCATTAGGTTATGCCTTTCGGCGTAACAAATTGATTTCGGTTTAAATCCTTCAAATTGGTTTATTTCAGATCTCTCAAGGGGGCTAAAAGTAAGAGAGTCCGAGCATATAAGTCTTTTGTATTAAGCGAGCTTTTCTCGACCTTGCTTTACCATTGCAACCAAGACTTTATGCGCATCTTCAGCGGTTTCAATTGGTGCGGTCACAGGTACTATGAGGCGCTCGTCGTTTTCAACCTGAAGGGTGATTGTATCCCGATCTAAATCTACCAACTTAGCCGATGCCACATCTTTTCTGTTCATAAACGCATGAGCATAAAGTACTAATGCATCTTCGTGATCATTATTCATGTGGCTGATAATGCCTGCCAAACGTTCCTGTGAAATAGTCATTTGCTAACTCCCATTTTAGAAAAAGATCAATTACTTTTCTTACATTGCAGCGCTCGCTGAAGTCTATCATCAGTGAGCGGCTGTACCTATGATTGGGTTAAAGTACTGGGTCTGTGGGAGCGACTAAATCGTAAAGCCTTCATAAATTTTTCGTAATAGAAGTGTCTTTCTATCAGTAACTTATTCAAAACTTTGCCTTCAACGAAGTCACCATTTCCGAGTGCCCAGTGTAATTCCCATGGTTTTACCTAGATAACTTTGAATAGGACTTTGCGATCCTGTACCCACCTCTAGTATTTTGAGTTACTGACAATAGAAAAAAGCTAAATGTAGATAGATGCGCAGAGGTAGGGTAGCGGGTAATCTCCCCTTCATGAACAGTTTTTTAAAACTTCAGCTGTAAATGATGCAAATTAAACCCTTCAACATAATTTGGAATTACTCCTATTTCGTTGTAGCCAGTGCTTTTGTAAAAAAGTACGGCTCTAGGATTCAATGTTTGCACCCAGATACACGATGTTTTATGTTCCTTTGCCATCTCAAGAACGTTTTTATGAAGTAGTGAACCATAGCCATTACTCCTATATTTTTCCGAAACCCATAGATAGTCTAAATAGAACTGCCCAACATGCGCTTTGCAGACAGCGCCACCTATCACTTGATCATCCTTTTTTAGTACTAACGCACATTTTGTTGGCTTTTCATTATTTATTTCGTTCAGCCCGTAGCGCATCAATCCATCTACAACTTTTTGTATATCATCATCGCTTGGGTTTTGATCTAGGTGTATTTTCATATTTCTTATCTAGTTTTAACGTTTGCACCATATAAAAAATGGATGGATTTTTTGTCCTACGGCTGCACTTGTTGTGTTCATGGTGCAAGATACATGACAATTTCGTTATCTTGACGCGAAGCTTCCTGGAAACCCGCACGAAGGTATGAATTCAGAGCTTGCTTATTGTGCTTGTAAACAGCCAAGACCAGTCTTGAACGTTGATATTGGATAAGTAAGGACTTTGCCTCAGATATTAAGGCTTGACCTATGCCTTGACCCTTATAGGCTTCTTTCACATACATTTGGACGACTAAAAACTGATTGAGCTCGTCAGATATCAACCCGCATAAACCTACTAGCACAGAGTTATCAAATGCACCTATCATTATATTTTTGGAATGTTTATCCCTTATCTGGTTTTCGAAGAATAGCTCTGGTTTACTCTGTTCATCTTCATAACTGGAACCATAAGATTCAGGGTGCAACTGTAAACTCTCAAGTCGAAGCTCCCGGTAAGATGCTGCATCTCCACTTTCCAAAACTCTGCAGCGGATAGTCATTTTTTCTCACTCATAACGATGTGATGATACATACCTGAATAGAATGTCTTTTTCATTTTCGGTCCATACTCCAGCGATAATTAATATGCTTTTCAATACCGATAGGCCTATTACCGATTCTCAAAGCTTATCCATTATTTGAACACTCAGCTCAATGCGTACCCATCCTACACGGTCACCATTGAATCTAGGAAGATATGATAATGGTCAAGCGCGTTGAAATCAGACCCATGCTATAACCGCTTGCCATTGGTGATGCACTCAGCAACTCGAAAAATTGATTCGGCCACTTTTGTAGGGTGTTGCTTTTGAATATAGTGCGAGCAGTCGCTAACAACTTCTACTTTTAAATGAGGGCATACCACCTCCCAGCGCTTATGCAGCTCAACCCATCCAAGGTTGTCTTGTACCAAAATATCGTACGGCGCTAACTTATCGTCAAAATAAGATGAAGATTTATTGGTTAAGTCAAGATGCATTACATTGTCGCAAACTAGATTTATTGCAGGGAAGTCTTTAAACCGATTGGCTTTGGCCGCTGAATGAATAACCTCCTTAGATGTGCGAGCCTCTCGATTAACTCCCACTAACTCCTCTGGCGGCGGTGTTTCCATTCTTTTCCGCCAATACTCAGACTGTTCTTCATTTCGATGTGCAAACATCATCTCTAGGTAATTTTCGTCAGACGAATCTACGAATACTAAACCTACTTCTTTGGATGCTAAGAATTCCACATAGCGTTTAATTAAGGGGCCCCCAAAGGAATGCCCAACGAATATGAAAGGTGGTTCGAGTTCTTGGGAATCGATTATTTGCTTCAAGTCGAGAAAAGCTGTTTTCGCTGATTGCGCAAAACTAGGTAAATCGGACTTTCCAAGCCCAGCTCTATCGTATGTTAAATAAGAGAAGTCATTTTTCACAAGGTCGATGACATCATTCCACACCGTTGAATCATCACCTAAACCTGATTCAAATATCAATCTAGGTTTTCCCTCATTCCTTTCATATTGAAAGAATAGTTTTCGGTTATCTTGCGTGACAATATTTTGCATATAATACCAACGATAGTGTAATAAAATCAGGTGTATCCAATATAATTCCTCCGATTGTTCCAATTTAAATCAAAGCGGAGTTATGCGAGTCTCTGCAAGCCTTTAGCCTCGGATGCGCTAAGCAATCTGCCAAAATCCTGTTCCTAGAAAATACTGAGTTGAAGCAATTGACGGTAATGAGTAGAGCAAATAAAACTGGGCACGAGGCGAGCGTACTAATTAAACACCCTTTACACATATGCAGGTTTTGACAAATAAGCTGCTTAGCCCAGCGCTTCAATTTCTATTCGTTCATTGCCTCGGCAGCTTGGTCGATCAGTACATATAACCCAGCCAGTCTAAATGTCCGTTTGGCCACTCCTTGCCGCTTATTGGCTTAATGAACAAATCGTCTATGTGCTCCACAGCCACACCATAATTTGTGTGTTCATGAACTCTCAACCAAGAATGAATACCCTGGACTTTGCTGTACCCATGCCTTAGATAAAATTCATCAAGCTCAGAAATAAGCATGATAAAGTCAACAGAACTTCCCTCTGCAAATGACGACACCTCAGAGAGCATAAGTGAGCCAATCCCTTTACCTTGGTACTGTTCGGCAACGCAAAAATCAATGATCCCCAAGACTTTGTAAACTTCATCACCGACTTTTACCGCGCGATAATCTAGACCCAGATAGCCCACGAGCATATCAGCTTCATATTGCAAAGCTCGCATATGAGGCATTTGTTTGTAATAAGAGCGATTAACTTGATGTTCAGGAAAGGACAGATTCCTCAGTGCCTCGATAGCTTTGTGCTGTACTTCTGTTACATTAATTTCAAATACAATATCCATTGTTTTCCTTTAAAGAGCTAACGTTTGCGAGCACAGACGAAAGACAGTGAAGCAGTATTTTGTCCTGTCACTGCACTTGCTATGTTCACGGTGAAAAGTACATGAATATTTCTTTATCTTGACGCGAAGATTCTTTAAACCCCGCTCTAAGATATGAATTCAGGCTTGCGTATTGTACTCGTATACAGCCAAAACTAGACTTGAGCGTTTATATTTTAAAAGTAAGTGCTTGGCCTCAGATATTAAAGCTTGACCTACGCCTTGCCTTTTATAGGCATCTCTCACGTACATTTGGACGACTAAAAACTGGTTACTTTCGTTAGCTATTAACCCGCATAAACCTACAAGAGCAGAGTTACTAAATGCACCGATCATCAGATTATTGGAATGTTTATTCTTTATCTGACTTTCGAAAAATAACTCAGCTTTTTTTTGTTCATCTTCATAGGTGGAACCATAGGATTCGGGGTGTAATTTTAAACTCTCAAGCCGGATTTCTCGATAAGATGGTGCATCTCCACCTTGCAGAATTCTATAGCTGATGGTCATTCTTTCTCTCTTGTACATAGCGCTTGCCAGCGATTTTTGAAAAAAAGCTGTGTTCTTCGCTCAGTCATAAACTTTGTTTAAGCCACCAAGAGACAACAACGTGAACGTGAATTCAACTGAGTGCTTGGAATTTCCGACACATCACGCAAACAATGATTGTTCGCTGATTTCGATACAAACCCGCAGTTATGTGAAGAGGAATTGGGCAATTAAACGTTGGACTTAAAACTCTGAAATTGATGGGGGATAACGCGTCGCTTAACCGGCAAAAACTAGCAGGTTTGCGCTCCTTCGTCGTTAATTCTAGCCTGCTGTTTTGCGTCCATTGGTTAAAGCGTTTGTTATGCCTTTATTCGGTGATACTAAAGTTAACCTGAGTACCATCGGGAAGGTCTTTGATTTTGAGGTTCATTTGTCCTGACATAGCAAAGTGGACTTCAATATCTGTTAGTTCAAAGTTCTCAGGCTCATATTTACCGCCAAAAACGGGCAGCTGCTTGAAACCATATAATTTTCCTTGTTCAAGAACGACAACCTGTTCTTTGAGTTGAGCAACAATCGGAACTAAAAACCATTCATGGATTAGCTCATTGTCTCGTAGCTTACCTTGGAACTCCTCATATGAATCCGCGACCTTTTCAAGCTCTGCGCTACCGGTTATGAGCCAGAATATTTCACCAGTTTCACTCTGAAGGAATGCATCACCAACAGAGGTAATAAGAATGGGGAGCGCCGAACCAACAAGCCATTGCCAGTCTTCTATCAATTCAGCTCGATCAAGATGCTCGAAGCTTACTGTAAGATCATTCCAAGTTAATGACACCAAATCCTCCTTGAGGTATAACGCCGCCATCAGTCGCGGAGCAATGTGACCCTGTTTTTGCGGCACTTTGCAAAAAAGGTGACGTTGTGGAGTCGGTTGGATGGCTTTGTTAAATTTTGATTTCAGCAATCATCTCTCCGTCTTCATCTACCCCAATCTCCTGAAATCCTACGCTCTTGTAAAATTTCCCTGCAACTTCATTTTCGGGTTTGTAGCAGATTGTTAAACGTCTGAACCCTTCTTTTTCGGAAATCTCTGTTATAAGGGAATTCAGAGCTTTTCTTCCCACTCCCTTACCCTGGTAGTTCTTGTCGACCATTAGTCTATTAAGACTGTACTCACCCTTTTTTCCTTGGTCTTCGAGACATTCATACATAGAAAAACCGGCGATCTTATCACCCATGTATATAGCTTGAGGAACACAACTATCAAAATATGCCGCTTCCGCCAGTGAATATGCATTTGAAGCAACATATTGGGACTGTTCCTGATGTAACTCTAGGTCGACTACTTCTTCCCAGTCACTTTTATCAACAACTTTTAATGATATTTCCATTCATTCCTCAAAAAATTTAACGCCGTTTTAAGCGGCTAATTTCAGTTGGCTAAAATAAGTGAGGTACGAACAAAAAGCCAACTGTAATTTGTCCGACTTGAAAACCCTTGTTAGGTGCGCTCTTTTAAATACCCCAACTTATTTAATACTGCTGATTTTATTAAACCAGGTTCGATTAAGCCAGTCACTATTGTATGTGCGATAATGCAAAGGGCTAAATTCCTGTCGCTCATAATATAAATAAGAGCAAGACCTGAGCCGAGGAAAAAAGTATAAAAAGTAGCATTTATAGCAGCTGATAAAGCCTTGCCCCCCCATACTAAGTGTGCAATTCCAAAAGCTAAACCAGAAATAATTATTTGTAAGAAATCACTAAAACCCTCTGTCTGAAGATAATCCATTAGCATTTTTCGAAAGAGTATTTCTTCAAAAATTCCTGAGATTAAAGCTCCTACTAGAGCCAAGTATTTAAGTTTGTTGAACTTAAACATATGTTGGCGTACGTTTGAAATACTTGCTGCCCCCCACACATAGGAAATAACAACCAAAGCAGCTCCCCCCCAAGCATAAAAGCCTATATTTGATAATGTAGTAAAACCTAACGCGCCGAAGAAATTCGGCGTTGTCATGAACCAATAAAGTAAAATCCCCCCTTGAACTAAAATAATCGAAGAGATGATCTTTAAAGTTTGATTGTCCGCAGATCGCATGTGGCCTCCTTGTGCACCTAACGCCTGCCAGCACAGGCTAAAAATGGCGGAGCGATTTTTTTCCTGTGACTGCATTTGTTATGTTCGTTTAACCAGACTAACTGACGTTCGAGTCACTTTTACTAAATAAAGTATGCGCTTCTCGAAGCAGTCTGGTGTGTGGTTTTCTATATTTTCACATCTGAACAAATCACAGAATAAGTAACTCGGATTGTAGCGCCTCTGTCATATATGGGCTTTTTGGGGAAGGTAATACTCAGGTCGTTATTTGGGTTTACTAAGTTTTGATATATGCAATAGCGGGCACCAATTTCATTCGGTGGATACACACTACAGAAATATTCCGCCGTTGTCTTTGGTCTCGTACTCCGATCAACAGATGAGCAAGACTCTTCGAGAACTTTTATTATACTTCGATATCTTTCTTTAATATCCACAACATGCTCTCCGCCAAATGTAAATGATGAGAAAAACAAAAAATAAATTACTAAGTATTTCTTCACCGTAACTCCGTTCCTTATTCAAATATAACACTCTGTTAATAGGTAAAATTTTTTATTAAAAAGATTGTTACACCCTTAATTTTTAATTAGTTGCTATATATTTGTCAACAAGCCTATCTAAGAATGAAAATAGCAGCCTGTTCATTTCTTCGTAGTTATTAGCTCTTAATTCTTCTGGTGACTGAACGAACTTTGAGTTCTCCAACTCTTTTAGCTCTTTCTCAGAATTTTGAATAAGTAACTCGATCAAATCCGGTGTAAACTCAAGATGACACTGAAACCCAAAAACAAGTTTTGAATATTCCACAATCTGTCGTGGACACCCTTCACTCGACGCTATCAAAGTTGAACTTTCAGTAAGTCCTGGCATATCCCCATGCCAATGACCAACATCAGAAACATCATTAAATTTACTAAAAAGCACATTGCCTTTACCAGCAGGCGTAATTAAAATTGGGAAAACACCTATTTCTTTGTTTGGACTTTCTTCAAAGTTTGCACCCAAAGCTTCACCAATTAATTGTGCACCTAAACAAACGCCTAACACAGCTTTTTGACTTTCAATAAAGCTCTCTATCACTTTTATTTCTGCATTGGCGTCAAAGTGAGGACATTCTGCAATAGTAGTGTTTGGCCTTTGAGGGCCACCTAAAACTATTAGAAAATCGATATCATTGGTGTCTGTTGGAAGAGATTCACCAAGATAAACTCTAGAACAAGATATCTGATATCCTCTTTTAATTGCCCAAAGCTCAAAAGCTCCCGGTCCTTCAAATATTTCATGAATTATGAAGTGTATTTTTATCATTATTTACCACTTTGTTTGAGATTTAGACAGGGTATAACAGTGTTATATACCCCCAAAGTGTCCAATATAATTCGGAAGATTTTTCCAATATAATTCATCGGTAAAATTTGCGATCGTCTGCACGCCACGAACCCTTTGACGTGAAGAGAGTTGTCCATAATCCTGCGCGGGAAAAAATACCAAAATGGGAAATATGAATTATATTGGACAAATTGGATTTTACTGGGCATATGTCCAGTATTTTTCAGTCTTCGGTCACTTTTTCATGCAGCTTTTGTGGGAATGGTTGGGTATAGACGAGCCAGAGTGTTTGAAGGTTTCGATGACCGGTCACTTGTGCGACTTCTTCTATACTGAAGCCTTTTTCGAATAGTCGACTGGCGCCTTCTCGTCGTAGGTCATGATAGTTGAGGTCCTCTATACCCAACTGCTCACACACTCGACTAAAGCGTGAGTGATTGAACGGGATGACAGTGAAATATGCGCTCGGAGATTTTAGGCTGACGCATAATGATGTCAAAGGCGTCGCCCAGTAGGGGAACGACCATATGATTTCCTTCTTTTTTTGCGCGGGTCCTTTCTGTCTCTTACAAGTGTGGTTTTGTTGTCTGTATTGAGGTCGTCCCACAGTAGGCCGCAGACTTCGCCAAGCCGCATGCAGGTGTCGATACTGAAATCAAAAATATCGCAAAAGGGAATACTTCTAGTTCGGTTTTTTTGGCCGTTGATCTGACGCAGCTTGATCCCGGCTTTGATTTGAGATAACTCATCGACAGTCGGTCTGCGTGTTCGTCTCCTGCTTGTGCCTATCAGCTTCATTTGTTTGAGAATAGGGTCGGCTTCCTGGAACACGTCATAATTGGCGGTGATGTTCCAAATTGGTTTGCCTTCTCCATAATCCCTTTGAGAAACATCATATCCATAGCGACAGTTGAAGGTGAGGTGCCTTGGCTTTTACGAATTTTGCAGTGGGCGATGAGGTCTGCAGTGGTGAGTTCACTGCTATTTATCTCAGCGATATCGTATTTAATTAAAAGTTGTATGACCGATTGCTTGGTGCGCCCACTGTTATCCCATAGCTAACGCTCCTCTATGAATTTATTTATGAGGTGCTTTAAGGGGACCTGAGAGGGATTATTGATACCATTAATTTCCAGTTCAGCTGTTCGTCGTTTACCATGAAGCTGAGCACTCGATTTCTTTTTAAACGTTTTACTTTCACGATGAACAATTTTCCCGTCTTTTTTCATTATGATGGAAACTTTGTACCGAGATTCACCGCTCGCCAACTTCCGTGTTTCAACTGAAAAATATGCCATTGCCCAATCCTAATTTGAGGGAGCCTATAGGGGACCCAGTAGTGACAGTAGACGGTAATTTTAAGCGATTCAAACAAGAAAGGGTAATTGAGAGTTATCCTCAATTACCCAAAAAACCGTTATATATAATGTAGTTATCGTATTTCTTTACGTTTCTGGCTTAGTTAAACAACCAGTACTTCACTGGGTCTGCAGCGCACTCGTAAGGACCACATTCAGCGAAGGTAAGAACAAAGTTCAGGAAGACTGATGCAATGGCAAACCACATGCAGTATTTGCCAATTTTGGTCATGGTATCAGTGCCTTCTTTCCATTTTTCTTGCCAAAGAAGGTTAAGTACTGAAACACCTAAAATAGTCAGACCGAAGATGACAAATGCCCATGTGTAATAGTGCATGCCCATTACGTCTGATCCGTAGTGTGGTGTTCCAGGAATAACGTGCAAAGATACCTGCCGCAGCGCAGAAACAGCGCCAAATAGAGCGCCCATCAACACAATGCCGTAGTGACGTTGGCGAATACCGAAACGGACGTTGAGTGCAAATCCAAACAATACTAAAGCGAAGCCTACGCGTTGCAGCAGGCAAAGCGGACAAGGAAGTTCATCAAGAGCGAACTGGAAGAAAATTCCCGCAAACAATACTGAAGCAATGCCGAACATACCCAGTACATTTAACTGATAAATGTGTTTCTGTTCCATGTTGACCTCTAAAGCAAGATAGACAATGTGTCTGTTGCGTGGTGATTTAGCCAGTAAATACTCAATGCAAGTGTTAATGCCCATACCGCATAGGAAGGTTTTTCTTTGCCCCACATGACAAGTAACATTGCGATACTTATCAGAAGGAAAATTAGACTCATCAAAACAGCTTCTCCTCTCTTCAATACAAAACATGATATATATCAAACAAACGAGAAAAAAGAGTGTAAATAAATGTATCACATGTAACAAGGTGTGAAGATAATTTGACGTTTTACTCTAACCCTATGACTTATCTTGAAATTATGAGCGGTGTTTTATTCTTTTATCGTGCTATTTTATTTTGGCGTCATGGTGAAAAGCCGTATCACAAAGGTGGTTGAGTGGATAAGCGCGATACGGGTAATATGCAAATAGGTGCAAAAAAAACTGAGTGGGGGCTCAGTGAAAACGTTGGTTAACGTGCTTGATGCCGGGTGAGTGGCATCGTAGTTAAGGGCTGCCTTTTCTTGAATAGTCGAGGTAATCCTAAGATGGCATAACCAATGAGAACTGAAATTCCTACACCTTGCTGAATGGATAAATCATCGATGTTGTGCCACGTCAAAAGCACAGTAAAGATATAGCAAACGAGCGAAAGACCCTTAGACATACAACTTCCTCCTGTCTTGGAAACCCTGAAGTTCGTCGGTTATTGAGATGTTATGAAGAGAATATTACTAATTCATGACACGCTAATATTGAATGTGTTTCACGTTGGCAGAAGTGTTAGTCTGAGTCAGAGATGTCGATATTGATAACTCTAATTTCGATATAAATTTGAACTAATGTTCAAAATTTAGCATGTCAAAAATGGTTATAGAGACTGCTCTCTGAGGGCCATCGAAGGCAAACTAATGATTGACCCGATTTGTCCTCATTTTGTGGAAATCAATCAGGAATAGGCATGACAGCATATATTGAGAAACCCGCTTGCTTACAGAATTCGTTTTACCAAAAGCATGGTGAAATCTTGGTGAGTAGTTATCAAAAATTGGTTGGAGAGGGTTTACTTGAAGCTCACTCTTGCCAAAATTCCTCCGAGGCATTGATTGACTCACTTTGGAATGCCTCCGTTGTTGTGGTTTCCCATGGCGTAGAAGATGATCCCATTTTCAATTTTGCTAATAAGGTGGGATTGTCATTATTTGGATATGGGTTTGATGAGTTTGTGACGCTGCCTTCCCGTTTATCGGCAGAGCCTGTTACTCAAGTCGAGCGAAACGCATTGTTATCAGAGACGAAGGCAAGAGGTTTTATTGACAACTATAGCGGTGTGCGTATCTCCAAGATGGGCCAAAGGTTTTTGATATCTGAGGCGAAGGTATTAATCTAGCTGACGAACAGGGCAAACATTATGGGCAGGCTGCGATGTTCAGCAAGTGGATGCCAATCAACGACAAATAGCATCAGTAATCGAAAGCGATTACTTGCGGATAGTTCTGTTCTTCTTTGTTTGAGCGACTAGAGCGATGGCGATGGCCAGAGCGATATATAAGGAAACGACTAAGAGCAGGTCTGACATGGTCGGTTATTATCCGTGAGAACGATATCTTTCATTATATCGCAGGCCTTAATGATCATGATTCAGGACAACGCCTTTTCAGATTCAATTCAAATCACTCCATGAAAATGTCAGCATTGTTGCGTTATTTTGTCTTTCATATGCGCTTCATCAAAGTCAATGAGTCTTGTGCATAGCTCAGATGCTGGATATTCTTTGATAAACACGTAAACACGTAAACACGTAAACACGTAAACACGTAAACACGTAAACACGTAAACACGTAAACACGTAAACACGTAAACACGTAAACACGTAAACACGTAAACACGTAAACACGTAAACACGTAAACACGTAAAGACGCAGAGAAAGAGATGGAAATCGCACAGTTAGGGAATCCGGTGCTAAGGCAACAAGCCTTGTCGCTTTCACATGAAAAATCTGATGAATACAAAGCGTTTTTTAGAGATCTAGAGTCGATAATGCTTGAGCACAACGGCGTAGGCATTGCCGCTCCGCAGGTGAGTGAATCTATTCGGGCGTTTATTGTTGCTTCAAGACCCAATGCACGCTATCCGCATGCACCAATGATGCAGCCGACACTGATGTTGAATCCAGAGGTCATCTATCAGAATGACGACATTGAAATGGATTGGGAAGGCTGCCTGAGCATCCCAGGGATACGCGCAAAAGTGCCGCGATCAACTGAGATTTCAGTGCGGTATGAAACCATTTCCGGAGAGTGTGTTGAAAAAACGCTTTCTGGCTTCGTTGCAAGGGTCTTTTTACATGAACTGGACCACCTAAATGGCGTGGTATTTCTTGACCGGACAGAAAGCAGCGAATACGTGACTGAAGCCGAGTTTCAGCGAATTATGAGTGTAAACACTCCTACGAGCACATCCAATCATCTCGCATAAAGTTTGATAACTTGCTTGGTCAATTCGTAACTTGAAGTGCTGCCAAACTCTTGTGGTAGCGTCTCAGGCATTTCTCACCTTTGTGGTGTCTGTTTCGGAAGGCAAGTTGACGTTTCAACGGAGAAAAATCGCGCTTTCCGATCTGTTATCTGTCTGAACAACAAGAGAAGATAACAGCGTTATTGCCCGAGTGAACGCAAGGAATCCTAAATGTCAGTGATGTATATCTGCTACACGCCCAAGGATCGGGTGCACTTTGAGACAATTCAAGCACTCTGTTCAAATCCGCAGTCAACAGTGGAATGTGTTGACTGCCATTCTCCATTTCTGTCCTCAGAAGGACACGCTCGACTTCCTCTGATTAAAGAAATCAAGACAGCAGATAAACTTCTGGTCCTTGTGAGTGAGTACTCGGCACAGGATGATTGGTTTTCGGCTGTTATCGAAGCCTTCACAACAACACAAAAATCACCTGATGTACTATTTATGCGTATTGAAGGTAACAAAGATGCGGCTTTGGGGTGTGATTTTGCCGATAAAAATGTCGTTAATTGGAATAAGTTGAAATTGATTTACTGGATGGAAAACCAATCATTTTAAATATTCCATTTTATGTGTTTAGTCCAATTTAGGTTTATCTGTTTACAAAGTGAATAAATGTTAGGTTTCTTCACCTATTTTTATTATATTTTCTTTTGCTTTCCTCATTTCCCAATTTTAAAACGATATATGGTTGAGTTCTTTTGCTATCGTACTTTCGCTCTGTTTTACTAAAAATAATAAAGTTGCATATATATTGCAGGCTAATATATGATGGAAATTTCATAAGACTATGCGTGAGAATAAAAAATTAAATATATCGTTACTTATTTCTTCACTTTTTATCATCGGTTGTGATGATGAATGTATCGAGACAAATGAAAATATTGTCAGAACGATGTCTATCGAAGGCAATGAAAGTGAACCGCATGTTGGGCTAATCCATGACCCATCAATCACTAAACTGGGTAATGATTACTATATTTACTCAAGTAGTCCGTTAGCTTCATTTTATACTTCAACGAATTTGCGAGATTGGAAATATAAAGGGAATGTATTTGATGATATTCCTCAATGGCTTAAAGATAAAATTCCAGAAAGCGACCACATTGGTTCGCCTGATATTCATTTCTACAACGATGAATACGTTTTAATGTACCAAAGTCATAAGTCGGGTACTTGCATTGCGGCGACTGGATTTGCAACGAATAAGACACTAGATCCAAATGACCCCAACTATAAGTGGATCGACAAAGGCGAGATTTTGCGTTCTGCGCCTCTGGTTCCGGGGGTGGTTGAATTCTTTTGTGGTGACCAAGGGAAGTTTTTCAACGCTATTGATGCCACACTATTTATCGATAATGACGGAAAACCTTGGATGGCATTCGGCTCATCAGTCGGGTTTCCTGGTCTGAACCCTGATTTGACCTCACCTGTTCACCTAGGTGGTGTATTCCTACTCGAACTTAACCCTGAAACGCTCAAACCAGTTAATTTGGCCAACATGATCACCTTGGCGAGTCGTTCTGTTGATGATTTGGTTGAGGGTAACTACGTCGTTGAGGGGGCTTATATTCAATATCGAGAGGGTTATTACTATCTCTACATTTCCCATAATCGTTGTTGTGAGGGAGCGAACACCAAATATAAAGTCATGGTAGGGCGTTCAACATCAGTCACAGGCCCTTATGTCGATCAAAAAGGCAAAACATTGATATCAGGCGGCGGCACATTAGTTGTCGACCGCGATCGTTCGACCAATATGATAGGTACGGGCCACAATGACGTTTACTCTGAAGATGGGAAAGATTGGTTGGTACACCATGGCTATGACGGGCAAGACGATTACAAACCCAAGCTGAACATTCGTGAGATAAAGTGGGATAACGGCTGGCCCAGAGTGTGTCCTGTGAGGGCAAGCGATTTAGGATGGCTATAAATTTAGGTAGTTATCATGTTGGTGGTTTGTTTGAGGACAAGGCTGATGTGATAACCGCTTTTTTATCGTCATCAACCAGAGTGCTGAAGTTCATAAACAGCGCTTCAAGTTTCGGTAAAATACGAATTTTACAAAATGGCTTGTTGGTATCGCGATAATAGTAGTCCTGAATACGTTCTTCGGAGGGAGAGAAGCCGCCAAATTCACATACAGCAGTAACAAGGCTTTTATCTATGCCTTGCTGAAGCTGGCAGAGTTTCTTTTGAGCCGCCGCAGTTTGCTCAGCGTCATAGGTATAGACTGCTGAGCGATAGCGTGGACGAAAAGCGTGGTTTGAGGTGGAGCTATGTGTAAACGTGGATTTCTATCAGTACATCGAGAGGTATCTTGCTCTCATCATAGCTAACGATGACACCTTCAGAGAAGGCGTCAGGTTCAGTAGCTGGTGACAACCAGCCTTGATTAACATGAACCACGCCTTTCAAAGATTGGAATATTGCCTCTGTGCACCAGTGGCAACTGCCGCCCAAACCCACTTTTTTCATGTTGTCACCTAAAATTTATATGCAAAGTGACTATACAAGATTTAAGTCAGGTAAGTGCGTGCTCTTTGTGATTAACGTTTTTCGTAACCGCCACTATTTCCATGAATAATAGTGGGCAGGAATTATGGCACCGGCATGGCAGAGCGCGCAGGCATCTGCCCACTGTGAAGGGCCTGCTGGTAATCGATAAAAGCCCATGCCTTGAAGTTTGGGGGCTTCACGGCTGTATTCACCTTCGAGAATTTCATCACTCAGTACTTCTAAGCGTTCAAGAAGCGGCGTTGGCATAAAATTATCTTCTGCGAATGTTTTGGCTTTTTGAAGAATCTCGGTGGCTTTTGCTTTTTGTGACAGTGCGACATAGCCCTCTGCAATGGTCATCATGACACCCACTTGCCGGAAGGGCCCCAGCGACGTCGTCCGTTCACACAGATAAGTGGTGCAATCTTCAAGAATATCTAACCCTTTTTGAATGAGTGTTTTGTCTGTCGAGTAAATATATGAAAAAGCAGCCACTACAATTGCTTCTAACCCGGGTTCACCATGTTGCTTTCCAATCTCTATAAGACCTTCATTGATTTGGTTACCAAGCTCTTTCTGACCAAGTGCGTACGTGAGAAGAGAATCAGTGAAAGAAGTTAAAGATAGCGTATTGAGATTACTAGGCTGGAATACTTCTGAAGCCCCAGCATGTGTGCGTGCGGCAAGGATGAAAGGAATATTATCTATCGAAAAGTTCGGATCTTTTTGTGAAAGCATAATATTTCCAAATGCAATTAGTCTTAGTATTCTTGCTGTATATGGTGAATCTGAGGAATATGCGTACCCTTTCATTTTAAAAAGTAACCAAGCCATGCGGCTGTAATCAATATTTTGAACATGAGAGAAAAACTCGCGTTCAAATGCCAATTCAGTTTCCTCATTTCGTTCACAAGGTGAAAAGATACCAAAGAAAAGGCAACCAAATGATACAGCTACAGATTCAGATTTTACTGGGTAGTCAAAAGCATTATATTCTGGAGGGAATGTTTGGGGGGCATTGTTTGAAAAGGCGCTGGAAGAAAATATAATTAAAAAAGTTAATGAAAACTTGCTTACTATTTTTATACTAATATGCATTCTGCTTCCTATTAATATTAAGTGATGCTCAATTTTTTACTGATATTTATATTTAGTTGTCATTCTCATAAAATTAAATCTAATATATGAGAAAGTAGTGCTTTTTATTTTTCGTTCTTGTGGGTTAACTATTTTCCTTATTTGAGACAGAGCACTCCTGAAATTAAGCGCTAAGGTTTATTCATTGTTTTTTTGTGCTTATAAATCATTATGGAAAAAATATTATTTGGATTATTAATTTTATTTAATGCAACTGCATTCAGTATGGAATCTTCTGAAGTACCGAGTGGTTATACCGAGACGAAATATCCAATACTTATGGTGCAAGGTATTGGTGGCTGGAATGACCCCGGCTATTTTAATGGTGCCGTAGAAGCTCTGACGAAAGACGGTGCAGAAGTGTTTGTGGCAAATGTTACACCGCATGCAAACACCGAATCGAAAGCCCTCACTTTGGTAAAAGATATTGAAGATATTTTGGCGCTTACCGGGAAAGACAAAGTCAATATCATTGCATACAGTATTGGCGTCATACACTCACGGCAGGCGGCGTCAATCATTCCCGAGGGTGTGGCGTCAGTCACCTCTGTCGGTGGTACCAATAATGGCACACCAATAGGTCGAATCATCGCAAGACCTAATGGCTTTTACGAATCGATTGTTTCGACCTTTTTTACCGCGGCTGGTGGCTTTTTTTCATTGCTAAATGGAGCAAGTAGCTTAGTGCCATACGACCCTAATGCAGCGTTTGAAGGGCTCGACCCGGATGTGGCGAAGCAGTTTAACCAAGAAAACCCATGGGGATATGAATCGCACTGCGATCCAACATTAAAAACGGAATCACTCGCCTCTAATGGCATTCATTATTTTTCTTGGGGAGGGGCGGGGTTATTTACCAATATATTAGACCCATCCAGCTTATATACCTTTTGGGCTTCAACCATGATTCCAGAGGAAAATGATGGCATAGTCTCGCGATGTTCTTCGCATTTAGGCAAGGTGATTAAAGATGACTATCACATGGATCATTTGGACCTAGTGAATGGTATGTTGGGTCTGGTCAGTAGCAGCGAGGTTTCCCCTCTCACATTATTTCGCCAACACGCAAACCGGCTACAGTTGCTAGGGTTGTAGTGCGCTGAGCCGGAAAGCATTGTGAAGCTGGATGTGTTGCAAGCGCATGATAGCTGGACGTTTGTTATTTACCAGCAAGTGTTAGGCTATTGACGTCAATGGAGACATGATTCCAATCTTTATCGACTTCACCTTTCACTATCAGACGGGTTTCAGGTGTGGCTTTGATACCACTCCAAAGGTGGTGGTCGATATCCACTTCAATGTCGCCCGTATCATCGCGAAACATATAATCATCTCCGCCAAGCGAGGAGACGATATTGCCAGTCAGCACAACATCAGTATCGTCACTGGCCTTTTTTGCTTCCGCAATTGTTTGTATCGCTTTTTTTGCAGAGGGGCCTTTAAATCCGCCTTTTACTTCATGATGCGCTGAGAAAACAGAAGCTGAAATGAAAACAAAGAGTGCAGGAATGAACATGACTTTCATAGCGATGTCCTTACGTTGTGAATACCACTTGAAGGCGTGGAAAAGCCAAAAAGTTGTATGTAGTGCGGTTAGAAAAGTGGACAAACTATAGCGTCAAAGCAAGAGTCTTGTCCGGATCGTGCTGTACCAGACATGAGAAGGCTCTGGGGTTAATGCCGATAGCCAAAGAAGGGCTATCGGCTGGTGGAGACTTTTAAGCGACGGCCTCTTTCGTTGGTTCAGACCTATTGTTTAGTGCAGGGCTGAGGTAAAGACTGATTGCGAGAAAACCAAAGCAAGCAAGTAACATGAACATACTATTGATATTCAGGTACAGCGTACCCACGCCAATGGCGAGTGAGCCGCCGATTCCGCCTATCCGTGTGAAGAGTGATTGAACTGACATCATGCTTGCCCGTTTTTTATCCGGCACACGATCGTTCAAAAGTTGGCTTGCTGCGCTGCTTGCCATCGACATAAACACATTGAACAACAGCCATGAGATGAGAAACATCCACCAGTTGGTGCTGATGGCCAACATGAATAATGACAGGCACTTCGCGACATAAACAGCATAAATGGCTTTTCCCAGTTGCTGATTCAGCAGACGGCAAAGCTGTGTCATTAAGGGCTGAACGACCGATGAACCAAAAGACAATAGGGCAAAAAGTAGATAAAAGACCCATGCGACATCTTCAGTCAAACTGATATCTGGCCAGACATTTTGTAACAAGGGCTCAAATAGCGCAGGCCAAAATTTTTCTACCGCACTGAAAAGCGGTGTAATGAGCACTGCCAATGCGAGTAGGCGCCAAATCACAGGGTTCCGGCAAAGAGCAATGATTGATTCTGAAGGCTGTTTCGGCGCGGCCGTCGAAGTTTGCTGTTGTGTTTGTTGGTTCGAATGGGTTTTCCCCTTGAGCCAGAAGAATGTGAATACCCCGTGAAGGAGCATACTGCCCAAGGCACCCACAACAACAGTATCAAGCGGCATTGACCATGCTGGTACGAATGCCCAAACAGCCGTCACAACAGCCCCCAACAGCGAGAACGTTGCTGCAATTAGGCTGGCATATTTACTGACCACAGCAAAGCCGGGTTGCAGCTCCTCTTCGCCCCCTTTTGTTCTGAAGGCCTCGACAAACCAGGCTTGCAGTGTGCCTGAGTTCATCGCTAGTGCTGTTCCCCAGCAAGCAAAACCCGCAACAGCACCGACTAGGTTGGGAGAGAGCAACATTATTGACATTGCAGCAGTAAAAAAAACGACACCAGACATATAAAGTGTAAGACGCCCGAATTTATCGGCCAGCATACCGCACGGTACCTCGAGCACTATGACCATGGCTCCCATGGTGACATAACCAATAGCCATCTCTGCGGGTGAGAGTCCCCAGCTCATTAACCATGCAGGTAGAATAGGTAACATAAGAAACATGCTCCCTGCCATCCAACCCTGATGTAATCCAAATATTCTTGAAAATCTTAACCTTTCACTCATGGTGTCCGTACCTCTTTTTTTCAACCAGTAAAATGTAAGGTGGATCGAGTGAGGCGCCTAGCTCAGAAGACAAAGGGGCCAAATAATTGCACCATGAGGGAAGATTTATGACACGAAATGAATGATATGGACGTCCCGACGATTCAAACAGAGACAGTAAAGCTGCATTTACAGAGGCTTTTAGCCGATAGAGGCGTGACTTACCGTGACATTGCTGAGACGCTGTCGATCAGTGAGAGAAGTGTCAAACGACTCTTTCAGCAGTTTGATTCAGTGCCATTGCAGCGGCTGTCGCAACTGTGTTCTCTTGCCGGCCTCACATTAAACGAGCTTTGGCAGATTGCAGAAAAGAGCCAACAGAGTGGTATCGAATTTACTGAAGCCCAGTGTACACTTTTCATTAATGAACCTGTTCTCTATTGGTTGTGGACGGCGACAGGCAGAACTCAATGCCACTGGGCGACGTTAGAAAGCTATTTTGACTGGACGGAAGCGGAACTCTACCAACAGCTCAGGAAGCTGGAAAAAGTAGGTCTTCTGACCATTGGTCCGCAAAACAAAATTGTTCGTTGCTCCCCGATACCCTCTCGATATGCTCAGGGCCATCCCATTGTGGAGGGCTTTAAGGAGAGCCTGACCAAAGGTCTTCTGGAGGTTGAGAGTAACGCTCAAGATTCAGGTGCGTTCGGAACAGTTGTGTTTATCCCACCACATCGAGCTGATGAGTTTAAAGCTCTCTTGACGAAAACAGCTCACGAGTTCTTTCAAACACTGAGCTTTGAGCCCTTATCTTCAGAAGTAAGGCCATATTCGATGGGTATTTTCATGCGCGAGGGCAATTATAGTAATTTGCCTTTTGATGGGCCAAAGAGGAAGAAATGATGAGGAAAATATTGTACGGCAAAGGCACTGCATTTACTCGTCGGCCTATTGAAATGTCTGATTTTGATGCTATCTCAGAACTGGAATCAAATCCGACAGTGATGCAATACACCAGTATGGGCAAAGCACAAACCTACTCTGAAACGAAAGCGCGTTTAGCTCGACACCTTTCAGTTGAGTATGACGACCCAAATTTAGGTATCTATGGCTATTTCGACAAAGACAGGCTGGTAACGTGGGTAATGCTAATCCCCATAGATGGTAAGTTAATGCTCGGTTATATGAGCCACCCTGATTACTGGGGGCAGGGTATAACTAGCGCGTTGATCAGTGACTTTATTGAGCAATTGCCAGCACATATTGGAGCGCAACGCATATATGCTCTTGTCGAAAAGAAAAATACCGCGTCAATTCGTTTAGTTGAACGCATCGGCTTTACTCTGTATGCCTCTCAGGAGCTTGAAGATAAAAACGATGAGTTGCGGGAGTATTGTCTAGGTGGGTAAATGTTATTGGGAATACCAAAAATAGGATTGGTATTCCCACATCAGAAATAGTTGGACGTTATTTACATTCCATAGCGAAATGATTTACCCGCATGCACCATATCTTTATGAACCGGTGAAAGAGCATGAGAATAGGTTGCAAGCAGTTCCACTGTGTAATGACTGCGTGCATTCAGCTTTTCGTCACTACAGGTGTTCTCTTTCGTTAATATCTCTTCGCAATTTCTGAAAATTAGATGGTCAGGTAAGAAGCAGACATGATTATTTTTGCTTCCGGTCATGCGTAATTCACTGATGGGATAAACACCATTAATACTTGAAGAAACGCTTACTAATAGCGCTGGTTTATGGGCGAGTTCGTCATCAGTGGTTAGCATTAAAAAATTCTTCAACGCTGGTGTTGCCATACCGTGCCATTCAGGTGTGAGAAAAATGAAGGCGTCTGAATGTCTAAGGCGCTCAGCAACAGGCAGCCACTTCTCCCATTCTTGAGTGGATGTTCTTATGCCTTCGTTCCAGAAAGGAAGGTCAAGTGTAAATAAATCAATCACTTCAGAAGATTGAAAATAGTTACTTGCCACTCTTTGAAGGTAGTTAGCGACTCGCAGAGTTTGAGCACCAGCCCGCTGAGTACCCGCGACAATTGTGATGTTCAAATTAATTTACCTAACCATTTATGTATTATTTGTTGGTCACTTTACATAAATAAGAAGTCATTTCTAATTTTGCTGTCACTTGATGAAACAAATCCTTCATGAAATAGATTAATGTCATAAAAAAATACAACAATACCATTGTCAATTACATTTTTGCGATAAATAGCATGCTGAGTTGCCTGATTTTTTATACGGATAAAATGCGCCGTTTTAGCAAGATTACAATATAGTTCTATTGAAATTATGGTCCCGTTAAAAACTCAAATGTTAACGATTTCTTAATTTTCATTTCCAAAATTTTCTCTATCACAGATGCGATAAATCTTCGACAAAAAACTAAATAACACTTTGATTTTAAATATATCAACTGGCTATATGAGTCATGCGCAATGTCATGATGTTGGCCAGAGGGTCGCGGTATGCATTGAAAGCAAATACATGAATGTTTGTTGTATTTCTGTACACATACTGCATTTGTAAATTCAACCGTCAGTATGTAATCCGGTGCTATTTTTAATAGAATATAAGGATCTTCAATGTCTAGAATTTCATGGGTAGCAATTGCTATCTCATCCCTGCTTGTTTCTTCGTCAGTCAACGCTCAAGCCACACCAAAACTTTGGATTTCGACTGCCAAGATGCAGTACATACTGCGACTGGCCAAGGGGTTACATTGTTTGGTAACCATGCAGGAAAGACAGCCGTGGTGGGGCAGGTTTCACCGGTTGATATTGCTAATTTAACGCAGGCAATGCATGACAATCATCACCGCTGTGGCGGATATATGGTGCATGCCAATAGAGAAGAAGCGTTGGCCGCCAGCTTAATGCCCGTAACGCAATCCGCTTTTTTGATTCCGCAGATAACCCAGCAAGAAAAAGTAACTAGCCTTCTTCCGTATTTAAGCCCAGAACGAATTGCTGCGGATATATCTGCACTCACCGGATTTACAAACCGATTTTATACGACGCCCACTGGCATCGAAGCACCACATTGGATAAAGAAACATTGGCAGAACATTGTTTCGGACGTTTCTTATGCCAATGTTGAACTGATGGCTCATAGCGGCTACCCGCAACATTCGGTGATTTTGACTGTAAAGGGCAAAACAAAACCAGACGAAATTGTTGTTGTCGGCGGGCATTTAGATTCAACGGTTGGGTGGAATACTGGCGATGAAAGTATTGCTCCGGGCGCGGATGATGATGCGTCGGGTATTGCAACAGCAACAGAAGTGGTGCGTGCATTGGTCAAACAAGGTGTTCAGCCTGAACGAACCCTTGTTTTTGCAGGTTATGCAGCAGAAGAAGTTGGTCTGCGTGGTTCACAGGATATGGCAAAACGCTTTAAAGCTGAGGGTCAAAATGTGGTGGCGGTCCTTCAACTAGATATGGTCAATCATCATGGTTCATCAGAAGACATTATATTTGTAACAGATTATACCGATGCAAACCTGACCACGTATTTGAGTCAACTGCTGGATGCATATTTGCCGGAGTTAAGATATGGGTTCGATAATTGTGGTTACGCATGTTCCGATCATGCATCGTGGCACAGAGAAGGCTACCCTGCGGCCTTCCCGTTTGAATCGAGAATGCGCGATTCGAACAGCCACATACATACCCCGAATGATACACTCGAGAATTCAGACGTTGAAGCTGGTCATGCACTTAAATTTGCGAAACTGGCAACGGCATTTGCTGTCGAACTGGGTTTTGGTATCGATGAACCTGAGCGGCCAGTTGAATTACAAAATAGCGAGGTTTTAACAGGTATAAATGGTGCAAAAGGCGAAACCGTTGAGTTTTATATTGATGTACCTGAATCGGCCTCCGATATAACCGTGTCCATGTCTGGTGGAAGTGGTGATGGCGATTTATATGTAAAAGCCTTTTCGACACCGACCAATAATGACTGGGATTGCCGACCTTACGTAGGCGGAAATGATGAGAGTTGTGAGCTGGTGGTCAAGCAGGGAAGTCGATATTTCGTTAACATTAATGGGTACACTGCCTTTAATGATGTTGCATTGACGGCAAAATATCGTACATCGAACGATGTGATCTTCGAAAATACGACTCACTATGACATTCCCGACAACAGTCCTTCAGGTATTACTAGCGAAATCATTGTTGATAAAAGTCTACCTTCTATCAGTGCTTCAGTCAGAGTGAATATTCAGCACACCTATATCGGCGATCTGTCCATTGACGTTTTAGCCCCGAATGGAGATGTATTCCCGCTTCATAGCAACACGGGTGGTTCAGCAGACGACATAGAGAAATCTTACAGTATCGATATCAAAGGAATTGATACTAAAGGGAATTGGCAGTTACGTGTTGTCGATTCTGCGCAATACGATGTAGGAAAAATACTCAGCTGGTCTATGCAGCTTTAACAACCAGTAAATAATAAAAGGCCGATGTACCGGCCTTTTTTTATGAGCAATTGCTTTTACATAATGATTGTTCTACTTGATTCAATCACTGTTAAAAAAATAAAGATAATTGGAACTGAACTGCATTACTTACCACTTAAGGATGTGTTTATAAGTTTGAGTAGTTGTGTACACCCACAACAAATTTTCTTATAAGTTACTAATAATAATATAATTTATGGTTTTCTTGGCCACATGGAAAACCATCTTACATGTAGGGAGTATTTTATGATTATAAGTACAATTGTTTGTGGGCTTGCGGCGTGCGTAGCTGCTGCTGCCCCAGCGGTTGCAACGGGCGTTGCCGTAGGTGCTGGTGCGGCGCTCGGTGTTTGTGCTGTTAAGGCACTAAAACCAGTTGTTGGGGGAGTTATTGACCTGGCAAAAAAAGCGATTGGCGGTTTGCTAGGTGCTATTTTTGGCGGTGGAAACAAACCAGAACCAGAGAAACCACCATGTGGGTGTCCTAGCGGTTATGCCCGTAAGCAACATTGCCACAGTCATTCGTACGGCTGAGTTTTGTGACAAGCTGGCTTAAGATGCTATCGCCTTGAAGATTATTTTTTTTCAATACGTCATGAGTCAGTTTTTCATCCTCTGCAAAAAAAAAGACCGGATATATCCGGTCTTTTTTTGTTAAATCATTTTTAATTATTTTCAACACGAGGCTCTGGGTGTTGTTGTGGGTTTGAGCATGGTGGTGTCGGTGTCGGTGCTGGTGGGCTAATAGTATTCACTATCTTGTTAAAAATACCTGAAAGACCAGAGACTACTCCACCAACGACTCCACCAATTCCTCCTTGAACAGCTCCCGTGCCGAAGCCAAGTACACCTTTGCCAATATCTACGGCAGTGCTAAGAGCAGTTTTTGCGGTGTTGATGGCAAAGCCTGCTGCACCCTTACCGAGATTTACAACAGTGTCAACGGCGGGCTTAACTAAGTTAACGGCGAAGCCTACAGCGCCTTTACCGAAATTAACGGCTGTATCAACAACAGCTTTCCCAGCGTTAACGGCTAAGCTGCAACGCCTTTACCTAGATTAACAGCGGTACCAACAGCAGTTTTCCCGGCATTGATGGCGAAGTCTACGACCCCTTTACCTGCGTTAAATACGCCTTTGCCGATATTAACGG
>NZ_PEIB01000005.1 GCF_004116385.1 Veronia nyctiphanis | reverse complement strand
ACTGATTACAAGTCAGTTGCTCTACCAACTGAGCTAAGCCGGCACACAAACTTTGGAAATGTTGCTCTGAACTGGCACCATTTCCTTGTAACCGAAGAATCGATTACGGAAATATGGTGCCTCGAGGCGGAATCGAACCACCGACACGGGGATTTTCAATCCCCTGCTCTACCAACTGAGCTATCGAGGCGAATAAATGGTGCCGACTACCGGAATCGAACTGGTGACCTACTGATTACAAGTCAGTTGCTCTACCAACTGAGCTAAGTCGGCACACTTTATTCTTCGCTATCTCGCTCTATTCAGCGTGACAACATAATGTGGCGGAGAGATAGGGATTTGAACCCTAGATACGCTATTAACGTATGCCGGTTTTCAAGACCGGTGCTTTCAACCACTCAGCCATCTCTCCGTAGGTGCGGCGAATGATATGGGAAGCTCGGGATCTTGTAAACCCCTACAAATACTGTTCGAACAACATTTAACCGTTTGATGTGATTTTCTTTGTTGTTCGCTCAGTTACCATACAAAATTAATGAATATTTTCAGTTCCCGAACGTAATTCATGAAAAAAGCGGAGCCGAGGCTCCGCTTTGTCATTCGGTGTTCACACCACGCATTATTGCGTCGCTTCCACCACAGAAACTTTCTTATCTTCTTCTATCGGCTGAATCTCGCCTTCAGATTTCGCAACAATCGTGTTCACCGCAGTATCACCAACCACATTTGATGATGTGCAGAACATATCGTTGATACGGTCAACGGCAGCAACAATCGCAAGTCCTTCAGGAGGAATTCCCAGTTGGTGCAACAACACGCCAACCATCACGATACCGCCACCAGGAACACCGCCTGCACCAATAGAAAGTAACAGCACAGTAAAACCCAGCGTCAGCATGTCTGATAACTCAAAAGGCTGACCAAACGCGTTAGCACAGAAGACTGTCGCGATCGCAATGTAAATAGATACACCAGACATGTTCATTGTCGCGCCAAGCGGCACACCAAAACCTGCCACAGACTTAGACACACCAATTTTGTCCGTCAGTGTGCGCATGGTGACTGGAATGGTCGCGTTTGAACTTGCGGTAGACAGAGAGAACAGCACTTGCTCGCGGGTCTTGCGCGAAAACTCTCTGGCAGAAATCCCGGTCGTCAGTTGAACCATCATTGGATAGAAAACAAAGATCCAGAACGCCAGCATAACTACCACCAGCGCAACATAGCTCGCGACACTCATCAATGTGTTTGCATCCAGTGTAGCACCCAGTTGAATCATTAAGGCAAATACGCCGTAAGGGGCAAGGCTCATGACCAAACCAATCAACTTCATCATCACATCATTAGCGACTTTGAAGGTACGTACCGCTGGCCCACCTCGAGAGTCCAAAGCTTGGATTGCGATACCTGTCAGAATAGCCATAAAGATGATTTGCAGCATGTCACCTTCTGCAAATGCTTTCACAGGGTTGCTAGGTACAATATTGACTACCAACGAGGCGATATCTGGCGTTTCTGTCGCTGTTATCGCAACAGCACCCGCGACTTTAGATGCTAAGTCGACGCCTGCTCCCGGCTGAACAATGTAAGCAACCGTCAGTGCAGCAATAATTGCGACGATGGTATTGAGCAGATAGAGACCGAATGTTTTGCCTCCTAAACGACCAAAAGAGCGAATATCTTTAAGCTCCACAATGCCGCAAACAATTGAGATATACACCAGAGGCACAACCAGCAACTTAATCAGCGAAACGAACATGGTGCCGACATTTTCAGCGAAGCCCAGGAGGTAGTGATCAAAGAGGGAAATGCCGTTGAAAATGTATTGAATTGCCGTTCCGAGCAATAATCCGGCAAATAAGCCGAGAAATATTCTGCTAGATAGTGGTTTGTCCATTCGTCACACTCCAAAATTTTGTGTTTTATACTTACCTTACTTTCAGTGAATATCACCACAAACAAGATATGCGTCGAAATACTACACAGGGAAAACACAAAATAAAGGCTTTATTTACTTTTGGTTTACAAGGTGAATAAACAATCGAGTTGTAAAATGAATAAAGATCACATCTATAGAAATAGCCGCCAACACATTAAAAAGTCGTATCTTTCAGCACAATTCAATGAACACATCGCATAAATATTCTACAAAAAAGCGATTTAAATCGAAGAGAACGATTTCATTAGCATAAACACATTTTTTATATCATTAGAAGCGTCAATAGCACTGTAGAAAACCGCTCACCGTCGTAAGAGATTTAGGTGATGAATATCACTGAATAAGAAAATCATAAAAATGTGATGTCGGACAGGTTTTTGACCGTCACGGAGACAATAGGATGGAGTTTGGGAATCATTAGCGGGGAGCATTGTTAATAAAGTGACAAGCCCCAGCGCTATTAATGTGACACCTGTTCGTTATTCGTTAGCTAATAACCATTTTTTTAAAAGGTGAGCAAGTTGCTGCTGTTCTTCGGTACTCAACGGGGAGAGGATTCTTGCCTCATTGTCTATATGCCGTGAAAACACTTCATCGATAAGCGATATACCTTTTCAGTGAGCGAGACCCGACAACTCCGCCTGTCTATCTCACTGGCTTGCCTTTCCACAAGCTCACGTTTTACTAACCTTCCACCTTGTGCTAATGGCACCTGACGACAGCATCAGAGCTTGGTATAGCTCTGTCGGCGTCACTGGCTTACCGGCTCTTCGTAGCGACGCCAAAATATCAAACTCAATACTGCTCAATTCGTATTCTTTAAACAGCGCGTAAACGTCTTGGCTCATCATGCTGGTCGCACGGCTCATGCGTCCCAACACCTCAATTGGCGAGCAATCGATGTCTGGTCTTATTGCTTTCCATTGCGACAAAACCAAATCGACGTGATCGTGTTTCATTTACTCCTCCTTATATCTTTTTGAAAAGATACTTGAGCCAAAGACAAAACTCCAATATATTTACTTCACCAAAAAGATACTTTTATAAGAAATTATAGGTGAATGATGTTCCGCATCTTACTTGCGTGTTCAGTTCCCATCCTTTGGGGCAGCACTTACTCTGTGGTGAACCTCTTTCTCAGTGACCTGTCTCCATTCTGGGTTGCTGTCTGGCGTGCGCTGCCAGCCGGGCTGTTATTGCTTTTACTTAAGCCGGGCAAACCACCTTTAAGCTGGACCAAGATGTTCCAGCTGAGCACACTAAACATTGCCCTGTTTTTCCCCTTACTGTTTATCGCTGCATACCGCCTTCCTGGCTCGGTTGCGGGGACACTTGGGGCGACGCTTCCCTTGCAGCTGATGTTCATTCAGTGGCTGTTTGAAGGTAAGCGCCCTGATCCTAAATTGTTATTACTGGCATTAGTAGGGCTTGCAGGTATTGTGTTGATCCTCAACCCTTCAGCAGATATTGACCCTTACGGTGCAATGGCTGCGCTAGTGGCAACCGCAATGGTGGCAAGAGCATCACTGCTTCTTAAGAAATGGCCTGTCAGTGATATTTTCCGCCTGACTGCATGGCAACTTACGCTGGGTGGTTTTATGCTCATTCCAATTGCACTGTTTTTTGCTGGTGCACCAAAGATGGTCAATACGACGCACCTTCCGGGAATTCTTTGGATCTGTGTGGTAAACAGTGCGTTTGCATATTGGGCATTTGCGAAGTCAATCAAGGCTTTGGGGCCAAATGTAATGTCAATGGTTAGTATGTTAAACCCTGTCGCTGCAGTCATTCTGGGTGTCAGTCTGGTTGGTGAGTCTTTAGGTACTCTCCAGTGGCTGGGAATAGGCATGGTCGCGCTTTCACTGGTGCTTATGAAATTTGCCAGTACGCCCAAGAAAAAGAAAAGTGACGGCCTGATGACTGTTTCCAAAGCCCGATAATATTTACTGATTGCATATCATTGAGTGGTCACCTTGCTATGTATTGGTAGCCACTTTAGTCAAATATTCCTAAATGATCGCTTTTTCTAATATTCAACACACCAACGTCTCTCTTCGCAAACCAGATTAAGTAGGTACCGGCTGACGCTACAGAAAATGTTTTTGTCTCAAGGAGCGATACCGAATGAGCCAGTCATCTGTCTTAAACCACTCGCCGAACCTATATCAATTACTCGGAAACTTTCTCGTCGATAAGTATCGACGTTATCGTCTGAGTTCGGCTAACACGTCCCCTCTGATTTGCAGTCTCGTACAACATTTACCTATTCGCATTGAACGTATGTTCGAGAACGCGATAGATGGCGAGCACCTACCTTTCTTACACAGTTCGACGTTTGCAGAAATTAATATTCTTGAATCAGGTCGATGGGGCTGGGAAGCAGAGCTGTATATGAGGCCAAAATCCTTCATGACTAAGATGAGAATCAGGCTTGAACTGGACCGAGAGCGCAACTGCTGGGTGACAAAAACCCTTTCTGGACTGGGCAAAGGCACAGAGATACGCACTCACGCGATCCCCAAAGGCGAAAATCAGATAAAAGTCGTCATCGACTTTTACGTGCCAAAATTACCCGGCTTCTTGCACAAGAAGTACAGCGAGTATTACCTGAGCACCTATCAGCGGCTCTATGAAGAGGACTTCTCAATGATGTCTGAACGACAGCTGGCGCTTGATTTCAACAAGCAAGGTGCCAGAAGGCCTCGCACTGAGTATACCGAAGGGATAAATCTCGGTTTGGCATCTGTGCTGCAAAGCGAGAAAAGCACGATGTTTGTTTTTGATGGCAAAAAGTATTGCTTGCGATTTTATCAAGACAAGTGGATTGCTTACTCAGCAACCTGCCCACATATGTTGGGGCCATTAAACGAAAGCGAGATCGCTGACGGCCACATTGTCTGCCCGTGGCACAATTATCGTTTTGATATAAACACAGGACAGTGCAGCTCAAATGCCAATTATTGCTTAACCACGCCGCCTGATATTTATCATGACCCTGCGACGGATGAACTTTGGACCACAGGGCGAGTATAAGGAAAGTCTTCATAAGGCATTATCTGAGCATTATTTTACGATCAGATAACGCCTTATCAACACCCAATCAGAGAGTTTGATCATGGCCAACATTACATAACCCACCGTCAAAGCACACCATCTCTCACCCAGACGCACTTTCACTGATGCTGACATGAAATTTGCCTTCACGCCCAAAAACGAAAATTGACGACTCTCTGACTATTTCTTAAGTCCCAAAATAACAACTGGTTGCATATTTTGAGTGACACACTTCGAAGAAACATGGTCACTCAAGTAAGACATCTCCTAACTTTTTCATTTTCTAATATTCGACACACGCCGCTATCCTGCCTGCGATGCAAGATACAACTAATAAGATTTACTTTGTAGTTAATACCCTTGTCTCAAGGAGCGATACCTCATGAGCCATTTATCTGTATTAAGTCAATCGCCGAGCATCACTCAACAGGTTGGAAATTTTCTTCTTGATAGATATCGTCGCTGCCGTTTGACTATCGCTAACTCGCCCCATTTAGTATGTAGTCTGGTACAGCATCTCCCAATCAATACCGACCGTATGTTCGAGAATGCTGTAGATGGGAAATACCTTCCTTTTATACACCGCTCAATTTTCGAAGAAATTACCATTCTGGAGTCTGGTCCATGGGGATGGGAAGCCGAATTATATATGAAGCCAAAATCGTTCCTGACAAAGATGAAAATCAGGCTTGAGCTGGACAGAGAGCGAAATTGCTGGGTCACTAAAACACTCTCTGGCTTGGGGAAAGGCACCGAAATTCGCTCGTTCGCAATTCCCGAAGGCGAAAATCAAATAAAAGTGATTGTTGACTTCTACGTACCTAAATTACCGCGCTTTTTATACAACTATTACAGCGAATACTATCTCAGCACTTACAGACGCCTGTACGAAGAAAATATCCCGATGATGTCAGAACGACAAAACGCTATTGATTTCATAATAAAAAAAGCCCAAGCACCACTAAAGAGCAAAACAGGAAAAATCAAACTTGGTTTAGCATGCGTCCTAAAAATCGAGAACAACACAACCTTTGTTTTTGAAGGCAAGAAATTTTGTCTTCGATTCTATCAAGACAAGTGGATTGCATACTCTGCGACGTGTCCACACACATTGTCACCATTAAACGAAAGCGACATCATCGACGGTCACGTTACATGCCCGTGGTACGCTCATCGCTTTGACATCAAAACAGGAATATGCAGTTCTAATATGAATTATCGCTTGGCTACGCCGCCTGAGATTTCTTATGACACGGCGACTGATGAGCTTTGGGCAATGCGAAGCATGTAACTTAGCGTACCACATATATACGGAGGGACTCTGAACGTGAAATGAATACGTTTACACATCCAGATAACTCCGTATGGATACCCAATCAGGGTATTGCTCACTGCCAAAGTTAAGCAGTTCACCCTCAAAGCATTCCTGCCCGCAACCAGACGTATTATCGTCGATCAGTATATCGCCCTTCATCACACTTTTGTCTTTACTGATGATAAGGCGCCTAACAAAATCAAAACCGAGCACATTCTCTACCCAGACACGCTTTTCGGTGTAGCACATCGGATTGTAGACCGAGGGCGCAGTGAGAATATAGGGTTTGTATCGCTTGGAGGCCATTAATGCTTCCATCGCCTCAACAGCACCGTCTAACGGTGGCAAGTGAGCAAAAAAGCCATATTGAGACTGGGGGTAAACTTGGAGAGGGTCTTTCTTTAAAGCTTGCTCAAACGCACCAGAGTAATCGGCAAGAACATCATCGAGATCGATAAATACTGTTTTCATTTAACTGGCAGCTCTCCAGAGAAGGAAGGTGATTGATGAGAGAAAAGCACATACTTGTCTAACTATAGCAAGCCCGATTTGTAGTGAAAGCAATCTCTTAGAAACCTTGTTGAATTAATTACCTTCCTTACACAGCGAGCACAGCATTAGTTTGCTGCCTAAACCCCGAACAGCAAGAAACTGATTCATTCAACGACACTAGGGGTTTGGTTTTGGGTTATGCGAGCTGAGGGGTAACTACAACACACTTGATTCAGTATCATAACTTCCACTTTTTGAATCTAAGTTGATGGGGTAGTGAGATGCGACAGGTTGCTCCTGAGCTCGCTCAATGGCTTTCACAATTTAACAGCCAACTTGAAGAGCTTATAAAAGCAGGATATGAAAGAACACCGCTGACAGCCCGCAATGGTTTGGCGACACTGACTGCAACCTTCGTCACAACCAAGCCAGAGGTTTCCCAGATTATTGATGATACGCTGTCCGTGCAGCAAACCTATTCGATACATGGCCAAACTACAACCCCAGCAAATAGTATTCCTGTCAGGATCTACCGCCCCGCGGCTGACCATCCCATGCCTGTTATGTTGTACTTGCATGGTGGCGGCCACATGGCAGGAAATATAGAGTCTACGACCCTATTTGCCGAAAAATTGCCGACAAAACCCAACATATTGTCGTTTCTGTTGATTACCGTTTAGCGCCTGAACACCCCTACCCCGCTGGCCTTACTGATGCATACTGTACCGCAGAACATTTATGGGGTTTGTTGGAAAAACACACCATAAAAACAACACGGCACCTCACCATTGCGGGTGATTCCGGTGGTGGTGCCATGGCTGCAACCATTACTCAGATCGCTACCGAGCAAAAGGCTTTCTCGATTAACAGGCAGGTTCTGATTTATCCGAGCCTAGACTATACAATGAGCCAGCCATCATTAGAGGAAAACGGTCATGGTTACCTTTTAACCAGAGAAACCGTGACTTGGTATTTCGACCACTACTTTAAGCACCAAGAAAACAGAGAACACGCCTCTCCATTGTGGCTGCCAATAGATTCAAATTATCCGTCAACGCTATTACTGACAGCAGAGTTTTGTCCGCTTCGCGACGAGGGCTTTGCGTTCGTTGAGAAACTTAAGCACGCGCATGTTCAATGTGCACATGTTCACTTTGAGGACATGATCCACGCGTTTATGAACATGGAAGACCTCACACCAAAAGCCTGTGAGAAGCTTTATTCGTCAATTGCAGACTTTGTCGTCAAGGGAACCTCGTAGGTCATTATCTCTGAAGCGCTGGGAGTTAAAGAACGCTAGTGATTTGCTGTTTCAGCCCCATGCACCCAGCGCCATAGCCGTCGCAACAAACACAGAGCTCATCATAAAAGACAGACAAAGTGCTGTAATGCCAACCGCAATAAGGCTTGAGCGCGTAACGAGCGGCTTCGATGCAACAAAGCCAGCAAAAGCATAAAGGGGCAGAAACGCGATGAACACAATACTGGCAGGCAAACTGATCGCAGACACCAGATAGCCACTGACCACAAACAATGATTCAATCAAAGCGGTTCCTCCCTAACAGGATTAATTCACATAAATCCAACTACTTAAATTGATTGATAACCGCATCATTTACAGGCCCCCAGATAAAGTCCTCGAGAAGAACATTCATACCTGCCAATGGACCTTCACCTTTTCCTACACTCACAATGTGAAAAGAATCACCGATTCGCATGACTTTCCGTTCAATGTGTCCGGGGTGAAGAATATGGTCTGGCAAAGTATCATTCTTTATACCGACCTGATTACCATTTTCATCATAAATTGCGGTTGTTGAAATCGTATCTTTGCCCCATGGCCCCGGTATATCAACATCAGCCTGATAAGGCTGCCCTGGTATAAATGGACGAGTTTGATTTGGATGAACACCTTGTTTGTTCAGCGCATCAATGACGGCTTCTTTCGTGCAGCCTGCTCGCCAATTTTGCATACCGCATCTGAAATATAAGTGTACTGATGGTATCCCGGGCCGATCAGGCTTTCATAGTAATCTGGATTTTCTGCCTCAATGTCTTCAGCGGTAATACCCACATTTTCAACGTTACCTCCACCCTCTGTATTTGGACCGCCTGTTCCCCAAACATTCGTTACGACGTTGCTGCACCAACGACAGGCATGTGTCCACCATGAATCATAAGGCGAACACCTAGTTTCTGGAGGGGGGTAGGCAACCGTTCCACCTGGAAGGTGGTCAGAGTACTGCCAATAACTAAAACAGTAGCCTGTCGGTTTTTGGTAAACACTCCGTTCACATCGATACTCGCCACTATTCGATGTGGAATGAATGCTGGAAGAAACCGTTTGAACATTTTTGACACTCATATTCCCTTTCTCTAACGCTGAACAATGAAGTGCCTAGCCAAATCGACCAGTCATTAACTGGTCTTTTATATTTTTTATTCATTCAATAAAAAATATGCATTAATGTGAAAACGCTCATGTCTTTTAAATGAGAATTAGAATGGATAATTTAAACAAAAATATCTAATTTAGGATTTAGTTAACAATAATTTAGGACATTAAGTAAAACAGAAAATATTTTCACATGTTTTCTGGCGAAGACTAAGGCGATATGAAAATGAAAATTTCGCACATATGCAATAATACTAACTATATGTATCTATACGAAGAACACTCTGAACATTAATCAAGTCACTCTTTTGTTATTAAGTTGATTCCTTAAGAATGAGAAAGCAGAAATAAAGCACATTTGTGGTCGATTAAACCTGTTCTTCGCCTGTTAAGCTGACAGTCAGAAAAGCAGGAGTAACGCAAAGATGCTGAAACAATCATTACAATTAATAACCATTGCTCTGACGATGGGGTTATATGGCTGTGCTGCCATTAAGACACCAGAAAAAGAGTTTCAGCAAATACTCGATGAACATGCCATCCCTTTAGCAATATCAAGCGGACAGATAGTTCAGGGGAATGATGCCGCGTTGCAGTCTAAACTCGCTCTCATCAATCGCGCGCAAAACACTATCGATATGGCGTATTACATTTTCGCCGACGATCCGAGCACCGCTGTCATTACTGACGCGCTTTTAAAGGCAACAAAACGGGGAGTAAAAGTTCGCATTTTGCTGGATTACTTCGTCAACTATCGACACTTTGCCCGCCTTTCAAGACTCGAATCAATAACTGAACAACATGCAGGTAGCCTGACCTTTCACTTATTCAATGCGCCAGACCAACAAATTATTCTCGATGCGATATACATGACACTTGGCTGCGGCGAGGCAGGGCCAGGAACAAAAACACAACGCCTTTCTTGCAGTGAAGAAAAGCTAAATACCATTGAAACACTGATTCAATCAAAAGCCGACAAGGCCAGTACCTACGGTTCAAGGCTTTTACTCGCAGGGCTATACGGACGTTCTGCGCCTTTGATGCAAATGGCACTAATGTCGTCGATTGATAACGCGCTTGAAGAGCTGTCTCGCCTCAATGTTCAGCAAGGGGGAGGTGCTAGCCCTGAGCAAATCAAACGTATTGGTCGTATCTATTTCGAAGCAAAATTCAGTGGCGGTCTCAACAAACTCGTTAATCAAATTCAACTGTCGTCGCTCTCACTGTTATACGGCGACCAATTGGAGCCTTATTTCTCCGCGCTATCAGATTTCTTGCCCGTTAGCAGAAAACGCAGCGGCAAGGACAGTTTACCTTGGCGCCATATGACAGATTTTCTCCATCACAAGTTACTTCTCGTCGATAGCGAGGCCTTTCAACTCGGTGGACGAAACCTTGAAGATGCCTATCACACCCAACCGTACTCCTCATCGGGCAAATATACCTTTATCGACACCGATGTGATGGTTACTCTCAGCAACAAGAGTGCCGGGATGAAACAGCGCTTCGACACACTGTGGCATTTTACCCCCATGGTGGCATCGCTCGATGAGGTGAGGCAACAGACAGATACTCAAGCGCTCATTGCGTATCAACAGGCAGAATCTGTTTGCGACACCGACAGCTGTATTCGGGATATTTTTGAGCAAAAACTGACAGTGTCATCCGATATGCTTGCAGCAGACCTTGATAATCGGCGCGCTGAGATGCTCGCAAGATACGAGCAATACAAACAGGCCCACCTCCGGCCTGTTCAACAAAAGATATCTCTGTCGGAAAAAGCGCGCCTCTATTATCTCGAAAACATTCCCTTCTCGCCTACCAATAAAGACTCGCGGCAGTTCGGAGCAAAGCATGGGAAAGAATCAGAGTCTGGAAAGCATATCCACCAACTCTGGCTCACTGCGATAGACAAAGTCTGCGATGATGCGGTGAAAGGCGAAGCCGTAACATTGTCATACACAATGCTTACGTGATGCTCCCTGCCAACCTCCTAAAGAAAATCGCCGAAACCATGGATGGCCGGGTGCCTTGCCCGGATGTCGAGCTCATCATGATAACGAATTCAATGGAAACGACAGACCTTAATTTAGTGAATCTTTTCGCCAACCATCAATTAAAAGCACTGGGAGAGTATCAACAGGCGCAAACCAACAAGAATGGAATTCGTTTACGGTATCTAGAACACCAGTTTACAGTAGATGCATCGAGCCATTTATCGTTGCACAGCAAAGTCATGATATTAGGTGATGATATGTTTATCGGATCAGCTAATGCCGATGTGCGAAGCTTGATGATGGACACTAACAATGGCCTGTTTATCTCTCGTTCACCCGCCTCCACTGCCGACTATCAGAAGTGGTTACAAGGCCTGATAAATAAGGGCCACATCGCTCCCCCGAAAGTTAACGTTATCAACGAAAGTCGTGAAAGCCTGTTGCTCCGGGACATGGCTTTTCTCGACACCATGATTTCCAAATATCAGGTGCAACAATGGCTTAGCCGACAACAAAGCCAGCAACTAAAAAACAAGTTCCGCACTCTATTGGATGAAACCTATATCTTAAGTCGAGATATCATCAGTAAAGGTGGCGATGCCGATGCAGCAGCCAAGCGTTTTAATGCCTTGTTCAAAACAATTTAGTCGAGCAAAAGGTGACGTTAAACCACTGAAAACGTTACAGTGAGGAAAATTATCCAGACGGAGCACCGAATGAACGAACTCGTTGTACTTGGTAGCGTCAATGCAGATCATGTCCTCAAAATACCCTCTTTTCCAAGACCGGGAGAAACGCTGACAGGATCTGGCTATCGTGTTATTCCCGGAGGAAAAGGCGCGAATCAGGCTGTTGCGGCAGCGAGAATGGGGGCAGACGTTGCGTTTATTGCTTGCGTTGGCGATGATGATTTTGGGCATAGCATGAAAAAGGCGTACTCAGAGCTTGGCATCAATACTGACGGGGTAATGACAGTCGCCAACTGCCCGACAGGCATTGCGATGATCCACGTTGTTGATTCTGGCGAAAACTGTATTTGCCTGTCACCCGAAGCCAACGCCGCACTCACCAATGATGCCCTTGCTCCCCGCCTATCGATGATAGAGGGGGCAAAAGTACTGCTAATGCAACTGGAAACACCGATGGAAACGGTTAAGTTAGCAGCAGAAACCGCACAAAAGAGCCAGACGACAGTCGTCCTTAACCCTGCGCCAGCCATTGAACTCGATGACAGTATGTTGTCGCTAATCGATATCATTACCCCGAACGAAACCGAGGCAGAAGTGCTTACCGGGATAAGGGTTGAATGTGAAAATAGCGCTCAAAAAGCCAGTGATGTTTTACACCAGAAAGGCGTAAATACTGTCATGATTACTCTCGGAAACAAAGGCGCATGGCTGAGCGAGCAAGGTAAAAACGGTAGGATAATTGATGGTTTTCGGGTCCGTCCACTTGATACCACAGCGGCAGGAGATACCTTTAATGGCGCATTTGTGACGGAATTGATTAAAGGCTCTTCGGTAGACTCCGCGGTCATTATTGCTCATGCCGCAGCAGCTATCTCGGTTACCCGGGAGGGTGCACAAACCTCAATCCCCGAAAAACAAGACGTCGACGCTTTTCTCGACACCCACTCTTTACAACAATAAGCGACACCACCTCGCATAAACAATCGGCGCTTTTCACTAAAAGCGCTTTTCTATCTTAGAAATTGTGACGTACTAAATATAAGGCAAACTAATACCTATTTTTGACTGTCTGCATGAAGCTCTTTCTTGACACCAACGTAATTCTTAAAACTGCAATAAAAAAGCGAAATTTTCTTTCCTCCTTCTTGATTTCAAATAGCTATAACGGGCATTGTAATTCTGTCTCGCATATTGCGTCATAAAAATGATAAAGAAATCTTTTGTTTCACAACCAAGACATCGCATCGTACTTTAGCCGATAAAAAAATTAGTGACTATTGATGTTCACTATGGGCCTTAAATCGGGATTCTTTCAAAAGTTCACCATATATCTTTCAAGGTATAAGGCATTAGGGAGCTGACATTTTGGCTGACTTTCGTTCTGCGTTGAATAACATTTTCACCTCTTTTAGGGCCGCCATGGTATCGATGATACCTTATCTTTTTTTCAGGTCAGCTTGGATTATTTTTATTGTTTTAAACAATAAACTTAACCTGGTCCCTTATGATGCAATCCGATCTATCGATACCGCAATCCTTCTAATTTTCCCAATTCTTTTAACATGTACTCTGGCATACCATCTTTCTTTCCATTTTTCTGAAGAAAGATTTATGGTGACATCTATCTCTGTCACTATGTTCTTCCTTTTTTCAGGTTTTATAACTCATAGTGGTGAAATCTTAACAATTTCAGACGCTTTTGTTCTCGACGATGCCATATTTATTCCTGTCGTAGTGTGCGTGGGCTGCTATTTAATTCAGAAACATCTAAAGTATCGGCTAATTAAAAGTAATGTCGTTAACCCTATTGTTGAAAGTGCTGTTAATGGCCTTATTCCTCACTCATTGATTTTTCTATTACTCATTGCACTTTATTATCTTATTGGTTTATCCAGCACTGATTTCTTTGTTCAGTTTATTGCGAACCTCCCTACAGGTGTTCAAGCCTATTTTCATACTTTAATTATTCACATCACTTGGTTACTGGGAATACATGGCGCATCAGCGTTTTACACCTTTTTTGATTACTCCTTTGTTTCCGACATCTATGTTTCAAACATACCTTTCAACACATTTTTTGATGTATTTGTCATCTACGGCGGGTCAGGAAGCACATGGGCACTCATTTTCGCTATTCTCTTGTTTTCGAACATGAAAATAGCAAGAACACTGGCTAAAATTTCCATCCCATTCGCCGTCATTAATGTCAACGAGCTACTGGTGTACGGCCTACCCATTATTTTCAACCCAATCTTGGCCATTCCATTTCTGCTCGTACCGCTTTTCAACCAACTCTTTGCACAGGTATTTATAGAATTTCTCAATATAGTCTCCGTTAGAGATGCCATTGAATGGGTGACACCCTCTTTTGTTGATGGGTACCTGTTAACAGGCGGCGATCCAAAAGCGCTGGTATTGCAGATCATCACTCTACTCATCGATATTTTGATTTATATGCCTTTTGTTCATCGGTACTCACAAAACAGCAATGACAGTCTCCTTGACACTTTGTTGCAGAAAATGCGATTCAGCCACTCCATTCCTGAAAAGAAAGAAGTCAGCATGGCAGATATGCATGATGAAGTCGTCGAGCAACATGAGCGCCTCAACCGGAGCCTGAGAGAGATACTGGCTGGCGATTTGAAAATGTATTACCAGCCACAATTTGATGCTAAGTCTCTAAGCATGGTGGGGGCAGAATCTCTGCTCCGTCTGGAGACAGAAAAAGTCCTTTATCTCCCAACATTTATTGAACATTTTGAGAAAGCGAAAATCGCTCAATATATCGATAAATGGGTCGTCGAAGCCGTCGAAAAAGACTTACATACCGCCCCTATTTTTTATAACTACCCCATCAAGATAAGTTTAAATCTGAATATGGACTCAATCAGTGATTCCAATCTGATTGAGTTCATTATCGAGAGGCTCAGTGGTTACCCGTTGGTTTTTGAGGTAACAGAAACCGTCTATGCTCACAACATTGATTTAGTGAACCGTTCGTCAAGAAAACTTCGTGAAGCCGGATTTGAGGTCGCTATCGATGACTTTGGCACGGGTTACTCTTGCTTATCTATGCTCTCCTCTCTCGAAGCTGACATTATAAAACTCGACCACAATTTCCTTCGGCAAGCCAGAGACAATAAAGGGAGCAAATTATATTGCTCTATGGTCAGCACATTGAAAAGTCTGGGTTTTGTTGTCGTTGCAGAGGGAGTTGAAACGGAAGAGGAACTGAATTTTGTACAGTCATGTGGCGTTGATCTTGTGCAGGGATTTTACTTTTCAAAAGCGCTTAGTGTCGACCAACTTACTCACTACTTTAACGAGGTAAATTCACCAGTTAATGGCGTAACGCAGTAGTTTATTTTTAAAAAGACGCCCCCATATATTCTGGCAAAGAGGAGATTTATTTATGATTATTGCCTGTCCAGAATGTGCGGGTCTCAACCGCGTACCCAACGAGAGACTGAAGCAGGATCCGAAATGCGGCAAATGCAAGTCGTCACTGTTTAATGGTGAGCCAGTTACCCTAAACACCGCCAATTTTGACCACCACGCATCAAAGGCAGAACTGCCTTTGGTCGTTGACTTTTGGGCTAATTGGTGTGGACCGTGCCAAGCTTTTTCACCTGTCTTCTCAGCAACCGCAAAGGAGCTTGAGCCGCAGTTTCGTTTTGGCAAACTTGATACAGAAGCGCAGCAAACAATAGCGGCTCGCTACGGGATCCGTTCAATTCCCACACTGATGATCATCAAAAATGGTCAGGTTATCGCTCAACAAGCAGGGGCCATGCCGCCTGAAGCATTCAAACAATGGCTTTCACAAAACGGATAATGTAAAGCTCTGACCGCAGAAGCGGCCCACACAGCCGCTTCTGTGATTTCAAAATTTAACGAAATGAGTTATACCTGACAAGGGCTTATTCGCCCAGCCACCTCTCGCTGCCTCATTGGCATGGTATCAATCAAATCTGAAATATACTTCCAGTCAGTTTCAGCGCCCCAACGATGCTTCTCCCCGCCATCCTTGCCAATCAATATTGCAGTATGTGTTCCTTTGGGTATCGAGTAGTATTTCGCAAGTGCGTCGAAGTTGAAGGAGAGCCCATTTTCAGCAGGAAAGGTTTTTCCATCCTCAGTGACGACCAGCGTTAACACTTGCCGATCGTTGAGCTCACAGGTATGAAAACGGGTTTCGTACAAAAAACGCTCAACAAAGTTATCATGTGAAGGGGCAAAGAAAAGGACGCTACGATGCGCCATACTACCTGCCCAGTTGTTGGAGTATTCAGGGTATGCCTGGCTCGCAGGTGCCAGAGCCATCAACAGCAGGCAAAGCAAATAGGTTTGTTTCATATCAATATCTCCCGCCGAAATATATTGATACGAAGAGAGTCCTGCGAACGGTTAGCAGAATCAATGCATTTGATCACTTATCTGCTAAATCGTCTTACAACTCAGGCAATCCTTGATGGCGCGTTATTATCTCTTGCTAGATTTCTCCACCTATTTGATCCTCTGTATAGCGGGAGTGCGAACCATCGCAAAATGGCGCTCGTCCTGTTGCCTTACATTGGCAGAGAAATGCAGGGCCTGTTCTTTCCGCCTTAAAGTGAAGCGGTGACAAGGAGGTGCCTGTGTGTGAGCCATCACAGAAAGGTTGACTTTTCGACCGACCACAGGCGCAAAAATAATAGTCATTCCCCTGTACAAGGTCGACACGAACGGACTTATTGTCCGCGACAATTGGCTTGCTCATACGATACCTTCACATTGCTGGTGATAGATTCTAATTATTGCTATGAGTCTAGCTGGTTGATATGAAACAGGCGGAAGGATTGTGCGACGGCAAAGCAGTTTGGGTTGCGCTTGCCGTCAGTAAAGTGCTGTTTCTGTGGAGTGGGCTTGTCCTGACCTCAACTCGCCAGTGCTTGGCCTTGTGCGACACCGTCAAACATTACGTCTCGCCCATGCTGTGATGTAAAGTCAAGTAGTGGTCCAGCGGGCACAACACGGGGTGGATTGATTGTTTCATGGCTCTGGTAATAATGTGCCTTGATATAATCAATGTTGACCGTCCCTGCAACGCCCGGTTGTTGATATAAATCCCGCAGGTATCCCCACAAGTTTGGATAATCCACAATACGTTTTAGGTTGCACTTAAAATGTCCCACATAGACAGCGTCAAAACGAACAAGGGTAGTAAACAACCGCCAGTCAGCTTCGGTCGGGCTAGAACCAAGCAGAAAACGTGATTGGCTAAGACGAGACTCTAAGGTATCTAGTGCTGCAAACACCTCGTTCACCGCCACAGTATATGCCTCCTGAGAAGTAGCGAAGCCAGCTCGATATACACCGTTGTTGATGTTGTCATAGACAAACTCATTCAGTTTGTCCGTCTCGGCGATGAGTGACACGGGAAGGTAATCATGAGAATTAGCCCCAACACCGTCGAAAGCTGAATTGAACATACGAATAATCTCCGCAGACTCATTGCTCACGATAGTTCCTGTCTTCTTATCCCACAACACAGGAACAGTTACACGCCCCGTGTAATCAGGCTTAGCAAGGATGTATATCTCCCGCATGAAAGAAACACCATTGAGCTGTCTGGCACGACGCCATCACCCGCAGAAAAGTGCCACCCGTCATCACCCATAAAGGCATTCACCACGGACATGGATATCATGCTCTCTAGGCCTTTAAGTTTTCGGTAAATAATTGTCCTGTGTGCCCAGGGACAAGCAAGAGACACGTATAGATGATAACGGTTTGGTTCTGCTTTAAAACCACCGTTACCTGAAGGACCAGCAGCACCATCTGGTGTTACCCAGTTTCTGAAGCTTGATGCTTTTCGTTCAAACTTTCCATTCGTCGACTCAGTGTCATACCAGTCGGTATGCCACACACCATCTACAAGCAGTCCCATTTTTTATCTCCTGTATATCGCATCTCAGTCGTATACGTCTTGCTCACAGCATTAGTCTTCTCAGCGGAAAGAAGAATGCTTAATTGAAGGATAGAATTTGATTTCGCGGAGAAAAACCACAAGAATAAGGAAAGATTGTTCGCAAAATGAGAACAATAAATGATATCAGTATGATAATCGGAGGGGAAAGGAGTGGGACAACTCGAAAACATGCGTATCTTTGCCGCCATTGTCGAATCCGGAAATATCAGCCGGGCATCCGAGCACTTGGGACTAGCAAAATCTGCAGTGAGCAAACGTCTTTTCGAGCTCGAAGAACAACTGGGCGTGACACTCATTAACCGCACTACTCGAAAATCCAGCTTAACGGAAGCCGGACATATCTACTTCGAGAGGTGCAGACAACTGTTGGAGGAAGTCGACGAGCTCGATGGATTAGTCGTATCAGAACAAACCCGTTTAAAAGGTGTGCTAAAAATCGCTGTACCGCTTTCTTTCGGGATTAGTCACCTACTTCCTGCCCTTGAACAGTTTATGAATGACCATGAGGAGCTGAAGCTGAATATCGACTTTGCGGACCGAAGTGTCGATATTGTCGAAGAAGGCTTCGATCTGGCCATACGTATTGCCCACCTCTCCGATTCAACGCTTCACGCCCGTAAAATTACCCAAATTAACCATGTTATCTGCGCCAGCCCTGAGTACCTGAAGAAATACGGTACGCCCCATACGCCTGATGATCTTAAACATCATCGTTTACTCAAGTACTCTCGCAGCTCACTGTCGGGGATTGAAATGTTCGACAGGGATGGAAAAAAAATCACCGTTCCTATCGAATCACGTTGCATTGCAAACAATGGTGAAGCACTAAAAGTGATGGCAATTTCAGGTATTGGTATCACCTATCTTCCCAAGTTTATTCTCGCGCAGAGCATTGATTATGGTCTGCTGGTCCCGATCATGAGTGACTTCGAACTTCCAGCAATGAATGCCTATGCGGTATACCCACAGAGTCATCATTTACCACGCAGAACACGGCTATTCATTGACTATATCTGCGACTACTTTGAGTGAGTTGAGGAGTTTCGCGCTAAAGCATGCCGTCATGGTAAGGGCTTGACCATCTGTGACACTTTACTGACGATGCCGGGAAAAAAGCGTTTAACGTAATACATAAACCAACTCTCAGGGGAAACAGGGCATACGCCCCGATTTCTCTTCACGGCTTTGACAATTTTCGTTGCGACTTGATGTGGCGTAAAGTTTCTCTTTTTGTAAAAAGAAGCTAGCTTATCGTGCATACCTTCCTGCTCTGCCATCTCTCCCTCAAGCAGGGTCTTTCTAACGATGGGAGTATCGATAATACCGGGACAGATGGTACTGACACCAATGCCGTATTTGGCGACATCTGCCCGTAGAGACTCACTTAACCCGAAAACGGCAAACTTACTGGTGCTGTAAATCGGTAAATCGGGCGGCGCAAAAAAACCAGCCAAAGAAGAAATATTGATGACATGACCTGCTGCCTTAGCATCGCTTTTGGCTGCCTTCACCATATTGGGCAGAAAGAAATGACACCCGTGCACGACGCCCATGAGATTGATATCAAGCACTTTTTTCCAACTTTGCAGTGACGTATCGACAAACCTGCCTGCAGCACCAATCCCAGCATTATTCACCAGCACATCAAGGTGAGGGATATGCTGATGGATGTGCTCTGATAATGCAGCCATGGCGTCAGCATCGCTAACATCACAGGTAAATACATGCGCCGTACCTCCCTCTGCTTCGATTAAGTTGGCTGTTTTATGGTTACCCACATCATCGATGTCCACCAGCCACAAATTTGCACCTTCTTTAGCAAAAACAATGGCCGTTTGTCGCCCAATCCCACTGCCAGCACCCGTCACCAGCACATGTTTCCCACTCAGGTTGTTCATTTATTTTCCCTTACAGCGATGTCCACGGCACAGAGCCATGTGCTCAGGTAATACGAATAAAGTCTTTGCTCTTTTTTATGGAAAAGTGTAGTGGCCGCATCAGTGCAAGCCAGTTACTCGGCGACGAGTGATAGGAGTTTCTCTTTTTCAACACACAAAAATGAAGCACATAAAGAAGAGAAAGAGCAGAAGAAGTGGTCAGAAAACACCGCAAGCCATACATAAGAAGCATCGTCATCATAACCAAAGGCTATGTAAACACATCACTTTATTTCATTACAAAATGCTTATGAAAAAACTTATAAAAAGTAACGAGACATTATGTCTCGCTGCGAATAAACCTCGAAATAGTCACAAGTTAGCAGTCAAAAGATGAAAGAAATAGTGGGACTTACTGACTGATTTGAGACGTGTATTCCTACTAATTAAAACGGCAATTGATGGGAGTATCAGTAGCGATTTATATACCTAAAAGTTAATAGCCCTTCGCACAAGGACGCTCATACCGATGAAAGGGAGAGGAATAGCATGAAACGGAAAATAAACGTCAACCATCTGGTTTACCTCCGATTGCTACTGGAGGAAAAAAGCGTCAGCAGGGCGGCCAAGCGAGCATTCGTTTCTCAGCCTGCGATGAGTAAAGCGTTACACAATCTTAGAGAAATGACGGGCGACCCCTTATTGCTTCGTGATGGAAACTCGTTGAGATTGACACCGTTCGCGGCTTCAACCAAGAAAAAGCTTTCCGTTGCGATGGAGCAATTAGAGAACCTCTTCGATCATGACTTCTTTGACGCTGAAACAAGCAACCGAACTTTTGTCATCGCCTCCTCAGACTATTTCAGCAACTACGTTCTACCTAAGGTATTCTTTCAACTGGAAAAGACCGCGCCGAATATCCGTTACACCATTTTAGATTGGTCAGAAAAAGACAAGAACATCCTACAGAATGCAACACTCGATGTCGCAGCAGCAGCTTTCATATCAAAGCCTACGTCTGACAATCAAACCGTCTACAAAAAGTTTGGTGAAGATTACCCCGTCTGTGTCATGTCAGACAGGCACCCTCTCAAAGGCAAAGAACTCACCGCCGAGCTCTACAACAGCTACCCCAAAGTCATTATTTCAAACCGAAAAAATAACCCCAGCATTCTTGAAGAGTTTTTCACTGATAACAAAAATACACACACTCACAAGATATCTGTTCCTTACTACACGGCGGCCTTCGAGCTAATCAAACAGAGCCATTACCTCTTAGTAGTTCCACTACATATTGCCGGGGAGATGAGCAAAAACTACCCCTTCAGCATTTCAGAACTGCCGAACAACATCTCCCCCATCAGTTATTACCTGATGTGGTCCACGCTCACGGATGGAGACAACGGCCACAGATGGTTAAGAGAAAACCTAATTGAAATCATGAATGCCGATTTCGAGAAAGCAAAGCAACGTGGAAACCAGAAAATGACAGAGTCAAGGAGAGAACTCTATGTATAAATTAAGCGCTGCAACACTGATGTTCGCAGCAGGGAATGTTTTAGCGGCGACATCACTTTGGGATACAGGCGACGCAGGACTTGAAACCACCTATTTGCAGGGTCCAATTGAAAAAGTGGTGACTTCAACCCGTGACAGCCAGATTCTAGGGGCTGCCATTTTCTTCAAAGAAAGTGCCCCAGACACAAAGTGCCATTCTCCTGAAATGTTGAACCAAAATACCTGGAACCCAATTCCTGATGCTACTTTTCAGGAGGAGAGAATCTTCAATGATGAAGACATCCACCTTCAAGTGACACTGCCAGACGGGTTATCAACACAACCGAAAATGCTTCGTCTTAACTGCGACAACCAAGGTGAATCTTTTGTTGTTTACCACAAATATCCTGCAGCTCCGGTTATACGCTGGGAATCTAAGCTTGATACGAGCAATGTGGTTAAAGACGACTGGAATGCGGAGGTATTTGGCTATCAAGGATCTATTTTTATCGATAACCACTCGCCAGACGGCGGCTGTTATCACACCAGCTGGGGTGGAACATCACCACCAGACCTTTTGCCTGGAAAGGGAAACCTGCAACGCTTCTCGGCTGAACATTTCATGGTGAGCGGAGAGATAGCAGGATATGACGGTCTCACATCGCAAATTATCTGCATTAGCCCAGGCGGAATAGCGGTAGCGACAGAGCTTTGGGATGTCCGAAACTGGGAAAGTGAGGCTCCCAAACGGCAACTAAATGTCGACATAAATTAACGACTTTGCGGAAGAGAGCCTGACAACTGTTGTGAGACTCACACACTCTGTCTCTTCCGCTTTTTTCTCGCTATTAATCCCGTGTTATGACCCAAAGCATCAGCTAAACACTATTATTTGGCGAGAAAGAAATAGAGACCAAAGCCAACCCAGCTCAGTCCAAGCAATATCCATGGGATGATATGGGAGGAGGCTTTACCAGTGTTAATATCATCAGTCATTGGCTCTTCATGCTTTACCGCCTCATTTTCAGATATTTTCAGCCTTGCCTGCTTCTTTTTCTCTTTATCCCGCTCTCTCGCCTTTGCCTTTTGCTGTTTCTTATACAGAGCAATCCCCTTCTCTATGCCTTGTGCAATCAAGCGGGTTTGCTCTTTAGTTTGACCGGGTTTCTTCGTTGATGAAGCAATCTTCATTGCCTCTTCCTGTGTTTCCTTAGATGCTGCAGGGGCTGCCATGTTGCGTATTCCTTTATCGATTTACTATTACCTGCCTGAGAAACAATTTTCTCAGTGGTGAATTATGTTCCCACTCTAGTCCAAAACCTTGTGTTTAGAAGCCGCAGCAAAAACGATTTGCCTGATCTCATCGCCCTTGAGTTTCTCACCAGTATATTCTTTGTCGTCAATATCGAGTATTCGGGCTTCCGATTTGAGTAGGTCAACGTAGTACTTTTTGTTTTTCCGCAAAACACATAAGTTTGATGGCGAGTTATAGCCTCTGGTTTCACTGTACATAAACAGATAATTTCTCTGTTGTGTCGCGAAGTTGAGTCCATCTTTATGTGCTAAAGGTTGTTCGACACCCAGTAGATCCGAAATCGTCGGCAACAAATCCATAAGGCTGGCCTCCTCCGCCTCTAACATAGGAAGATGGCGGTTAAAAATGCACAGGGGGATTTTGACCTGAGGGTTAACCGTCGCACATGAGTGGGTAAAGTACCCTTCTTCACCGAAAGACTGACCATGGTCACCGGTAAGTATGACCATTGTATTATCCAATACACCGTCTGCCTGCAAAGCCACCAGCATGTCATATACGATGTCGAGAGACTCATCGACAGCGTTTAGGTAACGCCCCTTATCTTCGTTATTCTTGTAACGATTGTATTTCTCTTTTTTCTCAACCGAGTAACGGCTATGTGTCTGACTATTCAGGATATGAATAAATGAACGCCCTCTCTGAAGTACTTCAGAAATCGCGTCAGTATACCCCTTTAATTTATAGTCATTTGGATACTGTACATATGATAAATCTTCACCATCTACAATGTCGTCGAAGCCAGCCTCTTTCAAGCGCTGCTTCATTTCAAAATGCTTGGTGTCTTGCGTTGAGATAAAGGTAGACCGATATCCATGTTCTTTGAGCACATGCAAACTTTCAAAAGTACCAACCTCGCCATAGTTGCTGGTGTAAAGCTGATAGATGGATTGATTTGTATTCGGGCTGACAGAATAAAAGCGATCTACGTTGCTTTGTTTTCAAGCAAACCGAAAATTTTGTCTTTAATCGGTGAGTCCTGAAACGCTTCGTCTGACATTGACTCAATGGTGAATAAAAGTACATTAAAGCCTTCGCAAGAACCAAAATGCTGCGTCCGATTAGTCTCAGTTTTCCCTTCATAGCTGCGCTCAATCTCATTGAGAATTTGCTGGTTACCTTCACTCATTCGGCCTTTTTTCAATGAGGTGCCAAGCAGCAAACCGTGGAAAATAGATTTGAATGACAAAAACTTTTTCTCTTTCACCGCGCAGTACAACAAAAAAGAAAGGACAAAAAGGAAGGGGACGACTGTTGGTATTTCTGGTGCAAAATAGCTGTCTCCAAGGATGAGCAAAGCGAAAACTGCCGACCATGCCAGAACTGAAGAAGCATTTTTGAGTTTAGATTTGGTGATACAAAGAAGCAGAAGGCCGATAGAAACGGGGAGTAAAACCCTCACACCAGAGAGTATGTAAAACGTCGAGCTCAAAAAGAATAAATACGAAGCCAGCATCCAATGAAAGCGGGCCAAGAGGAACAATACATCTTTAAACTCACCTTTGAACGTTTCGACGCCTTGGCTAAATGTCCTGGCATTATCCAGTGAAACCTTCATACCAAAACAAAACATCAGTAATGAGTCGACCCACAGAATGGTGAAAATAGTCAGTAATATAGGCAGGTTGAGCCATGCTGGAGTAAAGGTAGCCAACAGTGATAAAGCTGCAATGACTGTAAAGTCACCTACATTGAGCTTGTCTGGCACCGAAAATTTAACCTTATAGACTCTCTTAATGAGAAACGTAAACGTAGACAGAGTGAGTGTCAGGCAAATGAATGTATCTAAAGGCATTGAATTTCTCTGAATGCTGAAGGGGAAAAGCGGGTCTCATTATGACCGCACTCGGGACACAACATTGTACCAAATGGCATTTCGACAACAAATTATTGTCATGTCTGAGATATAGCTGGCTTGCTAAGGAACGCAGGCTATCGCTGAACGAAACAACCTGCAAAATATCTGGAGAAAATAACGAGGTCGGACTTAAGCCGCTACCCAGCCCTGATCAATCGCGTATTTGACCAAACCTGCTGTCGATGTCACACCCAGTTTTTCTTGACACGCAACCTGTGCGTCTCTACCGTCCTGACACTGATATTCAGCTTTCGGGCAATGGTTTTATTACACGCACCGTTGGCAATTAATACCAGTACATCTTTCTCACGCGGTGTAGGCTGGGTATCAGCGTTATTATCTCCGGCAAGGTCGTTCATGCTCTCTGCTAATGCATCTGAAATGCCCGCACTGAAATACGAGCCACCGCCAGCAATAATGTCTAACGCCTGAACAAGCTCTTGTGATGAAACATCTTTCAGTACATAACCTTTCGCACCACCTCGCATTGCAGCAAGAACATATTCTTTATTGCTGTGCATGCTGAGGATGACAATTTTTACATTTGGCGCCTGACTTTTAAGTGCAGAGAGAACCTCAAGTCCACTCATCTTCGGCATCGATATATCGGTAAGTAAAATATCCGGTCGCAGTTTGAGAGTTTTACTCAAAGCTTCTTCGCCATCGTTTGCGGTCCCAACAATGGAAAATTGCGCATGTCCGGACAAACGTCCAATAAGACCGTCTTGTAACAAAACATGGTCATCTGCGAGCAAAAGTGTAGTCATGACGTTTCCTTGTCCAAAATGAACTTTTTTTGCTGAATAAACACTGCACGAGATCAACGCCCCGCTCAGCAAGATTTGGGTAAAACTGCACGTATTTCCGTTCCTTTCTCTGGCAAACTACTCACCAGAAATTGCCCATCTAGGTTCTCGATGCGTTCTCTCATATTTTTTAGTCCCATCGAATTTTGAAAACGCGACTCTCTGGGCTCATTAAAACCAATCCCGTCATCAGCAATGGTCAGAATAATCTCGTCTTCCTCTTGCTGAAGAATCATATCAACGGCGTTGGCACTGGCGTGCTTCTCAACATTGTGCAGCGCTTCCTGAGCCACGCGGAACAACGTGATCTCAGAAGCTTTCGATAAATGTTTTACCTCAAGATGATGCTCAAACAACACGGTAACACCTGAGCGTAGTGACACCTCTCGAGATAAATCATCCAAAGCTGAGAGCAACCCCAAATCATCTAACAGCGCCGGTCGCAGGTTCTTTGAGATCCTTCTGACCTCAGTGACGGCCTCATTCAAGGTTGTTTGCCCCAAAAGGATATGTTCGTTACGCTCCTCATCAGTCTTGGCGTCGGCAATGTTATCTAATCGATACTTGACCGAAACAAGAATCTGGTTAATGCCATCATGTAATTCCCTTGAAACGCGTGTTCTCTCTTCTTCCTGAGAGTCGATAATTTGCCGGTTGAGCGCCTGCAGTTTTTTATCTGCCAACTCGCGAGCATTAACATGAAATGTGGTTGAGATACTGACAACAATACCGACCGTAATAATCAAGGCGATAGTCAGACCAATGAAGGTCTTGCTGATTGTCCGTTCCATTTTGCTGTGTACAGAAACAATTTGTGCATCGATGTCATCGATGTATATGCCGGTTCCAATCATCCAGCCCCATTTCTCTAAACCGACTGCATAACTGAGCTTTTTCACTGGCTCTTTTAACGAGGGCTTGTGCCAGCGATACTCCACAAAACCACCGCCCTGCTGGCCGGCTTTGATCAATGCCTGTAGCAGCTTAAAGCCTTGGCTGTCCGTCACTTCCCAACGATTGACACCTTCGCATTCATCTTGATAAGGCAAAACCAAACAGAAACCGTCATAGGTATAAACGAAGAAATAACCATCCTCCCGAATGTGAAGTTGTTCAGTAACGCGATGATCTCCTGCTTAGCGCTTTCATCATCTGGTTCTGCTGCTTCATATATTGGGTTGATAGCACGAAGCGCCAGATCCATATACTGCAAAAGCTCTTGTTTCTTTGAGGCCATTGTCTCATTGCGAATAACCTCTTCCTGGCTACTTGAAAGTTGATCAGACTGAATAACCACCACCGTTGCAATGACTACAAACATGGACAATATCGGCGCCATGACCAGTGCAAGTAGCTTTAATCGAAATGAAATACCAGACACCTGAGTTTTCCTAAAATTCGCTAAATATTAGTGACTAAAAAATAGAGATAAGTACTTTTACTGACATTACCTACGTAAAAAATACAATTATCACTGCGCTATCCCACTGATATTTATCTAAGAAAAATAAGACTAATCTAGACACTAACAAATAAATAACAACGTCAGTGTGCTTTAACCCCAAACGTCGAGTGCGTGGACACTACAAAACATAAAAAAGTGATACCGCGCACTCTCGGGAGGCAATAATGAAAATGAAAACAACGTCAGCTGCTTTAACTCTTATTACTGCATTTAGTCTCAGTCTGTCAGGCGCTGCTTTTGCAGAAAAAATACTCCTAAAAACGCCTGTCGCATTCGGTACGCATCTACCGCACTGGGCACACCGATTAAATGGGTGTCAGAAAGGGTCCAGCCAATATCAGGCAATACGATCAAAATGAAACTGTATGAGCCGGGCAAGTTGGTTGCACCCATGGAGATTCTCGATGCAGTCTCCAGCGGTAAAATTAATTCGGGCTATACAACAGCAGGGTACTGGCAGGGAAAAATGCCTGCTTCGGCATTGTTTTCTGCCGTTCCGTTCGGACCAGAAGCCCCTGAATATCTTGCATGGCTACTCTACGGTAATGGCATGTCGCTATACCAAGGCATGTACGATCAGGCTGGGTATAATGTGAAGGTATTGCCGTGTGCGATCATTTCGCCAGAAACATCAGGATGGTTTAAAAAGCCAATTGAAACACCGGAGGATCTCAAGGGGCTGACCATGCGGTTCTTTGGACTTGGCGGACAGGTGATGGAAAAACTGGGTGTTGGTACCGTTCAGATACCCGGCGGTGAAATTTTTGGCGCATTGGAAAAAGGCGCAATCGACGCGAGTGAGTTTTCGCAGCCAGCAATCGATCAGCGTCTTGGATTCCATAAAATTGCCAAATACAACTACTTTCCGGGATGGCACCAACAAGCCACTGTTTTCGAGCTCCTCATCAATAAAGATACTTGGAACAAAATGGATGAAAGCCAGCAGTCAGCAATGGAAACAGTCTGTTTAGCTTCAATGACAAACTCCATGGCGGAAGGCGAAGCAATGCAGTATCAGGCAATGCAACAAGCCAAAGAGCATGGGGTAGAAATCCGCTACTGGAATGACGACATGCTGGGCTTATTTGCGACCACATGGCTGGACGTGGTGGAAGAGCAAAAAAGAGACAGCTACTTCGCAAAAGTCTGGGATGACCTGTCTGAGTTTCGCTCCAACTATCAGACGTGGGGCAGTAAAGGCTTCCTACCGAGAAATAAATAATAATTTATCGAAATGGCCAGAGCAACGAAAGGTGCTCTGGCTTTTTGACGAATAAATTAAACCGGGATGTATCATGTCTGAACTAGTCCTTACTCGGCCAGTTTCAGCACTTGCTGAAAGTATTGAAAATGTCGTCCATTTTACCGCTCGTCTTTTTACCTGGAGTTACCTGCTTCTCATTGCTGTCATCCTGACTCAGGTTATCTTGCGGAAAGTCTTTAATAACGGTCAGATAGCACTCGAAGAGTTACAGTGGCACCTCTATGCCATTGGCGTTTTATTTGGTCTTTCATATGCAGAAATCAAAGGCAGCCATGTGCGCGTTGATATTTTCTATCAACGATTTAATCGTAAAACCAAAGCGTGGGTTGATATTCTTGCAGTGACGCTTTTTCTTTGGCCTTTCATGTATGTGATTTTCACTCACTCACTCGATTTTGTTTATGAATCATGGCGCGTTTCGGAACGTTCAAACTCACCTTCGGGGCTACCTGGTAGGTGGTTGATAAAGTCAATTATCCCTTATAGTGCAGCCTTACTATCAGTCGCAGGGCTGGCAAGACTTCTCCGTGCTTTTGCCTTACTAACTGACGGAAAGAACAATGGAAACCAATGAAATTCTCATTCTCGCTATGCTGGGAAGCTTTATTCTTCTCCTATTCGTTGGCATTCCTGTCGCATGGGTATTGGGAGGAATTGGTGTCGCTTTTGCTGCCATAGGTTATTACAGCGACTTATATTTGGACACATGGACGGGCCTTGATTTCACCACACTTGGGCTCGTGGTAAACCGGATCTACAAGATCATGGATAACTGGATCCTCGTTGCCCTCCCCATGTTTATCTTTATGGGTAACATGCTGGATAAATCCGGCGTGGCTGATCGCCTGATGCACTCTATGCAAGCGATGTTTGGGCGCGTCCATGGTGGCCTTGCTATCACAGTGATGGCAATAGGGATCATCCTTGCCGCTTCGACTGGTATTATTGGTGCCTCTGTCGTCTTGCTCGCCACCATGTCGCTGCCCGCAATGCTCAAGCAAGGGTATAACCTGCCGCTGTCTTTGGGAACGATCGCATCAGCTGGCACACTAGGAATACTCCTTCCCCCGTCTATCATGCTCGTCATCATGGCCGATCAGCTGGTTTATCGGTAGGTGATCTTTTCATGGGCGCAATGATCCCGGGATTGATGCTTGGCTTAATCTACATTCTTTTCCTCCTTGCTATCGGTGTTATCAAACCCAACGCAATTCCAATCCCAGAGGATGCAAAGCGTGTCGACTGGGGCGTCATACAGCAAGTATTCAAGGCGGTGGTGCCAGCATTTTTGCTGATTTTCTCTGTGCTCGGTTCAATCTTTATGGGTATAGCGACACCGACAGAGGCGTCGGGGCTTGGCGCATTTGGCGCAATCGTTCTTGCTGCCTATTACAAAAAGCTCTCTTTTGACGTCATGAAAGACGTGTTGCTAGACAGCTATAAGACAACGGCGTATATCTTTGCCATTTTCGTTGGCGCGACGTGTTTTGCATTGGTGTTGAGAGAGTTAGGCGGTGATGAATTTATTGAGCAGGCTTTCCACTCTCTGCCGTTTGGGCCTTATGGTATTGTTGCAGCAGTTTTGCTTCTGGTATTTATTCTCGGGTTCTTCCTCGATTGGATTGAAATCACCCTGATTGTGTTACCTTTGCTGGCTCCTGTAGTGCTTGGCCTCGATTTGAACATCGGAGAGTTTCCGGGACTCGATAACCCACAATTGGTCTGGTTTGTTATGTTGATTGCTATGGCGCTCCAAACCAGCTTTTTAACACCTCCGGTCGGCTTCGCTTTATTCTACCTGAAAGGCGTTTGCCCGCCGGGTGTTAAGTTGTCCGACATTTATAAAGGCGTCATTCCCTTTGTCATGTTACAACTGATTGCGCTTATTTTAATGCTGAGCTGGCCAAACCTTGTGCTTTGGTTACCTTCTGTGGCGTACTCATAAACCAAAAGCCAGCGTATGCTGGCTTTTACTTCTAGCCTCACAACGAAATGACTGCCTTAGTGGGCTGTCCAACCACCATCAATCGCAATTGCCTGCGCGGTGATATTTTTTGCAGAAGGTGATGATAAAAATAACGCCGTTTCAGCCAGTTCATCCAGCTCAACGAAGGCTTTTTTAGGCATAGGCTTCAACATAATGTTGTTTATCACTTCATCGTGAGAAATGCCGTGATTTTCTGCCTGTGCTGCAATTTGATTCTCCACTAACGGCGTCTTTACATATGAAGGACACAAAGTATTGATGGTTATGTCGTGTTCGGCCGTCTCTAACGCTATCGTTTTTGAAAAACCAAGCAGGCCATGTTTTGCTGCGACATAAGCAGATTTATAAGGTGAAGCAATAAGGCTATGAATTGAGCCAACATTGATGATACGACCAAAATTACCTTCATACATTGAAGGCAAAAAAGCCTTGGTGAGCATCGCAGGGCCAGTAAGTAGAATATCAACGATCAATCGCCAGCGATCTTCAGGAAATGCTTCAAGCGCCGAGACAAACTGAATGCCGGCATTATTGACAAGCACATCAACCGGAGCCCCTACCCTATCAGGCGCAGAGGCCATTTGCGCGGAATCTGTCACATCGAGCGTCAGACTTGAAACGGGCACATCGTAGTCTGAAGAAAGTCGGTTAACTGCCTCACTCAATGCCTGTTCATTGATATCTGAAACCGTCACGCGATAGCCAGCATTCGCGAAGCCCTCGGCCATACCGAATCCAATCCCGCTGGCTCCGCCTGTAATTAATACATGTTTATAAGTCATTGCCCTGCCTCAATAAGCCACTGTTTTGAACACGTTAGAGTGTGGTCTACCGGGAAGCAAGTCGTACAAGTACTTACTTATATTTCGAAGCCTAGACTATGATCGGTTTTATGTACTCTGCTGTAGTTATAATGGAGACAAATCAGCTTTAACTGCGACTGGTGACCATGAAAAATGACCTTAACACATCTCAAATGCTGGCAGCATTTGAGGCCATCATGAAAGATGGTGAGAAAACTGAAACTGGCCGACGGCTGGAAGGCATCGAAGCATCAACAGACTACGATGGTTATAACGTGTATTTGAGAGGAAATGGGGTTGAATTGCACATTGGTTTCCACAATACCTACAACCTAACGTATGACCACGAGCACCTTAAAGACAAGTTCATGGCCAAGATTGAGGCGCTAACTAAACCTCAGATAAACGACGGCCATCATTAGATAACGTCAGCATCAGTGAGTCGGAGAAGTCGAAATTGATAAAGAAGAGGCAGGCCAATAGCATGCCTCTTTCATAATCGTTACCTGCCCTAGCTAGAGGTAAGGGTTACCGCCGTTATGTGGCATTCCCTCACCTTGTCTTAAATACGGATTCTGACCGTACCAAGGTTTATGCCAGTAGACAGGAACAGAGAAGTCGACATGCTGGTCGTAACCATTTTCAAGCTCTTTCTCAAGTTCTTTAAAGAACTTAGTACCGTTCTTAAAATTCTTGTCCATCAAGTGCTCAGAGACACCATCGTCATCGCGGATATATAAGCCACCACCATTCGGATTCTCGCGCCACAGCAGTGCACTGTTGTAATCGATACCCGTCTGATTCTGGAATTGGTGCACGGTGCCCACCTCACGAGTCATATCACCCTGAACCTGTTTACCATTGACATAGTTACCTATGTTTTTGAACTGCGTGGCCTTATTAAATTTAGGTTCAAAAATGGTGACATCTTTGAGGTAGGGGACACCCGGTGACGTGCCTTTGGTCGTACTCAAATGTATCTGGGTACCATCCTCAAGCTTAACAACACCACCATTATTAAATAAGCCAATCGTGTGGTTGCCTTTCTTATCACCAACCTGAAGCACTGGATCACCGTACATAGTGTACTTTTCATCCGTACACTTATTTTCGATAACCATTTTATAACCGGTCTCATCTATCGATATCTTGTAGTTTTTGTTTTCCCAGTGAGCCTTATCCGGTTTATGTCCACCTCCATCAACCAGCTTTGACGTAGATGGCTTGGGGCAAGGACGATGCGGTGGATGTGGTGGAGTTCCACAAATTGGTGGTCTAGGTGGATAGGGGGGCGTTCCGCAAAATGGTGGTCTATGACCCACACTAATACCCTGATTATATCCAACTTGGAAACCATTACCGTAGCCATTCTGATAGCCATTGCCATAACCGTTTTGGTATCCATAGCCGTAGCCTTGCTGGAAACCGATACCAAATCCAGGAAGAAATGGCGCTGGCGAGAATGGATAAGGCGACGGAAAGAATGGCCCGCAACGACAGTAGATAGGCGACGTTCCAAAACTTGCTGCGCCCATTCCAAATGCTTGGAATTGAGAAAAGTGCAGCGAGCTCATGAATTTAGCGCCAAAAAATGAACCACCACCTGTGTGGGGTGCAGCCATTGCTGGTGCTTGCATCGCAGCAGCATTATATGGCTGCGCGCCTAAGGCCGTTGGATTGCCAACAGGCCTGACAAATATGTACGGAGCTACTGATGCAACCATACAACTCTCCTTAATTAGCTATTAAAAATCGTTACGCCCAAACGCCAATATTCATGATCAACCTCGCCCAAAATAAGGCATGTTCGGCGGCCAAAACGGCACTGGGCATATAGGTTTCGGAGATGGGAAAAACGGACCACAATGGCAATAATTCGGCACATAGTAGCAACGGCGAATGATATGGCACTGCATATAGTGTTGCGTTCCACAGTACTTCGCTCCGAAAAAAGAGCCTCGCGACGAATGAGCCGCAGCCATGCTAGATGTCTGTGCAGGTGCACCAGTACCATAAGGACTACCGCCAGTCGCGCCCAGAAAGCCTCTGATACCAGAGAATGTAAATGGGTTTACAGGTGAAACCATTGTTTTATCCCCATAAAAATGGTCCCTCAGTCATCATTGTTGATGAAAGAGAGCAAGAATCATGAAGGGGTACAACAGACTTAACCGCACGACAAAAAGCTAATCCCTTCTCGAAAATATACTTATTTGTGTGCCATGGTTATAAAAACAGTTCCATATAAACATCATTTCTTATCTGCCTGTATCTTACTGATTTATATCTAATTTAATAAAAGCTAATATTTGTTTAGATAAGACTTTTTTTTATATATTTAGTTAATTAACCGTTCAAATTTCGATATTTTTAAGAGAAGTAGGTAACTAATAAAATTAGTTTTGCCTCTATTAAATGAGAGGAGCCTGTGACGTTTATTCCGTCATTTCTGCTTTAAGCCATGTCATAAATATTTTCAGACGAGATAGTTTTGGCGATAAAGGATGATAGACAAAATACCTATTGACCACGTTGGGATGAGGCACGTCAAAAGGAACCACCAACTCACCGCTTTCAAGCTGTTTTTGACAGAGGTAGGCAACAGACAACATGACCCCCATCCCACTGAGAACGGCACTAAGCGCCATATCTGTGCTACTCACTGTTGTCATGTTGTTGCCATCAGTCGATCCAACAACCCCAATGCCTTCGAACCACTCAGCCCAACTATAACGACCAGGCGAATCCAGCGTGATTAAGTGGGCAGAATTAAGATCCTCGGGTACAGAAAGTGAAAGTTGTTCGACCAAATACGGTGAGCAAATTGGAAAGGCATGGTCCGTACCAAAGTAATCACAATTGAGGCTAGCGGGCGTTTGTTCCTCCACATTCATACCAAAACGAATGGCTAGGTCGATATGAGATTGTTGTAAGTCATCAAAAACTGGTGAAGATACCGCCTTTATCGAAATATGAGGATAAATAGCGTTAAAGCGGCGGAGGCGCGGCATTAGCCATAAAGCGTTGAAGGCTTGGGTTGAAGATATGATCAACTCACCAGAAATATCCTGTTTATATACTTTCTGAATCCCCTCATTAAGAATTTTAAGCCCAGCTTCGGCGCTCTCTAGAAGCGTCTCCCCTTCCTGTGTAAGCATCATTTGTCGATTTCGGCGCACAAACAATGTTCTTCCCAGTGATTTTTCAAGTTGACGCATTTGTTGGCTAACCGCCGCCTGAGAAATGAAAAGCTCATCAGCAGCGAGGCTATAGCTTCTGTGCCTCGCGGCGCATTCAAACGTTACCAGCAAATTGAGATTTTTTAACATTGTCGAACTACGAATATCAGAATGGATGAGCACCAACTATAAGCATTGCTTATTTTAAAAGTCAAAATCTATCGTTGGTGTATCGAGCGTTAAAACAACAACATAAGCACATATCTCATCCCGACGGATGCATTCATAGAGTTCGCTGTCATCGAAAAGCAAACAGGGAGAAAAGAGCGATGGAAACGTTTAAAGAACTACACAACCAAAAGACACCAATTGTAATAGCCAATGTTTGGGACGCTGAAAGCGCCAGACGCGCAGCATTGGCGGGGTTTGAAGCATTAGGCACATCCAGCGCCGCGATAGCAAGATGCTCGGGTACGAGGATGGTGAGAAGATACCTTTTGAAGAACTGGCGTACATCGTCAGGCGCATTGTCGCTTCCACCCACTTGCCCCTCAGCGTTGATATCGAGGGAGGGTACAGCCGCAACCCCGACGTCATCGCCAGTCACCTACAAACCCTCGCAGAATCGGGCGTCGTCGGTGTTAACATTGAAGACAGCGTGGTGACAGATGACAGGCGCCTACAGGATGTTGATGTATTTTGCCGCTTACTTGAACAAATCAAAGAGAGTTTGCAGCGTGGGAACATTAATATGTTTATCAATGTGCGTTGCGATACCTACATACTGGGTATCGGCAATGCCAGAGCCGAGACCGAATTGCGTGCAAGGCGCTATCAAGCGGCTGGCGCAGATGGATTCTTTGTCCCTTGTCTGACTGATGTTGAAGATATTCGCGCCATCTCATCAGCAATAACATTACCGGTTAATATTATGGCAATGCCAAACCTCCCCGACTTTCAAGCGTTAGCACAGCTGGGTGTTCAACGTTTAAGCGCGGGTAACTTCATGTTCGATAACAGCGCTGACTATTTGAGCAAGCAGTTTGAAGATGTGAGAAGTTTTGATTCTTACCAACCACTATTTCCAAGCTAATTGGTATTCAAAGAAGCCTCTCAATCGTTATTGAGAGGCTGCCAATATAAGTTAAAACAGCTCTCTATTTGGCACTTTTTCGACGTATTCTATGCAAGGGTTATCGGACATCATAGCCATCTTTTTAGCGGTCGCCTTAGCCACGATCACATTATCATTGTGATGAATATCAGTCAGGTCAATCCGTCTCTCTTTGAGTTCTTTAACGACATCGGACAAACAGCCATCATCAAATTTGACATAGAATAAATTCTGTTTATCCGCTAAGTGATTTTCATCCACTTTTTCACTGGAACTGGCCGGAGTAACAATCAAAACAGACAAGAACACGATATAAGCTTGACGCATCATTAGACTCCAAAAAAGCGCCTGATAACAGGCGCTTGTGTGTCAGTTATAGATTACAGATATGTGTCCAACTGCTGTTGCTGCCTGGTGCCGCTCTAGTCCACCATTTGGCCTGATAAATAGCACCGTTGTAGACCATTTTGTCACCTGTTTGAGCATGGTTTGGATTTCCTCTCCAATCATTACGCGTCCAATCAGGATAAACGTTGATGCCAGTCGCATCGCACTGTGGATTGCCCGTATCTCCCGAGTCGTCGCCACCATTACAGCCATCAACGAGGTAGTTTTTCGCAGCAACCGCATCAACCAAACCAAATCCTGTGCGATTATCTCGACCCTTCGCACCAATGTCTTTGGCCGTTTGCGCCAAAGCTTTACGCACATCTTTCGCTGTACAGGTATCGTTGTAGCTCCATACCAGCCCCGCAACACCTACAACATGAGGCGTCGCCATTGAGGTACCATTGTAGTAAGCGTAGTCACCACCCTTGGTGACCCTGACGGTTACTTGGTCACCCACATTCAGCGCAAGCGCTTTACCCAAGTCGCGGTCAACCGAGACAGAAATCAGAGGGAACTGGTCGTTATCATCTGTCACAAACGGATTCTGTAACCCCGGTCGCTGTTGGTTACTGTAAACAATCGCGGCCTCAGCATCCGCATTAAAGCACGCCTCAACGGCATCAACTTCAGGCCTAACCTTGCCTTTCTGGTTGCCAATACGCTCAACCAAACACACCTTACCTCTCATGTCTCCGCAGTCAAACTGACCTGAGGCAGTGTCACAGACTGCAAGTTCGGCGGTCACTGCGCCTGCAATACGACTAGATTGGTACTTTTCATCGACACGGACGAGGCGGTGATGAGGAACAACGCCACGATCAAACAAGCTTTTGCCAGATACTGAAATATCTGCAAGTACCCCTTCGCCGACACTCACTGTCGAAAGGACGGCTTCACCCGGTGCAGAAATTTCCACCTGAGGGTTGAATTGAGAGAAGTTAGCGTGACGGTTCGTGCTATCCGTAGCCGCTACTGACATCACCGAGTCGTAAGATGCAGGATAGCTTTTCTCGGACGTCCCTTTGTTACCCGCAGCAGCGATCAAAAGAACGCCATTGTTATGATGACGGGCAAACGATGACTCCTCTGTTCGACTCGGACTCTTACCGCCGAGGCTCATATTGATCACCTTGGCGCCATTGTCGACACAGGTTTGTACCGCTCTGACCAAATCAGAAGAATACGCCCACTTACCATCTTTAAAGACTTTGACGATATGCAAATTCACATTACCGTTTGGCAGCACACCAACTAGACCAGAGTCGTTGGCAACAGCTGCAATAGTGCCTGCAACGTGGGTACCGTGTGAGTTATTTGCGCCTGGAATATCCCACTGGCCTGAACGGGCGTCATCAGTACCGTTAACAACATTACCCGACAAATCGTTGTGTGCGATGTCATAACCGGAATCGATAATACAAATTGTCTGATTGCCAGCATTGACATCAGAGAGCAAGTTAGCGGCCACTGTCGTTTGTCCCCAGGGACTAAAATCACTCATCAGAAAACGGGGGTGATCGACTTCAACATATTCAACATCGATACTGTCCTCAAGCGACGCTACGTTATCGCCGTCAAGTTCAACGCTGTAGATTGAGCTTTTTCCCAGTTGCTCGATATCTGTCGCATCGGCTCTTTGCAGCAATGAAGCTTGTGCTATTCGGCTACCGGAGAATTGGCTGAAGTCTGATATTCTGGAAGAGATAGATGACGTGTCATCTTTGAACTTAACTAAATATTTAACTGGCGCATCGGCTTCAGATAAGCCTGTTAGGTCATCAGCGGCAACAGAGTAAGAAGCCAAAAGTGAAAGAGAAAGTAGAGACAACTTTACACCGCTGAAATGAGATTTTTTCCGAACTTGCATGCACGATTTCCTTGCGTGTTAATAAAATGATACACAAGCGTTATCATTTATTTCCACATAACAAAGAAACCAATCAATGAGCTTATTAGAGTCATTTAACAAATAAAACAATCAGTAATCATCAATGAGCATAAATGTCTGAAGTACAGGTCGCATAAAACTCACCACTACTCGGGGGAATAGTTTAAATTTCGATTATTTATGAAGATAGATTTCTTTTTATTTAATTTTTATGACAGTTATTTACCGAAAATCAACAAATCTATCTTTCTGGTATTACTTTTATATATACATGATAAAAATGATAGCAATATACAGCGTAACGTAATGAGAACCAGACTATTAATTTAACGAAAAAACCCTCCCAAACAATTCACATTCATTTCACACCTCACCCTTTATTTTTGCTCTGATCAACATAATGAGGTGAAGGATGAAACATAAACTTTGGTTACTCTTCGTAGCAACAGGATGGACGTTGTCTGCTAGTGCCAATGAACAGACTGATCTGTCTCATTGGGCGACAAACAAGGTAGCAATACAAACAACAATCAGTCAGGCATTAAAGCGACATCAGCAGACATCTCTTGATGAATGGGCGTATCAGGTTTCACGTTACGAAAATGAAGAAGGTAACGAGTCAAAAACTGTAGAGCGCTTTAACCCGAACAACAGCATAAGTGAAAGGTGGAAGCTGATTGAGATTAACGGAGCGGTGCCAACGGAGGAACAACGCGAAGATTTTGCAGCAAAGAGAGTGGCGAGCGAACAAAGTGAAGATAACAATCTCAAAATTTCACTCAGTAACCTCATTTCTCTCGAAACATTAACGTATAAAAGTGAAAGCGATGAGAGATTGAACGCGACCTTTGATGTTCACCTTGAACAACTCGGTGACGATGCCAGCAGTAAATTAAAAGGCTCACTGGTTTACAACAAGAACCTTAAATTTATTGAAGCCATCGACATAAAAAATATTGATAAGTTCTCCCCCATGTTTGGTGCCAGTGTTTCTGACTTTTTAATGACGCTTGAATTTCAAGCCATTAACCACACTATTTTACCCAAAAAGTGGGCGTTTAGAATGAAAGGTACCTACGCTCTTTTTTCAAAACTTGATGAGGTTTCCCACGACACTTTTTCCAATTTTACTTATCAGGGTGATACGTTGAAAAAATAAACGGATTAATGCGGCATTCACATGCCGCATTAAAGACAAAGCGATAATTAATCACAAACAGACACTGAGACTCTCGTGCCCTGCTGACTTTCAACATTAAGTATCCAGCCCTGATGCTCGCACAAACGCTTTACAATCGATAACCCAAAACCAAAGCCTGTGCTTTGGCTTCCTTTCACAGCGGGCTCCATAATATTGTCTGAAATGGCAGGCTCTATGCCACACCCTGTGTCTTGCACAACGAGCTGATTCCCGCTGAAAAACACCTCAACACGTCCAGATTGAGTGTATTGGAACGCATTGCCAAGCAAGTTATTCAGCAACACCATCAGCATGCCGGATTGCGCGAAAATTTCGCGGTTGCAGCTATCGTCAATCTCTACCTCCACCGCTTTTCCCTCGAGAAGGTGGGCATTACCGACAACAGATTTTTCAACCAACGGCATTACATTGAATGTTTCCTTCTTTGCTTGGGTATGTTCCTCTCGAGCTAGCACAAGCAACGTCTCGACAGTTTTTTCCATTGCGATAGCGGCATCAGCAATGCGCTCAATCACGACATTCTGGTCACTTCCTTTTCGAATACGGTGCACTTCCACTGCATTCTTGATGATAGCCAGCGGTGTTCTCAATTCGTGGCTCACGTCTCGGGTGAAGCAACGCTCGCGCTCCAAGGTCGTGGCAATTCTCTGCATCGATTGCTCCAATGAATCAGCAAGAATCCCTACCTCGTCATTCGGAAATTGATCGGCAAACCTTCGGGGTAAGGCATTCGGATCCGCTCCACCAACGACTTGAACCAACTGCCTTAGTGGACGAATGGTTTTCCGGCTGATAAACCATGCAATCAGGCAGGCGATCAATGACACAACAACACCGCTGAACCCCATAAACCACAGCACATCGTTAGTCATATACCGTACTATCAGCATTTGACTGACTTCAGAAACCAAAAATGTATTAGGGGCATCAGGAAAGCGATGCAAGTGATAGTGACGTTTATCGGCACCGAAAAATTCACGTTGATTGGGGACGCGGATGACCGTATCACGGATATCTTCAGGAAGCTGCGAGACAGAAAAATACAGCGTCATGTAATCCTTACGGGGCACTGGCCATTGTCCCTGCTGCTTAAAGCCTTGCTGCAAATACTCAGCTTCATGAGTAATTTCCCGCTGAATAAAACTGTCTTCGAGAATCCACATCAAGACAAACGCGATCGCCCCATATACTGCTGACAAGACGAGGGCGAACAAACAAAACTGCGTCATGATGCGTCGGCGCAGGCTGGTAAATTTTGGTTTGGTTTGTTTCATCAGTGTGTCGCATTCCCGGAATCAATATCGAGCGTAAAGCCAACACCATGAACCGTCTTCAAGAGCGGGTAATCAAAGGGCTTATCCAGCACAGCGCGCAACTGGTATATATGAGAGCGTATTGCATCTGACTCCGTGGGCTGATCACCCCAGATTTTGCGGGAAAGCTCAGACCGAGTGACAACCTGTGGAAATGCCTCGGCAAGGATGGTGACAATATTATACCCCATGGAATGCAGGGCGAGCGGTTTGCCGTCGCGCGTTATCTGCTTCCGTTTTCTGTCTACACTCAAAGGGCCAAGTGTCATCACATCCTGCGTCTGAAGCAGGTGCCTGCGGGAAAGCGCCAGACATCTGACTTCCAGTTCTTGCAGTGAGAAAGGTTTTGTCAGGTAATCATCTGCGCCCACAGAGAAGCCTGTGACCTTGTCATCAATGCTGTCTCGTGCTGTCAGCATTAATATCGGTATATGGCGCGCTGATTTCTCGCGAAGCTGCTTACAAACTTCCAGTCCGTCCATCAGGGGAAGATTAAGATCGAGAATGACCAGGTCGTAGTACTCGCTGAGTGCCAGCTCAAGCCCATGCTTCCCTTCGACGGCAAAATCGAAGACATGCCCTTTTTCTTCCATATAATCGGCAACATTACTGGCAATGTCTTGTTGGTCTTCAACCAGCAACACATGCAATGCTGGCATTGATGATGTCATGATGTCCTTCTCTCTGTGGTTTATGCGGGAAGCGCTGAAAATGCCTAATTCACTGTACGGTATTTGACTGATAAATCTAACTTTACTGAAGATATTGCGGCCGTTAACGCGATTGTACTGACTCTTTCACTCACCCAATCATTGGTTTGAATAAGGTTACCCAGACTGGCAACCTTATTCCGACATCACTGTGACTAACCCTCTGCCATCAAATGTCTGATTGACGTATCAAGGTTTCGCCTGCTCGCCAACACACCGGTACCGACCACCAACACTAAAATCACGGCGACCGTTGCAAACATCCAGATGAAGTCAGGTGTGTACGTCAATGAGAACTGCGACTGATAGACCATTAAGCCCGCAAAATACGCACCTGCCACCGAGCCAAACGCCGCTGTAAGCGCAGTGATCACCCATTCGAAGACATTGAGCATCAGACAGGTTTTTCGGCTGAAGCCAAAACTCATGATGATGCTGTTCTTGCGCTTTTCTTTTGATTCCAAGGCATGAATAGACGATAAGATAACGATCCCGGCCAGTAGGCTGATTAACAGGGCAAAACTGCTGACGACATCAGTCAACATGGCAAGATTGGCGTCAAATCGCTCGGTCATTTCCTTCATCGTCACCATCTGAAGCGTTGGGTGTTTCTTCCAAAGTTCGCCAAGTTGCGACCATTTATCTTTCGGCAGCTCCATACTGGCCATGCTGTATTTAGGTGCATCAATATATGCCAACGCGGATGGCGGCATTTGCACCCAGAAGGTGATAGAGCCTGCCCCGGCATAGACATGACTTGCGGTAATAGTGAACGCTAACTCTTGTTGTCCAACAAAGAACGTCAGCCTGTCTCCGATTTGTAAGCCCAAATCGGTCATGACCTCTGGCTCTATCGACACCTGATCCCAAGCACTGTTTTCACTCCACCAGCTCCCTTTGATGATCCGGTTGTTACTCGGCACAGCCTGAGACCAATGAAGTCTGATTGACGTCTTCATGGTATCCAGACTCTGGCTGGGTTGCTCTGCGTATTCATCCAGTGTTTCGCCATTCACTTTGAGGAGTTTGGCGAAAACAAACGGTTTAGACTGCCTGATTTCAACATTCTGCTCATCGGCCCAACGCGTAATATCGGCCATCTGTGACTCGGTTGCCTTAGAGATCAACACATTACCGTCGTTTACTCTTTGATTGGATGTAATGGTATCACCCAAATCGCGAAGCACCATCAGGGTGAAAAGCAGCAAGAAAGCACAAAGGCCGACACCCAGAATTTGGGTGCTTTTCGTCAGCAAACGTTGCTTCATCATAAAGAGAGTGAAAGGCACTAATCCGGAAAATGGCTGCGAGACTTTTTCACCGACTGTCAGTACCGCCCAACTGCTGGTCACCATCAACACAACACTTAACGCAAGTGCCCCCAACATCATCGCCGTCAACAAACCGTTGTCTGAATACACCCAGGCAACAAGACAAAATACTGCGACAGCACTGAGCTTGGTCATCCAAAAGCCTTTGTCTTTTTTCACATCGTTGAGCAGTCTGGCGACTGAGCTTTGGGTGATTGCAATCCACACAGGCAGTTGGAAAACCATCAATATAAAGGTTACGGCGGCGAGAGAGGACAAGGCCACACTTGTATCCCAATGCCATTGTAAATCGCTGAATGTTGACTGCATCCAGTCGATAATCAGCCAGTGGCAGGCGGCAGAAATGACCAACACAAAGGGAATAATCATGATCAGGCTGAAAAGCCACTTCAGCAGCGATATTTTCAGACCAACACTGCGTTTGGAACCAAGGCTCATGCATACTGCGGTGAAGTACTTTTCCCTCTTCATACTCAGCTGCATCAATTGCTCAATGGCGATTGCAGCCATAAAGAACAAGATGATAGACATCAGACCAAAGAAGTTTTCAGTTCGTTTCCAGAATAACGCTAAAGGGTGCGCGCCTTGTTGGTGACTGATCACTGCAGCAGGCAACACCTCTTTTTGCCAAGAAAGAATATCGCTGACCTGCGTCTTGTCACCTGCCAATAGATAACGGTAATGCACCAGCTCTGGAGGAAAGTTTAGGCGTTCCAGATCCTTTGCATTGATCATCGCCCGCATAGTGGAGCTGTACCCTTCCCTTATCCGGTCAGGTTCGTGCAGCAGGATCTGTGAAACAACGAAGCGCTGTTCTGATAACACCACCTCATCGCCAATGTTTAGCGATAAACTGTTAAACAAGCGCTCATCAAGCCATATATTTCCTGATTCTGGACCTGCCGAAGCCGCCACCCCTTCACCATTCAGCGCCGTTGCTATCTTAAGTTGGCCTTGTAACGGATAGCCCTCACCCACGGCTTTCAGCTTTGTCCGTTGCCAGCTTCCATCATGGAGCAGCGTGGTGTCGACCTGACGCGTCACCACCATCTTTTCACTGAGTTCAGTCAGATACGCCTGATGTTCAGGGGTTAACGCATTCGGCTGGGAGATCACAGCATCTGCACCAAGAAGGTTTCTAAGGTTATCTTGCAAGTAGTACTGAATATTTTCACTGGCCAGACTCAGTGTCACAATGAATACCATCAACAAGCCTTGCACCCAGCTAAAATATCGATGATGTTTTTCTTTTCTTTCTTCATTGAACAGAAGCCACGCCAACGTCATGCCTTTCATGCGCTCACCTCCTCAACGTTTGTGTGAGAGACCGCATCACATCGACCATCACTGAGCATAAACTGATGTGACGCCCTGCGAGCCAGGGTATTACTGTGCGTCACCACAACCAATCCCGCACCATGTTCGCGGCAACAGGCAAACAGAAGGTCGGCAATATCGGTTGCACTTTTCTGGTCTAAATTGCCCGTAGGCTCATCTGCAAAAATAAACTTTGGCTCAAATACTAACGCTCTGGCGATCGCCACACGTTGCTGTTCACCGCCACTCATTTGCTGTGGTTTGTGATTCAGGCGGTGGCCCAAACCCACTTTGTTAAGCCAGGTTTTAGCCTTCTCAATCGCTTGCTTGTCCCCTCTCAGTTTCAAGGGCAAAGCAACGTTATTAAGGGCTGTTAACTCGGGTAACAAATGAAATTGCTGAAAGATAAAACCAACACTCTCACGAATACTATCAAGCGAACGGGTTTGTCCGCCCGAGACGTAATTTACCTGCCCCGACGACGGACTTTCCAACCCGGAGACCAGCATCAGAAGACTGGACTTTCCGGCACCTGACGGCCCGGTAATGGCGTAGGACTGCCCCTGATGAATGGTTAAGTTCAGACCTTCAAACAGGTTCACGTTTGCACCATTCATACAAAACGACTGACCGAGATTCGTTAATTCAATTTGACCTGACATAGGGTTCACCACTTTCTGAAGAGTAGGGCTACGTTAAGTCAGTGGTTGTGAAACAGATGTGAAAAGAAACGTGAAAAGCCAATGCGTGAATGAGCAAACAATGGAGATGTGTGGAGAGGAATATATTTTCTTGCTGAGAAAAAAACGGAGCACCAAGGCTCCGTTCAGTTTCGTCATAACTTTTACAGCTCGCCCCGAAGTTCGACGAGTTTTTTCTTGATAGCCCGAGCTTTTTCTTCGCTCAGGTCATACTTCCACATCACCAGTATTGCCAGAAACGCTGTGCTGGCTGGGATGATAATGTCAGCAAGACGGAGATTGGTGATGGTTTCAACCGACTGACTAGCGACGCCCGGATCAAAGCCAACTACCTTCAGTACCAAGCCACCCAGAATCAACGCCAGTGCCTGCCCAATCTTAACCATCAACCAGTATATTGCGCCGAAGGTTCCCTCCTTTCTCGGCATACCGTTCTCCAGTTCATCCATGTCGCACACGTCAGCCGTCATGCTCATCATCAGGGTGAACAAACCACCAATACCAAACGACATCAATGGGATTGGCATAAAGATCATCCACGGATTGCTTGGGTCAAATCCCCACCATTTAAGGGCATAGCCACAATCGAAATCGCCGTAGAAATCACGAAGGCATTACGCTTGCCCCATCGGTTCGCCATCCATGTGATCACAGGAATAACGACAACAGCAGTCACGATGGCACTGACTGTCGAGAACCATGCAGGCCAGGTACCTGTCGCGCCATAATCTCCCTCAAACATGTGAAAAACAATGATGAAGAAGCTGAACGACGCAACAAGCTGGAAGCCGTTAAAAACAAGGAAAGTGGCACCACACAATCTGACAAAAGGCTTGTTCTTGAATACCTGACGGATCCCTTTGAAGACTTCAATCAGGTTTAACCAAATCGTCGACATCGAGATCTCTGCACGGTTGCCCATATCTGTCGCATCAATGCCTTTGCAAAACAGCCCCGGCAGTATTCCCAGAGTAATGCAGGCCCCAGCGACAAATAGCGACAGCTTCTGAACACCTTCAGCCTGACTGCTGAACAAATCCGGATCGGCAATCAGCACCCAGAACCATGGCACGATCATCCATGCCACCTGTCCCATAGTGTTGGCAAACGCCATCAGTCGTGTGCGCTCGTTGTAGTCAGAGGTCATTTCATAACCCAGCCCGACAAACGGTGTCGCAAACATAGTGTTACCGACGGTGAAGATCAAAGAGAAAATGAGGAAATACCAGAAGTTGTACTCTTGTGACGCTTCGGGGTCGAGTTGCCATAGCAGGGCAAAGAACACACCACTTAAAATGGCACCAACAACAATGTAAGGGCGACGTCTTCCCCATCGTGATTTGGTGTTGTCAGTTATAAAACCCATGATAGGGTCAGTAATAGCATCAAACAGCCTTGGCAACCCGCCGAGTAAGCCGGCTAGAAAAGGGTCCATACCAAACGCTGTGATCAGGAAAAAGGAAAAAACGCCCAGCGCGCCCGGTAACAGGTTCAGAGTTAACGTCCCTGCGCCGTAAGCGCCTTTTTGAACAACTGGCACACGCGCACGCGCATCGTGCTGTTCATTTGTTGCAGTTACTTCTACTTGAGACATAGCCAAATGTTAACCATATGTAAACGAGGTATAAGGATAGTAGCCAGCAAAGAGAAATCTCATCAAACTGCTTTAGAACGATATATACCTCCAAAAAACCATTTTGAAAGCGCTTTCTTTTGTGGTTAATGCTATGTATGCAAAATATTGTTGGTCAAAGCAGTGGAAAGCCCTTAATTACACCATTTTCCACTAAATCTGGAAGAAATGGCACTATTTCTGGTTATTGCTACGTGAAAGCGTTATTTATTGCAATTAACTGAAAATATTCTCTCATTCGAGTCAATAATAAGTTCGAACAGAAAGCTATTTTGCTGCAGTGACTTAGCGACTCATACACTATTTCGTTGTGGTGATGATCACTACGTGATACGTAATTCGCACCAAAGTTGTGAAATCGCTTTCTCTCTGTGCTTCAATAATGAAGCATGTCGTCTTAATGCTGCAAAATGAACAGCATAAAGCTGCGCATCTGGCATCAATGAGATGGAAATACCGTGTATTCCGTGGCACAAATAGAGATTCACGTAGACAACACGACTTGGCAGTGATCACGGCATCAATACGCAAACTCTGCCAACAGAAAACACCAGAGAATCCCAAAAAGTAACGCTAAACGATAAAAGCGCTTTCATTAGTGCATTATTATATAGCTTGCATAAAGACCAAACGGATAATGAAAGGACTTTTTCGTTGATCACCATAAAAGAAGTCGCTGAGCTGGCTGACGTTTCGCAATCAACGGTCTCACGAGCGTTGAACGGCCATAAGTCAGTAAAAGAAAAGAATCGCAAGAAGGTGTTTGCCGCTATTGAAGAGCTTGGCTATCAGCCCAATGCGTTTGCTCAGGCGCTGGCTTCAAACCGTTCGCACAGCATTGGTATGTTGGTTGGCACGTTTGACGGCCCCTACTTTGGCCCACTGATGCACAACGTGGAAAAAGTGGTTCGGCAGAAAAACTACCATTTGATTATCACCAGCGGTCACGAGAAATATGACGAGGAACAAGAATCAATCCGCTTTCTGAATGCGAAAAAAATTGACGGACTGGTGCTGACATCAGACATGCTGAGTGACGCTGATATCCTGAATATCGTCAAACAAACCCCTGCCACCATGTTAATGAACCGCTATATCCCGGAACTCGCGGGGCAATGCGTCTGTATGGACAACGAGCATGGTGGCTACATCGCGACGGAATACCTGATCAAAAAAGGCCATCACCGAATTGGTTGTGTCACAGGTCAATTAAGCAAAATAGACAGCCGGGAGCGACTGCAGGGATACAGGAAGGCGCTTGATACCCATGGTATCGAATACGACCAGAATCTGGTTGTGGAAGGGCGATTCGACCACGATGGTAATGAGGCAGCCGTTAACCGACTGTTGGACAGAGACAGCGAGATCACCGCGATGTTCTGCCTCAACGACAGCATTGCGCTTGCGGCATACGGCGCATGCCATGCCCGCGGCCTGAAAGTCGGCGAAGATATGTCTATCTGCGGCTTCGACAACCACACCTATGGCCAGTACATGATACCCAGCCTGACGACAATTCATTTTCCTGTCGATGAAATGGCGACCGAAGCAGCCAAAGGCGTACTGAATTTAATAGACGGGAAATCACTGGAAGGCGTCACCACGCGTCTCTTTCCAACGTTGATGGAAAGAGGCTCGGTCAACTCTCCCAAGTAGTCATTGTCCAGCTTGAAAAAAGGCCGCTTCTCTAGCGGCCTTTTCTGTTTTTCTACTCAAAAAATACTGAAGTACACCACTCAAATAAACACGGCGGTAACTTCAGCATCGAAAACTGAGTAGCATAAGCATTTATTCAGAGTGATCGCAATCTGTCTCGTGGGATATCCACCACCACCTGCGTGATTTCTCCATCCCGGGAGAATATTTTGCGGGACCAATGCACGGGAATGTGCGAACCGTTTATCGTCACTTCATCACCGTTATTAAAGCTCACTGCCATTGTTATCGGGCTACTATCAACCACCCTGTAGATGAATGGTGTCTGACAGTAAGTGAACGCCAACTCTCCTTTATCAAGCGATAAAGTCTTTTCCCTTCCCTGCTGATCGACATACGAGAACGCCGAAACATGAGTAGAAAACTCTGATTCGCACAGCAGCGATGGTTCAATGTGAATAGTACCGGCGTCAATCTGCACCCCAAGCTCACCAAAGCGGGTAATAACCTCTTCTTTGACCTGTCCCGTCATGCCCGGCTGTTGTGCACCTGCATGTTTAGGCGTGTGTGAATATGGGTCAGCGGGGAAAGCACCGTATTCTGTCGGCGATTTATTGAACCCGATTCCCTGTCGGACACGGTAGTAATAGTCAGCAAGCTTTCGGGTATCCGCACTGTCGGGGTTCTGTTTCCAACTTGACACATAGGCTTCCTGAACGGCTAAAAGCAGTTTTGACACCATGTGCCAATAGATGCATCCCAGCCCTTCATAACCAAACATGGTACCGGAACGGCCCGTAAACTCGCGGTGGTTAAAGGTTGACTCATACACCGAAAACACGCCCTGATACTGCGCTTCAGACACACCCGGGTAATCTTTCCGAATGTCAGACATCACAGCCTTAAGATTGTCGACATTTTCGAATTCCGCATTGAAATGAAAACGCCCTTCGCAATCTATCGCCACAATCCGTTTATCGCCCGTATTGACCATATCTCGAAGCAATCTGTTACGCAGGATAGCTTCCGGGTCAACGCTGTTTCTCTCGACAAACTTTGCCAACGCTCTGTCCGGATAAAGCATGAATGACTGTTGATCAGCCCGGTACATCGCACTGTTAAACAGGGTATCAAGCAAAGATACCGCCTCACCGCTCGTTAATACACCAGAGCTCAGCACCGCAACCTGTCCTTCCAACATCGGGTACAGAGGCTGACAAGACAAAGCACTGTCACTGTATTGCAATACGTTGTAAGCATTGAACAATCCGTCTTCACGGCGATTTTTTAAGGTGCTTCTGTCTAGCAGTACCAGCGAGATACTCAGTAAAGTGTCGACGTCTTGTTTCCTGATCGTTACCTTGTTGCTGAAACCACCCTGCTGATAGACTTTTTGCCTGTAATCACTCGCCACAGACACTAAAGCAGTGAGGTGCTCAAGGCGTTTATTCGCGTTCACATCCCCTTCTTTCACATCACGCAGCACTTGCACCAAAATCTTACATGTTGCCGTGAGCCAGTCAGCCACTTCTGATGACAGGCATATCTCATCAGGCCCTTGTACAAACAGTTCTTCCAAAAAGGCAATATAACGACGCATGTAAAACAGGGTCACCATGGAAAGACCATTGCCGACAATGGCATTGTTCGCATCGTTCCACTCAGGACGTTGGGTATTGAGCCATATCCCGCCATCAATAACCCAGTTACTGAGTTTCGACAACAAAGGCACCAGAAGCTTCTCTGATAAGTTGACCAGATACACCTCGTTATCAGCGTCCAGCAGCAAACGACCGTCACTGCCGATTTTGTTATTCATAGCGTCCGTTCGTTGCTGCAAGCTTTCATCAAACGTCACTGTATCTTTCGGGCTGCTGAACAAGGTCTTGGTATCGCCAATGCGGTACGGCACATTGGCATAGCTGTAGATTTCCGCCGTCAGTTGCTGACTGAGTGCTCAGGATGAAAACGCTCCGACCATTCGAGCAACTTCAATAAGTAGATAATCTGGTGATCACCCCAGTAACCGATATTGCTCCACGGGTCTTCTGGCTCAAGCACTTCCCAGTCGATGCCATCTTTGGTGATCCGGTAAGGGTTGTAGCCATCAATCGTCGACGCATTGATAAACTTCGCGACAAACGAAGGCAGATAATCGGGATAACTCAGCGCCAGTGCTTCCCAGTTCTGGAATATATCCCGCCAGTTGCCTGATAGCCCAGCAGTGGATTCCCTTCTTTGTCTTTGACCTTGATATCAAAATGGTTCCAAGGGCGACTCGGATCGCCATGGCGTCGGCCAAATGTCAGTGGCAAATACTCATGACAAAGGCGCAGAAGTTGGCTATCTCCTTCCTTTCCGGCTCGCTCAAGGAGATCGGTGAGGCGGATGGTATCCGGCAGCGCGTCGTAAAAGTGCTGGTTTCGTATGACGACAGCCTCGTTCGTCTGCTGCGCGGCTCGAACAAGATCATCTTTTCTCAGGGTGTACCCTTGCTCAAACACTCCACCGCGCATGCTATTGAAAAGCACATTGGCGTAGTGGTGATGACTCGTTGATTCATCTTGGGAGAATTGCCAGCCATCTACCGCCCCCATCAAGGAAACAAGTTCGCGCTGGTTACTTTCAATGTCTTCTGACACCTTGGCGGCAAGCGCGTCGGTATCAGCCAGATCACGACGCAGTTGAGCAATATCAGCATGATCTTTGTTTGCATCAATCACCAACGACCAAGTATTGGATTTTCCGCCATCGAGTGTGATCGACTTATGGATAAAATAGGCGCCACGTACACCGCGGGTCAGCCTTTCTTCCTCGATGCGCAAACCTCGTCTGAACGCCGATAATTGCTGGCTACTGAGTAGGATACTGGGAGAATCAGCATCGAGCGAAAAGACGGTGTTGGCGGTGAGTGACTCAGCAGGGTCAGCGCGATCACTCAGTTTAGCGTACATGGTAAACAATGCCAGCGACGTATCTTTGTCCTGCTCATTCCACTTATAGGCATCTACCAAGGCGCTGCACGTTTGCATGGCTTTCATCGGCACACCGCTTGGCAGAACATTCTGCAAACCGTCAAGAAGCTCCAGACGGCGGGTTTGACCGGATAAATCACTGAGCTCTGCGCGTCTCACGAAGCCATAGTTATTACCACTTTGCCACTGATACCGGAACCTGAGAGCCAGTGTATGGTTGATTTCTTCAAACAATAAGGTGTCACCCGTGACGCTTTTGTACAGGTTCCTCACTGTCTGATACTTGCCGTCATGCTGAGGGTTGAAAGGTTCCCAGGCATCCACCCGTCCCTCCAGCCGTATGACGGTTTTAGGGCCTGTGTTTTCTGCATTCTCATGAATCAAATCCACCGAACGATATGGGAAGAGCGCATTCTCCGGCTTTCCTCTTCCCGCACTCAAACACCCGGTTGTCGAAACGAAAAGCCAATGATCATTCGCTGAAACGACACTGATAAAAAATGGCGGTAATTGATCAATGTTCTCGATGAGATAAAGCCGTTGGCCATTTTCAGTGACATATTTCCCCTGAACGGCACTGCCTGACGACTTACAACTATGTTCCATATTTCCCGGCTCCTGAAAGAAAGCGCTTTCTAAATTATTCAAAAATTATCCCGAGGATAAGTCGGGAAAAGTCACACTTTGGCGCTCCAGCCTCACTGCCTTGATGTCAGGAAGTGTTTAAAGCAAACCAACACAAATAAAGGAAAAGGAGGCAGAGCCTCCTTTTCGCCTGCACGCTACCGTTATTTCTTCTCGTAACGGAGATTATCGACCTTGAGCACCATTGGGCCTGTCGGTTCAATAACAAAGATATTCCGAAGTGCTTCAACATTCGCTTTCGCGCCGGGCGCAAAACGGTTGCCATTGTTAATCAACTCGGCAAAGTCGATCCGCACTTCTTTCCATTGACCCAGTGGCGGCACTGCAACATCAATATCGCTTGCGGCAGGCCATCCACTGTCCACCTTAATCATGATTTTCGCGTCCGGTGATGTCTCTTCAACCAGCAGGTCAAACACCAGCTCACCACCTTGCATCCACTCACCCATGTTCACGTCAGGGGATTCAAAGTAAAAGTTTCCGATGTTGCCCGTTTTCTTGATCGCGAGTACATTACCCCGGCCAGCAACCGGCTTGATCTCCGTGTATACCTTGAATTGAGGATCATATTCCTTCGAACGAAGGTGCTTATCAGGCTTGTCACCGAACAACACAAATACCGGCCCTGTCGCGTAGTCAGGTCCCGGAATGATGATTTCAGGTGCAGGCGTACCCGCTACAAACTGCGCACTGTCCTGCACAGTTGCACACCCTTTGCCCGTTTCGGGGTCTTTCGAGCATTGGTACACCCTGACAAAATCCACTTCCATGGTCTGGGGGAAGATAGAAGGATCAATCCCACCCTCGTTGGCATTCGATGACCAAGAGCCACCCAACGCGAGGTTTAAGATCATATGAAAGCGCTGATTAAAGGGCGCATCGTCTTTTCCGGTAACCCAGCGTCCACCTTCTTTATACTGGCTATACCAACCATCTGAACGCTGCGTGGCGTAGTGGATGTCGTCCACATACCAGCGCATTTCATTTTGCTCCCATTCCAGTGTATAGGTGTGAAACCCGTCTGCCGGATTGGTGTGGTTTGGCAGGTGATACTCTGCAGCGGTACTGACATTGTCCGGCCATTCGCGGCCATAGTGCAGGGTTCCGTGAATACGTGCTTCTTTCGTGCCCGGCGCGGCACCGAGCTGGTCAGTCGGTGTTTTGAGGTTAACTGCTTCAACAATATCAATCTCACCCGATGCCGCCCAACCGCCGTAGACATAATCTGTCGGCAACATCCAGATTGCAGGCCAGGTACCCTGACCAAACGGTAGCTTGGCTCTGACTTCAAAACGACCATACTTCCAGTCACCTTTGTTCAGCGTTCTTAAACGCGCAGAGGTGAAAGGCAGCGTCGCTTTGCGTCGGCTTTTTCCTTCCGGATCGGAAGGCCCCGTGAACTGATAATCACGGGCAACAATATGGAGTTTTCCATCTTTCACAAACGAGTTTACTGCGCGGTCGGTATAACACTGGCGCTCATTGTTACCGCCGCCGTAACAGTTCTCTTCATGGCTCCATTTTGACTTATCAATGGCCTCGCCACTGAATTCGTCATTCCATACCAAGGTCCAATCATCAGTTGGACGTACGATAGGAGCACTTGTATCAGGGCCTGCGCTGACAGGCTGGTAGACTTTCGACTCACAGCCCGCCGCACCAGCAATAACCGCTGATGCAAGGAATGCGCGTCGATAAGGGAAATTAGTCATTATTGTGTCCTTACACATCGGCAATTGATGTCAATTGCACACTACATTCAAACCTTGTGGATGCTTCCTTGAGCACCCCAGATAATCTGTGGGTTACCAGTGAATTCGGTTTACCAGTAAGCATCCGCCTGAATGCCAATCACGATGTCGTCTTTTAGCTTCACATTCGGGTTGGTGGCATCACCCGTTGTCCACGATGTCGGCAGGTATGTCGCGGTGAAGCGGATTTCTGCTGTGGTCTCGCCATTTGAAAGTACATAGGTTGGCGCGACAGTCACTTTAGACTGATGCCAATGCCCGCCATTCTGCACATTTTCATAAAAGCCCACTTCAGTCTGTACAATCAGGTTGCCTTCAACCGGGAAGATGTTGCGCATCATGGTGGCCACCCAGTAGTTGTAGCCCGCATCGTCGCCGTCATTGATGAAGAGATCATCGTTACTGCTTCATCGTTATATTGCGCTTCTATTGCAGGGAAGAAACCAATGCCATTGGGCATGGTGTACCCGCCCCAGACCAAGGTTCGGACTGAAGTTGCATCATCTTCTCGGTGTGTCGACAAGTAGTAAGGGTCGCCCGAGAAGGTTCCCCATTCTCCGGTGTGGTAGCCCTGAGACAGCGCACCGGGTCGCAGAGAGGAGTAGTCAGTAATGGTGCTGCCAAGAAGGTTACCGGAACCCAGCCCCTGACCGGCCTGCAAGATAGCGTAAGAGAAGGCGTTGCCCTTCATCCCAAAGAAGTCGAGCATGTGATAAATAGCTGTCGCATCGACACCCTGCTCTGCCCATTCCTTACCCGTAAAGTCCCAGTTATCCGGCATATATTTGTAATTACCTTGCAGAGTCAATGCTCCCAAGGTGTAGGACAGGTGCAAGGTGTGCATCGGGTTATTTTGGTTGTCTCTGATCTTCGCAATTCTTTCTTCCGCGCCGGGGCCAATACCAATAAAGCGTCGGTTCAGTTCGTTGCGAATATCTGTGTTATTGAACGCAGAGGTGACAAAGTCATCGTAATCTTGATCGAGGCTGATACCTCTATCACTGCTCAGATAAGCCACATCAAGGAAACCGTCCTCGATTTCATAATCCTGTATACCGAAGCCAATACCCTCGAGGTCGGTATAAAAGAAATCGGTCATGAAAATGTAGTTTTCTTCACCCAGTTTGCGCTTGCCTCCCCACAGGGTGCCTGAAGGGGTGACACCGTCCATTTCGACAAAGCCAATAAGATCATCAAACGACGTATCGCCCAAGCCGACATTAATGCGTAACTGCTTTTCCTCGCTAATGTCAGTAATTGTGGTGAAGTTGAGGTTGCCATCGTTATCCGATTCCAACCCCAGTCTGCCGAGTAATTCTTTCTGGCCACCGATATCTGCTTTCTTGAAGTCATTCTCCTTGCTGGCAAAAAAGCCTGCACGGAAGTAACCGTGGAATTCAACATCATCAATGATGGCAGCACTTGCGGTCGGTATTCCCGTCAGCGCAGCAGACACGGCCAGTGCCGCCATTGATATTCTGGAATTTTTCATTCTCACTCCATCAGAGGTTAATTTCTCCAAAAGAAAGCGCTTTCTTATTAACTTCAAAAAAATCGGTCATCCCGTATTTTGTTTTCCCGACACCCATTGAGAAAACACAACGAAATACCGATGGTTCCAGAATTCTCGCTCTACCGCTCATTGAGAAAACCGTTAGACAGCAAACACGATCTTCGTCCAGCAAAGAAAAAACTGGTTTGTTGAAAAGTATTCCCGCCAATCATCATCCGCAAACTCAGACCTTCAAAAACATTAAATTGATCACATTTTATTTACATTTGACCTTTACAACCTGTTTAACCGCTCCATTTTATGAACGTAAATCTCAATAAAATGAAAAACCGCTCAAATGATACAAAAACGAGAATATTTAGCTCTATTGCATGATAGTGAGTGATTGAAATCATTTTCCATGAACGACAAATGAATTTCTTGTTGTATTCGAATATTTGTTAACAATATCGTAACAGAAAGGTGGATTTGCCACCTCTTGGTGCGATGGCTCTTTATCGGCCATTTTTTTGCACCAAAACAGAAAGCGCTTTCTTTTGTGATGACACCCCAATCACAGCATGAGTATCTCCCACGTTGGAGTGCTCCGTTTCGCAGGATGACAAGCTGCAGGGCTAGCACTGCGAAACAAGCTAACGGTAAGAAGTACGGACGGTTCGATGAAAAACTTAGCAGCAAAAGTACTACTTTTGGCGTCTGTCGCATTAAGCGGATGTGGTGGAGGCGGAGAAGACCCCGTCACCGGCCCTTCAATCAGCGGGGCTGAAAACCCCAACGCCACGGTGTCCATTTACCAAAATGGTGCATTAGGCTCAGGCATGCAGCTGTCGCCTGGGAAAATTCATCATGGCTGGCAGCAGAAAGCGAAGCTTTAGTTCTGACTACACCGCCAACGGCTGGCACTAAAAAATCATGGGGCTGGGGAGCAGGCGTTGTCTCAACCGGTGACCCTTGGAATCTCAGCGGATTCGAAAATGGTTACCTAAACTTTGAGCTTAAAGGTACCACGACGAAGCCTGTGAAAATTGGCTTTCAAACTGGCGAGTTCAATAATACCAGCAGGCCACAAACCACCAGCACCGTCACTTTCAATCCGGGAACAACCCGCGCTGGCGGCTACGTTGTCACCAGCGAATGGCAGTCTTTCAACATTTCAGTCAAAGAGCTGCTCAACGGCAAACCTGTTAACTTTACTGATGTGACCTCGCTGATTTCGTTTCAGGGAGACAGTGATGACGGCGGCGTATTGCAGTTGAAAAATATTCACTTCAGTAAGACAAAGACTAATCAGCAAAGCGAACCCGGAGGCTCAGGTCTGGCCGGGCAACCTGCAGCAAGCGAAAACTATCCCAAAACACCTTCAGGTGCGCCGATTCTCGGTAACAGTGCGTTGCAAGCAATGTCTTACGGTACATTCCGTGCCACCAGCCGCAGTGAAGAGACAGTCCCTTCTGTCAACGAGTTAAAAGAAGACCTGCGTATACTACACGCAGCGGGCATACGCGTTCTGCGCACTTACCACACTCAAAAGTTCTCTGACACCCAGAACCTGCTTGATGCGCTGGTCGAAATGTCTCAGGAAGACGATAACTTTGAGATGTACGTGATGATGGGTGTCTGGATTGACGCACTGAATTCATTCACAGATCAGCCCGTCAATCACAGTCAGGAAAACCCTGATAATGACAATGAAATGGCAAAAGCCATCGAGTTTGCCAAAAAGTATCCGGAGTTCATCAAAGTCATTGCCGTTGGTAATGAAGCGATGGTGGAATGGGCAACCAGTTACCGCGTTGACCCCGCGATTATCCTCAAGCGTGTTAACGAACTGCAGGCACTTAAAAATTCTGGCGAGATCAACAACGATATCTGGATAACCAGTTCAGATAACCATGCTGTTTGGGCCATCAATAACGGCTACTACGAAAGCCACAAGGCAGATATCGAAGCACTTATCCGTGCCGTCGATTATGTGTCTATACACACCTACCCGTTCCACGATACCAAGCACAACTCCGGGTTTTGGGTTGTTCCGGCAGAGGAGCAAAGCCTGAGCCGCAAAGAGCAGGCAGATAAAGCCATGGTCCGCGCTTATGAAGAGGCGATTCGCCAAATCAAAGGCGCACAGACGATGGTCAACAGTATCGACGACACTAAGCAGATCCATATTGGTGAAACAGGTTGGTCAACATTATCAACTGAAGACTTCGGCAACGGTGGCACGGGTGCTGCTGACGAATACAAACAGAAAGCCTACTATGACGCCATGAACACATGGGCGAACACGTTTGGTGCATCTCTGTTCTTCTTTGAAGCCTTCGATGAACCCTGGAAAGGCAGCGCAGATACCGGCCATTCTGAGAAACATTTCGGCCTTATCGATATCAATGGTAAAGCGAAATACCTGATCTGGGATAAAGTCGATGCTGGCGCGTTTTCTTCCCTTACCCGTGGCGGTAACACGATCACCAAATCAAATAACGGCGATCAGGCGACAGTAGAAAGTGCCATTCTCGCCATTCCGTATGCGTTTAACTCGGGTGGTCAGGTCACAGGCGATAAATTCTCGTTATTTATCGATGAGTTACAATCAGGGCTTACCTCTTACGGCTGGGATAACGGCACAGGTTTTATCGGTGTGAACACCGATGACAAAGCGCTGGTCGTTGCGCCTGCAGAGCCGAAAGACTGGGGCTGGGGTACGAGCGTCGCAGTCCCTGAAAATGGCGGGCAGAACCTGACCGGGTTTGAGAACGGTTTCCTGATGTTTGAGGTTAAAGGTGACATCAGCGGTGCCGTCACTATCGGATTCCAAACAGGTCTCTATGGTAACTCACTGCGTCCACAAACCGTCAATGGTCTCGAGTTTGCAGGCTCAAGCAGCCGCGCTATCACTGATGACTGGACATTCTACAAACTGGCAGTCACCGACCTGATTGCCTCTTCTCAGGCACCTGCCCCGAGTTTTGATGACGTAACATCTGTGTTCTACGTGCAGGGTTCACCAGCCGCAAGCTCAGGCGAAATTCGCTTCAGAAATGTTCGCTACAGCAAAACCGGTGATGAAACCGTGCCGCCGAACAACAATACAGGCGGTAATGGCGGTACAGGCTCTGGTGGCGGAAATACTGGTGGTGGAAACACAGGCAGTGGCTCTGGTGGAACCGGTTCTGGCGGTTCTAATGGAGAAGTCGTCGCTCAGGCCTACATTGCTATAGTGGTCAGGATGACAGTTTCTCGATGCAATACTGGGGTGACACCTGGGGAAGCGGCACCACCTTTGAAGCAGTGACTGGCGGAGACTACGCGAAAACCTTCAAACTCACGAGTGGCAACAACTGGGGTGTTGATGCGTCTGCAGCCGCATGGGGTAATGAGCCGGAAAATGCCATCGATATTTCCAGCTATACCCATGCTCGCTTCAAAGTCATGACATCTGATTACACAAAAGTGAAAGTGTCAGTTCAGAGTCACTCACAAGATAACAGCGAAATCGTTTATTCATTGTCTGACGGTACCTCACTCGATAACGGCTGGATAGAAATGGAAGTGCCATTGCCTGCCTTTACCGATATGACGTGGTTTGGACTTGTGTTTGACGGTGCAGGCACTGTGAATATTGCTGATATCGAGTTCATTACGCGCAGCGCCGGAACTACCAACACATCAGGCGATGCCTACATTGCTTTCAGTGGAAAAGAGGATACCTTCTCGATCAAATACTGGGGCGATACCTGGGGTAGCGGTACGACGATCAGTGACTTAGAGGATGAAGCCTATGCCAAAGCCTTCCTGCTGACGAGTGGCAATGCATGGACCGTTGACGCAGCGGCGATGGCATGGGGCAACGATAAAGCCGATGCTGTTGACATCGCGCCCTATACCCATGCTCGCTTTAAAGTCAGTTCTTCGGATTATGAAAGTGTTCGGGTATCGATCGTCAGTGCAAGATGGCCTGCGAATAACGTAACGTATCCGTTGTCTACAGGCACGTCACTGGGTAACGGATGGGTAGAAATGGAAGTGCCTCTTCCTAACTTCCCGGATATGAAAGCCTTTGGCTTGGTCTTTGAAGGCGGTGCAGGCACGGCCAAACTGGCGGATGTGTATTTCACCACCAAAGACACCGATGACGCTGGCGAGTGTTGCAATACCATTGGCGGACCAACGGGCGGCGAAAGTGGTGCAGCGGCACAAGGCACTGTCACGGATCAGGCCTACATCGCATACAGCGGTCAGGATGATACCTTCTCGATGGCGTTCTGGGGTGATGTATGGGGCAGCGATACCACTGTCGACGCATTGACTGATGACCAGTATGCAAAAACTTGGTTGTTAACCAATGGCGCTGGCTGGGGCATTTCAGCCTCTGCAATTGCATGGGGCAATTCAGCTGATGACGCTCTCGACATCAGTGCCCATACCCATGCCCGCTTCAAAGTGAAGTCTGCGGAGTACAAACAGGTACGTGTCTCAACGCAAAGTGCCACCCAGCCAGCCAGTGAGGTCTTCTATGATTTGACAACCGGCAGTTCACTGGAGAACGGTTGGGTGCAAATGGAAGTACCGCTCCCTGACTTTACCGATATGGTGTGGTTTGGATTGGTTTTTGAAGGCTATGGTCAGGCGAAAATTGCGGATATTGAGTTCATCACCCGCACTGTGGAAAGTGGCGGCTCAACATCGTCTGCAGCTTACATCGCTTACAGTGGTAAGGAGGATTCGTTCAACTTTCCTGAGCGAGGTGCAACATGGGACAGCGGCTCAAGCTGGACTGAGTTAACGGATGATCAGTATGCCAAGACCTTCGAGATCACCAGTGGCGGAAACTGGGGCGCGAACTTTGGCGTTATGGCTTGGGGCGGCTTTACCGCAGAAACAGCGATTGATGTATCGTCTTACTCGCACCTGCGCTTTAAAGTCTTAACCAACGCGTTTACCGACGTAGAGGTGTCGATGCAAAGTGCCACTCAGCCGGAACAGAAGCCTAAAATTGCGCTTTCAACGGGCACAGCCCTTGAGAATGGCTGGCTATCTGTCGAAGCGCCACTTGCTGATTTCTCTGACCTGACTTGGCTTGGTCTTATCTTCCACGGTGAAGGCACTATGAAACTGGCTGATGTGGAGTTGATTACCAAGTAACTATCACTCAAGCATTCAAGGCAACAGTCAGAAAAAAGGGAGTCACATTGACTCCCTTTTCTATTGCCGCGCTTTGCGACTGCAATGTTTCTTCTATTTCAATGCACTGATTCGATAATATTTCATCAACAAACCACAAATCATCATGGTGTAGGTAATGCCTACGCCAATACAGATAATAAATTGGGTCAGCTGGTTTTCAACAGCGAACTGATAAGCCCGGATCAGCCAGAAAAACGGAAAGATCCCCGCCAGCCAGCTGAGTGACTCGCCGGCAAAGAAATGCGCAACCAGCAAAGGAACCAGAAGCAAAAAGCCTGTTCCTTTCATCACTGCAAACCCTTCCAGTGTATTCTTGGCAAACCCTGCGATCGTCAGCGCCTGAAGTGGAATCTGACAAGCGGCCACTACCACGATCAACACCAAATACCAAAGGTTGATATCAACCAAGCCCAATAGCTCATGAACGAAAATCGTCATCACGGTGGCCACAACGGCGGTTATGGCAAACCGGTACAACAAATACAGGTCATTATTCAGCGGCGTAACAGCAATAGCCCGAAAGACACCCTGCTCTTTTTCCTCCAGCAGCTGAAAACCGAGAACGATCCCCATATTGAGCGGTGTAAGCAGTGCCACAGCCAGCGTTGTGATAACAGGGTCCAGCGATACGTCAGGATAATGCATGCCAAGATACACCCAGCCCGCTTTAGTGATCACTGCCGTTGCCCATGGTGCAATGTACATAAACACCATAAAGGAATCACTCAGGATACGCTTAGAATCCGTTTTGAATATCTGTGTCAATGCCATCTTCAGCTCCTTGAAAGTACTTTGGGGTACGCACGATGCAGCCATACAGACAACACCACAAACCAACACAGAAAATTTGCGAAATTAATCAGTGTCACCCCACCGTATTCCGGGTTATCGGCAAACATCATGATCAGGCCATAGGTCGGCATCACTGCCAGTAACGGATGATTGAAGAACCCGAAGTAGGCTAAATAGGGGATTAACCATATGGGAGACACAGCGCCAAGCCTGACGATCAGCTGACTGACGTTGGGCGTATGAATAACCAAGAGGTATCCCGCCACCGAAAAGAAGACGGCATTCATTGCACAGATTGCCAACAGCGGTAACACCCTCTCTGCTGGGACGTGCACAATGATGATCAGGCTACTGATTAGAAGCGTTGTCACGCTGATCAATAACACCCGACTCCATACTTTGACATCAGGGTTTAACGGCGTCACGCCCAGAGCCAAAAGCACCTGTTGTCTATTTTCGATGAGATGAAGTCCCATGCAGAACAGCATGGCTACAGATGCAACATCTAACGATAATACCAGCCCTAAAATCAGCGGCTGCTGGCCCTCAGGCACGAAAACCAGCACACTGAGCCAAAGTACGGTAACGATAGCGCCCACCACCAAAAACCCTGATCGCGCCTGAAACAATGTCTCTGTCTTTGATAACGCAATCAGCTGATTCATGTAAGGCTTACTCCTGTCAGCTTGATAAAGACCTGTTCTAAGCTGGCCTCCTGACTGTGGATATTCTTTATCTCTTTTTCCTTCAACAGGTCCAAAAACACCCCGTTATTACCAATATCTTCGAGGCTAAAGGTTTGTTTTTGTAGCTGGTTGTCAGCGCTAAACGTGACTTCAAGTTGGCTTTTACCGTATTGAAGTTTCATACTTTCTGGCGCATCAATGTTGATGATATTCCCCGATGCAATAAACCCGACCCGATCACACAACTCCTCAGCATCATGCATGTTATGCGTCGTTAAAAATATCGTCACTCCCTGCTGCTGAAGCTCTTTGATGTACTCACGAACTTTGACGCTGTTCGTCGGGTCCAAGCCTGATGTCGGCTCATCAAGGAAAACAAGACGCGGGTTGCCGAGCAGCGCCCGGGCAAAATTAAGACGCATCTTCATGCCTTTTGAGAAGCTAGTTACTCGCTTGTCTTTGTGTTCGAGCAACCCGACTCGCTCAAGCAGATATTCCGGTGAGTGAGGATTGCGGTACATGGCCGCGAACAGTTTGAGGTTTTCAAGCGCGGATAAGGCTTCATAGTGGTTCGGCAATTCAAAACCAACACCGATATGTTGGTATAAATCCCTGCCCCATGCTGAGACCTCCCGGTCTAATATTTTTGCCTCGCCTCTGTATCCTTTTAACAGACCACACAGTATTTTTTGCGTGGTACTTTTACCTGAACCTGATGGGCCTAAAAAACCAAAGACCTCACCTTCCTCGACATCAAAATTGAGCGATTTCAGTGTATCGGACTCTGCACCTGAATAAGAAAAACATAAATCTTTAATTGATATCATTCTTTGTATTTACCATTTATTTATGCCACTGACGAATCTGTATTTTCCCCTTCAAAACATTGCCTTAGCACCTTGAAGGCAGTGATCATCGTACGCCGATGTATATCGGTCTACACGGCTTTGTATTAGGTATTTGTTTCTTATCGCAAATAGAGTTGCATATATTTCACTCCTTGATGTGATGGCATGAAAATTTATTACCTTTAGGTCGTGTTCGCTGGCCTGAGGAGATATTTGTTCATCGGTTTGACACGTTTTTTCAGTGCAAAGATGCACTTCAATGAACTCACTGACAGGCCAAATTTACCGCATAGTCACCTGACAAGTTTATTAACTATCTTTTAGAGGCACGCTTGGAGGGACTGGATGGTGAAAAAAACGAGAATCGCTGGCTTTTTGCTTGTGTCAGCATTTGGCCTGTCAGGCTGTGATAATTCCTCAACGAGCAAAGAATCCGACAATACAACGACGCTCTCCGTCACGGTTATTGACGGTTACTTACAGGGGGCGTTGGTCTGGCTGGACACCAATGGGAATGGAACAGCAGACAGCGACGAACCACAGGGCCGATCTGGGGCTCAGGGGGTTGCTCGCCTCAGCGTACCGAAACAAATTACCATAGAAAACTACTCGGTGATGGCACTGGCCACACCCGAAAACACTATTGATGCTGACACAGGTAACCCCGTCCCTCACGCCTTCGTTCTCAGTACACCGCCAGGCCAACGTGTTATTTCTCCGCTGACAACCCTTGTCGCGGTTCGTATGAAACAGAACCTCCCAAATATCGCTTTCCCAAAGAACTCAGAAGGTCACAGCCAATTAGCGGTTGAATGGGTGGCAGAATCTCTGGGCGTGAAAACAGAGAGTGTGTTGAGTGACTTTATAGAAGAGGGAGATCCTATCTCTCACTATGCGGCATCGACACTCGTGCTGTCTGGTATTCTCCCTTTGGATTCTGATGCCTGGCAACAAACTGTTGCGGATGACAGCACGATCAACGATATGCTCACTGTCGCAAAAGTCTTAGGGCAGGAAGTCACCAGCCAAATTGAAAACCTTGACCCCATCACTATCAATGACATGTCGGACATTGCGCCCCTCTTTACTGTCAAAGATCAAAACGGAAATTGCCCGACGGGTTTTACCTCAGAAGCCGTGTCTTGCGTCATTGATACCGATGGCGATCAGATTGGCAATATTAAAGATGAGGATGATGACGGCGATGGGGTGAAAGATGCTGATGATGCATTCCCCCTTGATAAAACAGAAAGTGTAGATACCGATAATGATGGTATTGGTAATAATGCTGACCCCGACGATGACAACGATGGCGTCAATGACGATAACGATCAGCTTCCTCTCGATCCCACCGACTGGCTCGACACCGACAGTGATGGTATCGGTAATATAACTGACACCGATGATGACAATGACGGTGTAGAAGATAGCAATGACTTGTTCCCGCTTGATGCCTCTGAAACGATTGACTCAGACGGCGACGGTATCGGCAACAATCGTGATACCGACGATGATAACGACAACGTCGCCGACGTTAATGATGCCTTCCCCCTTAACGCCGCTGAATCCGTCGACACAGATAATGACGGCATTGGCAACAACACAGATATCGATGACGACAATGACAACGTTGCTGACATCAATGACGCCTTCCCACTCGATGATGCAGAGTCAGTGGATACCGACGGGGACGGTATCGGAAACAACCGAGACACCGATGACGATAATGACAGCGTCTCTGATAGTGATGACGCATTCCCATTTGATGCGTCTGAGACAACCGACACCGATAGCGACGGTATCGGGAACAACCGCGACAGCGATGACGATAATGATGGCGTAACCGACTCTGACGATGCCTTTCCACTCGATACATTTGAAACCAAAGATTCAGATAACGATGGCGTTGGCGATAATACCGACGTATTTCCTACCGATCCCAATGAATGGGCAGATTCCGATGGTGACTATGTTGGCGACAATACAGATGCATTCCCAGACAATGCCGCCGCCAGCATTGATCAAAACGGAGATGGTCTCCCTGAGCGTTGGAATTCGCAATGCTTTAAGCCTTGTCAGGACAGTTCAGGGCTAGAAATAGAATGGGACGGTTTAGGGCCTGCCACCTTGCAGGGGCGAAGTGATGGCATCGGCGTCGACCTGGTGATTTTGGGTGACGGGTTCACCGCTGATGATAAACAGGCTTTCAAGAACACCGTTAATGGCGTCATTCAGCAGCTCTACAACGAAGCGTCAATCAAACAACATATTCGCGGCTGGAATATTCATGTGGTTGGCACGGAGTCCAATGAGTCCGGAATCAAATCGTCACCGACTGCTGATCACGTCGATACCTTCTTCGACAGTTATTTTGGTTGCCACAACATCGCCCGACTTTACTGCGTTAATGTCTCTCGCGTAAAAAGCGAAACCAACAAACACTTCCCGCAATGGGATATCCTTCTTTTGGCAGGCAACAGCAAACAATACGGTGGCGCTGGCTACTCCAAACTCGGCACCTTCAGCCTTGCTGGATCGGCAATACAAATCGCCATCCACGAGCTCGGTCATTCTTTTGCGGGTCTTGCTGATGAATACAGCTATGGCAAAACCAGCCCGCCTTGGAAAGAACCTAACCAGCCTAACATCACCATCAACAGTAACGCGCAGTCACTGAAGTGGAAACACTGGATTGATTACCAAAATAACAATGTAATCCCCGCAGAGTCCCACCGTGTCGGGCACTTTGAGGGAGGCCGGTACGTAAAAGAAGGTGTCTGGCGTCCGACGGGTAACTCGATTATGCGCAGCTTGGGTAAGCCATTTCATGCAGTGAACGCTGAAGCGTGGGCATTGAAAGTCTATCAACACGGTGCTCCTATTCTTTCGCAGACCCCAGCAGAATCATTAGTAAACGCCCCCATTGAACACATGCTATCAGAGCCCGTCACTCTGTCCATAGAGAGTGTCTATGACATTAACAATCTACAAGTTGAGTGGTTCATCAACGGGACGAAAGCTGATAACGACGAACAGCTGTCATTTACACCTGTGATAAATAGCACTGGGGCTTACCATGTAGAAGTCAAAGTCAAAGACAGTTCCGGACTGATCCTGAATGATCCCAAAGGCTATAGCCAAGACAGCCGAAGCTGGCATTTGGAGGCAAAATAATGCGAGTTATGGAAAAGGCATTGACCACGTTGACACTAATGTTCAGCCTGACATCGGCTAACTTGTTTGCCGCTACCTTAATGATTAGCGTCGAAGTGAAGGATAGGATCCACACTGTGGAACGGATGTGGGTGATTGAGCAGAATTTTCCGCCCTTTGAGCACGGACTGGACCAGGGAAAGTACATCATCATTAACATCACGGACATTGACGGCAACTCAATCGTCTGGGACAAAATCCCTGATCCTACCGTGATGAGAGGAGTACTGGACATTAACATTCCCAATTCAACGCACGGTGAATACGAAGCAGATCTCGCCGCATATACACTGAGATACCGTTATGAGCCGGGCATGCACCTCGTCACCATCACTGAACTGGATACCACTCAGCCCATGACCCGGCGTTCAAATACTGGGTTCGCGCCCCCGAAGAAAGTGATTGAAGAGAGAATATTGTTGGAATAAGTCAAAGGGTGAGCGCACCTTTGACTGTCAGTGTTTATGCGTCAAGACAAGCCAGTATCTCGGATTCCAAGCCCGTGTCGACACTCGTCGCAATCATTTCAATTCGACTTTCAGCTGTGTCATTGAGCTCCATCTCCATCAAACCGTCTTCAGTCTGGTTGTAGCCAAAGACACCATCACTGGTAATGAAGACCGCTTTTATCCGCTCTGCACTGATATTGGTCAGTAGGCGACAAAGTTTCTGCCTGTCGAAAATCATGTCTGGTGCAAAACGCCACCCGACACTTTCAAACCCTTCACCTTCATTCGTCGCAGCCAAAAAGCCACATTCAGGAAGCGCCTGCTCAGAAGCCAGCGGCTTTTGCTCGCCGTGATGATGGTGATGGTGTGACGCATACACCTCCGCGGTCATTTCTCCGAAAAGGTGCGACAGCGACATTTCACCATGTTGGGTAAAGTGGACTTCTGTTCCTATCTTCCCATGTTTACCCACGTAATCGAGCAGCTTAGATTTGTCCTCTTCCTGATAGAGGTCCAGCTTGTTACCCACGACAACGTCAGCGATGGCTATTTGCTGATTGAAGGTTTCATGCTCCGTATACCGAGAGTCTGACAACTTACGGGCATCAACCAGTGTCACCGTTTTGTTTAACGTCAATGCTTTGCGATAATTTTCTGATGACAGTACCTGTAATACTTCTTTAGGGTGGCCCAGACCTGTCGGCTCAACCAACAGCCTATCTGGCCTTGCTTCACTCAATAACTGATTAAGCGCAATTTGCATAGGCAGGCCCGCAGCACAGCACATGCATCCACCGGGCACTTCTCTGATAAAGACACCCTTTTCTTTGCCGTGTTGACCTTCGAAAAGACTTCCATCAACACCGATTTCCCCGAACTCATTGACCAAAACGGCCCAACGCTCACTATCGGGTTTATGCTTCATTAAATGTAAAATCGCAGATGTTTTCCCTACTCCGAGGAAGCCGGTAATGATATTGGTGGGAACAGCAATTATCTGATTTTTTTGAGCGCTCATGAGTTGTTTTCCTTTCTCCTCTCAGGTCGGGGGTGACTCAGTTACGGGAGGTAAGACCTTAAGTGGCGGTGAAAAATTAGGTCACTTTCTCAATGACTTCGCTTTCAATACACTCATTGCAGACGCAGTCCATCTCCAATTGACGACTGGTCAGTGTAAAACCGGCTTTTTCAGCACTCACTTGTAACATGCTCATCGTCGAAGGATTCACGGTGACTTCCTTCACTTTGCTGCACACACGGCAAATCAGAAATTCGGACACTCCATGATTGTGATCGCAGTTAATGTGTGAACAGGCCACGTACTTATTTAGCCGGCTAATTTTATGCACAAGGTTTTCTTCATCGAGAAAATCAAGAATACGGTATGTCGACATTGCAGAAATCTCTTCGCCTAAATGCTCTTTGCAATAATCAATCAGCTCGTAAGTAGAAAGGGGCCGCTTAGATTGCAGCAGCCCTGTCAGCACTTGTTTTCTTTTCTCCGTCAGACGAACACCGCGCATCTTGCAGTATTTTTCAGCCTGCTCTATCGCATTCTGAATTTCAGACATCTTATCCACCAAAACAAATAATCTTCCGCATATTGCATCCACATGCATCTAAACAGCGCGGAGATTGTCACACCCCAAATTTAATATTGTTATGTTATAACATTACTAATTGTGAAGGTAAATTAGAGCGAAAAAAACTGAGGGTCTGAATAAGATATGGTCGCGCAATAGAGCGAAAGATGGGCAGGAAATGAATAAAAAGCGGCCCCTAAGAGAGAGCCGCTTCATTATTTAAGTGGTTTAGCCTGTCACTACGCGCCGATTACGCCGCCATCTTTGCGGGTAACTCGCATAACAGTTGAGCGCGGAATTGCATTGCCGCCATCAGGGAAATGAGAAGGCGCAAGGTCTTCACCCGGATGCTGAATACCCACGAACATCGTTTTGTGGTCAGGAGAGAAAGTCAATCCAGTGATTTCACAGGCGATCGGCCCTGTCATGAAACGACGAATTTCGCCGGTTTTAGGGTCGGCACACAGCATTTGGTTATTACCCATGCCTGCGAAGTTATCTTTGTTGGAGTATTTACCGTCAGTCTGAATCCACAGGCGGCCAGCCGCATCAAAGCCGATGCCGTCAGGGCTGTTGAACATGTTGTCTTTATTGATGTTTGCAGAACCAGCCATCAAACCCTCGTGCACTTCTGGGTTACCTGCCATCACAAAGATGTCCCACTCAAATTCGCTTGATGAGTGATCGCCACCCTTCGGCGCCCAGCGAACAATGTGGCCATACGGGTTCTTTTCGCGTGGGTTAGCAACGTTTAACGGTTGGTTCTCACGCACACCGCGATATTTGTTGTTTGTCAGGGTACAGAAAATATGCTTATTGTTCGGATGAACGGCTACCCACTCAGGACGGTCCATCGTAGTCGCACCGACTTGGGTCGCTGCTTCACGGGCAAAAATCATTATTTCAGCCTGACTCTTGAAGCCGTTTTCAGGTGTCAGTCCGTTCTTACCAAAGGTCAGTTCAACCCACTGGCCTTTGCCACCCATCTCACCTTCTTTACCATCAAACTTAGCAACGAACAGGGTACCCTCTTCGAGCAGATCAAGGTTTGAGGCATGTGTACCAGGCTTATATTTGTTCTTAGAAACAAACTTATACAGGTGCTCGCCACGCTCATCGTCGCCGAGGTAAACAACAACATGTCCGTCAGTGTTAATGGTCAACGCTGCATTTTCATGCTTGAAACGACCCAGCGCAGAACGCTTTTTAGGCTTTGAGTTAGGGTTCATTGGATCAATTTCAACAACCCAACCGAAGCGGTGAGGTTCGTTCGGTGTTTTCGCTACGTCGAAACGCTCATCGTGTTTCCACCAGTCGTAGCTCCAGTCTTTTGCTCTTACACCGTAACGCTTATACGTACCGCCAAGATCAACGTCTTTAGACGCCGCAAAATAGCCGTTGAAGTTTTCTTCACACGCTAAATACGTGCCCCATGGGGTTTGACCATTCGCACAGTTATTGTAGGTACCCAGAATCTCAGTACCAGTTGGATCAGCTTTGGTTTTTAACAGATCGTGGCCGCGAGCTGGGCCGGTCATTTCCATTGGTGTGTATGCAGTGATTTTACGGTTAAGGCGACCGTTGACGTTAACTACCCAGCTGCCGTCTTTTTTCATCAGCTCAACGATAGAAACACCGTGCGCCGCTTGTCCTTTGCGAACATCATCCGCTGAAATGTTCTTACCCTGATGCGGGTAAAGGTATTCGTTGTTGGTGTACTCATTGTTAGCAACCAGCACAGCTCTGTCGTTTGACAGCGGGAAGAACGTCATGCCGTCGGTGTTATCACCGTATTGCATTTCTTGCGCTTTTGAGTCGTTCGACTGGCTGAACTTCGGTGAGTTGGCAAACAGGGCATCACCCCAAGAAATCAGCGGCTCAGCGACATAGCCTTCTGGCACGACAACAGTGTCAGCAACAGATGCTGGGATAGCTTTAAAGCCCATCAACTTACTGTTATCCATTGAACCTGCGACTGCTTTTGCTAAAGGGCTAGCGGCAAAAAAAGCAACAGTACCCGCAGCACCTGCACCACGTAAGAAATTACGACGATTCATCGCCGCATCGATAAAACGATTGAACTCTGGTTCCGCGTCCAGAAGACGCTGATCTTCATGTTTACTCACGATTGCTTCCTCAATAGAGATTTATTATTAGTGATAGATGTCTCTTCGGGGAGCGAGTGTGGATTTAGATCGTTAAAGTTTCATGAAGGTGAGAAGAAAAAATACGTAGTTTCTTACAAAATATGGTTTATTGGATGCAGTTAACTTGTTCCAATTTATTAGACACCTCAAAACGATATCTTTTCGCATTCTGGGCCTTCCAGAAAAAAGGCTGGAGTGCTCACTACACCAAAACGATTCATTGTCAGATCATGAGATAAGCTGAAAAAGCAAATTATTGATAAAGAAAAGCCCACATGAAAAATCATGTGGGCTTCTTGGTTATTGCATCAAATCCAACGTCGCTTTGACCAATTTATCAATGCCGGAAAAAACATCTTTCAGGCTGGCATTGTCATCCATATACGCAGGTGTACTGACAATTTTATTTTCGGCATCAATAACACAATCGTGAGTGTCGCAGAGCTGATGTTTTGCACCTAATTTCTCTATTTCCTTTGCAAATTCAGAGTCGTTACCCAGTGTCAGAGTGGGAGCTGTGTGACCTAGCGTCATTGCGAGAAATGCTGGGCTTATACATGTGGCACCTATGGGCTTGTTCGCGTCTTTAAACGCGATAACTTTTTGTGCGACTTGTTGATCAACCTCACCCGCACTTCCCTCAAAAGCAAAACTACTGAAATTTTTTGCCACGCCGAACCCACCGGGTATGACTAGACCATCGAATTCCTCAGCATTCAATTCATTAATGTCTTCAATTTTCCCGCGTGCGATACGCGCAGCCTCTACCAAAATATTCCGGCGTTCGGCTGTCTCTTCGCCAGAGAGATGATTGAGCACATGATGCTGCACCTTATTTGGTGCAAATATGCGTACCTCCGCAGTGTTATTATCCAATGCCAACAAAGCCAGCACGGCTTCGCGAATTTCCGCGCCATCTAGATACCCACAGCCTGACAAAATAACAGCAACTTTTTTCATCTTTAAGCTCCTTCACTTTCTCTAATACTGTGGAACAGGTTAGAGGAGACAAGACGCACTAAATAGTCAAAAAACAGTCAACTTTTCGCCCTAATCGGGCATTCTTGTTTTAAGCAACTCTCTTGGTGTCATACCGAAAAGGCGTTTGAACTGGTCCGTAAATCTGGATTGCGACTGGTACCCACAGCACTCAGCAATTCGACCAATTTGTATCGATGTGGTTTGCAGTAAATGCAGCCCCTTACCCAACCTTATCCGGCTGCGAAGAGTAGAAACCGACGTCCCCTCCTCTTTGAGTTTTCGCCGCAAGGTCGACTCACTCATCATAAGTTCATCAGCCATTTGTTCTGCATTGATTTCGGCGGCTATATCTCTTTGGATAATCTCACTGACTTTATGACTCAAGATAAACTGGGCAGCCATTTGGGGTACCCAATCGAAGCCACTCAGGACCATGAGTTGAAGTAATTCTTGACGGCGAAAATGTTGCACTTCAGGCGGAAGTGAACTTGCTATTTCGACAAACTGATAAATAGATTGGAAAAGAACTTGGTTCAGTTTCCCTTTTGAATAATGTAGCCCGTTAACAGGACGCTCTGGCTGGACTGTAAACTGCGTAAAATCACTCGTCTCAAACTCAATTAAAATGGCCCGGTAACCTTGGCCTGCTGGAATATTTTTCATATCAATATCCAAGCTGTTTGAGAGGAAAATAAACTCGCCTGCCGAGCATACTATTTCTCTTTGTGTCCCCAACTCTTTTATTCCACTCAAAACCAAAATCAATAATGGCTTGAGTACCGGAACATTTTTAATATCTTGCAGGCTTTCAGATGTATAAATGGAAAATGGCAGCTCAGTTGGGCGCTCTGACTTTTCGAAGACCCGACACGCTACATTCTGAAGTTCCTGCATCATAAGCTTCCATTCCAATTGATAGAACTAAGAGCAATTATTATAAAGTTATCAATGTGCAGAAGTTCAAAGGCCTAATCATTTCATTACTCCTCATGTGATAAGTCTCTAAAGGCACAGACGAAACCGCATAGCGACCAAACGTGCTTTGATAACATCGAGTTTCACAGCGCACACTCGAAAAGAGATTACTGCTGTGATGACAGAATGAAGGTAACTGAATGCTCGATACAATAGAAAAGCCACCCGAATTAAAAAAAGAAAATATTGAAACTCAAACAGAAATAAAACCAGACCCCATCAAGCTCTCACGACCAAGAAATCTGTTTTGGGAGTTCTTGCTGCAGTTTTCCGGCCTCGGTCTCTATTCCGCGTATCGGTTTTACAAAGTTACCAAAGAGCTTAATACGATAGATAAAAAACGATTCACTCCGGCACTTTGGCTCTTTATGCCTTTGCTTTATATCTTCCAACCTATTGCTCAGTATTTTCTGTTTCGTGGCTTTCGTTCAGCAGAACAAAAGCATCAGTTGAAATCGATAAGTTACGGAGTCTGTTACCTAGCATCATTCGTTGGTTTTGTCGCAAGCCTCGCCAGCATACTTAGCGCAGTTTCAATCGGTTATGATTGGTTAAACTTGGCTGTCTACCCTATCTGGATATTCTCCTTTTCACTTATCGTGAACCAACTGGACCGGGTAAAACGATGTTTACCCAACGTCGAGTTCAAGGCCAATAACGGGATCATCACAACGATAAAATGGATATGGCTTGTTGTTGTCGGTGGGCTGTTAGCCGTTGGCTGGACAGTAGCGATATATCAACAGTCACATATATGGGGTTCATTGGAGTCGTATCAAAGTGGTGACATATATCGACAAGCGCAAGGGCACTATACCCTCCAGTTGGACAGTGATGACTGGCATCGTGTTAAGAAAGGTACGGTGTCAGACGGCAGCAGTGATGTAGAATTTGTTCATTCGTCATACGGCGCGCATGCAATTACCTTTTGGCACGAGAAAGGCACATCACTCAACGAGCAAACTCGCTTCCGTCAAAACACGTTTCTGGATGAATTCTCAGATGCGAAGTGTCACGAGAAAAGACGCTTCATTACTCGCACGTTTCTAATCAAAGCCGTAATTATTTGCCACTCTGAAGCCTTTTTAGAAAAGAATCTGTCTTACCACGCTATCGCAGAAAGTCAGCAAGGTATTGCCGAGTTAGTGATAAATGCAGACTTCGAAAAACACACGAGAAGAGACATCGAGCAGATGATGTCGAACATGATCTGGGAGTTTCAAGCAAAATGAAAAATATCACTGTCTCCCTGTTTGGGCTGCTTCTGGTCAGTACAGCGTTATCCGCTCAACAAACCGATCTCATTGACTGGCAACTTAATGTCGGTATCGACGACAAAGCAATCGCAGAGAAATACTTGGCGGAAGCCAAAAAGCCCGATGTAATGCATCAAGTTTTGCGGCGCTATGAGTTTGATATCAAGGATGAAGAAGTCTCAAAGACAATCACAATAATTAACTACTATCCAAAGTTCACCGATATCGAAGACTATGGCAGCCAAAGCATTTACTTTAATCGAAACACGGAACGTGTGACTGTCCTCTCTGCCTCTTCAGTCAGCCCTAGAGGCACGTTGACAACGTTTAGCCTGATAGTGCCCGGTTACGAGACACAGATTCATACAACACCTTTACTGACGGGCAAGAGCTTGTTATGCCTCTCCCAGCTTTGGAGCAAGGCGGGCTCTCTATTGTTAAGTTCAATGTTATTACGGACCGTAATGCCCAAGAGATGGACTGGGCGACCAGTATCTGGACGGAGAACAACTACGTTATAAACGATTTCTCGTTACAGGTTAATTGGCTCGGTGACACCCAGAAACGCTGGAAACAACAAGGCACACAAGTTGAATGTAGCGAAGACGCACGCTCGTTGACGTGTAAGGGACAATCAATTCCGGCTTTCGAGGGTGATGACAACATCATGTGGCGTGATCATATCGGTAAAGTAGCACTGGGTGGCCTCGATAACTGGCAGGAAGTCTCCGAGCGCACTGCGGTATACATGCAAAAAGCCAAAGATAATATCGAAGGGTTGGATGGTTTGGTCTCAGACCTCACCGCAGAGCTCAGCGATCAGAGCGACAAAATTAATGCGATATTGGATTTTGTCGCCCGGGATATTCGCTATATCTCAATGTCTGAAACCGGGCATGCCGTCACCCCTCACACCATAGGCCACACAATCAAAAATCGTTATGGGGATTGTAAGGACAAGTCCACCCTACTTCTGGCAATGCTGAACAAAATAGGCATTGAAGGGAAGCTACGCTTGGTCGCCACAAAACGGGCTTACCCATCCACTCTGCTGCTACCTTCCATGACCGCCTTTGACCATATCGTTGCCTGCTTCACGCTCGGCAGACAAGAATACTGTCTCGACCCGACAGATAACACGACGAACTGGCAAGTGACGCCAAACTGGATTCAGGGGAAAGTGAGTTTGCCCGTTGATCCAGAATACATTCCTCACCGAATGCCAATCAGTGCTCACAGATGGCAAATGAAAAACAAAGCGGCAAGCTTGTTTGATGAAAAGGGAGGGCAATATGAACGACAAACCAGAGAGTATTCTGGGGAATACGCTGCCTATTATCGCAGCTACTTGATGACAAGAAACGATAAGGAGAAGCACGAGTACCTTGTCGATGAATATACAGACGCAGTGACAAGCTTGTCTGAGCCAGAGTTTCTGTGGTCGGGTGTTGACGACATGGACTTTAAGCTGAAAATTATTTCAGAAAATACGTTGCCAGCGTTTTTAGATATTGATCAGCCTCTTGTCTACACAGAGAACGACGCATGGATAAAGAAAGAGCTGAAAGATATGCGTTTGCAAAATAAAGACTTTGATGAGTATTTCAGTGGAATAAAGCTAGAGTCTGAATACGAATATGACCTGAATGACCTTTGGCGTTTAAAAATACTGCCTCCAACACTCTCACTGAATCATCATTTTGGTTCACTCATCAGAGAAACAGAACAAAAAGGTGAGGGAAAGCTCAAGGTGACAACAACATTAGATATCGCTGCTCAATGGGTAGCCGCAGAAGATATTGTCTCTTTTAATGAGTTTCTGACCGTGCTGGAAGGAGAGTCATCAATCCATTTTCAGGGTGAATTGATTCAAGAAAAATAGCGCGCGAAATCGGAAAAACAAAAGGGTACGCTCGTACCCTTTTTACTCAAAATAGAGGGTGGCCAGACGCAACAGCTGAAGCAGCGCGATACAAACTCCAGCCCAGCAACATCAGAACAATACCGCCCGCAAAGCGAACATAGTTACTGAGCGATAGATGTTTATGCTCACTCATCTCACCGGAACGCGTTACAAATCGTTCTATCCATGAACGGGCATATAAGGTCGCGACTGCAAGCAAACTGACCGACAGGCCTGTTCCCAGACCCATCATTAAAGTCGCCCCGACGCCGTAAAAGTAAACACCAACGAGGTGAGCGTAAATTAATACGACAATCGCGCCTGAACATGGTCGAAATCCCATAGAAAAAATAACCACCAAGGTTTGCCAAATCGATTGGTTTTCCTCCGGCACATGCGTATGAGAACAACCGCAGCCCGCATCATGAGCATGGTTGTGGGCATGGTCATCATGTTTATGATCATGGTGGTGTTGATGGTGGTGAGTAGAATCGTGACCATGGGAGTGGTCATGAGAATGTTCTCCTGCACGAACAGAATGCTGTTGACGCTCTCCACGCCAAAGTTTGACCAGTCGTGATATTGCAGTGATGACCAACATCACGCCCAGTAAAATCACCAATATGTAGCTGGCAAGAGCAACATCGTTACCGTAATTGTGCACTTCTGCCATTCTAAATTTGAGGACTCTCGCCAACCCGCTCACCAGCGCAATAGCGACGAAAGACTGCATAATAGCTGCTGCAAGAGAAATGCTTATGCCCTTCCAAAGGCTCTCTTTATTGGTCCCCAAATACGTTACAATTACGGCCTTACCGTGCCCAGGACCGACAGCGTGAAACACCCCATAGGCGAAGCTGAGTCCAATGAGTGCACCACCGAACTTCCAAGGGTTTTCAGACACCGCACTGATGTGGTTCGCCAGCATGATGTGGAGTGTTTTTTGCCACTCAATAATCGTGGTGATAACGGCTCCCCACTGACTATATGTGAACACGGCACCACAAAGTACAAGAACGGCGAAAATGAGCTTTGAGACCATGCCAGCATTGAGGTGTTGAACCGAAGCACTTGAGGATTTCATAATGACCACTCGTCAGAACGTAAGATAATAACCACTGGATTAAGAACAATGTATAAAGACAGTTTCAGCAAATTTCTCGCCTAACCCGTCAGTCTCTTTCTGGGTTCGGTCAAGACTAAGCGCGTAGGCAGTGAGATCATCAGAAGGTTCAGGCTGTTTTATGTCAGATGCACACTTAGTCGCCTTACCGCCAATAAACTCAATACTGTCGTCTTTGGTATGATTCATCGCAATGAAGTAGGTAGGGTCATAAACCTGCCAGGAAATCGTCTTGTTACGGATGGGAAACGAGTCCTCGACGTCGAACAGCATTTGTAATTCAAGAATGGGCTGCCCATCTTTCTTGTGAGCGATAAGCTGATATTCTTGCGGCTTGTTCAGAGTTAACTTCTGACCTTCAAAAGCCAACACCGAAAAGTAGCCATACTTGGAGAGGTTTTCGATCATCTGATCTGCCATTTTAGGTAGCCCCTCTTCCTCGCTGCCATGCTCAGTGACAATGTCGGCTAAGGTCATCATCGAGAAATAATCATCAAACTCCCAACGCTGTTTAACCTGCGTCAGGCGTCCTTCATCATCCAAGATGAATCTGGATTTCAGGTCTATCCAGTTATGGGGATGCGCCTGAACGCTGGTACTGCTGAATGCCAATAAAAATAGGGCGAATATACTGTGAGCTAACGATTTAACGTTCATGAATTTATCCATCAAACATCATTTTCCCATCATAATAAATCAGCTTTACCTAAAGGGGTGAGAGCCTAGCCACTAAAATCAAGCGTCACCAAAAGCCTAGCGTCACCTTCTTTTAAAACGGGGGAACGATGAATTAAACCTGTATCCTCATTACCTTCCCATCGCTCGCCTTTCAATAGCGCAATATCACCTGCATTAAGCTGTTGAATATCACGCTGATGGTTGTAGAGTCCAGATTCATGGTCGGCCCGTCCCTCACTGCCATGACCAAGTTTTGTTCGGTCGATCCCCTTATTAGGCAACCACTCTGTTGCGTCGCCAACATAGGTTGTCACTAACCGACACGGTACATTATCAACATGAAATTTCGGACACATTGCCTTGCTCAGGACTGTAATTCTAATACCGACGCGCGTGAGCTCAAATAAACAACCGAACATATCTACAAGCTGCGCAATATCTCTAGCAAGATGATTTGTCGGTTCTTTGTATTGCAGTTCATCAATAAGCCCAGTGAGCGCATCATCGACGCGTAATGTCATCGATGAACGAAAAATAGGGTGGCCAGCAACCAAGTCTGCGACAGCTTGTTGTGTTTCAGGGGTCAGTTGCCGTTGCCAAACAGCAATATTTAACGCCTGCTCATAAATATTAGCGAGCACAACCGGATCATCGCCAATTACACCATTATGCGGAGGTGTAGCGTGGTTTACGCTTTTAAGGTCTGGGTTTGCGAGTTCACTATTTACGAGAGAAGTATTATCGATAGCGTTATTTTCAAGAACTAATGCATTACTCATGAACTGGCCTCCAATTTAAAGGTGAAAGCTCGTTGTTGGAAAGAAAAAGTGTTGCGTTGGAATATCGATAAAGTGCGTTTCGACTTTTCCCGGAACATTCAGCATCAGAAGGGAGTTGAGGCACCTAGATACCTCAACTCTTCTACCAACAAAACGAGTGGTTACGACTGACATTCGGTCAGGCTGCGCAGCATATTGCCGAGAAGCTGCTCGTATTGCTCTGAGCCTGCTTCAATGTTTGCGCCAAGAGGATCCATCACGCCAACATTTTTTACCGTGGTTCCTTCAAAGACACTGTTGACCAGCCCTGGGTTGTATTGTGGCTCAGAGAATACACAGGTGATACTGAGGTCTTTCACGAGGTCACGGATTTTAGCAACACGGGCTGCACTTGGGTCTTGCGCATCGCCAAGAGAGATAGCCCCAGACGCAACAACGTCAAATCTGCGCTCAAAGTATTGATACGCGTCGTGGAATACGATGAAGTTCAGTTTGTTAAGTGCGTCTGTTTCCTTATCAATTTTTGCAATGAGGTTGTCCAGACGCTTCAGAGCATTGTCTGCATTTTGTTTGTAGGTTGCAGCGTTTTGCGGGTCGTTAGCACTCAGTACATCTCTGATTTTCTCCACCCACACTTTGGCATTCACTGGGTCCAACCACGCATGTGGGTCTTCGCCCTCGTGATTGTGTTCATCATGATGGTCGTCGTGGTGTTTAGCGTGCTTGTCATGGTGATCATCGTCATGCTTATCATGATGACCGTCTTTGTGTTCATCATGATAAGCATGTTTGTCATGATCGTCATGATGATTCTTTTCGCTATGGTGATCATCGCCATGGTCATCATGATGTCCCTTCCCATGATGCGCTTCTTCTCCGTGATGCTCTTCATCTCCATGATGATCATGCGCTTCAAATGTTGCCCCCTCACGGAAGGCATAAGTGGTCGTGCCTTTAACCTCAAGCATTTCAACTTTTTCAGCTTTCTCGGCCAGCGTATCAAGCGATTTTTCAAGCCACGGGGTCAACCCTTCGCTCATCCAAAACACCACATCAGCATTTGCCAATGCACGGGCCTCAGAGGGCCTGAGTGAGTAGTCATGCGGTGAGGCTTCAGGTTGAATAAGCAGAGCAGGAGAACCCACACCTTCCATTACCTGACTGACGAGCGAGTGAACCGGTGCAATATCTACCGCGACATTCGGTGAGCTGGCCAGAGCAGAGCTGGATAAAAGTACGCTTGATATTAGGCCGGAAACGCGCAGTAGACGCATCAGTGTGTCCTCCATGACAGATAAAGTAGGTGTGAACAGACGTTCGTTGGAAATCATAAGTGTTATGTTATAACATATCGAAATAATATGTGAATATGACTTTGAATAATTTCAGCGATCTGATGACCTTTTTATGTTGATTTCTACCGACGCATTATCTGTAAACATTGGCAAGAGACGGATCCTCGATAACATTTGTATGAGTGTGGAACGCGGGGAAATACTGACAATCATTGGCCCCAACGGCTCAGGGAAATCAACATTGCTTCGTGCGTTAATAGGCGCAATTCCAAGCTCTGAGGGAAAAGTAAACCGCCTCTCAGACCTACGGATTGGTTATGTTCCACAAACTCTTCATATTGATGAAACTCTCCCCATGACCGTCAGACGGTTTATGAGTTTGCCGAATACACATTCAAAAAAAGACATTGATACTGCGCTGGATCACGCGGGCGTTTCAGCCTTGACCAGCAACAGGTTATGTCACTCTCTGGCGGTCAGTTTCAGCGCGTTCTTTTGGCGAGAGCACTGCTGGGTAAGCCCGATCTGCTCTTACTGGATGAAGCCACACAAGGATTGGATCATCGAGCTCTATCGGTTTTTACCGACAAATTGAAGCAGTGAGACAAGAGCTCAATTGCGCAATAATCATGGTGAGTCATGAGCTGCATGTCGTCATGAGAAAAACAGACCGAGTTATTTGTTTGAATGGACACATCTGCTGTCAGGGTAAACCTGAAGCGGTAAGCGCTACGCCCGAATATCATGCACTCTTTGGTTTTGAAAATGAGAGTGAAACGGCGCTTTATCTGCATAAAGAACAGCAACCTGCTGATAATGTTTTTGAATTTGGCAGAAAGGATGTGCCTCATGTTTGATGGTTTGTTTGATGACTTCCTTGTTCGCGCTGCATTCGCAGGTTTAGGTGTCGCACTGGCGGCGGCTCCTCTCGGATGCTTTGTTGTCTGGCGAAGAATGGCATATTTTGGTGATGCCACCGCTCACGCTGCAGTCTTGGGTATTGCACTCTCACTGACCTTTTCCGCCCCCATGTTTGCAGGGCCATTAGTTGTATCGTTACTGATGGCGATTTTAGTCACTTCGCTCAGTGGCCGCTGTTTCGCGATGGATACTATGCTTGGGGTGATGGCTCACTCCTCATTGGCGGTTGGGCTCGTCGCCGTCTCTTTTCTCTCCGGCGTTCGCATTGATCTGATGGCGTATCTCTTCGGCGATATCTTGTCGGTAAGTACAAATGATTTGCTGGTCATATGGGTAGGAGCCGCCATTGTCATCACACTCATCGCCTCGCGTTGGTCTGGACTTTTGCTGTCTACCATGAATCCTGATTTGGCCCATGCCAGTGGATTCTCGCCCAAGCGTGAGCAGTTTATTCTTACCATTGCGTTGGCAATCGTTGTGGCTGTGGCGATAAAAGTCGTCGGCGCACTATTAATCGCTGCTATGTTGATTATCCCCGCAGCCACTGCAAGGCCGCTCAGTAAAACCCCTGAAGTTATGGCGGTAGTGGCAGTGATCATTGCTGGCACAGCCAGCTTAGGCGGCCTGCAAGCTTCCTACATGTTTGATACACCAACAGGGCCGACGATCGTATGTACATCGGCAGCGCTGTTTTTGCTGTCTGGTGCGGTATGGCGGATCGTGAATGCGTTTGGAAGGAATGAACAATCTGCGTAGCAGAATATGACGGCGCTAACGCCCATCAATGCTTCACGCCGTCATACTATTGCCTAAGAGAGTTATCGAAGCTTGATGGAGACTTGCAACAATAAGTCTGCCAAATCAAGAATCCGCGCAACATAGCTGTCTTTGTAGCTAAGCGCGCTGTCGCTCTCGGCGCAAAGCTGCTGCTCCAGTGAATCAATCAGCTTGTTGAGCTTCTTGTCATGCCAGCCTAATGACTTTTGTAGAGGATCAGTGAGCATACCGGTGTATGAGGCGACAATGCCTAGCGCGACAGCGACGCCACCCGTGCTCAACGCCAGCGTCGCCTTAGTGGCAGACGCCGGAATCACAGAATAATACATAGCACCCAAGGTGTTACCAAAGGCAAAAGAGGAAACAGCAGAATGGTAGGCAATGGTGGATGCCAGTGTACTGCCCAGACTCAACGCCCCAAGCTAACACTTTTATTCGCCGCGTACCCTGCCGCTACTGACAACAATACAGACGAGAGCTCTGAGGCCGCTTTGCGGCTATCAACATACTGGCAGAGCTTATCTTCAAGCGCTTGCTTCCCAGCCTCGTCGTTTACCAGCTCAGCAATAATCTCAAAGCTTTCTGAGAAAACATCTTGCAGGCAGTCTTGGTTGAGAATGTTTTCAAACAGCGCATTTCTCTCACAACTCAACTCACCGTCGACATAGGGAAGCTCAAGCAGTTGGTTGTGTATGCGCCAGCTTATCTCTCGCTCTACATCGGTTTTAAAACCACTAGGCAGCTTGCTTAGACCTTTGCCCAACTTGCCTTTACTGACTTTCTGGGACAATTTTCCAAGACCAGAAAGAAGAAAGTATGGCGGCGTCCATAGGATATTGGCGGGAGTTTTGAGCATATCTGCGCCGAATGCCTTGCGGTTGATATCAAATGCGCCCTTAAAGGAGTAATTCCTCTCCACAAAGCCCGCAACCATCGCCCGACGCGCAGCAATATACTCAGCACTGCCCTGTGCGAAAGCTTGTTCAACCAGTGTTGCTTTTTGTTGTTTACTTAATTCAGACATTCCCTGTACTTCTGCTTCGCAACATTCATCTGACAATATATTCTGGAAAATACCGGGTAAATAAATGATATACCCTACCCTCGTATACCAAATACTATTTTAGCTTTGGGTATTTTGGAAGAAGGCAAAGAGATTTTCATCCAGGTATTAGCCCCGAAAACAAACAGACACTCAGCCACTGTTTTCAGAACTATAGCGTTAGAGAGTTATCGGATTGGTAGGAGTAGTTAGGCGTTTAGAAGCCCCTTTGGAAAGGAGTATTGGGACAATATGAAATAAGATAAGGGCTACCCAATACGTCATGAAAATATATCCAAAACTAAAAGGTAACCCCCGAAGGTATAACTTAAGATTCAGTAGTAAGTTCGCGTCGAATAATCTCAGCGCCCGCACTTAGAGCGTTCAGCTTACCTCGTGCAACGGTGCGTGACAGAGGTGCCATACCGCAGTTGGTGCAAGGGTAAAGCTTATCAGCATCAACATATTGCAGCGCTTTTCTCAGCGTTTCAGCAACCTGCTCTGGGGTTTCGACCTCATCCGTTGCTACGTCAATCGCACCGACCATCACTTTCTTACCTCGAACCAGCTCAAGCAGCTCGATAGGCACGCGCGAGTTATGGCACTCCAGCGAGATGATATCGATGTTAGATTGCTGAAGTTTCGGGAAAACTTCTTCGTATTGACGCCACTCAGAGCCCAGCGTTTTCTTCCAGTCGGTGTTAGCTTTGATGCCGTAGCCGTAACAAATGTGAACAGCAGTTTCGCACTTCAACCCTTCAATTGCTCTCTCCAGGCAGGCAATACCCCACTCGTTCACTTCGTCAAAGAAAACGTTAAATGCAGGCTCATCAAACTGGATGATATCAACACCCGCCGCTTCTAACTCTTTGGCTTCCTGATTCAGTATTTTGGCAAATTCCCATGCCAGTTTTTCACGGCTCTGATAGTGCGCGTCATACAGCGTATCAATCATCGTCATCGGGCCAGGCAGTGCCCACTTGATAGGCTTGTCTGTTTGCTGACGCAGAAACTTGGCATCCTCCACAAATACAGGCTTTTGACGAGACACAGGGCCAACCACTGTTGGTACGCTGGCATCGTAGCGGTCACGAATCTTCACTGTTTTGCGGTTTTCGAAATCAACGCCGCTCAAATGTTCGATAAACGTGGTCACAAAGTGCTGACGGGTTTGCTCACCGTCACTGACGATGTCAACGCCCGCTTTATGCTGCTCTTGCAGTGATACACGTAATGCATCGTGTTTGCCATCGACGAGTTCCTCACCGTCTAATTTCCAAGGTGACCATAGTTTCTCGGGTTGAGCCAGCCAAGAAGGTTTTGGCAAACTGCCTGCTGTTGACGTCGGTAATAATGTTTTCATAATCAATGCTTCTTTTAATTTTGATGAATTAAAGCGCGTAGTTCGCAGACCAGTGTTCCAAAACAGTTTGGTAAGGCTTTATAAAGTGCTCTTCAGCAAACTTACCTTGCTTAACCGCTAGCTGGCTTCTCTCTTCACGGTCATACACTATTTGGGTCAGCGAGTGGTCCTGATTCTTCAAATTCGGCTTGTAAACGTTCCCCGCCGCCGCATTCGCGTTATAAATCTCAGGGCGATAAATTTTTTGGAATGTCCCCATGGTGCTGATGGTACTGATCAGCTCAAGGTTGGTGTAATCGTTGAGTAAGTCACCGAAGAAAAAGAACGCTAAGGGTGCAACGCTGTTTGGCGGCATGAAGTAACGCACCTGAAGACCCATCTTCTTAAAGTACTGTTCTGTCAGCGATGATTCATTTGGCGTATATTCCGCACCCAAAATTGGATGATGATTTTCAGTACGGTGATACGTTTTGTTGTCTGACACGCTCAGGCAGATAACCGGTGACTTTTTGAAGTGCTGTTTGAACGCTTCGGAGTTTACAAAGTGTTTGAACAGCTTGCCGTGCAGGTCACCAAAGTCTTCCGGGATGCTAAATCCCTGCTTGTCTTTGTTGTGCTCAAGCAAGCGCACACTGAAATCGTAATCACGCACGTAAGAAGAGAAGTTATTACCGACAATGCCTTCAATGCGCTCGTCGGTTTTGTGGTCCACGATGTGCGTTTTCAGAATCTCGATTGACGGAAAGTTTAGGTCGCCCCCTCGAATATTCATATCTACTGACACAATTTCGAGTTCGACAGAATAACGATCCCCTTTTGGGTTATCCCAGTTTGCAAGCGAGTTGAAACTGTTATCAATCATGTTGAGCGCGTTACGCAGGTTTTGCTGACGGCTTTCTCCTCTGGCAAGGTTAGCGAAGTTTGTGGTGATGCGCGTGCTGTCAGCGGGATGATAGTTTTCATCGAGGCTGATGCTCTTGATAGAAAATGTAAATTCGTTATTCATCGCGTTCCGTACCCCATTTCTTCAGTCAATCACCTGCGCAGGCTTTCTTGATTTCGCCTCGTCGCGTTTTCAGGGTTCAACTGGTATTCCGTTTAAATTTAAGCAATGGGTAATTTATACGTGGATAGCTGCATGATTAATATTGGTCTTATTTCATCTTGAACATGAAAATTCTTCATGTTGACTTTTGCGCTGTCGTTTTGCGCAATAAAATGCCTCAATTCGGTAAGACAGAAGGAGCAGTGGGGACGATTTGAGAGGATAATGCCACGATCAGGCGGTTAAATCGCGCACAAGCTTTGACTGTTTGCATAAATGTTATAACATCACCCACCCCGTATTTGGCACCCCAAATTGGTTTACACTTTTACACACAGCCAGCCGATAAGGCAATCGTTCATCTACTGCATTGTGTGTCGCTGAATGCGTGCTCCATCGCTGTTCATCACAAACCAGCGTCGCAGTGTTTTTTGTTTAAATTTTTAGTGCTCAGGAATAGAAAATGTCATCACCGCAGTGGTCAACACTTTTCATCAAAGGCTTTACCGTGATCGATTCAAGCTTTGCCAGTAAAACGCGCGGGCTGGTTGGTGAAAGCTGGTTAGTTGACATCACGCTCAAAGGCACACTGAATGATGAATCAATGATTTTTGATTTTGGCTTAGTAAAAAAACACATTAAATCAATCATTGATGAGGTTGCTGACCACAAACTGATCATCCCTGCCACCTGTTCAGGCATCGAAGTGGTGAGGGAAAACGACACCACATCCGTCACTGCAGACTTCGATAATGAAAACAATTTTGTGGTAAAAGCGCCTGAGAATGCGTTCTATTTCATCGATGAAGATGAAGTCTCTGCCTCCTGTATTCAGGTAGACCTAGAGCGCAAAATCCTTGCGAAGATGCCCGCTAACGTGACAGAGGTCAGTATCGTTTTACGCACTGAAGCACTGGGTGATGCCCCCTATTATCACTACTCTCACGGCCTTAAAAAACACCAAGGCAACTGCCAGCGTATTGTGCATGGCCACCGTTCAAAAATAGAAATTTACGAGGACGGTGTGAGGTCTGACTCACTGCAGAGGCATTGGGAAAAACGCTGGCAGGATATCTATCTGGTCTCCGAAGAAGACATCAACGGCTACCAAAGCTGGCAACATACTGAAGTGGAGAATCAGACGTTTATCCATTCAAGCTATTCATCATCTGAAGGCGACTTTGAATTGCTGGTGCATAAAAGTAAATGCGAGGTCATACCTACAGATACAACCGTTGAGTTTCTCGCTGAATACATAGCGCATGAGTCTTTGAAGAAAAGTCAGTGCAGCCGCCTTGAGGTATTCGCTTATGAGGGGATCGAGAAAGGGGCCTACGTAGAGCTTACCCAGTGAAGGTCGGTAGACGACTTGAGAAAGAAAACGTCTTTCTCATTCGTTATCGAGTACCGGTTCAAAGCGCGTTGTTGTAGCGCTAATCTAACTCAACGCTACAACGACCAAAATCTTCAATATTCAGCTCGAAGCCTTCAACACCTAAGTCGTTCGTCGCACCAAGTAATACACGAGCCAAGCCATCTAAAATTTGGTCTGGCTCAAGCCCCATTTCGACGCATTTTTCTGCAATACAATCAGAGAGTTCCTGTGCCTGTTCTTCGGGTATTCTATTCGTCATTCTTATCTCCCGTTGGAGCCGCATATAGCCAACATTGATTTTCAAAAGTCTGAGTAAACTAACATTGAAAAATCTCACTGTCAGAAAAATAAAGATAGCATAGGCACGTATGTCTCAATTTAAATTAGCGGCGACTAAGGCGATCTGGACTCCCTCATGATGAGACAGGCACAGAGGTACTTACTTTTTTGCGTTCGCCGTTGAGCCACCGCCCAATCCAGGTGTATCGAACGCAGAAATGATAGCTGGCAAAAGACACCGACAAAGTTACCGTCAATGTGATCAGAAGCTTTATCCATGCTGACCACATTAGATCGATCATTGGCAGCTGCACATTCACAATGATAGGAATATGAACAAGATACACCCAATATGATGCATCAGCGCAATACCGCATCACTTGACTCTCGTTTGACCAATATTTTTTCCCGAGAGCCAGTGCTAAGTAGCTCAGATAGACCACGAGAAAGCACTGTAATATTTGTAGCAAGACGGTTTGCTCTCTCCCCATCAGGCTGTCGCCGGATAATAATATATACATTTCCTCTTTTGTGGCTGGTGCTGGCATTGCCAAGCAATAAATCACGGAGCCTGAAACACCCAAAATAAGGAGAGGTGTAATCCAACCTACCATTCTGTTTATCACCGATTGATGATGATAGAGGCAAGCACCAATGAAGAATAAGATACCATATAAGCCAAATGACCATAATTGTGGATACAAACTATCCGGCGTTCGAAATGGAATATATTCAGTCATCAATGCAGGCAATATTGACACGGGTACCAGAAGTAAAAGTGATACTGGGTGAACGAAAAGCTTTGTAATCGAAGGAGAATAAATTTTCAAACAGAAGAGTAATAGTAGTAATAAAATAAACTCATACAAGTTAAATAAAAACCAGAGATGCCCTGAATTTAAGTGCAAAAGCCCTTCATCAACCAAAGTAAAAAAGAATGGAACATGTACAAGCTTATCACCCCAAAAATCGACAGTTAAATAGGGGCCAACAACAATAAATGGCACACCAACCAAGTATGGTAATAAAAGCCTATACGTTCTATTTTTTAATACATCTAAAACTACTCTAGAGTGCAATAAGTAACCACAAAAAAAACCTGCAATGATAAAAAAAAAGGCATCCTAAAAAGATGGATGAATAAGTATATATTACTGAAAATATTGATATTTTGTGGTGTATATGTAACCCAATCATTTATCGTTCTTGGTGAGTAGGCCAATATTGAATGTAATAACACCCCCAATAGTAAAGCTGCTGCGCGTAGGTTATCCATATAGTAAAAGCGCTCACTTTTCATATAGTTTTATCCTTAAAATAAATCACCTTAAATGTGTAGTACCACTCTAAATACCTAGTGATTAAAATATAAATAAACAAAAAAATAACCATGTTTAACTTTTAATAATTAAGGGGGACTTAAATCGACTTTAAAGCCTATAAAATAAATGAATGCAATTGGTTATACTTTAAATAAACCCAGAGGTTTACTCACTAATAATTATCAACAATAACTAATTTAGCATTATTATTTATTGATATGCGCGAGATTGCTTAAGTAAGAGAAGATAAACATTAAAAAGGTAATGATAAAAACTCTATTGAGTAAAATAAAAAACATTACGCGTTAGCATTATTTTATCGATAGTTTAAAGTCAGAAAAAAAAGAGCTCTCATAGAGAGCTCCTTTTCATGGCCTATTAGAAATAGACTGCAACGATATATCTGTCTTATTGCGGATTAAGACCCAGCTTTCTAAGCACCAGTTTGAAGTTGTCTCGACGCTCTTTAATTGCGTGAACTTTACCACTCACTGGGCATGTATCGTCTGGGCAACCGCGGTTTACGATACCTGAAACCGCATCAACAAACTTGGTACCCACCAAGCCACCGTCAACGTAAGCTTTCAGTTCGTCATGGTAATTCCATGATGCATACGGACCACCCTCATCGTTGTAGTTCTGTACAGACGTCATCCAGAAGAACAGACCTGCAATCCATTTGATTTCCGTGTTCTCTTCAGTTGAACAAATCAGCTGAGGGTTAGAGCACAAGTCTAAATCAGCATAAAGTGGGTTCGCAGGTGCCGCTTCAACGAATGTACCATCGATAGTCTGCCCAATAGTCTCAGGGTCAACATGGCTACGACCAATGAAGTGGTTCAAGGTACCAAAGTTCTGACGGCCTGTGGTTTGAATAACACCACGGCCCCACCAACCACAGCCTTCGATAGATTGCTGGCTGCTGCCATCCCACAAGAACGCACCCGCTTTTTGACCTGCATAAATTTCACATTTAGCACGTTCCCAAACTTGCTTGTTCTCATCGATGGTTTTCGGGCTGACCATACAATGCTCGCCATTGATATCCCAGCGACCTGCTGCGTTAGCAGCCATTTTGCCTTCTTCTTTCAAGACGGCATCCGGTGCCACAAAGATAGGAGCCGGTGCACCGTACCACGACGCATGCGTATTGGCTGAAAGCTCCAATTTGTTGTTACGCGGGCACGAATAAGGGTGGTCGTTACCTGTGTTCGGATTCACACCGTAATCAGCATACTTCTGACCAAGCTGACCGCACGACGCGCTGTTCGGGTGGTTAGCTGGTGCACCGTACTTCACCTCCGCCCAGTTATTCTCATCACAGGCGTTGAAACGAATGGTTTCTTGCATACTTTGAGAAAGGAATGCGGCAATCGCCACTTTCGCATACTTGGCGTTAGTTTCCGCATCAGCATTAGGGTCGATAAGCCAGAAAGTATTGTCTGCTACACCTACGTTGTGCATAGAGTTCAATGCTTTGAGGAAATCTTTCCACTTGTAGATAGTCGACGGTGCCCACTTGTTACCCGGAAGCTCATACAAGAAAGCTTCATTGTCCATCACAGTCTCAGCGCCTTCTAAATCGGTGTTGAGAGACGTTACCGACGTTAATGGCGTTTCTGTCTGGCTTTCAGGCTGGTAATACAAAGGAATAGGCGTTGCCTGATACGTGGCAACTTTGTCTTTCAGCCAGTCAGTGTTAACAGAGGCCGACACAACAGGTGTCGACGTCTCGCTACCCCAAAGTACGGAGAAAACATTGCTGAACGCGGCGCGGCGCAGTTGGCTGACACCCCAGTCATGGGACTCTTGTTCAACCAAAGACGCAACAGAGGACACGCCGTATGTTGTGCTATCCAATCGAATAGACGCGACATTGCTTCTCAGGTTTGTCGCCGTATTGCCCAGAGACTTGTCACCCATGAAGAAGCTGGCTGCAGTGCCTGCCTGCGCGGCAACGTCATAGCTACCTGTTTGCGATGTTGTGGCAAGGTGAGCGCCTGGAAGTTTATACAACATGGCTGGCACATCAATCGAGTCAGTCACCTGCTTCACATAGACAAGATAGTTATCCCATGCGATAGGGCCAAAGGCATGTTCTGCACGACCCGCATCAGACAGGCCGTTGTGGCTGCTTTGCGTGAATACCAGAAAATCAGGTTTCGCTGACGCATCGGCGTAAGCACCCGTCCAGTTCACGAATGACACAACAGATTGCGATGCTGCATTCCATGTCGCGCGAAGGCCAGCATAGTCTTTATGGACCCAATCTGTTGAACCCGGGCTTGATACATCGAGAGACCAACCATATGACACATCTTTCGCGAAGTTCTCTAGTACGAAGTTTTGAGAGGCAACCCAACCCTTGATGTTGTCATCAAGAGTCGCAACGGCCGCGTCGATAGCGCTGAGGTTATAGAGGCTAGCAATACTTTGTGACGCCCCTGAGCATTAGTGACAGTTGAAGAAGCTACTGCAGTGATGGCCTCACGAAGTGCTTGTTTAACCTGTACATCAGTCAGCGCATTATCGGTACCAAATACGATTGAGAACGCAGTGTCTTTGTTTGCCTGCCATGCAGCCAAAACGCCCTCGTTAAGAACGATAGAGCCAGGAGAGGTGTGAGCGTTATCTTTGAATGCCTGAACCTGCGCCGCGATCTGAATCAGGTTTTGGTAGTGAGCGACCAAGCTCGCGTAAGTCAAAATATCGGCTTCACCCAATTCAGAAGCAGTCGAAACAGCAGCAACCGGAACGATGGTTTGACCACCGTTAGATTTCTCAACGTTTCTGGCCTGTTGCAATATTGCTAACGCATCGGCCGCGTTCGACGCTGAGCTGAAAACTGAGTTGACATTTGCACTAGCTAATTCAGATGTTAACGCTGCTGATTTATCAGTAAACGTTCCCAGAGCGAGAGTACGAGGCCAGCCCGACACCGCGAGGCTGACAGGGTCTTTACGGATCAATAAGGTTGCATCAGCACTACCAGGGCCATCGACTGAACCTGAGCCATCGCCGCCGCCAGACCCATTACAATCAAACGCAAACGCCCATGAGCCATCAGACCCTGGCTCAGATTTTGTCCACCAATTAGCTGTGTAAGCTTTACCTTGGAAGTGCATTTGGTCGCCAGTGTTGGCGTGGGAAGGATCACCTGCCCAGTTGGTTTGCGTCCAGTTCGGGTATTCATTGATGGCTTCACAGTTATCTGCTGCGAGAGCATGCATGGGGCTGATTGCACCTGCGGCGAGAGATACCGCTAAGATGAGTTTGTTTTTTTTAAATAGTGTCATGAATTACTTCACACCTCGAATGTAGGGTACGTTATGAAGTCAGATTTGTTATTAATGTGTTACTGCTTCTCGGGTGTGTTCATATTGCTCAGACTGTTTGTTTCACTCAAATGACAATTCACACAATTGAAACAATTTTCGAGTCACTGCACTTGAAAAATGTATGAAAAAGGAAATGACGGTAAATATTACATGACAGAGGGAGCCTAATAACGCTTTCAACCAAGCTATTTACATAAGTCCACATATTTATCAGGGTAAATAGTCTGAGTTATTGTGTATCAACAACGAGTAGAGTTATTCGTTGTAATTCATCAGGGTGATATCACACGCAAAAATGATTAATTCAATGCAGTGATCACACTTATTTGTTGATGTGTAAGCCCGTACCACTATCTGTTTACACCCACTTAATGAGCTGACAAATCAAAGCCAGATTATCTCAATGAGTATTACTCCTTTATTATTTTAACTATTGTATCGTATAAATAGTTAACCATTGATAAAAAAGGGGGTAATCCAAAACCACTAGCAACGTGTGGATACTTATCTCTTTATTCTTTTCTGAATCCCTTTACCTCTATCACTCTCAATAAATAAAATACTTAAACATCTTATTAACCTGCATTAATAGTATGGTTATAGTTCAAATGAAATTAATCTATTTATGTTTTTAAATAAGCTAGATAACTTCCTTTTATCTTTACACCTATTTCATTATTGAGCATAAGTTATTTTAATACTCACAAAGTAAAAATTTCATGAGAATATTCTTCTGCATTTTTTTAAGCATTGGATTTCCATCATGGTCTCAAACGCCCACTCAGATAGATCAACGACAGCGTTTAATCGTATTAAAAAAGTACTGGATTATATTCACGGTAATCTTTCTGAGCCTCTATGTCTTGAAGAAATAGCCACACAAAGCCACTGGTCACGTTGGCAATTACAAAGAGTGTTTCAAAGGCAAACAGGGACAACGGTAGCGAACTATGTCAGGGAAATAAAACTTAGTGAAGCTGCAGAGAGACTCATTGATTCTCCAGAACGTGTTATTGATATTGCAACCGCTTTAGGTTTTAACTCTGAAATCAGTTTTAGCCGAGCATTTAAGCAAATGTTTGGTGTCAGTCCCCGTACTTATAGACAGGCAGGCGTAAGAACTGCGTTGAGAAAGCCAATTGAGACATCAGGATTTATTAGCCATGTCAGTAAGCAGAATCAGGCATTTATTAATATCAGAGTGATCACAAGGCCTGCTTCCTCCGTCTTTGGCATACACGGCAAGATTGATGGCTTATTTTCTTCTTCTCAGAACTTCTCAACGAAAGTGCCGCATTTGTGGCAACAATTCGCAAACCTTGCCTCTGTAAAAGCGGCCGCAATGAGCACTCAATTAAATAGGCCTCTTGCAGGCGTGATTGATCTGACCCAGTCAAATTTTGATGGGACAAACATTGAATACTGGGCGGTTTTATCGATACACCTAGTGAATTTCAACCTCATAAAACCGGAAAGTCGTCAGAGTTACTGAGTGAACTTTGTATACCAGAACAAACCTATGCCGTTGTGACGCATAAGGGGCCCGTTGAACTGCTACCGCGCACTCTTCACTGGCTTATTGAAGACTGGTTACCTCATTCACCATATCGACAGGTAGGGAGTTTTGAGCTTGAGCTTTATCCATGCAATTATGCCGTCAATAGTCCCACCTCAGAAATGGAGTACTGGCTACCCATTGAGAAGTTTCACTGAACAATAAGTCCTACATTTCGCATCATTGTCTAAAAGCACAACACCGATTTATGTTCCAGAGCATGCAGACAGCTTGTGGGCAGCCTACTCGACCAAGGCGTGCTGACGGACACGCAAGTCAGTGGTGGTGCTCATTATGTTGGCGAAATGCAAATGGATGCTACTATAACGCAAGGTAAAGTCCCCGCTTGCACCACGGTTGACCTGTCGTTGGGTCATGAACTTGGTGAAATTGAGCCATCGCTTGATGTGTCTGCTATTAACCTTTTTGCCACCAATGCATTCGATGAAGAAAACTAACCCTGTTACGACAAAACTAACTGCTGGTTCAACGCAGAGCGCACCGTTGAATTGAACGTAGAGTATGCGTTTTAGCTGGTTGGTAACAGGCAGGGAATTTACGGTAATTCTTTAAAACGTTGAAGCAAAAAAGCCAGTCTGAGAACGACTGGCTTTTTATTTTCACTCGCTAATGAGAATGACACAAGAGTGGCGGCTATTTCGCCTCAGACACTTGTTGCCGATCTGACGTGAAATATGCTTTGGTTCTCATAAATCCATAATGTAGCGCCAATGTCGTGAAGATAACCACTGGCATCAGCCTAGTGTCTGAAGTTGATCCATCGTTTGGTAGCCAATGATCGCCATTCCCCAACAGATAAGTACCCAGTGCAGCAAGTAAATACTGGTAACGTGCCTTGAACAATAGGTGTAAAAGGGTAAGAACACTTTATAAATCCAAGTATTGACAAATAAACTCGCCAGCCAGAATAACAATAAGTTAAAACCGATAAGATAAGTGATCCCGCCGAAGCCCATATGGAAGAAATTATTGAAGTGATACTCATAATCCCAGTACATCAGGCCTGCACCAATAGGTGTCATGATCACACCAAGAATAAGGCACTCTTTGTGGAATTGGTCGAGATCTTTACTCTGCACATATCGCTGGCCTAAAAATAACCCAACCAAAATACACGCTATCCATGGGAAAAGAGGGAAGTAGATATGATAAGTATTACCCCACGCCACCGTGAAGAAGTAATCGAGGCCATCAATATTAGGCACCCATCCGCTGACAAATCTCTCGAAATCGCGACCAAAAACGCAAGGGCCATGTACTGCCAAGCATGCTTAACAAACTGCATCACTACGCCAAGCACAATCAGTGCGAATCCAGCCATTTGCAGAATATCTCCCGTTAGTACCAAGTAACGGTATTGAGCAAAATTAAGCGGTGTCTCCCAACCGTAAGCATTGATAAAGGCTTCAGGCATTATGCCTATCTCTGTTGGAACAACGAACTTCAAGAGGTTCATTGAGTAACCAAGCGCAAGGATAGCAAAACCGCGTATCACGTTATCTTTCATAGATTGGTGGCTCGAAAGCAGTAAAGACACCCCCATAGAGAACAAGAACGCTGCGGTCCCTTTGCCAACAAAATGAATAACATGTCCCAAGATGGTGGACGATTGGGTATGTACGTCAGCATACATCCATAACGTATGCACACATATCATGGCGAGGACACTTATCCCCCTGACTGTGTCAACAGTGCTGACTCGGTTAGATGACATTTTCTATTTCCTCCTTGAGGTGTTTTTGGGGCAGGAAAAACACGGGCTATTTGGGTTTATTTCCAGATGCAGACAGCAACTGGAAAGCTTGACCCTAAGTTGATTTTCTTGGTTAACGAAAGTAGTTGGTGTTTTGTTAAACAGCGTTGTTTGCCAACAAGCCAATGCCTCGTGAAGCAATATCTGACGTTCCAGTCCAGACACACTCAGCAGCGCATTGGCAATGATGTCTGAGGCAATCCGGTCCGATAACCCTTTAGACAAATGGCAACATTGCTGAAGATCAAGGTGCCGTTCAGAGAAGAACAGCTTGAGCTGTTTCAGACTCGCCTCTACAGCAAGGTCTTGCGTCTCGTAGTGAGTAAATGTTGCAACATGTACGCCATACAAACGGTGTTCTATCCGTCTCTGTGAAAGCTGATCAACCTCTACGTTCACCCGGTATTGATATGAGCTGGCCACATTGAGATAGATGGGCTGCCAAATCAGTTGCCGCCAAAAATTGACGGCGAGGTATGCGCGAGACACATCAGGTGTGTCGGTTTTCAAAGCCTTAAACAGATGTTCGCACTCATCGTCCTGATACCTGAAATGAGCGTGTTCTGCGTCGACAAAGGCTATTTCAGGGTGACGCGTTAAACCTGAAAGGGGCGTCATATCTGATGAATTAATTTCGGAGATCAAAACGAGCGCCGAAAAGTCGCAATCGGGTTATCTAAACGACCACAAAATTGCAAGCTACCCGTCGGGTCGGTTAAATCCACCATCTGTTTGTTATCAGTGAGCTGCAGGCGATTTAAACAAGACAGTGCAAAGTCATCACAGAAAAGATCATAGGTACGGAATACTTCATTCAACTCTGGATGAGTCGCCTGATATTCGCCAATCACGTCTGCCACAACTTTCCAGAATGATGACGGAGAGAAATCGGCTTCATCTATCAGGATTGGCATCATGTAGCGGAAGATACAATCGAAAACGTCAGTAAAAATAGAGAGCAGCTCATGCTCTTCAGGCATGGTGACGGTGATACGAGCAATGTCTTCCGGCAAAGGTTCCGTTGGATTTAACACACATACTTCCTCACCGATATCTTTAATAAAGGTACCGACAGGCACATGGTTGTCGAACTTAAGGATGAGGTTTTCACCGTGTGGCATGAACACCAGTTTGTATTTATAAAAACAGTGTATGAGCGGCACGAGGTAGGCATTGAAGTATGCTGCCAGCCATGCTTCGGTGCCAATTCCCGAGGCATTAATTTTGGCAACCAGATAAGATTTACCGTCTTTATCAAGGTGCAGCAAACTCGCCATCGTTGCCAGACAATGCGGAGAACTGACCTGTTGGGTCGGGTTATCTCGCCAAAGCGCAGCAATCATTTTCCTGTATGGCGTATCACCCACTTGTTCATCTTCAAAGTAGGTGCCGCTGAACCCCATGGTGGCCAATTCACGAAGCGGCACAAAATGTTTATCCCGCAGGGTGTTATCCCCCATCACCAGGTCATAAACCCACTGATTAATCGCAGGTGTCACCGCCATGTACTTCGCTGACAAACCACGCATGAAGCCCATATTCAAAATAGACAACGCGACCTTGACGTAGAGACTGTCAGGTTTGGTGAGGTTAAACAGCGTACGGATAGACTGCTGAGGCAAATATTTATCAAATCCGGAGCCAAGACAAACCAGAACATTATTGGCAATTTCTCGGCTGAAAAGGTGAATAAACTTGTTTTCCCATTGCCAAGGATGCACAGGCATAAAGAAATAATCGTCAGACGACAGCCCGCGCGTCTCCAGCTGCTTCGAGAAATAGTAACGTTCACTCAGATCCAACTGAGAGTCGATTAACGTGGAATACTCTATTCCCTCAATGGCTTTGAACAAGGTCTGCGACTTTGATGCAGCCAGCCAAACAACCTGAATGGGAGACGCCGCCTCTGGCGTAAAGCTGTGGTAATCGCTGGCGTTAAATCCGATACGTCCGTTGTTGGCAACAAAACTTGGATGACCATGAGTCATTTCAGATTCGATGGTTTGAAACGATTGATGAGCCAACTCTTTCGCCGAAAACACAGGCTTGGAAAGCTTGTAACACTCGGCACTGAGGGTGCTCGACACCTCTTCGAGGTATGTGGCAAGCCTGTCGCCGTTCAGCCCCAGTGAATCAGCAAACTCCAACACAAACGCCATCGCATCAAGTGGCATTTCATTTTTATCTTGATCATATTTTTTCAGCGAGCCCTGCCCGATCATCAAGTGATTCAACGGTAAAGCCTGCGCATCAAAAGCATAGATTGCGCGCTCGGAGGTATTCGTCAGCAGGTAGCTATTTTCGCCGACTTCACTCGGTGTGATGATCCGCTCGTGACTGAACTCAGTGATCATTTTTGTCACGATCTGCTGATTCGCTCTCTGCCAAAGTTCTGGAGTTAAGTGATGGCTAAAAGCCTTTTCAACATGTCCGTCTTTTGTCAGTTGTGTCGACGTGTTTAACGACGAACAGTAAGACTGGCTGTGTCTGAATTTATCAGCGGTAAGCACACCCAGCAGTGCTGTTTTTTCGGAAAGCTCAATCACTTTTAGGTGTTCAAACCCCACCGCCAGATTCAGCATATGGACTTTATGATTGTTGATATCTGGCTCAACAATCACTCGCGAGGCGTTGAATGTGTCAAAGAGCAAGGCCATACATGCTGTCATAATTGAATGGCTGAAACCCTTTATCGGGGTTCGATTGGGGGCAAGCAAAATATGAATGCCAACATCACCATCCTGAACATCAACATGTGCTGAGCATTCGTTATGGGCAACATCATAAACCTCAATGAGGAAGGCGGGTTGACCGTTAACAAGCCCCACCAGCGCAGTCTCATGCTGGCTTGCCATCACATCAGCATAAAAAGACTCAGTGTCATTCTCTGTATTTTCATTCATGCCCCAAAACACGGCATAAGGCTGCGTCACCCATTCATGAACCTGTGCTGAATGACGTTGAACATCAAAAGGAAGAAAGCAGATATCGCCGAGGCGTTCATCATTTATATGGGTCTGGGTGATAGTTTTCATTTCAACGTAACTCGTTATCAGATTGGGCGATAGAGGATAATTGGCTGTCGCCGTTGATGGTTTTGTTGCTTTGTTTGGCAACAGAAATACCGATAAACAACAAGCCAGTAACGGCCATACCGGCTGCGGCAAACATAAACGGCAAATTAAAGACTGATCGCTGACCAGTGAGCCCACCAAGAACGAAGCACCAATCACTCCGATGTTTTGCATGATGTGAACTTTGGCGAAATCCTCGGCATAGTGAGCAGGTTGACTGAGAGAAAACAGTAATACTTCGAGTTTTACCGTAATGATGAATAAGGCATACCCGAACAAAAGACGGCCTGCTAACACAACATACCAATCGGGGGCTGACTGAAAATACAGCCCTGCGCTGGCAGTAAAAAGTCCAACGATAATCTGTTGCCGGACACTTAATACAGAGGTCCACTTTCCGTGACTAATGAGCAGACCAAGCAGTGCCATCCATGCGGGGATAGCGTAGACAAAACCAGCAAGCAACGTACTGTCATATTGGCTGACTTGTTGCCAATAAAGCGTGAAGTAAGGCCTTGCCAGAAACGCACTAAAATAGACCAGTAGTGACGCAAACCCGAGAGTAAAAATGAAGGTTGGGATCCGACTTCTCGACGGCTGTTGTTCGCCTTCAGGTAACTGCTGCCAAGATAGATTCAACTGAGCGCTCAAATACAGACAGATAGCCACTTGAACCAGATCGCCCAGTGCCATGATCAGATAAATATTGTTTGCATCCGTAATATCTATCAACATGCCGCCCAAAATAGCGCCGCCAATACCGCCAAAGTGCATGAGTACGGAAAATAATCCAACAATCCCCAAGTGGGCATCGTGTTGTTCAAGCCTCAGAACATAGGGATAAATGAGCAGGTAGCTGGCTTTGAATATCAGCATGGTCATGGATGCTAACCAAAACCCTTCAATCGATGTGCTGTAGTAGCATGCCACGCCAAGCAATGCCGCGATAAGCTGCGTAATGATCCAGATATGGATTTCATGGAAACGTTTGGCTAATTTTGCCCAGAAAGGAAACGACACCATCACCGTAAAACACATGGCGGCAAGATATGCGCCGACATGGTAACTGCTATCAATACCGAAGCGCTGCAAAAAAAACGTCGGATAGAACGGTAATAGCATGGTGTCGCACACCACAGAAATGAGCGTCAATAAAATCAAGCACTGCTTCAAACCGAGTGTCATAAGTTGCCCCTCTCAACAGAGACCAGGTCAATGTCATCAGCAACAAACTCTTGGAATGTAATGGTTTTCTCTACAGCATAATATTCATAACCCACTATTTGATTGATGATTTGGCTGTTGCGATAACAGGCCATCCCCAAATCCGGAGTAACAAAACCATGGGTATGGAGTTCAGCATTTTGAACAAACACAGAGCGTGCATCATCGATGGTGTAATCACGAGCCACATTAAAACGCGCGCGGTCATCGAGGTTAAGTTGATCGAGTATTGGATTAAGGAAATCGGGGATCTGATACTGGAAGCCCGTCGCCATGACCAATTGATCAAAAGGTAATGAAAACGAACGACCAACTTCTTTTTGTTCAAATTGCAGATGCGACGGCGATTGGAAGAGCAATTCACTGTTTGTCAGCAAACGGGTGGGAACATCACCATCGAGTTTCAACTGATAAAGCAGGTCATAAATCTCATTAATCAGAGAGCTGTTTATCCCTTTATATAACGATTTCTGCTTGGCGTTTAATTCATCTTTTTTCGCCTGCGGCAGTGCATAAAAATAATCGACATAGTCAGGCGACGTCATCTCAAGTGTTAATTTGCTGTACTCAAGAGGAAAAAATCTTGAGGCTCTCGTTACCCACGTCAGTTGATAATCGTGCTCTCTTATTACAGACAGTAAATCGTAATATATTTCCGCCGCACTCTGACCCGATCCGACGACAACGATATTCTTTGCATTCAGCAACTCATCTTTTTTACGAAGATATTGCCCTGAGTGAATAACGTTATCGGCGCTTGGATCAATAACCTCGGTCAGGTGAGGCTTGGGCCCCGTGCCAAGCACCAATCTTTTGGTATAGAACTCAAAGTTATTCCCTGCCTCATTTCGAGCTTTAACATGATAAAGCGACGTCTCTGAACAATAACTTATCTCGGTGACGTCACGGTCAAATTGAATACTCGGAACAGAATTAGCCGCCCACTGGCAATATTGGTTGTATTCTTTTCTCAACAAGAAAAAGTCTTCTCGAATATAAAAGTGGTACAAGGTGCCTTTTTTCTTGGCGTAATTCAGAAAACTGTACGGATTTGTCGGATCAGAAAGCGTAACTAAGTCAGACATAAATGGCGTTTGTAAATGAACGCCATCAATCATTAGACCAGGATGCCAATCAAATGCCGGTTTCTTTTCTAAAAATAGTCCCTTCACATCTTTTATCGGATCAGATAAACAGGCGAGACCCAAATTAAAAGGGCCAAGCCCAATAGCAATAAAGTCGTACTCAGGTAACATAATCTTTAATCCGTGTACTTATCATAAGATCGAATCAAATAGGCATGAGACTTTATTTCAGAGAGTATCTCTAGGATGTCTTCAAACTTTGTATCCGGATTCAAAAGTGTGAATTTCAAGTACTGAACACCTTTATATTTTGTTCTAGCAACGGCACAGTTACCTACTGAAAAACATTGCTCTTTTATGCTGTAATTCAATTTATTCAATTGTTCATCTGAGTACTTTTCATTCACATAGCGAAAAACCACGGTACTGATCTCTGGAGAATGTATCACCTCAAACTCTTCGTCATTTGAAAGCTGTTTATGCACTTTAGAGGCGAGATCTATTACCGTATCGAAAATATGACCAATCTTATCCGCCCCCATTACACGTAAAGTTAACCAAAGCTTTAACGCATCAAAGCGACGGGTTGTTTGAAGGCTTTTATCAACAAGATTTGGTGTTTTCTCTGTATCATTTTGTAGTGGATTTAAATAGTCTGAATGGTGAGTAAGTAGTGACAAATGTCGTTTATCTTCAACGAAAAATGCGCTACTACTGACAGGCTGCAGGAACGATTTATGGTAATCGACCGTCACAGAGTCTGCCTTTGATATTCCAGCTAATTTCGCTTTATGTTTTGGGCTTACGAGTAAACCACAACCATAAGCAGCATCAGCATGAAACCACATTTTGTGTTGCTTACATACCGCAGAGATTTCATTTAGCGGATCGACACTGCCGAAATCAGTTGTGCCTGCAGTACCAACAACACATATAGGAATATCACCTGCTTTTAATGTCTCATCAATCGCCTGATTCAGCGCATCAATATCCATTTTAAATTTGTCATCGACCGGAATTGAAATCACTGCCTCGTAACCCAGACCAAGAATGGCGGCCGATTTTTGAACACTAAAATGACTGACAGAAGATGCAAATACTTTAAAGCGCTGACATTGTTCTGTGATTCCACGCTCTCGAATACTGTGTCCAAGATGCGTTGCCGAATAGTTATCTCGTGCCAATAGTAGCGCCATTAAATTTGACTGGCTTCCACCACTGGTAAATACACCATCAGCATTTTCATCAAAACCGATTTTCTCAGCCGTCCAATCAATTAGTTTCTGTTCAATCAGTGTCCCCGCCCCACTTTGGTCGTAGGTATCTAACGATGAATTAATTGCTGTAAGGATTTGTTCGGCAACAACACTTGGGTAAGCGATGGGGCAATTTAAATGCGCCACATACTTAGGATTTTGGAAATACACCGCATTATTCAAATATAAATAACTCACTTCTTCTAATGCGTGTTTCATGTTGAATAAAGGCTTTTCAAGATCGACAGATTGAATGCTGTCGCTCAGCATATGTGCCAACTTTCCATTAAAGACCTTTTTGTTTTGTGAAAACGTATCACAAACATGCCTCAGCGCTTGAATTGAGCTGGCCTCATAACTCGATAAGTTTTTATAATTCAGAATATAATTATTGTTGTTGAATTCAGCAGGTATAGATATTTTTTCTTCTTGTCTAAAAACGGCGTTCTCTGATAATTCTGTCATACTAACTCATGCCTTGAGAATTTATTAAAATGCAGCGTATTGATAATCATTCCCATTGGCAATGACTATTTTAGCGATTTTGCAAGTAACACTTATCTGTTTATCATAAAAAAAAATTAATATTACTCGGTGCGCACTTGTAATAATTAAAAGACAGTCAACAGTGTTTTCAAAAAATATGATTACATAAACACTTAGTAGGTATTGGTAAATTTTTGTTCATAATTAAAGGATTAAAAGTAACCAACAAATTAATAATTTATATTTTTTATTAATGAAATCAAACGATTGTTTTAATAAAATAAAAAATAGAATTACCTTGTACCAGTTTAGATTAAGAGACTAAGTGCTCAATGAATGCAAAAAGACCACAATAAAAATACGTATAATCGCTGGGTGGTACATTGACCTGGGATACTTCAACTATTTTCATTTCTTCTCTATATATATCAATGATTAATGAAGATTTATTAAAACCCCGCTTTTCACTTATGTGAAATTAACTCACTTTAATACTTATTTGCACTTTTATAAAAAATATATAGACATAAGTGTCTTTTTTATTTTTTTAAATTAAGTGCCCGCAAAAATTCATAGCAGATATTCCTTCCCCTCATATCTTTTCACTAAGAAAGCCAACGCCATTTCTATCATTTGCACCAAATTGTTAAGTTTGGTTTTCCTTAAAAAGATAAATTGAAAACGATAATTGTTATCACTAAAACAATAAAAATAATAAAACGCGGTAGAGGGAACTATGCGCAGGATTACATTTTTACAGCAGGCAACGCTCTCGCTGGGCATCGTTGTTAGCCAAGCTACGCCCGTGTTTTCGGATGAATACGGCGAATACGATGAATTTGGTGAATATACGTCGTTGGATGAGAGTGTTTTCGATACGGTCACCGTCTTTGGAAAGTCGTACCGTAATACAGCAACCAAAACATCACTCAAACCTGAAGAAACACCGCAAGGGATCACCGTCATCGACGGGGAAACGCTCACCCAGCAAGGTGTTAAATCACTCAATCAGGCACTGAGATATGTTCCTGGCATGGTCACAGAGACAAAAGGCGCTGCGGTCACCATGTACGACAACTTTTATGCCCGCGGATTCCAGATCAGGCAGGCATATTATGATGGCCTACAACTGCCCTACTTAATTGGCTGGAACCTACAACCTCAGATAGATCCTATCGCCATTCAACAGATTGAAATATTCAAAGGCCCCACATCAGTGCTATATGGCGCGATGCCACCGGGCGGAATGGTCAATATCATCGGTAAGGCGCCGCAGCCCGATCAGTTGTCTGTTTTGAGCCTATCAATGGGGTCACGTAATTTGATGGAGGCCAGTATTGATAGCTCTGGCCCGGTCGAATTCACCGATTTGACTTACCGCATCATTGCACTCGGTCGAAAGCAAAATAGTCAGGTGGATAATGCCAAAGAGGAGCGTTTTTTAATCGCACCATCGTTAAACTGGCAGGTTAGTGACAGCACAGAACTCAGTATTAATCTCTACTACCAAAGCGACCCTTCCATGGGTGTTAACTCATCGTTGCCTGCGTCTGGTATGTTTATTGACAACCCTCTCGGCAGTGTCACCCCCTCAACATCGGCAGGTGATCTTCACTGGAGCCAGTTCGAGCGGAAAATAATGATGGCTGGGTACAAGATCAATCACGAGTTCAGCGACGATTGGTCTTTCCTCCAGAACGCCCGCTATGTGCAGGGGGAGCTTGCACAGAAGAATACTTACCATACCTGTGCCGAGCCAGATAACCCCGCGAATTGTTTCTTCAATTACACAACGGGTTCTTTGCTGCGAAACCTCTATTCAACCGATGAAGAGTCGACAGGTTTTACTGTCGATAACCAGTTCTCAGGAGAATTCAGTCTCGGGCCGATAGATAACAACCTGTTATTCGGCATCGACTTTCAATATCTTTCCGGCAAGGCTGACTATAAAGAATTTATCACTCTGAATTTGCCTTTTTATACCTTCAATATCTTCAACCCAAACAATGATGTACTTGAAGATAAACTGATGTTTGACCTGTATTCGCGCTCAGAAGAAATCACCGGGAAGCAATATGGTGTCTACATTCAGGACCAAATTCGAGCTGGTGACTTGGTGTTACTTGCAGGCGGTCGTTATGACATTTATGAAGGCAACTTAGAGCGCGATCTGAATGTGGCACTTAGCCCGCCCACCCAAGAAACAATCGAAACAAAACAAGACGCTTTTTCTTACAGAGTCGGAGCGCTCTATGAGCTGGGATTAGGTATCGCACCCTACGTGAGTTACGCAACTGGTTTTGAACCCACGGAAGGGAGCGATGTCGACGGCAAAGAATTTGTTCCCGAAACCAGTGAGCAATGGGAGGCAGGGGTAAAAATCCAGTCAGATGACGAGAAGAGTGGCGCGTCTGTCTCTGCCTATCACATCACTAAAAGCAATGCGATGGTCACTGACCCTACAGACTTCAGAAACAAGCGTTTACAGGTGGGAGAAATCGTCTCGCAAGGGGTCGAGTTTCAGACAAGATGGGCCCTTACCGATAGCTTCACATTCGGCGCAAGTTACACCTTATCCGACATGAAAGTCACCAAAGATTCCGACGTTCAACTCGAAGGTACAACACCAATCTATGTACCTGAGCACGCGGGGAATATCTGGTCAACCTATTACATAGACTGGGGACTATTATCCGGTACACGGATCAGCGGTGGTGCACGCTATGTGGGTGAGATGCAAATGGATGTCAGAAATACTCAGGGAAAAGTACCCGCTTACACCATCGTAGATCTCTCATTGGGTTATGACCTTGGTGAGTTTTCCGATCATCTCTCAGGCGCAACCGCCAATGTCGCGGTAACTAACGCACTCGATGAAGAAAGCTATACCTGTTACGACAAAACTAACTGCTGGTTTGGTGCAGAGCGCTCTTTTGAGGTCAAAGTCGACTATGAGTCTGAGGAAAGTATGAAAAAAGCACTGAGAGATTGCCAGCGTTATCCGTGTCGAAGCAACGAAGTAATGATTCAAACTCACTGGCAATGGCAAACAGAGAATGTGAATGTTTCAACTTGTTGATATCACGGTAAATCGCGATAAAAAGGACATCCTGTCGGTTGCCTCGCTGGCCATTCCGACCGACAGAGTCACTGTCATTCTCGGTCAAAATGGCTCGGGAAAATCCACACTGGCTCATTTACTTGCTGGCCAGAATACGCCCGATACAGGTCAGGTGTTGTTGAATCAAAAAGAGATACGGTCACTGTCGAAGCGAGAAGTGGCGAAGCAAGTCGCTTTTTTGCCTCAACATCTTCCACAGGCGGCGGGGTTGTCAGTCCGAGAGCTGGTTAAGCTCGGCCGTTTCCCGTGGCAGGGAGTGTTCGGGAGAATGCAGCCCGAAGACACCAAAGCGGTCGATGGTGCAATAAAGGCGACTCAGATGGAAAGGTATGCGGATTATGCTGCGGAATACTTATCCGGTGGGGAAAGACAGCGTGCCTGGGTATCGATGTTAATTGCCCAAGATTCACCTGTGCTGATTTTGGACGAACCAACCTCAGCCCTTGATATTCAGCATCAGTATCATCTGCTCAAACTACTTACCCAATTCAGTAAACAACAGAGCAAGGGTGTCATCGTCATTTTGCACGATCTCAACCTCGCCCTGCGTTATGCCCATCATGTTATTGCGTTGAAACAAGGGACGGTTGTATTCAGTGGAGATAGTGAAGAGGTGCTCAATGAAGCACAGCTCTCAGACCTGTACGACACTCGAATTCAGCTTATTGATCATCCGGAACAACACCATAAGGTCGCTATCGTATGTTGACTCGCCTTTTTACTTTTCTCATCGTCTCAACCTCAATCTTGGTCTGCACGCCGACTATCGCAGAACACCTCATCACAGACAGCAACGGCCAGAGAACACTGGCAGGTGTACCTCAGCGCGTTGCGGTACTTAATTGGGATCTTGCAGAACAGGTTATTGAACTGGGCGTCGCGCCAGTTGCTATGCCGGGCATTAAAGATTACCAAAAGTGGGTGGTAAAACCCGCGTTGCCAGAGGGAGTAGTGGACATTGGTACCCGCGTCGAACCCAATTATGAACTGCTGGCGACGCTCAAACCTGACGTCATTTTTATTGCGTCGCCGCAGAAAGACCTTACTGACCGCCTCTCAAAGATAGCACCTGTACTCCTCTACCAGACATACAGTGAGAAACATGATAATGCAGAGGCGACACTCCAGAACTTCAGGAAAATTGCCCAGGTTCTGGGAAAAGAAAAAGTGGCCGAAGAGAAACTGGCTTTTCTAAACCAGCAACTTGACGCACTCAAACAAAAACTGGACGTGGCCTTCCCGGGGCAAAAGCCCAAAGTGACGACCTTCCGCTTTGCCAGCGAAACCTCTGTGTACATCTATGGTAAAAACTCTATTCCTGAGCATGTTCTTCAGTTACTTGGCTTCGAAAATGCCATGCCACAACCTGCGACGCAGTGGGGAGTCACTCAAAAGGTAATGACTGATCTGCGACAGATTGGTAACGGCATTGCTTTGTACTTTCTGCCTTTCAATGAAAGAGCCAACGTTGAGCGCTCGGTGGTATGGAAAGCCATGCCGTTTGTGAGAAACAAAAAAGTGGCGTCTATCGAATCCACGTGGAGCTATGGTGGCGCAATGTCGTTGCTTTATAACGCCGAAGCCCTGTCTGAAAGTCTGCTTAGGGTGGCAAACGCCCAGTGAGAGCAACGGTTTGGCTACTATTAGGTGTTTTGCTCTCAGTTGTTCTCCAGCTCGCCGTTAATCAGAGCCAGTTCGGCCCGGTGTTACAGATACTCACTGGCCTCATTAAGGGAACACTAGATACCGACAGCTTTGAGTGGGTCATACTGCTCCATGCCAGTTTACCGCGGTGTTTAATGGCGCTGGCAATTGGTGCCACTTTTGGCATCGTGGGTAGCCTTTTTCAGCAGTTAACACAAAACCATATTGTCTCTCCGCTCACCCTTGGTACTTCTTCCGGTGCCTGGCTGGTGCTGGTATTTCTCAATATCTTTGCCCCTCACGTGGCAATAACCACTAAGGCTTGGCTTGCAATGGCTGGCGGTATGGCGGCCATGGTGTTGGTAATTGCGATAGTCGGAATACGCAATCTAACAGGCGTTACACTGGTTCTCGCTGGTATGGCCGTTAACCTTTTACTGGGTGCCCTTGCCACATCAATGATCATGCTGAATGAGCAATACGCCAGTAACCTGTTCATCTGGGGGGCAGGCGATCTCACTCAGAACGGTTGGGAATGGTTTAGTTGGCTACTGCCCAAGCTTTGGCCAGTGATGCTCATCTTACTCTTCGCACCTCGCCTGTTGACGCTATTAAAAATTGGTGGCGACGCCGCATCGGCTCGAGGGCTTAACCTTGGCCTGACCTACACGTTATTGAGCCTTATTGGGGTATGGCTGGTGTCTGTGTCAATAACAGCGGTGGGCGTGATAAGTTTTATCGGATTAATTGCGCCGAACATCAGCCGCCATCTTGCTTCAATACCGCCAGAGGTGAGCTATTCGCCAGCGCGTTCATTGGCATGATGTTATTAGCAATGACCGACACCCTCGCTGTCTTTCTCGGCAATTGGTCAGTCGATAACATTCCCACAGGCACAGTAACAGCGATGATCGGCGCGCCTGCGCTTATTTTCCTCTCTCTTAAAAGAATGTCAGCAAGAGACAGGTTATCTCTGACTATGCCGTTAGGAAAAAACGTTCCACCAGCAATGATGTTGCCGATATTGGTCGCATTACTCTTATTGCTGGTTGGCGTATCCGTAAGTTTCAACCCGGTGAGTATCGACCAACTTTGGAAAGTGCCCGACGCCTTTGCTTGGTCTGTGCGCTGGCCGAGAATGGTAACAGCATTAAGTGCGGGAGCAGGGCTTGCGGTTGCTGGCGTCGTTTTGCAAAGCTGGTTTGTAACCCCCTCGCCAGCCCTGATATTCTTGGCGTATCAGCAGGGGCCATTCTTGCGCTGGTGCTTGGTAACTTAATCTTTAGCATTTCGGTGCATGAACTCAGCCCATGGGTAGCTTTGCAGGCAGCATAGTAGTGCTGGCATTTCTTCTTATACTTGGCCGCAAATATCAGTATGCCCCATCAATGATTATTTTGACGGGTATTGCGCTGGCAGCCATGCTTGATGCGCTGGTGAATTACTCACTGAGTAAAATGGGTGAAGAGAAGTTTATATTACTTGGATGGTTATCAGGCTCGACCTATCGTGTGCTTCCTAACACCGCCCTATTCCTCGCCGTCAGCGTCATATCACTGCTGATTGTCACTCTGTTCTTATCGAGATGGTTAACCCTGATTTCAACGGGGCGTCAGTTTGCTTCAGCAAGAGGCTCAACAATACCCTCGCCTATGTGACACTGTTAGGTATCACCGCTGCCATTTGCGCCGTCGCCACCACATCAATGGGACCCGTTGCCTTTGTTGGGCTGCTTTCACCACATATTGCTGTTTTTCTTGGTGCAAGAAGTGTGAAATTACAACTTTGTACCGCAGCTGCTATTGGTGCCCTGTTGCTTCTCGCTGGTGATTTTATCGGTCAGATAATCGTATATCCGGCGCAAGTTGCCGCAGGCACCATCGTCTCGGTAATTGGTGGGCTGTATTTTATTGGACTACTTTTCATGGTTCGACAAAGGGGAATGTTTTAGCGTGTACATTCGACACCTTCGAGCTTTTAAAAATCAATCCCTTGATGCTTAAAAAAAGCAGCTAGAAATACAGCACGGTTGTGGCTTTCGAATCACCAATAGCCGCATAAAACCGCCAGTTCGCACTATGACAAATGGCACTGATGATTTCCTTGCCATGACCAAAACCGCTTTCGGTATCAGGGGCAATATCATTTACGATCACCAAACGTTGACCAGTTAAGGATATAGCCACCTGACTTTGCGCATAACCGAACGCGTTTCTGAGCATGTTCGCCAGAACGACCTTAGAGAAATAAACCTCGCTTTTTTCATCAGAGTGAACATAGCATTCAACATCGACTGACCTACCGGATAGCAAATATTCATGCTGCGTAATGCAATTACGTAGGGTCTCAGCAAGACTCACTTTAGGTTGAGTATTTTGCTGCTCACGGCCAATAAATAAGAAGGTATTGATGAGCTGTTCCATATCCTTGTTTGCATCTGAAATACGCTTAAGAATATTTAATCGCCTTTCATCACTGTCAGACAGTTCGAGTAACTGCACAGAGCCACCAATAACGTGTACCGGCGTTCGCAATTCGTGGCTTGAGAATCGCGTGAATTGCTTTTCACGCTCAAGAAACGCTTGAATGCGGGAGAATGCAGCGAAAAAAGCACGATGCAACTCACCTACCTTATCACTCCGATTCGTGTTAACCAGCGGCCTGTTTTGATTTGAATACTGCTCAACCTGTTTGGTTAGCGTCAGTATTGGCGAACTGAAATGTCGGGAAATTAAATGTGCTGACAGTAACCCAAGAGCAAACACCAGCAGCATCATATAGCAAACATACGCAATCACGCCGTCCCCGTAGTCGGCCATTTCAGGGTCTCGATTGGGCCAATATGTCGTTTGCACCATAACCTTATCTTTTTGACACTGAATATCTGTGGATGGCAGTAGAAAGTGATATGTCATTATCAGTTAAATCAAATAGTTAAAAGTTTCCATGTGGTAGTTAGTGATACATATTGGCAGCAATTAATGATACATAATTAGCTAGCACTAATACTGTGCGTATAAATGAAAGAAATTTTCTTTCAGCGTCAGAAACTCCCACTAGCAGCTTAGAACGGGGCGAATTGGGGCTACGCCAGACGAGCTAGCGTGAATTTGGGCGGTTTCGAGTTACGCCAGACAGGCTGGCGCAGATTTGGACAAAAGCGAATCGGAAAGTTAATTTCTGGATAGCCTAGTTGATAATAAAAACTAATGTATTTTTGGCTAAGCGCTGTATAGTCTAGATTTTGGGGAGTAGGTCAGCCTCATTATGGATGTGTTTGTAAATTCGGGGTAGAACCCTTATGTTTAACCTACCTGCTGGCCCCGCAGAACTGATCTAGTAATGGTATTGGTGCGACCGAATGAAATACCACCGGCATAGACTAAAGACCTTTATCGAACTTTCTAATGGTTAGCGATTAAAGTGCACACTGGCTGCAATTTTCATCAGCTGGCTGATAGCTTCTTCTTCGGTAAAGGTATCGTCATTAAAGTAGTGGTTAATCAACTCGAGCATCGCTTCTTGAAGTTGGGGGGCGACAGCCATGGAATCGGACATGCTGGGAAGTAGAGTGTTGTTCACCTCAGCATGAACAAAAGCTTGTTTGGATGCTTTGGCACAGATATCAAACGGCGTCATGTCAACATCTTTGAGAATGGGAATCGAGCCTTTCTTTTGGTTAAAACGGGACTGAAAATCAGAGGAAACCAAGGTGTTTGCGAGTTGATTAGCCATGTTTTCAGATGCTTCCGTTCTTAATCGGAAAAGAACAAAGCTGTCGACGTTATAAATGAAAGAATTGGCGGTTCCAGGTGCAGGTAGACAATAATAATCCTGTTTTGGTTTCAGACTCATATAACTGAGTTCACCTTTCACCCAATCACCCTGAAGCTGCATAGCGGCTTTACCCTTTACCATATTCAAGGTCGCGTTGTCCCATGAAGCAGAGACAGATGGGTCAGTCATATACGGTTTGAGACGACGGAATGTTTTGAACAACTCGACGGTTTTGTTATTCATCACTAAGGCGTCATCAAACTCGATCAATAGGTCTCGGTAGTAGTCACTACCATAAAGCCCCAGAGTTAACACCTCAAACAAAATTGCAAGTTGCCAGGGCTCATTACCGATCGCAAGCGCTGGGATCCCTTGTGACTTGAATACCTGTGCAACGGCAAAAAACTCATCCCAATTCGCTGGTGGGGTTAGATTGTGTTCGTCAAAGACGGCTCTGTTCGCCCAAAGCCAATTCACACGGTGAATATTCACTGGTGCAGCAACAAAGTGACTTTTGTAAGTGTTGATATTAGTAGCAATATCAGGGAGTCTTTCGTCCCAATTTTGCTCGATAGCGACTGAATGTAAGTCAGAAACAAATCCTAATGTTGCCCAAGATTGGATTCCCGGCCCTTCAATCAACGCCATCTCCGGCGGGTTTCCGGCAATAGCTCGGGCTTGCAAGACTGTCATAGCAGTATCGCCACCACCACCATGAACGGGCGAACTTTTTAACACAATACCTTGCTGTTTGAGTGCTATCGCCAGCTCTGCCAAAGCTTCACGTTCGCCATTCGACGTCCACCAGTGAAGCAGCTCGACAGCATTACCCAGGGAGGGAAAGCTGGCTACCACTAAAGCGGTCGAGAGAAGGGCTCTTTTCATTGTTATTCCTCTCTTGGGAGCGACAGGGTGACAACGAGGCCACCTTCTGCATGATTTTTCAAAACTAGTTTGCCAGCATGACCACGCACGATATTACGGGCGATACTAAGGCCAAGCCCTGTGCCCTCTTCTTTTTCGTGATGAATGCGGAAGTATGGCTCGAACACGCGCTCGCGAAGTTCATCTGGAATACCGGGGCCATGGTCGCGGATTTTAATCACCAGATTGCTAGGGGTATCCAGCACACTGACATCCACATGCACACCATATTTCACGCCGTTCTCAATCAGGTTGTGCAGCATTCGTTTTATGGCAACAGGTTTGCACAGAAACGATTGGGAAGCATAACCCAAAATGCTGACCTGACTTTGTCCAGAGCCATAGAAGGCTCTGATTTCCTCGAGGACAGCGTTGATATCCGTCCACTCGACCTGCTCGCATATATCTGTGTCTTTGATGTAGTGCAGGGCACCTTTCACCATAAACTCAAGTTCGCTGAGTGAACGTCCAAAGCGGATTTTGGTCTCTTCATCATCCAGTATCTCCGTACGAAGTTTCAGGCAAGCAATAGGGGTTTTAAGATCATGGGATATCGCGCCGAAAAGCAGATCGCGGTCGCGTATATAAGCGCGGATCCGGCGGTTCATATTGTTAAAAGCATGGACGGCGGAAATGAGTTCGCCGCTTCCTTCTTCTTTGAGAATAGGTGCATCCATCTTGCTTCCCATCAATTTAGCGGCACTGGCAAGGTTCTTAATCGGTCTGATCTCTCGGCGCACTATGAGCCAGGTACAAAGTAAAACGAACACGGAGGTAAGCAGAATAAAATTAAGCTGGCGTGCATCGAGAAAGCGCGATTCCAGCGAGACATATGGTGCGGGAAGATTTGTGGCAAGATAAAGCCATTGTTCCGGAGCGCCGGGCGTATTTCGCTCTCTGGGAAGCTTGAACTGCATCACCAGCACGGGTGGGTCGTCTTTGACTTTTTCGATAGTATAACGGGCAAAGGAGCGGGGAATATCATCAAGTGGCACTTCTACATCGTATACCCGCAAATCGTCGCGTTTGCTGAAGTTAATGTCAATTAACATTTGAAGGCCAAGCGTCTTTTTTAGCACCCCGCCAACGATTTGTTCCAACTCCCGTTTTCTCTCTGTTCCCGCTAATCCCTTTGCATCAATCCGTTTGCTATTGAGCGAAATAAAGAAACGGGTGCCGCCCATACTGCGATTTTGCTCAAGCACCAAGTGGCGGCTCGATTTAGGTAATTTGCGATAATAAGAGACAGTGAATGCCGCATTGGAGGCAATGCTTTCCAGTGCGTTTTCTAAGCCTTCCTTTTCCTGCGAGTAGCTGTATCGGTACCAGACAGCGCTGGTAAGTACCTGAGATGTTAAGATAACAAGTGAAAGCATCAGGATAAAGCGGCTGGCAAGACCCAAGGGCCAAATTCTGTTGAACAGCGTGACCTTTATTTCACGCATAGCGTCTTCTTTAGGCCTTGCTTCAGGCTTCATGAATCACATCCGCACTCAGCATATAACCTTCGTTACGAAGGGTGCGGATCAGTGAATGGTCTTGATCCTCCAGTTTGGCGCGAAGACGGCTGACCTGAATATCGATACCGCGTTCTAGCGGGATGCTTCACGGCCACGAATGATTTCGGAAATGATGTTGCGACTGAGCGGTTTGTTGGGGTGCCGAAGGAAAAGACTTAGCAGCGAAAAATCCGCTCCGGAAAGAATGATTTCATCACCGCTTGGTGTCACCAGGACCCTTGCCAGGGTATCGAGCTTCCAATCGAGGAAACAAATATAACGTGCGGCTTCTAAACCCTGGTTGAATTGAGAACGGCGCAGCAACGCTTTGATACGCGCCAGCAATTCGCGTGGACTGAAAGTTTTGGTGATGTAATCGTCTGCACCCAGCTCTAGACCTGTAACACGGTCAATTTCATCGGTCACGGCAGTGAGCATGATGATAGGTACATTGGACGTCTTCCGGATTTGGCTACACAGGGTAAAACCATCGTCGCCTGGCAGCATCACATCAAGAATTATCAGGCTTGGCTCTCCTTGATCCAGTACTTGGTTCATCTGCTCGCCATCGACGGCAGTTGTTACGTCAAAGCCTGATTTTGTAAGGTAAGCACTGAGTGCATCTCTCAATTCCTCGCTGTCATCGACAATCAAAATCCTTTTCTGAAATGCCATGATTTACCTCCTCGTTTCCCATGCGCAATCATGGCATTGCGGTGAAGTTGAACGTGGGATTGTCAGTGATTATGCGAACAGTTTCACAGCTTTTTCCAAGGGGAAATTGACTATGTAACCGTGTTGATACAAACCGATTTCCAAATGATACCTACGGCGGATTTTCGCGAAATATGATGGAAGCATCCCGACACAGTGAGGCCGGGAAACACAATTCATTTAAAAGGGATCTGTTATGATCAGTTCATTCTTTGGACAAGCACAAAAAATCGGGCGCTCGTTAATGCTGCCTGTTGCAGTGTTACCAGCTGCGGGCTTGATGCTCGGTGTCGGAAACTTTGGTTTAACGCAACATCTGTTCCTACCAGATGCATTCTGGTCAATCATGATGCAATCGGCGGACATGATTTTCGGCAACATCACGCTGCTATTTGTAATTGGTGTCGCCATTGGTTTGGCGAAAAACAACGATGGTACTGCCGCGCTGGCTGCTGTGGCTGGCTGGATTGTGTTTAACGCTGCCATGGGGCAAACTGTCGTGCTGCGGGGCATAGATGAGCATCAGGGGTACTTGACCCAAATAATGGGTATAAACAGCCTGAATACTGGGATATTCGGTTCCCTCTTGATAGGTTTGTTTGCAGCTTACTTTTTTAATCGATTCCACACTATTAAGCTGCCTGACTATCTTGCGTTCTTCGCTGGTAAGCGCTTTGTACCCATCATTACTGCCTTTGTATCGCTGTTCCTTGGTATTGCTTGCGCCTTTGTTTGGCCGCTTGTTAGTGCGGGTATTTACGGTGGTATTGATGCTGTCAGTAGCCTTGGTCAACCTGCTGCATTCGGAATTTATGGCTTTGTTGAGCGCGCGCTGATCCCACTGGGCTTGCATCATGTTTGGAATGCGGTGTGGTTCTTTGAAGTCGGTAGTTTCGTTAACGAAAACGGCGACGTCGTGCGCGGTGAGCTGCAACGCTTTTTCGCAGGTGACGAAACTGCAACCGGCCTCGGTGGCGGCTTTATGTACACCATGTGGCTTTGCCAGCAGCTGCATTGGCGATGTATCACTGTGCTGCGCCAGAGAAAAAAGTCATGGTTGGGGGGTTGATGGCATCCGCTGCGTTCACCTCTTGGCTAACTGGTATTACTGAGCCTGTAGAATTCACCTTCCTGTTCGTCGCCCCTGTTCTGTACTTCGTACACTGTGTGCTGACAGGCATTGGTTTTGCCGTCACGAACTACTTCGAAATCCTTCACAGTACCGATTTTGCACACGGAGCGCTGCAATTCTTCCTCTACTGGGGGCTGTCAGAAAATGCGGTACTTTACGCCATCATTGGTCCTCTTTGGGCATTGCTTTACTACTTCCTGTTTCGTTTCGCAATTACCGCGTTCGATCTAAAAACACCAGGCCGTGGAGAGGAAACCGAAGCAGAGGTAGCGACGTCAAGTGTCGTTGGTGAAGAACTGGCTCACAACATCGTATTTGCTATGGGCGGAAAAGAGAACATCCAGAATGTGGATGCTTGCATCACCCGACTGCGTGTTAACCTGAAAGACATAAAGCAAGTCAATATAGATTCGATTAAGGCGTTGGGTGCAATAGATGTGGTAGTGGTTGGTGATAATCTACAGGCTATCTTTGGTACTCAATCTGACAACATAAAAACGAATATGACTGCGGTACTGGGTTCCTCCTAATCCCCCAGGAGGGCGTAGTGTCGCTCATACAGGGGCTGGCGAGCTCCAACTAACTATTGCGGTGCTTCGGTACCGCTTTTTTGTTGTCAGTCTTAAAACACCTCCTATGGAGGTGGTGATCGTTAATTCAGGCTAAGTCCGAAAAGTGCTCATGCTAGATACTGTCCTCGTTTGTTACCAGCAAATCGAAGGGGCGTTGTTGATCAAACAAGTTATCTAACGCACTGATATAAAGAGAATTATTCATGTCATTCAACTCTGTAACTGACAGGCATACCTAGTCTTATGGCTTTGTTCATCGGTTTTGAGTTACGCCAGACAAGCTGGCGCAGATTTGGACAAAAATGGTTTAGAGTTATTAGTAAAAAATGAATAACTTAAAGTATGGACAGCCGCTTAATTTCTAGTCCAGTCAGTGGCTATTCAGTATGCCTCTTTATAGATGTGTCCGTGAAATTGGGGTAGAACCCCTTTGCCATTGAAGTTGAATGTATGTGTGAAGGGTTGTGATTTGAAAAGAGTCACTTTGTTTGAGTGCTCTAGGTGAAAGCAAGTGTCGAATTCTAGACTGGATTCAAGAAGGATAGTTTTCCCACATTTCTGGCTGGAAACTTATAAATGTTCTTAACCTTTGAGCGACCAATATTCCTACCAAACATCGACAGCTCCTTTTGTAATAAAGAAACAGAATTAACGTAGTTTGATGATCAATTGGTGTCAAGAATGATTTTATGGTTGGAATTTAGTGAAGATATGGTAGAAACGACAACAGCTATCCACAAAGGGCGGAAACCTCCCCAGCTACATCCCGGCACACACGTCCCAAGCGGGGGCTGCTCCCTTCCAGGCCTGACCCATTACGCAAGATAGTGTTGCGGGAGAACCAAGGAGGTCTCCATAGATATGATTAAAGCTAAGTATTCCTTAGCTTTGCGCCGCATTATGTGGGATGGGGGGAGGCAATGCAAGGCTTTATCAGTGCTGCCGTGACTGTTTGATGAATAAATATCCGTTTATTCCTCTTCTTCCTCTTCCGGCGTCAGCAGGTAGTCACCCAGCCATGCAATGGTCAGCACCATTAGCCATGATACAAATACGGGGTTTGGGACGGAAAACTGCGGAAACACAACAATAGTGGCAAAAGCGATAGCAGGTAGAACGACAGAAAATTTGTCGCCGTTGGGCTCATGGTTCCCTACTTTCAGCCATTGAAGTGACTGAATCAGCAGCACACCACATACCACTAAAAATATGCCATGTAACTGTCCGCTAATGGCCAGCATGGGGAGCACAACCGCGGGCCACCAGCTGATGGTTTTGACCGGCTTCCAGAAGTACATCGACAGCCATACCAAGCTAACGCCCAGGATTTGGATTAATGTGTAGTGCATTTCACCCGCAAGCTTTTCTTCCCATTGTAGGGCAAGCAGGCCGCTCTGCATGGCGACAATCACAGCAAGGATAAGTACAGAGACTTGCGTATTTCTTCGTACACCCGTGATGAGAAAGAGTGCAGGCACAATCATCCAAAGGCTCATTGAGAGAGAAACGGCTGATAAGGAAAGGAGATGCCATAAAGCAGCAGCCCAAGCGCCAGTATCCAAACGGCAGCGCCCCCCCGAAGAAAAAACAGGGTGGGCGTAACAAAAGCCAATAGAGACAGGTCCCCTTCAGAGGCACCCATTGCGTATGCTGCGCCTACTACCATGACCACAGCAGTCATCATTAATGTCAGTGCTGACATGTATTTGCCTCTCCATTGCTCATTCCTGTCGACACCAAAATTACTTCGGTGGTAGGTTATTGCCCTAACGCAGGAATTTTCTTTTAATTTCAGTTTATAACCTTAACCGACTCTTACAAGTTCAATGTCTGACTTTGATTTACAGATCTATGCTGTGCTGGCAAACATTCCATCAGGGAAGGTAGTAACCTATGGTGATGTCGCAAAAATGGCTGGCTATCCGCGCCATGCGAGGCATGTTGGTAAGTTGCTGGGTAACCTGCCTACAGACTCTGCATTGCCGTGGTACCGGGTTATTAATGCTAAGGGCACGATTTCGCTTACAGGGGATAAGCTTGTTAGGCAGCGAGAAAAGCTGAGGGATGAAGGCGTGGGTGTGTCTGAAGGCGGCGTGGTGTCGCTACGCCGCTTCCGCTGGAATGGAGAACCGGATGGCTGATCTTATCTAGTGCTGGGTCATTACCAACATCATGTCGAGATTGACGGTGTTCTGTGCATCGGTTATCACGTTGTAAGCGGTGTCGTTCACAAACATCAATTTCCCATCGACTTCTATCGTCGCCTGAACTGCATACGTTCTCTTTGGGTCTATCTGTGATTTAGCATAGAAGAGACTGAAAGGTAGCGGTACTTGTTTTCCTTCCGTCATGTATGAGCTGCTGCTTATCACTTTCATTGGGGCGTCAGCCATTGACACATCGCCGAGCGTGATAGTAACTTTGGCGTTAGGTGGTAAGGCAATGCGCTGTAAGTAACTCACGGAGCCTTTTACTTCGGCCAAGTCCCTTTCGCTGGCAGTGCCGCTACACGCGGTAAAAATTAAAATGCACGCCGCCACAATAGAGCCAAAAAACAAATTCTTCATGGGAGATCCTTCTCTTTTCAATGCCCGATAAATGCACGTTAATCGTTGAAATGCTGAAAACGACATTTTGAACCATGATCTCGCTAATTAGTTCCCGTTATACTGGAAGAACTATCAATAAATGTAAGTTCACTGAAGGTACTGTGATGAGTGTACAACTTTCGCAACTTTTGCAACTGCTTAATCTTGAGAAACTTGAAGAAGGTCTATTCCGCGGGGAGAGTGAGGATTTGGGTTTTCCTCAGGTTTACGGTGGACAAGTTATTGGTCAGGCGCTTTGTGCATCAAAAAGAACAGTTGATGAAGATCGGTTTGTGCATTCCTTTCACAGCTATTTCTTGCTGCCCGGCGACCCAAACCGCACCATCATTTATGATGTCGAAAAGCTCAGAGATGGCGGTAGTTTCAGCACACGAAGAGTGAAAGCCTTTCAAAATGGTAAGCCTATTTTTTACCTTACCGCTTCTTATCAATCTGATGCGCCGGGGTTTGACCATCAAGTGCCTATGCCGAGTGATGTGCCGGAGCCGGATGATCTGAAATCTGAGCAACAACTGGTGTTGTCTATGGCAGACCAATTACCCAAAGGATTAGTTGAGCGCTACTCGGAAGCGCGCGCTATCGAAACTCGCCCTGCGGTGGTGAATAACCCGATGGCGCCAAAAGTACATGAGGGTAAACAATATTTATGGATACGCGCCAACGGTGAAATGTCTGATGATCTTAGGGTTCATCAGTACCTTTTGGGCTATGCCTCTGATTGGAGTTTCCTCTCGACTTCTTTGCAACCTCACGGTATTACCTCGATGTCTCCGGGCTTGAAAATCGCAACGATTGACCACTCGATGTGGTTTCACCGTGAATTCAGAATCGACGATTGGTTGTTATTCGCGATTGAGAGCCTTCCGCCTCCAATTCGCGTGGGTTCGTGACCGGTAAGATTTATAACCGTGAAGGTGTTCTTGTCGCGTCGGCCACGCAAGAAGGACTAATCAGGAAAGCTCAGTAGTCCTTTGGCCTCCCCGTTATAAAAAAACAGCCGCAAGAGCGGCTGTTTTTGATTTGGGTAGATACCGAAATGAAACCAGCGTTTACCCGGCAAGTTGCTCCAGCTCTTTAAGCTGTGCGCTGGCTTGTTGCAGTTCGTACATCTGCCAATAGCGCCCCTTCTGACCGAGTAGCGAGCTATGATTACCGCGCTCGACCACTTCGCCGCGATGCAACACCAGTATCTGATCAGCTTCTGCAATCGTCGAGAGACGGTGAGCTATCACCACCACTGTCATGTCTTGTCTGAGTGTTGCAAGCACGCGCTGTACTTTGTCTTCAGTCCCTGAGTCTATGTTCGCTGTCGCTTCATCAAGGATCAGGATCTTTGGCTTTTCTACCAACACACGAGCGAGTGCAAGAAGCTGCTTCTGCCCTGCTGACAGGCCAATTTCACCATCACCGAGTGGCGTATCCAAGCCTTTAGCAAGCTCGCGGGTAAAATCTCCCAGCTCCGCCTGCTCGAGCGCTTTAAGGATACTCGCATCAGACACCTCACGGCCAAGGGAGACATTCTCTCTCAGCGTGTCAGACATGACGTGCGGGTCCTGCTGAACCATAGCAATCCCCTGACGCAGTGAGGAATGGCTGAGGCTACCTATTGGGCGACCATCAAGCTCAATACTGCCTGCATTCACATCATAGAACCCCATCATCAGGCTTGCGAGTGTACTCTTACCGCTGCCAGTATGACCAACCAGAGCCAGAAAGCCGCCCTGCTTAACGTCAATATCAACACCTTTGATGACTTGTACTTTATCATCGTAGCTAAAGTTGACTTGGTTGAAGCGAATGGTGCCCGTTTGCATTGGCTGCTCATCGTCTCCGTATTGCTGCGATTTGATATCCATCAGCTCGAAAAGACGCTCACCAGCAATAATGGCTTGTTGCAATAACGCAAGGCGCATCATCAGCTCAACCAAAGGTTCCGTTACACGGCCCAGATAGTTAATGAATGCATACAAAAGACCGACACCAATCACTTCGGTTCCGTTGAGGCCGAACAGTGCAACCAGTGCCATCAACACCACACCAGACATCAAATCAATCAGCGGACGAAGGAAAAAGCCGTTCATGCGCTGAATTCGCATTTCCGCTTTAAGGCGCTTAGCCGTCATCGCTTCAAAACGACGGCAGAAGTTTTCTTCCTGTGCCATCAGTTGGATGAGGCTCATACCCTGTATTGACTCTGACATCACCGCATTGATATCTGACAGTAAATCGCGTGACTCACGGTATACCGGTGACGAGCGTTTTTGGTAGGCATACATCACACCAATCACCACAGGCACCAGCAAAAATACCACCGCTGTCAGCATTGGGCTTAGCATCAGCATTACTCCGAGCATCACCGTCAACAGAGTAATGGTCTTCAAGAATGTCGCGAACACTGTCACGTACATGTCTTTCAGCGACTCAGTATCATTGGTTATTCGCGATACCAGCTTACCAATCGGCACAAAGTCAAAAGCCGACAACGGCTGTTTCAGTACGCTGCTATAAACCCGTTTCCGGATAGTCTGCACGATGCCCACAGCCATTCGGCTAAAGCGAATACCATAACCATAATGCAGAAGACCTGATGCAACCGTGACACCGATATAACCTGCCGCCAACCCCCACAGAGCCTGAGGTGGAAACAGGTCGTTCGCGAGGTAGTCATCAAGGAATATCCGAATTAACCAAGGGCCACTCACGTCAGCCAGTGATGCCAGCAGTAAGAGGCTACAAGACACAGCCAGTGTCCGTTTATCCGCCAGCATATATTTCAGCAATCGGATAAGAATCTCTTTCTTATTCATTATTTGCCTTCCAGAACTTGTTCCATCTTCTGGTAGCGATGCATCTGCGCATACCAGCTTTTTTGTTCAACCAGTGCGTTATGACTGCCCTTTTCATCGATATGCCCTTTTTGCAACACGATGATCTGATCAGCTGACTCCAACGCAGACAGGCGGTGAGCTACAACGATCATTGCCTGATGTGCCTGACGCTTACGCAGGTTTTCAAGGATCGTATGCTCAGTGCGGCCATCTACCGCTGACAAAGAGTCATCCAGAATCAGGATTTCAGCATCCAACAACAGGGCGCGGGCAATCGCAATACGCTGCTTCTGACCACCAGAAAGGGTGATCCCTTTCTCGCCGACTTCAGTTTTGTAGCCGTCTGGCAATTGGAGAATATCTTCATCGATACACGCTTGTTTTGCCGCATGACGAATCTCTTCGAATGACGCATCAGGCCGACCAAGCGCGATGTTCTCTTCAATCGTGCGAGAGAAAAGAAACGGTGCCTGTGTGACGACAGCAAACTTGCCGCGCCAACTACCCAATGTGAATTCACGAATGTCCACCCCGCCATAGCTGACGCCGCCCTTCTCTGCATCTTCAAGACGCAACAGAAGATTGAGCAGCGTTGACTTACCGCTGCCGACAGGGCCTGCAATGCCGAGCATTTTTCCGGGTGCCAATTGCAGTGAGATATTTTTCAACGTCGGTTCGCTATGACCACGCCAGGTAAACTCGGGCAGTTCAATATTGATCACCTGATGATTACCCGGTGTTTTGTCACCGCCTTTTATCTCGGGCTCTTCATCAAACACTTCTTTTAGCCGGGCCCACGCCGCTGAACCGCGTTCAATGATGTTGAACAGCCATGCCAATGCCAGCATCGGCCAAATCATTAATCCCTGATAAAGGGTAAATGCAGTCAGCTCGCCAATGGTCATTTGATCGGTCGCAACCAGATAACCACCGCCGCTGACAGACAGGAAGAAAGACAAGCCAATGGTTATCTGAATAACCGGGTCAAACAGACTGTCGACTTTCTCTACTTCCATGTTCTTGCGACGGGTAATATCAGCTGCTTCGTTGAAGCCGTTTATCTGACGATTCTCTAAGCCAAATGCCCGAGTCATTCTCACGCCATTTAGTGATGACTGGGTATAGTCTGATAAGTCAGAAAAGGCACTCTGTGACTGACGAAACGCAGTATGTAGGCGCTTACCCAAACGGTTGGTCAAGAAACCCATTATCGGCATCGGTAACAACGCCAACAGCGTCAAACGCCAGTCCAGCGCGGCAGTCATTACAATCAACACTAAAATGCCGTTGATCAATGAATCTGCGCCAGTCAGTACGCCTTCACCTGCTGTCATCTCTACTGCACGTACATCGTTGGTACCACGCGCCATCAGGTCGCCCGTTTTGTAACGTTCAAAAAAGCGTGGTGAGTGCGAGGAGAAGCAACGATATAGTCTGTCTCTCAGTACCTTGCCAAGCTGTGCCGCCGCGCCAAACAGCCAGATACGCCAGCGGATCCGCAGGAAGTACACCATGGTCCATAAACCGATAGACCCGAGCACAATCATTGCCAAAGTTTTTGTCTCTATGCCGCCATCAACAACACCATCGACGGTATATCCAATTAAATACGGGGGCATAAGCTCAAAAAGCGAAACCAGCAAAAGAACAAGGATAGAGCCTATATACCTTTTCCACTGCTGACGGAAATACCATGCCAAATCAATAAAAACGCGCATTCTTCCTCCGTGCGCTGTCCCTCTTCGGGGCGTTATTCTCAAAGCGGCAATGCCGCCATTCTTCCGTTATTCATCGCTTTGTTGGTTGTTACATCGTCTTACTCTCTTTTTGTATGCTTTTGGCGTTGTCTATCCCATACGCCTGTTCTGTTGAAGATTGTTCAACAGGGTCTGAAATCGCTCTGCTCATGGCACAAGCTTTTGTGTTTACCACCTGAGTGTTTTTTGCTCACAACCTGCAAGCAATCGCGTTGGGATGTGTTATTAAGCTGATTCTCAGCGGACATCCGCTAACAGCCAATTTCATCAATCAAACATCTCGAAACACACTCTCCGGCGAAAAGCACCCTTGCTAACAGTGGAGAATGAATGCCCCAGAAAGAAACCACGAATCCATTTAAATCCCCCAAAAATCACATATAGGAAAAATAATTTTCACAAAATTAAATTTTAGAAAAATAATTTTCTACATATTGCTTAAATTGAGTAATTTAAAGCAAGGTTTTTTCCAGCTTATCTTGCTACATTTATATCATTCGATTGAGGCTAGAAAATCAGCCTAGTCAGTGGCTTACATCGCTTACTGACTAAAAAGCGACAGCTCCAAATAGCTTTACAAAAAGGAGAGTCTGAGATGTATGGAATGAAGTTTGTTTCACTTGATGACCTCCTGAAATGATGTTGGATATGAACATGGTCAGTGACATCACCTTATACGCTGACCAAGGACAAGAAAGTTTGTATTCGTCACGACGTCCCGTTAATGACTGCATTCTCTGTAAATAAGTCAGTTTTCACTGAACTTATGATAATTAACAGAAGCATATTCGGGATTAGATAAAAACAAATGAATTTCTTGCTGTAAGGGCAGCGCCAATGATGACAAATTATCCAAATTCGACCAGAAATAATCAGTGGGTTTGCGAAGCAATTCGTAAAATTGAAGCCGACTTTCAGCGCTCAGCAGATACTCATTTAATTAAGCTTGAGCTTAATTATTTCAAAGACATTGATATCTACCTGAAAGACGAAAGTACTCATCCAACGGGTAGCCTCAAGCACCGCCTTGCACGCTCTCTGTTTCTTTATGGGTTGTGTAATGGTTGGATCAATGAAGAGACCACTATCATTGAATCGTCATCAGGCAGCACGGCGATTTCAGAAGCTATTTCGCTCGTTTGCTGGGTCTGCGTTTTATTGCCGTTGTCCCTAAAAGCACGGCATCAAAGAAAATTGATCAGATTCGCTTTTATGGCGGCGAAGCGCACTTTGTTGAGCGTTCCGATCAGATTTATGCAGAGTCACGTCGACTCGCCAATGAGTTGAATGGTCACTATATGGACCAATTCACTTACGCAGAGCGCGCAACCGACTGGCGCAGTAACAACAACATCGCCAACAGTATTTTCGAGCAGATGAAGTTTGAGCGCTTCCCTGAACCTAGCTGGATTGTGATGAGCCCAGGTACTGGCGGCAATCTAGCAACCATTGGCCGCTTTATCCGCTACCGCTGCCACCAGACTCAGTTGATGGCGGTTGATCCGGAAAACTCTGTTTTCCACGAATTCTATCGCACAGGCGATATCAAGCTTACCCGCGATAGAGGCAGTAAAATCGAAGGTATCGGACGCCCTCGCGTGGAGCCGAGTTTTCTTCCCGGCGTTATCGATCGCATGACAACCATTGCCGATACCGACAGTGTCGCGACCATCCACTGGTTGGAATCATTAATCGGCAGAAAAGCTGGTGCCTCAACAGGAACAAACCTTTTCGGCGTACTGAAACTGGCCGAGGAAATGCAGTCACGTGGCGAGAAAGGCTCAATTGTGACGCTGCTCTGTGATGGTGGCGACCGTTACCTCGACACTTACTATAACGCTGAATGGGTGAGAGAACACATTGGCGATATTTCCCCTGCTTTGCAGGAACTTCAGCGATATAACCGCTGAACACGGACTTGCCCCAAAGGGTGACTTTTTCTTCTCGTTGATTTAACCACAAGTGATCACTTGATCACCGGCAGTCTTGCTTTGAAGTGACATAAAAGCGGCTGCCGATTTTTTCTTTCAGCCAAATCAGGCTAATGAGATTGCGCGAGATCAGCCTGAGTCATCGAGACACCTTTGATTTGGGCATACACTTCAACACCAACAGCTAACTCAAGTTCATCAAATGCCCATGGGGTAATATTTGCCCAAAGCTCGTCTTGTCCGGCAGAGATTTTGACTTGTACCTGATTTCCCTCCTCACTGATGTGAAACTCTTTTATACATCCCTGTAACTGGTTACGAATACTCGAACGCAGAGGTTTCTCTCGTGACAGTGAGACATGGCTGGCGTTAATCCTCACCCTTACTTGATGCAGTTGAATCTGGTTTTGCGAACTGTCGGCATCTTGCTCGAGCAACGTGCCGCTAACCCAAAGCACACTGCCATTCGAAAGCTTGAGGCGGGTCATCGGGTAGTCTGGGTGAGTCCCATCAACGGTGGCAATCATCACAGTGCTCAAGTCTTTCGTGGGTAACCATGGGCGCATTTCTTCACTGTTCCAGACATCAGTCAATGCGCCCTGCGCGATAACTTTCCCTTGCTCCAACACCAACATATGGTCTGCAAGCTGTAAAATCTCATCCAAACTGTGACTGACATAAATGATGGGGATTGCCAATGTCTGAGCCAGAGACTGTAAGTAAGGCAGGAGTTCTCTTTTACGGGGCGTATCGAGAGAGGCCAGTGGCTCATCCATCAACAGGATATCTGGTGATGTTAATAGCGCCCGCCCAATTGCGACACGCTGCTTCTCGCCACCAGAAAGAGTCGCTGGATAACGGCTAAGCAAGGACGTGATCCCAAGTAGCTCGACAATCTGTTCAAAATGTTGAGGTTTGCTGCCTCGCGTGCCATAACGCAGATTGCCAGAGACACTGTAATGCGGAAACAACCGCGCTTCCTGAAACACGTAACCGATCCGGCGTTTTTCAATCGGAAGGTCTTTCTCACCAAGTTTGAAAAGGCATCGGCCGTTGAGAAAAATCTGCCCAGCGTCTGGTGAACTGAGCCCACCCAACATATTTACCAGCGATGTTTTCCCCGCGCCTGAACGACCAAAAACAGCAATCACTCCCTTTTCAGGTAAGGCGGCGTTTACTTCAAGACGAATGTCACCAAGCTGTTTGGCAATGTCGATGTTCAGCATGTGCCCACTGCCCTCGCTCTGGCTTTGCGGGTCAGATATTCAGACGCCGCTAATGACATGAGTGCAATAAAGACAGCGATAACACAGAGCCTAAACGCTTCGTACTCCGCGCCGGGGGTTTCAATAAACGAATACATGGCAAGGGGAATGGTCCGCGTTTCTCCGGGAATATTTGATACAAAGGTGATAGTGGCACCAAACTCGCCAAGGTGCGGGCAAAGGCGATGATCATCCCCGAAACAATGCCGGGAAAGCTTAACGGTAGCGTGATAGTCAAGAACACCCGGAGCCTGTTACTGCCCAAGGTACGGGCTGCCTGTTCAAGGCGAAGATCAACCCCCTCAAACGCCTGTCGTATCGCTCTGACCATGAGCGGAAATGACACCACTGCCGAGGCCAACGCCGCGCCGCGCCAACTGAATGAAAAGCTGAGCCCAAACCAGTCATAAAGAAATTGGCCAATTGCGCCCTGTCGACCCATACCAACCAGCAAGAGATAACCAATCACGACAGGCGGTAATACAAGCGGCAAGTGAATAAACGCATCAAACACCGACTTGCCATAAAACTCGGTTCTGGCCAGTAACCACGCACATAAAATGCCAAGCGGCAGACTGAACATAACGGCGACGACTGACACTTTAAGGCTCAACAGCAGGGCTGCCGTTTCGTAGTCACTGAGCATCCAATACTCCAAAACCGTACTTGATAAAAATAGCTTTCGCTTTGTCACTTTGTAGGTACTGGAAAAACGCTCTGACTGTGTCGCTCGATTTTTCTCTCACTAACACGGCTGGGTATTCAATGGGCTGATGTGTATTTTGAGGTATGCGGGCAATGACTTTTACCTTCTTTGGAGCATTGGCGTCTTCGGTATACGTGTCCGTGAGGTAGACAATGCCCATTGATGCCTCGCCTCTTTCCACCAGCGCAAGGGCTGCACGCACGTTACTGGCACGAGCTAAAAGAGGCGCGGCCTGCTGCCATAGGTCAAAGAACTTCAATGACTGCATGGCATATCGGCCCGCAGGCACATGGTCTGGGTCGGCAACAGCAAGTCGGCCATCACCAAGGGCTTTCTTGATATCCCAAGAACCGTTGAGGGTAATAGGGGCAACTGCACTTGCAGAGGGCACAACAAGCACCAGCTGATTAGTTAGCAATGTCTTGCGAGTGTCAGTGGAGACAGCTTTCTGATCGACGAGGTAATCCATCCATGTCTGATTTGCACTGATATAAATGTCGGCAGGGCCCATAGGCAACTTGCCGCGCGAGCGCAGAAGACGAGGCGAAAGAGAAACGTGTTTCAGTCCCGTTTTCAGCATCATACTGTTCTCCAACCTCCGTCAATGGGTTGGTCAATGACGAGGCAGCAAAAACGGTCATTGTCTCTTTCGCTGAGCAGCGAGAAGCCACAAAGAACGAAACCAATAAGCACAGTATTGCCCGGCAAAGAAATCGCCCTATTGCTGAGGCCGTTGAATGAAACGTCGCTCTGCTAAACGCAGGAAATAAAGTGACTGCAAACATTATGTCGATTCCATACCTCGCACTTCCACAACTCAACTTCACTCATTGATCTATCTACCCACTCGTTATATACCTTAGTAAATAACGCTTCGACAAGCGAAAAACTGAGATTTACCGACGGACATTGACTGCGATCATTGGCAACACAGCTCTTTCAATCAATGGTCGCTTTGAATCAATCACACTGTGAAACCTCAAACAACTTGGAGATTGCCAGAAAAATGAACCTTGATGCGGAACTGGTGTTGTCTCATAGCGGCAAGCTTTTTGCCAACCCAAAGCGCATGGTCTTGCTCAATCAAATCAGACAAACAGGATCACTCAATCAAGCCGCAAAAGCGGCGGGTATCAGTTACAAAGCAGCTTGGGATGCGATCAATGGCATGAACCATGCGTTTGATAAACCGATCGTTATAAGCGCAAAAGGAGGAAAAGGTGGTGGCGGCGCGACATTAACCACGTTTGGACTTCGCCTGCTCAAGGTTTACCACCTCACTCAACAGGTACAAGGTCTGGCGATGAATGCGCTTCAGGATGAAAACTTGTCAATGGATAACCTTCTGGATCTTTTGGCACATTTCTCTCTCCAAACCAGTGCCAGAAACCAATTCTCAGCCGAGATAAAATCACTGCTCTCTGAGGGGCTCCGCGATACGGTGAACTGTAAACTTACCAATGGTCAGGAAATTGCGGTCTCCATAACGCATGCGAGCCGCCTGCGTCTCGGACTTTCCGAAAGAAAAAGTGTTCTCCTTATGCTCAAAGCCCCGGCCGTGACGTTAAAGTCGCAATCAGACATTTCTGGTTCAAAAGTATCAGATGCTCTTGTTTCACATGTAAACACCATCACGGGAGAGCTTGTTAATAAGGTAGTGCAGGAAGACAACATTGAGTGCACCTTGAATATCGGACATGGCGAATATTTGTATTCTCTGATGAATAACACGCCATCAAATGATGCGATGCTTTTATGTGGTCGGCATTATGACGCAACTTTTCATGTCGATCAGACCATTATCGCCAGTATCAACGATTACTTAGAAGAATAAGTCGGCCGCTAACTCGACTATCAAGCAGCAAGACGGATAGAGGCGTCATAATTTTTCAGGTACTATGCCGCCATAAATCGATTCACCACAAGGTATTGCTATGAACAAAGCCGTTGTCGTTTTTAGTGGCGGACAGGACTCCACCACTTGTCTGATTCAGGCATTGGCCGAGTTTGATGAAGTGCATTGCATCACATTTGACTACAATCAACGCCATCAGGAAGAAATTGACGTCGCAAAAAAACTTGCGGCATCGCTGGGTGCGACCTCCCATAAGATCATGGACGTTGGCTTGCTCAATGAACTGGCTGCCAGCTCATTGACCCGCGACAACATTGAAGTGTCTCATGAGCTTCAGGAAAACGGCCTACCTAATACCTTTGTACCGGGAAGAAATATTCTGTTTTTGACGCTTGCGGGTATCTTCGCCTATCAGCTTGGTGCCAATACCGTCATCACTGGCGTGTGCGAAACAGACTTTTCTGGTTACCCTGATTGCCGTGATGATTTCGTCAAGGCCATGAACAGCGCTTTAGTTCAGGGAATGGATAAGCCGTTAGATATTAAAACGCCGCTGATGTGGCTGAACAAAGCAGAGACATGGGCGCTGGCTGACAAATACAGTAAATTGGATGTCGTCAGAGAAGAAACCTTGACCTGTTATAACGGCGTTATCGGTTCTGGTTGTGGAGATTGCCCTGCTTGCACCCTTCGTCAACGCGGTCTTGACGACTACCTTGCAGAAAAAAAGGCAGTCATGGCGTCTCTGGACAGCAAAACAGCTTGAACATCTCTGTTTGAGCTTTGGGAAAATAAAAAAGCGGCAATGCCGCTTTTTTATCCTTTACTCATCGTACTGAAACCAATCCACACGAATTATTTCGATTCTGACTTCTGTTTCTGACGTGCTTCGAACGCCGCCATTTGTTCTGGCGTCGCTTTAGACTGGTACTTGTCTTTCCAATCGTTGTAAGGGATGCCGTATACATGCTCCCGAGCCTGATCATAATCGACTTCCACGCCTTCTTTACCTGCTTCAGCCATATACCATTTTGCTAAACAGTTTCTGCAGAAATCAGCGAGGATCATCAGGTCAATGTTCTGCACGTCCTTGTTATCGTCAAGATGCTTCAAAAGACGACGAAATGTCGCGGCTTCAATTTTATCCTGCTGTTGTTCGTTCATTGCGTCAGACATGTGTCGTTCCTTTAAGTGTGTTTTTCATTCGTCCAGCCGACGACTTATTTTTCATTATTGGCTGGAAAGCATTTATCCGCATGCACCAAGGCATAGAAAAATACTAATGAACACAGAGATGGAGTCAACTTATTGCTGTTCTAGGTGATAGGAGGATGGGCATGAGCGGTAGCATTGGTAATGATAATAAAAGAAAGGCTGCCATCGTCGTAGGGTGATACTCGAGGACGGCCTTTCTTTCACGATGACTTTTTACTTCACGAGGAGATAATCGACCAAGCTATAAAGGTCATCCATAGTGCGCAGACCTTGCATCTGAACAACGTACTTGTTGTTCACCACCAGTGCTGGTACACCTGTCAGTCCGGTTTTTTTGAACGATGCCATGTAGCGATTCGCCATCGCATTGACAGGAAAAGAGTTGAACGTCTTATCAAACTTCTCAGCTGATACACCTTCATCAATGAAAATCTGACGAAGCTCTTCAACACTCTTTGGTGCTTGGCGTAATTTGTGAATACGGTGGAAGAGTACAGGCACAATCTTGTCTTCGACTTTCAAAAGTTCTGCGGTCGCATAAGCCTTCGAAACTTCAACACCCATTTTTCCACCCATGAATGACACATGGTTTTTCAGCATCTTCGCATTTTCAGGAAGCTGCTTTTTCAATGCCTCAACAGTGGGTTCGAGTCGTTCACAGTGTGGGCAGTAGAAAGAGAAGAATTCAGTCACATTTGGCGTTTCAGACTTGGGTAAGTCCAATACCCGATAGTGTGTCCCCTCATCAAACTTGGCCGCATTAGCAGCAAATGCGGTAAACACGATAAGCGTGGCCCCAATCAACTTTTTAAACATGGTGATCATTCTCCCTGCTCTTGGCCTGAATATGTGTGTTATTAATTGATTCAAATACCAATAACACAGAAATTTTAATTAGCGGCATCTTAGTGAACTGCCGTGTCAGCGCATAGTGCGAAAACAGAAAAAAGTAATCAATTTCACATTTACCTGCCTTTGCCAGCGTCAACAACAAGACCGAACACTGCACCAATCACTTTCTTTTTTGACTCCAAGATCGGTTAAATAATTCCATCCATGTTCACAATATCGAATGACATCACATCACCACGCCGAAAAAACCAGCAAACGCACGGCTTTTGTGAGAAAAGACTTTACAGCTTTAGCCTGTTTGATAATATGCGCCCCGCACTTGTGGTGGGGTTCCCGAGTGGCCAAAGGGATCAGACTGTAAATCTGACGGCACTGCCTTCGAAGGTTCGAATCCTTCCCCCACCACCAACATTGAAAAAGCCAGCTCATTGAGCTGGCTTTTTTACTTTTAAATCAGCACTATTATTGGCCGATGCTACATCAATTGGCTGATGTTATACCTGACCTTTCTAGATTCAGTGCCATCAGGGTACTTTTCTGTAATTTCGATAAAATCGTCATCAATATCGAACTTCACTGTTGGATCCTGCCCTTTATCACGCCAGCGTCCTTTACCCTGAGACCAAACAACACGTGATCTGTCCACTTTGCAACGGTATTTCCACAACTTACCGTCGTCAGCCCTTTTGTAAGACACGTGATAAATTTTATATTTCTTCTCTTCATCAATCTTGTCGACATTGACCACCGCGGGGCTTTTCTTCTTGATAGCAGCAATTCCGGCCCGACAGATTTGTGACTCATCAAATGGGCCGTATTTTGAACACCCCGTTACCGATATCGCCAGCAAAGCCAGAAGCGCAAACTTGCATGTTTGGAATAGTTTCATTTCGGCGCTCCAAAAAAATAACTTAAATATCAATAAAAAGCATAGTCACAAAAATGAGACTCACAAGTCATCGAATGTTAAGTCTGTGGATGAGCGAGATGAAAAAAAACTCATTTGAGGGCTTTGGGTATTGAAATGGTTTTTGGATTTGTACTAACTTCTGCGAGTGATGGTGCTGATAACACACAGACTGAAAAGAGAGGTTACCCATTTATTCATACCTATCTCCGAATGAGATCAACATAGCAGTGGATGGTAAAGAGGGAGGTTGAGCCTATCTTCTATAAAAGCGATGGATTAATTAAACGTATTCATTTCCAGACTTGAATACACAACAAAAAACAATCATTATTCGGCTTTGAATTGTTACTCGGAATCAGGAATAAGTAGTCATCGCCAAAGCGAATGGTGAACCATTCATAGAAAAACAATCTCAAACAAGTCAGAATAAGCTTTTCAACACATGATTAGCCAAGGCAAGACTCACAATGAAAGTCATCTCATTCAATATCAATGGATTGCGCGCCCGCCTTCACCAGCTTCAGGCACTTATTGACAAGCATCAGCCTGATGTCATTGGCCTTCAGGAAATAAAAGTCCACGACGAGGCTTTCCCGCTCGAGGATGTCGAAGCCATGGGTTATAAGGTCTATCACCACGGCCAGAAAGCGCACTACGGTGTGGCGATGCTTTGTAAGCATGAGCCTGTCAGCGTGCAAAAAGGCTTCCCTACAGATGATGAAGATGCGCAGCGCCGGATGATCATGGCGACATTCAAGCAAGAAGACGGCTCAGAGGTAACAGTATTAAACGGTTACTTCCCGCAGGGCGAGAACATCGAGCACGAAACCAAGTACCCGGCGAAGCGCAAGTTCTACAAAGATTTGATGACTTATCTTAACGACGCCCATACCAACGAGCAGGATGTCATTGTGATGGGCGATATTAATATCAGCCTCTGGACAGTGATATTGGTATCGGTGAGCCGAACCGTAAGCGTTGGCTGAAGACGGGTAAATGTTCTTTCCAACCTGAAGAGAGAGAATGGCTAGCAACGCTGATGAACTGGGGCTTTGTTGATACCTTCCGCCAGCAATACCCGGATGTGACGGATAAGTTTTCGTGGTTTGATTATCGCTCTCGCGGCTTTGACGATAACCGTGGCCTTCGTATTGATGTCATTCTGGCGACGCCTTCATTGGCAGCGAAATGCCAAGACACTGGCATCGACTATGAATTACGCGGAATCGAAAAGCCGTCTGACCATGCCCCGATTTGGTCAACGTTTGCCTGACAGTACTGCCCACCAGAATCAAAAAAGGACCTTCTGAGGTCCTTTTTTTGTAAGCAATAAGGGTTAACTTAACGGCCGCATATGGCGCAAAAATCGATGCTCTGCCTTTTTGAATACCCAAAGGATGACGAAAGTCAGCAGCATGTAGAATAAACCTGCCGTCAGGAAGGATTCAAACGGAGCGTAATAGCGTGAGTTCACGATACGTGCCGCACCCGTCAAATCAATGATAGTGACAATACCCGCCACCGCAGAGCCGTGCAGCATGAAGATCACTTCATTACTGTAAGCAGGCAATGCCCGACGCAGTGCGCTGGGTAAAACAATCCGGTGAAACGCCTTAAATGGGCTCATACCGTAAGCGATAGCCGCTTCTACTTCGCCTTTCGGCAAACCGTTAATGGCACCGCGAACGATTTCAGCTGTATATGCGGAAGTATTTAGGACGAATGCTACCAAAGCACAGAACCACGCATGTTGCCAAAGAGTATCTTTAACATCGATCCACTGACTCATCCCGTAATAGATCAGATAGAGCTGGATCAACAGCGGTGTCCCGCGGAAGAAATAAATGAACGCCCAAGCAGGCCCATATATGAAAGGGTTACCCACATTTCGCGCCACAGCGAGTGGTATCGCGACCATGAGTCCAATGACTAATGCCAAACCCACCAGCCAAACTGTGGTGTACAAGCCTTCCCAGTAGATTGGCCACGTTTCGATAACAAGAGAAAAATCCATATCAACCTCCAGCTATCGGGTATGAATACTGAATTTACGTTCCATCCACTTCAAACCTGCCGTGGAAAGCGCCGTAAATAACAAAAAGAGAAGGGCAATCGCAAAATAGAAGGTAAACGGCTTTTGTGTCGAGCCCGCAGCCAATGTACCCATTCGGACCATGTCATTGAGGCCAATAATAGAAACCAGTGCCGTTGTCTTCAGCAACACCAGCCAGTTGTTACCAAAGCCAGGTAACGCATGGCGAATCATCTGTGGCAGCAAGATGCGGCGGAAGGCCAGCACTTTACTCATTCCGTACGCTTTTGCCGCTTCAAGCTGTCCATTGTCTACCGCTAAAATTGCGCCGCGGAAGGTTTCAGCCATATAAGCGCCAAAAATAAAACCTATCGTCAATACACCCGCAATGAAAGGGCTAACATCGACATAATCCGGTAAGTATGAGGTCCACTCGTGTTTGGGATCATTAGACGTAAAATATTCGTTGATGCTTTCATTGATTGAATAAAGACTGCTATTGAGCAGGATCTGACCACCATAAAAGATAAGCATCATTAGGACCAGATCAGGAATACCCCGGATCACCGTGGTATAAAATGTGGCAATACTGCGAGCAACACGATTTTCGGACAGTTTGGCCAATGCCCCCGCCATACCCAACATAACGGCGAGCGCCAGAGAAAGCAAAGCGACCTTAAGGGTAATCCACGCTCCCTGTAGTATCGACCACTCGTAACCTTGCAAATCCAACATAACTACTACTTACTTTTGGTCAGACTGCATGACCCTTGTGGGCCGCAGAGAAGAAAGCGGCGGGAGCAAACGTCCCGCCGTGAAGATTAATCGCCGTATACGTCGTAGTTGAAGTATTTAGCAGCAATTTCCTGATAGATACCTTTTTCACGCAGCGCTTTGATGGCTTTATCAAGCTGTGCCGTCAGGTCTTTGTCTTGCTTACGAACAGCAATACCAAAGCCTTCGCCAAACCAACGTGGGTCAGTCAAAGATGGGCCAACAAATTCAAAAGCGTCGCCGCCATCTTTGTTGAGTAGACCTTCTTCGAGGGCAGACGCATCACCCAGCAGTGTATCGATACGGCCTGCTTTCAGGTCGAGGTAAGCATCATCGAATGAACCGTAACGAGAAATAGACACAGAGTCGCCATAGTTGTCGGTGACATACTTGTCATGAGTGGTTGCACGCTGAACACCGATCTTCACGCCTTTCAAGCCATCAGCATTGAATGACAGACCTGAACCTTTTTTGGCAACAAACTTGTTAGGAATAAGGGCATATTTGCCAGTGAAGTCTATTTTCTTTTTACGCTCTTCAGTGATCGACATTGCTGCGATGATCGCATCGTATTTTCTTGCCAGCAGCGACGGAATGATGCCATCCCAATCTTGCGCAACGATCACACATTTCGCTTTCAATTCCTTACACAGAGCATTCGCCATATCAACGTCAAAGCCAGCCAAAGAGCCGTCTTCAAGCGTTGTACTAAACGGAGGGTAAGCACCTTCGATACCAAAACGAATCACCTTCCAATCCTTGGCGAATACGGAGCTTGAGCTTGCTACTGCCACCAATGCTGCGGCAAAAAGCCATTTTTTCATAATCCTTTCTCCTGTCCTACTTGCCGGGCGATAGTGTTATCGTCCCGGGGTTTGATGTTGTCATTGGTTATCGTGTCTGATGGACACGTTTTTACCCTCTAAGACTAGCTGGCCTTTACCAGCGCGCTAGTAAATCGATGAGATAAACTGTTGTAAACGTTCAGAATTGGGATTTGTGAATAGCTGAGCTGGGTCGCCCTGCTCCTCCACTTTGCCCTGATGAAGAAACATCACATGATTCGACACATCTCTGGCAAACGCCATTTCGTGCGTCACCACCAGCATGGTCCGGCCTTCTTCCGCCAAACTGCGCATTACCCCTAACACTTCTCCCACCAGTTCAGGATCAAGTGCTGAGGTTGGCTCATCAAATAATAAAACTTCGGGATCTACTGCCAATGCACGGGCAATTGCCGCACGTTGTTGCTGACCACCAGAGAGGTGCCCGGGGTAATAGTTTCTTCTTTCGTAAAGACCGACACGTTTCAGTAACGCGTCCGCTTTTTCAATCGCTTCCGCTTTTGGAACACCCAAAACATGCACAGGCGCTTCAATCACATTTTGCAGTACCGTCATGTGTGACCACAAATTGAAGCCCTGAAAAACCATCGCCAATCGCGAGCGAATACGTTGAACCTGTCGCTCATTAACCGGCATAAGATCGCCATCCCGGCCTGCTTTCATCTCGATTTTCTCACCGTTCACGATGATGTCTCCCCCTGTCGGGGTCTCGAGAAGGTTAATGCAGCGTAAAAAGGTACTTTTCCCTGAGCCTGACGAACCGATGATAGAGACAACATCACCCGCTCTCGCATCAAGCGAAATACCTTTCAACACTTCATGTTGACCAAAGCTTTTACGGAGTTCTTTGACTTGCAGCGCTACTGCTTCTTCCATGCGCTCCACTCCTGTGGTTTTTGTCCTAAGTAGCGTTCAGTGATGTGACGGAGGATACGGCAATGTCTGATTGAGGCGTCCTGTACAGACTGGATAGCCTTGTTCCGTCCAGCATTGAACATAGCACCGCGACCCTAACCCGGCAACATTTTGTCAACATTCACTGCCTAAAAAGGGTCTGTTAGGTTAAATAACTAGCAATCAGCCACCAAAATAAATGACCTAATTGCCGGATAATCAGGAGTAAGGTAAATTTTACTTAAACGCTGGTTTACCATGTTGGGATTGCACGGATGCGAATTGCACTTATTTTCGGGCTACTACTTTTGCCTCTTTTTTCACAGGCTCAAGAATCCACCCTAACGGTTCTCCCCAAACTCTCTGAGGGCTTCCAGCGAAACTTTAACCCCTTCCGGTCGAATGTACTGGCAACAACAAATGGCTTTATTTTTGAACCTCTTTTCATCGTCGATGGTGACAAAAAACATTATCGTCTGGCCAAAAGTGTTACCTATTCTGACGACCTGAGGAAACTGACGATCACATTGCGTTCAGGTATTCGATGGTCTGACGGCAAACCTTTTACTGCTGAGGATGTTGCTTATAGCCTCAACCTTCAGGCAACTCAGCCGGAGCTCGATATATACAACATCGGCCGACACATCAGCTCAGTGAAACAAACTGGGCCGTTGCGAGTCGACGTAACACTCAAACAGCCTGATTCACAGTTTCTCCCAATTCTCGCTGACAGTCCGATTGTCCCCTATCACTTGTGGAAAGCGATTACCCGACCTGCCGACTATTTAAACCCCAACCCAGTGGGAACCGGTCCCTTCACTGATATAAAAGAGCTGACCGAGCGCCATATTAAACAGTGCAGAAACCCGTATTACTGGCAAGCAGACTCACTCAAGGTTGATTGCTTGATTACCCGCAAATAGCCTCTAACGACCAATTAATCGACACTCTGAGTCAAGGCAAGATTGACTGGGCAAGCGCCTTTATCCCAGATATCGACAGAAACTACGCAGCTTATTCGCCTAACCACCAATATCACCCAGAAGTCTCTAGCGTTGTCAGCTTGTTATTGAACTTTGATGCACCCGATCAGGAAGTTCGACAACTGATCAACGATGTCAGGTTCCGTCGTGCCCTGTCGATGATTATCGATAGGAAGCTATTAATTAATATTGCGGTATTTGGGCAGGGAGAAATTGCGGCGACCCCCAGTGGACTGGAGCAAGATTCAGCGATTGGGTTAACAGCGCTTACCGCGAGCAATACAACTATTACATCCGCTATCATCCAAATGCAGGAAAAAAACTGTTGGATGAGATGGGGATTGTTGACCGCGATGAGGATGGATATCGGGATTTGCCTTCGGGCCGTCCTCTCTACCTGTCGCTCATTACTCCAAAAGGCTGGTCTGATTTTAATTCCACCGGTGAAGTCATTGCGGAAATGGCAAAAGTAGTGGGAATAAAGGTTGTACATTCTTCATTGAATTTTGGCCTGTATGAAACCCTATTAAATGAATCGGGATACACTTTGACCCTGACTAATTACCCCAGAGGCAGTTCACCGATTTATTATTTTGATGCAGCCTTTAACAGCGCCTACCATGATGAGCAGTCAGGTCGATACGCCAAGCATTATTTTATCGAACCCGACATTGATGCCTTGTTGAAAAAATATAAGCTGAGTCAGTCTCAGGATGAGCACAAAGCCATTGTTAACGAGCTAGAAAGTCGATTAGTGAAAGTGCAGGTGACTATTCCGCTGTATTACAAAGTGGAAACTGTCGAATACAACACCAAGCGTTTCGACGGATGGTGGGAAGCGGCAGAAAACCAAAGCAAAGTTCCTCCCATTTGGGCCAATTCGCCTATGCGGCTTTTGCAGGTGCTGACACTGAAACCCAAAGAAACGCAGGAAGACATATCAGACGTTGGTCAGGCAGGATAAATTCCGTTCACCGCTTTCGTTTTAATACGTCAAGCGTTGATAACCAGTATTGCGCGTCTGAATTGGGCTCTCGTTTACCCCACTCTCGAAATGCTTTCTCTGCCTGACTGTATTGCCCTGCTTTCATTGCACAGTAGCCGTGCAATTTCCAAAGCGCATTATCGCTACCAGCACCGATAGAAATAGCCAGTGACGCTGCATCACTGCATGTCTCAAACTCTTCGACATTCAGTGCCGAGTGCGCCCTGACTTTCAGCACCTGCATCTCCGGCTTGGCATTAAGCCACATTGAGGTTTCCAGTGCTTTATGCCATTGCTGAGATTCAAACTGATATTTCAATAGCCACTTATAATGCTGCCGACTTGGTGGCAATACTCTGCTCGCCAAACCAATATCGACAGCGTTGGCCGCAACGGCTATCTCACCGTTACGATACGCAGCATCAGCCATCATCAGAAAATCTTCGCCAACCAACCCTCGGCCGCTGGCAATGAGCCCACGCAAGATTTGGTAAGATTTTTGATAGTCTTTCGCTTTGAAGAAAACACGGGCACGTGTGCGTACGAGATCAGGCGTCAAACCAAAACGGCTCTCAATGGCTGTAAGGGTATTCAATAGCGGGATAAACTGACCCAGCTTTTCTTGGCACCTTGCTTTGATAATCCAAATATCTTCTGTCGGCTCTTTAAGCCTTTTCAGCAGGATACGATGCTGAATCAGTACCTGTTTACACTGATCAAGCTTAAACAGCGTTCGTACATAAGCCAGCCGATACTGCATATCGTCCGGCTCAAGCTTCAAATAGTGGGAGGTGAATGCCGCAGATGCACGGTGCATTTTTCGCTCACCGACGATACGAATAAGATAACGCAATACATCCCTTAATTCGTCAGGTGGCAGTACCCTCGACTGATAAGCAAGCAGCAGTGTTTCTTGCGCTTCGATGATGTTTCCGAGACCCCAAAGGGCCTTTCCACGAAGCGCAGCAAGGATTGCTTTGTGTTGCCTGTTTTCGCTGATTGTCGCTTCAACGAGTAGCAAGGCGTCCTGATAATTCTGTGCCGCGAGTTCCTGCTTTATAGTTTCATAGCCGGAGGCGAATGTGATTGGCTGGGTATCCGTGTCAGCGGCAAACACATAGAAGGGCAAGAAGAACAGGGCTAACCATAAGCCTCTTTTCATCGTCCATGACCCGATAATCTAGGGAATCTGTTATTTTCAAACTTGATGGTATGGGAAATATGATTTGTACACTGTCCCATTACTAACACTCACTGTTTGCTACAAAAAGTGGGTTAATCTCGCATCTGTCTGAATCAGGGTATACACTTCCTGCCCTCAGTCACTTACCTGAAATCAGAAGATGAAGACCTTTATCCCCGGCAAAGATGCAGCATTGGAAGAATCCATTGAGCGTTTCAACAGTAAACTCGTTTCCCACGGTTTCGATATTGAAGCCGTATCTTGGTTAAACCCTGTTCCTAACGTCTGGTCAGTACATATTCGCGACAAAGACGCGCCAATGAACTTCACCAATGGCAAAGGAGCCAGCAAGAAAGCCGCCTTGGCATCAGCACTCGGTGAGTACTTTGAACGTTTATCGTGTAATTACTTCTATGCTGACTATTACCTCGGTGAGCAGGTTGCAACCAGTCAATTTGTGCATTATCCAAATGAAAAGTGGTTTGAACTGACAGACGATGACAGCCTGCCTGAGGGTCTGCTTGACCAAGATATGAAGGCGTTTTACGACACGGACCATCTGCTGACGGCAAGTGATTTGATCGATTTACAGTCGGGGAATGAAGCACGCGGTATCTGTGCCCTGCCGTTTGTGCGCCAACAAGACCAAGAGACGGTTTACGTGCCAATGAACCTGATTGGCAACTTGTATGTATCGAATGGCATGTCAGCGGGCAACACGCAAACGGAAGCGCGCAGTCAGGCGCTGTCTGAAGTGTTTGAACGAGCAATAAAAAACCGTATCATCGCAGAGCGTATCAGCCTGCCGCAAATCCCAGCAGAAGTCATGGCGCGCTATCCGTCAATTCAGGCTTCAATCGATGCTCTGATTGCAGAGGGCTTCCCGGTTGTTGCTTATGATGCGTCACTGGGCGGTGAGTACCCGGTAATTTGTGTGGTGCTATTCAACCCAAATAACGGCACCTGTTTTACCTCGTTTGGTGCTCACCCTAAGTTTCAGGTCGCACTTGAGCGCACAGTGACAGAGCTTCTGCAAGGCCGCAGCCTGCGAGATCTCGATGTCTTTGAAGCGCCGTCATTCCACGATGAGGATGTCGCGGATCACCACAACCTTGAGACGCATTTCATCGATTCATCAGCACTGTCTCATGGGACATGTTCCGCAGTGATGCTGATTTTGCCTTCAGCGACTGGAACTTTGAGGGAACCTCGGAAGAAGAGTGTGCGTGGCTGCTGGCAAAACTCCATGCTGAAAATACTGACGCTTACATCGCCGATTATCAGCACCTTGATGTCAATTGCTGCCGCATCATCGTGCCGGGCTGGTCAGAAATTTACCCGCCGGAAGAAATTCAGATTGCCAACAATAACCGTGGTACGGCACTTCGCCATGCGCTGGAAAATCTGCTCGCCAGCCAAATGGACGACGACAGCTGCGAGGCCCTGTTTGATGTGATTGATAACGCTGACTTTGACGATGCCAACATGGTTGCTGAGTTGATAGGTATCTGCCCTGATGCAGGCACAGCATGGAAAACACTGACCATTGGCGAACTTAAATGCTTACTTAGCCTCGCGATGGGCGATCTGGAATCTACCCACGACTTTGCGGTGTGGTGTGCCGATTACAATGCGACGATTTACCCGCAATCGCGCATGATCTTTATGCGTTGTCTGGTAGCAAGCCTTGAGCTGGCCATGGACGACAATCGCGACGCAGTCCAATACCATCAGGCATTTGGCTTCACCTATGGCGAAGCAACTCGCGATGCAGTCTGGCAGTCCATTTCGGGGGATACCCGATTCTCTGGTTTGGGCATCGAAGGCGGTAACCTGCTCTCTTTCTCCGCGCATCAGAAGTTGTTCGCTGCTTATGAAAAGCTGCAGGTAGCAAAAGCCAAACACGCGGAATAATCCGTCTATTAAATAGGCACCGACAAAGGTGCCTATTTTCCCTCCGTAAGCCCTACTTCGTCTTGAGACCTCAATATTTCTCTCATCGGGTAACCAAGTGAACAAAGAAAACCATCCCTTTGCGCATTACTGCTGGCATATTTATTTCCATAGCGTTTATTTCCACACCAAAGTCGCGGCAGGCGTTTTGTAGAGACGACCGTTGCCCCATTTTTTTCGTTGCATCAACGTTCCGGCGACAGATATTCTCTGTCGTAGAACGTCCGCAGCCACTGCGGCCGATAAATCGCCATCAAGGTCACCGCCATGCCACTCAACAAGGATTCTGGAAACCACATTAGCAGCGAAAGTTTCAGATAATCATTCCAGATGGTTTCCCATGGTTGCAATCCACCGAGCAAAAACCACAACGCCACCAGACCTTGATGCAAAAGCAACGTAAAGCCAGCATTGAAAAACCCCGCGACAAAAATATATACGAACAGATGATGTGTTAAGTATCGATAACTGAGCCAGAAAACCGCATAACTGAATAAGGCCGGAAGCACCATCGCTAAAAGGAAAAAGAGGCCGCCGTCGAGCAAAGGAATAAAGTTCAGCATGAGTAATAAACCCAACAAAAGCGCACAGATCCACACAGCGATTCTTGCACCGTGACAGAGAGTAAGTACCGCAAGCCCCAGAAAATGGAGATCCAGCCCCTCTCGTATACCAGCCTTGGCAGCCCAAAGAAAACACATCAACACAGTAGTGCCAAACACTAAGTGTTGATAATCCTTTTCGGATTTGAGCTTTCTCCACCCCGCTTTTGACCAGCAGAGCCAAAGAACCAAGGGGCATAAAAGCCATGCTAGGACCTGAGCTATCATCATATCGTGTGCGCCACCTCACCGGGGCGTTTGTTTTTCAGTAAACATAAGTATGCCAGCAATACGAAACACGACGAAAAAACGAACACTTCCTTTTTATTCCTGATATCCATCCATAAGTTCGCCTCTTGCAGCCAATCTCAACTGCCCGTATCCTTGCCGCTCAGTTTTAGATTGACGGTTTCATCATGTCTTACCTTTGCCCTCTATGTTCAGCGCCGCTAAACCAACACCAAAACAGCTATCGCTGTGACAGTAACCACCAGTTCGATATCGCAAAGGAAGGCTACGTCAACCTCCTGCCTGTTCAGCACAAACGGTCGAAAGATCCCGGTGACAACAAAAAGATGATGCAGGCGCGCCGCCAGTTTCTTGATGGTGGTCATTATCAGCCAATGCGAGACGCTGTAAGCGAGTTGCTGAGTCAGCAATTGGCGATAACAAAGCATGTTGATGTGTTGGACATTGGTTGCGGTGAAGGCTACTACACCAGCCACTTTCAACACACATTACCTGACGCGTCTGTTCACGGGCTCGACATTTCAAAAGTCGCTATCCGTTATGCAGCTAAACGCTATCGTGACGTTGCATTTCTTGTCGCATCCAGCCAGCGTTTGCCGTTTGCCGACAACCAAATGGATGCAGTGGTCCGTATTTATGCTCCTTGCAATGGAGAGGAATTGCAGCGAGTGGTGAAGCATGATGGTATCGTGGTGACCGTGACACCGGGCCCTAGACATCTCTATCAGTTAAAAGCCGGTATTTATGACGAAGTCAGGCTGCATGATATTCCCGTAGAAGAGATTCCTGGCTTCGAACTTGCCTCAGAACAATCTGTCGCCTACAACATGACACTCAACAGCGCCGATGCCACGACACTGCTTCAAATGACGCCTTTTGCATGGCGGGCACCTGAGGCGCTCTGGCAGCAATTAAAAAACGCTGACGCCTTTCACTGTGAGGCCGATTTTACCCTTCGTGTTTACGCCAAACGTTCGCAATAGTCAGAGTCTATTGCCGCTCAACAATGGGGGCTGTCGCTGATAGCGCCCATGAAGTCGCCTCTAACTGCCTATCAAATCAGCACCGCTCACTCGCCAGCAGAGCGCAAATATATCTTCATAACCTCGATCTTTCCTATACTCAAACTATTGTTTAATCAATCAATTGTGAAAATGAGAGACGCCAGAATGATCAAGAGAAAAGTTGACACCTACACTCCCCTTCTTCAGACACAACCTTCAAAGGCGAGCAGCATTTCCAATTTGATTTGATAACCCGATAGATAGTCTCGATTTCGATAACGCCTCAGTTATTAAACAGTGTCTTTTTGAATAGCTGTTTAGCATCGTGGCTCTTTTTAGGGAGTAAGCACATGAAAAATACTGCGCTGTTGTTGGCTTCATTATTAGCCTTCAACATGGGATGTCAGGCGACAGGTGGAAACAACGGAACATCAGGTTCAAAGAATTCGACTGAGTTGCCTGTGAGGGTGGATACCCTTTATCACTATCAGATAGTGTCTCCCGATGGACTCCCACTCACATTGGCTGAGCTGACCAACGCCATTTCAGATACTGATGTGGTGTTAGTCGGTGAGTGGCATACCCACCCTGCTATACACCTCTTTCAGGCACAGTTACTGGCAATGCTCGCTGACCGCTCACCCGCAGTCGCCTTATCAATGGAGCAGTTCACCCGGGTCGATCAGAATACGCTCAACATGTATCTTGCCGGAGAGATCGGTGAAACCGCCCTACTCCGTCAGACTGACGCTTGGCCAAATTACAGAAGTGACTACCGGCCTTTGATTGAAATTGCGCGCCAACGCGGGCTCTCCGTGCTGGGTGCCAACACGACTCAACAGATCGTTCAATGCTTATCAGAGAAAGGGATCGACATTCTTAATGTCATGCCAGCCCAGACTCGCCGCGCTGTTGCAAGGGACCTAGATGCCTCGGAAAGCGAATACAAACAAAAATTCTTTGACCGTATGGGCGATGCCCTGACCCCACAGCAAAAAGAAAACCTCTATGCCGCGCAGATTGCATGGGACGAGACCATGGCAGAAACCATCACCGACCACCTTGTGTTTCAACCAAGCAGTCAGGTGATGCATATCGCAGGAAGTTTCCATGTTGAAGGCGGGCTGGGCATCGCCAGCAGAGTGAAAAAGCGTGACGCCTCTCTGTCGGTTGCAATCATCGTGCCTGAGTCTTATCAAGATCCTGTTGTAGCAGATGCTTCCAGCTATCGGCTAATCGTTAACCCACTGCCCAAAATGATTGTTGAAGGGGAGGAAAGCTTACTCTCTCATTCCGCTGGACATGGCAGTTTTACTGACAGATGCCCTTACAACCTTTAGCGCTTAAAGCTAAAGGTTGTTTTTTATCAATGAAAATCAAGATATTAGAAAATAACAGGTATTTGTCGATGATTGTATTGAGAAAGGCGATACGTGGGATAGGCAAATATTCTGATGATGCGTTTAGCGGCATTAAAATCGTACTTTATCGCTATTAAACGGTTTTATTTCGATGTTTAAGGTCAATTTCATAACAAAAAGAGATTTTGTGTCCAAAGTAGGATTCATGAAATGCTGGGACACATAGCCACAGCAACTTAAACGGAAATAAAAAAGCGCCCTACAAAGGACGCTTTCTTGGCATTTAGGAATTGGAGTTTAAAACCAGCGGTCTAATGCACCCTTGTCTAATTGCTTAAAAGCTTTGTTAAGCGTGACTGCCAGCTCTTTGTATCGAGGGCGGCTTTTAATTGGCTGCACTGCGCCACCTTCACTAACAATTTTGTCATGAAGATCGCGATACCACCCCGCAAGCGCAGGCGGAAGTTGTGTGTCGCGACGTCTACCCAACCACCAGAGACCTTGCAACGGCAAGCTGAGTGCAAACAGCGCAATGATCATTGCCTGTGGTAAACCCGAATGGTTATGAAACGCCATTTGCATCAAAATACAGATAACAGCAACGGGCGGCATCACGCGAATCGCAAAGCGTGTGGCTTTGATGATTCGATTCTCAGGAAACATAGGCGCGAGCTCTTTACGCAGCGGCCATTCTTCTATGTATCTTTGTCCATCACGAAGACTGTTCCACATTGATTTATTACTCATACTTCGTGTACCTCGCTCTGCCGGACAGTAAGGTTCGCGGCAATATCCAAAACACCTAAAACGCTTATAAGACAGTAATACTGATCTTGACCAGTAAAAAGATTAAAAATTTGCGACAAACGCTCAAAAAATTTTGTGATCTAAGGCAAGTATCGCTATCATGCGCGCTTAACACAATTGTTGCTCGGATTTGATTATCTCGCAACCACTAAAACGCTATGATTGCTGTTTCAAAGCCAGACAGTGTAGTGCAAGTCGACCCCCAAAAGGCCGAATTTTAGCGTTTTGTGCTGAATTCATGGACCGATTAATAGATGTATCTATTCCGCGACAAAACCTGACTTATTTTTCTGCAATAAGCTGACTCTGGCTATGGACAGTCAGCTTGTCGTATTGAGAATTTCACCCTCTATTTCATATTGATAGGTAGCCCAAATGTCGAAGTTGGTTCTAGTACTTAACTGCGGTAGCTCTTCTCTGAAGTTTGCCATTGTTGATGCCGAGTCTGGTGATGAGCACCTGACTGGTCTGGCGGAGTGTCTTCACCTACCAGAAGCTCGCATTAAGTGGAAAATGGACGGTAAGCACGAAGCCAGTTGGGTGGCGGCGCAGCGCATAAAGAAGCGCTGGCGTTCATCGTTGAATCTATCCTTGCGTCTAAGCCAGAGCTGGCTGAAAACCTTGCAGCAATCGGTCACCGTGTTGTTCACGGTGGCGAGCAATTCACGTCATCAGCCTTATCACTGACGAAGTGCTGAAAGGTATTGAAGACTCTGCCAGCTTTGCACCTCTGCACAACCCGGCACACATAGTGGGTATTGAAGCTGCAAAAGCGGCATTCCCAAGCCTGAAAAACGTGGCGGTATTCGACACTGCATTCCACCAAACAATGCCTGAAGAAGCTTACCTGTATGCACTGCCATACAAGCTCTATAAAGAAAATGGTATCCGTCGTTACGGCATGCACGGTACGTCTCACTACTTCATCGCGCAAGAAGCTGCTGAGCGTCTTGGCAAATCAGTATACGAACTGAACATCATCAACTGCCACCTGGGTAACGGTGCATCAGTGTGTGCCATCAAAAACGGTAAATCTGTTGACACCTCAATGGGTATGACGCCGCTGGAAGGTCTGGTAATGGGTACGCGCTCTGGTGACCTCGACCCAGCAATTATCTTCCACCTGCACGATGCTCTGGGTTACAGCGTTGAGCAAATCAACACCATGCTGACCAAAGAGTCTGGCCTGCAAGGTCTGACTGAAGTGACGTCTGACTGCCGTTTTGTTGAAGACAACTACGGCCAGAAAGAGGAAGCAACACGCGCAATGGACGTATTCTGTCACCGTCTGGCGAAGTATGTAGCGGGTTACACTGCCTGTCTTGACGGCCGTCTTGACGCTATCGTGTTCACTGGTGGTATTGGTGAAAACTCTGGCCCAATCCGTGAGCTGGTGCTTAACCGTCTTGGCCTTCTGGGTATTGAAGTCGACGGCGAGCGCAACCTGAAAGCCCGCTTCGGTGGCGAAGGTGTGATCACAACTGACAACAGCCGAGTTCCTGCTATGGTTATCTCAACCAACGAAGAACTGGTGATCGCTCAGGACACCGCTCGTCTGGCTGAGATTTAATCTCGCTGACTCGATAAACGGCTGACCTGTGTTCAGCCGTTTCAGTTTGCACTCAAAGAATTTGTAGTAAGAGGGAATTCCTGTGTCTCGTACTATCATGCTTATTCCTATCGGCCAGGATGCCGGACTGACCAGTGTTAGCCTGGGCGTGTTGCGAACCATGGAGCAAAAAGGTGTTCGCGTTTCATTCTTCAAGCCGATTGCTCAGCCACGTCAGGGTCAAAATCAGTTTGATCTGACCACCAACATCATCGAAACCAACAGCGACATGAAAGTGGCGACCCCACTGAGCATGACTTACGCTGAAAACCTGATCTGCAACGATCAGAACGATGTGTTGATGGAAGAAATCATTGCCCGCTTTAAAGATGCCACGGCGGATGCAGAAGTTGCCCTGATTGAAGGTCTGGTGCCTACTCGCAACCACCCGTTCGCCAATCAGGTTAACTACGAAATTGCCAAAACGCTGGATGCGGAAATCGTATTCGTTACAGCGCCGGGCAGCGACAACCCTGCGCAATTGAAAGAGCGTATTGAGGTTGCGGTTTCTAACTTCGGTGGCACTAAAAACAGCAACATCTCAGGCGTTATCATCAATAAACTGAATGCGCCTGTTGATGATCACGGCCGCACACGCCCTGATCTGTCAGACATCTTTGATGATGCTGCGAACGAAAAAGCAAACCTGGAAGTGATGGAGATCTTCAACTCCAGCCCTATTCGTGTGCTAGGTTGTGTGCCATGGAGCATTGACCTGATTGCTACCCGTGCCGCAGATCTTGCCAAGCACATGAAAGCTGAAATCATCAATGAAGGTGAGCTGAACACCCGCCGTGTTCGTGCTATCACTTTCTGTGCGCGTTCGATTCCTAATATGGTTGAGCACTTCCGTCCGGGTTCACTGCTGGTCACCTCAGCAGACCGTCCTGACGTGATTGTTGCTGCCTGCCTTGCTGCGATGAATGGTCTGGAAATTGGTGCTCTGCTGCTGACTGGCGGCTACGACATCCCTGAACAAATCAAAGACCTATGCGCACCTGCCTTTGAATCTGGCCTGCCAGTATTCACCACACAAGGCAACACGTGGCAGACGTCGCTGAACCTGCAAAGCTTCAGCCTCGAAGTCCCTGCAGACGACAAAGAGCGTGTTGAATTCGTCAATGAACATGTCGCAGCGCACATTGACGGCAACTGGATTGAGTCGCTCTCTGAGGGTTCAAACCGTGCACGTCGCCTGAGTCCACCGGCCTTCCGTTATCAGTTGACCGAGTTGGCGCGTAAAGCGGCCAAGCGTGTTGTTCTGCCTGAAGGTGACGAACCACGTACCGTTAAAGCAGCATCTATCTGTGCCGAGCGTAAAATCGCGGAATGTGTACTTTTGGGTAACCCAGAAGCCATCAAGCGTGTTGCTGAACAGCAAGGTGTGACGCTGGGTGCAGGTGTTGAAATCATCGACCCTGAAGTAGTTCGTGAACAATACGTTGCTCGCCTGGTTGAGCTGCGTAAAACAAAGGTATGACTGAAGTGGTTGCCCGCGAGCAACTGGAAGACACTGTGGTACTGGGTACCATGATGTTGGAAAACAATGAGGTTGACGGTCTGGTCTCAGGTGCAGTTCACACCACGCTAATACTATTCGCCCACCGCTTCAGTTGATCAAGACAGCACCAAGTGCGTCACTGGTTTCATCTGTATTCTTCATGCTGCTGCCTGACCAAGTTCTGGTTTACGGTGACTGTGCGATTAACCCAGATCCAAATGCAGAGCAACTGGCTGAAATCGCGATTCAGTCTGCTGATTCAGCATTGGCCTTCGGTATCGATCCTCGCGTTGCGATGATTTCATACTCGACGGGGACATCTGGTCAAGGTGCAGACGTTGAGAAAGTCCGTGAAGCGACCAAAATCGCTCAGGAGAAACGTCCTGATCTGGTTATCGATGGTCCACTTCAGTATGACGCTGCAATCATGGAAAACGTTGCCAAGTCGAAAGCACCGAACTCTCCGGTTGCAGGTAAAGCGACAGTCTTTGTATTCCCTGACCTGAACACAGGTAACACGACGTACAAAGCGGTTCAGCGTTCTGCTGATCTGGTATCGATCGGTCCTATGCTGCAAGGCATGCGTAAACCTGTAAATGACCTGTCTCGTGGCGCACTGGTAGACGATATCGTTTATACCGTTGCCCTGACAGCAATTCAGGCGAAGCAAGCAGACGACGCGGAAGCGTAACATTTGCGCTCATCTTCGCTAGTGAGACCATGAAAAAGCCGATGCAAATTGCATCGGCTTTTTGTTTTCAGTGGCAGAACAACGTATTCAGCCCGCCTTATCACGAAGGTGTTTCAAGTGCGACTCAGCAATTGAGAAGTCGAACTTATTAACGGCTTCTTTGAGCTGTCTGAACTCTTCCATTTGGTTAACCCACTCAGGAAGGTCTTTGGAGATATTGGCGAGCTTGTCCTGTGCGCCCACATCATAGTTGTGAAGGCTTTCCTCCAGCTCAAGCAAGCTGTCCATCAGCTTCTGCTCTAGTGGCTCATGTTCCTCAGCCAGCGAAGCAGGTATATCAATATGATCCAAGGTGCTGTTCACGATCTGATTGAAATCCGACAGCGCATGGTTGATGAGATCCATCAGGCCTTGTAATTCCTTGTTGCTGACCTTCTCGCCGTCTTTATATTTTTGCTCGAGCACTGAGGCCATGTCGGCAATTTCTGACGCCCCCACGTTCTCAGCCGTCTCGCGGCATGAATCCATGATATTTTCGCCGCGCTCAGGATCAGTGAGCGCAAAGATCATTTGATCTGACTGGGTATTAAGGAAAGACAGGAGCACTTTGAGGTACTTGGTTTTGTCTCCCCCCAACCGATGCACGCCTTCCCCCAGATTCACACCCGCCACATTATCAACCATCAAATCAAACATGGTATCGTCCAGCGTTGACAGCGATTCTGGTTCGCGACCACTTCCCTCGCTCTCAAGGGAGATTGGCTCCATATCGGGTTCAGCTTGCTCCATCAGAGAACGTTTCATGACCGAAAGAAGCTGCCCGGGAAGGAACGACTTCGTCATTACTGTATGGACCTCAGGCAGTACATGCTGCCGAGCCTCAACAACAACAGGCTCCTTGCCCAACACCATCACGTGATTATCTTCATGCAAATGCTGTTTCAGTTGCTCGAGGGTTTCAGTTCCCCCTTTTTCGAATACCATCTGGTCGATGATGACATGCTGGTACGCAGAAGACGCCTGCAACAAATCCAACGCCCGGCTTTCTGTCTGGCATACCGTTACCGTTGCCCCTGCATTCTCAAGCAATCTTCCAAGAAAATTGTCGAGGGTAATACAAGGGGAAATCAGTAGCACTTCAGCACCAGACATTCTGCCAGTCATATTTTCACGCAGCTTGACCATGCCACTTAAGCCATGCTGGCAACGGACAGTGAACGACAAGGAGTCGACATTCGAATCAATTAGCCCGTAATGTAGGCTACCGCCCATTTTGCTGACCAGTGCCCACGCCTCTTTAAGTTCGTCGTTACCCACTGATGGCTGACCTTCAACGTTACGACGTAAACCGTCGTGATTGATCGTGAACTTAAGCACCAGATCAGTTTCGTGCCTCTCAATGCAGGTCACGCTCATGCTCATTACTTCGGCGGGTTGCATGTCTTTTGGCTTGTCTTCGGGCTGCCATGAGAACACCATAGCAACCAGCTCACGAAGCGTTTTGATATCCATCAGTACTGTGGTGCTGACGTCGGGGTCAATATCCAGAATCAGGGTGTCGTTAGGATGAGCAAAGTTAATTTCAGTCACCATACTGGCGATCAAGGGTTCAAGCTCCATCTCATGCCAGCCGTTAGCTGACTGATGGCTTTTGTCCATGTTGCCATAGAGTTGCTCAGCGGTTGAGCGGATCCGCTTGAGGCACTCTACCTTGTCAGGCGTCACTTCATCTTTCAGCAGCATGTTAGATAATCCCATCAGCGAATTCGCTGTGCGCAGCCGAATATCAGACGAAAAACTGAATGCAGGTACCGGATGGGGTTTCATGTTAAATTCAGGGTTCTTCGGCGCACGTTTGGACTCATATTCATGATCTTCGAGTTTTTCCAAAAGCTTCTGATTACGATTTTTTAATACGCCGACTGCAAGCCCCATCAGCGCAACAAGAATAACAAGTAACACCAACAGAGACTGATCCCCTGCCCACGCCTGATGGCTGCTCCCCGTTCCCTCAGTCGCTGCGACAGCACCGACAGACGGCCAGAAATACAACAATAAAACTGTTGGTAACAATGCCAGTGCTGACATACGTTTTTTTCTCATTATTGTCAGAAAGTACATACCTATCACCCCGGCTGCCACAACATGCCAGTCAAAAGCATGGTAAGTGTCTGAACAGCCTCTCAAAGGGATAAAGCCCCTTGTCTGCCCACTCGAAAAACTCAACTATGAGTCACTAAAATCACTATTGGAACATTGTTAAGAGTAGACCTAGGATTGTAAAAGTGGAAAACAGACCGAGGTTATTCCGATGCCAGAAACAGCAATGGTCGGTGAAAAAAAACCTATCATTTTGGTCGTGGATGATACGCCTGAAAACTTGGTTTATATGACTGAGTTACTGAAAGAAAATTATGAAATTAAAGCCGCAACCAGCGGCCAAAATGCGTTGACAATTTTTGATAGATTTCAGGTTGATTTGATTCTTCTGGATATCGTGATGCCGGATATGGACGGCTATGAGGTCTGCCGCCAGATCAAGGCAGAGAAACGGGTAGACAAGTGCCGATCATTTTTCTCTCTACCAAAGCGGGAATGCAGGATCAGGAGCTTGGTTTCGCAGCCGGGGCCGCTGATTTTATCAGTAAGCGATAAGTGCAGCATTAGCCCGTAGCCGTATAAAGCTTCATCTCGATTATCAAAAGTTGAAGTCACAATCAGGTGAATTTGATTTACCCGATGCCTCTGTCAGTCAGGCGAATGAAGAAAACGATGACGTTGTAAAACGACTGACTGAATCGACAGCTTTGCTTGAAATGACGATCTATGCGCTTGCCCACCTGTGCGAAAAGGAAAACGCATCCGCTAACCATATTTTACGTTTACAACATGTGGTCAAACTGCTGGCAGAGGGAGTACTGCAAGCTGGTAAACACACAGATATTCTCAATCACGATTACATCACCATGCTCTTTCGTTGCACGCCACTTCATCACATAGGGCATGCCGCGATTGTGACTGATAATGGTGATTCTAGTGCTGATAGCAAGAGCGACAGCAGCATCAGCCAAGGGGCAAAACATGCCGAGAGAGGCTATGAAGCATTACGTTGGGCTGAACAGGCATGCGGGAAGTACAAGACGCTATTGAGCGCAGCGAAAGACATGGCGTATTGCCAACATGAACATTGGGATGGGAGTGGCTACCCCAGAGGCCTCAAGGGCGAAGATATCCCGCTAAGCGCAAGGATCTTAGCCGTCGCGATTGAAATGGAAACACTGTTGGATAATGATGCGGAAAACATGTCACCCGATCAAATATCAGCGAAATTAGAAGAGCGAAGCGACCAGCAGCTTGACCCACTTTTAGTCGCTATCGCCATTGAAAAGCAGGCGGATATCCTGCAACTCTTTAATCAGTTTGCCAACATGCCACTGAAGGATACGGCCTAAATTAGCTTTTTGCTAACCAAGCACCTACACCCATCATGGTTGTGCCACCGATACGGTTAATCACTTTCACGTTACTGCTTTTCTGTAACAGATGACCCAGCGTCTTTCCGCCACTTGCATACAACATAAGACAGAGGAACTCAGTGATCAAAATGATACTGACCAGCACACCCATTTGTTCCGCCATCGGCTTTGCTGCGTCAATAAAGGGCGGGAGTAATGACGCCATAAATGCCCAACCTTTCGGGTTTGCAATCGCGGTAATGAAGCCCTGAGAGGCGAGTGCTGTCGGCGACTTCTCTGGCAACTCTTCAGGGTTTTCGGGGATTGCTAACTGCCCTTTTGATTGCCACATCTGAATGCCAAGGTAAATGAGATACGCACCGCCTGCGTACTTTAAAACAACAAACAGCATTGGGTAATTCAACATGACAGCAGCTACACCAACAACCGATGCAATAGCCACCAGCCCAACGCCAATAAGCTCACCCCACATCATATGCATGCTCCGTCTCACGCCAATCGTCATGCCCAGCGTTAAAGACAAGGTCATGCACATACCGGGAGTAATCGAAACTAAGAAGAATGTCGGGATAAATAGGGCAATAACAGTCAAATCCATGGTAAAAGCCACGCTATACCTCTCTTAATAACACGCAGAGTCCAATAGCCAGTTAATCGCCAGTGCGACAAACAATCAAGCACTTTTGATGTATCAATAGTGATAAAAGAACAACTCATAATGCTACCCCTGATTTGCCAGTGAAAAAGGTGCCGTTAAGGAGCAAGGACGCCAATAAGACATCAGAAACAGGGAGTACTCAAAGAAGACCAAACATTGGCGATTCTCCACATTGGAGAATACGATTTATCCTGCAATGTTCAGCGACAGACATCGTCAAATAACTGCGAAGCTAACTCAGCGATAACTCCATCTTCAGGGGCAGTATTGGCGTACGAGCGCAAGCCGTAAATACCCATCACCAAGCTTTGTGCTCTTTGCATGGGGGTTCGCGATCCGTTTACTTCCCCCTTCTCGAGAGCTTGTTGAAAAACATTAGCAAAACCTTGTTGCCAATCTCGAATATTATTGGCGATAAACTTCTCAACATCCGGCGCTTGCGATGCCAATTCACTGAGGGCTTTTTGAGATAAACACACTTTCTCTGAACTGTTACCCGCGCACTCCTGAACGGTGCAGTTAAGATAGCGGCGCACACCATCTAAGATATTCTGATTGCCCTCAAAGTACTGCTGAAAAGCGTCGGCTTTGTCATGGTTATATTGCTCGAGAGCAGCCATGAGCAAGCCTTGTTTATTTTCAAACGCACAGTAGATCGACCCCGGATGTAAGCCCGTTGCCTGTTTGAGATCTTGCATACTGGTTTTGTTGTAACCTTTCTCGATAAAAGCTTTTATTGCAGCCCTTAAGACCTTCTCCCTGTCAAACTCAGCTGTGCGCATGCGTGCTCTCTTTTTGTGATTTTCCGACATTGTAATCAATCTTGAATTGTTGTTCAAAAAAGAAGTTGAATGATTGTTCAAATACGTCTATTTTGAGCAAGCATTCAAATTAGGGAATATGAATATGATTGGGAATTTGTTCCAGCCGTTTGTTCTTAATGAAAAAATCACCTTGAGTAACCGTATAGCGATGGCGCCACTGACACGCTGTATGGCAGATGATGATCTTGTACCAACCCAGCAAATGGCGGATTACTACGCCCGTCGAGCAGATGCAGGTCTCATTATTTCTGAGGCAGCTATTATTCGCTCTGACGGGCAGGGCTATCCCAATACCCCGGGGCTTTTCACTCAAGAGCAAATGAATGGCTGGCGTAAAGTCACAGACGCTGTCCATAAAAATGGCGGTAAAATATTTGCCCAACTTTGGCACACAGGCCGCGTTGCTCACCCGCATTATTACAATGGCGAATTTGCTTTGGGGCCATCGGATGAAGGGTTGCAAGGCTCACTGCCACGTATGCGTCACCTCAGCTACACCAAGCCAAAAGCGGCGACACAACAAGAAATTTCTGAATTGGTGGAAGACTACGCGCAGGCAGCAGCGAATGCTGTCGAGGCCGGCTTCGACGGTATTGAGCTTCATGGTGCTAACGGGTATCTGCTCGACCAATTTATGCATTACAACGTGAATACTCGTGACGATGAGTACGGCGGCTCAGCAGAGAATATGACCCGTTTTCCTCTTGAAGTCGTCGATGCTGTTGCGAAGAGAATTGGCATAGAGCGAACCGCTTTACGGATTTCTCCGGGCGCGTATTTTCTATTAGAAGGCGACCCAAGAGACAGGCAAGTGTTTGAGTATTTATTGAGTGAGCTGCAAAAGCGAGACCTTGCTTACCTCCACATCGGCTTATTCGATGACACGATGGAGTTCGACTACCTAGACGGAAACGCAACAGACTTTGTTCGTCGCAATTACACCAAGACCCTGATGGGTGTAGGTGGCTACAGTGCAGAAACTGGCGAGGCCGCTATTTCGAATAATCGTTTTGATTTAGTTGCTATTGGTCGACCTTTTATCGCCAATCCTGATTACATTGAAAGAGTAAAATCAGGTCAGCCCGTAAAAGATTACAGTGAAGAGATGCTGGCAGAACTCATTTAAACTGCCAAAGCGATGCAACAAAAGAAAAAGGCACTCATAGTGAGTGCCTTTTTGATGAGTTAACCGTAAACCATGTCAGGTAGCCATGTTGCCATCTGCGGCCAGATTGCAAGCATGATCAGAACAAACAGCTGAATCGCGATAAATGGCATGACGCCGCGGTAAATGTCTGACGTCGCAACCGAGTCCGGTGCCACTCCTCTCAAGTAGAACAGCGAGAAGCCAAACGGCGGTGTCAGGAAGGACGTCTGCAGGTTCAGTGCAATCATGATCCAAGCCAGACCGGATCAAGCCCCATGGTCAACAGAATTGGCGCCACAATTGGTACAACCACAAAAGTGATTTCAATGAAGTCGAGGAAGAACCCGAGCAGGAACATCACCAGCATCACTAGCAACATTGCGCCAAATACACCGCCCGGTAGAGACGTCAGAAAATCTCTGACAATATCATCGCCGCCAAAGCCTCGGAAGACCAAGGAGAAGAGCGCAGCACCAATCAGAATCAGAAAGACCATGGCCGTGACTTCGGTGGTCGTCCGCAGCACTTCTTTTAGGATACTCAAGCTAAACATACGCTTGAACATTGCCAACACGATTGCACCGACAGAGCCGACCGACGCCGCCTCCGTTGGCGTTGCAATACCAGACAGAATAGAACCAAGCACCAACACAATAAGCATCACAGGCGGGAACAGGACAGTGATGACCTGAAACCACAATTCCTTACTGACTTTACGTTCCTCTTCGGGAATAGGCGGTACTTTTTCTGGCGATACCATCGCAACCATAATCAGGTAAGCAATATAGAGACACACCAGCAAAATACCGGGCACCAAAGCGCCCAAGAACAAATCACCGACCGTCACGCTGTCAGGCGAATAAATGCCGCGGTCGAGTTGTGACTGTTGGTACGCTGACGAAATCACATCGCCCAGCAATACCAGTACAATCGAAGGAGGGATAATTTGTCCCAATGTGCCAGACGCACAAATCGTGCCTGTGGCTACCTGTGGTGAGTAACCCCGGCGGAGCATAGTAGGCAGAGACAGAAGGCCCATAGTCACTACCGTCGCACCAACAATTCCGGTACTCGCAGCAAGTAACATACCTACCAGGGTTACTGAAATACCGAGTCCACCAGCAAGCCCACCGAATACCTGCCCCATCGTCTCAAGTAAATCTTCGGCGATTTTTGACTTTTCTAGCATCACGCCCATAAAGACAAACAAGGGTATCGCCACTAATAACTCATTCGACAACGTACCCTGAATACGATTTGGAATCGCCTCAAGAAAAACCGGATCAAACGTACCCGTTAGGTAGCCAATACCCGCAAAAATCAGTGCGCATCCCGACAAGGTGAAGGCGACTGGATAACCAATTAATAAAACCCCGAACGTAAACAGAAACAGGGCTAAGGCAAGAAACTCTGTCATAGCGGATGTTCCTCATCATGTTCGTCGAGTAACTTGGCTTCTGACAGATGACCCGTCAGCACCAAAACAGCTTTTAAGGCTTCAGCAGCGCCTTGAATCGCAACCAAAACAGGCATAATTAAAATACTGGTTTTGAACAGGTATCGAGCATCAACCCCACCTGCTTCCTGAGAACCCTCGCGTATCTGCCAAGACAGCTGAACGTAATCCAGCGCGATGTAAAAAATGAACGCACAACTGGGTAAAAGCAGAAGCAGAAAGCCAAATAAATCAATCCAAGCCTTGCGCTTTTCGCTCATCGGGCGATAGAAAATATCGACCCTGACGTGAGCGCCTTTCAATAGGGCATATGAAGCGCCCAACATGATCACGTAATTATGGAAATAAAGAATCAACTCTTGCAGGAAGACGGAGCCTGTGTTGAATGCGTAGCGCATCACAACGACAACAAACGTTATCATTACAACAGCCAGCACAAACCAGGAAACAAAACGACCAATATAATCGCTCAGGCGATTAATCGACCGCACAAAAGACATCAAAAAAGGGGAAGCGGTATCCATGCTACAACTCTTATTAGCAATGAAAGTTGAGAGAGAAAAATGACAGGGCGACAGGCGCCGCCCTGTTTATTTATGACAACTTATTGAGGGTTACGAGCATTAAGCATGGCTTGCTCTGAAATCGCATGCCAGTCAATCGCTTCGGTACGGAAGGCCTTGTAAGACTCGTAGACTTTCTTACTGATTTCATCCGCATTGGCTTCTTCGGCCACTACCGTATCAGCTAATGCCTGAAGCTCGCTCAATACCTCTTTCGGGTAAGGTTTGAGTTGAACGTTATGTTCGTTAACCAAGGTTTTGAGTGCTGCATTATTACGCGCAGTAAACTCGGCAAGCATACTGACGTTTGCCACTTTGGTTGCGGCCAGAACGATTGCCTGGAGGTCTTTTGGCAGTGCTTCAAACGCTTTTTTGTTGATCAGCGCTTCAAGCGTTGTGCCCGGCTCATGCCAGCCTGGGTAATAATAGTATTTGGCCGCTTTGTGAAGACCAAACGCCAGATCGTTGTAAGGACCCACCCACTCTGTTGCATCTATCGCACCAGACTGAAGTGATGGGAAAATTTCACCGCCTGGCAGCAGTACAGGTGTACCGCCAGCACGCTTGAGTACTTCACCGGCTAAGCCCGGAATACGCATTTTCAGGCCTTTCAGGTCATCAATCGTATTGATTTCTTTGTTGAACCAGCCGCCCATCTGAACGCCTGTATTACCTGCAGGCATCGGGATAATACCGAAAGGTTCATAGGCTTCTTGCCAAAGCTCAAGGCCGCCACCGCTGTATATCCAGCCATTCATTTCTTGTGCCGTCAGACCAAAAGGTACTGCAGCGAAAAACTGACCCGCTGGCGCTTTACCTTTCCAGTAGTAGCCCGCACCATGGCCCATTTCAGCCGTTCCGCGAGATACTGCATCAAAAATTTCCAGTGCACCCACCAGCTCGCCCGCACCATAAACTTTGACTTCAAGGCGGCCATCACTCATTTCGGTTATCAAATCAGCGAGCTGATTGGCACCAGTACCAAGGCCAGGAAAGTTCTTAGGCCAAGTCGTGACCATCTTCCAGCTGATTTTTTCCTGTTCTACTTTTGCAGCTTCCGCCGCCTGCTCAGGCTTGTCACCACAACCGGCAACGAATACACCCATAGCAAGCCCCAGCGCGGCTAATATCGATCGACGTTTAAACATGTAAAATCTCCATGATCTTTTCTGACGTTAATTCCACAGCTTGCTCAACGGGGTGAGTGCACGTCCAAGATGTGATACCCGTTCAGGTGCTGTTGTCGACCCTGCGGAAAACTGCATACTTACTGACCACAAGGTTAATAGTTTGTTACACCAACCATAGCCAGACTGCACAAAACTGAATAGTCCATTGATGAGGTTGTTTGAAGCGGGTCAAACAATAAGCAGAAATCAGAGTCAAAAAGGCCTACAGACAGGAAATATCTGATTTTAATCTGTTTGTTATAAAGGAAAGCTGAAAAGCGGGAAAGTAGAGATAAAGTTGCGTTATTTCATTAGACTTTAGTCTAATAAGATTTATATCGGAGAAAAGAAAAGGGAGCGAGAGGCTCCCTTTTTATGCATCAATTAGCGTCGAACAACCATTAGGTTATCAAGGTATGTATCGATGTGTTCACGGCGTGTAGCCGGATTCATGAATACTGCTTTTTCACCCGGAATGTACGCGCAGCTTCCACGCTGTGCATAGTTTGTTAGTGCAATCGATTCAATCCAGTTGGTATAAAGACCGACTTTTCCACGGTTTTTAAAGATATGACGATGATACTCGGTATTTTTCGCCATTCTCGCCATGATTTCAGGATGATGCATACTCTGCTTTTCCAACAGGTACTCTTCATCAGCATTGGTCACTAAATCTCTGTCGTAAATACGGAAGTTAACACTTGGGCCCTGATTTTCAGGAACAACCGTCTTCACCGACGGATCCAACAACAGACGATGACGCATGTAGTTAGCATTTTGCAGGCAGTGAGCAAGTACCGCCTGATACCCCTCCAGCCCCATAAACTTCAGCGCAGAATAAGCGCCGAAAAGACCAGACGCGCCGCGTGAACATTCAATCGTCGACTGAAGGTGTGTGCTGCCCTGAAGATCATCTTCAAAATACGAGAAGTTTGAAGGGTCATTTTCTAGCGCCTTCATGTCTTGCTTGTTCTTGATCATCACCAAGCTCGACGTGTATGGCACGTAACCCCACTTCTGGAAATCGACAGTGAAAGAATCTGCGTACTTCAGCTCACGCATTTTCTCGACAACACTTTCGATGCCTTTGAGCGTTGAGTCATTAATCGCAAGTGGGTTACGTGCAAAGTCGTAATCAATGAAGAACATCATTGACCAACCCACTGCCGCATCAACATGGATATGAGGTTTAACGCTGACGCCGTATTCTTCACACAATCTGTCACGCAGGTCGTGAACAGGCTTAACGCGGTCAATGGCGAAGGTATCCGTTGTCCCCATGGTCAGCATGATGCATGGCACTGCCGTTTTCACCGAGAAGCAAGCGCGCAGGCTAAGCTCGAGGTCATGGAGATCAATATCGTGACTCTGTGTGACTTTGATCCGGATAGTTTTACCCGATAGGTCAACGCCCAGTAAAGACAGGTTGGTCATGTTCGAATAGTGGCCAGCCTGAGAGTTCAGAATCCGATAATCCTGTGAATAGCCAAGGCCATTCACTTTCGCATCCGGTAACGATTTTCTGATCCCCAGCAAATAACCATATAGGTTGCAGAAGGTCCCCCCCTGCGTAAACAACCCGGTCGACTGATCTGGATCGTAACCTACGATATTGGCTATCTGACGCACCACATTTTTCTCAAGGTGCTCAGCCAAACCTGCATACTCACTGTATACAAGGTTAGGGTTTGCCAGTGTTCCCATCATGGCACCGTAGATGCTTGGGTCACATGGCATGGTAATGACATTCTCTACTGAAGAGGGATTTTCCCAGTCTTTCGACATCGCCGCAGCAAACGCCAACACGTCATCAGGTTTCCCGTTTGGACGCGTACGGTGTTTAGGGGTATGAGTATCATTAAGAAGACGATGTTGTAATGCCTGACCATCAGGGTAAGCTGACAGGCGTTCCTCTGGATTTAAGTGCAGCTGACGGAACTGGTTATGCGCGGCAAAGCCGGATCTTTATAAACTGGCCATAACTCGGGATCACGACTGAAAAAGTCGGTAAAAACAGATTGGTATAATTTATCGAACTCCGGATTTACCGCGTTCGCTTTATGGTTTCGTAAGAGTGAAAGATCCATCTAAAAGTCTCTTGCAGAATAGCCAAATACGTCAGCTGTAATGCAATTAGAAAGTGTCGAAAATAGCGCGACAGTGTTTCTTTACAGCCAATAATCATTGGTTGATTATACTGCCTTAAAGAATATTAATTAGGTATAAATTTTAGTATTTTGTCACTTTATTGACTATAAATTTGATTTGACAAAAATGATTAGAATTATGAGCTAAATAAATACAGAGCTTTAAACTAAATATGGCCAGAATATCGATCAAAGTCACCGCGACCGCAAAAGTGCAATAATTCCAAGAGAAATCTGGCATCTCGCAAGGTGCCATGTTATCAAGCCGTTTCGGTTCTCGCTTTGTGGGTCAAAATGGATATTCTCCCCGCGATAGGTCTTTTTCTGGGTTCGCTCGTCGCAAATACATTGTCATCTCTTGCCGGTGGCGGTGCTGGTTTATTACAGCTTCCCTTGCTTATTTTCCTTGGTTTGCCCTTTTCTGTTGCGCTGGCAACTCACAAAGTTGCGTCTGTTGCACTTGGAATAGGCGCAGCAGCAAAACATCTCAGAACGGGCAATCTCGCTCCTCTTTCTGCGATTTATGTCATTCTTGCTGGAGCGACGGGTGTCATTGCAGGCGCTAATCTGATCCTCTTCGTTCCGGGCCCCTTTGCGGAAGCCGCACTCGGAGGCTTCATTATTTTCCTTGGCTTATACTCGCGAACCCAAAAGTCTCTGGGGCAGGAAGCCAACCCCAAAAATCGTCATTTAACTGGTCTAATAATTGGCTGTGTAGGCTTATCGGCAATAGGACTACTCAATGGCTCTCTGACCGCAGGAACTGGACTTTTCGTTACCCTGTTTCTAATTCGCTGGTTCGGCTACGACTACAAACAGGCGGTAGCAATGACACTGGTCTGTGTCGGATTATTTTGGAATGGGCTGGGAGGCCTAACACTTGGCCTTGCAGGTGGCGATATCTACTGGCCGTGGTTACCTGTTCTGCTCGCTGGTTCTGCATTGGGAGGATATCTCGGCGCACACCTAGCAAACAAAGGCAGTAACCGCCTCATCAAGACAGTATTTGAAGTGGTCACCTTTGCTGTGGGCATCAAACTTTTGCTTGGTGTTTGGTTATGAGCATACTCAGTTATTGAAGTTAAAAGCATGGTGTTGAGAAAATACTGACGGCAACCGCAAAAATGCCAACTTGATAATCAGAGAATTACCGACTGAGACTATCTGTCAGGTAACATTTATCCGCTATAGTATCCTGCGCTAACACATTAACCACCAAAATTTATACAAGTAAAAGGATTTACATCAGTGATTTCGTCATTGCACGTCCGTTTGACTGCCATTAATCAACACAGATATTTTCAAGCCTTCACTGTAGCGATCATTATCATCGCAGCTCTGTCTATAGGCGCAAATACGTTTGTATTGCCGGAGGGCGTTAGCCTTGCAATTCACTGGCTGGATCAATTTATCCTGTGGTTTTTTCTTTTTGAAATTGTCATAAAGTTTTTCTCTTACCAAAATAAGCTGGATTTCTTCAAAAGTGGATGGAATTGGTTTGATGCCGCGATTGTAATTGGCAGCTTGATACCCACTGCTGGGCAAGGTGTTCTGATTGCGAGGCTACTCCGAGTATTCAGGGTGTTACGCCTGGTCTCTGCGGTTCCACAGCTGAAACTGCTGATTAATGCACTTTTTAAATCCATTCCAAAGATGGGTTATATCGCAGTATTAATGTTCATCATTTTCTATATCTATGCAGTGATAGGCAGCCTCGTTTTCTCTGATATTAACAGTGTGTTGTGGGGCGATGTATCCATATCCATGCTGACCTTGTTTCGTATTGCTACGTTCGAGGACTGGACCGACGTCATGTATGAGACCATGGCGGTGTACTCCACCAGTTGGCTTTATTACCTAACATTTATCTTCCTTACGGCCTTTGTGTTTTTGAATATGATGATTGGTGTGGTGATTGAAACCATGACAGCTGAACACGCTTTGGCAGAGCAAGGCGAAGAAGATGATGTCACTGTGGCCGCACAAAAAAGCGAACCAAGACAAATACTGGCGACACATCAACAAATTGAGCATCTTCAAAACGAGCTGAGTGAAATAAAAGCCCTGCTACAGCAGAAAAGCAGCAGCTAATCATTAAAGAAGTCGCACTCGACGACGGTTACTGACACAAAATCCGCCATTGAGTGCTTATTGAATTTACGTTTGCTGTTTCTCTCACAGCAGACCATGGCCAAAAAGCGGAAAGCATAGAAACATGGAAAAAGTATCAATCGATATTCACTACTGCCGCCAGTGTAACTGGATGCTAAGAGCAAGCTGGATGATGCAGGAACTGCTCTCCACCTTCAGCGAAGAAATGGGCCGCGTATCACTCCACCCAGATACAGGCGGACGATTCGAGATCCTTTGTAATGGAGAAACAATCTGGGAGCGCAAGAAAGACGGCGGCTTCCCGGATGCTAAGGTTCTGAAACAAAGAGTCAGAGACCACTTTTATCCAGAAAAAGATCTGGGCCATATCGACCGTTGAATATCAACTCGAGAGTTCAGTCGTTTAACATTCCGAACATCACAATCGTGTTATAGCTGACCATCCCCAATATTTCGCCATTGTCGATGACAGGTGCTCGACTGATGCCAAAACGTTCAAAAAGCCGAGCACAATATTTCACCTGCATGTCGGGCACCACTGACAGTGCAGGTTTAGTCATGATCTCATACACATTGACACGGCTTGGTGACTTATCTTTAGCAAGCACCTTCTTGGCAATATCATTCATTAATACAAGGCCATACTCGTCGTTTTCATCACGTTTGTTAACGATAAGCGCTTTAACCTCTTTTTCACGGGCGATACGAATAGCATCTTCAACTGTCGTCATCCCCTCGACCAATACGAAGCTATCAGCCATGACATCTCTGACTTTTTTGGCACTGTCAGTCATATCTCTTCCTTAATTTTATTTCTTAACTCTTCAACCTGATGTGCCACACCCACTGCATCTTCGACATCCAGCTGAACGGCAATACCCTTGCCAGACGTCGTGTCAAACTCACCTGCCAGGTTGATAGTCTCTAGAATGCTTCTTGCCAAGTGCTCCTCCACCAAAAACAATACAACATCCCTCTGTACATCGAGTGTCAGACCAAAAAAGGTTTTTTTCTTGGTCAAGCCTTCACCACGGGCGTTATTAATCACCGTTGCGCCCGTTGCGCCGGCATCTCTCGCTGCATCTAACACTTCGTCGGTTTTCGAATCTTCGATAAACGCGACAATAAGCTTAAACCGCATCAGGAATCTCCCGTTTTTTGTGCGCTGATCTTATCGCTAACCTGAGCCATTTTCTCCGTGATCTGCGCATACCCCATCACAGTGATCATAGGAAAAAGGCTGGCAAATGCGATAAGACCAAAGCCATCTATCATAGGGTTTCTGCCCGGAACAGTAGAAGCAAGGCCGAGCCCAAGCGCGGTTACCAGCGGTACTGTCACGGTAGAAGTAGTCACGCCGCCAGAGTCGTAGGCAAGCGGAACAATAAACTTTGGTGCAAAATAGGTTTGAATCACCACCAGCACATAACCAGCGATGATGTAGTAATGAATGGGGTCGCCAGCAACAATACGGTAGCTGCCAAGTGAAATGCCTATAGCAACACCAAGCGCAACAGATAAGCGCAAACCATTGGCATGAATTGCGCCGCCGGAAACCTGTGCCGCTTTAATCGAGACAGCAATTAGCGACGGCTCAGCGACTGTGGTGCTAAACCCTATCGCCGCGGCAAATATGTACACCCAGTAGTAATCACTCCAATCCAAATTTTTCGGGATCAGGCCATTTTCGCCGAACAGAAACTCGGGCGCAGTTAGCTGAATCGCCATCGACTCCCCGAGTGGGAACAGCGCCAGTTCAAGGCCAACAAGAAAGAGTGACAGGCCAATTAAAACGTAAAAGAAACCTAGAATAACTCTGCCCAAGTGCGGAACAGGCTGCCTGAGAATTGCAAATTGGAAACCGAAAATGATGCATACGATGGGGATCACGTCGCGCACCGTCGTCAATACAGTTTCAGCGATGAGGGGCAGTAACTCTGAAAATACACTCATGCGACGACCATTCCATAGATCATCACAAATATCATCGGAAGCAGCGAAGCGAAAGCTATCAGGCCAAATCCATCAATCATCGGATTGCGGCCTTTAATCACAGTAGACAGACCAACACCTAAGGCAGTTACGAGAGGAACCGTGATGGTTGATGTGGTGACACCACCCGAATCATACGCAATACCAATGATGGCCTCTGGCGCAAAAAGCGTAATGATTACGACGAGAATATAACCGGAAATAATCAGGATATGGATGGGCCAGCCTTTGAGGATACGAAACACGCCCAACATAATGGCGAAGCCGACAGAGAGTGCGACAGTGATCCTCAATCCCATCGCGTAATTTTCTTTCACATCGACAGTGTTACTTATCATACCCCCACGAGCAGCAACATCAGCCGCCACACCGGATACTGCCGTCAATGCTGGCTCAGCGATGGTGGTGCCAAACCCCAATAGAAATGCGAACACCATCAACCAAAACACACTGCCTTTACGAGCAAGGGCATGTGCCAGTGTTTCTCCTATCGGAAACAACCCCATCTCAAGGCCAAAGATGAAAAAAGTCAGGCCGAGAACAACCAGCACTAGCCCGACCATGATTGATAGCCAGTCAGGCAAAGGTTGTTTCAAAACAAACACCTGAAAAAAGCCGATCACAACGATAATAGGAAGAAGATCTTTAAAGCTTCCTAGCATGGATTTCACAAGTGCTGAAAAGTCGCTCAAGGTTACTGCTGCTCCCGATACCTCAAATAACCAACGCCACCGAGAAGTTTTTTCATCTCATTCAGATCAAAACATTGATCTTGCGACGTATTGCTATCGAATTCAGTGTCTATTATGACAATCGACCATATCAGAGCAGGATATAAAATAGAGTGACTAAAATTGCAGGTATGAAAAATTCGCATCGCCATCAGCGCTGTGGATGTTAATACTTAACATTGTCACAGCCTGGTTTATTTTTTTGGATTGAACAATGCGTATATTGCTTACTGGCGGCACCGGCCTGATTGGCCGTCAATTGACTAAACGACTCGCTGACCACCAACTGACTGTGTTGACGCGGAATATTTCCCGAGCAAGACAACAGTTTCCTGAAGATGTCAGCATCATCGACTCTCTCAATCACCTTGATAACTTCGATGGCTTTGATGCTGTTATCAATCTAGCTGGTGAGCCCATCGTTGATAAACGTTGGTCAGAACACCAAAAAGGTGTGATCAGTACCAGTCGCTGGGGATTGACTGAACAACTGGTTGAAAAATTTCAGGCCAGCTCAAATCCGCCGCATACGTTTATCAGTGGCTCAGCTGTCGGCTACTACAGCGATCAGAAAGATAAAGTTCTCGATGAATCCGTTACCGTAGATGCGCATGACTTCGCCCATCAGCTGTGTGCAAATTGGGAGAGAATTGCCGGTAAAGCGGCCTCTGACAAGACGCGAGTGTGTATTCTTCGCACAGGAATTGTGCTGAGTGCCGACGGCGGCGCGATGACAAAAATGCTGTTGCCCTACAAACTTGGTCTGGGAGGCCCAATTGGCAGCGGCAGTCAGTTTTTTCCGTGGATCCACATTAATGACATGGTGGAAGGCATTGTGTTTTTGCTTGACCATGAAGACCAGAGCGGTCCTTTTAACCTCAGTGCACCTAATCCAGTGACGAACAAAGAATTCAGCCAAACGCTCGCCAAAACCTTAAAGCGCCCACATATCTTATTCACCCCCGCTTTCGCCATCAAACTTATGTTGGGTGAAGCTGGGCAATTGTTGCTTGATAGCCAACGGGCAATTCCAAAAGCGTTAACCGATGCCGGGTACCAATTCAGATTTCCTGAATTGGCCCCAGCATTACAAGATTTGCTAAAGAATTAGTTTTTCAGCGGTTGAAGCAGTTGCCTGATCATCATTGCAACCGTGATGAACACGAGCGCAACCGCAAGCGGTGGAAGGCTTAACCAAACCTCGGGGTGGAATCTGACAGGCAGTTCCACGCCCCACTTCAGTAAGCTTGCCATTGCCAGCTCTGCGCCACCGACTGCCATGCACCCAGACACCAATGCCATGATGCCGTACTCAGCCCACAACGTCGTATTGATTGACTTACGGCTCGCACCCAGCGTGCGATAAAGCATGATCTCTCGCGCCCGCTCCGCCAGACTGATTCGAAGCAAAGTCAGCAGCAATAGTAAACCACTCACAACGGCAAGCCCCGCCAATACAGACAAAGAGAGACTTATCTGGCCAAGAATGAGCTGAATACGTCCACTCATGCTGCGAAGGTCAAGCAGGGTGACTGTCGGGAACTGACGACCCAATTCATTGATGATCCCGCTTTGTTCATCGCCAAGCCGGAAACTTATCAGCCAATTAGCGGGCAACTTGTCCACCAGACTCGGGGCGAAGATGAAGTAGAAGTTGGGTTTCATATTCCGCCATTCAACCTCCCTTACAGAGTTGATGGTAGAATCGAACCGCTGGCCATTGACCATGAAAGTTAGCGTGTCACCAAGCTCAAGACCAAGGCGAGCAGCGATCCCCTGCTCGACCGACACACCGCCTTCAGACGGCCAATCACCCTCAATAAGTGCATTGTGAGTAGCAAGGTTTCACGCCATGTCAGGTTAAGCTCCCGGCGTAGCGATTCATCTCTTCCCTGACCATCACCATCGCTGGTCGCATAATCTTCGCCGTTTTTAGCAACAAGACGCCCACGGATAATCGGATAGGCCTCTGAGCGCTCAAGCCCACCTTTGTCAATGAGAGAGACATAATCATCCAACTCATTCTCGGCAATATTAATAGCGAACACGTTCGGTGCGTCCGCTGGAAGTGTGTTCTGCCAATCATCCAGTAAATCTGTGCGAAGTAACCAGATTATCGACAACAGCATAAACGATGTTGCAAGCGCACCAAGTTGGGCACCACTGGCCGCGGGGTTTCGGGTAATGCGGCTCAATGCAAGACGCAGAGATGGATGAGTAATATGTCGTCTTGCGAGACCAAGTATACCGACTCCCATCGCCGCCAACAGGCTGAGCATCAGTACCAGTGCAGCCAGCACTAACCACATCAGACGGTTGTCGTAAGACCACGCAATCAAAGCGACACATGGAATCGCAGCCAGCATCCAGCTCCAAGGGTTTTTCGACACAGGTGGCAGTGCCTGCGCCTGAAGCACAGAAATGGCAGGCGCATTAATCAGCCTGATGAGAGGGATACCCAATGCAGGCAAGGAAACCAACACAGCTACCAACGGACCGAGAACCCAGGGCATGATGCCGTAATCGGGTAGCGGGTCAGGCAAAACATCTGTTAAAGGTAGACGTAGCAAGTATTCTAGCGCCGCACCAGATGCAAGGCCGATAGCGATCGCCAGCGAGAACATCATCACCAGTTGACGCATCAACCACGATCGGACCCAGCCTTTCCTTGCGCCGAGACTTTTCACCATTGCGAGTACATCAGTTCGACTATCTACATAATGCTGGCTGGTGAGCAACAAGGTACCTGCAGCCATGATAATGACCAGCACAACAGTGAGTGATAGGTAACCACGGCTCCTGTCCAGCATATCGCCAGTACGACCACTGTCATTTTCATCAATCCAACTGTAACCCGGTAGATCGGGGACAACGGCTCTCACATCACTCAATGCTGATTCGCTGCCGCGGAACAAATAGCGATAAGAGACGCGACTGCCTGGCCTTACAACTCCAGCTTCTTCCACTTGGTCTTGGTGCATCAGCACCGCTGGCATCTGGCTAAACGGGTTAAACGACAATTCTGGTTCAGAAACAATTTTTCCAGACACGGTGAGCGTAACATCACCGATATCGACACTGTCTCCAATTTTCACATCCAGTAATGCGAACAAACGCTCGGCAAGCCAGAGTTCACCCGGCTTCACAACGTTTTGCATCCCTTGCCCCTGTAATTCGAGGTCACCACGGAGCGGGAAGTTGTTGTCGACGGCTTTCGCACTGACAAGCTGCATCTTGTCTTGGCTGAATGCCATCGTGCCAAAACGGGTCTGAACTGATTGATCGACGTCTAGTGAGTCTAGCTTCGCTGTTAATTCTGGAGGGAGAGGTTCAGAAGTTCTTAGAATCAAATCAGCAGCAATCATTGCCCTGCCCTGCTGGGTCAGGCCTTGCTCGATGCGGTTAGCTAATGCGGAGAGGGCAAAGACGCAGGCGATGATGAGAGCGAGAGCGGCGACTATTGGCCACAGCTGACCGTGAAATAGCTCCCTCCATGCCCACCGCCAAATCAAAGAAGGCTTTTTCATACTGCTTCCTCCACGATTCGACCCGCATTAATTTGCAAAGTACGGTCACATCGTTCCGCTAGCGCAGGGTCATGAGTGACAAGTACCAGCGTCGTCCCATGGTCGCGGTTAAGTGAAAACAAGAGTTCAATAACCGTTTCGGCGGTATGCTGGTCAAGGTTACCTGTTGGTTCATCCGCGAACAGCACTTTGGGTTTGGACATAAATGCTCTCGCCAACGCGACACGTTGCTGCTCACCGCCTGACAGCTGAGACGGAAGGTGTGTTTCCCGGCTCGCCAGCCCAACAGAACGAAGTAGTTCACTGGCGCGTTCGCTATCCTCTGCTTCACCGCGAATTGTTGCGGGTAGCATGACGTTTTCGAGTGCGGTTAACGAAGGCACCAGCAAAAAGCTTTGGAAGACGAAGCCGATTGAACTCGCTCGCAAAGCTGCACGTTGCTCATCGTTTAGACTGGCTAAAGGCTCACCCAGAAGCTCAATATCTCCGGTAGTCGGGACGTCTAACCCAGCAAGTAATGTCATCAATGTAGACTTACCTGCGCCAGAAACTCCCATTAAAGCAATACTTTCCCCTTGCTCGACCTGAAGCGAAACATCCTGCAGAATGGTCAAAGGTTGTGCATGTGTCTCTACCTGTTTTGAAACGTTATCAACCCTGATTACCGGAGTGTTCATGTTAAAAGTCCTTTATGTTTGTATTTTGTTTTTCTCTTTCAATGCTTTGGGGCAGACCGTGATGGTACTCGGTGACAGCCTAAGCGCTGGTTATCAGATGCCCATAGAGAAGAGCTGGCCAACCTTGATGGAACAACGCCTGCAAAACGAAGGTCAGGTAGAAAAAGTAGTCAATGCCAGCATTTCTGGCGATACCACCGGGAATGGCTTAGCGAGACTTCCTGCCCTTCTTGACACCTATCAGCCAGACTGGGTGCTCATTGAGCTCGGTGCCAATGACGGCCTGAGGGGTTGGTCACCTGATTTAATACGTAAGAACCTGACACAGCTGATCAATTTAAGCCAGCAAAGCGGGGCCAAAGTCGCAATAATGCAGATTGAAATTCCACCTAACTATGGAAAAAGGTACACCAAGGCGTTTTCGGATATCTACCCTGAATTAAGTAAAGAAATGAAAATCCCACTCATTCCTTTCTTTATGGAAAAAGTGGTATTAACGCCGGGATGGCTTATGGCTGACGGCCTTCACCCCAAAGAAGTTGCACAACCCTATATTGCCGATTTTGTCGCAAATAAAATGACTCTTTTGCTCGAAAACAGCGATAAGAAATAAATTTATTTTGCTATCTTTTTACCCGCGAATATTTAGCTGACAAGATTAATCGCAAGTAATTGATAAGTAACGCTTTAGTAAGGATAATAGATATGGCTCGCAACAATTGATAGAAAACGGTGAAAGTTTGCGATCATATTCTTGTAATAATCGGAACCTAAGATAAATCATCAACGTGAAAACCTCTCCCTTTGATGTTCTTTTGCACAGTCGGAGAGAGTGTTCAGGCGGTAGATAAAAAAACGATAAGTCTTATTGGAGTCAGCCGAATGTCCCTCAGACAGCTCAATTGGCTCTGTTTATGCCTGACCTTAGCTGTGTTGCTTGTTATCTAGCTCCACCAAAAGTGTCATAAACACGAGCAGGAATGCGCAAAAGCCACCCAACTCTGAGGTGGCTTTTGTGTTTCTGGTATCTTGTAACACACTCTGAAGATGGCTTTATCTCTCATACCGACAACTGTGTGACAAACAAGGGCATTATCATCTTGAATTTTCTTTACTTGCCCCCCACATTTTAGGTATTCCCACATATTCAAGGTCACGCTATGGAAAACAATCATCTTATCGACCTTACGGAACAAAATGCGCATCAAGTGCTGGAGAGTTCGCGTAACGCCCCTGTCTTATTTTATTTCTGGGCCAACATGAGTCCGGAAAGTCTCGATATGAAGCCTCTCGTCGAGAAGCTGGCCGCTCAGCATGCAAGTCACCTCACCGTGGCAATGGTAGATTGTGAGCAGCAGCAGATGCTTGCAGCCCAGTTTGGTATCAGAGCCTTGCCGACAATGGCATTATTTGACAACGGAAAACCTGTTGACGGGTTGATGGGCCCACAGAGCGAAGATGCGGTCCTTGAGTTTTTAGATAAATATTTACCTAACCAAGCAGAGCTGGCTTTCAAAGAAGCACTAGAAAAGATGGATCAGGGTGAATATTCCGAAGCACTGACCATACTCAAAACTCTGGAAGCTGACCTTGGCGAGTCTGGTGAATACAAACTTACCCTTGCTGAGTGTTTGATAGAGACCAAACAATTTGATCTTGCTGATGCAACCTTGGCAACAGTGTTAATGCAAGATCAAGATGCCCGATACAAATCACTGACGGCGAAAATCGAATTGTACCGTCAGTCTGCTGATTCACCCGAAGTGCGTAAGCTTCAGGAGGCGTATGACGCCGATCCAGAAAACGATGACTTGGCGTTTGACTTGGCGGTTCAGCTCAATCAGGTAGATAAACATGAAGAGGCACTTGAGCTTTTGATGAAGCTGATAAGAAAAGACCTTAACTTTGCCGATGGGCAGGCAAAGAAAACCATGATGGATATCTTGTCATCTCTGGGACAGGGTAATGAGATTGCGAGTAAATTCCGCCGACAGCTTTACGCATTGCTTTACTGAGTAAGAAAAAGCCCTCAACAGAAAAGCGCCATCAGGCGCTTTTCTACTTTTCCGCCTTCCCAGACTCGGTTAAAGCATCAATAATCGGACAACAACTACTATCATCACCAGGGCAGATATCAACGAGTGCTTTCAGACTTTTCTGCATTGCTTTGAGTTCTTCTATTTTTTCATCAATCGCACTGAGCTTTTCTTTGGCTTTGCTTTTCACATCTGCACTCTTGCGGTTTGGGTCACGTGAAAGTGCGATCAGCTCCCTGCATTCCTCAAGCGAAAAGCCAACCATACGCGAGCGTTTAATCATTAAAAGCTCGTTGATGTGCTGTTGGTTGTAAGCACGATATCCGTTCTCACTTCTATCAGGTGCACTCAGAATCGCCTTTTGCTCATAAAAACGAATCGTTTTTGACGGTAACCCGGTTAACTGGGCAACTTCATTAATCTTCATAAGATGGACTCTAACACTATTGACCTTACAGTTAGTGGAAGGTTTATGATGAAAAGTATGAGGGTAAAACATCACAAATAAAAGCCTCCAATCAGAAGACAAAGCATCAAACCGACAAGGACAACAGGATGTCAGAGACCAAAGACCAACTATCATCAGTTGCTCAAGACTCGATAAACACTTTCGAGATACCGCTTGCTGGCCTTAGCTGCATGGGTTGTGCAAAAAAAGTCTCGAATGCGGTCAACGCGATTGCAGGTGTAACGGGTGTTCGTGCAGATAAAGATTCCATGTCAGTCACCGGAAAGATCGCATTGAACGAGGTTTTTGGCGCTGTCGACAATCTTGGTTATACCGCTGGTCATCATGTTTCTCTGACTCTTTCGGGTTTACGGTGCGGAAAATGCGTGGCAAAACTGACTAAAGCATTCGATGATAATCCTTTTATTGCCTCCCACGACGTATCGAAAACACAGGCTGATGTGAGAGGGGTATTGGCAAAAGACGACGTCATTTCAATCATTGATGCTGCCGGCTATCAAGTGGTGCTGATGCGAGGTGTTAACAGAGCAAGAAAAAGATGTTTCACCTGTCTATAAACCAGATATATCGACTTCAGATAACGCCCAAGTAAACCTAAAAACCGATACGGCCAATCAACTTATTCTGACCGGAATGACTTGTGCCAGCTGCGTTTCTTCTGTCGAAAAAGCGCTCACCGCTGTTAATGGCGTGACGTCTGTTAACGTCAATCTCGCCGAGCGAACTGCTCAAGTAAAAGGGCAAGATGTCAGTGCGGACTCTTTAATTAACGCGATTATTGATGCTGGTTATGGTGCAGAACTCATTGAGGATGATGTAACCCGACGCGAGAAACAGAACCAGCAGCAAGCGGAGATTTATCAACGTCACTTAAAGCATGCGCTTATCGCATTGGGCGTAGGTATCCCTTTGATGTTATGGGGTGTATTTGGCGGCAGTATGACCGTGAACTCCACGACCAGCCAAATAAGCTGGGGCATCATTTCTTCAATTTGCTTCGCCTTGCTCGCCACCACAGGAAAAGCCTATTTCAAGGGCGCATTCAACGCCATTCGACATCGCAGAGCCAATATGGATTCACTGATTGCTCTCGGTACAAGTGCAGCATGGCTATATTCCACCGTTGTCGTTCTCGCACCCGCTTTTTTTCCAGAGTCCGCTCGTCATGTTTATTTTGAAGCAACGGCAATGATTCTCGGCTTAATAACACTGGGGCATGCGATTGAGGCCAAGGCCCGCGCCTCAGCATCTTCTGCGCTGGATAAGTTATTAGATTTACAACCTGTGACGACAACACTGGTGACAGATTCAGGCGAAAAGGAGATCTCTCTGAAAGAAGTCACTGTAGGTGTGGCTTTACGCATCTACCCGGCGAACGCATTCCAGTAGATGGAAAAGTTTCCGAAGGTGAAAGCTACATTGACGAATCGATGTTAACGGGAGAGCCGATCGCTGTTCACAAACGCTCGGGCGACAACCTAAGTGCTGGCACGCTGAACCAGAAAGGTAACCTAGTGATGATCGCAGAAGGCGTAGGTGAAAACACCATGCTGGCAAGGATCATCCATCTTGTTCGTGAAGCTCAAAACAGTAAACCCGCACTTGCTAAAATGGCCGATAGCATCTCAGCGGTCTTTGTACCTGTTGTTATTGCCATCTCAGCGTTCACGGCGCTGGTTTGGTATATGATAGGGCCAGAGCCAACCGTCAGCTACATGCTAATCACTGCGACCACGGTGCTGATCATCGCTTGCCCTTGTGCATTGGGTCTGGCCACACCGATGTCTGTTATAACTGGCGTTGGCAGAGCGGCCGAGTTGGGTATATTGATTAAAGATGCGGAAGCCATTCAGCATGCAGCAAAAGTTGATACTGTCGTGCTCGATAAAACAGGTACCCTGACAGAGGGCAAACCGTCCATTACTTCTATTTACCCGCTTAATATCGAGGAAACCGAGCTTCTCACTCTTGCAGCGAGTATCGAAAAAGGATCTGAGCATCCGTTAGCAACGGCTGTAATCAGCTATTCCGAAGACAAAGGCATCCAGCCCGTAGCAGTCGAGAATTTCACTGCTGTACCTGGTCAGGGCATCAGCGCCAGCATGAATTCGAAACGCTTTTTTGTTGGCAATAAAGCACTACTTTCCGCCAACAATATTGATTGTCAGCATGCTGAGAGCCTCGTAACCGAAATGACAGAGAACGGAGAAACCCCAGTATATGTGGCAGATTCTCGGCGTGTTCTCGGACTTTTGGGTATCAGCGATCCCATTCGCAGTGATTCCCCGTCAGCTGTGTCGCGATTGATTACCTCAGGTATTCATGTGGTGATGCTAACGGGTGATCATCCGTCAACGGCCAATGCCATTGCTAGTCAGCTCGGTATTGTTCACGTTATTGCGGGAGTCATGCCGGATGGCAAAGAAGCAGAAATCAGAAAACTTCAACATCAGGCAAAACAGTCGCCATGGTGGGTGACGGCATTAACGACGCTCCGGCATTAGCACGAGCCAACGTGGGGATTGCAATGGGTGGCGGCAGTGACGTCGCCATTGAAAGCGGACAAATGACCTTAATTCGTCATTCTGCAAACTCCGTAGTTGATGCGCTGGCCGTGTCTAAAGCCACCATTACGAATATGAAGCAAAACCTTTGGGGCGCATTCATTTATAACGCTTTCGGTATACCCATCGCTGCTGGTGTGCTGTTTCCGCTGACGGGATCCCTACTCAGCCCGGTTATCGCTGGCGCAGCGATGGCGCTGTCCTCTATTACTGTTGTCAGCAATGCAAATCGACTGCGTTGGTTTACCCCAAAGCAAGGTTAATCAAAATAAATCATTTCGAGCCGGAGGGTTAAGCCCGAAAATATGGACACAAGTCACTACAATCGACTCATGTTTAATCAACATCATCACTGAGGATTACAACGATGAAAAAATCTACATTGCTTGCACTCTCACTCTCAATACTCTCGAGCTCGGCCATAGCTGCGTCGGGTATTGTTTATAAATCAGCCAGCTGCGGTTGCTGTGAAGAGTGGGTAAATCATATGAAAGACAACGGTTTTGATCTTAAAGTTGAGAATATTGATAATCTTCATCCTATCAAGAAAAAGCTCGGAATCACGCCACGTCTGGCTTCCTGCCATACAGCCGTTATTGATGACTATATTTTTGAAGGACATATCCCCGCAAGTGACATACACTCCTTCCTTGCGTCTAAACCAAATAATGTTGACGGCTTAGCAGTGCCCGGTATGCCTCTTGGCTCGCCTGGTATGGAGTACGGAAATAAGAAGCAAAAGTATCGTGTGATGTCCTTCTCTAAGGACGGAAAAACAGAGGTTTTTAACGAGCACGAATAACTTCACAGGCAACTTGGGGGAAAAATGACAGAACACGATGAGCGAACAAATGATGTATCAAAACAACTAAAGCTCAGAGTCATCACCTTTTTCCTCCTCACTCTTTCCTCTTTTTCTCAGGCAGCGCCCGCAGTTTGGCAGGCAGAAAAAGATGGCACCATCATTACGCTTTTTGGCTCCATCCACATGGGTATACCGAGCTTTTACCCGCTCCCAGATATTGTTGAAACTGCGTTCATTGAAGCAGATGCGCTGGTCGTTGAAGTCGATTTAAACACTATTACTAGGCCACAAGTTCCTGACCGTAGAAATAGCTATCAGGCCCTGAACATCAGCGAAAAACGACAACTTGAAACGGTTGCTCCCAAAGCTGGAGTGGATCTGTCGCTCCTTTATGCCATGCAGCCATGGCAAGCAGCAATGGCCTTACAACTGGCCCAAGCCAAGTCTCTGGGACTCAGGCCAGATTTCGGCATTGATGTGCATTTCATCCAAAAAAGTAATACCTACAACAAACCCGTCATTGCTCTAGAAAGCATGGAGGAACAGTTCAGTGTATTGACGTCGATGGAAGACGGCGGTAAGAACCTATTGCTGGAGACAATGGACGACTGGGAACAAAAGCAAGCTGACTTGAAATGTTTACTCTCTGCGTGGCAACAAGGCGATGATACGACACTGACAAATATGTCGACCTACTTCGAGAACACCACACAGTTTGCTGAATCTATGCTTTTTGAGCGGAACCGTGATTGGGTTGAACAGCTCAGTGACCCCAAGAAATTCAAAAAAGGAAAATACCTTTTAGTCGCGGGCGATCTTCATTTTAGGGGCAAACAAGGCGTTTTGTCCCTACTTCAGAAAGAAGGCTTTTCTGTCAGAAGGCTTAATAAAGGTGGAAAAGTGAGTTGTTTCCCGAAAGAACGACTGGCATCAACCAACACCTAAAACCTGACTGAAGATAAAAATTTAAAAGGCCTGCTCTTTTGAGTGGGCTTTTTTGATATCTCTACAAGCCCTTTATCCAGATGCCAAAACAATCCGCTTTTCACACTGACTATTATTAATAACCGAAAGAGCCCGTTCGAATAGGTAAGTTTCTAAATTGCTTAGAGAGAGCTGAGACCGGACTGACCTTACAGCCCCCGACCCGATTGCACTGACTTTGCGAAAACCAGTTCTCTGAAAACAAAAGTATGCCGGACTTTGCAGGATCCTAAAGTGCTCGGTGAAGAGGGACTCGATGGGACTGGCCTTCCAGCCCCTGACCCGATTGCACTGACTTTGCGAAAACCAGTGCTCTGAAAGCAAAAGTCTGCCGGACTTTGTAGGATCCTTAAGTGCTCGGAGAAGAAGGATTCGATGGGACTGGCCTTCCAGCCTCCGGCCCGACTATGCTGAGTCAAAGAACGCAGGCGACCTGAGAGCAAAAAGCCTGCTCAGATGAGCAGGCTTTTTAAGTGGTCGGTGAAGAGGGATTCGAACCCCCGACCCTCTGGTCCCAAACCAGATGCGCTACCAAACTGCGCTATTCACCGACGTATCTGACAAAGCTTGTTCGTCAGAGGTCGCCTATATTACCCATCCATCTGACAGACTCAAGTGTTTTATGCGGTTTTTCGGTTCATTCGAGTCAAACGGTTAAAGTGTCATCATATATTGCTTAAACGCGATATTTTTTGCACAAACCCCACTGTTACATGCGTTTCTACGCTGTCCTAATCCATCAATTAATGAGTACTAATTTAAAAATAGCGACACAAGCATAAACTTGCTCTCATTCAGTTCTGGCTTGATCTAAATCAGTATCACCCATATCAAAGGCTGGCATCCTAGCCCCACGTTACGGCTGAGGAGGTAATAATGGAATATTGGCTACATCTCATGTTGAGCGACTCGATAGGAATCGCCTCGGTTGCCATGTTAACTGGCATACTGGCCTTAATTTCATTCTGTGCTGGATATTTTTCGTCAAAGACAAAATCCGTACTAGCACCATAAACAATCACTATCAGCCTACTTATTTAAGGCAGCCAGTGACCCTCCATCACTGGCTCTTTTTTTATCTGTTGTTTTGCCCTCAATATCCCTCGATTCCTGCTGTCTCATCGATTTCAACACGAGACCTGAGAAAACTTGTTCGCTATACTGGCTTCAAGTTCCAACGAAGCGTCAAAGACAATGAACGGAAATAATGATACTGACCTGTTCAGAGAAATGATGGCAGACGTTGCTCCAATGAGTAACGACATCGTTGAGCCAGAAGCCAAGGCTCACAAACCATCAGAAGCTCAACTTGCCCGACAACTGGCAGCCCAATCACTCAATGAAGGGGACCCCGAATACCTCTCACTCGAATTCGCACGTATGCTCAAACCTGACGATATTATCGCCTTTAAGCGTCCCGGCGTTCAGGACGGTGTTTACCGCAAACTTCGACTTGGAAAATATGATATTCAGGCAAGGCTCGACTTACATAAATTCAGTTTGAAAGATGCACGTACTGAGATCCTTAAATTTCTCAAGCAATGCCAGAAGATGGATATCCGAACGGTCATTATCGTGCATGGTAAAGGCGAGCGCTCAACGCCCCCGGCAAAACTAAAAAGTTTCGTCAGTCAATGGCTTGAGCAGATCACGGATGTAATGTGCTTCCACTCCGCGCAGCGTCATCAAGGAGGGACAGGAGCACTTTATGTGCTGCTGAAGAAAAGTCAGGACAAAAAACTGGAAAACAGAGAAAGGCATTTACACCGAACCGGATAAGCACTTCGCAAAAGGCACCGAAACACTCCGGTGCCTCTTCACACCGTCACTATGACCCGTACTGCGAGTACCAATAACAACACGCCGCAAACGCGATCAATCCACACGGCATGATCCCGTAGTTTGTCGATGACTGTCATTGATGACAACGCGAATGCAATCAAGGTATACCAAAGCCCATCGATCACCAGTGGGGTTACCACAATGGTTACACGACTGGCGAGATCCGTGCCTAAAGCGACAAACTGGCTGAAGAGAGCAAGAAAAAATAAGGCGAGTTTAGGTTGAGTATCGAGATCATCGCGCCATCGCGAATAGCATCAACAATGTTACTCGGCTCTCCTGCCTCAATGTTGGCGGCAATACCTCCCGACGAGCGTAATGACTTGATACCCAGCCACGCTAAATAACAGGCACCCGCATACGAGATTATTCTGAATACCATGGGCGATTCTTCAAGTAAGACGGCAAGGCCAAGCAGCGAAACGACGGCATAAACGCCCACACCAAGCGCATGAGACCATGCAGCAGCAATGCCATGTAACCTGCCGCCCGATAAGCTATGTTTTGCCATGACCACTAAGCTCGGGCCGGGTGACATGGCGCCAAGCATACACACAAGAGCAAGACTTAACCAAATTGAAAAAGACACCGTCTCTCCTTAACCATATCATTGGTTCATTCTTCACAGATTCATCCTCAGGGGGACTTGGTTCTTTGTATCTATCCAGTACTTAGCGGGCTTCCTTTCACAAAGAGGCATTATGGATTACTTGGCGATGGACGCTGATTTTCCTCGGGTGATAGTCAGTAAGTCAGAGGGTGCCAGCTCAATTTCGAGCCCCCGCTTACCTGCGCTGACAAAGACTGTATCGAAGTCCGCAGCGGAAGCATCCAGCAATGTTGGCAACGCTTTTTTTTGTCCGAGAGGCTGATCCCTCCCACTAGATAGCCAGTAACTTTTTGCGCAATTAACGGATTAGCCATCTCCGCTTTTTTTGCACCGACAGCTTTAGCGGCAGCTTTTAAATCAAGCATTGACGAAACAGGTACAACAGCGACCGCGAGTGATTTTTCATTACCATTCAATGCGAACAGCAAGGTTTTGAATACTCTTGCTGGGTCCTGCCCCAGTTTATCGACGGCCTCCATACCAAAATTTGCATTGGACGGGTCATGCTCGTAACTGTGAATATTAAACGAAACACGTGCCTTCTCGGCAGCTTTTACCGCAGGTGTCATGGCGCCTCCTTTTTCGCCAGTATAACCATTGCTATTGCAATTCAGTAAACGAAGTTTTGCAGAAGAATTATTCTTATCAGACTGAAACAAAAAAAGCGCTGTTTCCAGCGCTTTTCTCATAAGTGTTGTCGTTTGTTAGACAACGACCACTCTCGATTTACTTGTATACCATTTCGCCATTTGGCGCGAAGGCATTCACATCAATCGGACTGTTCTTCTCAATGTATTCTTTGAGCACTTCAGCATCAACGAATCCAGTGTTTACATTGCCCGGATGGTTGATAAGTTTTGGATAACCATCACCACCAGCAGCGTTATAGCTTGGTACTGTAAAGCGGTACGTCTTAGCCAGATCCAGTGCCTCACCACCAATCTTCACGTCACTCACTTTGTCGCCATCAACCACCATCGAGATACCGTAAAACTGCGCATAAGCACCCGAATCAACAGGCTTGGTAGCTACAACATTCAGGTACTCCATGACCTCTTTACCTGTCATGTCAGTGTAAGTCAGCATGTTGCCAAACGGTTGAACAGTCAGGACATCTTTATAGGTGATATCACCGCCTTCGATAGAATCACGAACACCGCCAGAGTTCATCACAGCAAAGTCTGCTTTTGCGCGCTCTTTGTGCGCAGCTGCTATCATTCGGCCGAGGTTGGTCTGCTGGAAACGAACGACACTACGGTCACCTTCCAGTTTGCCGTTGCTCTCACCAATTTTCTTAGTAAGCTCGCCCTGTCCTTTTTCCTGATAAGGCTGAAGGAATGCTTTCAAGCCCGGATCTTGCGGAATCTCTTCCTGAATAAAGACACGCTTCTTCTCACCATTAACCTTCACTTTCTTTTTAAGGTTAACGGGGATGAGATCGTAAGACACCAGATTCAGCTCGCCATTTCGGAAAGTGAAGTCTGCTTTACCAACATATTTACCCCACTCGTAGGCCTGAACAATCCAAGTACCGTTCTGATAGTCAGGCTTACATTCATCACCCGGCTTGAAGCCTTTCTTGATGACATTCATGCCTTCCATACACACTGGCTCTTGGGAGTGACCGCCGACAACCATGTCGAGATCGCCCTCTGGTAAATAACGCGCCAGAGCTACATCGCCTGGTGCGTTGATACCACGTCGACCATCAACATAGTGACCCATGTGAGTGGCAGCAATGATGATGTCTGGGTTTTCGGTTTTCTTTAGTTCAGCAATAACTTTCTTGGCTTCTTCTTTCGGATCGCGGAAGTCCAGCTCGCTGATGTACTCTGGGTTACCCAGCTTGGCTGTATCTTCGGTTGTTAAGCCGATGACCGCAATTTTCAGACCGCCACGCTCGAAGATCTCATACGCTTGGAACTTACGCTTACCTGTCTTCATGTCATAGATATTGGCAGACAGCATTGGGAAATCGGCCCAGTTCATTTGCTTTTCAAGCACTGAAAGAGGGTTATCAAATTCGTGGTTACCCAGTGCCATTGCATCGTAGCCGATTTGCGTCATACCCTTAAAATCAGGCTCAGCATCCTGAAGATCTGACTCAGGAACACCCGTATTGATATCGCCACCAGACAGCAGAAGCACCTCAGTGCCATTTGCAGCAGCTTCAGCACGAAGACGATCGATCAGCGTTTTACGCGCTGCCATACCGTATTCGCCGTATTTGTTATTCCAGAAACGACCGTGGTGGTCATTGGTATGCAAAATAGTCAGGTTATATGTGGTGTCTGGTTTCCAACCTGGAACAGCAGCTGAATCAGTTGTTGCGCAGCCAGAGAGTGAGGCCAGTAATGCAGCGCTGATCGCCGCTTTTAGGGAGAGACGTGCATCATTGAATTACCCTATCTAGTAAGTCCGTCATCTACGAGAAAGCCAGGCTTGTCACCTGGCGGTCATATACACGAACAGAGTCTAAATAAACCTTGTTACACTGACAGTACTGATTCAAAAACCTGCGCTTTAGATCACTCATTTCTGTCATTTATGCGTACAAAGGCTCACATAGCGTCTACCTAGTTAGACTTGGCTTTACCAGTAATCCAAACACTCGCGAGAGCCGAAATAGCCAGCAACACGCAGTACCACGAGTGAGCAACAACCTCCATCGGTGACAGTCCAAAAGTAGAGCCCAGCAACAATGCCTGCGCACCGTATGGCAACAATCCCTGAACAACACATGAGAAAATATCCAAAAGGCTGGCGCTGCGTTTATTATCAATGCTGTTGTCGTCCGCGAGAGATTTCGCAACCCCGCCGGATACAATAATGGCAACGGTGTTATTGGCTGTAGAAACATTGGTGAGACTCACCAAGGCAGCAATGCCAAGTTCCCCTGCTTTTTTGCTCTCTTTCTTTTTGCCTGAGCCACTGATCAAATTGTTCAGTTTCTGGGTGATGAATGCTAACCCGCCCTGACGACGCATCAGTTCAGCCAGCCCGCCGATCATCAGCGACAACAGGAAGATTTCCTGCATATTGCTGAAGCCTTCGTAAACCGTTTTACCAAACGTCATGGCAGAAAATTCACCCGAACCAGCAAACCCAGCCAGTGCCGCAAGAATAATCCCAAGCGCTAACACGACGAATACATTCACACCATAGACAGCAAGACCCAGAATAGTGAGGTAAGGCAGCACAGCCAGAATATCTAAGTCACCCACCACTGGAGTCTCTGTCGCTTCATTGGCAAACGCAAAGATAGTGAAAGCAACTACTGCGGCCGGAAAGGCGATTCGGAAGTTTTCACGAAACTTATCCTTCATCTCACAACCTTGTGAGCGAGTAGCAGCAATCGTGGTGTCTGAGATAATTGAGAGGTTATCGCCAAACATCGCGCCACTCATTACCACACCAGCCATCAGCGCCGGGTCAATCCCTGTTTTTTCAGCAATACCCAAAGCCACAGGTGCAATTGCCGCAATTGTACCCATCGAGGTACCCATAGATGTTGAGATGAAAGCAGCAATTAAAAATAAGCCCGGCAAAATGAGCCACCCCGGGAGTAACGTCAAACCAAGATTTACAGTGGCGTCGACACCTCCACTTGCCTTGGCAACCGCCGCAAACGCGCCAGCGAGCAGGTATATCAGACACATACCTATGATATCAGGGTGAGAGACACCGCTGATGAACTGGGAAATTGCCGTATTCAGTTTGTCTTTGCTCAACAATATTGCCAGCACAATCGCAGGCAAGATGGCAATCGGCGCAGGTAATTGATAGAAGGCAAAATCAACGTTTTGCGCCGTGAGGTAAAATCCGGTCCCGATAAATAGTGTCAGAAAAAGAAGCAACGGGAGTAGCGCAACCCAGGAAGGTTTTATGTCTGATTTTTTATTTGTATCCATTGTGATTCTTGCAATTTTTCATGATGTGGGGCACAGGTTAATCACTTTGGCGATAAGCGTCAACATATAGACGTCTAAACGTCTATATGTTCATTTTGAGTCACTAAGTGCTTGTCATAATGAGATAAATTTTCAAGACACGTGACAACATGAATCATTTTGTTACAAAGTTGCTTGTGAAGCATCACGTAATAAAATTGACAACCTAGTATAAATACACATCATAAGCACCTGTTATTTGAAGAATATCAACCTATTTCTGAAAAATACTGCAATGAAAAATAAGAGTTATGATGCACATAAAAATAATCTTTAAAGAATCTTCAAAGACTGACGATACATTAACCAGCGCCACGGCAGGACTGATGGCCGACAAACAATAATTCCAATAACTCCCTGGCTCCGTTTCCCAAGCTCGGCCGCCTTCGTTTGATGTATGGAAAAACTACAATGACTATTTCTCTGAAAAAAAAGCTGATCGCAGCCTGCCTGATTGCAGTGCTTCTCATGGCGGCAGTACTATCCACGCTTGCCGCTTCTCAACTTCACTCTCACACTTTGAATAGTATTTCTGAGCGTATCGGCATGGTGACATCGCTGACCAGTGAGAATATTGATAACTTCTTCCGCTCGAAAATCGGTACAGTTGAAGGGTTCGCGAAAACCTCTCCACAACAAGATGTCATCAAAGCATTGAAGCAAATGCAGCTGTCTGGTGACTTCTCAATGACCTTTTTCGGTCAGGCAGACGGCACGATTTATCTGGCCAATGGCGAACAACCTCCTATTGATCCGCGCTCTCGCCCTTGGTACCAAGAAGCCAGCAAAGTCAAACACCCTATCGTGACCGATAAGTATGTGGACGCGTTAACGGGTAAATTAATGGTGACCGTTGCTAACCCGGTCATGAAAAATGGCAAAGTCGAAGGTGTTGTCGGTGGCGACCTGCCATTGGACAAACTGCTAGAGAACATCAGCACAATTAATGTAGGGCAAAATGCCTTTGCAATGCTGCTTGATGCAAAATTCCAACTGCTCGCGCATCCAAACAGCAGCCTGACTGGCAAATCAATCTCTCAATACAACCGTGAGCTGAATGCTAACAATGTCGCCGATGCCATGAGCTCGGGCGAGCTGCTCAATCTGCCTCTTAACGGACAAGAGAAACTATATTATTTTGCTGCTTTCCCAAATTCTGATTGGATCATTGGTATTGAGCTCGATCAGAAAACAGAGCTCTCGGCCTACAATGATTTGCTGCTTGACCTTGCGCTGATCGGTATTGTCGTTGCTGTCGTGATCATCATTGCTGCTGCATGGGTAGTGAACTTCCTGCTTCAGGATTTGCAACGTGTATCAGAAGCAATGAAAGAAATTGCCAGTGGTGACGCTGACCTGACACAGCGTCTTGAGCCGCACAGTAATGACGAAATCGGCGACTTAGCACGGAACTTCAACGTATTTGTCGAAAATATCTTCACCACACTGAGTGCAGTCAAGCACGTGAGTGATTCACTTGCCGAGCAAGCAAAATCGTCTGCCGACTTCACACGTTCAAGCAGCGAACGCATTCGTTTGCAGCAAGATGAAATCAATATGGTTGCCACAGCAATCAACCAGATGTCAGCGGCAACACAAGAAATTGCAGGTAATGCTGAAACCACTGCGCACCTTTCTAACGAAGCGGTGAGCTGCTCAGAGTCTGGCGCAGGTCAGGTGAGCCAGAGCCAGAACTCTATCAACAACCTGTCACAAGAAGTCGAAATGGCCACTAGCGTGATCACTGAGCTAAATCAGCATGCACAGAGCATCAGCTCAATTCTGGCGACAATTCAAGACATCGCAGAGCAAACTAACCTGCTGGCACTAAACGCAGCAATTGAAGCTGCGCGTGCAGGTGAGCAGGGCCGTGGCTTTGCCGTGGTTGCAGACGAAGTTCGTGTTCTCAGCCAACGCACTCACGACTCTACCCGCGAAATTCAGTCAATGATTGAAACGCTGCAGAATACAACAGGTTCAGCCGTGAACATCATGAATGACAGCAAACACTTGGCTAACACCAGTGTTGATGATGCCAATTCCGCGACAGCAAGCCTGTCACAGATTACCAGTGCGGTTTCATCCATCAGCGATATGGCGACCCAAATTGCCTCTGCTGCTGAAGAGCAATCTCTGGTGACCTCTGAAATTACACGCAACACGCAGGGGATCAAAGATGCATCAGACCAATTGGCGGAAGAAGCTTCAACTGCTGCTACACAGGCGACAGAGCTTTCGAACCTCTCTGGTCAGCTGAATAAAGAAATCTCACGCTTCGGCCTGTAACGCGACCTCCGAGTCTTTGCCGTGCAAGGACTCGTTTTACATATCGTCGATATCGTATCGAGATCAAAAAAGCCGGCTATTGCCGGCTTTTCGTTTATTTGGATACCAAAGCAGATTAACCAATATCCAAGTCGTGGAAGCTCTTCACCAAATCGTCAAGCGCTTTCATTTGCTTTAAGAAAGGCTCAAGTTTATCTAATGGCAGGGCTGATGGACCATCACAACGCGCATTGTCAGGGTCCGGGTGTGCTTCAATAAACAGGCCAGCAAGCTTGGTACCAAGACCTGCGCGCGCCAAATCTACCGTTTGCTCACGACGACCACCAGACGCTGCGCCCAATGGATCGCGGCACTGCAGCGCGTGAGTCACATCAAAGATAACCGGGCTACCTTTGCTGGCTTTCTTCATGACTTCAAAACCGAGCATATCGACAACCAAATTGTCGTAACCCATGCACGAACCACGCTCACAAAGAATCACTTTCTCGTTGCCGCACTCGGCAAATTTATCAACGATGTTACCAACCTGACCCGGACTCATGAACTGGGGTTTTTTCACGTTGATCACAGCGTCGGTTTTCGCCATTGCTTCGACCAAATCAGTCTGACGGGCAAGAAACGCCGGAAGCTGAATAACATCAACAACCTCAGAAACAGGATGCGCCTGATGAATCTCATGAATGTCGGTGATCACTTTGACGCCAAAGGTTGACTTCAGCTCTTCAAAGATACGCATACCCTCTTCCATACCCGGTCCACGGTAAGAGTGAACAGATGAACGGTTTGCTTTATCGAAAGAGGCTTTAAAAACGTATGGGATCCCAAGCTTCTGCGTGACTTCAACGTAATGCTCACAGATTTGCATTGCCAGATCTCTGGACTCGAGAACATTCATTCCGGCAAACAGAACGAAAGGCTTATCGTTGGCGACATCAATATCGCCAATCTGCACAGTTTTTTGCACTGTCATGGTAGGTTCCTGATTAGTGGAATGTTGGTTCTTGGGCAGTGAGTACTTTCACCTGAATCTTTAACAGCTCAGCCGCCGGGTCATCAGGGCACTGCTCAATAAAATATTCATAGTCGTTTACCGCGACCCAGTCACAGTCAAGCTGCTGGAAGATATAACCGCGATCACGGATTTCATAAGGGTCATCTGGACTAAACCAAAGTGCCAGTTCACTGCAGCGCAACGCGCCAGCATAGTCTTCTTCCCGCAGGTAAGCACTCTTTATTACAGCCAACCAGCGTCCGATGATGGTTGCATTGTCTGACTGTTCCATGTCCTCATCCATCAGCTGTACAGTCGGCCCTTTGTGGCCGACCAACCAACCACGCAGAACACGCTCAGTGATAAACTCACCATTAAACGGATCAACGAAAACAGGCTTTTGACCCGGCCAATCAGCACGAACGACAAGTTGGGTCGGAAACGCTACGGCGCTGAGCGGCAAATCAAGCATACGGCCAAAATACACCAGCAGCGCACCAAGGCTAACAGGAATCCCCTGACGCCTCTCTAATACCTTGTCAATAAAGGTATTGTCTGATGAGAAATGCTGGTTATTATCACCCTGGAAGCCCCACTCTTTGTAGAAAATCCGGAGCAGTCCTTCAAGACGCAACGCATCATTTGGCTCTGCGGCCAACGCATCTTTTAAATCAGCAGTCATCTGCTCAAGCTGGTGCTTGACCCAGATGGCCTGTGTTGAGGGTGCTATCGCTGCATTGAGTGCCAGTGCAGCTTCTACCAGAGGCAACGACTCCAGCTCCTGGTCATTAAATTCAAACATATTTATCACAGCAAATATGACGATTTACTTATCGCAAGCGTCGCGGCGGCATACACCCAACCTAGTGCACCAGCAAAAGCAAAAAATCGAAATAATTTACCCGCATTCGCACGCATTGCGACAACTCCCAATGCGATGTAAGCGAGTACACACGTAATCTTCTCTGTCAGCCACTGTCCGCTCTCGGTAAACGGCATAAAGCCAGTGATCACAATTAATGCGATACCTGTTCCTAATAAAACGGTATCGATAATGTGGGGAGATATTTTCACCCACTTTTTCTGCATGATCTGGCTTTCTGCCAGTTGCAACGAAAATCGGACGATAAAAAACGTCACACTGAGGCTATCGCCAACAGATGAATGTGTTTCAGCGCAGAATACATTGTCCATAGCTCCAGTTATTGCTTACGGCAGAATCGGCCTTGAGTGACCCTATCCTGGCCTGCATAATCTTTTATTGTTTCCACCTCAGTAAATCCAGCGTCAGAGAATATCTGCTGAACCGCAGTACGCTGATCGTAGCCATGCTCAATCAACAACCACCCACCAGAAGCCAAATAAGATGGACTTTGCTGGCAAATCACTTTGATATCGGCGAGACCATGATCGTCGGCCGTTAACGCCGATGACGGTTCGAATCTCACGTCGCCCTGCGCAAGGTGAGGATCATCCGGATCTATGTAAGGAGGATTGCTAACGATAACATCAAATGCTTCAGAGATCGAAATCCCGAACGAATCAAACCAGCTACTTTGGCGGAACTCGACATTTTTGAGCCCAAGCCGCTCTCTGTTCCGCGCAGCTAATGCCACCGCTTCTGGTTTGAGGTCAACACCTGTCACAGCGAGTTGGCTGCATTCAGTGGCTATCGCCAGTGCAATTGCACCAGTCCCCGTTCCAAGGTCGAGCACACGTCGTGTCTCTGCCGTAATTTTATCTAATGCCAGTTCAACAAGGCGCTCTGTATCAGGGCGAGGAATCAGCGTACTTGGCTCCACCTCAAGGGAAAGAGACCAAAACTCGCGGGTTCCCGTAATGTAAGCAACAGGCTCTCCTTGACAGCGGCGCTCAATGAGGGTTTGAAATAACGCTAACTCGCTTTTACTGAGGGTTTTGTCAGGCCAAGTGAAAAGAAAACTGTTGGGTTTATCAAGTGCATGACACAGCAAAACAGCAGCATCAATTTTGGCAGAGGGACTTTGGGACAACGCAAGTTGTTCGGCAGCCTCTTTCAAAGCTGCCTCGACAGTTAATGACATTAGTTTTGATCAGCCAGTGCCGCAAGCTGGTCCGCCTGAAACTCCTGAACAATCGGGTCAATCAAGCTGTTTAAATCACCCTGCATCACCTCATCAAGACGATAAAGCGTCAGGTTAATGCGGTGATCAGATACCCTGCCTTGCGGGTAGTTATAGGTACGAATACGGTCAGAACGGTCACCGGAACCTAAAAGGTTACGACGGGTGCTGGCTTCTTCCGCTGCTCGCTTCTCCTCTTCGGCTTTGATTAAGCGCGCTGCCAATACAGACATCGCTTTAGCTTTGTTTTTGTGTTGAGAACGTTCGTCCTGACACTCAACAACCGTACCCGTTGGAAGGTGAGTAATACGAATCGCTGAGTCAGTGGTGTTAACGTGCTGACCACCTGCGCCCGACGCACGGAAAGTATCAATTTTCAGATCGCCTGGGTTGATTTCCGGGATCTCAGCCTCTGGGATCTCAGGCAATATCGCAACCGTACATGCTGATGTATGAACACGGCCCTGAGATTCGGTAGCAGGAACACGTTGAACGCGGTGACCACCAGATTCAAACTTCATTACGCCGTACGCACCGTCGCCACTGACTTTGGCAATCATTTCTTTGTAACCACCATGCTCACCATGGTTAGCATTGATCACTTCAACACGCCAGCCTCGCGATTCAGCATAGCGGCTGTACATACGGAATAAGTCGCCAGCAAAAATCGCCGCTTCGTCGCCACCTGCGCCAGCGCGGATCTCCAAAAAGCTGTTTCGCTCATCATTGGGATCTTTTGGCAGCAGAAGCAACTGAAGTTCGTCGCTCAAGCGAAGAATTTCTGCTTTGGCTTCTTTGATTTCTTCCTGCGCCATCTCACGCATTTCAGGATCATCTTCGTTGGCCATTTCCTCAGCAGCCTGAAGATCTTCTTCCGCTTGACGATATGACTCGAAGCACTTGGTCACTTCTTCAAGCTGACTGTATTCTTTTGACAATGCGCGGAATTTATCCTGATCGCCAATAACTTCAGGATCGCCCAACAAATGCTGAACTTCTTCGTAACGCTCTGCCAGCGTTTCTAGCTTTGTAACAATTGATGATTTCATAATATTTGGATATTCAGGCTTTACTTGTCGACATCGAGGCCAAGGCTACGGCGTAAAATCGCGAGTGTCGCGGTGTCGCCCTTGCTTGCTGCAGCTTGCAGCGCCTGCGTCGGTGCATGTATGAGTTTGTTGGTTAGTCTGTTGCTTAGCTCGGTCAATACCTTCTCGGCATCCGCACCATTCGCCAGCGCATGAAGGCTTTTGTTGAGTATGTCAGCTTTGACCATTTCAGAGTGTGCGCGGTACTGTTTGATTGTCTCAACAGACTCCAGACCTCTGGCCCAAGACATAAAGCTGTCACTTTCTTGGCCGACGATAGCTTCCGCTTTAATCGCAGCCAGTTTACGTTGTTCTATATTGCGTTCAACAATAGATTGTAAATCATCTACCGTGTAGAGGTATGCATCGTTAAGCTCGCCCACCTCTTCTTCTATATCTCGCGGTACGGCAATATCTATCAATAACATGGGTTGGTGCCGTCTCGCTTTTATCGCTTTCTCGACCATCCCTTTGCCAATAAGTGGCAAAGGGGCAGCAGTGGAACTTATCACGATATCGGCCCGATGCATATTTTCTGGAATCGATTCAAGTGAGATGATCTCAGCGCCAAAGTTGTCGGCAAGGTCTCGTGCGCGTTCGTGAGTACGGTTGGCCACAATCAGTTTTTTGCATTCATGCTCAACGAGATGCTTAGCAACCAACTCTATGGTTTCACCTGCACCAACCAAAAGTACCGTGGTATCACTGAGGGACTCAAATATCTGACGCGCCAAGGTACATGCGGCAAAGGCAACGGACACAGCATTTCCCCCGATGTCTGTCTCTGTCCTCACCCGCTTTGCAACGGTGAAGGACTTCTGAAACATCTTGTCTAATGCACCAGAAATAATGGCCTCATCGGCAGCATCAGCATACGAGTTTTTCACCTGCCCTAGAATTTGTGGTTCACCCAACACCAGAGAATCAAGGCCTGATGCAACACGCATCAAATGCTCAACGGCAGCTTGTCCATGATGGGCATAAAGGTATGGGAGCAGAGAATCAATATCGAGATGATGAAATTGAGATAACCAGTTAACGACAGCGTCTTGCCCGGTATTATTCAGTTCACAATAAATTTCGGTGCGGTTGCAGGTGGACAAAATCACGCCGCTCCGCACATCAGGTTGCTCTTTGAGCTGGCGGAGAGCGTCTCGTAGCTGTTCAGGTGAAAAAGCAACTTTCTCACGCAAATCGACCGAAGCGGTCTTGTGGTTTATTCCAAGAACTAACAAGCTCATTAAGTAGTGTTACCGACAGCACCAGATGAAATCCGAGCCGTGGATTTTACTTTAAGGGCCCGTCGAATTAAAGATAACATTGATATGGGAATCTCGCTAACTGCAATAAATGTTAAGGTTTTATGGTTTTCGGTTCATTTCTTTCGTTTTCGCGTCGAGATATTAGACAAATCGAAAAAAAAACCGTCTGTACTTTGCATATTTTTCCCATTCAGAGACATACTAGCGCCGTCTCGAGTAAAAGGAGTTTCACAATGTCCCGCCAGCAATCGGCATTGATAACCTGTTTCATTCTATTTTTTCTGTCCGCATGTTCATCGGTACCGAAAACACCCGATATCAGTTGGGAAACTCAACAACAAAAGCTCAAAGCACTGACTGAATTCGAAGCACGGGGCGTCGTGGGTTTCATCAGCCTTAACCAACGTATTTCGGCAAAATTCATCTGGGAGCAAAACGGCGAGAACGTGAAATTACGTTTGTACAAAGATCTTGCTGGCACACTGATGACACTCAAATCTGCTAACGATGTCACCGAGGTGACCGATAAAGATGGGAACATATACCAAGGTACCGATGCGGAATCACTGATGAAAGAACTCACTGGAATAGACCTTCCAGTAAGCAATCTACCGGGCTGGTTAAAGGGGCTTCCGGGCAAAATGGAAGACTATGAACTTGATGACAAAGCACGTGTAGGCAGTATTACCAGCAGTGACTCATCTGCTAACTGGTCACTAAGCTACCTGATGTACACGATGGAAAACACAGTCGCCCTGCCAGCGCGTATCAATATGAACAACGGTAAGCAGCGCGTGAAAATCCAAATAAAAGACTGGGTTCTTTGAGAATGAATGCACCATCAACAGTCTGGCCTTCGCCGGCCAAACTGAACCTTTTCCTCTATATCACCGGCCGCCGAGAAAACGGCTACCATGACCTACAAACTTTGTTTCAATTTGTTGATTACGGCGACACGCTGACCATCACGCCCAACGAATCAGGCACAATTACCCTATCGCCTGACATTGAGGGGATCCCTTGTGAAGATAATCTGATTTATCGCGCAGCCAGTGCTTTGAAAACACATGCCAATTCCTCACTGGGCGCCCATATTCATGTTGAAAAAGTATTGCCGATGGGCGGTGGACTCGGTGGTGGCTCGTCCAATGCCGCAACTACATTAGTGGCGTTAAATTACCTCTGGCAGACAAATATTGACGAAGATACATTAGCAAACATGGGCTTAGCGCTAGGTGCTGATGTCCCGGTCTTCGTCAGAGGCAGAGCGGCCTTCGCGGAAGGGGTCGGCGAAAAGCTTCAGCCTGCCGATGCGCCAGAGAAATGGTTCCTGGTCACAAAACCAGCAATTAGTATTCCCACTGCGGCGGTTTTTGGGCATTCCGATTTACCCAGAAACACCCCCTATCGTTCATTAACTGAACTATTATCAACAAAACACGAAAACGATTGCGAAAAGATAGTCAGAGAGTTATTTCCAGAGGTTGATAAGGCTCTCAAGTGGCTGCTAGAATACGCGCCGTCGAGACTGACCGGAACTGGTGCCTGTGTTTTTGCTGAATTTGACAGCGAACAGGAAGCCCGCGAAGTCCACAAAAATTTGCCCGACTGGCTCAGTGGCTTTGTTGCTCAGGGTGTCAACCGTTCACCACTGTTATCAGCCCTTAGCGACTATGCTGATTGAGACAGAAAATACTCAATGGATTCAACCCCGAGGTTTTCCACCGTGCCTGATATGAAGCTGTTTGCTGGTAATGCCACGCCTGTACTCGCCCAACGCATCGCTAACCGTCTCTATATGTCTCTTGGTGACGCAATGTGAGCCGTTTTTCTGACGGTGAAGTACGAGTAGAGATCAACGAAAACGTACGGGGTAGCGACGTATTTATTATCCAGTCTACCTGCGCACCGACAAACGACAACCTGATGGAACTGGTTGTTATGATCGATGCCCTGCGCCGCGCCTCTGCCGGCCGTATCACTGCTGTCATCCCTTATTTTGGTTACGCCCGTCAGGACAGACGTCCACGTTCAACCCGTGTGCCTATCACCGCAAAAGTTATCGCAGACTTCCTGTCTAACGTAGGTGTTGACCGCGTGCTGACCGTCGACCTGCACGCTGAGCAGATTCAGGGGTTCTTCGATGTACCTGTAGATAACATCTTCGGTACACCTGTACTGCTTGAAGATATGCTGGCGAAAGATCTTCAAGACCCAGTCGTTGTTTCACCGGATATCGGTGGTGTTGTTCGTGCACGTGCAACAGCAAAACTGCTAGACGACACTGATATCGCTATCATCGATAAGCGTCGCCCACGCGCAAACGTTTCTCAGGTTATGCATCTGATTGGTGACGTTGAAGGCCGCGACTGCATCATCGTTGATGACATGATTGATACTGGCGGCACCTTATGTAAAGCAGCCGAAGCACTGAAAGACCGTGGTGCAAAACGTGTATTTGCTTACGCGACACACGCTGTCTTCTCTGGCAATGCGCCAGATAACATCAAAAACTCTGTCATTGATGAAGTAATTGTCACTGACTCAATTCCATTGAGCCCTGAAATGCAAGCTACTGGCCGTATTTCACAGCTGACTCTGTCAGGCATGCTGGCAGAAGCGATTCGTCGCATCAGCAACGAAGAATCTATCTCTGCAATGTTTGAATCTTAATTCTTCGTTTTCAGAGATAAACGCCTCGCTTTGCGGGGCGTTTTTATTTTTCATCTCTGTACAATACCTGCAACAGATATCCGTGAAGTTTGAGCGATCCGTTCACTTAGTGTTAGGATAATGCGCTTTTTGTCTCCTCCCCTTCAGGAAGAAGCCGGATACAGACGCACAAACACGTTTCACCATAACAATGAGAATCTCGCCGTGAGTGATCAAATTCGTCTTTTAGTCGGTCTGGCTAACCCCGGGCCAGAGTATGCTAAAACCCGCCATAATGCCGGAGCATGGGTCGTTGAAGAGCTGGCGCGTATTCATAACGTGACGCTGAAAGAGGACAAAAAGTACTTTGGCCTGACTGCCAGAATCACACATGCAGGACAGGATCTGCGCTTGCTGGTTCCTACGACCTTTATGAACCTCTCTGGCAAGTCGGTAGCCGCGTTGGCAAAATTCTTCCAAATCAAACCGGAAGAAATTATGGTGGCCCACGACGAGTTGGATTTGCCACCCGGTGTGGCCAAATTCAAAAAAGGTGGCGGCCACGGTGGCCACAACGGTTTGCGCGATATCATCAGCAAACTGGGCAACAACAAAGATTTTTATCGCCTGCGACTGGGTATTGGTCACCCGGGTCACAAAGACAAAGTGGCAGGCTTTGTGCTCACGAAAGCACCCGCCCGTGAGCAGGCTATGATTGAACAGGCGGCCGATGAAGCCGTCCGCTGTATTGATATCCTGCTTAAGGACGATCTGGCCAAGGCGCAAAACCGCCTGCACACGTTCAAAGCGCAGTAAGCGCTCAGTATTTTTTAACGAAAAGGTTACCATCTCATGGGTTTTAAATGCGGTATTGTTGGTCTGCCAAACGTCGGTAAATCAACGCTTTTCAATGCACTGACGAAAGCTGGTATCGAAGCGGCTAACTTCCCGTTCTGTACCATTGAACCAAACACAGGCGTTGTTCCAGTTCCTGATTTACGTCTCGACGCTCTGTCTGCGATCGTTAATCCGCAGCGCATCATTCCGACAACCATGGAATTTGTTGACATCGCCGGTCTTGTTGCTGGTGCGTCTAAAGGTGAAGGGCTGGGTAACAAGTTCCTGGCAAATATCCGTGAAACCGATGCGATAGGTCACGTTGTTCGTTGTTTTGAGAACGAGAACATCGTACACGTTGCGGGTAAAGTTGACCCAGCTGAAGATATTGATGTGATCAACACTGAACTGGCATTGGCTGACTTGGAAGCGTGTGAGCGAGCTATTCAGCGTCAAGCGAAAAAAGCCAAGGGCGGCGATCGCGATGCAAAATTCGAGATCAGTGTGCTCGAAAAGCTACTGCCAGTGCTTGAAGAAGGCGAGATGCTCCGCTCTGTTGAACTGACGAAAGAAGAGCGCGCGGCGGTTGGTTACCTGAACTTCCTGACCATGAAACCAACCATGTACATTGCTAACGTCAACGATGATGGCTTTGAAAATAACCCATACCTCGACAAAGTACGTGAAATTGCCGCTGAAGAAGGTGCAACCGTGGTTGCCGTTTGTGCAGAAATCGAAGGCGAGATTGCTGAACTTGATGCTGATGAAGCAGAAGTTTTCCTTGAAGAAATGGGCCTTGATGAGCCGGGTCTGAACCGTGTTATTCGTTCAGGCTATGAGCTTCTGACACTACAAACTTACTTCACTGCGGGTGTAAAAGAAGTACGTGCGTGGACCATTCCTGTTGGCTCAACGGCGCCACAGGCAGCAGGTAAAATTCACACCGACTTCGAAAAAGGCTTTATTCGCGCTGAAATCGTTGGCTATGACGATTACATCGAAAACAACGGTGAGTCGGGTGCAAAAGAAGCAGGTAAATGGCGTCTTGAAGGTAAAGAATACATCGTGAAAGATGGCGATGTTATCCATTTCCGCTTCAACGTATAACCGCTGATTACGACTCCAATCAGATGAGTTCAAAAAGCCAGCACTCTGCTGGCTTTTTCATTCCTAATTCCCCCGCCTAAAACGTCTTTTATCCGTGACACAGGACGCAATTCGTATTAAAACTCATCACCTTGAACAAAAAGGCGGCGACAAAATCACCAAGATAAAAAAACCACAGAAAAAAGGTTGACGGCTCTTAGACATATTCGCATAATGCGCCCCGCACTTACGGGGAGGACCCGTTTTGAAAGCGATGGCTACGTAGCTCAGTTGGTTAGAGCACATCACTCATAATGATGGGGTCACAGGTTCGAATCCCGTCGTAGCCACCATTTACTTTTAGTGCCGTTCTTATAAAAGAACACGATGCGACGGTGGCGGAATTGGTAGACGCGCTAGCTTCAGGTGCTAGTGTCCG
>NZ_PEIB01000049.1 GCF_004116385.1 Veronia nyctiphanis | reverse complement strand
CTGTGGCATCAGTATCCACGGTGTACGGCACTGAGTTGGTGATTGTCGCGGTATTGCCTGCGTCATCTGACACCGTGGCGGTGACGTTGACTTGATTATTGGCGGCCAGAACGCTGCCGGGGACGGTGACTGAGAAGTCGCCATTTTCGTCTACGTTAGCGGAGTAGGTGTTGTTTCCGACGCTGACCGTCACGGCATCGTCGGTGTTGAACTCACCGGTGACGGTACCTGAAATAGTCTGATCTTGCGTCGCTTCGCTGGCATTAATGATGCCGTCAGTGCCAATAGGATCAAGGGTGACACTGGACGTGCTGCTTGTTGGGCCTGAGGTATCCACCGTGTAATCAACGGTGTCGGTGACGGTCGTGATGTTACCTGCGCTGTCAGTGACAGAGACGGTGATATCAAAGCTTCCACTCCCGTCGGTGTTGTCGATGAGGTCATCAGGCAAGGTGACGGAAAAATTACCCTCGTTATCGACGGTGGCAGGCAAGGTGTAAGTTGTGTCATCCACGGTGACGGTCACTGCGACGGTATCATTGTCAGTCAGTGCATTGCCGAGCTCCCGCCAAGCGTAATGTCGGACGTCAGATCGTCCGCATTAAGTGTGTCACCATTGTTCAGTTCGTCCAATGTCAGGGTGACCGCTGTGGCATCAGTATCCACGGTGTACGGCACTGAGTTGGTGATTGTCGCGGTATTACCCGCGTCATCGGACACTGTGGCGGTGACGTTGACCTGCTCATTGTCGACCAGAACGCTGCCGGGGACAGTGACCGAGAAATTGCCATCTCCATCCACGTTCGCGGAGTAGGTGTTGTTCCCGACGCTGACCGTCACGGCATCGTTGGCGTTGAACTCGCCCGAGACGGTGCCTGAAATAGTTAGATTTTGTGTTGCTTCGTCCGCATTAATGAAGCCATCAGCGCCAACAGGGTCAAGAGTGACATTCGCTACAATAAATGAATTTTCAAGTGTGCTGAGATCAGATATCGAAATATTGAAGTCTGACTGTGTTTTCGATTCATCTGTTGATATTGCCTCAACAGTAATGGTCGCGATTTCCCAAGGTTTACCATTAAGATCTGCACTTGTTGCTGGTCTTTTCAGGCTTACCTCACCAGTTTGCGAATCAATTTTGAACAGGTTATTGTAGTTCTTGGTGATTGTATAAGAGATGCTGTCATCAACATCCTCGTCTTTGGCGTTCAAATCCAAGCCAATGGTTCCATCGGTTTTGTTATGATCACTTAGATCGAGGATCACTGAGCCAGTAATAAATTTTCCGGTTTTTGCTTCGACTCTGTTGAAGAAACCGAGTAGAGGATCCGGACCCGTTGAATAGTCAGTGTCGGTGAGTTTAACAATTGGTGAGTTATCGTTTTCGTCAACGACAGTAGTGATCTGATATGCCTCGAGAGTATCAAGCACCTCAAATACATCTATACCGTTGTGTTTATAAACCACCTCGGTCACAAAAACGACGAAAGACTCCCCGGGATTGAAAGATGAGAGCCCGGGTTCATTAAGGTTATCATCCAGTGTTTCAATCTGAAAAGTGGCTGACGACGCACCAGCTTCAATCTCAACGTAAGCGACTTCTTTGATGTCTTCACCGCTTGCATTGATGTACTGGTAGTCTAATTTCGCAATGGCGGCTTTTGGTACTGGTGTATCCAGTGTAAGCGTGTATTCGGCTTTTGTACTTTCTATAACAGTTTGAGAACCCGTCAGTGTAACAACGGCTGGATCGGGTCTTAAATTATCAGCCTCGTCAGTGACTGTCACACGACCAATAACAGGGGAGTTTTCGTCTATATAGGCATGAATTTCAAATGTTTCTGATGGCTCATATTGACTGTTATTCAGGGTGCTTGCCTTCACATGAAATTCACTGACCCCCTCGGGAACAACGACTTGGTTCACCGAGTTGGAAGCGTCAAGTAATTGCCAACCGTTGCCGACATTTACTGATAGTGTCTCGCTGAAATCAAGGTTCTTTTCAGCCGTTTTACCCACGAGCTTGAGGTTTATTGTTATTGCCTGATGCGTGGTTTCGCTAAGAGTCACTTTTGATATTGCTTGGCTGCCCTCAGCAACACTCACCTCCGACACGCTTTTGATAGTTATTGGTGTTTCATCACCTGCTTTATTGATTGTGCGACTTTCCAGTTCATTGACATCTGCGGTGTAGTGAGTCTCTTGATTATCTGCTTCAGAGTGTTCTGTATTGCTTATAAAGAACTCAGTGTTTGATGGTATGTTGGGCCCAGCGGTTTGTATAAATACCTTTTGATACCCAGGGTATGGACTATCATGATTGTCTAACGAATTGCCAAGAGTAAATAATGATAATTCGTATTTATTACTCTCACTGTTGAATATACTATTTTCAGTATCGCGTGATATTTCATACCATGTATTGTCTAATTTAATTTTTTGATGATGCTTTGAGTCTATTCTTTCATTAATTGTATGTTCTTTATCGTGAGATGAACTAACTAGTTCCTCGATAGTCGCATCTATAGCACTTGAGGTGATTTTAAACTGAGTAGGGTGCTGGTCATCATTAATGAAAGTCTCAAGAGTATTAGAAGGTAGAAAAATATTTTCATTAATGAAGTACGATTTAACTATTTTATTTGTAATCAGACTATTATTTGATTTTGACATTATTATTCCTTTAATTGCATATGGCGTAAAGGTCATAAATATATTTAGGGTCGTTTTTCCGTTGATACTTTTCAGTTAAAATTCATTAAGGAGAAGTTAACTTGGCTACTATAAAAGCCTTAATGAAGGTTTTTATGTGGTGATTTTATGTATATTTTTGTCTTATTCTATCTTTTTTATCAAATAGGGTTACATTTCTGTCACTATTTTTATCATTGGAAAAACTGACCATGAATGATTCGTTATACCTCGCAAGTATCCCTATATCTAAAGAGTCTGAAAGTTTAAAATGGCCCTTTATACATAGGCAGATACTTATTGATGTGACACCTTCAGGTAAGTCAACGTCACATCCAAACTGCGGGAGGTAATGCTTTAATGGCCATGCTTCTGATTTACTTCTTTGACATAAAGGCGGTATTATGGCGTAACCGTCTTGGTCTTTAATATATACTTCAATAGGTAAAGTATAATTTTTCTCCAGCACTTTATTCAGGTTGAAGTCTAACTCAAGTTTGTCAAAATTGCTGGTTGGATACAGAAACTGTAACTCCCAAGTGACTTCTTTCTGTTTTTTATCAACTTGAGTATTGATAGGGTTGATTTTAGATATTCCATTTTTCCTTGGTACTGACGCCAAACAACTCATTGGGATCATCTTACACTCCATTATTAAACTAATTGCTTATTTTTATTTATGCGAGTCAAATGTATTTACTCTTTATCGTCGACTTTTCTTCGAAGTCATCAGTATTTCTATTTTTTATTAGTTTATCTTTATCTAATATACTTTCGATTGAGTTTATATGGAAACAATTTTAACTATTATATTCATTATTTTTAAGTATTGATTTTGAGAAAATAAAATTCAGTTAAAGTAATGTGGTGTTAAAATTTCAACCAAGTTATGTTTTTCTTATATTAAAGACTGCTTATGGTGTATCTTATTGATTTTTAAATATAAATCACTATTTATATGCTCATTAATTTATAATTTTACAAGATAGCGTTACTTATCAAGATAAATAACTTTAAATTCTTCTTAGGGTGTAATTAATTCATGTCATGCCTTAATTATTGGATTTCAATGCATTATTTTTTATGTATATAAGTAATATATTATAAAGTGTTATTTAAATTAAATAAAGGGTTGAATAAAATCAAGTGCTCGTAAGAGTGGTGTTTTTTCCGGTTACTTCTTTAAGGTCGCATGTGGTGAGATCTTGTCATCTTTCACATATTCATCGGTGCTTTATTCTTTGCGCTATTGATTTTCTGGGTCGCCATGATATGAGTTTTCTTATGTATCATTGATTATTTACGTCACCGATACCACCAAAAGCCTGCTGGATTTACCAAGATGGTATAGGCATAAACAGGGCCGACAACGATATCAGACTTTTGTGACGCCGAGGAAAAATGTACGAGAGGCGTATTGAGAATGTGCAGTTTAGAAACGCCAACTGGATGCATGATAGCGTCGGCGTTTTGTCAATGTAGATACGAAAGTGCTTGGTGCGTTTACGTAGAACTCTCAGTTTTCGTAGAGCTCTAAAGGGAGCGCATCTGGATCTTTAAAAAAGGTAAATTTCTTGCCTGTGAACTCGTCTACCCGAATGGGTTCTACCTCCACACCCATTTCATTGAGATAACTGACCGACGCTTCGAGAGAGCCAACGGAAAATGCCAAATGTCGTAACCCTTGTGCTTCCGGGTTGGAAGGGCGCTCAGGGGGAGAAGGGAACGAGAATAGTTCAATCTGATTACCGTTTGGTAGCGCCAAGTCTAGCTTGAATGAGTCTCTGTCCTCCCGATAGTTTTCTGCAATAACACGCAGGCCAAGGACTTCGGTATAAAAAGCCTTTGACGTTGGATAATCAGAGCAGATGATTGCGACATGATGGATACTTTCCAAAAACATTCAGGTTTTTCTCCTTGTTAGATGATATGCCCTTTGGACCTTACGTCAGGCAACACGCTCATTGTCTTTGTTCGGAATTATCAACGACGGTGTTGCTGCTTTGCGTGCAAAGTTACAACACCATTCTAATGATTTTATGACTCTGTTTGGCGATAAAAGTCGACAGGTTTAGTAAACAAAAAGCTTCTACCCTTAATGGAATCAATTTTTTAACCTATAACTATCAAATTGAGCCCATGTCTTGGTCAAATCGACAACCTCTCCACTTTCCCGCGCTTGGTCAATTGCCATTGCCGCTATGCCTGCTTCTAACGCATCAACGATTGATACCGGAAGGCTTTCCGAGCCTTCTCTGAGGTAACAGGCTATGTCTCTTGCCATCTGAGCATCGGCACCATAGTGATCAATATTGGCTTCCGGTAATGCTTTGTAGTCACGGTCAAACAGCGTTTTTCCTGACGGGTCGCAATGACCTGGTCGTTGATATCGATGGCAGTGAGAGAAAGTTCTCAGGCTCTGCATACCGTGAGACGATGGACAGAGGTTTTCATCATGGCACCCTGTTGCTAAACGCAAATATGACGCGTCTTGCTGATTACCTAAACCCTGATAAGAAAAAGCTCTCTGCAAAAGGTATTACGTCTGTCCGCTCTCGGGTCATTAACCTCAGTGAGGTCGTGAGCGAGATTGACCACGACGCCGTGTGCGGCGCGATCAAACAAGCCTTCTTTGATTATCACGGTGAACAGGTCCAGCCAGAGTTTATCTCGCCGGAACAACACCCTTATCTGCCCGGTTTTGACGAAAAGTTTGCGACCCAATCGAGCTGGCAGTGGAATTTGGGCAATACGCCGGAATTCGATCATCAGTTGAGTGAGCGTTTCCCTTGGGGAGGCGTTGATGCGCATTTGAATGTTGTTAAAGGCCAGATCATTGAAGCGAAGATTTTTACTGACAGTCTGGATCCAACCCCTTTGGAACTGCTGTCAGAAAAGCTGGTGGGTCAACGTTACTGTGAAGTGGGTATTCGTGGCGCAGTGAACGAGGTGCTTGATCGGTTCCCTGAGCGCGAAGACATAATGAATGAGATTAAAGACTGGCTGATAATCGCCATACGGTAGTTCCTTGCTTTGCTTATCATTGAATGTCAAACAAACGGCCCAGACGCGGGCCGTTTTGTATCTGGGCGCAAAATTAGTTTTCCGACGGCCCAGTTGAGAGCTCTAGCGCCAGATGCCACAGACTCTCTGGTACGTCGACTTCGGTAAGATCTGTCAGAGACTGGCCGGGTAGGCGAGTGCCTTCATCCTGCGCGACAAGATCGGCTACTTGACGGAAACGTTCAAAAAACACATCCGAATTTTCAGGATCAATCGCCAAAAAGAACTGACCTAAATCGTGCGGTTCGCCTTGTGTGGCTTTTAGTGGTTTTACAAACTGTGAGGCAATGCCGCCTGTTAGTCCGGCGGTGAGTATTTCTGCCATCAGGCCAAATCCCCAGCCTTTGTAGCCTCCTGCCGAAACCAGTGAACCAGCCAGTGCTTTTTCTGGCTCTGTGGTGGGGTTGCCATGCTCGTCAAGCGCCCAGCCTTCCGGAATTTTCTCGCCGGCTTCTTTTGCCATCGTAATCTTTCCAAGTGCAACAACTGTGGTTGACTGGTCAAACTGCATGGCAATGCTTCCATCACCGTCAGGAACAGAAAAAGCAACCGGGTTCGTACCAATGGTGCGTTTTTTTCCGCCCGGAGGCGCAACAATCGGTGAAGAATTGGTAAAACCAATTGCGATAAACCCCTTACGTGCCAGTTGTTCTGTGAAATAACCCAAGGATGTGCAGGTGTGGCTGTGGCCGATGGCTAACGCAGCAATACCATTGTCTTGAACGGCGTCGACAAAGCTCGGCAATGCCCGTGTGAAAGCGGGTTGTGCAAATCCATATTTCGCATCAACTTTAACAAAACCGGGCTTTGGCAGCGTGATAACAGGCTCGGCATCTTTCGACACTCTTCCCGACACGAGTTGCTCACAGTAACTTTGCAAATAATACAGCCCGCAGATCCTGTTGCGACGAGATTCGTTTTTCGCAACAGCATGCGCAACAGATTCAGCAATCCAAGGTGTTGCTCCATGTTTTTCTAACGCTATTTTACAAACCTGATGGATTTCAGGAATCGTAATAACTGGCATACATACTCCTTTGTCAGTCTGCATGATGATCATGCTTATGGATTGGGTGCTTAAACTCCCTCCTTACATAGCTTTGATAACATGCTTAATATGAGCTTGATTAAAATTCAGCGGCGGCATCATCAAGTGCATGCCACAAATAACCAGCGCTTGAAATATCACTAAAGATATAAAAACAGGTTTCCTGTTCATCAGCGGTTGGCACTCTCACCACAATTGATGACACCCGCGCTACCGAAGTTTGGGCAATCGATCCGCGCCCAAAAGCATCAAGTTGAAGGTCTACTGCACAAACCTTAGCAAACATTTGCGGGCATGCCGTTCCCGATAGCACAAACATTGCTACGCCATGTTGGCAATAAAGCCGGGTGACGTTCGAGGTGTCATCTGATGCTTTTTCCAGATCAGAGAGTGTCGTTGTGTTGAGGTTACTGTGATCGACAAGCCAGAACTCGGTGTGGCTGAGCCGCAACACCAATAAGCCATTACTCATTTGAATTGCGTGGTTCGTCATATCAGGAAGCGAAATATTGTGCTGCTGCAGAAAAGCAGCCGCTTTCGTGCCTCTAAAGCCGATGCGGTTTGAGGTTGTTGCATCAGAAAACACCAGCGAGGATGGTTCACGCTTAGGCTCAATACCGCTGTGTCTGTAATTTGGTTGTGTGCTTACCGAAAACATCTTAAACCACCTCCTGTCGGTCACCATTTGGGTCATAAAAAGGCAACGCCACAACCTCTGGCCATACTTCCTGACCATCTACTCTTATTGGAAAGCGCGTACCTGTCTTGTGCTGTTCGATACTGACAAATGCGAGGCCAATGTAGGCATTGAGCGTTGACGAATATTCGCAGGAGGTGACGTTACCCGTGATGTTTGCATCGTTACCTGCTTTATCCAGCACGATATGACCTTCTTCAGGCTTGGCGGAAGATGCATCAAGCTTAAAGCCGACCAGCTTTCGGGTTTGTTCCCGCTGCATCACGATACTCACTGAGCGTGAGCCGACGTAAAACGGCTTGGCTTTGGCGATGGCCCAGTTTAGGGATAATTCCCCGGGATGGGACATGCCATCAGTATCCTGCCCTATGATGATATGGCCTTTCTCGAGCCTCAGCAGACGCTGCGCCTCGACGCCAAAAGGGCGCATAGAAAATTCGTTACCGGCTGCAATCAGCATGTCCCAAACCCTCAAAGCGAAGAGGGTAGGCATATGAATTTCATAACCAAGCTCACCCACAAATCCAACGCGAAGCAGTCGCACAGGCATACCATCGATATGACCTTCACGATAGGCGAGATAAGGAAAGCCTTCCGGCGACAAATCGACATCGTCGCAAACTTTCTCTAGGACTTTTCGCGACAGCGGGCCGGCCACATTTACGGCAGAAAAGGCGGTGGTGACATTGGCAATATCAACATTCAACCGCCACTGTGCATTCCATTTGGTCATCTCTCGGTAGACGGCATCGGCACCGCTGGTGGTCGCGGTCACGTAATAGTGTTCATCGGCGATACGACAGGCGACACCATCATCAATGACCACGCCTTGTTCGTTGGTCAAAATGGCATAACGGGTTTTTCCGACGGGCTGTTTTACAAACGCAAAAGTATAGATGCGGTTCATAAACTCAGCGGCGTCCGGCCCCTGTATTTCAATGCCGCCCAATGTACTGACATCAATGATGCCGACATTAGTGCGCACAGCTGAAGCTTCTTCCTGAATTAAGCTATCGCGGTTTTCAGGCCTGCCGTAAAACGCGGGACGACGCCAAGCACCTGCGGGCATAAAGTGTGCGCCGAGGCTTTCATGTCGTGGGTGAATTGGTGTCAGGCGAACCGGATTAAAAATGCGGCCAGCTAACAGCGCCAGTTTTTCAGGTATAAAAGGAGGACGGGCGGTTGTTACACCCGTTTCACTGACCGTTCTATCGGTCGCCTTTGCCACCAGACGGGCTGTGGCCAGGGCAGAGTGCCGCCCCTGAGAAGGCCCCATCCCTACGGTTGAAAATCGCTTCACCAATTGAATATCACGGTAGCCTAGACGTGTGGCGTTGATAATGTCTTTTGTTTGTAGGTCTTCATCAAAATCGACAAAATCACGGCCTTTTGGATGCGGGAAAATAGGCCAGGGAAAATTGCTCGACTGATCGCATTCAATACGTGATGCATCGCTATCGGGGTGAACGTTAGAAATACCCAACAAAGACAAACAGGTCCCGGCGGCTCTGTGGCCATCGGCGATGACTTTTTCCAGCTCATGAATGCCATTGACCGAGCCAGCAATATGAAGGTTTTCCGGCAGGTTGTTGATGGAGAACCTTGCGTTGTCATCGTCATAACTGAGTTGAGCACCAGCCTGACAAAGTAATTGATAAGCAGGCATATAACCGGATGACACGCACAGAAGATCGCACGCAAGGGTAGACAGCTTTTCGCCGACCTTGTATTCATCGTCAATCGCATGAATCTGCACCGAGGAGAGACGGTTGTCTGTTGCAGAGGCTTCATACACGGTCGCTCCCATGACCACAGGCATACTCAGTGTTTCGACCGCCTTTAACAGTGCTGTACTTGGTTTTTTCTTGCGCATATCAACAACAGCCGCAACGTTTACGCCTTGTTGGGCAAGCTCGATAGCCGTCATGTAGCCATCGTCATTCCCTGTCAGTACCACGGCGTTCTGGCCGGGTGCGAGGCATAATGCTTCATCAAGCGCATGGCAGCAGAGCACAACATGATGCCGGGAACATCATTATTTCGAAACACCACATGCTGCTCGAATTCCCCTGAAGCGACGATACATTGCTTGGCCCTGACTTTATACATGCGGTTACCCGTCAGAACGGGCAGGTAATTATCAGTAAACCACGCATTGCAGACGGCATCTGTCAATACACGAATATTGGGATGATCCGACGCCAAAGACACTAATTTTTCCAGCGTTTTGTCAGCCACTTCGCCATCGATATCGAAACGATGATACGTTAGCGCTCCGCCGAGTTGCTTGTTTTCATCAACAAGAATGACGTTTGCCCCTCGCAGTGCGGCAGTGATGGCAGCACTAATGCCCGCTGGACCCGCGCCGACAATGATGACATCACAGAACAGATAGGCTTTGTCATGGTAGGTCGGTTCGAATGCTAGGTTGGCCTTGCCGAGTCCAGCCTTTTTCCGAATAACGGGCTCCCACTTGTCCCAAACGCCGAGAGGTTTGTAAAAGGCGCGGTAATAAAATCCGACGGGCATAAAGCGGCTGAGTTTATCCAGCAGCACATCTTTGTCTTTTTCCAGTGTGCCATTGTAGTTCTGACCCATGCTTGTCGGCTCATCGGAGATGGTAACCCTGTCTGCTAACACATTGGCTTCGTCAGGTAACTGAATCAGTGTGTTTGCATCTTGCCCTGCCATGGTCAATGGGCCACGGGGACGATGGTATTTGAACGAACGCGACATCAGCCACTGTTTATTGGCGATCAATGCGCTGGCGATAGTGTCTCCTTCAACACCCACGTATTGTTTGCCTTCAAACTCAAACTGGACTTTTTTGTCCCGCGAGATGAGCGAGCCCATCGGAACGGGTAAGCGATTGGCGCCACTCATTGTTTGTCTCCTTGTTTTGTATCGGCAGGCTCATCAGCGTTAAAGCTGACTTTCTCTTTAAACAACTCGCTGGGATCGTAGGTCTTGATGATTTCATCGCTGGCGGTGTGCCGCTCGGCAATAAACCAATACCCGGATGCTGCGTGATACCACCATTCCTGAACGACCTTGATGGTGTTATCTGAGTAAAAGACGTATTCGGCCCACTCTTTATCAGAACAATTGCGGTGATCTGGCATGGCTTTGACTTCACCGCCATAGACAAACTCATTGATATTTCTTGGGCCATTTAAGGGGCATGGCATAACTTTCATGACAGTTCTCCTAGTGACTTGCGGCCGTAGCCCCCATTTCGTTTACCTGACGGAAAGCATCAAACCTGTCCATTGAGAAGGGCGCGATTAACTCCGGCACTTTTCCTCCTGATGCGACAAGCTCCGCCATGGTCTTTCCACATATTGGGGTGGCTTTGAAGCCCCATGTACCCCAGCCCGCATCAAGGTAATAGTTATCGACCGGACTTAGCCCCATGATTGGGCTATAGTCGGTCGTCATGTCCGTTGTGCCCGCCCACTGGCGCAGCAGTTTGAAATTTGCCATGAACGGGAACATCTCTATTGCGCTGGCAATCAGGCTTTCTTTCAGTTCAAGCGTCGAACGGGTGTTATAAAGTGGGTAGGGGTCAGAGCCTCCACCAAACACAATTTCTCCCCGGCCGGTTTGCTGCACATAACAGTGCAATGCGGAGGAGCTGACTAAGGGATCGAGGAACGGCTTAACCGGTGTGGTCACCATGGCTTGAAGCGGATAACTTGTCAGCGGCATTCTGAACCCTGCCATTGCGGCGACAATGGAGCTGTGCCCTGCGACTGCCTGAACCACGCAACCGCAACCAACGGTACCGCGGTTGGTGTCAACCGAGACCACTTTTCCGTTTTCGGTATTTACCCCTGTCACCTCGGTGAGCTGATGAAGTTCCACGCCACGTTTTGTTGCACCTTTGGCGTAGCCCCAAGCCACTGCATCGTGTCTGGCCGTGGCACCATCGATATGCCACAGGCCAGCAAGGACGGGGAGATCAGCGGGGTTCATGTTGAGAGTGGGTACTAACTCTCGAATTTGCTGCGGGTCAATGAGCTCTGTGCGGCCGCCAAAATGTTTATTCACCTCGGCGCGTTGACGGAACGAGCGAACAGTGGCATCTGTATGAGCCAGCGTTAATTGTCCGCGTGACGAATACATGATGTTGAAGTCGAATTCGTTCGACAATTCCCTGAACAGTTTGACCGACTCGCTGTAGAACTTAACGCCCTCAGGAGTCAGGTAATTTGAGCGAATGACGGCGGTATTTCTTGCGGTATTCCCGCCGCCTAGGTAGCCCTTTTCAAGCACTGCAACATTGGTGATTCCATGGTATTTGGCGAGGTAATATGCCGTTGCAACGCCATGGCCACCGCCGCCGATAATCACGACGTCATAATGGCGTTTGAGGCTACTGGGTACGGATAAATCCCAGTCTTTCTCAAAGGGGTAGTCGTTAGTCAGACCGTATTTTAAAAGTGAAAAAGGCACGTGACTTCCTCTTGTTAACGTATTCCGCCTTGCTAGCGCAATCCGACAGCTTGCGGTTCTGCGTCCAATTGTTTTGCTGCGACCAGCGTATTTTTGATTAGGCTGGCAATTGTCATTGGGCCAACGCCACCAGGCACGGGCGTGATTGCCCGGCATTTTTCTGCGACATCATCAAAATTCACGTCGCCGACGAGTTTGCGTTGGCCGTCAATCTCCGTGGCATTGATACCAACATCAATCACTACTGCCCCGGGTTTTACCCATTTATCGGTAACCAGCTCGGGAACGCCCGCAGCAGCGACTAAAATGTCGGCCTGCTGACACAAGCTTTCGGCAGCGACAGACTTTGAATGAACAATGCTTACCGTGCAGTCTGCCTGGAGCAGCAGACTGGCCATTGGTTTTCCGACAATGTTCGAGCGGCCTACGACCACGGCATGTTTACCCGTCAGGTCGCCAAATTCTCTCTGGAGAATCTCAAGACAACCCAGTGGTGTGCATGGAATAAGCTTAGCTTGCCCCGAAGCCAATAAACCTGCGTTTATAGGATGGAAACCATCGACATCTTTATCTGGATCAATCAGATTGAGGATACGATCTTCAGAAAGGTGACGCGGTAACGGAAGCTGAACTAATATGCCGTGAATATCATCACGTGCATTAAGCTCAGTCACCACCTCATCCAATTCCTGCTGTGTGCAGTCTTGTTCCAGTCGCTTAACGACCGATGAGACGCCCGCTTTCTCCGCGCTGCGGATTTTGTTGCGAACATAAATGGCACTGGCAGGATCGTCGCCTACCAAGACAACAGCGAGGCCAGGACGTGGATGACCTTGCTCCACTCTTATCGCGATTTCCCGGCCGATTTCTTCAATCAAATTGTCAGAAATTTCCCGACCATTGATAACCTTCACGGATACACTTCCCTGTATTGAGTTATTGAAAAACGACGGTCTTGTTGCCATACATGAACACCCTGTGTTCAAGATGAAGCCTGACTGCTGATGCCAATGCAATGGTCTCGGTATCTCGTCCGACAGCGACCAATCTCTCAGGTGAATAGGTGTGGCCGACAGGCTGCACACTTTGCTGAATAATTGGCCCTTCATCGAGATCCGAGGTGACATAGTGCGCCGTTGCGCCGATGAGTTTTACCCCTCTTGCATGTGCCTGATGGTAGGGTTTGGCACCTTTAAAGCTTGGCAGAAATGAGTGGTGAATATTGATGGCTTTGCCATGCAGTTTTTTACACATATCGTCTGAGAGGATCTGCATATAGCGAGCGAGTACCACAAGCTCAGTCTGGGTTTCGGTTATCACGTCCTGCAACGCAGCTTCCTGACGCGACTTGTTTTCTGAATTGATCGGCAGCCAGATAAAACGGATGCCAGCGCGCTCCACGATAGGGCGAAGATCTTTGTGGTTTGAGACCACTGCAGTGATCTCCATTGGCAACTCGCCTGTTTCGTGGCGGTAGAGTAAGTCTTTCAAACAATGGTCGAACTTACTCACCATCAGCAACACCCGCATGGGTGTATCCGCATCAAAGAATTGCCAGTCCATATTGAAGCGGCTGACCTGCGCTTCAAATCCGGCCTTTATCATTTCTAAGTCCACCTCTGTGGATTCGATACGGCAAACAGCGCGCATAAAGAAGTTGCCGTTTTCTTCATCGTCAAATTGATGAAGTTCTGAGATATAGCAGCTAAGTTCTGCCAGATATGAGGTAACGGCAGCAAGTATCCCGCTTGAGGCGTCACAGGTGGCTTTGAGAATAAATTCCTTTGAATCTGGCATAAGTGGTCCCGTTAGTTAACCCATCGACTTTTCAGTTTTATATTTAATTCGACAAAAAATTGACATAGATATTGACCAAAAACGTCAAATAATCACATAGTTTATTTACATATGAATTTTTTATTTACTGGTGAGAAAAATGAGCAAGGCAGACTATCAGGTTCAGTCTTTGGCAAGAGGGTTAGAAATTATCGAGTTGTTTGATGCCGAGCATCGGATTCTGAGCACTCATGATTTTGCTGACCGGCTCGGCGTCAGTCAGTCTTCGATCTATCGGATCATTCAAACTCTGCTGGATAAAAACTACCTTAGAAAGGTGGCCAGAAATGCCTATACACTTGGGCCGCAGGTGGTGTCGCGCGGTTTCGCGTTTCTTGCCGGACAGAGTCTGGTCGATGTGGCTGCGCCGCACCTCAAAAGGTTAAGAGACGAGACGAGTATTTCGTGTCATTTGGCGGTAAGAGACGGGCTGGAAACACTCTATATCTATCGTGCTCAGGCATCGCAAAGGCTATCGGTTAACATCCCTCTCGGTACCCGATTGCCCTGCCACACTAACGCAATGGGACGCATTTTGCTGCAACAACTTAGCGACGTGGAACTGAGCGCGGTGTACAACTCGATACAGCTGGATATGTACTCAAACCCTCATCCTCAAACGCTGCCTGAGCTAAGACATCTTATTTCAGTGGAGAGGAAACAAGGCTTTTCGCATAGCCGCTCTGATAACGCCAGTGCGATTGCAGTGCCGATTACGGACTATCTTGGCAACATCATTGCCGCGATCAATATCTCCGGTGCTGAGCAGGTGATGGATAAGCAACATAAGTTTGAGGCGGCAAAGACCAGTCTGATGAATACCGCGAAAGCGATATCGAGTGAAGTGCCCGCCTAGCTTTCCCATGACGGAGTGGCGGAACTCGGCAGAAAGTGCTCAATAAAAAAGCCCCATATTTGGGGCTTTCTTCAGGTTTGCGTTTATTCGACTCGAATGGATTGAGTGGTCTCTTTGCGCCTGTCTCTCTGCACCCCAAAAAGCAGCAAGCTGGCTATTGAGGTGTAGGCGATGGCTTGAATCATCAACTGTACCGTGAAGTGCATGACTTCCGACTGAGGTGCACCCATTTGGTTAAGTTGCAACACAGCAGGAATGATCGCAGTTGACGGTGCCAGTTGCGCGAGACCATTTAGCCATTCAGGTAATGCGGCGGAAGGCCAGATAAAACCCGACACGAACAACAGTGGCATAGAACTCACCAACACAATCAGTGACAGCACTTCTGCGCGCTTAAACAGGTAACCCAGCATCATGCCCAAGCCCGCTGTTGCAAACAGGAATGGCAGCACAACCGTTGCAAGGTCTGCCGGGTTTGACAGTCGGTTAATACCATTGGCTTCAAGGCAGGCACCAAGGTAGTACATCGACATCATCAAATAGACCAGCACTAGCAAGGTGCCGCGCGTCAGAATCACAATCAGTGGATTGGCTTGTTGCCAATATGAGGGTGATTTCTGCGCCGCTTGCTGACAACCAATCAGTCCTGCTGCCAGCATCAGCGTCTGCTGCAAGATAAGCATGAAGACGCCGGGAATGGCGTAGTTGCCGTAACCCATCGTTGGGTTATACACCGGCGTCATGTTGAGATCGAACGGCGTGTATTGCTTTGATGCCAGTGCGAGCGGCGTATTTCTCAGTACAGATTTCGCCACTTTCACCTTTCCGCCAAGATCCTTTCCTGCATTTACAACGCCTTTGGCTACTGTTCCGTAAACGAGGAAAAACGACGCATCACCCGCAACGGAAACAACTGGACTTTTACCCATCAACAGGTCTTTGTAGAAATGCTCAGGGATCAACACCACACCGTCGATTTTCCCGGTAGCAATCAGCGGGGCGGCTTGCTCAACATCAGATATTGAACGGTTGATCGCGATTTCCGGCGTGGCATCCATCATTCGGGTAAATTCACGGCTGATTTGACTGTCATCAAGATCGACGACTGCGACCGCAAGCTCCCTCGGCGTTTGCTGCGAATAAGGAACCGGGTAAAGCAGAGAGTAGATGATCACCCCGCCGAACACGGTAAACACCGCTGCCGGATTGGTCAGGAACGCCTTCAACTCACGTTTTAGAAGAGACAACCAAGCCATTATGCGACTCCTTTTGTTGAAGGCAGTGACGCGTTGCGAATGGCACGGCATTTCAACAGCACCAACACCCATGCGATGCCGAACAGCGCGAGAGCCTGAAAATGCGGGATGCTCTGGCCAAGGGTTGCACCGTAATTAAACTGGCCAATCTGCACACTCACGTAATGGCTGACAGGCAGCATGGAACGCCAGAATTGGGCGAACGCGGGCATTTCGCTGGTCGGGAAGCTGACACCCATAAAAGCGAACGCGGGTGCGGTAAATCCGGCTGTCATGCCCATAGCACGAGCAGGATCACGAGCGGCGAGATAAATCAGGCTGCCAATCGCTACCGCCGCCAGTACCAATAATACCTGCGCACTGATTAAAATTTCCCAACTGCCATTCATTGGCCAGCCAAGGCCAAAGTGCATCACAGACGCAAATATCACTCCGATAACCACCATAGGAACACTTATTGAGAGTGTTTTTGCGACCACTTTTTGTAGAGGCCTTTCCTGTAACCAGCGTTCGATACCGATAGAGCGGTCAGTAGCGGTCAACGAGAAAACTGCCGCGGCTACAATCACAATCTGCCAGATGGCGGGAATCACCGCCGAAACCAGAAACTGCGCATAGTTAGTGCCGTTGTTGAATAGGGGGACCATCTGGAATCGGATGGGCACAGATTCGCCCAACGCCTGTCTTCCCACTGTTGTCCCTTTCATCATGTGACCTTTGGTTTCGACCTTCGCAGCCAGCGTCGCGTGCGCCTGCGACAACGCTGAACTGACCAGCTTTCCAATCAGAATATACTGGCTGTTAAACATGGCGTTAACGTCAGGTTTTTCTCCCCGCAAAGTGCGCTTTTCAAATTGCTCGGGTATTTCGACAGTCGCGAACACTTCACCACGGTTCATCGCGTCCGTCGCTTCTTTGGTTGAGGCATAGTGACTGACTGACAGGGTAGGGCTGGCGTCATAATATCTGACCAAGGTACGTGAGATCTGGCTGTTGTCCTTGTCAATAACCGCAACGGGCATCTCGCGCGCTGTACCTGCTGAAAAAATCAGCCAGATAATGGCAAACAAGACAAGGGGCAACCAGCTCAGCAAGGCTTTCAACCAGCGATCAGATCGTATCAATCGCCATTCCTGAGCAAGTGTCTGAATAAATCCTGATTCATTCATGGGCAAATGCCTCAGGCTTGCTCAGGGGCTTTGGTCACCAGAATACTCATGCCTGCACGGAGGCCATCAATTGGTGATACTGGACGGGCTTCCACTTCAAAGGTGCGCATGTCGAAACCTTGCTGACTGCTGGTGGCGCGCCAAGTAGCAAAGTCACCCATTGGTGCCACATAGTTAACCTTGAACTCGAAAGATTCATCACCTAGGGCAGGGATTTTTGCTTCGAAGACAGAGCCTTTCGTGAACTGACTGAGCTTATCTTCACGGATGTTAAACACGGCCCATGCATCCTTGAGGTCGATGACGGTCACAACCGGGAAACCCTGAGGTGCCAGCTCGCCCTGATGCAGAAGAATCTGGCTGACTTCGCCGCTGTAAAAGCTCTCGATACGGGTGTCGGCGGTGTAAGCCTCAACCTCTGCGACAGCACCTGCGGCCATGCGGAGTTTCTCCTGTGCGGCACGTTTGGTTTCTACGCGAGCACCTTCTTTTGCCATGTTATACATTTGCAGCGCGGCATTTTCGGTGTATTTGGCTGCTTTCCATTGTGTGTAAGCTTCGTCACGCTTTTGCTCTGCGGCAACGCCATCTTTATAGAGGCTTTCCACGCGATTGTAGGTTTTCTCCATCAGCTCGGCAGCTGCTTTCGCTTTTTTCCACTGGTCACTCGCTGCATCGATTTCTTGCTGACGGGCACCTGTGTTGGCTTGCTCTGCCATCGCATCAGCCGCTTCCTGGCCTGCTTTCGCTTGTTCGAGCTTGGCATCCAGTTCCGGGCTATAAAGGGTGAAGACCAGCTGGCCTTTATCGATTTGCTGACCCTTGTGAACCAGCACTTCTTCAATACGACCTGGCACTTTAGACGAGATACTGTATTGCTGCGCTTCAATCTGACCTTGGAAGACCTCTGGCTGTGGCTGATATGCCTGATAAAAGCTGTATCCGGTCCAACCTACAAAAGCGGTTCCTGCCAGTGCCAAAGCGGCAAATTTAATTTTACTCATGATGTTACCTCGCTGTTTGCTGCTTGGCGTTGATAGGTAGAAAAGTCGTCCATTTGTCCACTCACGGCCAACAGGCGGGAGAGAGACAGAACATATTGATAAGCGGCGGAGAGTTGCTGGGTTTTCGCGCCGACAACGTAAAGCTCAGCATCGATGACATCCAGCGACGTAGAGAGGCCTTGTGCAAAGGCTTTTTCACGCAGGCGCAGGTTTTCTTTTGCCAACTCAACACTGGAAATCAGGCCTTTGTATTCTTCGAGTGCCTGTCCCGCTTCGCGCCAGTTTTTCTCGACCAGTAGCGACAGATCGCGTTCCGCCTGAGATTTAAGGTGATTGACCTGAGTGATCTTGCTGTGTGCAGCTTTCAGCCTGTCTGAGCGGCCTGTGTTATCGATCAGAGGAATACTCACGCCGACGCGACAACCCAGTCTGGTTTGATTTGATCGACGATAGAGTCGCCTTCATGTAAATCATAGTTACCAAACATATACACATTGGGCGCGTACTTGCTGCGCTCAACTTTTACCAGACCGCTTGCCTGATCATATTTGGCATCCAGTACTTTCAGACCGGGATATGTCGCCAGTGTTTCTGAAAGGAAGGGGGCAAAAGATGGCAGAGTGTCCTGCACAAACAGCGCGGTAGACGCAGTCACGTCATCGTTTGATTGCACCATGTTCCGTAAAGCGGCATTGGCGATTTCAAGATCGCGTTCCGCTTTTTTTCGCTCGGTTCTCGCCTTGTCGTAAGACACCTCAGCTTGAAGGCGTTCAACGCGTGCGATTTGCCCTTGCTCTTCCATTTTAGTGGCATGCTCAAGGTGTTTCTTGAGGCTTCGCTCAGATTCAATGCGTGTGTTGAGCACTTCTTTCGCGAAAACAGTTGAGAAGTAAACTTTCGTCAAATCCTCAAATTTTGCTTGCTGCTCCATCGCCAACATTTGCTTGGCTTCTTCAGTTTTCGCTTTCGCAATATCTTGACCAGCAGTGATCTTTCCACCGGTGAATATTGGCCAGACAGCGCGTATAGAGCTGTTGAAAATCTCATCGCGCAGCACGTTATCGGCAAATGCTTTGTCTAACGATGCACCGAAATTAGGCAATAACTGGTTAATTGCCGTTGCAACATCTGGGCTAAGTTGCGAGTTGATGGCGTGCGATGGTTTGAAGTCTGAGTCATCGTCCAGTCGCATATAGGTTGCGCCCAGCGTAACTTTCGGCAAGTTGTAACCGTAGGCGGCTTGCTCCATTTGTGCTGCATAGTCGACGTTAGCTTGCTTAGCGGCAAGCGCATCACTTTGCTGCAGCACCTGCTGCCATGCCTCGGTGAAGCTCATTGTTTGCGCATTGGCTGCTGAAACGGACAGCGAGAGGAGCGCAAACGCCAGAGCAGATTTCTTTGCGAGTGGTGTCTTTGCAAACATGATAAATCCTGTGATTATTAGCATATGGATTATAGAGTAAAGACTCTAAAAAGAACAAGAGAGAAAGAACCCTGTAATCGATCACATTGTCTTTATTTACATTTTTCGAGGCTTATTTACTTTTTGAGCGTAAATATCGCCAAAATTATGGCGATATTTTAGTCGTTAAATTGGGTTTTTCTTGGGTATTTATCGCGTGATAACTGGGATATTCTAAAGGTTGGGCACATTGTCTATAAGTTGAAATAAATATTTCATGGCATCACTGATATTGATGCGCATTTTGATGAACATTTACTAGGGTAATGCTGATTTATCAGAGACCAGTTCCAAAAGATCATTGCATTGTTTCATCAACTTACCATGCCATTCTGTCGATGGTTGGTTTCCGCCTAATCCCTGAAGCAAGTGAAAGAAGTAATACCCCATCCATGCCGTTGCAATTGTCCGTCTTTGTGGTTTCTCAAGCGATGGGCATTCCGTTGCCAATCTGTCAGCGACATCATCAACAAACCCTTCCAGTTGTTCGGAAAAGAAGGCTTGCTCGAAGAACGCGTTTTTAAGGAATGCCTCTGAGAGCGCCCGGTCACGCCCATAGTACTGATACAGGTTTGCCGTTTGCGAGGAAAAATACGTTAAACCACTTTCGGGCGAATTGTTACCTTTAGGCTCCCCTGAAATGAGCGATGTTATCTGCTGATGGAAAATGGCTTTGGTTAACTGATGTTTGTCAGCGAAATGGGAAAAGACCGTGCCCGCAGCCACGCCTGCTTCCTTTGCGATTTGTCGGGTAGTTACGGCGTCATAACCATGTGCTCTGAATAGCACAATGGCGGTATCAATGATTTTTTGCCGAGTTGCCAGCTTTTGTTTTTCTCTATTCATGGCAGCGATTTATGCACAATCACTCACAAAATTCAATGAAGACAATAAGATATTACGAGCAATAAGTTAATTGAGCTTGCTCATTGAGCACGCTCACTGTAATTCTATCACCCAGTTCAATATTGAGGGTGACAGGATGATCGTAATCGAAGGAGCGGGGATCGCTGGTTTAACACTTGCCAATTGCCTTGAAATTCAGGGGATTGACTATCGAGTGATTGAGCAGGCCAGCGAAATTAAACCAATTGGTGCGGGTATCGCCGTGCAGAGTAATGGGCTTGCGATCCTGCAAGCGCTTGGGTTAGAGCAAGACGTCACTGGCTGCAATATCGAGAAAATGACGCTGGCAGGCAAGTACTTCAGGCAAGAACTGATGCCGGATAAGGGATGGAAAGTAAAAATGGTCCATCGGGCAACGCTTCATCACGCGCTGCTAAAAAACATACCTTCATCAAAACTGCTTTTAGGGGCTGAGATTTCCTCCCATTCGTCAACGGAAGACAGTGTAACTTGTCATTTGGCCGACGGCAGTGACTTGCAAGGAAACTGTCTGGTGGTTGCGTCCGGCATTCACACGGAAACACATAATAAGCCCTACATTCGCGATAGCGGCCAATGGTGTTGGAGGACAGTGATCTCCGGTAACGCTGAGCGCAATGAGGGAGGGGAATATTGGTTTGACGACTTTCGAATTGGCGTCAGCCATATTGGCGATGGCGACTATTACATTTATCAAGTTGCCAAAACAGCGCAACAGATAACAGAAGAACAAAGGTTGGTATTTTGGCAACGCGATGACGTCAGAGCTCGCTTTCCATTCCTTGACGTGAAAAAGGCTGTCTGGCTTTCACATCCGTTGACAGAAAGGCGGATTGATTGGGGTCAAGGGAATGTGGTTGCCATCGGCGATGCCGCTCACGCACTGACCCCGAATATGGGGCAAGGGGCGGTGTTGGCCATGGAAGACGCGTATACGCTTGCGACGCTGTTGAATACAGATTACTCGACTGACTGGAATACATTAGCGGAACAACTATCGGCACTGCGGCACCAGCGCGTGAAAGGCATTCAACAACAAAGCTGGTTGTTTGGAATGCTGGCGCATTGGTCTAACCCCATTACCGTCTTATTGCGTGACATAGCAATGCGTCTTTCGCCCACTGATGCTGTGCTGAGGCAGCAGATAACCTTCTTCGACCGCTTTATCGCACGTATGGCACCGCTCATTCCTGACGAACGACAAAGGCTCTCGCAATAGCTTTCGCTTCGGAAATCACAACGAGTTATTACATTACAAAGAGGATTAAGGATGAAAAAGTCGACATTTGCTTATTGGTTGCTTGCTATTGCAACGATTCATTTCTTGTTGGGTATTGTCTTGTTCTGGCCGACGCTGGTATCAATGTTTGAGCAAGGAATAGTTGCAACGGTGGGGCCAGATAGCATTGAACATTCAGTTGCCTTTTGGTTTTTGATGTTTGCCTTCCCGTTATGGATGTTCGTTGCAGCATTCTGGCAGAAACAGGAGACTGTTGAACCGAGTGTAACTATTGCGGCATTACTGCTGTCAGCGGTTGGATGTGTCATCTTGCCTGCCAGTGGATTTTGGACATTACTGATACTTGCGGTCGCTGCGTTAGTGAAAAATAAACCAGAGACCTTACGCTCTCCTGTGTAGTCGTTGAATCGGCTTCTGCTCGTCTTTTGACCCTAAGAAAAAGAATAAAGGCGAGCAGTCTCCAAAAATACCGTATTTCGCTGTCTAAATATCTTCGCGGATCATATCTTGCCTAGCCCAAGTAAAGGCAAAGTCGTGTTGTTATAACACGCTAACTTTTCGAAAGAACAACGTTTTTACACTTCGCTGAGAGGACAAAACATGACCCACAATAACCGCATTAAAATGTGTCCGGAAGGCCCAGAGTTTTCGAGGGTAACTCAGGGGTATTGGCGTATGGCCGAGTGGTCGATGACACCCCAGCAACGCCTGACTTTTCTCAAAGAGCACATCGAACTGGGTGTCACAACAGTCGATCATGCGCATGTTTATGGCAATCCACCCTGCGAAACCCTATTTGGTGAGGCGCTGGCCATTGATCCTTCCATTCGAAATGATATCGAGATCATTACCAAATGTGGCATTGTTCCACCCGATACAGATAGCTCCATAGCGCACTATAACTCTAGTAAACGCAGTATTTTAGATTCTGTCGATCTTTCCCTTTCGAGATTTGGGATAGAAAATGTTGATGTGTTGTTGATTCACCGACCTGATTGGCTGATGAATGCCGATGACATTGCACACGCATTTGAGCAGCTTAAAGTGTCTGGCAAGGTTCAACACTTTGGTGTCTCGAACTTTACGCCGTCGCAGCTCTCACTGCTGCAATCACGTCTGGGGTCGTCGTTGGTAACGAATCAGGTTGAAATCAACCCGTTTAACATGACGGCGTTGGAAGATGGAACGCTCGACCAATTGCAAGAAAAGCAGATAGTGCCGATGGCTTGGTCTTGTCTCGCTGGTGGTCGCTTGTTTAATGAAGACTCTGAAATGGCGATTCGACTGAGACGTCTCTTGCAAGACATTGCTGAGGAAATCGGTGCCACATCTATTGACCAGGTTGTCTATGCATGGGCTGCGAAGTTGCCTTCTCGTCCTGTTTTGATTTCAGGTAGCGGTAAAATTGAACGACTGAAACATGCTGTCGATGCTCTTAAACTTCAATTGACGCAGCAACAATGGTATCGGATTTGGGTCGCGGCTAAAGGCCACGGTGTTGCTTGATGTTTACTGGCTCGGTTTCATCTGCATCCAAAAGTGATATTGCGCGTTTGCGGGAAATTACGAAAGATGCAGTGACAGAGAAAGTAACAGCGACCCACAAAGACAAAATCTTCATCATCGATGCGGTCAACCGACATATTGATGAGGCGCTTTCGCTGGATGACGCGATATTTCTGAAAGCAACGAAAGATAAGCAAATTGCTGGTTTCATCATTTTCAAAGATCACCAGAGACTTTCAGATTTATTTGTCGATCCAACATTTCAAGCCTGTGGTATTGGAAGGGCACTTTTTGATACCGCGCTTGAGAGATTAGACAAACATGACTATCTCGATGTGTATGCCGCGATCGATGCTGTTGGGTTTTACAAAAAGCTTGGTTTTTCAGAATGTCTTTTGGAGCCACCTCTACCAGATTTCATGCAACCGATGAGAATGGTATTTTCCGCCAATGATGGTGCCTGATGGCACCATCACACTGGTTTACTTTGGGATTAAATATTGGAACAAAAGGTTTGCAATATACTTTGTAACTCATTGTTAACCTTGCCCAATTGAGATGACAGATATGCTTGATTGTTTTCGCAGCGTTCTGGTGTTTGAGCGAGCTCAATCAAAATCGAATTTTTGATTGATTCATCATCTGTGGAATCTGCTCTTTCAATCAGTTCATTTCTTAAATCCTCGGGCAACGATTGGAATTTATATGCGATTGCGAGTTTACTCATCACTTCTGGGTTTTGCTCTGTCACAATGAGTTTTTTAACCGCTTCGGCAGCAAGAGTGTTTCCAGCTAATGCCTGTGCGCCAACCAATGATGCTGCGGCAAGACGAACGTTTGGCTTAAGTGCATCATCACCCGTTTTGTTCAAATCCTGCAAAGTAGGTTCGAGGTATTCGGGCTGGCCCGTTGCCTTCATTGCCAAATAGTAAATTTCGTCTTTATTGAAAAAACCTTTTATATCTTTGTTGTTGTAGTCTTCAAGTGCCGCTTTGATTTCTGTTCTTTGGCCCTCGGTTACCTTTTCGTAAATCCTTCCCAGTACGATGAGAGAATTGAAATTAACTGCGGGCTCTTGGTGTTTAAAGTTAAGGCTCATGTCTTTCAGCGCAGAGACTGCTAATTGGGTGGGAACATTCAACTCTCCCAGCGCAAACATCGAGCGATAGGCGTTGTCACTACTTACCTCTGTGTCATTGAACAGCTCGACTAAAATAGATTCGGTTTCTGGTTGCTGGAATTTTCCCAGCGCACCAAAGAAATAAACCTGCTCATCCTCTGTTAAATCTTGAGAAATGAATTGCTTTATCTCCGCATAGGTCATGTTGTTCACTGCGAACTTAGCCATGGCTTCCATAAGGTTATGGTCAAGCGTCATTTTGAACTCAGCGATGGCCGTAATGATGTCTTCTTTCGAATGGATACTTTTAGTGAGCTGCGCAACTAATGCGGCGTTGAGTTTTCTGAGTTCTGCATTCGCACGTTGATTACTGACCTTGGAGAGCATTGCCATTGAGATGATAGGTGCCACTTTTTCGACTTTGACCTCTGCTTTAATGGCTTCTGACACATTTTTATTATTCTGAGAGATGCCTGCTCTGTCGACACCATAATGCATAGACGATAGGCTGGAGAGGTCGATAGGTTTTTCGATATCCAGTGCCCAGCTCTCTGAGATGTAATCAGGCTCAGGGTTCATTTGAATGAGTTTTCGACCGATGATTCCATCATCAAATTGAAAGTATTCATATGTTGCGAAGTAGGGGCTATCAGGAACAGAAAACCGAACAGTTGAATCGTTAATATTACTACTTATAAGTTGAAGCACTCGCTCAAAGTTACGAGCTGGATGGTCCTCGTCGAGATTCATCCAATCAACACTCTCGTAGTATCCATTGGCATTCCATGTCGTTTTTATCTGAGCAAGTTCTTTCAGTTTTGTATTGCTATCTTTTTTCAAAAAATCAATAGGCTCAATATACATATTGAAAATATTAACTTTTGGTCGAAGGAAAACAGATTTAGCAACATAAAACATATATTCGATATCACCATTTCCGGTCATTTCCTCTTGAGGTGGGTTAATTCCGCTAATGGTGACCTTATATGCTGAAAATTTCTCATCATTTTTAATGATTAATTTTTCTTTTTTGGTCGAAGAAGAGTTAGTTTCTTTTCCGTTTTTTTTGATATTAACGTTATGGCTACTGGTGTCAGAAGGTGCCATCGAATTATTTGGTATATTAAAAAAAACGAGTGAAGAAATAATGAAAAGGGATGCACACAACAAACTGATCGATTTAAAAGACATAATAACACTCCAGACACATGAAAAATGGAAATACCGCTGCGCACATATCATTTGAATGGTACAGCGGTATGAGCCAAAGGATGACGAATAGCCGCTACATCAGAACTGGACTTTTATACATGTCATCGAGATATGTCACCGTGTGAGAGAAAATATCTTCCCATGTAAATAATTGAACTTCATATGTCAGACCCGCAAGCTGTCCACCAACGCCAGCTGCGCCGCCACCGCCACTGAATTTGACGTTACCTGTGAGCTTACGATAGTGACGGTATTTCGTACGTGCCCTATTGACCCATTTATAGCCAATTTCAATACCTGCTGTAGGGTTAATATTTAACACAGTCACTCTCGCGTAAGCGTGCAAATTAGCTGCGGTTGGAACACCAATACCCACTTTGGCTGTTATAAGGCCAGCAATACTCGGCGATACGCTAAATCCAAATGCGTCAGGTCGTCGAATACCATGGCGATAAATTGGATATTTTACAACGCCCCACTCTCCCTTAATTTTTGTATAACCACTAAGGGTAACGCCAGCTGATAGCCCGCCATCAATTTGAACGAAGAAAGGACCAAAAGGTATAGATGGGCCGGGTATATTAATATATACATTCGCGCCACCACTAACGGTTATTGTACCGTCGGTCGTGCAACTAACGGCGGCATTTACAGAGAATTGATCTGTGATCTGTTGGTTGTAACTAAAACCGCCGCAAGAGCTTCCGTAACTTGGTGTAAACGAGAAAGTTGAATCTCCCCATCCAAGGGTAAAGTTTGGAGCAACACTTATCTTGCGGTGGAAATTTACGCTACCACCAGTTAAACCTTTCCATGTCCAGCCAATTGACCGTCGGTAATTCCAGTCTTTTGTTTTCATTTCGGCATGTTGGCCATTTCTGGTGTGTTTCATTTGACCGGGCTGATTGTGGTCCATTTTGGCAACATCGGCATAATTGCCTGCTGAAACCATAGAAGGGCTCAATGCCAGCAGAGGCAATAATACAGCCCCGATGGAAACAACTTTTCTTACGAATTGCATAATTAACTCCTTATATTTGCCCGGCTTTAAGCCGAACAAATCATTCCAACTGACTTTGAATGTGCGCATTAAAAGAAATAGTATTACTCTGTATAATAAATTTTAGAGAAACGAGTTCCTTACCAACGACCGGAAGTAGTTGAATGATTAAAGTGTGGATATTATGTTTTTAAAAAATACATTCTTTATTTTATTATTTAAAACTCCTCATGGTTAACTCTTGCTAAAGCAGAGTATAAGATAAAAAAGTATTAGTCTTTAATATGCAATCAAAAATCATTTTGGCCTAAAAGTGATAATCTACTCAAACTGAAGACACAGGTCGATATGAATATGTAGTTATATTATTAAAGGGTTTTTAGATGTTATAAATAAAATTTAATTAATCAATTCAATATTTTAAGCCTATCAAAGTTGATTTCATTTATGAGAAAAAACATGTTTATTTAAATTTACTTATACATAGAACTACTCTATTCGTTTGTTCTTATTAAGTTTTGTATGTGTTATTTTTTGAATGATGATCAAAATTTTTATTAGAAAATAAAAATATAAGTAATTTATTTCGATTGATAGATTTTGATTACCTAATGAGAGGCATCGAAAAGTAAGGAGACTCAAGCCATACGTAGAAGTAATCATGCTACATTACTGCGGTATATTAAACTTGTCGTCAATAGTCGGGTTTATTTGCTAGGTTAGTGCTAAATACAGAGAAATTTGTTTATTTTGACTCGAATGGGGATAGAGTATTCTGGTCTCACCGATGCCAGTACGCACGTTACCAAGGTCGTTTTTGCTGTCGTCAGCGTAAGATCATTATGCGACAATGAAGCACTGCTGACGTTGCTCAATCCGCTACGCCACAAAATCACACAAGCCTATACCTAGGATACAAAGGCTTGTCATTAAGAGCTGAGGAAAAAAGGTTTAAAGCTGATCCTTCCTCCACGCCGTAATGAGGGTTTTTTTGGAGGACAGCCATCCTAGAAATGAAGCCGTGAGTGCCTTGGAAGAATCGAAGCAAGCACCGGGGTATGACCAACGGCCCCTTCAGTAAACTGGGGTGTATCGAAATAAGTAGTTGCTCAAATCAAATTAGGCATTACGTGATTACGATTCAAAGTTTGGTGAGACATTGGCGAACGTCAAAGCGATTAATTAAGTCATAAGATAGGTATAACTGTGAAAAGCTGAGTTGCGGAGTAGGCGTAACACTGTCCACTTCCCCTATCCTGAGACAGTCTAAACTGGAGTTTTCTGCCTTTTAACAGCAGGAGAACACCATGAAAAGTCACGGTTCACCGAAACTCAGATCGTTGCGATCCTCAGAGAGGCCGATGC
>NZ_PEIB01000048.1 GCF_004116385.1 Veronia nyctiphanis | reverse complement strand
TTACGGGCTTAGCCCCGATTTAACTATCACCACCTCCATAGGAGGTGGTTTAATACTGACAACAAAAAAGGCGCTGAGAAGCGCCTTTTTATTGTTTCGTAAAAGTCGTTGTCAAAAAGCGATTACTCGTGACCACTCAAAATGGAATTGATGATCTCTGTTGTTGAGCATCCTTCTTCAAAGTTAAGTACTTTCACTTCACCGCCAGCGGCAATCACTTCTTTACCACCTGCAATCTGTTCAGGTTTGTAATCGCCCCCTTTCACCAGAAGGCTTGGCAATACTTCACTGATGAGACGCTGTGGCGTTTCTTCACTGAATGGTACTACCCAAGATACAGCGCCTAAGCCAGCAAGCACCGCCATACGGCGATCGGTTGGGTTCACAGGGCGACCTGGTCCTTTGAGCATTTTTACCGATTCATCTGTATTCACTGCGACAATCAAGCGATCACCCAATTTCGCCGCTTCGTTGAGGTAAGCAACATGACCTGCATGCAAAATATCGAAGCAACCGTTGGTCATCACTACCTTTTCACCACGGGCGCGTGCCATGCGGACAGCAGAAACCAACGCCTGCTCTGTCACCACACCAAAGCCAGATTGATGGCTACCATGCACCGCTTCCGTCAGCTCAATGGTAGACAAGGTTGACGTTCCAAGTTTGCCGACAACCACACCAGCAGCGGCATTCGCCAAGGCACAAGCGTCCTCAATCGGTTTACCCGCAGCCAGCGAGGCAGCAAGCACCGAAATGACCGTATCACCCGCACCTGTGACGTCGTAGACCTCTTTCGCCAATGTCGGCAGATTGAGAGGCTCCTTGCCATCACGCAGCAATGTCATGCCATTCTCACTACGCGTAACCAGCAAGGCATCCAACTCAAATTCACGAATAACCGATAAGCCTTTCTCAACCAGATCGGCATCATCTTTCACTTTACCGACGACGGCCTCGAACTCACTCAAGTTAGGAGTCAGCAGAGTGGCACCGCGATAGCGTTCGAAATCAGCGCCTTTCGGATCCACCAATGTTGCAACGCCAGCTTTGCGCGCCATATCGATCATAGGACGAATATTCTCTAATACTCCTTTCGCATAATCAGACAAGATCATAGCTTTTGCGGTCGGCAGGGCTTTTTCTATCCGCGACAAAATTGGCGTGACATCCACATCGTGGAAACCTTCCTCAAAATCCAGACGAATCAACTGCTGATTGCGGCTGAGGATCCGAAGTTTGGTGATAGTGGGGAAATCTTCCAACTCAACAAAATCACAATCCACTTTCAAGGAGGTTAACTTATCTGCCAGTACTCTTGCTTGTTCGTCCTGTCCTGTCAGCCCAACCAATGTTGCCTGACCTCCAAGAGCGGCGATATTCAACGCAACGTTTGCCGCCCCACCCGGGCGCTCTTCGGTATGATCGATTTTCACGACAGGTACAGGTGCTTCCGGAGAAATACGCCCGGTTGGCCCATACCAATAACGATCCAGCATGACATCACCCACAACCAGAACATCGGCTTGTTGGTAATCTGGCAAAGTCAGTTTCATTTTCATCTCCACGGAAGCGTTAATGGGGGCGATATTAACACAAGCGCACAGATGGGACAGCCGTAAAAATTTCCTCTACAATAACGCCCCTGTTTTGTTTTTCTGGTAGCCCGTCGTTCGTTTATGAGTAACTTTGAAGCGCCCAAATTTACATTGTCTCTTCTCCACCCGAAGTATCTTCATACTTGGGTTGGGGTGCTCCTAATGTATCTGATCAGTTGGTTACCTTACCGCGTACAACGCGCCGCAGGGAAAAAGCTGGGTTTATTGGTAATGAAGATTCTGAAAAGCCGCAAAAAAGTGGCGGAAAGGAATCTTGAGCTTTGCTTTCCAGAGATGACACAAGTAAAACGGGAAGACCTACTCAAAGAGAATTTTGAAAACGCAGGCCTGGCATTATTTGAGACTTGTATGGCCTGGTTTTGGCCTGACTGGCGCGTCAAAAAGCACATTACTTATAAAGGATTTGAAAAGCTTGATGAACTCCGCACTGAGGGAAAAGGGCTGCTGCTGATCGCTGTTCACTCTTACAACATTGAAATCACTGCTCGCGCCTTTGGACTGAAAGCCAGAGGCTATGGCATCTATCGCCCGAACACCAATCCGGTTTTTGAGTGGTTTCAGCACTACGGCCGCACACGCCAAAATGGACTGATTGATCGCCTCGATGTGAAACAAACCATACGACGATTGAAAAAGGGCGATGTCGTCTGGCTGGCACCGGATCATGATTACGGCAGGCACAGATTCACATGGCTCCATTCTTTGCTGTCGACAAAGCTTGTACGACAACAGGGACCTCTATGTACGCCAGAGCCAGCAAGTGTAAGGTGGTTCCCTTGTCTCTGGTCAGGGACAAAGAAGGCACTGGATACACACTGACGTTGGAGCCGGAGCTAGAAAACTTTCCCTATCACGACGAACAGGAAGCCGCCGTTGAGGTTAATCAGGCCTGCGAGCGCTCAATACTCAAAGCGCCGGAACAGTATATGTGGCTGCATAAGCGCTTCAAAAGCCGCCCGGACGGTGAGCCACCCGCATACGAATAAAAAAGGCGCAATATGCGCCTTTTTTATTGAGGTAAATCCAATCAGTGCAGCGAAAGACAAGTCAGACTGTCATCCACTTTTGCCATGCCCGAGTGACCACCTCGCGCTCGTCCTCAAATAAGGTGTTATCAACGTCTACGCTTTTATCAAGCAAGTTAAGCCGGTGAATTTCGTCACGAAGGGTGACATAAGCGGCAACCAGCTGTTCGGCGTCACCACTTTGCAAAATGCCCGCCTTCTCCATATCTTCTAGAATTCGGATATTGTCACTCCATCGATAGAGTTCGGCGCTTTGATGACCAAATTGCAGCACAAGATATTGAGTTAAAAACTCAATATCCGTTATGCCGCCTGGGTCTTGCTTGATATGAAATTTACCTGCATTTTTGCTACCCAAGTTGTCACGCATTTTTACTCGCATATCGGCGACTTCTTTACGTAACTTCTCTGTATCTCTGACACGAGACAGCACATCATCACGCACAGCAAGGAAGGCGTCGATCAAAGGTTTATCGCCATACACAGGGCGAGTGCGCACCAGCGCTTGATGTTCCCATGTCCAAGCTTCTTTTTGCTGATACTCATGGAAAGACTCGACGGTTGACACCAACATGCCAGATGCTCCTGATGGCCTCAGCCGAGTGTCTATCTCATACAATACACCTGATGCGGTACGGGTTGAAAATAGATGGACCACTCGTTGCGCCAGCCTAAGGTAAAACTGGCGACCATCTATTTCCTTTTTGCCGTCGGTGTAAATATTCTCAGGGCAGTCATGCAGGAAGACCACATCAAGGTCTGAACCATAACCAAGCTCAAGGCCACCCAATTTACCATAGCCAATAACCGAAAAGCCTTTTCCATCACGACCCGCTAAATGGGTGGGCTGACCATACTTCTCAGCCATTTGATGCCAAGCCTGATTGACGACGGCCTGTATGATCGCCTCCGCGAGAAGTGTTAGATGATCACTCACCCGCATCAAAGGAAGTACCCCCGCGATATCCGCGGCAGCAATCCTTAAAAGCTGGGTTTGCTTGAATTGACGGATCATCTCCATTTGCTGCTCCATATCCTCCTCCGGTACACGGGCAAGGTACTCAAACAGCTCATTCTTATATTGCTCTGGTGGGGTTGGGTGATAAAGGTGCTGAGGATCCAGAAGTTCATCCAGAAGCACCGGATAATTAGCTAATTGCTCTGCCACCATAGGGCTAGCAGCACAAAGCTTAACGAGGTGAGATATGGCCGCTGGGTGCTCATCAAGAAGTTCAAGGTAAGTTGTTCTTGTCGCGATCCTGAGCAGCAGTTTGCCAATTCTCGGCAGAACAATATGGCCATCTTCTCGGCTTAGCATGGCGCTTAAGATCACCGGCATGAGATGATTCATCACCTCCCTGCCTCGGCTACCCAGAGTACGCTTACTCAATTCCGTGCGGAAATGAACCAGCGCACCAGCAATGGATTCAGATTCTGCCGCTTCAATATCGGTAAGGATCGCCAGCGCTTCATCCTTATGCCGTGAGACAGACCAAAGCTCATGATAAACGGCATCTACTGCCTTCTCATCGTCCTCTTCATCATCCCCGATCATTTGGTCGAAGATAACGTGAACATCAGCCATGTGCGTTTCCAGTTTCTGACAAAAAGATGACCAGTCCTCTTCTCCTAACGCTGCCACCAGGCGGGTTTGATCCCTCTCATTATCAGGTAATGTCTGCGTCTGCTTGTCGTCTATCGCTTGCAGCAAATTCTCGACCCGACGCAGATATCGGTAGGCAACGCACAAGGTATCAACCTCGTCTCTCGGCATTAAGCCAAGGCTCGCAATCTCTTCCAACGTTTCAATCAGACCATGGTGTCTTAGGCCTGGCTCACGGCCACCTCGGACAAGTTGAAGAGACTGGGCGATAAATTCTATCTCTCGGATCCCGCCTGGGCCCAGTTTGATATTGTCCTTTAGGCCTCGCCTACGCACTTCGCTTCGGATCATTGATTTCATGCGACGCAATGATTGGATCGCACTGAAGTCGATATAACGGCGAAACACGAAAGGCATCAACATGTCACGCAATGCGGTATAACTTTCCGATTGCTCGTCACCCATCACCCGGGCTTTGATCATCGCATAGCGTTCCCAATCTCGGCCCTGCTCCTGATAGTAGTCTTCCATCGCAGAGTAGCTCATGATTAAAGGCCCACTGTCACCGAAAGGCCGAAGACGCATATCCACGCGATAACAAAAACCATCAACCGTGTGCTGATCTAACGCCTTGATCAAATGCTGACCTAAACGGGTAAAAAATTGTGCGTTGGCAATCGAGCGACGAGCGCCCTGAGTTTCTCCATTTTCGGGATAAGTAAAAATAAGATCGATATCAGAGGAGAAGTTGAGCTCCTGACCGCCAAGCTTACCCATACCCAACACCAGCATTGGCTGCGGATCTCCCTGATCGTTGCAAGGTGTCCCCCACTGTTTACAGCAGTGAACATAGAGCCAGTGATAAGCCTCCATGATCATGGCTTCGGCAAGCTCAGACAGGTGGATCAGGCTTTCTTCCAAAGAGATATCGTTGTGAATATCTTTCCATGCAAGCCACACCATTTCCCGCCGTCGGTGTTGGCGCAGTATCTTCATAAACTGATTTTCGTCAGTCACCTGAGACAGCGTGTCACGCAATAATGAACGATATGACTCACGCCGCGTCACACCTTTAAGTGCATCAGATAACCAAGGAAGCAGCGACTCATCGCTGCAAATAGCGCTATTGATGAAGTCACTCATACCCAGAGAAAATGCCAATGCCTCTCTGGCATCACCTTTCCATGAAGCAATGTTATCGGGCTGACGCTCGGTCAGGTTATCAGTGGCCTGAGTAGCCAAAGGCTGAAGAGAAGAAGGCAGCGACATGGTGTTCCTTTCGTAGGCTGTCAACATGGCCTATACCTTAGCACAGGTGATGGACGAGCAAAGTGGGCGGAGAATTGAATCTTATGAAAAAACCCGCCTTAAGGCGGGTTTGGGGAAGTATGAATAGCGTGTCTTTTTCAAAGACAAACAAGACACATCAAATGACGAACCCCTTAATTTTTTCGTCTAGCTCGTGAGCATTCTTCTTAATTGCACCAGACGTTTCTGACAGCTCAGAAACCACATTGACAGAGCCATGCACCAGCTCTTTCACGCTAGTCAGGTTCACATTCATTTCATCCGCAACCGATGCCTGTTGAGAGGCAGCTGATGCAATCTGGAAGTTCATGTCATTAACCTGAGCAATCTGATCAACGATGAGTTCGAGCTCTTCACCAGCCTTACTCACACTCTCCACACTGTCGTCGGCTTCCGCAACACTCTGCCTCATCAAAGTCACCGCCTGTAGGGCGATATCCTGAAGTTGGTCGATCATTTTCTGGATCTCAACTGTCGCTTTCTGTGTGTGCTGGGCCAAGTTTCTCACTTCATCGGCAACCACAGAGAAGCCACGGCCAGCCTCACCAGCACGTGCTGATTCAATCGCTGCATTCAGCGCAAGCAAGTTGGTTTGCTCAGAAATTCCTTGAATAGTCACAACGATAGAGCTGATTTTCTCAACGCGATCTTCAACCTGATTCACCACATTGGCTGATTCTGTGAGATCCGATGAAAGCTTGTTAATGCTGTCGATGGTTTTTCTCACATACTCTTTACCGTTGTATGCCTGAGCACGAGAACTCTCTGTCGCATCTGATGCTGCACGGGCATGACCAGCCACATCTTGCACTGTAGATGACATTTCGCTCATGGCAGAAGCGAGCTGATCGATTTCAGCAAACTGCTCACGGGCCGCTTCATGGGTCTGCTCCATAGCAACAGTCATTTGCTCGGCCATAACAGAAAGTTCAGACGATGAACCGCGCTGGTTATCCAACAAGGAAGCAATATGGCATCGGGCCGTTTCAAGTTCTTTCGTCAGGTCACCGAACTCGTCTTTGCAATCCATTTCGATTGGCTGACTCAAATCGCGTTTCGCCATAGCACGAATGCCGTCGGCAATATGGCGTATCTGGCGAATGATGAAACCGGCACCACTGAGCAAAACAACCATAAAGCAGCCAATCATGACCACCGTTTGCCATGCAATCTGGTAGAGAAAACCCGTATAGTAATCGTCTGCCGCATCAGCCGTTTTAGAGGCAACAGCAACCCACTGCGACCCGCTGACAGGCACCGCAACCCCGCTTTTTCCAGATGCTTGCTCAATATATTCAAACATGCCCGTCGCAGTTTTGAGCGCACTGCCTAACACGCCTCCCTGCTCCAGCTTGGCATTCAACTGATCAACCCGTGTTGCACTAGGGTGACCAAGGAGTTGGCCAGATTTTGTATCGACTAGGAAAGTAATATCGCTGTTGCTCACCTGATTTTGTCTCTTCAGGGTAGATGCAATCGTTTCAGTACCAGATGGCTGGGATTGTAATGATGCCGCAAGTGCTGCTGTGCGCTCAGCCTCTAACTGCGTTTGAGCATGCGTGAAGTCGTTTAGCGACTGACGAAATGTTTCCGCATCCCAGAGTTGTTTGCCCACAATCAACAGCGTACTAAACACCATCAGTATCACCATTTTGGGTACCAGCTTAATATTGCCCAGAGCTTGCTCCCATGGGCGTAACGTCATTTTTGCCATAAATCACAACTCCTTGATGCGCGTAGCGAGGTCTGCAAGCCATCTAAATAATCAATAACGTGGCTTATCTTATTGCTATAACGGCGAGAAATATGGGGAGTTGATCAAAAATGATAGCTAAGTGATGAAAATATGACTCAGATCTAAATCATTTGGCTCTAAGTCGGTTCGTTCCAGCGGAAAATGCCAATAAAAAAGCCGACACTCCACGTGTCGGCTCTATATCGCAGGCAAAGGGGCGATTAATATCGGTTAGTTATACCAATAAGGTGTTAACCCAACTCCGATATAACGGCTTTGTTGCATTGCATGAAGTAAGGACTCTTCTTTACGGCGAAGCCATTTTTCAATCTGCGCTGCGTCCTCATCACCGTCAATATCCGACGCAAGCCCCCGAACAGGCTCAAGCAGCTGAAGATCCTCCATTCCCTGCAACAGGTCCAGCCATGGCAGACGGAAGTGATGGCGGCTCTCTTCGTCATAAAGCGAAGATAAACACATTCCAGTCAGCAGGTTTCTCTGAAGGCGCGACAGTTGGTCGTAGTAGCCGTAGCGGTCAAATTCGTTGGCCGTACCAAACACCTCAAGGAGCTCTTCCCAAGACTGACCGAGCAGCTTCTCAGCAAAACCTGAGACAGGCGCCGAGAGCTTTTCGCTGGCTTTCTCATCAAGGAAAGGACGCCAGCCCTGTGTCAGTAACCAGCGACTGAGATCAAGCAGAAGATTACAGTATCGGGATGAATGGAACAGCTCAAGTAACTCGCTGCGTTCAGGTAACGCGTCATACTTTTCTTGCAGGCCTTTCATCAACACTTTTTGGCTATTGAGCTTTCGGAGGAAGTGTCCTTTATCGTCCAATAAGCGTTCAATGGCCATCGCCTCATCAATCCAGCTCAGCTCACCTTCGAGCCATTGCAGCTCCTGACGAAGAAGTGCACTGGCACGACGCGGGATTAACCCTCCGTAGAGCACCAGCGTCTGGCGGATGAGTGACACTGACTGACAAATCTGTTGTAGCGCGCGCATCTCAGGGCGCTCAACATAAATTTGTTCGTGGTAATGCCAGTGTTCAAGTGCATGCTCGAGGATGGTGATAAACGCTTGCTCGGTCGTTTGTTCTGACTGCAAACTGACGACAGACAATGGCTTAACCTCATCGCCATAATAGCCACTGAACAGCCGATATCCTCTCGCCGCTTTGCTGAGGTTACCGAGTCGCAGTCCTCCAAAATCGGCAAGCTCTCTGGCCAGCGTAAACAGCGCGCCTGTCTGACCCGATTTGAGTTCTATTTCGACTTCGCAAATAGGATCAAGCCCGCCCTGCTCAGTGCTGACCTGACCGTTATCATAAGCCAGCTCAATCTGACTACCGTCAGGCATGGCAATCAGCCATTGCTGACGTTCAAAGTCTGTTGAGAATAGCGGAATCAGTGTCGATGCCAACAACTCTGCGTTCACAGAGTCAGGCCACACTTCCGCAGGCAACAGGCTGATATCCGGGGTTGGCCCGGTTAACTCGGCATTGTATTCCGGTCTTTGGTGAAGGCCCGCAACAACACGGCCCGCCGTTTTAAGCGTCTGCACAAAAACATCGTCATAGCGTCTGACACGCATACCAATGTCGTTGTGGCGGAGTTGAAGATCTGGCGTGTCGTAATAAATATTGCCCAGATTTCGATGACTTTGCTGCAAAACCTTAAGATCAGCAATCTTGTCCCGAAGGTGACGTGAAAAATCGGGAGAGACGAAAAACTTAAGTTCTATCTCAGTTTCCATACAGGTACCTATAACCAATAGCAAACCAAGGATATGGACAATTTAGTTTACGGGCAAGACCCATTCGTAATTCCCTTTCTTGAGCATTAAGTTATTAGAAAGCTGTTTCATTGCTTTTGTGATTAGGATAACATTCGCCGCTCATTTAATTGTCGTTTAATATTTAACCTGCGTACCAGGTTAACAGGTAGATACGGCTATGCCAGTAAATACAATTGTTGGTCTTTTTGCGAAAAGTCCTATTAAACCATTACAGCGTCATGTGAGTCGTGTGAACGATTGCTGCTCTTTGCTTGTCCCTTTCTTCGATGCGTGTGAGCACGGAGACTGGGAAAAAGCCGAAACCCTGAGAGCAGAAATCTCAGAGATTGAGAAAGATGCAGATATTCTCAAGCGCGAAATACGCCTCAAACTGCCCCGTGGTTTGTTTATGCCCGTCGACCGCACGGACATGCTGGATCTTCTGACCCAGCAAGACAAACTGGCAAATCTGTCAAAAGACATCGCTGGCCGCGTCATTGGCCGCAAACTCCAAATGCCTTCCGCACTCTATCCTGATTTTGTCGCCTATGTGCAACGTTGTCTGGACGCTGCCGAGCAGGCTCGTCGCGTTATCAACGAACTGGATGAGTTGCTGGAAACCGGCTTTAAAGGGCGTGAAGTCACGCTTGTTGAAGAAATGATCCACCAGCTGGATACCATTGAAGACGATACTGACAACATGCAAATCAAACTGCGGCAGAAGCTGATGACTATCGAAGACCAGTTCAACCCTGTTGACGTCATTTTTCTGTACAAAATCCTCGAATGGGTCGGTGCAATTGCTGACCAAGCGCAACGTGTCGGCTCCCGACTTGAGTTGATGCTATCTCGTTCTTAGTCATCCATAGACGATAAATAACAAGGTAATACAATGGAAATCCTGGCGAATTACGGCACTATCATGGTGATAGTAGCCGCAGCTTTTGGTTTCATGATGGCAATTGGTATCGGTGCAAACGATGTCGCCAATGCATGGGTACGTCAGTTGGCTCGAAAGCACTGACAGTGAAACAAGCCATCATCATTGCCATGATCTTTGAATTTGCTGGCGCCTATCTGGCTGGTGGTGAAGTCACCGATACCATCAGAAAAGGCATCATCGAAACCTCTTATTACACCAATCAGCCCGAAGTATTGGTATACGGCATGATGGCCGCGCTGCTTGCTGCAGGTACCTGGCTGCTGGTGGCTTCCTATATGGGCTGGCCTGTTTCTACTACCCACTCAATTATTGGTGCCATCATTGGTTTTGCCTGTGTCTCCGTCGGTACTGACGCCGTTGACTGGGATTCGATTCAGGGCATTGTGGGTAGCTGGATCATCACACCGCTTATCTCAGGGTTCTTCGCCTACCTCATTTTCGTCAGTGCACAGAAACTGATATTTGATACTGACAACCCGCTAATCAATGCCAAGCGCTTTGTGCCAGTCTACATGTTTATCACGGCGGCCATTATCGCCATGGTAACCATCAAGAAAGGCCTCAAGCACGTCGGTCTTCATCTGACTACGCCTGAAGCGGTTTTCGCTTCTGTTGTATTTTCTTCCATCGTAATGGTCTTCGGTTATCTGTACATCAATAAGAAGTATAAAAACGAGAACGAGACAGGTAGCAACGGCTTTGCAGGTGTAGAGCGTGTATTTAGCCTGCTGATGGTTGTTACTGCATGTGCGATGGCTTTCGCACATGGCTCTAACGACGTCGCTAATGCCATCGGTCCGCTGTCTGCCATCGTCTCTACCATCGAGCACATGGGCTCTATCACAGAGAAAAGCACCATCGCATGGTGGATATTGCCGCTGGGTGGCGTGGGTATCGTGGTAGGTCTTGCAACCATGGGCCATAAAGTCATGGCAACGGTTGGCTCAGGCATTACTGAACTGACACCGAGCCGCGGCTTTGCAGCACAGCTGGCGACAGCTTCAACGGTTGTATTGGCCTCAGGTACGGGTTTGCCTATCTCAACCACACAAACTCTGGTTGGCGCGGTACTGGGCGTAGGCTTCGCTCGTGGTATTGCAGCGCTAAACCTCGGTGTTGTGCGCAATATTGTGGCGTCATGGATTGTAACCCTACCTGCTGGCGCACTGCTGGCTGTGATCTTCTTCTACCTGATGGAAGCAATCTTTAATTAATCAGAAATTTAATTCGACCCGACACTGAACTTTTATAAAGTGATGCAGGTCGAATCAATCTAGTTAAAGGCCGACGTCGGATCTAAAAAAGGGAGCTTATGTCTCCCTTTTGTTGTACGCCTATCCAAAATTTTTTAGTATCTGTCTGATATCTTTCTCACGACCTAACCAAAGGAAAAAACCGTGAAGCAATTCTTTTCAGCCTTGGCTCTGGTAATGCTTTTGCTTGCACCCAGTGCATTCGCGAAGAGTCAGTATATTTCTGAAGACCTTTTCACCTACATGCACTCCGGTCCGGGCACCAAATATCGCATCATTGGCAGTGTTGATGCTGGCGAAGCTGTGACTGTGATTGACGGAAAACAAGACGGTTACATGCAGGTTATCGACTCGCGCGGCCGCAAAGGATGGATCAGCGGTAAATATATTTCTGATAAGCCGGGACTCAAAGTCAGACTACCGGCGATGGAAAAAGAACTGAAAACCCTCAAGGCGGCGCTCAACAGTGCACAACAAGACGCAGACACCAAGCAGAAAGGCCTTGTGGAATCACTGTCTCAACGCTCTACTCAGCTTAAAGAGTTGCAATCAAGCAACAGTGCGCTTAACCAGAAACTGATTGATGCCGAATCTGAAATTCGCGAGCTTCGCGCGAAAATTGATACGCAAAAAGACGACCTTCTGATGCGCTACTTCATGTATGGCGGCATTGTTGCAGGTATAGGTCTGCTCTTCGGATTGGTGCTGCCACATCTGATCCCAAAGAAAAAACAGCACCCTCGCGGCTGGGCGTAAACAAGTATCCAAGAATGAAAAAAGCTGCCTGTTGGCAGCTTTTTTTGCTTATGAGGTTGCTATTACCATTCAGTGAGCGCAGGTATCGCAATCAGCCACTCTTCAAACTGAACAACCACTTGTTGAGACTCAATACCACGGAGCAAGACACTCCCTTCCAGTCTCTGTCCCTCTCTCACTTCGCGGTCATTAACTTTGATCCAACGGCCATCCGCTTTTGAGGAATAAACATGTTGTTGAAAATTCATCTTAGGTAAGCGGCGTTGCACGTCAGCCGGTAAATCGCCAATTCGAACAACGCCAGACTGCTCTTTGGTTCGGTTAAGTTTGTTATCCAGCGCACGACTTGTGTCACGAGTCATCGCTGATTGCACTCTCTGCGCTAAATCAGGCGGCAGTGACGACAGGTCGAAGTCATCAATACTAAGCCCATCTGAGTCAGTCTTTTTCGCCTCTGATGGCGTTGAGACAAGCGTCTCGGTCTGTCTGACAGCCTGTTCAAACCTCTCTTTCAAGCTTTTAGAAGCATCAATGTCATTGGTATTGTTCAGTTCGTCCTTCAAACGATTAATCTGCTCGCTGCGCGATGGCGGCGTGGTTAGCGGTATCGCTGCTGTTTCCGCAACCTCAGACGGATCAATGCGACTTTGTGCCAATTTAGGCCCGATATCTTCTTTCACACTGGCGATGGTCATCATGGTTTTCGGGCCTGCAATACCGTCTACTATCAGGCCATAGTCTTTCTGGAACTGAAGCACTTTTTCCCAGACGGTGTAATCAAATACCTCACCACTGGGTCGTCGCTTGTCATCACCCAAATTGCTGACCAACCATTTCACCCGCTCCCCACGCTGACCATAATTGATCTGCCGGGCAGACCCAAACGGCGGACGCCAGAGTACCATAGCTTTGCCGGTCCAATTCCTGCGAAGCCACTCCCGATCTCGGACGACTCGCTCTCCCGCCACATTAAGCGACACCAAGTTATTGTCTTGCCCCTCAAGAAGCGCATACCAGCGTGCGCCATTCTCCTTCATGGTCAATACAGCGGGGCGGTTCAGTGTCGTCAATGTTTCGAGTGTGAATGTTGATGAAAGGCAACTGTGGCCACTTTTTACTGACTTTGAGCACTTCCCTGTCGAAGGAACACTACCCACCCCCCAGGCCTTGTAGAGGCTTCTCAACGCCAATGAAGGGTCTTCCGCTTGTTGGAAGATGGTCAGCTCAGGTATCGCAGGTGCATTATCTAACGCAAAGTCATCATTCTCACTGGTTAGGTAGGCATCAAACTCCGCAATCGGATCTGTGCCATCAAAAACGTCCTGCTCAGACGTGACTAGAACATCCGAGATCTCAGTTTCCTCAGGCTCATTGATAAGCGTTTCTTCAGAAGGTAACTCAGGTATTGAGACAGGCTCATCAGTCAGCACCACAAAAGCAGGCGTTTCATTATTCGCCGCTGTTTGTTCTGTTTCTATTCCATCTCTCGAAGCCTGCTGCTGCGCAAGGTCGGACACTGACTGTTCAGGCGAAGACGCGGGCACCGCAGGTTGATTTACTATCGCAACCAAATCAGACGATACAACCTTAGATGAGACTAAATCAGATTGTTGTTCTATTCCTTTGTTTTGCTCAGACTGTAGTGCCGCCACATTGGTCGCTTGCTGCGTGTCCTGAGGCGAATATTCGAAAAGGGATTTCAGAGCAAAACCCAGAACAACAGCACTGGCGGCTGTTCCCACATAATACGGCCAGTACCGGGCATGACTTCGTTTCTCGACCGTGTCTTGCCAGTGGAGGACCTCTTTACAGGCCAATGTTGCCAGCTTGGCATCAACACGGTAACTCCTCGCCATGCAGGCTTTTTTCATTGCCGCATCACAGGCGAGGTTTATCAAGCGGGGAATTCCCCCCGTCTCGCGGGCGATCACTTTGATTGCGCCAGGTTCGAACACCGGGTCTAACCCGCCCGCACAAGACAAACGGTGCGAGATATATTCTTTCACTTCCTCCGTTTCCAGAGGCATTAGATGATAACGTGCGGTTATTCGCTGGGCGAGCTGCCTGAGCCCGGGCTGGCGCAGCAGATCAAGAAGCTCAGGCTGGCCAATCAAAATCACTTTCAATAGTTTTCTTTCTGTGGTTTCGATATTGGTCAGCAGCCTTAATTGCTCAAGCACGTCCGGCAGCAGGTGCTGCGCTTCATCCACCAAGAGGACTGTCTGAATGTTATTGGCATCATTGGTTTTCAGGCGCGCAACAATCGCATCATGCAGTTTCTTAGTGCCATCTTGCGGTTCGTGCGACAGCGTGAGTTCATCGCAGAGCGTTTGCATCATCTCAAGGACAGAAACCGACGGGTTGAGAAGTTCAATAACTTCACTGTCATCACTCATCCGTTCGCGCAGCGCCCTGAGGGTCATGGTTTTACCCGTGCCCACTTCACCCGATAGCAAGGCCAGACCACCACCGTCAGCAATGCCTGACAGCACATGTTTTAACGCTTCTTTATGGCGATCACTGAGGTAGTAGAATTTAGGATTAGGCACAATCGCAAACGGCGACTCGCTCAGTAGAAAGAAATCGTTATACATCTCAGGTGTCAGTTCCTTGATACGCGTTTTTGCCAGCCACCCTATCGTGCGGCAAACCTGCTGTAAAGTCAGCGAGCCTTGTGAAACAAATAGGTTTCAGTTCTGCGCTGTAGGTGTTTAAGATAAATGTAATGAGTTAAGAATAGTGGAATACAAAGTGAGAACCTATCTTGTTGGCGGTGCAGTTCGCGATCAGCTTCTAGGTCTTGAGGTAAAAGACAGAGACTGGGTCGTCGTCGGCGCAGACATTAATACCCTTGTTGAGGCAGGCTATCAGCAGGTCGGGGCTGACTTCCCGGTGTTTCTGCACCCCAAAACCCACGAGGAACATGCCCTCGCTCGCACAGAGCGCAAATCCGGTCAGGGCTATACGGGCTTTATCTGTGATTTCACCCCGGAGGTGACGCTGGAAGACGATCTTATCCGCCGCGATCTGACCGTTAACGCGATCGCACAGGCTGAAAACGGTGACTTGATCGATCCACATGGCGGACAACAAGATCTTGAGCGAAAGATCCTCCGGCATGTTTCTCCAGCCTTTGTTGAAGATCCTCTCCGTGTGTTGCGTGTTGCCCGCTTTGCCGCCCGGTTTGCCAATCTGGGCTTCACAGTAGCAGAAGAAACCGTGGCGCTGATGCAGCAAATCAGTGACAGCGGTGAGCTGGAATCACTCACTATAGAGCGAGTCTGGAAAGAATGGGAGCGCGCCTTGCTGACTGAGCGACCTGATGTCTTCCTTTCCGTGTTGCGCGATTGCGGGGCATTGAAAGTCGTACTGCCGGAGTTGGATGCTTTATATGGCGTGCCACAGCCGGAAAAATGGCACCCGGAAATAGATACTGGCGTTCACAATGTCATGGTAGCCAGAAAAGCCGCACAGCTCACCGACGATCCGGTGATCCGTTTTGCCGCGCAACTGCATGATTTAGGTAAAGCGCTGACCCCGAAAGAAGAGTGGCCGAGTCATCACAAACACACAATGACGGGGCTCAAGCCTATCAGAGCACTTTGCGAGCGTCTCAAAGTGCCTAACCCATACCGAGATGCCGCGCTGTTAGTTTGTGCAGAGCACACCAATGTGCATAACGCTGGGGAGCTTCGTGCCAGCACTTACGTCAAAATCTTTGATCGCAATGATTTTTGGCGAAAGCCTGAAAGAGCAGAACAACTGGCGCTTGCCAGCAAAGCAGATCATTTGGGGCGAAAAGGATTTGAAGAGCGAGAATATCCGCAGGCCGAATGGCTGCAACAGGCGTTCTCAGCCGCACAAAAAGTCGACGTAAAACCTATTGTGGCTGCCGGGTTTAAAGGCGCTGCGATTCGGGAGCAGCTGACTCAACAGCGTGTGGAGGCCGTTAAACGCTATCTCGAAAGCCGATAAAAAAAGCTGCCAAAGGGCAGCTTTTTTTTCGTGAGTGCAAATGACTCAGCCATGCATAGACAAGAAAAACACCAGACCAAAGCCAAGCAGAATTCTGTAAATCACAAATGGTAGCATACCAACGCGAGTCACCAGTTTCAGGAACCAGTGAATAACAAGGTAAGCACTGACGAAAGACACCAGCACGCCAATCAGAATTGGCTGCCACATCACAGGTGTGCTGCTTTCAAGCAGGTCCAGACCCAGCAAACCACCTGCCAGTACGATAATAGGAATCGACATCAAAAACGAAAAGCGCGCTGCCGCTTCACGGGTATAGCCAAGATACAATGCAGCTGTCATCGTCGCACCAGAGCGGGAGGTACCCGGAATAATGGCTGCCGCCTGCGCCAAGCCAATCAGCAATGCTGACTTGGGCGTGGTTTCGTATTCACCGACCTGACAAGTTGCACGGCGGTCGACCCACCAAAGCAACGCACCAAACACGATACAGGTCACTGCAATTACCCATGGTGAACGCAAGTACAGGTCAATCACATCCGTCGCTTTTGCAAGAAGACCAAAGAGGCCAGCAGGAATGGTTGCCAGCACAATCATCCACGCCAGTTTGGCATCATTAGAACGGTCTTTTTTGAATATCGACCCAAAGAAGGCATTCAACATTTGAACTACTTCTTTGCGGAAATATCCAATCACAGCAAACAAAGTCCCGACATGAACGGCAACATCAAACGCCAGCCCCTGATCAGCCCAACCTAGAACGGCTGATGGCAAAATCAGGTGCGCAGAGCTGGAGACAGGCAAAAACTCCGTCAGGCCCTGAATCAGCGCCAGCATAAAGGCTTCGTAATTACTCATTATTTTCTCAGATTATTTTTTCAGAAAGGTCACATCAGACACTGGCCACAACTTCTGCTCATCACTGAATGCCTGCCACGCTTCCAAGTACGTTTTATCGTCGCCCGGAATGCGTTGCTCCGGACACAGCTCCGCCAGCGGCAGAAGCGTGAAAGCAAATTTATAGACATCTTTTCGAGGCAAAGTTGGACCGAGGCCTGAGTTAAATCACCGTAGGTCAGAAGGTCAATATCCAGTGTTCTGTCCCTGAATTTAATCGCATCTCGCTCACGGCCCCAACGCGATTCAATCTCGCGCAATGCTTCGACCGTCTCTTGTAATGAGAGTTCAGTATTAATTTCAGCGACCAGATTATAAAAATTTGGCCCTGTAAACCCGACAGGCTCTGCTTCAAAGATCCTCGAAAAGCGGCAATTCGCATCAAGCTCCTTCAAAGCCTCCATGCCTTCTGAGATATGGTGCTCTCTTTCGATGTTTGAACCTACGCTCACCAAAACCTGAGTCACTTCGCGCCTCTCTCAATCACCACACCTACTGCTCTAGCCTCAGCAACAGCGCCCGGCTTGCTGACTTTAACCCGGATCCACGGCACACCAAAGCGGGTCTGGATTAACGCAGCCACTTCTTCAGCGACACGCTCTACCAGCTTAAATCTGCCGTTAGCCACCAACTCGATCACTGCCTCGCTCACCGTTGCGTAATCAAGTGCAAGTGTCACATCATCATTATTGGCTGCTGGACGGTTGTCGTGCGCCATCTCAAGATCAAACACCAGCTTCTGTTTGATTTCCTGCTCCCAGTCATACACCCCTATGGTGGTGATCACTTCGAGCTGTTCGATAAATACTAAATCCATGTTCATAAGAAAAGTCAGAGGTCGGATACCTAAATAAAGGGAAAATGCGTAACATCTGCCAAGTCAGGATATAATTTGCGCCAGTTTGCGGTTAATGCGTGACGAAAAAGTGAACCTGCGTTACGGTGCCCGAACTATAACAAGTTATCTCACGTAAACTCTAGCGATAGATCAATATTGGGATCCCGCATGACTCTGATTGCACTGTTCATGATTATTGCCGCTTACCTGATGGGCTCAATATCGAGCGCGATTCTGGTTTGCCGAGCTTTGAACTTGCCAGATCCCCGAACAGAAGGCTCAGGTAACCCGGGGGCGACCAATGTCTTGCGCCTCGGTGGGCGCCTTGCGGCGTTACTGGTGTTGGTTTGTGACATGCTGAAAGGGACAATTCCAGTCTGGTTAAGCTACTACCTCGGAGCGAACCCCTTTCTTCTTGGCTTAATCGCGGTTGCAGCCTGTCTTGGCCACATGTTCCCAATATTCTTTCAGTTTAAAGGCGGTAAAGGCGTAGCGACCGCGTTGGGTGCAATCGCGCCAATCGGACTCGACTTAGCGGGCGGGCTGATTGCTTGTTGGCTGCTAGTGGTGGCCGTCACCCAGTATTCTTCTCTCGCGGCCATTTCTGCCGTTTTAGCCGCGCCTCTGTTCACATGGCTGATAAAACCACAATTCACTATGCCTGTTGCCATGCTGTGTTGCCTTATCTTGTGGCGACATCAGGCCAACATACGCCGACTGATTGCCGGCGAAGAGCCTAAAATCTGGAACAAACGGAAACCCTTGCCAGAAAATGAAGACAAGTAAAAAACAACAAATACAGAAAAGGCCGCTTGATAGCGGCCTTTTAGCTTTTCGTGTTACGGGCGTTTAACCGATAGGCTCAAGCTGATCGATAGGCCAACGTGGGAAGGCTTTTACACCCAAGTCCATGCTTTCACCGTTTTTCAGACGCTGCATACCCGCATAGGCAATCATCGCACCGTTATCGGTACAAAACTCAGTGCGCGGGTAATACACCTCACCACCAATGTTGTCAGCAAGCTCTTCCAGCTTGGCGCGCAGGTGGCGGTTAGCACTGACGCCGCCCGCAATAACAATTCGCTTCATGCCACATTGTTTAAGGGCACGTTTGCATTTAATCGCCAGCGTATCGACCACGGCATCTTCAAATGCGCGCGCGATATCAGCGCGAGTCTGGTCGTCATTACCGTTAGCATTGATCGTATTCGCGGCAAACGTCTTAAGGCCAGAGAAGCTGAAATCCAATCCCGGTCTGTCTGTCATTGGGCGCGGGAAGGTAAAACGGCTTGAGTCACCTTTCTCTGCCAAACGCGATAGCAATGGACCGCCCGGATAATCCAGCCCCATTAGCTTAGCGGTTTTATCAAACGCTTCGCCGGCCGCATCATCAATCGATTCACCAAGGATCTGGTATTCACCAATGCCTTTCACTTCCACCAATAGAGTGTGACCGCCAGAAACAAGCAGCGCCACGAAAGGAAAAGGAGGCGAGTTATCTTCCAGCATGGGAGCCAACAAATGGCCTTCCATATGATGGACAGCAACAGCAGGGATATTCCAGGCGTAAGCCAGGCTTCGACCTATGGTGGAACCCACCAACAATGCTCCCACCAGACCTGGACCAGCCGTGTAAGCCACACCGTCTAAATCCGCTGGCGTTAATCCGGCTTCTTTGAGTGTCGCTTTGACCAATGGAATGGTCTTTTTCACATGATCACGGGATGCCAGTTCGGGCACGACACCGCCATAATCGGCATGAACTTTTACCTGACTGTACAACTGATGCGCAAGCAGCCCATTTTCATCATCATAAATAGCAACGCCTGTCTCGTCGCATGATGTTTCGATGCCCAGAATTCGCATAACACCCCGGCGTGAATAACCTGAAATCAAAAATAGGCGGCAATATTACATGGGTGAAATCAAATTCACCAGTTATGCTTTACAAGACCCCCAGTCTCGGATTAGAATTCCGCACCATTTTTAATCAAGGCTGGTCATTTTATCACCAGCGATTACTGAACAACCCCTGAGGTGAAAGGCACATGCCAGTAATTAAAGTACGTGAAAACGAACCATTCGACGTAGCTCTGCGTCGCTTCAAGCGCTCTTGTGAAAAAGCAGGTATTCTTTCTGAAGTTCGCCGTCGCGAGCACTTTGAGAAACCAACTACAGTTCGCAAACGCGCTAAAGCAGCAGCAGTTAAGCGTCACCTGAAGAAACTGGCTCGCGAAAACGCGCGTCGCGTTCGTCTGTACTAATTCGATTTAGTCAGAGGATTGCGCATGGAACTGATTGTACGTCTTAAAGACGAACAGAAAGCGGCAATGAAGGCGAAAGACAAACCTCGCCTTGGCACCATCCGCCTGATTATGGCGGCAATTAAACAGCTGGAAGTCGACGGTCAGAAAACACTGAACGACGACGAAATCCTCGCTGTGTTAACTAAAATGGTCAAACAGCGCCGAGATTCTATTGCGCAATATCAGTCGGCAGGCCGTAACGATCTCGCAGACGTGGAACAGGCTGAAATCTCCGTATTGGAAGAATTCATGCCACAACCACTGACTGACGAAGAGGTCACAGCACTGGTAAAAGAGGCCGTCGCGTCCTCCGGTGCTTCATCCATGCAAGACATGGGTAAAGTCATGGCAGTACTGAAACCACAGGTTCAGGGCCGCGCTGATATGGGCAAAATTAGCCAATTAGTGAAAGCTAACCTCGGATAATTTGCTCCACCTTGCAAACAAGCCGTGCTATCCATTGCGGAATGCGCGGCTTGTTCGTATCTTATTGATAGACTTTTTTCCTTCCCACAACCAAAAGGTTGGTGATCGTAACTTATGGCAGGCAAGATCCCGCGCGCTTCATTGATGACCTTCTGACTCGGCTTGATATCGTCGAGCTTATCGATGCCAGAGTAAAGCTCAAAAAACAGGGCAAGAATTTTGGTGCCTGTTGTCCATTCCATAACGAAAAAACCCCCTCGTTCACCGTCAGTCAAGAAAAACAGTTTTATCACTGCTTCGGCTGCGGCGTGCATGGCAATGCTATTGATTTTGTTATGGAGTATGACCGTCTCGACTTTGTTGAGGCTATTGAAGAGCTTGCAAGCCAGCTAGGCCTTGATGTTCCCAGAGAACAAGGTTCAGGTCCGCGTGGCCCCTATACCCGTAGCGACCAAAAGCGCGATCTTTACCAAACCATGGGGCAGATTGCCCAGTTCTACCAAAGTGAATTGCGCGGTAACAAAGGGCAAGTTGCTATCGATTACTTGAAAAACCGTGGTCTATCAGGTGAAATCGTTCAGCAATTCGGTATTGGCTACGTGGCCGATGAATGGGACCAAGTCAAAAACCGCTTTGGCAGTGGAAAAGACAGCCAAGAAGCACTAGTGACCACCGGAATGCTGATTGAGAACGACAATGGCCGCCGCTACGACCGTTTTCGTGGCCGGGTCATGTTCCCCATCAGAGACCGTCGCGGCAGAGTGATAGCCTTTGGTGGTCGCGTTCTCGGTGATGGTACGCCGAAGTACCTCAACTCGCCCGAAACACCAATATTCCATAAAGGCCGTGAGCTTTACGGTCTGCACGAAGCCCTGCAAAGCCACCGCGAACCAGAAAAACTACTGGTCGTGGAAGGCTATATGGACGTTGTCGCACTGGCTCAGTTCGGTGTCGACTATGCCGTTGCCTCGCTAGGCACATCGACCACCGCAGAGCACATTCAAACCCTGTTCCGCCAGACATCCACCGTCGTCTGCTGTTACGACGGAGACCGAGCAGGTCGTGACGCCGCATGGCGCGCCATGGAGCAAGCACTGCCTCACCTCAACGATGGCAGACAACTGAAGTTCATGTTCCTGCCTGATGGCGAAGATCCGGATTCGTGTGTGCGTGAAGAAGGCAAAGAAGGTTTCGAAAACCGTCTTGAAAGTGCCATGACGCTGTCGGAATTTATGTTTACGACCCTCATGACACAAGTCGATGTCAGCAGCGACGAAGGGAAAGCGAAACTCAGTACCCTCGTAGTTCCACTCATCGACAAAGTACCTGGTGGCACCTTGCGCCTATACTTACGAAAACAGCTGGGGCAAAAACTGTGGCTGCCAGACGAAAGTCAGCTTGAAAAGCTGGTCAGCAAGCACGGAAAAACACAAGTTAAAAGGCCATCGACTGAGTTAAAACGGACGCCAATGCGTGTTGTGATATCTCTGTTAATACAAAACCCAGATTACGCTGAGCACGTACCACCACTAGATGGGATGACCGAGCCAGACATTCCGGGGTTAGATTTATTTGTCTCGATACTTGAATTATGTAAAACCCGTCCCAATATCTCGACGGGTCAGATTTTAGAAAATTGGCGAGAGACAGACATGGCAGCAATGCTTGCCACACTCGCCAGTTGGGAACTACCGATTATTGATGAAGACACTGTATTAAATGTCTTCCTAGACTCGCTGGATAAAATACTTGCCCAGTGTGTCGAAAAACAAATAGCTAAGTTGCAAGCAAAGTCGAAAATTCTTGGCTTATCAGTCGAAGAAAAACGGGAGTTGCAGTTGTTAATCCTCAACCGTCCCGATTAGAAACTAGTCAGCACTCTTGTGATTTGGTAACATAGGAAGTTTGCGTTTCCGCATACTAAATTCTTCACTACAGACCCGAAGTTGGATACCGTCTATGGATCAAAATCCGCAGTCACAGCTAAAGTTGCTTGTCGCCAAAGGTAAGGAACAAGGCTATCTGACCTATGCAGAAGTTAACGACCACTTACCGGAAGACATTGTCGATTCCGATCAGATAGAAGACATCATCCAGATGATCAACGACATGGGGATCCAGGTTGTAGAAACCGCTCCCGATGCCGATGAACTCATGATGTCTGAGTCTGTAGCAGACGAAGATGCAGCCGAAGCTGCAGCAGCTGCTCTTTCCAGTGTAGAGTCTGAAATTGGCCGCACTACAGACCCAGTTCGCATGTACATGCGTGAAATGGGTACCGTTGAACTTCTGACACGCGAAGGCGAAATTGACATCGCCAAACGCATCGAAGACGGTATCAACCAAGTACAAATTTCCGTTGCTGAATACCCAAGTTCTATCTCTTCTCTTCTCGACCAGTTCGATAAAGTAGAAGCAGAAGAGCTTCGTCTGACCGACATCATCTCGGGCTTTATTGACCCGAATGAAGAAGATGTTGCACCGACTGCAACACACATCGGCTCTGAACTGAGCGAAACTGAACTCGACGATGAAGACGATGATTCAGACGATGATGACGATGAAGACGAAGAAGATACTGGTATCGATCCGGAGCTGGCGCGTGAGAAATTCACCGAGCTTCGCCGCACGTACGAAACCATGCAGACCGCTATCGATACTCACGGCCGCTTCCATGAAGACACCACAACAGCCATCGCTGAGCTGTCAGAAGTCTTCAAGCAGTTCCGTTTAGTACCGAAGCAGTTTGACCGTCTGGTTAAAGAAATGCGTGGCACCATGGATCGCGTTCGTACACAAGAGCGCTTAATTATGCGCATGTGTGTTGACCAAGCCAAAATGCCGAAGAAAACCTTTGTACAACTCTTCTCTGGCAACGAATCTAGCAACAACTGGATTGACGCTGCACTGGCAATGGACAAACCATTCACAGAGCGAGTCGCTAAGTACGAAGAAGACCTTCGCCGCTGCGTACTGAAACTGAAAAACATCGAAGACGAAACCGGTCTTTCGGTAGAGCGCGTTAAAGACATCAGCCGTCGTATGTCAATCGGTGAAGCGAAAGCACGCCGTGCGAAGAAAGAGATGGTTGAAGCTAACTTGCGTCTGGTTATTTCTATCGCCAAGAAATACACCAACCGTGGTCTGCAGTTCCTTGACCTGATTCAGGAAGGTAACATCGGTCTGATGAAAGCCGTCGACAAATTCGAATACCGTCGTGGTTACAAATTCTCGACCTACGCAACGTGGTGGATCCGTCAGGCAATCACACGCTCAATCGCAGACCAAGCGCGTACCATCCGTATCCCGGTTCACATGATTGAAACTATCAATAAGCTGAACCGTATTTCTCGCCAAATGCTTCAGGAAATGGGCCGCGAGCCACTGCCTGAAGAACTGGCAGAACGTATGCAGATGCCAGAAGACAAGATCCGCAAAGTCCTTAAGATTGCTAAAGAGCCAATCTCAATGGAAACCCCAATTGGTGATGATGAAGATTCGCACATTGGTGATTTCCTGCCGGATGACACGCTTGAGCTACCAATGGACTCAGCAACCATGAACAACCTGCGCATGGCAACCAGCGAAGTACTTGCTGGCCTGACACCGCGTGAGGCGAAAGTTCTGCGTATGCGTTTCGGTATAGACATGAACACTGACCACACGCTTGAAGAAGTAGGCAAACAGTTCGACGTAACGCGTGAGCGTATTCGTCAGATCGAAGCAAAAGCACTTCGTAAACTGCGCCACCCAAGCCGTTCAGAGGTTCTTCGCAGCTTCTTGGACGAATAAAATCCGACCAGAATAACGCGAAAAATGAGAAGGCGGGCACACCCCGCCTTTTTTATTACTGTCGAATAGTCTAAATGCTTAAAAAGCGTACCGATAGACGCTTGCAGACGCTAGACAGCCCTACCCCCTTCCCCTATAATCAACGGCCTACATCGGCCCCTTAGCTCAGTGGTTAGAGCAGTCGACTCATAATCGATTGGTCCGCAGTTCAAATCTGCGAGGGGCCACCATATACAGAAAGGCCTGAGCGGTTAGTAACCACTCAGGCCTTTTGCTTTTCTAAAGTCTATGTAGCAGATATGTAGCAGATTTTTGCTATAACAGACGCCCGTTATAGCAGTGCTCAAGAGCCCCTCTCTCCGTTTCATCGTTTTCTAAAATCCACATCGAATAGACGGCACTTCCATTTACCCTGCATCCGCACGCTGTGATTAATTACCTGAATCATAAGATGAACAGTGGCAGACATACCAAAAAGAAACGATCATATTTTGGTTTTGCTCACCAGTGCGCCTTGGTGGGTAAGTATCATTTCCTCAGCGCTTGTATACGTTATTCTCGCATACCTCGCGCCAACTTGGCTTGAAAACGGCTCTGCGGTAGGGGAAGGTCTTGCGCAAACATCAGAGAAGCTAGCACCATTCTTTGGTGGGCTGTTTCTTGTTCCAGCGGTGTTATCACTGATTAGGGGTTGGCTATCAGGACTTTGAGGTTTTTGGATTGTCCCTACTTTGGTTACTGTCGCCACTCATCGGTATGAGATGCCATCTCATTTTTTTTTACTTCTGGCAACTCACTCATTTTCAAATCACAATGACTACACTTCACTGAGCCAACAGCCTCTTCAACACGCATCCGCCCAATCGTAATTTGGAGCAAGCTGTAGAATCGTTTTCCACAACGGGGGCATTCTGACGTTGCTAAACGCCAATACAGAATAAATATGGTGATAGTGATTACTGCGTTATAAATGGCGAAGGGAGGATTAGCGACAGCTGCCACTGATTGCAATAGAAAGAGGCTAAAGAGTGGCTACTTTAGCGAATGGAGGTTGTTATGACTCTGCTTTATCTTTCTGAGGCCAGTTAAGTACTCATCCATCTAAAAAACTGAGCTTACTTTATTAGCAAGGTATAGCAGTTATAACCCATTCCAAGCTTTAGCATTATCAGATTTATTTCTAGCACTGACAAAGCCAATTGGTTGCAACCACGCATCATGACGATTAAAAGGAATAAATTTCAGGCACAAAAATAGAGCTACCAAGAACCCAATCACCGAGCCAACCGCAAATCCAGCCAAAGACCCAAGAAACGTAAAGAAAACTTTTAGTATCAAACTATGCCTAGTCTTTCTTTTTAATTTACTTTTGGCTTCTCCGGCAACCAAATTTACATCAATTAAACTCTCGTGACCGAGCGTCCCTTTCGGACTCCGCCGGAACAGTGATACTGGAACACCCGAATATTGATGAATTGTATAGTTATAATTTCCGTTCTTCCCCACCGCCTTTCTATAAGCAACGTTTAGGACTCCTGTCGCACCTAAGCTTTGGCACATTGAAAGGAATAGCTCTTTTGCATCATCTGGTGAATGACTTGAAGAAGAGATAACTTGCCATTGAGAGGCAGATAAGATTTGCCAGCCATCGACTAGATGAGATTTACTCAACAATAGCTTTGAAGGGGTTTCAAGTTGAAAGGCCGATGTATTTGCAATCTTTACAGATTTAGCGGAATAACCATCTTCTACTGCACGTGCCGAGAACTCAACATACATACCATCAGCGATAATATCTAAGAGTGAAGATGTGCAATCTTCAAAGCTAAATCGGTAACTACTATCTTTATCAACACATTGGATATAGCCATATTTTTCTTGTACGTCATGTGATCTAACGATGCCAATCATGAAAGCCCCTGAGAGAAACAACCGGAAACACGATATGCGACTAAACTAGCTTTGTAAATCTGCATGGTCATATCTCCATCGCACTTCAAACAAAGAACGTCTGTTTAGAAGTCACCTATTAAAGGAGTTCATAAACATTGCCTGTTGTTAGCTAAAAATACAGTTATTCACAGAACTCCAAGTAAAAGCGCATCTGTCCCTAGGACAGATGCCACTCGTTGAGTCGGGTGATGATGGTTTGCCCACCGGACGCGATGCCTTTGAGCACTTTAATAAGCTCTTCTTCGCTATACATTGAGGTTTTCACCACGCCCGTTGCGGTATCAACGCTCAATTCGTAGTGCGGTGAGATAGCCTGCTCGGTACGTTTACAGAAAACACCGCCCATAAGCGCCGTGAAAGTCTTCCAGCAGCCTTTATCTGCTGCTTCAAAGATATCCTTCAACAACTGGCTTTCGCCCATCATGGCCTTTAGGCGGCGTAATTCACGCCATACGGTGACAGAGCAACCGCCGAGTTGCTGAAACTGACGAATTCCCCAACAGGCCGCCCACGCTTCCACCCTTGCCGCTGCGCATTTGGGGTCTTCACCGTAGACACCTGAATCAAGGTTTTCTCCATCTATATTCTTGGAGATGTATTTAGCGATATAGCCCGTTGCCGAACCTTTGCTTGGGTCAATCTTAACTTCGGTGAATCGGTGTTGTTCTGCGCCGTTCTCGTCAGCATCTTCACGCATGGCATATTCACGCATAACGCTGATCATGGTGTCGTAGTGGCTGGGTTGAACGAATAACAGTAAATGCCAGTGTGGGGTGCCGTCATGTTGTGGCTCTACGACACGAAAACCATAAAAACGAACGTCTTCTCGCTGCAATCTGGCGCGAATCAGTTTCCATATGTCGTTAAGGTAGGCCTGCGCCTCTGCTGGGGTGTATCCGCCCCACTTTGGGTTTTCATCGCCTGTTGTCGCGTAACTTCGGTGATACTTTGACGGACAAGTGAAGGTGAGGAATGTTGCGGTATGGCCTAACTCGTTAGCTAAGTCTTCAAAACCCCTTGCTCGCACCATCAGCTCCGTTTTACGGATCTTCGGGTCAGATACGCCCTTTTTCGACAGTTCTAGTAAGCTAAAGCTCTGCCCATGCTGGTTCGTGACTATGGTGTTAGAGAGGTATTGCTCCTGATGATACTTTTGCGATGCTCTGGCGCTCAGGGTTTCATCTGAGCAATAGATTCCCTTGCGGCGGTTAACCTGATTGAGATGACGCAACGCCGTCTCAATGTTCTTTCTCAAAGCCTTTCTGAGCTTTCTCAGCCACCAAGATTTATCAGATAAACGGGCCAGCCGTCCGACTCGGGAGTATTGCTCAGGGTCTGGAGCCTGAATACCGTAGCTTTCACAGAGAGTGTTCAACGCATCATCAATTTCACCATCGGCACCTTCCAACGTTCGGCGAATAGCGAGTGTCGATTCAGCTAACGTTTCGGCTTCTTCGTTTAACTCTTCCTCAGTAATATTGAGATTCAGCTTTTCAGGTGAAACAGTCAGCTTTTCCAGCAAGTTATCTACCTGTTCACGCAGATAGATATTTCTGGTTTGTTTGTTACTGATAGCCAGATAACGGCCTAACAGAATCTTTTGTGCTTTGGCTGGCAAACGGGAAAGGCGCTCTTCCACGAACGCCTTATCATCCAGTCGACTTTTGACAGGTCCAACCCAGAGTTAGGCAACATCAAGCGCCCTCCCCTTGTCAGTCAGCTCATAGACATACCACTTGATGCCATAAACCAAGACCTCCTTGTAGGTGATCACCTTGTCACGGAATAACCGTAAAACAGCCCGATTACTGATTTTCTGGCTGAAGCCAGACGAGCCAACATAACCCGCAGTTTTCACCCGATAATCGGCACACAGTTGGAAATGGTGACCTGCCTGTAGGTCTTTAATGATATTCCAGATGTAAGGGCTGTAGTTAGGCATGGAAACCTCCCTCACACGTTAATTGGGTGTACTTGCGGTGACTGTCCAGCCAGTTATCGAGGTCTTCTTTCAGGTAACGAACTGCGCGACCAATTTTGATAAAGGGCGGTGCTTCGGTTCGGTTTTGGCGGTGGCCTTCCATGCGGGACTGTCGCAGGAAGGAACGGCTCATACCGATATAAGTAGCCGTTTCTTGTTCTGTGTATACACGTTTATCAGATAGTGCATTTTGCATTTGGGTATCTCCTCTTGTTCGATAGGAGATACATTAAGCGTCCCAAAACATTTGGGACGCTGGCTGGGACGCTAGCTGGGACGTTTTTTAATTTCTCTTTGTTTTCAGATTTGAAACGTAGTTTCTGAAGGTCTTATATTTTAAGACTTTGATGGTGTCACCATGGCCAAACCATTCAATTATTTCACTATCCATAGTGCTAATAACTCCATCAACGTCATATTTTCTTGTCTCACTGTTGAAGTCATTTTTAATCAGGTTCCAGACCCTATTAGCCAAGATATGAGGTTTTTTCTCCAACACACGACTGATGATGATCTTAATAGGGTGAATCTCTATATCTTCACTCTGAAGTTCAGTGGTTGGCGGTTTAGCTGTACAGGCATCCTTTGCAACCATCGGCTCATTTTCACCATCATCCAAGCCAAAGACTTCTTCAACGGATTCCAAATCAAATCTAAGTTGGTCAAAACGAATCTCTATGGATTTAACGGCCAATTCTTGCTCGGTATCGAGAAAGGCACCTAATAGGCCTGAGACGCCCTCTTTTCTCATTTCTTCCGGCCCTGCCGCGGCCAATTGCCTGACCTTTTGGCCGTAAACGGCATCAACACCGATGGCGGTATAGGCCACAAATGGGCCTAAAGGCCTATCTTGCATTGTTCGAACCCGACTAAAGCGCTCCGAACCTGCTTTAGGGTAATCGACTGAGACACTCCGCCAATTAGACAAAAGCTCAGGCTGTAGTGGTTTAATGAACCCGGACACCATTTAAGGTGGTAAAGTCTCCACCAAAG
>NZ_PEIB01000047.1 GCF_004116385.1 Veronia nyctiphanis | reverse complement strand
CGCCAGCGTTCAATCTGAGCCATGATCAAACTCTTCAATTAGAATTTTGTTGTTATCCGAAGATAACGGCTCAATGAAATACTGTATAAATTGACTGTGCCGATATAACCGAAGTTATTTCGTTTGGTCACTCAGTAAACATTGATAAATCTTTTGTCTATCATTCACGAGTGCCCACACAGATTGCATAGGTCAAATTGTTAAAGAGCGTTGACTCATGAAGCGTTGCTTCACTTGGTCAGGGCTGCGTATGTTACGCTGTCCGACCTTTAAGTCAAGAAGAAATTTTGTGATTTTTCTTGGCGTTAACTCGCCTTTCAAAACATCTTTTTGACTTACCTCATCTGAGGTAGATGACTGGAGGTGAATCTCTTTTTTGATGCCGCCGCCGTGTCAGTGAGGCGGCATTATAGAGACTTTGATCTCACTGACAACCCCCATTTTCCCTTTTTTTAAAATAAAACAATCAAGCGTTCAAAATTCACTCAAAAGTGCTTTTATTAGGATGAAATTCAACCAAACCTGCACTGGTTCGACTTTTTAGCATCATTCTAGGTGCTGAACAGTAAAAGCCATATTATATTCTCTAGTGCCTTTGCGACATATGTTGTATAAGTCTTACATTATCTCGGGCGCGACTGCGTTTGGACCTTTATACCCATGACCCATTCGTTCATGATTCCAGCAACATCAATAAAGCACTTCCTCTAATAGATAAAGAGATGAATAAAATAAAAACGAGTTGGTATTTCTATCTTTTACTGGCAATCACAATGTCGATCAGTGGATTCATACTGTATCCGTCACTGACCGAGAAGTATTCCAGTCAGGGTTCTGAATTGTCTTTACAGGAGCCCTTCCGTCATGAAGACTTGTTATCTCAAACAAAGCTGGGGCAAAAACTACTTTCTATAAAAGCGGAGTCCAACCCGACTAACGCTCTCAAGAAGTTAGACGAGCTACAAAGTAAACACTTCACCGAACTGGAGGCTGACCCGCTTTTACTGGCAAGCTTTTATCTCAATAAGGTCGATGCTTTTGCTAAGTTAAACGACCAATCCAGCATGGAAAAGTTCCGCGACGATGCTTGGGCCTATTGTAACGAAAAAGCACAAAAGTGGTTGTGTGCAAGGGTATTAGCACATCGTAGTTATGACAGCTTACGATTTGGTAAACTTCAACAGGCTGAAAAAGAGCTGTCTCAGGCACAAGCAATCGCAAGTGACATCCAAGATATTCATACGTTGACAGTTATCTCCCTCAATTATGCCAACCTTTATTTAACTAAAAATAAGCTGTTGACTGCCAAATACTACCTCGATCGTGCGATCACTTATGAAAAGCAGCAGCCTAACGAAGGCATGAAATCCATTCTTGATGGCATCGAAGCGCTTTTGGCGATGAATTCACGTGATTGGGTAAATGCTGAAAAGTACTTGCTCAGAGGTCTGGCGTTAGATGTTAACTCTACATCATCGCTTACCCGTTCAACGCATCTGATGCATTATTTTAATCTTGTGAATGTTGCAATAGAACAAAGTGATTACTCAAAGGCACGAGCTTATCTTGCTAATGCCGAAAAGTTACTTGGGGAAGATGATCATTCAGCCATTTTTGGCCACTTCAAATATATTTCTGCCACCTTATTTTTTGCCGAAGGGCATTTAGATGACGCATTGAAAAGCATCAATCAAAGCTTGGAAATCAATGATTATCAGGTTATGGGTTGGGATTATGACGTAACCAAAGCTACGAAAGGCCATATTCTTCTCGATTTAAATAGGGTAGAAGAAGCCAAGGCTATCTATCTGTCCGTTCTTGAAACTGACTCTTTCTCGAACGACCCGTATCGAAGGGCCATCATCTATAAAAAACTTTCAGATGCCTACGAGAGAAAAGGCGACGTCGACTCTGCATACAAATTTTTGAAAAAACATCTCATCGCAAAGATCGAATATGAAAAGTCGTTTTACGAAGATCAGATAGACCAGAAAAACATTGTGTATGCTGAAGGTGTAAAAGAGAAAGATGTTACGCTGGACAGAACAGAAAGAGCATTGAAGGCCTCGCGCCTCGCGCGCGAGCAAATGCAAAACAATGTGCTGATCGTTTGCGTACTGCTCATCTCTTTTCTTGTCATCAGCCAAGTAATGCGTTTAAGAAAGATAACAAGAGAGAATGCTTCGCTTCAATCATCAAACTCCCTACTTACCGAAGAGGCCAATACAGATAGCCTGACCGGACTCCATAATCGTCGTTACCTGATGCGATATGTCGATGAAGAACTACCTGCTAAGCATGGCAGTTCCAATGTGACGTTCACGATCGGTATTCTTGATTTAGATGACTTTAAGCAGTTCAACGATGATTATGGGCATAACATTGGTGATATGGTCCTGGTAGAAACGGCCAGACGTTTAGAAAGTACGCTAAGGAAAGATGATCTTCTGGTTCGTTGGGGTGGAGAGGAGTTTCTATGCCTTTTACAGGATACTCATATCGGAAACACCGACAACGTGATGCAGCGCCTTTGTGAAAGTGTCAGCGGTACGCCCTACATCATTGGCGACCTTAAGTTAAAAGTCACGCTTACTATGGGTGCGGTAAACCAAGTACCGATTGATTTAATAGTAAGTGGATGGGAAAGCCTACTGCATAAAGCAGACGTCGAGCTTTACCATGCAAAACAAAACGGGAAAAACCAATATCGCGCAGTGAGATTGAAAGGTGTCAATATAAAAGAAGACGCCTAACTGGACAAAGACAGTATTATTGCTGCTTTTGATTCTATCGATGAGAAAACAAAAAAGCCTCAGCTAAGCTGAGGCTTTTTTGTTTTGAAATTGGTGCCCGGGGCCGGACTTGAACCGGCACAGTGTCACCACCGGCGGATTTTGAATCCGCTGCGTCTACCAATTTCGCCACCCGGGCAAGTGCGAGCAATTATACGCATGCGAAGGTTCAACACAAGCCTATAATTTGAAAAAAGGTTTTAACTGGCTCTTTTTTAATCACAGTGTACAAATTAACATCTCAACTCACCTGTAATACGTGTTAACTTCGTATCAATACTGGCAATAACACACCAAATTAATCATTCAGGATGAATAGATGTCTCAGCAAGCTACCTACACAGAAGTAAAAGGAGCAGGCTTTTTTCGAAGGCTCGGAGCTTGGTTATACGACTTACTGGTTCTCACTGCCATAGAGATGCTCGCCGTCGGTCTGATCATGGCAGGATTCGCCATCGCGTTATCTTTGGGCGTGTCGCTTGAGGGCTACATCGATACCAGTGATTTTCTGAGTCGACACCCAATCGCTAGCCCGCTCTTTACCGTTTATATATTTGCCGTTGCCATGTTTTTTTATGGATACTTCTGGTGCAAAGGAGGCCAAACGTTAGGAATGCGTGCGTGGAAATTACACATGCAAAATACCGATGGCTCGGCAATTTCACCAACACAAGCAGTCATACGTATGGCAAGTTCGGGGTTCGGCGCTGGCAACCTCTTTGTTTTTTTGTCTCCCACCAATCAGGCACTACAGGACATGGTTGCCAAATGCCATGTCATCAAATCTGACAAACTCTGATAAAAAAAGGGAGCTTTCGCTCCCTTTCCTATTTTCTCTTTTCAACACTTTCTGTTCTAGAGCTTACGCCTTAAGAGGTATAGCGTAATTAAAACGAACAACAGACTTGGCGCAGCAGCACCAATAAACGCAGGGAACTGGTACACCAAAATCATTGGACCAAATACTTCATTGGAAATGTAGAAAGCAAAGCCAAATAACACCCCCGACAGCACTCTCGCGCCCATCGTTACCGAGCGCAGAGGACCAAAGACAAAGCTCAGAGCCAACAGCATCATCACAGCTATCGTCAATGGCTGTAACACTTTTCGCCACAGCGCCAGCTCATAGCGTGAAGCATCTTGCTCGGACTCTTTAAGGTACGAAACATAATCAGCCACGCCTGACAATGACATCTCTTCAGGTTTTACTTCAACAACGGAAAGTTTTTCTGGTGTTAACGTCGTTTGCCAAACGAAGTCATCCAAAGAGCGCTTTGTTATTGCTTCGTTGTTGGCAAAGTCCGTCACGGTAACGTCTTGAAGGCGCCATTTACCTCCTTCGAGAAAATTCGCTTTCTCAGCAAAAATGTGCGTTTTCAATGCTTGTTGATCCGCAAACTTCCATATGTTGACTCCGATTAACGTTCGCTGCTGGTCCGTTTTGGCCATGTAGATAAAATCTTTGCCATCTTTCGCCCAGACACCATGTCGAATCGATTTCACGCTGCCACCAGACTGCGCAAAGGCTCGTAGCTCGCGCGCAGCTTTTTGTGCATCGGGTGCGCCCCACTGCCCGAGCCCCAATACAACCAACATAAGCGGGATAGCTGTTTTCAGCACAGACACACCGATATTCAGTTTGGAGTAACCAGCCGCCTGCATTACCACGAGCTCTGAGCTGGACGCAAGTGTTCCAAGTCCTATCAATGCACCAAGCAGCACAGCCATAGGAAAGAAAAGCTCAATATCACGGGGGATACTCAACAGCACAAACTGTAAGGCAGTTAACAGATCGTAGGTTCCTATGCCAACACCCTTAATTTGTTCCACATACTTGATGATTGCTGACAAGCCCACCAGCGTTCCCAGTACCAAAGATGTTGTCGCAACGATCGTTTTTCCGATGTAGATATCGAGGATTTTAAGCATTAACGTACCCTCCTCATTTTATCTTTGACTATTCGTATCGGTAAGCTATCCCAACTGATGAGCACCAAGGCAATGAAAAAGGTCAACACATTGACTGCCCAAAGACCGATCTCGGGAGGCAATGTTCCGTCCTTTAGCGCCGTTCGGGAGGCAGTTAATGAGAGGAAATAACCCAAATACAACAAGATGGCAGGAAACAATTTTGCGAAACGGCCTTGTCTCGGGTTAACCGAAGAAAGGGGGACCACTAACATTGTCAGTAGCGGTACACAAAGCACAAGAGAAATTCGCCACTGAAGCTCAGCCTGCGCGCTAAGGGATGGATTAGACAATAATTCCATCGTCGGAATCGCCTCCCAGTCACGTGAGCGCTTATCAACTTTTCGCTGGCCTATAAGCACTTGGTAAATATCGAAGTCCGTGACTGAGTAATCCAAACGAGTAGGAATCCCCTCAAAGCGCTCACCATCAGCCAATTCAAGCACTTGGCGCCCATCTGGTAATTCGGTCACAATACCTTTCTTTGCGACTGCCACTGTCGGCTTCAACGCCTCTCGCGACACAGGTTGGGCAATAAATATGTCATGTAGCTCGCGGCCTTTATCCGTTATGTCGTTAACATAGACCACACCTAGCCATCAGGGGTAGATTGAATCTGCCCTTTGACGAGCAAATTTACCCCTGAGTCTGCCTCAAAATTCTCGTACAACTTCATCTCTTTATTTGCAGCCCAAGGCACGAGCCAAAGGGAATTAAACGCGGCGACGGCACCCGTCATTAATGCTAGGTAAATGGCCGCGCGAATAAGAAATTTATTCCCTATACCTGTCGCGTTCATCACCGTAATTTCACTCTCGGCATACAGGCGGCCAAACGTCAGTAATATTCCGATAAACAAGCTTAGTGGTAACATCAGCATGACCATGTACGGAAAGTACAACGCAACCAGCGCCATCAATTCACTGCTAGGAATAGATCCGTCTGTCGCGTCGGCAAGAAGACGAATAAACTTCTGGCTGAAAAACACCAAAAATAATATGAACAACACCGCAAATTGTGTTTTTACTGTTTCTCGGATCAGATACCGAACGATAATCACGCGATCTACCTTTAGAAAACTTGTTTTTTTACTCGAATAACTATAGTTTTTCGGTAAATTAGTTGTTTTTTAATCTTTCGGTCAAATGTTAACCGCTTTTTAAGACTCTGCTACTTAAGAAAGTAGGAAGCAATCAAAGCAGGCATTATCCAACATTTGACCTCACTTGTCTTTAGGATGTAGGAGTACGCATGGAGTTCAGTGTAAAAAGCGGGAGCCCCGAAAAACAGCGCAGTGCGTGTATCGTGGTCGGCGTTTTTGAACCACGACGACTCTCCCCTGTCGCGGAGCAACTCGACAAAATCAGTGATGGCTACATTAGCAGCCTTTTACGCCGTGGTGATCTGGAAGGAAAACCGGGTCAAATGCTACTGCTTCACCATGTACCGAACGTACTTTCTGAGCGCGTGCTTTTAGTCGGTTGTGGCAAAGAGCGTGAACTTGGCGAACGTCAGTACAAAGAAATTATCAAAAACACCATCAATACATTGAACGAAACCGGTTCAATGGAAGCGGTGTGTTTCTTGACTGAGTTGCACGTCAAAGGCCGTGATACGTATTGGAAAGTACGTCAGGCGGTAGAAAGCACTAACGACGGACTTTATACCTTCAACCAGTTCAAGAGCGTGAAGCCGGAAACTCGTCGCCCGCTTCGTAAACTGGTCTTCAATGTACCAACCCGTCGCGAACTGAACCTTGGTGAACGTGCGATTGCCCACGGCCTTGCTATTTCTTCTGGTGTAAAAGCCTGTAAAGATCTTGGCAACATGCCACCAAACGTCGCAAACCCTGCATACCTTGCCTCTCAGGCTCGCCGTCTGGCTGATGACTACGAAAAAGTCACCACCAAGATTATCGGTGAACAAGAAATGCAAGAGCTTGGTATGACATCATATCTTGCTGTAGGTCGGGGTTCGCGCAACGAGTCCATGATGTCAGTCATGGAGTATAAAGGTAACCCGGATCCAGACGCTAAACCTATCATTTTGGTCGGTAAGGGCCTAACGTTTGATGCTGGCGGTATCTCGCTCAAGCCACCTGCTGCTATGGACGAAATGAAATACGATATGGGCGGTGCGGCTTCTGTGTACGGCACCATGCGCTCGCTGGCTGAACTTGATCTGCCTATCAACGTTGTTGGTGTGCTCGCTGGCTGTGAAAACATGCCTGACGGCAATGCGTATCGCCCGGGCGATATCCTGACCACCATGTCAGGCCAGACAGTTGAAGTTCTGAATACCGATGCGGAAGGCCGCTTGGTACTTTGTGATGCCCTGACCTATGTTGAGCGTTACGAGCCTGAGTGTGTTGTTGATGTCGCTACACTGACCGGTGCCTGCATTATGGCACTGAGCTACCATATCAGTGCCCTGCTCTCTAACCACAACCCGCTGGCTCATGAGCTGGTAAATGCCTCTGAGCAAGCGAGCGACCGCGCATGGCGTCTGCCGATGACTGAAGAGTATCAAGAGCAGCTGGCTAGCCCATTTGCTGACATGGCGAACATTGGTGGTAAAGGTGGTGGCACCATCACCGCTGGTTGTTTCCTGTCTCGTTTCGCGAAAGCATACAACTGGGCGCACTTGGATATCGCAGGTACTGCATTCCAAGGCGGCAAAAACAAAGGTTCAACGGGCCGTCCCGTCCCACTTCTTGTCCAGTTCTTGCTGAACCGTTCTGGCCACGAGAGTGCGGAGTAACATCCAACACTGAGAAAGGAGGCCAAAAGGCCTCCTTTTTTTTACCCTGACAGCGCATAATGGCAGTCAGAACGAACACAATGCGAACAAATATACGCCGGAGTAGCTATGGCACAGGCAACATTTTATTTACTGGAAGACGGTGACACACCGGCAAACCAGCAAATGGTCAGCAAGACCTGTGATATTGCCAGTGCTTACAGCCAATCAGGACACAAAGTGTATATTGCCGCGTCAGATAAAGCGCAGGCTGAGCTGATCGACGAGACTTTGTGGCAGCAAGGACCCGACAACTTCGTGCCGCATAATCTGGTCGGCGAAGGACCACGTGGTGGCGCGGTGGTAGAAATTGGCTGGCCGGGCGTTCGTCATAATGGGCACCGCAGCGTATTGATTAATCTGGCCGATGAAGCCGCAAGTTTTGCGCCATCGTTCGCACAAGTGATAGACTTCGTGCCTTGCGAAGAGAGTCTCAAGCAGCAGGCACGAGAACGCTACAAAATTTACCGTATGGCTGGCAGGCAAATGCAGACACTGGCCATCAACGAATCTCCTAACTCAAACTGATCCATCAAGAGCGCTATGGAAACGACATACAATCCAACATCTATTGAAAAAGCGCTATACAAGCGCTGGGAAGAGGCCGGTTACTTCAAGCCTCATGGTGACACTTCAAAAGAAGCTTACAGCATCATGATCCCGCCTCCGAACGTCACGGGCAGCCTCCACATGGGTCACGCGTTTCAGGATACCATCATGGATACCCTGATCCGTTGTGAACGTATGAAAGGTAAAAATACGTTGTGGCAAGTCGGTACTGACCATGCTGGTATCGCGACACAAATGGTGGTTGAGCGTAAAATTGCGGCAGAAGAAGATAAAACAAAGCACGATTACGGCCGTGATGCGTTCATCGATAAGATTTGGGAATGGAAAGACGAATCGGGTGGCACAATCACCAAGCAGCTCCGTCGCCTTGGTGCATCTGTAGACTGGGATCGTGAGCGCTTTACGATGGATGATGGTCTGTCGAATGCCGTTCAGGAAGTGTTTGTTCGCCTGTTTGAAGAAGACCTGATTTATCGTGGTAAACGTCTGGTTAACTGGGATCCAAAACTGCAAACAGCCATTTCTGATGTCGAAGTTGAAAACCAAGACAAAAAAGGCCACATGTGCACTTCCGGTATCCGCTGGCAGATGGCGTAAAAACCGCTGAAGGGAAAGACTACATTGTCGTTGCAACGACACGCCCTGAAACCATGCTCGGTGATACAGGCGTTGCCGTTAACCCGGAAGACACGCGTTATAAAGCTCTGATTGGCAAGGAAATCATTCTGCCAATCGTTAACCGCCGCATTCCTATTGTTGGCGATGAGCACGCAGACATGGAAAAAGGCACTGGCTGTGTGAAAATCACGCCAGCACACGACTTCAACGACTACGAAGTCGGCAAGCGCCACAGCCTGCCAATGATCAATATCCTGACTTTTACTGCTGACATACGTCACAGCGCTGAGGTGTTCAACACGAACGGTGAAGCCAGCGATGCATACAGTGACGACCTGCCAGAGAAGTATCATGGCATGGAGCGCTTTGCGGCACGTAAAGCCATCGTTGCTGAATTTGATGAGCTTGGCCTGTTGGACGAAGTCAAAGATCACGACCTAAGCGTGCCAATTGGTGACCGTGGCGGCGTTGTCATCGAGCCTATGTTGACTGACCAATGGTACGTGCGCACCGCGCCTCTTGCACAGCCTGCAATTGAAGCCGTTGAAAATGGTGACATCAAGTTCGTACCAAAGCAGTACGAGAACATGTATTTCTCATGGATGCGCGATGTTCAGGACTGGTGTATCTCACGTCAGCTTTGGTGGGGTCACCGCATCCCAGCATGGTATGACAACGACGGCAGTGTCTATGTCGGCCGCACTGAAGAAGAAGTCCGTGAGCAAAACGGTCTGGCACCTGTTGTTGTGCTGCGCCAGGATGATGACGTGCTGGATACCTGGTTCTCTTCGGCACTCTGGACCTTTGGCACGCAAGGCTGGCCTGAGCAAACCGATGATCTCAAAGTCTTCCACCCATCAGACACTCTGGTTACTGGTTTTGACATCATCTTCTTCTGGGTCGCCAGAATGATCATGATGACCATGCACTTCATCAAAGATGATGACGGCAAACCACAGGTGCCATTCAAAACCGTTTATGTAACAGGTCTGATCCGTGATGAAAACGGCGACAAAATGTCGAAGTCGAAAGGGAACGTCCTCGACCCTATCGATATGATTGACGGCATCGATCTTGAGTCGCTGGTTAAAAAGCGTACGGGTAATATGATGCAGCCAAAACTGGCGGCGAAAATCGAGAAAAACACCCGTAAAACCTTTGAAAGCGGCATTGAACCTTATGGCACCGATGCGCTGCGCTTTACACTGGCAGCCATGGCTTCGACAGGCCGTGACATCAACTGGGATATGAAACGTCTTGAGGGTTACCGTAACTTCTGCAACAAGTTATGGAACGCCAGCCGCTATGTATTGATGAACACTGAAGACAAAGACTGCGGTTTTGCTGCAGACAGCGAGGTTGAATACTCACTGGCTGATAAGTGGATTGAATCTCAGTTCCAGCAGGCAGTGAAAGACTTCAACGGTCATATCGATAACTTCCGTCTGGATATGGCTGCCAATACTCTGTACGAATTCATCTGGAACCAATTCTGTGACTGGTATCTGGAGCTGACTAAGCCTGTTCTTTGGAAAGGCACTGAAGCACAGCAACGTGGTACCCGCCGTACCTTGATCACTGTGCTTGAGAGAACTCTTCGTCTTGCACATCCCGTGATCCCGTACATCACTGAATCTATCTGGCAAAGCGTTAAGCCGCTGGTAGACGGCGTTGAAGGTGACACCATTATGCTACAGGCATTGCCACAGTATGATGAGAGTCAATTTGATGCTGATGCATTAGCCGATATCGAATGGGTGAAAAGCTTTATCACCTCGATTCGTAACCTTCGTGCCGAGTATGACATCGCACCAAGCAAACCACTGGACGTGATGCTGAAAGCCGCTGATGAGAAAGATGCGGCGCGTCTTGCTGCTAATCAGCAGGTTCTCTTGTCTCTGGCAAAACTGGAGGGCATCAAAGTGCTTGCTGACGGTGAGGAAACACCTGCTTGTGCCACTGCACTGGTCGGTAAATCTGAGCTGATGATCCCGATGGCGGGTCTTATCGATAAAGATGCAGAGCTTGCCCGTCTGGACAAAGAAATTGCCAAGACAGAAGGTGAGATCAAGCGTATTGACGGCAAGCTGAACAATCAGGGATTCGTTGCTAAAGCGCCGGAAGCTGTTGTCGCTAAAGAGCGCGAAAAACTCGACGCCTACAAAGAGGCGTTGGTTAAGCTTGCTGAGCAAAAAGCGACTATCGCTGCTTTGTAAGTTGCACTGATATCAAGACGTGAAAAGGGCTACCCATCGTAGCCCTTTTTATTTTTAACGTTGCTAACCATTTACTGTTGATTAGCGTCTTCAGCGGCCTGAATTCTCTCATCAATATCAGGATGAGAACTCAGCCACTCTGGTAGCTCACCAGATTCCGACGAGCTAGCGAGAAGTCTAAACATCTCAGCCATCGGCGCCGTCGTGCCGTATATCTCGAGCATGTACTTTGCCGAAAATGCGTCGGCTTCGGTTTCCAGCTCTCTGGAGTAACCACTCACAGCAATGAGGGTACCCGCCCCTGCTAACATATCAATCGCACCTGAGCTTTCACCAGTGATCACAGCAACGGCCACCGACAGAAGACCTGCACGAACAACAGACTTCATCACATGCTCATGATAAACGTGCCCGAGCTCATGCAGTAATGCACTGTCGAGCTGCTCCGGCTGATCACTCAACGCCACCAACGAATCCAACACCACCACAGTACCATCGCTCAGTGCGAAGGCATTGGGGCCAAGCTCCCACGAACGGAAAGCCAGTTTCGGCTCAAAAGGCATCGGCGGAAGCTGACTGACGATGTCATTGAAACGCGCAGTGATTTCTTGTTGTTTATCCTCTGGCAACGCCGACGGTTCAAACGTGGTAGTGTCCAGTTCAGACATCACCTGTTCGGCTAACAACGTCGGGACTTCTTCCGGAAGCACAGACACAATCGTTCTACTCGCTGCCGGAAGGCCATAAAAGTACCCCAACCACAGAAACAACAAGCAAAACGCTGCACTGGTCACAATCAGTAACAGATTGCTCTCTGCGCGCTTGAGCCAGCTTCGCTTGGGCTTTAATGCTGGAGGTAATTCGGCAGGGTTATCGGGAACAAACAACTCACCACTGGGAAAGCGGATTTGTACCCTCAGACCACCCACATCAGAATTGAACTCAAGTTGGTCAATTGAAGATTCAACCCACTGATAATCAATCACTAACCTGACAGAACCATCATGGAGAACATCCAGCTCCGCTGGATGTTTCTCTGATTGCCCGGCTTTATAGGCGATGCCTTTAGCCATCAGTTGAGACCAATCTCAACACCAAAGGCTTGTGACACCTCGTCGCCAAGAGCGGAATCTGCGTTATCTGCAGTATCATGCACTCGTAACGCTTCCATATTACCCGTTACCGTTGTTACTGAAGCTAAGTAGCGGGTTGTCCTTACCAAGACCCAAGGACGCGCCAGACCCAAAGTAACTACCTGAGCAAAGAAGTTAGATACTGTTAGCCAAACATACTGGCCTGTCGTCATCTCGGAACCGAGCTGAAAACTCTCCTCGCCCTGTGTATGCATCTGGCCAAATACATAATTGCGGGTGCGAACAGCCACAAATGAAGCAACAATTAGCCCCCACAGGAAGAACAGACCATAAATGGCAAAGAAACCAACGACTGCCGCTGCATTTAAACCCTCAGCAGACGTGTCACCAGTTGCAAAAAGAGCAAATAGTGCCATCGCAGCACCTGAGAAAAGAAGGAAAACAGTCAGACCGACGACAAGAAGCAACCCTAAACTTAGCAGTGCAGCTAAAAGATACGTTTTGATAAAGAACCCTGTCGTAATATCGGCGTTAAACTTTTGCTCTCCGTACAGGTAACCATTAGCAAAATAGGATGTCGTACCCTGAGCAATCCAAGCATTTCCCACAACAAGAGCTACCAGCGCACATACTCCACCAAAAACAATGCCAATGTTCCCCATCAGCGAGGACAAGTAAAAAATGCCAGCAAGAAAAGCGGGTAACAGCAACGGTCTAAGTAATAAAGCGATGTAGGCGCCAACCAGGCTGCCAGTAAAATTAAACCTAACGTTGCGGTAACTGGTCATCCTCGCGTCAAAACGAGCATTATTTCTGGCTAAAAGTGGGAGTGCTAAGAGAAATGCGCCAAGACCGATCATAGTCCATGTGACAGACACGTTCTGAACAATAATCCATGTAACAAATAGGGCAAAAGCAATAACTCGACCAATCAGGATCTGAATAGGTGTCGCATGATAATCAAAACGATCACCTGCCAGCTCCGTATTGCCGTAAAAGTATTTTTTTGTTCTGACTTTCGCCCAGGCAGAGTAGATACCTAAGGTAATTACTGACAGCACAATATTGACTATCCAGATACCAAAGAACTCTCCGGCTCTTCCGTGAAATGCCAACCGATTTTGCATTGTATTGTTTCTCCGTATATTTATAGATAAAAATCGGCGCCATCTTGCCACTCACTGAATAATTCTAGAATCTGAGAATGGTGGTTTTGCGTCTTATTTCAGCTATCTAGAGGTGTTTGATTACAATTTCTGGCATCATGTCAAAATAATGCAGATCATGGTTTACAGTGGTACGAAGGAAAACATATGTCTTCAGCGGCATCAGAAATTCGCGGATTAGTTCGTCAGCTTTTACGTCACCGAGGGCTGCTGGATAATATCTATGGCAACGCGGGGCTCACAACCGTGCAATGTCACGCACTGATTGAACTGGAACAAACGCCACTCTCTGCTGAGACTTTAGCAGAGAAGCTCAATATTGATGTCGCGAATGCTTCTCGAACATTGGCTATTCTGCAAAATAATGAAAATGTCAGTTACCACGTTGAGTCAAAGAAAAACATTCCTTACTACCATCTGACAGCTAAAGGTAAAGAGCGCCTGCATGCACACCATATCCAGATCAATGAAGAGATTGATAGTTACCTCGAACAGCTTGATAGTGATGAGGTAGAACAACTATCTGTATCACTCTCCCGCTATAACCGGGCGATGGAGATGGCGGCCAAGCAGAAGGAATATTCTCTCAGGCAGCTGGAGCCAGCAGATAATGCAGCCATAGCAGCGGTTATCCGCCGCGCGCTGGGTGAAGCAGGTATCTCAGAAAGTGTGATTGGCCCGTTTGATACCTTAAGCACTAACTATTGTCAGAAAGGCAATGCATACTGGCTGATCACGAAACAAGGGAGCATCTTGGGTGGTGGTGGTGTCGCAATATCAAATCTTCAAAACACTAATCAATCCAACGTCACTGTATGTTCTATCGATCACCTTTACCTCAAGCCGCAATTAAGATCGATAGGTTTTGGCCGACTACTGGCAGTAAGAGCGTTAAAGCATGGCAGAGCGATGGGGTGTGATATCTGTGAGGTAAAACTACACAAGCACCAAACGGTGGCGCTGAGATTGTTTTTATCGTTAGGGTTCATGCCCGATATTGAAAACACAAGCTCATCAACTTTGAAGCTGTCAAAGAACCTCAAGTGAGTATTTGTGAGTACCAAATAAAAAGCCAGCGCTTGGACGCTGGCTTTTTAGCAATCAAATCAGGTTTAAACGTTACGCGTCTTCGTCGCTACTGTCGTCACCTTCTTCGCCGTCTTCATCAGACTCAAAGTAGGTACCCCAACCGTCGTATTCAATGCCATGTTTGTCGGCAAGAGCGACCAGCTGTTCTGCCTGAGCATCGATGCGGTCAGCATCTAGTGCACTCTCCATAACGGCGTCAAAACAAATGACTTTGCTTCCGTCATCCAGTTCGAGTTCTTCCGCTTCAGAAACGTCAAAGCCTAGCTTAAAGGCTTCCACCGCAGCGCCTTCAAGTTGGTCGAAACGATCCGCAGAAAGATGGTGTTCAATGGTATACAACGCATCAGGGTCGCTGCCATCAGCTAATAGCGCTTCGATGATTTCGCGGGTTTCAGCTTTCTGTTCTTCAATAATTTCAGCGGTCGTCATCGGGATACTCCGGCGTTAAAGTTCAATCCGGCGCAATATCGCATTTATTGCGCAATTTTGCTATGCCAAATTGTTTACTTCTTCGATTTTGGCATTCATTACCAACCTTGGTTGCCTTATTTACAGTTATTAGGACAGTCGAGATTTGATCTTAGCGGAGAACCTTGTCATTATCTCTCGGTGCAAAATAATCAGTTAAACCATTGATTTTGAATTAATTTTCATATTTTTAATATTTGAAAATATCAGCCAATGGAGATTTGTGCATATAGAGAGCATAGATAAGCACAAATATATGGATAGGCTGTTTTACTCTCTTAAATTTCCTGATGTTAGATAACACATAAGGTCATGGAGTGAATAGCAACAAAAAATCGTGATAAATGGATTTACGCATATTCAGGCACATTTTCGTAAAAGATACTCATCTGCCGAATTCCATTCACTTTGTCACGCCGAGTTTTCACGCCTAATGTTGTGATAGGTCGAAAAATTTTCTGCTCGCGTTTCTTATGCCAGAAATACTTCGTCCTCATCATCGCAGGCTGGAAAGAAAATAATCGCGAGAGAGAATTTTTATGAGTCGATTTTACGTGGGTTCAGAAGTGGGTCAGCTAAAGCGGGTAATGCTACACCGCCCGGAGCGCGCCCTGAATCATTTAACACCATCAAACTTTCAGGAACTGCTATTTGATGATGTCCTCGCTGTAGAGCGAGCAGGTAAAGAGCATGATGTATTTGCTCAGACTCTAAGAGAGCAAGGTGTTGACGTTCTCCTCCTTCATGATTTGCTGGTTGAGACCCTCGCCGTACCAGAAGCGAAAGCATGGTTATTGGATACTCAGGTTAGCCCTTATCGTCTTGGCCATCAGTTCGCTAATGATGTCCGCAATTACTTGAATGAACTGACCAATGACAGCTTGGCAGAGATCCTTCTTGGAGGACTGAGCTACATTGATTTTCACGTTACATCCCAGTCGATGATGCAGGCGGTTCATCAGAAAACAGACTTCATCATTGAGCCGCTCCCTAATCACCTGTTTACCCGTGATACCTCTTGCTGGATCTATGGCGGCGTATCGCTGAACCCAATGGCTAAACTGGCAAGACAACGAGAAACCAACCATTTGCGTGCAATCTACCGTTGGCACCCTGACTTCGCTTCTGGCGATTTCGTGACTTACCTTGGCGGTGAAGTCACAGACTATGATAATGCCATGGTGGAAGGAGGTGACGTACTGGTTATTGGCAACAAGACAGTACTTGTCGGTATGTCAGAGCGCACCACGCCGCAAGGTGTTGAAGCGCTGGCGCGGGGTTTATTCGAGCATGATCAGGCAAAAGAGGTGATTGCACTTAACCTGCCGAAAAACCGCTCCTACATGCACCTAGATACAGTCATGACCCATATGGATCATGATACGTTTTCGGTGTACCCAGAAGTCATTAATACATCAATGCAATGCTGGAGCCTGACCAATGAAGGCAATGGCGAAGTGAAGGTAAAAGAAAACAGCAATTACCTTAATGCGATTGAGAGAGCATTGGGGGTTCCGCAGCTTCAAATCATCACTACTGGTGGTGACAGCTTTGAGGCAGAGCGCGAGCAGTGGAATGATGCGAATAACGTATTGACCGTTCGCCCAGGTGTAGTCATTGGCTACGAAGGGAACCACTACACCAATGAGAAATATGACAAAGCAGGGATAACAGTTCTTCCTATCCCTGGCGATCAATTAGGCCGTGGTCGTGGCGGCGCTCGCTGTATGAGCTGCCCGTTGGAAAGAGACGACATCTAGTAACGTAATATTCATTGATACAGTGACAGGCCTTTTCGTGATATGCCGAAAAGGCCTGTATTTTTACAGAGTCATTTCTTAATAATTATTCTTTTACATCTCCTCTTCGCGAAAATCCCAATTCGACCATAAAGACTGAATAAACTGCTCTTTTGAGTTTAGAAACCAAACCTTCCGCTACTTGCAAGTCTGCCCATATGAGAATACTATCTCATTATTAATATATATTTATTCAAATAAAAACTGATAAGCTGACACTTGCAGGGAATGGGCGTCGATATTGACTACGCCCAAGGACGTTTTAAAGGATAGCGTTATGGCATTTAATCTTCGCAACCGTAATTTTCTAAAGTTACTGGATTTCACTCCCCGTGAAATACAGCACCTTCTGTCACTCTCGGCAGAGTTAAAAAAAGCAAAATATAACGGTTACGAGCAGCGACGCCTTACTGGAAAAAATATCGCCCTCATCTTTGAAAAAGCCTCAACCCGCACACGATGTGCTTTCGAAGTTGCCGCTTTTGATCAAGGCGCTCAAGTGTCTTATCTAGCCCGTCAGGCTCGCAAATCGGTAATAAAGAGTCGATGAAAGATACAGCACGTGTACTGGGCCGAATGTACGACGGCATTCAATACCGTGGTTTTGGTCAGGAAATCGTTGAAGAACTGGGTGCGCACGCTGGCGTGCCCGTATGGAACGGTTTGACCGATGAGTTCCACCCCACGCAGATCCTGGCTGATTTCCTGACCATGTTAGAACATGGACGGGGAAAACAACTTCACGAGATAGCGTTCGCTTATGTCGGTGATGCACGCAATAACATGGGTAACTCATTGATGGTGGGCGCTGCAAAAATGGGGATGAATCTCCGTCTGGTCGCCCCAAAGCAATGCTGGCCTGAAGCAAATCTGATTGAAGAGTGTCAGGCAATCGCCGATAGTACTGGCGCAAAAATCACCCTGACAGAAAACATCAATGAAGGCGTTAAGGGCTGTGATTTCATCTACACCGATGTTTGGGTATCAATGGGCGAGTCAAAAGAAACATGGGATGAGCGCGTTGCACTTCTCAAACCGTATCAGGTCAATGCTGAAATGATGCAGGCAACCGGCAATCCTCATGTAAAATTCATGCACTGTCTGCCCGCTTTCCACAATGACCAAACCACGATTGGAGCCGAAATTGCGGAAAAGTACGACATGCAAGGTTTGGAGGTAACGGAAGATGTGTTTGAGTCTGACTACTCTATCGTATTTGACGAAGCAGAAAACCGCATGCATACGATCAAGGCTGTATTAGTTGCAACTCTGGGTGACTAAACTCAACACTAAAAGCAGAGGGGAGAGTGGTTTTTCCCCTTGTTTTTACTTTTCATCAAACAGCCTTAAAATCTGTGTTACATCAAAGTATTGCTCAAACTGAAAAATTAAATCACCTGGTTTCAGTCACTTACACAGGGGCTTGCATAGTACATTGATCGGCGTATAATCCTCCGAAATCTGTAACAAAAGCGATTCAAAATGCCAAAATTCGCATTACACTCCAATGTTGAGACTTGCCGACATCCGGCAAAGGCGATCGTTTTTGTTTTTATCGAATTTTCAAAAAAAGCCTCCTGATCAGGGGGCTTTTTTTTGCCTGTTAAACTGCAATAAGAGGGAAATGGCACCATGGCGAACTCGCTGCACAACAAACACATAATCTCCATTCCGGAGTTGTCACGCGAAGAGCTTGAATTAATCGTCAGTACAGCGGGAAACCTGAAGGCTGAGCCAAACCCAACCCTGCTGAAAAACAAGGTTGTCGCCAGTTGTTTCTTTGAGGCATCGACGCGCACAAGGTTGTCATTTGAGACTGCTGTTCAGCGCCTTGGTGGCACCGTAATTGGCTTCCCGGATGCAGGAAACACGTCTTCAGGTAAGAAAGGCGAAACCCTGTCAGACTCGGTGCAAGTTATTTCCTCTTATGTTGATGCGTTTGTTATGCGTCACCCGAAAGAAGGCGCAGCAAGACTGGCGTCTGAATTTTCGAAAGGTGTACCTGTTATCAATGGTGGCGACGGCGCAAACCAACACCCAACTCAGACCTTGCTTGATTTATTTAGTATCTACGAAACACAAGGCCGACTCGGTAACCTGAATATTGCGATGGTCGGTGACCTGAAATATGGCCGCACTGTACACTCATTGACGCAAGCACTCTCAAAGTTTAACAACAACCGCTTTTACTTCATCTCTCCCGATGCGCTTGCAATGCCTGACTACCTGCTTGAAGAACTTGAAGACGCTGACATCCCCTTTAGCCTTCATACCAGCATTGATGAAGTGGTGCCTGAGCTTGATATTCTTTACATGACCCGCGTACAGAAAGAGCGCTTTGACGAGTCTGAATACGCGCACATTAAAGCGGCCTTTATTCTTGATACTCCAACCTCAAAGGCGCTAGAGAAAACCTGAAAGTGCTGCACCCATTGCCGCGTGTTGATGAGATCACGGTAGCGGTAGATAAAACACCTTACGCCTATTATTTCCAGCAAGCAGAGAATGGCGTGTATGCCCGTCAGGCTTTGCTGGCACTGGTGATTAACGAACAACTGTAATGCGGGAAAATACGATGTCAAAAGAATACAAACTGCAGGTAGAAGCAATTAAAAACGGCACTGTGATTGACCACATTCCTTCTCATATTGGCTTCAAAGTACTTAGCCTGTTCAAGATGGCGGAGTCTAATCAGCGCGTTACTATCGGCCTTAATCTGCCTTCATCTGCATTGGGTTGTAAGGATCTCATCAAAATCGAAAACGTCTTTATCACTGAAGAACAGGCCAGCCAACTCGCCTTGTTTGCACCACAAGCCACGGTGAATAAGATTGAAGAATACGAGGTCGTCGCCAAGCTGCCACTGGTGTTACCAGAAACGATAATTGGCGCCTTCCACTGCCCGAACACCAACTGCATTACTCATGAAGAAAAAGCTGTAGAAAGCAGCTTCATGGTAATGACCAAAAAAGACGACGTTCAGCTGAAATGTAAGTATTGTGAGAAGGTGTTCTCACGCGAAATCATGACAGACAGTCACTGATTATGCTTCACCACAAAGCCCTGACGATTCGGGGCTTTGCTTAATTCCCCCCCTTTTTATTGTTCACTTTTCAGACGATCTCAGGTAAAGACGCAAATTGACGTGTCAAATACCGTGAAACCCTTTACCTGCTGGGCATGACGTAGCAGACTACGCTTTGTTCGCTAACAAGCCCTTATTCTCTTTTTCAGAAGGAATTTTCGATGACTAAAGTTCTGCATACTGACAATGCCCCAGCAGCAATTGGCCCATATATTCAAGGTGTTGATTTGGGTAACATGGTGCTGACATCAGGCCAAATCCCGGTTGATCCGGCGACAGGTGAGGTATCTGATGATATCGCTGTTCAGGCTCGCCAATCTCTCGACAATGTAAAAGCTGTCGTCGAAGCGTCAGGTTTGTCAGTGTCTGATATCGTTAAAATGACAGTTTTCGTGAAAGACCTGAATGACTTCGGGACAGTGAATGAAGTCTACGGTAAGTTCTTCGATGAGCACGAGGTTGCCCACTACCCTGCGCGTTCATGTGTTGAAGTTGCGCGTCTGCCAAAAGATGTTGGCATCGAAATCGAAGCGATTGCTGTTCGTAAATAAAGGCTCTCAGACTCCCCTTTGCTCGCGCTAACCACTCTAAACGTTAGCCGAGAGCCTAAGATGCAAAAAGCGGCATGTTAGCCGCTTTTTTGTTTGCAAAGAGTGGGCGTCGAATTTTCGAAGTCACCTTCACGAAAGCTGGGCTTTCACCCTCGAATAGACGTCTGTGAACCACGCAGTGAAGACGTCTGGCGAATCGGCGATCGCAGCATCGATATCCTGCTCCGTCCACCAGCGGTGATCCATGATTTCATCGTCAACAGGCACAATATTCACCTGATCCGCTTCACTGATCAGGATCTGATCCAGCTCATACTCAATCAAGTCATTATCGAGTTCAGCACGGTAGCAAAAGCGATCACCAAGTTGATAATCGAGTGGTTGCGTGACCCCTAGCTCTTCTTCCATCCTGCGCTTTGCAGCGACATCAAACGGCTCGCCAGACATCGGGTGAGAACAGCAAGTATTTGTCCAAAGGCCACCGCTATGGTACTTGCTCAGAGCCCGTCGTTGAAGAAGGTACTCACGGCCTGACGAGCGCTCCCTATACACCATGATTGAAAACGCCAGATGGAGCCAGCCCTGCTTATGCGCTTCCATCTTGTCAGCAAGTCCAGTAGCTTCACCGGATTTATCTACAAGTACGACCTGACTCTTCATCTTTGATAACTTCCAGCCCAATAACGGGCATTTCATGGTGATTAGAAAGCAAAAAAGGATGCAGGGTTTGCATCCTTTATAACCAATACGGCGCGATGCTTATTGTTTATTCAGAACCGCTTGGCCTTGATTAAGTGCCGCTACCTCAGCATCAAGCTCAGCCAGTTTATCTTTCATCAGTTTATGACAAATATCTGAAAGATCACCCACGTTGCCTTTGTCATAACCCTCTGTTGATATGGGGTCCAATAGCTCAACGATCACATGACCATTGTTTCCGCGGTGAACACTGAGCTTGTCCGTTGAACTACAAACAATAGGGACAATAGGCACACCCGCCGCAACAGCAGCATGGAATGCGCCCTTTTTGAAAGGCAGCAGACCGCGTCCCCGGGAACGGGTTCCCTCTGGAAACAACCACACCGAGAGGCTTTTCTCAGTGATCTTATCAACAACCTGACCAATGGTACCAACAGCTTTGGTGCGGTTTTTTCTGTCGATAAGTATGTTACCCGTCAGCCAATATAATGGTCCAAAGAAAGGGACATAGATGAGGCTTTTCTTACCCACTGTCACAGCACCACGTTGCAACGCATTTGATGTCGTCACCAAATCCCAGTTGTTTTGATGGTTTGCGATGTACACACAGGGGCCAAGATTGCTATTAACCTTTGCAGATTTTCTCACCTGCAGCTTGATACCGAAAATACGGTAAAGAGCACCGAATTTATGGCCGATAACATAAAGGTTTTTTGGATTACGAGGACTGATCAAGCAGTAACCACAACCGAACACAAATATGACCAGAATAAAGACTATGATGGCCAACAGTCGTAGTATAAAAAACATTCATCTCTCCTTTTAAGCGAACACCTGTGCGCTAAAATTAAGCAGAAGAATAATATACATAATCGCGTTCAAAATACATGGTTTCTTGCAAGATAGTCGATAAATACAAAATACCCTCCATAAAGGAGGGTATTTTGATTATGAAAGTGGTTTAATTCTCTGACTCCTGTTCAGGAGACTGGACTTCAACACTCGTCACACGCTGAAGACCTCTCGGCAGCATGCTACCGCGGCGTCCGCGCTCCCCCCTGAAGTTATCAAGGTCAGCAGGTTTCAGTGACAGTTTTCGCTTACCGGCAAACAGAGTCACTGTTGCCCCTTTCGGAATGACGCAAAGCTGGGAAAGCAGCTCTTCACGGGCTTTTGCTCTCGCAGCAGGGATATTAATGATCTTATTCCCCTTACCTTTCGCAAGCTGCGGCAACTCCTTCAACGGGAAAACCAACATTCGGCCTTCGTTAGTGATCGCATGATATCGTCAGACTCAATATCTGTTACCTTGGTCGGCGGCATCACTTCTGCTTGCTGAGGCAGACTTAGCATTGCCTTGCCGCTGCGGTCTTCGACAGAAGGTCTTCGCGCTTACACACAAAACCGTATCCTGCATCCGACCCCATTAACATCAGCTCAGAATTCTCACCCATTAGGACATAACGAACCGTGGTACCCGCAGAAATGTTAAGGCGACCTGTAATAGGCTCTCCCTGACTTCGGGCAGAAGGCAAAGAGTGAGACTCAAGCGCGTAACTCCGTCCGTCGGTACCAATGAATACCGCAGGCTGGTTACTCTTACCTCGGGCATAGGCCAAGTAACTGTCGCCGGATTTATAATTCAGGCCCGCCGCATCGACGTCATGACCTTTGGCATGGCGGATCCAGCCTTTGTCTGATAGGACAACGGTAATCGGTTCGCTTGGTACCAAATCGCGTTCAGTCAGTGCCTTAGCCTCTGCACGCTCTACCAATGGCGAACGTCTGTCATCACCGTATTTCTCAGCATCAGCCAAGATTTCCTTCTTGAGTAGGGTACTCATACGACGCTCTGAGCCCAGCAGTTTTTCAAGCTTCTCGCGCTCTTTATTGAGTTCTTCTTGCTCGCCACGGATCTTGATTTCTTCCAGCTTCGCTAATTGGCGAAGCTTGATTTCAAGGATCGCATCAGCCTGCTTCTCGCTCAGTTCAAAGCGACGCATCAACTCCGCTTTTGGCTCATCCTCAGTACGGATGATCTCAATCACTTCGTCGATATTGAGGTAAGCGACCAACAGGCCCTCAAGAATATGCAGGCGAGCTAATACTTTATCGAGTCTATGCTGCAAGCGACGGCGAACTGTCTCACGACGGAAGGTCAACCATTCACTGAGTATTGTCGCCAAGCCTTTAACCTGAGGACGCCCATCGAGGCCAATCATGTTCAGGTTCACGCGATAGCTTCTTTCAAGATCCGTCGATGCGAACAAGTGATTCATGAGCTGGTCAGTATCAACGCGGTTTGATCGAGGGACAATCACGATACGGGTTGGGTTTTCGTGATCGGATTCGTCACGAAGATCATCAACCATCGGCAGTTTTTTCGCACGCATCTGATTGGCAATCTGCTCAAGCAGCTTAGCACCTGATACCTGATGCGGCAGCGCGGTGATCACGATATCGCCATTGTCTTTGTGCCAAACGGCACGCATCTTCACCGACCCCCTACCACTGCGATAGAGCTTCTTCAAATCGACAGTCGGCGTGATGATTTCAGCTTCAGTCGGATAATCGGGGCCTTTGACAAATTCCATCAGCTCATCGAGCTCCATGGAAGGCTTATCAATCATCGCAATGGCTGCATTAGCCACTTCACGGGCATTGTGCGGCGGAATATCTGTTGCCATACCCACGGCGATACCTGTGACGCCATTGAGCAGGATATGCGGCAGGCGAGCAGGCAGTGTTTTTGGCTCTTTCAGCGTGCCGTCAAAGTTTGGTGACCACTCTACCGTTCCCTGCCCCAATTCACTGAGCAATACTTCAGAGAAACGCGACAACCGTGATTCGGTATAACGCATTGCGGCGAACGATTTCGGGTCATCCGGCGCACCCCAGTTTCCTTGGCCATCAACCAGTGGATAACGGTAAGAAAATGGCTGCGCCATTAATACCATGCTTCATAGCAGGCTGTATCACCATGAGGGTGATACTTACCCAGCACATCACCCACAGTACGAGCAGATTTTTTATATTTCGCCGTCGCGGACAGGCCAAGCTCAGACATCGCATAAATGATGCGGCGCTGAACAGGTTTCAGACCATCGCCAATAAAGGGTAAGGCGCGGTCCATAATGACGTACATTGAATAATTGAGGTAAGCATCCTCAGTAAATCTGCTCATTGGCAGTTGTTCAACGCCGTCATAAGTTACATCAGTCATTGATAACGTCCGTCAGTCAAAATCAGTTAAATCTCGGTCAGGTCGGCCATATCGCCTTTATCCTGCAACCAGCCACGGCGATCTTCAGCACGTTTCTTGCCGAGCAGCATATCCATCATACGATCGGTTTCTTCCGGATCATCAATGGTCAGCTGAACCAAACGACGGGTATTCGGATCCATGGTGGTTTCACGAAGTTGCAGCGGGTTCATCTCACCCAGACCTTTAAAGCGCTGTACATCAATTTTGGCGCGTTTCTTACTCAGGCGCTCAAGCACGCCCTCTTTTTCTGCATCATCTAGCGCGTAATACACTTCTTTGCCGCAATCGATGCGGTAGAGCGGTGGCATTGCCACATACACATGGCCAGCTTTGACCAAGGTAGGAAAATGTTTGACGAATAAAGCGCATAAAAGGGTTGCTATATGGAGGCCGTCTGAGTCAGCATCGGCGAGAATACAGATTTTCCCGTAGCGAAGACCAGACAGATCGCTGCTATCAGGGTCAATCCCGAGGGCAACCGAAATATCGTGCACTTCCTGAGAAGCCAACACCTGATCGGCAGACACTTCCCACGTATTCAGAATTTTACCGCGCAGTGGCATAATGGCCTGAAACTCACGGTCGCGCGCTTGTTTCGCTGAGCCTCCTGCCGAGTCACCCTCAACAAGAAACAGTTCTGTACGCGCCAAGTCTTGCATCGAGCAATCCGTCAACTTACCTGGCAGTGCTGGGCCTGATGCGATTTTCTTACGCACCACTTTTTTAGCTGCCCGCATACGACGGTGTGCATTAGCAATACAGACTTCAGCCAGTTGCTCTGCCACCTGCGGTCTTTCATTGAGCCAAAGGCTAAAGGCATCTTTCACGACGCCAGAGACAAATGCAGCACATTGACGCGATGACAAACGCTCTTTTGTCTGGCCCGCGAACTGTGGGTCCTGCATTTTAACGGACAACACGTAGGCACAACGTTCCCAGATGTCATCTGCAGTCAGTTTTACGCCACGAGGCAGCAGGTTACGGAACTCACAGAATTCACGCATCGCATCCAGCAGGCCCTGACGAAGCCCGTTAACATGGGTTCCGCCCTGAGGCGTTGGAATAAGGTTGACGTAACTTTCAGCAATCAGTTCACCGCCTTCAGGTAGCCAGATAACTGCCCAGTCAGCGGCTTCATGTGGCGCGGTGAATTCACCGATAAACGGCTCTTCTGGCAACACCTCATAGCCTTTAACGCCTTCGACAAGGTAGTCTTTTAGGCCGTCCTCATAACACCAACTCAAGGTCTCATTGGTGTTTTTGTCTGTAAAGTTAATTTCCAAGCCTGGGCACAAAACGGCTTTGGCTTTGAGATTACTTTTCAGGCGAGAAACAGAGAATTTAGGGGTATCAAAATAGCTGCTATCTGGCCAGAAGTGGACGCGAGTGCCCTTGGCGCGCTTACCGCAGGTCCCTGTTACCGCCAGCTCTTGTACTTTGTCACCGTGCTCAAAGGCAATCTCAAATACCTGGCCATCACGTTTCACAGAGACTTCGACGCGCTTCGATAAGGCGTTTACAACTGAAATTCCCACACCGTGCAAACCACCACTGAACTGATAGTTTTTGTTGGAGAATTTACCGCCGGCGTGCAGTTTACTGAGAATAAGCTCGACCCCGGACACTCCCTCTTCTGGGTGAATATCAACGGGCATCCCCCGGCCATCATCAATCACTTCCAGTGACTGATCAGCGTGGAGAATCACATCGATTTTTCGTGCATGTCCTGCCAGTGCCTCATCGACACTGTTATCGATAACCTCTTGTCCAAGGTGATTGGGACGAGTGGTATCGGTGTACATACCGGGGCGTCGTCTTACAGGCTCAAGGCCATTAAGTACCTCAATGGCACCTGCGTTATAAACTTGCTCTGTCATAGATGATTGACTTACTAAAATGTGTCACGTGATGTTTTGGTCTTCCCTGCCATTAATATGTTATGACACAGTTGACCATTACTTTCTGTGAGTGAGGTTTACAGTCCCAAGAATTGGACGATGTTCGCACAATATCGCTCAAAACCTACAAAACTATGATCACCGTCCGGCTCAACCGTCTGTCGGCAATCTTTATATTTTGCGACCGCTTCCCGGAAGTCGAGCACCTCATCACCTTCCTGTTGCAGTAACCAAATTGAAGACGGATCCTTGATTGTCACCGAGTCCAATGCCCTGAGTTGAACCATATGCTGCGGCTCCAACACATACTCTTCACCAGAATAGGGATTTTTCTGAGGTCCAAGGAAGTCAGTCAGCAAATCATAAGGTTTAGCAGCAGGATTTACCACTACTGCCGGGCAGCCAAATCGATTGTGCAGCCAAGTGGCGAGATATCCACCAAGTGAGCTACCTACAAGGCCTATGTGGTGCGTATCTTGATAGGTTTCGATTAATGTCAGCAGCTGTTTCGCCGCAGGCTCTGGGTAGGAGGCAAGCTTTGGAACCACAACCTGAATGTCTGGCCTTTCCTGCTGACACCATGCGAGTGTTTGCTGCGCCTTGTGAGATTTGGGAGAACTGTTGAAGCCGTGAATGTATACGAGCAGTGATTTCATCTAATAACCTGACGACAACATATCAGGTTTGAACTGACAACCATTGAGACGCTCAACATCAGAGACAAGTTCACCATCAGCATGCAGTTCTAACCAACGCCATCCCGGGTTTGAGTTGTCGAGAGCGAAATCATCAGAATTCGCTTTAAACTGAACGCAGGTAGAGGGAGACGCCATAACCCTCACTCCCTGATGTACATTATCCAGTGCCTGATGAATATGACCGCCGACAACCGCTTTGACATTCGGGTAGTTCGCAACACGCTGCCAAAAAATGTCAGCATTCTTTAGGCGGTGTTGATCCAGCCATGCACTGCCCGCAAGCACCGAGTGGTGATGCATCAAAATTAAGGTGTAACGCTCGGGATAGGCGTCAAGCGCAGTGCAAAGATTATCTAGCTCTTGCTCAGACAATTCACCATAGGGAACGCCCGGTACCTGGCTGTCCAGCAACACCATCTGCCAGTGCTCGCCCAGCAAAACAGTACTGGCTTTCACCATGGGTTTCACTGCCAGTATTTGTTGCATTTCGGGCTGATTGTCATGATTGCCCGGCAACCAATAGCACGGCTTATCGATCAACGAAATGCCATCTACAAAACGTCGGTATGATTCGGTAGTATGGTCCTGAGACAAGTCGCCCGTAGCAATGACCGCGTCAAAGCTTTGCGTTTCTTGTCTAACCACATCCACGACGGCTCGGAAACTGTCTAAGGTGTTAACACCAAGTAGACTACCCTGCTCATCGGAAAACAAATGGGTATCTGTAATTTGAAGCAGACGAATAAAATCTCGATTGCCTTCTAGTCTTTCGTGGGTCCGCAACGTCTTGAAAATCCCGATAATGATGGAACAATTTGTCCCATTAAAAAATAATATCTTGCTTTGTGATACCGCTACGCAGACAGTGTGCCAACCAATCTGACAAAAAAGCATTTACCTGATGCTTCTCGTCTTTTTGATGCATCCGCGGGTTAGGGTAATCATAGCGCGGCTGGATGCGAGAAATCTGCTGACTGGTACACACTTCCGCAACACGTGCATCGTGATACAGTCGCACGGTCAAACGCGGACGTAAATAAGCTGGCGTATCACCCTGTTGCCAAATATCAACTAAGGTGGTGTATCGCGTTGATTCAAGCACATCAATTTGGAAATGATTGCCTCGAATTTCATAGGTACAGGAATCGCCCACACTGTCGGAGTGAGGAATGAGGCGAACCAGTTTGGCATAGTTTGTCTCGTACATTCTCATCAATGCACTCAGATCAACACGGTAGCCCTGTCCTATCATAATTATTCCTGTGTCACTGTGGTTATCTGTTGCTTGAAAATACCAAGATTCAGTTGCAACCACTGCAATGCAATAATAGTGGCAGCATTTTCAATTTTCCCCTCAGCTATCCACTCGTAAGCCTGCTGACGGGGCACGACATGCACAAGGATGTCTTCATTTTCATCTGGCACACCATGAATGCCCTCAGCCTTCGATGCATCCACGATACCGTAGAATACTTCTATATTCTCAGAGCAACCGCCAGGGCTGGGTAAGAAGCGCGTTATTGAGCCTATCTGTTCAATTGTTAGCCCTGCTTCTTCTTCGGCCTCACGAATGGCGACTTGTTGAGGAGATTCCCCCTCTTTATCTATCACACCAGCCACAATCTCTAGCTGCCACGGCGATTTGTCCGCCGCTATTGCACCAATACGGATCTGTTCAATCAGAACGACCTGATCGGTATGGGGGTCATAAGGCAGAATTGCAACTGCATGCCCTCGCTCGAAAAGTTCACGAACGACATCACCACTCCAACCGCCCGCAAAAAGACGATGTCGGAATGAATATTTTATCATTTTAAAATAGCCGTCATACACCTTTTCTGTGCTATCAATCGTGACATCTTGCTGACTAAACTGCCCAGGTACCTGCTTCTTTGCCACCAAATCCTCCTAGAATCTGAAAAAAGCCAAGAATGTTAACGAAGCGATTAGACACACTGCAACGCAAATTCATTCAATTTTTTTAAATTGTCCGAGAATTTACGGTATTTCAGGTTTGATTTTTGTATGTTTTCTCAACAATCTCGGAGGCATCTCATAAAATTGTGATTTCCTTCGCCTAAAGCATGGCGTTAGACTAGAGCTGGCATAAGACAATATTCATACAGTGACGGATCCCACGATGAAAAAACTGCTCCCACTCGTAATTGCATCTATTTTCGGTTCAGCTAGTTTTAGTATATACGCCGCTGACTTAACCGAAGTATTCGAAAAAGCGAAAGAAAACGATCCACAGCTCCTCAAGACCTTTGCGGAGCGCGACGCTGCGATGGCACAGATTGATCAGGCAAGAGCCGCATTTCTGCCACAAATTAACTTTGCTGCATCGCACAGACGTTCAGGGCATGAAAAAATACTCAGAGAGGGGTACACCACAGGTGCACAAATATCCCTCCAGCAAAGCATTTATGACAGAAAAAACTGGATTGGTTTAGATAAAGCAGAGCTGAGTGCCCAATACCGCAATGTTCTGGTCGCGGCGGAGCAACAAAACACTATGCTTCGTACCGCACAAGCCTACTTTGACGCACTGAAAGCCAGTGATGTGCTTGAGTTCTCCAGACTAGAAAAAGTGGCGGTTGGCCGCCAGTTGGAACAAGTAAAACAGCGCTTTGATGTGGGTTTATCTGCAATCACTGATGTGAATGATGCCAAAGCACAATATGACAGCGTATTGGCAAAGGAGATTCAGGCTGAAAACGATGTGATCAACAAGCTTGAAGTGCTCCATGAAATCACAGGTATTCAGTATAAAGACCTCAATAAGCTTGATACTGCGCGCTTCAGCGCAAGTAAACCAAATATGAGCCTACCTGAGTTGGTAAAACGTGCGACTGAGAAAAATGTCAGTATTCTCGCTGCAAGAATCGGAAAAGATTTAGCCAAATTAGATATTGAGAATGCAACCAGTGGTCACCTTCCAACACTCCAGCTGACCAGTGACTACTCTCAAACGCGCGGCAAGCAGAGTCAATCGTTTTTAGGGATTGAGCTTGGCTCAACCAAGAGCACACGAAAAGAGCTGAATGCAACACTTCAATTTGTTGTGCCTGTTTACTCTGGTGGAGCAATAACGGCAGGTGTGGAAGTGCAAAAAGCCAACCACATTGCTGCTAGTCAAGATTTAGAAAAGGCGTATCGACAAACCATCAAAAATGTTCGTGCCAGTTATAACAACATTAACTCAAGCATTGGTGTTATTCGTGCGTTTGATCAAAGCGTAGTCTCAGCAAACTCCTCACTGGAAGCAACAGAAGCAGGTTTTGAGGTCGGCACACGTACGGTTGTTGATGTACTTAACGCGACACAGCGTCTCTATGATGCCAACCGCCAACTGTCAGAAGCGCGTTACAATTACATTCTTAGCCAATTGCAATTAAAGCAAACGATTGGTGAGTTGAATGAAGATGACCTAAAAGACATCAGCGCTGGCCTGATTGCCGTAAACTGATTGCGATATAAAACCATCTATGAGTAAAAAACCACCTGCAGAGCAGGTGGCTTTGAAACGGCCCCCTAAAAGGGGGC
>NZ_PEIB01000046.1 GCF_004116385.1 Veronia nyctiphanis | reverse complement strand
TAACGACCTCGGCATTACTATCCGTTACCTTGCCTATCCACGTTCAGGCCCGCAGCGCCTAACTTCCCGCAGATGAGTGCAATCTGGTGTGATCCAACCCAGACGGACAGATACCGCTCAAATAAGCCCATAAACTTCTATTCCTCTACAATTTCAGGTAGGCAAAAAAATATTTTAACAACACGGCTTTGACTCAGGCCGACTGCACATTGCGTCCAACCGCGCCATGGGAGCGTCGATAAGTTCACGGTTATCTGTGAAAGTCTTGTCCAGCACTGACAGACACCAATCAGGCAACTCAGGATTAATTCGGTAAAACACCCACTGTCCCTGTCGTCGATCCAACAGCAAACCGCATTGCCGTAACTGGGCAAGGTGGCGAGAAATCTTAGGTTGACTCAGGGTCAGCCCTTCAATCAATTCACAAACGCACAACTCATCCTGACTTTTGATTAGCAGTAAACATAACAGGCGGGTTTCATCAGCTAGACATTTGAAAAAAGAGACCGGAGACATCGTTTACCTTGAGCCGATAGTTAAACATACGGAAAATCATATATGTTTTTTACCTAATCAACCACAACTATGTCTAATCTCATGGGGATCATTACAGCAAACACCGTCGACCAATCGTTGATTTCACCCTTCCTCATTTACCACCCAAGTGGGCGACATTTCCAGGTGCTTAACAATCACAGACTGGCCTCATTGATTACGTTTGATGTCACCTGACGCATCTACTGTTCTCTTTTGAAGAACAATCATTTTACTTTTCCGCTGTTTTTCCTTCATTCAATAACACCTAATGTTTACCCATCGAGGATCGCAGGGCGTGGAGGGAGAACATTGGGCGTATTGATGAAGGGCATTTCAAGTGCAGTTGGCGACGGTTCAGCGAGTACACAAACCCGTTTGGCTACCTCAGGGAGCTTTATCAGGTCGACGGGCAGAGACGTTCAATTCACAGCTCATTGTACCAATCGGTCCAGACGCCACATAGACATGAAAATGTCGTTACTGCGCAATAAGGAGGTTCTAAATGGGTAAGTTAATTGAAGGCCGTTGGCTCACCGATGACCAGTTGCGTGAGTGGGAAGAAAAGCAATACACCGAGGCAAACGGACGTTTCGTTCGCGGTATAGCTAAGTTTCGCAGCTGGATAACGGCAACGGGAGAAGCTGGAGTAAGCGGAGAGGATGGCTTCAAAGCGGAGGCAGGAAGATACCATTTATTTGCCGCGCTGAACTGCCCGAGGGCCCACCGCACACTGATTTACCGCAAAGTAAAAAAGCTGGAAGACGTGGTTGGTCTGTCGCTGGTCGCGCCGCTTCGCACCGACCAAGGCTGGGTATTCGATAACACTGAAGCACATTTTACCGACAATTTGTTCGGGTTGAACGCCATGCATCAACTCTATGTAAAGTCCAATCCCGATTTTACTGGCAGAGTCACAGTACCCGTACTTTGGGATAAAAAGGCCGAAACCATTGCGAGTAATGAGTCGTCTGAGATTATCCGCATGTTCAACAGTGCATTTAATGGCATTACTGGTGACGCACAGGATTTCTACCCCGAAGCGTTGGCAAAAGAAATCGATGATACCAACGACTGGATTTTCAACACAGTTAACAATGGCGTTTACAAATCAGGATTCGCCCGAACACAGGAAACCTATGACGAAGCTGTCACCGCATTATTCGCCTCGCTGGAAGAGATTGAAGCGCGTCTTGGCAAACAAGCGTTCTTACTGGGTGATGCCATCACCGAAGCAGATTGGCGATTGCTGCCAACGCTGGTGCGGTTTGATGTCGGTTACTTCACCGCTTTCAAATGCAACCTTAAAGCACTGAGGGATTACCCAAACATCTCCGCATATTTGAAAACACTGGTGCGACAACCGGGCGTAAAAGACACCATAGATTTGGACGTTTATCGCCGAGGTTATCACTCGAAAAGCCCGCTGAGAAACCCTCATGGCATCGTGCCTGTGGCGCCATATGTGGGCTTTATGGACTGATCGTATTCAAACCGAACTGGCGGCTGCTATCAATGTACTGGCTGAACATACTGGTGTTAAACCAGTGAAGTGAAGCTGAACTCAACAAAATAAAGCGGGCACAGCCCGCTCTAACGTTTTGCAATGGGTGGTTTAAAGTGCAGCCAACAGTTCAGTCTGAGCTAGCTCACGACTGGTTGCGGCAGGGTCCTCACCGAGATTTAATGCCTCTGCATACACAAACTTAACGCTTGTAATACCCAAGAAGCCCAGCATGGTTGTCAGATAACCCGTTACGTGATCGCTTTCAGCGCCTTTATGAATACCACCACGAGTAGTAACAATAATCACTTTTTTATCTTCAAGTAGCCCCTTCGGGCCTTTATCTGTATAGGCGAAGGTCACACCTGCACGAGCAAGAAGATCAAACCAGTTTTTCAATTGCGTAGGCACCATAAAGTTGTACATGGGTGCGCCAATTAGCAGGGTTTCAGCTTGCTTTAGCTCATCGACAAGAGCATCTGAAAGATCTTTAATATGTTTAAGATCTCCCGTCAGCTCGTCATGGCTATTAATTGCTTTCATAGCATCAGCATCAAGAACAGGTAACGGTGAAGCGGCAAGGTCTCGAACAATAACATCACCAACATTTGAAACTGCAGCATTAATTAGCTGATTAGACTGAGAGTGTTCACCAAGAATACTTGACTTAAGTACAAGTAATGTAGACATGATATTTTCCTATATTGAATGAAGAGATGATGACCGAAAATTAATTCTGTTATTTTGAAATAATGCTAAGGAATTAACCTTTACGGCAAATCAAACACCAAGGCCGTCACTGTTGTTTTTCCTCTATTGGCTAAGTACATCGTATTAACACTTTCGATTTTCGCGCCATCACCAGCATTGAGTTCAATATCATCAAAAGTGAGAGTGCCACTAATTTGATGCAGGTAGATATGGCGGCCCTTTACTATTTCCATATCTAACTCGGTATTTGGCTCAAGGATTAATTGATGGAGTTTGGCATCCTGTTTGATAAGCAAAGTGTCATTTTCACCTGTCGGTGTAGCGATAGTGGTTAGACCTTGCTGTTTACCAAAATCTTTTTGTGCATAACTCGGCTTATTATTTAGGCTGCTTGGTTCGATCCAAATCTGTAAAAACCTTAATGGCTGTGTTTTTGATGCATTATATTCGCTGTGATATATACCAGTGCCCGCAGACATAAGTTGAAATTCACCAGCAGGTAAAATATGTAAATTCCCTTCGCTGTCTTTATGCTCTATTTCGCCTTCGAGCACATAGCTAATAATTTCCATATTTCTATGGCCATGGGTGTCAAAGCCTGCACCAGCATCAACGATGTCATCATTAATGACACGAAGTACGGAAAAGCCCATATGTTGTGGATCGTAATAACTACCAAAAGAGAAAGTGTGCTTGCTATTTAGCCAGCCAAAGTTTGCAACGCCACGTTTCTGAGAATCTCTAACCGTGATCATAGTGTTATCGCCTTTTAAAATATTTAAACCCATTTTCTTGCAGCAATTTCGTCTAATGACGCTTTACCCGCACCAGAAAAAGTCAAAGATATGCTGGCAGCCAGCAAAGACAGCCCAAATGCATAACCGTTATTGGCAACGAATAAACCGTGTTCGAAATGCACAGCGAAGATCGCAACCATCATGGTGAACGCGAGGACAAGTGATGCAGGTCGAGTCAACAGACCCAATAAAATAAATAACCCACCAAAGAATTCTGCGCTCCCTGCCAGAAACGCCATCAGCAAACCGGGGGTGAGGCCGATAGAGCTCATCCACTGCCCGGTAGCTTCAAGGCCAAAGCCACCAAACCAGCCGAACAGTTTTTGGCCACCATATGCCATAAAAATGATTCCTACAGGGACACGTAATGCGAGTGTGCCGTAGCCTACTTCTGTGTGTAAAAGTGTTCTTACCAAACCCTTCATGAACTTTCCCTCAAATAATTTCAATGCTCTTCTATCATTCTCAATACTTGATATTTAAGAGTGTTAAGCGTTGAAAATGAGTTTAGGTATGTTATTTTGAGAAAAATATCGAAACCTTTTGAAGTGTTATTTCAATTTTTTTGAATACAGGAAATGACGTGAACAATGCCATCACTATCGACGCACTGCGGGCGCTGGACGCAATCGATAAAAAAGGAAGTTTCGCTGCTGCGGCAGAGTCTCTGTATAAAGTGCCCTCAGCACTGACATACACCATCAAAAAACTAGAAGATGATATGGGTGTGGTTTTGTTTGATCGCACCCGTCAGCGAGCAACGCTCACGCCGACAGGGAAACTTGTTTTGGAGCAAGGTAGAGAGATTCTTCTGGCGACGAATCGGTTGGTGGATTCAGTAAAGCAATTAGAAAGTGGCTGGGAGAGTGAAATAAGAATTGCCAGAGATACCATCATTGATGCTCAAATCCTTTTTGATGTTCTCCATGATTTCAATGAGCTGGATACTAATGTTGATATCAGTCTTGGTGTGGAAGTACTCGGTGGCGGCTGGGACTCCTTGCATAGCGGTCGATCTGACATTGCAATTGGTGTAACAGGAGAACTACCGAAAGGAATGTTTCAAACCCACAAGATTGGCCGTCTTTCATTTGCGTTTGTTGTTTCACTCAATCACCCACTTGCAGACCATGAAGGCCCGATTGATAGCAAAACACTCAGTAAATACACAGCAATTGTCGCCTCAGATACCTCTCAGGTTCTGCCAGTAAGAGACAGTGGCCTGTTTAACAGCAGAAGAGTCATACGTGTGAACTCTGTCGAGTCTAAATTGGCAGCGCAAATACAAGGTTTGGGAGTGGGCTACTTCCCTAAACACATAGCCAACCCTATATAGCCAGTGGTGAGCTGGTCGAAAAGCGCTGTGAGAACCCGCGGCAAGACCAAGATTTATTTATCGCCTGGCACAAAGATAAAGAGGGTAAAGCGTTTGACTGGTTCGTTAACAAGCTATGTTCGCTTGATTGGGGATTGACGTGATGACTGCTTATTACTCGGGCTTGAGTTTCCGCTATATCGTTTGCAGCTTCCTAGCCAACTACTTTGATAGCTGGCTTCTTCACTTCAAAGCACTCTCTACTTTTTTTGGCGAAAAGCCATGTAACAAGGTATCGCCTATCTTGATCACCGGAACACCCCTTGCCCCCAGCGCCGCATGTTCTTTTCGACCTCGCGGTGTTCCTACATCACAGAGACGGTAACGGAGACCTTTTTTATCAAGAAACTGTTTTGCTGCCTGACAATGCACGCACTGCTTCGCAGTATAAAGTACGATGCGTTTCATCTTTCCATATTACGTTTACCAGAGTTGCGCATCACTTTAACTGTTGCTATCGATACTTGCCAGACAGCATTGTTATCAACCCACTGTTGTAGCCAAAGGTTTCACCTCAAATAAGCCGAATTGGCACCCTGGCTCAGCCTCACTTTGCAACTGCGTAGCCACTGTCTTCAGCGGGAACCCGACACCATTCGTCACCTGATCCATTGCTCCAGCCAGCCAACCTTTGAACATATAGTCAACTTTGTAGCCGGCTTCACCCATGTGATAGGCGAAGGCTGAATTCTCGAGGCGTACCCTAGCCTTTCCCTGTCTGACATCAAGGCTTTCTATAAATAGCTGCCCCCAGCCACGTTGAGACAACCTCCTCATATAATGATCAAAGACTGCAGCACCAGAAATATTGTGCGTCGCTGATTCCTGTTCACACCATAGAAAGGCTGATTGATACCCTGATTTGTACAGAAGATCAGAATACGCTTCATGGCCCAACGCATTCTCAACGGCCAAATGGTGATTCATGAAAAAATGCCGAGGCATGAAAAGCATGGGTTGGCCATCTGTAGACCAAACACCCGTTTCGCTGTCTACATCAATCGTTATCTCTGGAGGATGAGAGGTCATATTTCCTCCATGTTTTCATTGTTGTTTGTAAACGACGATTCTGTTTGTCTTGATGAAGAACTTGAGGTGTTAGGGGGAGATTCTTGTTTATGTCGGAGGAGGAGCTGTCTTGAGTGTCTGTGGTAATCAGCCACCATTTTTGTTTATGAAGTCGCTGAGATTGGTGCTTTCTTCTTGTTAAGCTTGAGCGGTTTCCCGTCATCGCGCCACGCATGGTTGCCTCTCTGATCTGTCAAAATGTCAACAGTCAATGGGTTTGGCACTCTTTGCCATAGTTACCGCATCCCTAACAAGTCACGCCAAAGACTATGTCCTGTCACTAGCCTTGCCAGCCAGTTCGCTATGAATGTAGCAATGTACTCTCAGTTCTCTCTTCTGGCTGTCTAAATTGTGAAGCTGAGTCGAATTAATCTTATTGTGTTGATGCAAGACTTCTTTTGCCAAATATTAGAGTAATACTTCTACTCTATTTTAATTCAAGCTAGTCCAAAGTTATTTCTTTCGTTGGCCAATCTATGTGTTAAATGAAATTAAAAGTTAATTTAACAGATAAATGGAATATATATATTGTTATATTAGTGATGGAACAAATACTTTTTTCGCGACACTCATAATCGGAGCACGGAAATGTTAGTTTCAATATGTATGTACAATTAATCGCATCTATTATGAAAAAATCCAAGAAGTAAAAGCAATACTGTAATTACTTTTTTTCCTTCAGGATTTTTATATGCGACTTATATCAGCCTCTGCATGGCGATTCTATTTTCGTTTCCGTGATATAAATAAAAACGTTAAAGGGTAAAATGAAAATGTTTAAATTACTGGGAAACTTAGATCAAAGGAAAATGAGTCATACACGCTTATTATTTTCGTGTGTTCCGTTATTACTCACACTCGTATTCACAATGCCGTCACAAGCAAGTAATAGTCGTTCAAGTAACGACCTAATCGCTCACTTCTCAAGTAATGGGAATCTCCGACTGTTAAAATCGACTGAAAACTGCCCTATTACAAAAGATATTACGCCGACAAGTTCTGCACTAGTAGTTAACGACCTTGCACTACTAGAAGAGCCGTTTGAACTGACAAGGACTTTATCTACCATCATTACCTCAACATCAGCGCCTGATACAACAACAAGCGAATTATTGGCAACGATGATTGATTCGTTCGGGGAAAGTACACAAAAAAAAGGCAAGGTATTTCTCGATAAAGATGTGCGAATTGAAAAAGACCTCTTCGCGCCATTACTTGCTCAACAACTTAAGCCAGTTGGTCTTTTTAACCGGTTTGATCTCGCTGATAAAGATGGCGCGCACTGCGGTGAATACCGAATTGTATATGCTAGGAGGTTTGGCTCCCCTTTTAACATCATTTTTGAAGCTGTTTACCCTAACCCATCACCTGAGATTGGTTTAGCTGGATGTACCAATGTTGCAAACTTCTGGGCAAGCCTACCCTCGCTGTCAAATGATGAGCAAATCGAAAAACTTGAAGATTTTTACTTTAACGGCATAGTGCATAATGATGAAAAATTAACGCCTGTTATTACCGCTGCCAATTTCGCTAATTTCACGGGCCAAGTAAGGACAAATACTTTTGTTGATAATCCATGGCAGCTGCGAGAGTTTAAAGTAAAAGTAGACAGCGAGAATAAAGCGGTATTTAATCCAGTCAGCGTAAAGGACAGCCCTTTAGCTGAACTTTACGACAAAGAACTTACTGCCGATGAACCTTTAACGCTACGACGTAAAGGTAATAGGTTCAGAGCTCGCTTTATCGATACATTCACTCCAAACCTTTTCGCTCCGGAAGCCAGTAATATTGATGACGAATTTGAACTCATTAATTCCATTTCATTGAACAACCAAAATAAATTTAACGATGTACAATCGTCAGCAAATAATTCTGACAACCCAACGTCAAAGGCCAGTCAAGATTTTAAAAACAGAATTGTTAAGCAAACAGGCTTTGACGCAGACTTAGTACTTGACCGTGCAGGAACGCAAACCTGTGGAGGCTGCCATAAGTTCTCATCAGGAAAAGTCGTTTCCTTTGGCAAAGACGGTGTCCGTGGTGGCGGTGATGATATTCTTTGGCCACAAGATGCAGGCTTTGTTCACATCACACGAAATGGCTCACTCTCTCAGGCGCTGACTGAATTTTTCTTGCCAATGCGAGAAATTGTATTGAAGCAATTCGTTTGCGACCCCCTAGTTAACCTTGAGAAGAAATAAACGTAGTAGCCAAAGTCACAACGAACCTAACGAAACGCCTGATAATTCCTATCAGGCGTTTTTTCGTCAGACAGGCTTACCTTGCTTTACATCCACAGTGAGTATAAAAGTGGTAATTTTTGACTCGCGGACATACCAACCCTATTCATATTTTCGGTCGACAACTCAATAATACTTCTGTGGTCGGTTAATACCTCTGATAGGGTATACGTACAAACATGGGTTACGCTTTTTGCTTAATGTATGCACTTTGAACTTCATTAACAGCCAGCGATCAAGAGCTTGTTTGCTGCGCTTCACTCTCCCAGACAAATTTGAAATCTAAATCATCCTGCTTGTGCATAGCATACCAAGAGCAAAACGTCATCGACGATCTAACACCAGGAAGAAATTTAATGCCTCATAGCCATTCTATCGCCCAACAATCAGAATCCATTTTTCATCGTTTCTCGGGCATCGTCACTCACAAAGACGGTTATACCCTTGTGAAGACACCGTCTAACCCGACGTATTTTGGTGGGCATTACCTGATCTTAGATTCACCGCCAGAGGCAGATAAATTTACGCATTGGGAACAAACCTTCCGCAATGAGCTCCCTGATTCAGAGCACCTGCTATTGAGCTGGCGATGTCCCGACAATCAGGAAGATATCGATGTGAGTTATTTCTCTGGCAAAGGATATGACATTTCTCACTCGGTATACCTTACTGCAAAGCAATTCAGAGAGCCTGAACAACTCAATCACTCACTGACTATTCGTAAAATCATCTCAGATGACGATTGGTCTGCGGTTCTCGAATTAGACTTATTACAAAACAAAAATTTCGAGCCTGAGAAGTACAGGACATTCGCAACCACGCATTACCAAACATATAGAGAAATGACCGCACAAGGTCTTGGAGATTGGTATGGCGCATTCTTGAATGATCAACTTGTTGGTCATTTAGGCTTGTACTATGACGGAGAAATTGGTCGCTTTCAAAATGTAGTCACTCACCCAGATTTTCGCCGCCAAGGTATCTGTAAAACCTTGGTGTACTCAGTGTCAACACAAGCGAAAACCACACTGAATCTCGAGTCTCTGGTGCTCGAAGCGGATGAAGAATATATCGCAGCGAACATTTATAAATCTCTTGGCTACGAAGAAACAGAAAGAACCATGTCTGTCTGTTGGTATGACAAAACAAAATGGTAATCAACAAAATGCGGATTGACCAAACACTACTCGAACAACGCAAAATAAAAGTATGCCCAGTAGTAACTAGAACAACCGATGAAGGGCGAGAAATTCTGGTCTTTCGTCATCCCCTTGCTGGCATTCAGCTTGTTAAAGGTACCCTTGAAAAAGAAGAAGAGTTGGCAGACGCCGCGAAAAGAGAGTTATTTGAGGAGTCAGGACTGGAGTTACAAAGTCAGCCAACCTTCTTACAATGTTGGCATTCAGAGCATGATAACCAAGTCTGGTACTTCTTTGACTGCAATATTGAGGTGGCAGCAGAGAGGTGGGCGCATTTCACACAAGACGGTGGCGGTCATCATTTTCAATTCTTCTGGCATCCCATGCAAAGCCCTCCCAGCAAAGACTGGCACCCTGTATTTCAGCGTGCATTAAAAGAGCTTCGCAACTGGTTTTCTGTTGAGTAAATGGCTTCCGCATCAGACCCCACTGTTACAGTGGAGATACATGGGTGTATTAGCTATCCAGACACAATAAATCATAGAAAATAGTTGCTTGATATCACTTTATGCCAACCCTGAACCACATTGCCCACTGAGATGTCAGATAATATAGGCATAACAAAAAACAAAGACAGTCGCGAGGAATCTTATGCCCGTATTAGCAAAGATTGACCATATCCACATCTATGCCCCAGACAGGCTTGAAGCTGAAAAATGGTACACAGATGTACTCGGTTTTGAGCGAATTGAATCCTTGATGCCTTGGTTTGAAGAAGGTGGCCCCCTTACAATGGGCAACGGCGGTGTACATATCGCACTTTTTGACGGCGACAGCGAACCTCATCCACGACAGCATTCGCCGTTGATGCGCAAAACTATATCGCGTGGAAAAGACACCTCAAGGTACATGCTGTAACTTATCGGGAGGTAGACCATCGCTTATCTTGGTCAATCTACTTTTCAGACCCGTACGGCAACCCTTTTGAAATCACCACGTATGAGAGATAAACGCCCTACTGTTTTTATGCTTTGCGGTCTACCAACATCTGGGAAGAGTACCTTTTCTCGTCAGATGACGAAAGAAGGTAAAGCATGCCACTTCTGCCTAGATGAAAGGATGATTCGTAATCACGAATTAACAATTGATGATGAACGTTACGGCGAGTTAACGCGTCAAGAAAAAGAACATATTTGGCAAGAGGCTCTTGTCGCGTTAGCAGCCGGGCAGGATATTATTCTTGATTGGAGTTTTTGGAGCGAGGAGCAACGGAAAACGTGGGCACTGCGTGCTCAGAAACATGGCTTCCTACCACACGTCATATATTTCGATACGCCATTGCCATTGATCAAGCAACGACTGACAACCCGCAATGAAAAGGGAGACAAAAACCGGGTGCATATCATCTCTTATGAGGAGGTAGTGCGCTTTAGCCAGTTTTTCGAAGCCCCCAGTGATATAGAAACTGACTTCAAGCTGACTCGTATTTCCGTTGAGCAATCGTTAACCCATTGCTCTCAATCACTACAAATTGAATAACGCACAGTAGGTAACGCTTTCCCCAACAACAGGCTACTCGCTAAATGTCTTTAGCGGGTACCCTATCTCCGTTACTCGCAAGCCGCTTTATCTCGCCTGTCTCATGATGCGGTAAGCTGCGGTGTTGGCCCGGATCAATATCGTGAAAAGCGGTTTGTAGAATCTGGAGAGTGTCTCCATGAGCGACAAGAAGAATGACTTTATCGTGATATTTCTTTTCAAGCTCGTTAAGCAAACTTACCGCCCGAGAACACACATTTTGGGCGCTTTCGACATGATTATCGGTGTGGCTAGAATCAAGTCTATCTTGCAACCACACACTCTCATATGCTGATGACGGTTGCCCTTCTAATTCACCAAAATAGCGTTCGCGAAGTCGAATCTCATCAACAGGATCTGGCAGCGAAAAGATATCAGCGACGATTTCAGCCGTTTCTCTTGCGCGTTTAAAATCTGAACATAAGATCATATCTAAGGTTTCACCGCCGAGGGTGAGCGCCGATTCTCTTGCTTGGCTCTCTCCCAATGGTGATAGTCCAAATTGCGAACACCCCGTTTTGGGGTCGCTGACGATAAGATCAGCCACATTCGCCTCACTTTGTCCGTGACGCATAATTAAATACGTATTTTTGAAAACAGCCATACATTCTTCCTTGGTTAAGACTTACGTCATCTCATGTTGGCGATTCAATGCTATTCCATCAGGTTACTGATCTTCTGTGATTCGTCAGCATTAACTCTCTGGCACTTCGCAGATTACGTCATTATGGTCGCGTTTGCGTCGTTTTCTTTCCCAGCGTCTGTGCACGCCTTTTCTCAAAGAGGAAAAAGTCAGTTCTACTTTATCTATGCCCACCAGCACAAATACCACAAATGCGCTTAAAATAAGGCTTGTCGACCATAGTCAAACGCAATGATTAAGCCTAAGCCCGCCATCAGCCAGACAACCGCCGCAGAAGTAACCCCTTGAACCTGTCCATCTCTAGCCATCATCACACCGGCACCGAGAAACCCAACACCGGTAACGATTTGGCCAAGCACACGTGAGTGATCGAGCGAGCTGTCAGAAAGCGAAATCGCCAGACGCATAAACATATAGGTACCAAGCACCACCAGTATGGCCGTTCGAATACCGACAGGTTTGCCCCGCAGTTGTCTTTCCAAACCAAGCAACCAGCCACACGCTGCGCACAGCAGCACACCATGCCAGCTGAAAGGGGTAATATCTAAAAGATCTTGCACGTTCCGTGAATCCGAAGAAAAAAGGAGGGCGACTATCTATTTATCGGCAAGCGGCGTCAACAACTTCATTACAGTAAAAATGTTTCAAAGTGCGTCGAGATTTTCCTAAACAACAACGCATTGATCAGCAGACTATTTTTATTGGCTTACTTTGTTTCAAGTGTCTGAAGGTAGTTTCTCAGATTCACACCGCGGTTAGTAATTCCAAGCTTATTTCTTAAACTATTCCGATGATTTTCAACCGTTTTCTTAGCCACATTCAGTGTATTAGCAATTTCTTGGCTCGACATACCACTGCGAATGAACTCAGCGACCTGAAACTCAGAGGGCGTCAGCACCGAGAGAAGTTGGTTGTTCACATCGGGCTCCGTTAACAAAGTTTCCATGTTGGTCTGAATAATTTCAAGGCAGAGTTTAAGACTGGGATCTTCAAGCTGGCCTAATTTGGCTTTTACCTCTGGCAAATGTGTTTCTTCGATATCTCTTTTCAAATCATCACTCATCTGTGCGCCACCAGAATCGTTAAGTACGCTGATGGAGGCAGACAACTCCGTGATCAACTGATAGTCACGCTCAATGGCAGAGAGCTTACCAGCATCAGCAAGAGCGTCTTTTGCTTCGATTTGTAAACAGAAAACGATGTCATCCTCACTGCTTTGAAAGCGTGCCATTTCAAAGTGTAAATTCGCCACACTGAACTGGAGCATGGAGCCTGACTCAGAGATATAATCGCGAATAGCCGACAAGTTGTCAGCACCCACTAGGAAAATGAGATCATTCAAGTTCGATAAATTCAACGACACGACAGGGTAATTTGTATCAATAACATTGCCCAAATCGTCGAAAGCGACAAAGTAGATATCCCTGTGTGTTAAAAGCGCATGGTACATGCTGATCAGTTGGCTATTATTTTTTTTAGCGCCATTGTCCATGAACGTTTCTACCCTCTCTTCTTCTGCAAGCGAAAACTTCCTACCTAGCACAACATCATAACACCTAGTTTATACCTATATAAGTAATGGGTGTTTGCCTACTTATTTCCTCAAAACTTTCGAGAACCAAGACCAATTAGGTATTAACTAATTCATAAAATTACGTAACTCATTGCGAGTGTTATCACTTTGTTAAAAGCTTTTTGCGAGATCTTTAGCACATTAAATACTCACATAATACCTATATTAGTACTCATGTATTACCTACAAAGATGAATAAGCTGATGACAAATAATAGATTCTTCTCAAGAACAGCCTGGCTGGCAAGTAGTGTACTCATACTGATTTTTGGCTCATCGTCTCATGCAATCGCAGAGACCGAAGGCCCAAACGGCGAGAAAGCCGTTCCTTACACAAATATCTCTTTGACAGCAAAACAGCAAGCTGAAGCGAGAGAAAAGAACCTAAAAGCTGCCATTTTGATGCATAGCACCTCTGATTGGTCTAATGCATTGATTGCAGGGGCAAAAGATACCTTCTCCAAACTGAACATCGAAATTGTAGCAGTCACCGATGCTGAATTTAATGCCAACAAACAAAAAACGGATGTTGAAACAGCACTTGTCAGAAAGCCTGACATTATCATTTCTTTGGTTGTTGACCCTGTATCAGGTGCAGCGGCATTCCGCCCTGCCATTGAACAAGGTACCAAACTGGTTTTAATCAGTAATTTACCGAGTGGCTTCGAGCATGGGAAAGATTACGCTGGTATCGTCACTGATGACCTTTTCCAAATGGGGCGAATTGCCGCTGATCTCATCGCCGAAGCCGTCGACGGGTCTGGTAATGTCGGCTTCATCCATCATGAGGCCGATTACTACGTCACCAACCAAAGAGATCAAGCCACACTTTCGAACCTCAAACGTTTCTACCCCGACATTAATGTTGTTGCCAAACGAGGCATTGCAAATGCTCACGACGGCGAAGTCATCGCGTCTGCCATGATCACGCAAAACCCCAACCTCAAAGCAATTTACGCCCCATGGGACAGCATCGCTGAAGGTGTTGTTGCAGCAACTCGCGCTGCTGGCAGAAAAGATATCAAAGTCATCACCATGGATCTCGGGGCAGCAAATGCACTCGACATGGCCAAGAACCGAAACGTATCAGGCATTGTGACTGATCTTCCTTACGAGTTGGGGGAGACATTAGCGCGAATGGGAACGTTGGCAAAACTGGGTGAATATACACCGCCTTTTGTCACCGTCGGTGCCAGCGCGGTAACACGCGATAACCTCATCAGTGCTTGGGAAAACGCACTGAAAAGGCCCGCTCCCAAATCTGTATACAGAGCACTGAGCAAGTAAGTGCGGACGTCTAACGATAAGGAGGGATGATTTTGGATATCGCAATTGAAGCGTCAGACATCAAAAAAAGCTTTGATGGCACTCAAGTACTGAAAGGCGTCAACTTCACGTTGAAAAAAGGCGAAGTTCACGCGCTCCTGGGACAAAACGGAGCGGGTAAGTCGACCTTGGTGAAAGTGCTGAATGGGTTTCACTCGCGTGACAGTGGCAATGTCTCTATGTTCGGCGAAGAGGTTGAATTCACAACACCCAAAAGTGCGCAGCGAAAAGGCATCGCCATGGTCTATCAAGACCTGAGTCTGGTGCCTAGCCTTAGCGTTGCCGACAACATATATCTCAATCATCCAGACATGAATATGTCACTTTTCTCAAACCGGACAAGAGAAAAAATGACAACGCCGATACTGGAGTTACTCGGCGTCAATATTCAGGCCAGCGATCTCGTTGAGACATTGAGCCTTGGCGAACAGCAACTGATCGAAATAGCGAAAGCCTTAGCTGTTGATGCGCAAATCATTGTGTTAGATGAACCGACAGCTTCGCTTTCGTCAAAAGAAACGCAAGAGCTGTTCAAGGTTATAGAAACGCTCAAGCAACGCGGTATCACCATTATCTACATCACCCACTATCTGGCTGACGTCATGCAAATCTGCGATTCCGTGACGGTATTGCGTGATGGCCACACAGTACTTAAGACGACCACGAGGGAAACATCTATTCCTATGCTGGTTGAGGCCATGCTTGGTGATAAATCAGACACCTACTTCAACTGGCTGTCCACACGACAAGTTGTTGAAAATAAAGTGCCCTTGCTCGAATTAAAAGAAGTCAGTAATAACCACCTTAATGACATTTCACTTACTGTTATGCCCGGACAAGTTGTAGGGCTGGCTGGTTTGCTGGGCAGTGGTCGTACTGAAATCCTTGAAGCGATTTATGGCATCACGCCACCCAGTTCAGGAGAGATATTGATAAACGGAAAACCTGTGCAAATTTCGTCGCCAAAAGATGCCATTCAAAATGGTATCAACATGGTGCCGGAAGAGCGCAGAACTCAGGGACTCGTTTTAGATTTTTCGGTCTCAGACAACATCTTGATGGCCTCGTTCGACAGGATCGCCAAATCATCGGTGATCAACAAAGGCTCAGGGCAAACCATTGTTGAAAACACGATGAAAAAGCTGGGAGTCAAGGCTGAAAGTGCCAAACAAGCTGTACGCTTCTTGTCAGGAGGCAATCAACAAAAAGTGGTGATTGGTAAGTGCATGTCTACCAATGCCAACGTGTTACTTCTTGATGACCCGACGTTTGGCATCGATATCAACGCGAAATACGAAATCATGAAAATCGTGGACCAATATGTCGCGCAAGGTCATGGCGTCGTGTTTGTTTCCAGTGAATACGCAGAAATCGGTAATTTCTGTGACGTTATTTATGTCGTTAAAAAAGGACGAATTGCACAGCGACTGGCAGGTAATCGAATGTCTGAAGATGCCCTGCTGGCAGCGGTTCAATAAGAATAGGGAGTTCCCATGACTGAAAAGGTTCTGTCTCTACCCAAACAACTGAAACACATTCAGTGGCGTGATTATATTATCTACTTTGTATTTATCGGTATTTTCGCCTTTTTCTCTTTGATGCTGCATGACAAAGGCTTCTTGTCTTCTGTTAATTTGATGAACATTGCCCGCCAAACCGCAACCATTGCGATCATGGCTGTGGGCATGACCTTCGTGTTGAGTGCTGCAGAAATTGACTTATCGTTTGGTGCTACCGTTGCGCTAGCCGCTATCGTTTCCGCGCTGACGTTACAAGAAACCGACAGTATTTTACTGGCTGTTACAGCGGCTCTGACTGTCGGTACCATGATTGGTTTTATCAATGGTGTATTTGTCACCCAGATAGGTATCCCCTCTTTCTTAGTCACCTTAGGTACCACAGGTATTATCACGGGCATCGCCCGCTGGACGACATCGCTTCAATCGATCCCTGTCGATAATGACACCTACGCCTTTATTTTCGGCTCTGGTGATATCGGCCCCTTTTCTGTGTTATTCATCTGGACGCTGGTAGTCACCGTCATTGGCGCATTCGTGCTCCGAAACACTACATTCGGCAAGCATGTGCTGGCGACAGGTGGCAATAAAGTGTCTGCGATGTACTCTGGCATCAATGTTAACCGCGTCAAATTATATGTACTCATGATCAACGGCTTTCTTGCCGCACTGGCAGGCATCCTCTACTCAGGTCGCCTTTACAGCGCACGTTACACACTGGGAGAGAGCGACCTGATGCTGGTGATTGCCGCTGTCATTATCGGTGGCACCAGCCTCTTCGGAGGAAAAGGCACCGTGGTCGGCTCCGTCATCGGCGCACTGATCATGGGCATGGTGAATAACGGTTTGGTCCTGATGGGGCTTAATGTTGACCAGCAACTGATTTTGCGCGGCATCATCATCATTGTTGCGGTGACATTCACCATGGGACAAATCAAGCAATTACGTAAAAAGTAAGCCCAAAAGGAACTTTGGAGAAACCATGAAAAATAATAATGACATAGCAAAACAGGTTGCAAGCTGGAGCCTGAAAGAGAAAGTTGGCCAACTTTTCATTCTGGCGTTTCCGGGTAAATCCGCCCAGACCGCTGAAACCATGATCGCCGAATACAACCTCGGTGGCTGTTACTTGAGTCAGGACAATGCAGACACCTTTGAGGAAGCAAGAAACCTCAACAAAGACCTGCAATCCATGCTCGATGCAAACAACCGCTTGCCTCTTTTACTCGGTGTTGATCAGGAAGGTGCTTGGGGCGTGCTGGTCGGCGAATCCACAACCGGACCGGGCAATCTCGCATTAGGAGTATCTGATGATGTTGCTGGCACCAAAAGCATGTACAAAGTGTTTGGTGAAGAAATGCGCTCGGCGGGTTTCAACTGCATTTTGGGCCCTTGCTGTGACGTTAACTTGAACCCGAATTCTCCAATCATCGATACGCGCTCTTTCGGCGATCAGCCGAGCAAAGTTGGCGCACATTCTGCCGCCGCAGTTGTCGGATTGAGTGATGGCCAAATTGTCTCTTGTGCTAAGCACTTCCCAGGTCATGGTGATACACATGGCGATACTCACCGAGACATACCGCGTGTCGACAAAAGTTATGACGAGCTGAAATCAAATGATCTCGCACCCTTCCAGGCGGCCATTGATGCGGGTGTAGATCTCATCATGACCAGCCATATTCTCTATCCACAACTGGACGAGAAAAATCCGGCCACCCTTTCCAGCACCATTCTTGAAGACGTATTAAGAAAAGATATGGGCTTCGAAGGCATCATCATCTCTGACAGCATGAACATGGGCGCAATTCAAAATCACTATGCGCCTGTGGATGCGGCCGTCAAAGCCATGAAGGCGGGTATCACAATGATCATGCTGTCTGAAGAGCACTATGATCACTCAGACGCATACCTTGATAAGCAACTCGCAATGATACACGGCCTTATTGATGCAGTTGAAAGCGGAGAGCTGGATGAGGCGATTATCGATGACGCAGTTCGTCGTGTGGTTGAATTCAAAGTAGACAAGCTCCTGCCTCAACCCCTGTTTGCTGACTTTGATTTAGGCGCGAATCTGCGCGTGGCCCAAACCGCAGCAAACGACGCCGTCACTTGGGTTCGCGGTGGCGTAAAAGACATTTCAGATAAGCCGATTTATCTGCTCAACGCCACGCCTGATTCGAGCTATCACAATCTCATGAACCCCCGCGGCATTGGGCCGAATCAGGCAATACCTGCATTTAATGTGTTCCAGCAAGCGCTGAAAAGTAAGCATTCAGACTGCCGTGATGTCACCATTCGCGATTTGTCTTCATGCCAAGATGGCTACATCGTCGTGGTCACTGAAAACCACCCGCTACCCGGCGAAGACTTCGATCAAGTAGAAGCAAAACTGACCGTTCAAATGCTCAGTTCAGACTTTGACAACGTCATTGTCGTGGGCCTCAGAAGCCTTATGACTTATTAACTTACGACAAGGTCTCGCATTACCTGTGCGCGCATTCCCCACGGCCAGAAAGTGCTGTCGCTGCGGCAAATATTTTGCTCGGCGACGGTGAGCCCAGTGAAGGAAAAGCCGTCATCAACGTTAGCTAAACAGAACTAAAAAAATACAAGAAGAATTACTCCTGCTGCCTCACTGGCAGCGGGACGGAGCTTTGCTGTCTTTTTTCAGCCAAGCACACACTAAACCTCTACCCTACAAACAAGAGGAAAATATGTTTAACACAAGAAAAACATTGCTGGGATTCAGCATTGCATTAACGTGCGCAGCACCTGCTCACGCATCTGGTGTTCAAAATTTTCTTGATTCACTGAGAGACTTTGAATCAGGCATTAACCCAGCAAAAGCTGAGTTTTATCTCGAAAATCTTAACAACCCAGTTTACACCTACGCGCAAGTTACTGAGCCGGGCAGACTGGTTCGTGATTGCTCAACCGGTGAGATGATCTCTGAGCCAACAACCATCAGTGATTTCTTTAAGAAGCTGGGTATTGATGGCATCTACAATCAAAACTCGCCAAATGACCCTGCCATGTTCAAAGAGATGCAATATAACTCGATGAATGCATGGGGCTTTATTGGTTATCAATTGGGTGAAGCACTGCTGATTGACTCAGGCTACTACAGCCCAACCACAGCAGTTGTTGATGGCGTCGAGTACGACAGCTTTTACATGTTTGTCCCAGATTCCACATGGATAGGCTGTAAAACTGAAGCACTTGCAGAAATTGAAGGCTCTGGTGGTAACAAAGTCTACGTAACAGATAACAACCGCTGGCAGGGTACTTTCGTCGGTAAAAATGGCGTTAACTCTCTCGCTGACCTGAGAAAACCTGAGAAGCAAGAGTTGGTAATGCGTGACGCGATGCACTTTAACTACAAAGTGCTGACCAAGCTTCTCTCTGACGCCAACATGACGTGGGAACAAGCACTGAATAAGAGCTGGCCGGGTACAGATGACAATGGCCAACCTATTGAAGTCAAAGCAACCATGTCAGGTCTTTTAGCTGCATCTCACCTTCGCGGTGCATGGGGCACGGGCGCGCTGTTAACCAAAGACAAGATCACCTGTGACGAGCTTGGTACTTGTATCACAAAGTATGTCTACAAGTTTGGTGGCTTCGACACCATCTTTGATGTACCCGGAGACAGCACAACACACGGGTCACAATACCCAGAAGTACTGACCGCAGGTTGGGGTAACGATACTGTCATTACTGGCGGTGGCAGCGACACGCTGAAACTCAACGAGCAACAAGGATCGGTCACAACCGTTGTCGACTTTACCGTCGGTGATGATCTGATCGTACTCAGCGGCTGGGAGGCGACCGATCCACTGGCTGGCCTTGTTGTTGGCGATACTGGTGCAGGTGCAGAGCTGCAATTTGCCGGGCAACGCGTTGTTCTGAATGGCGTTCAGGCTTCGGCAGTTCAAGCTGACCCATCAGCAGTGATCGTTAAATCAAGCATCTACCGCTCGCATGGCGTGGCACCGCTGTCGTTAACGGCTTCAACCCTAAAGTTGACAAGATTGAGGGAACAGCGGGTATCGGCTTTAAACACCTTAAAGCTTACCAAACTGAAAACTCACTGATCATCGGTCCACAGTCTAAAGATGGCGGCATTTATGCGTACTACGACTGGTAGGTCTGACACTTGCAGACTTAAACCCAGATATGTTCGTTAACGTGACAGGTAGCTTCGACCGTCTTGGCTACATCGTGCCCCTCAACCATAAAAACTGGGGATGGAATATGGAGCTGGTTGTCAGCACGTTCGATGTTGACAAAACCGTCCTGTCTATTGCTAATAATCCGACACCTTTTGAAAGCGTGAAAGTCACTCAAGAAGGCGCAGATGCGGTTATCTCTCTGCTTGAACCTTTCTCTCGTGGCGATAAGAAAAAGATCGTTCTGAAAAATACCGATGTGACGACGCTGTCTGGTAAGAACTTCCAAGGCTTTACGGGTGACTATTCAGAAGCGACCATCGATATTCCTGTCTTCTTTGACATCTCAGTCACTGTTAACGGCGTGGGCGGATCTGTGTCACCTGCACCTGACGCAAACGGCGTGATCAAAGGGAAAGGAGGCACAGACTTCACGATTACCTTTAACGCAGACGAGGGTTATGCGGTTGAGTCAATCATTGTCGATGGACAAGCTCAGCAACCAGCAAGCTCATATACCTTCTCAGCACTCAGCGGCGCACACTCAGTAAGTGTATCGTTTAAGGAGAGCGATACGCCTGTGTGCCCTGCACCATGGGATCCAACGAAAGTGTATGTGGCCGGCGACTTGGTGACCTACGAAGGCAGTACTTATGAAGCGAAATGGTATAACACCAATACAGCTCCGGGTGGCCAGTGGGGTCCTTGGAAACTGCTAGGTCCATGTAGCTAACTGTTTCTCTATAAATATCATCACTCAGTGATGTTTTTGGGCAGCGTAACGCTGCCCTTTTTTATTTTTTTCATCACGCCGCTTCACTCGCAGCAGGAAACAAAAAAGCCCGCAATGGCGGGCTTTTATCTGTAAATTGCAACGCTTTAAGTTACAACAGGCTAGCTCACCAAACGCGTTAAACGATACGGAACACGCTGCGGCTTGTCGCTAGCACCACCAACATAAACACGGTTTATTTCATCACCGTCAGCATCGACGTTGGCTGACAAAATCGAGCGTTTACCCAGCGCTTCACCCTGCTCGAACACATAACGGTTGCGGGTACCTTGGTAACGGTAAAGATAGGCAGCCAGCGCTCCTGCAGCGCTTCCTGTTGCCGACTCTTCATTAATACCGAGTAAAGGTGCGAAGTTGCGGCAGCGAGCTGAAATATCTGATTCGTGTGGTGTTAACGCAAAAAGATGGAAGGCACACGTCTTAGACTTCTTGTTGAAGGCTTTAATCGCCTTAAAGTCTGGCTTTAAGCGCTCAAGAACACTTTCATCAGCCAGCGGTACAATAATGTCACTCAGCCCTGTAGACACATCGATAATTGGCATTCCCGTCGCCAAGATATCTTTGGTCGTCAGGCCAAACAAGCCGACAACATCTTCAGGCTGGAAGCTCAAGCCAAACACAGGCTTGGTTTGCTCCATCACCACACGCCCGTCATCGATAATCTCAACACCCAGTACACCTGCTTTCGTTTGCTGTTTTAGCAAGCCAGCAGGCTCTTTACCGAGCTTAAATAAGGTTGAAAACGTAGCAACGGTCGCGTGACCGCAAAAGTTCACTTCTTCTGTCGGCGTAAAAAATCTCACCTGATAGTCCGCTTTTTTTGACGGCAAACAAAAGCAGTCTCAGAATATCCAAGTTCAGACGCCACCGACTGCATGTCATCATCAGTCAGGTGCTCTGCATTGAGTACGACACCAGCGGTATTACCTCCCTGGCCATCCGCAACGAAGGCTTCGGAGCGATAAACTTCTAAAAAATCAGCCATATTACACATCCTTTGTTTCCGCCCTTTATGGATCTCCAGTATGTCTCTCAAACATACATCTATTTGTTACAGTGTTACATAATTGGAAAAAACACAAGTTTTTGATTGAAATTTAGAGAAAAACAAGCAATTTCAATATATTGACTTAATTATCAAAGAGTAACGGTCAATGAAAAGCCGATAAGAGGTCTATCTTTAAGCATGCTAGAGACCCGCTATTGCTTACAGCGCATCGCCTCTCGTAAAATCAATGCACATTGAAATAACAATCGAGCATGCCATGAGTGATTTAAAAGACTTGGATACACTCCTTTCAGGGTTAGAGGAGAAAAAGCCAGAGGTTCCCCTTCCCTCTCTGGAAGAGCAAAAGAAGATTGCACAAGAGCTGAAAGAGCTTGAAGCACGCGGCGAGCTGTCGCCGGAAATCATGGAAAAGCACTTCGCTAAAATCTGTCCTGAGTAATATAAGGCGAGGTATTTCCTCGCTTTTTTCTTCAAATGGCGGAAAATTCCGATGAAAACGAATGACGTTGTAGGCTCTGTATAATCATGGAGTTACAGATCGTTTTGGAGGGACTTTCCGTCGATCCACGTCATTTCATCACCGCTAACTCATTGATTTTCCGTTTTCCAGATATCCTGAGGACATAACCCTCTTCTGACAACATATGTGTCGCTGTTTCTACAATCCATTCCCCATTCACGCCTTCACGAATGCCCGATAAGACCAGTGGCGTCTCAGCTAGAATATCTGCCCTGCCCGGCAGTTCAATATCGAGCCTTGCTTTGCCCGTGGCGAACTGTCTTCGTTGCGCCTCAGCAGCCTGTTTGGCATCAGCCTCATCTTTGTACAAGGTCCGCAAGGTATAAACGGGCTCTCCCTCACCTGCCGTCACCGTGTGTTCCTTTGCCTCAGCCACATCTCGGTATCGTGCCACCACGGATTGATAGCCATCTCGCTCGGTCAGGCTGACTTCCCAATTTGTTAGGTCAGGTTTGCTTAACGTGATGGCTGGTAATCGCCGACCGCTGGCCGTTTTCGACTCCCCGCGTTTAACTAACAATAAATGCTCTCCGACAGGCTTGGCAATCGCCCCCAGTTTTCGGCCCAAGCGGGTCAGCAGCTGCAGGTCACTCTCATTGCTTTGGTGCACCACCTCATAATCAATCGCCGTTAAGTCCTTCCCGAGCTTGGCCGTCAGTTGATGTTCATCGGCAATGGTGGTGAGAATATGGTCCAGCAGAATACGCCGGACGGGCTTACCGGCTTGTTGCCATGTCCGTGTTTTGGGGACTTTAAGCGCCTTGTGCATGTCGGCGGCTTTCCCTCTGAGGGTTAGCGTGTTCGGTGGCCCGCTCAGTGTTATCTCATCCACCACGTATTCGCCCATCAAAGAGAGGCCCGTTTCCTGATACCCCATCGACACGGTGAGTCTTGCCCCTGTTCGGGGCAGTGCAAGCGCGTGCTCTTCATCATCCAGCCTTATTTCCACGCTGTCTGATTGAATACCTGCATGGTCTGTCACCGTGAGTCGGAGAAGCCGCTTGGCAATCAAAGCAGTGATGTCACTGCCATCGGCCACTATCTGGCAACGCGGCGTCAATCCCACAGCTTGAGCCCCTGTGAAGCGGGCGGTGTCACCATCGGTAATTCGATATTCAGACCCGCGGGTAAAACAGGGCCATGTTGTGACAAGTGGGGATTAGCAGCAAGAACGGACTCCACTGCGCCAGACAGCAGGCCATAATGTCGCCACACCAGTGCATCGAGGACATCCCCGTCTTGAGTGACAATCTTCATTGCCCTGTCTCCCTGAACGGGTACCAGTCATTGACCCGGGCGTTACGCCCTGCCTGATGTTTTCGCAAGGTCAGCGAGAATCGAATGGCTGAAGGCGTACCGTCTTTGGCAAAGGTGTGCTGGTTTTCCCTCACCACATCAATCACCCAACGGCCGAGCACTTTGCCGGTGCCTTCGACCAACAGCAGCGGCTCACCGCGTCCGGCCTCACGCCTCAAGCTCTCCAACTGGCCAAGGCCTCCGCGATAATGCGGGTAAATCACGCCATCAAGGTCGAGTTTATCCTCGCCGGGGCCAATAAACTGGAGGGCAGGTTGCTCGACCAGCCGTGCCTGCTCTCCCCACCGGTATCGGGTCTCCCGCGATTTCCCCTCATAGGCCGCCGTATCCAGACTGAAACGGTAACGCCCTAACATCAGCATCATGGCATTACGTTCTCCTGATAATCGAACAAGGCACCACGCTGTCTCGCCTGCGTCTCCCGCTCCTTCATCCGCATCTCTTCTTGCACAATCCGCCTTGCCAGCCTCTCACCATCTTCGCCCGGTTGCTGCACCACGGTGATGGTGTTGTGCTGCTCGAACTGCGAAACGTGTTGAGGGGCGTTTGGAACCGTCGGGATTGACGGCGATTCTGTTGTTGTTGACGGTAAAGAAGCCATTGTTGACGGCGGGATGTCACTGTCATCACTCGGACCGAATGCCCAGTCAATGGCTGCTGTGACTGCCCTTTGGTGTCTTGCCATGCCCCATCCATGGCGTCACCGACCGAATCGCCTATGCCGGTCACCACCCCGATGTTCTCCCCAATCCACTGGATCGCCTCTTGCAATGACTGAAGCGGTGCCAAGGCAGCGGAGAATGCATCGCTCAACCATTGCCCGGCCATGCGACCTGCTGCCCGACGGTATCGAACAGCGCCAAAAGCGGAGTCATCATCGGTACTAATTGGCTGACCGCTTCCGTCACCCATTGCCACGCGAACGACAGCGCCATGATGGCCTCTCGAATCGGCAGCAGTGCTATAACCCACTGAGAAAACTGGCTTGACCATGTCAACGCCAACTCGATGCCGGTCTGGATAAACGCAATCAAGGCCCCGAACGGAGACAGCAATGCGGTTATTCCCTCAGCAACAACGCGGCCGAAGGTTTGCCCGGCAGACGTGGCTTTGTTCAGGGCTTCGGTGGTGGCGGCAGTCGGCGTGAACAATGAAGAGAGACTGTCAGAAAGCCAGCTCACCGCCTCCCCAATGGCCGTAAACACCGGGCCCAACGGCGCAAACATCGTCTTTATTGGGGCTGCTGCCTCACGAAACCCGGAGACCACACCAAGGCTGAAGGCTTTTATCTCCTGCCAAAAAGCCATCACCACTCCGACAGCAACCGTGACCGCGGTGATAATGAGGCCAATGGGACTCGCCGCAAAGACCACCCGAAGCACCGAGCCTGCCCGCATCAGAAGGTTGAGCTTGGACAGAAGAAAACCGATCCCGTTTTTAGCGAGCCGGATAAGCTGAAACGCAAACCCACCCAAGGCTTTCATCGTCATCAATACCGACACCACAAACTTACTGGCCATCAATCCGGCCAATGCCAACAACAGTGGCTGCCATCCGCCCAGTGCCTCGGCGACGCTTCCCGCTGCCCACGCAATGTCCCGCGATACCGCTACGGCTGCGGTCCCAAATTGCCAGAGGGCTTTGAGCCCGGTGATGAGCGATTCTGATAACCGTTTGGCGTAGGCTTCCAACTGCCCGCTGTCGGCCATGGCATTGATAGTGGCGAGAATGTGCCTGAGTTTACCTCTCATAAAGTCGAACACCCCGGCTTCCATCACCATATTGGTAAAGCGGGTCCATTGGTCGGAAAGGTTGGAGACCATGCCGGACCACGTTCTCGACAAGCGGTCCATGGCACCGGAGTATTTCTGGTCAAAGATTTCTGACAGTGCCTCTTCAATGGCCCGTCGATCGTTCTTGTCGACATCCACGGATTGTTGCTGGCCATCCTTACCGGTGAAAGCATAAGTGATGGTGTCGCCTTCCGTGCTGGCTTTGATCCCAAACTCTTTCAGCCGTTCATTTTCCCCTGTGACCGCATCAGCAATGGCTTCCACGGCCTGCATCAAATCTTTACCCATGGCGGAGGAGGTGTTGCCGAGGGTCATCAGAAGGCCATTGGTCGGATCCATGCCGTAGGCACGAAGCTTCACAAAGGCCTCATTGACCTCGGCCAGTTCATACGGGGTTTTGGTGGCAAAGTCACTGACCCACTGCATCGCCTGCCGGGCTTTCTCGCTGCTGCCTTCGGTCGTTTCAAGGATGGTCTGGAAGCGTTCAAACTCGGCGGCCGTATCGACAAACTGACTTTTAAAGCCCCACCCCGCAAGGCCTGCCACCACGCCCAGTTTTAAGCCCAGTGAAGCAGCTTCACTGCTGGCATTGCCAAGGTGGGAGGCAAGACCCGCTACTTGTCTGTTTAACCTTGTCAGCGAATCCGTGACCAGTTTGTGTTTGATGAGCACGCGGTTGGCGGCGTCGGTCCGTTTTCGAAGCGACTCCTGCCGTCTGGCAAAGGCTTCAGCCGCAGAGCCCGCACCGTGGTAAGTCCCGGAGAGTTTCTCGGTATTTTTTCGAATCCGTCGCAGTGGCTCGGTGATCTTATCGACCGCCTTGAGCACCACGGACACGGCCATGTCAGCCATGGTGACCTCCTGCCCGTTTACAGGCTTCCCGGTGCCAACGACTCAGGTCGGCCAGTTCCAGCTCCCAAAGTTCAGAGGGAGGCCAGTGGAATACAGTGGCTAAATCGGCGAGGACGCCGAAGAGGTGGTCACCGGGGCAGAGGCCGATAAAAAACCGGCCACTACCTCGCTGATGGCCTGAAAATCACTGGCGTCCAGCTCCTCAATAGCATGCGGGGGAAGCTCCGCCAGATGAGCAATCAGTCCCATCGACTTAGCAATTTCTCCACCTTTCGCGGTTTCCATGTGTTTGAGGTCCCGGGCTTTGGGTCGCCTCAGCGTCACCTGCGACAACAGCTCGCCTTCTACCTCAATGGGGTAATTCAGGGTCACGACTTCCATGGCCTAAAGTCCTATGTGTTTGCGGGTATCAGCCAGCTGGTCGACGCCATTAATTTTGCGCACCATGTTAGCGACATCAATTTCGTGCAGGTCTTCCCCATTGACGGTCAGGCGGTAATACCGCAGGGACATCGACACTTTAAGCGGGGTGTTATCGCCACTTTTCCAACTGCCAAAGTCCATTTCGGTGACAATGCCCCTAAGCGTCGCCACGACGGGAAACTCGGTCCCATCGTCTTCGTTGATCACCGCGCCTCTGACCGTAAGGGGAATGGCATGGCCTGCCTTGAGGCCAAAGCTCGTGAGGACATTCTTGTCGAATTTGGACAACGAAAAGTCGCTCTCGAGTTTCTCCATGCCCATGTCGATATCAATCGGCACGTTCATCCCGCCACCGCGGTATTCCTCGGTTTTGAGTTTCAGTTTGGGCAGGTTGAGCTCATCAATGACCCCGGCATACCCTTTGCCGTTTACATAGAGGTTCATCTCCCTCAGCGTATCTTTGAACATCAGACGATCTCCTCCAGATAGTCATTGACCAGACTCGACCGGAAGGTGATGTGTTCGGCCGGGTAAGGGGGCGTGAAATCAAAGTCGAAGAAGACTTTACCCTGTGCAATGTTCGATGGTGTATTGAGATCCGGGTCAGCCCAACATTCGCCACCGAGGATGGCTCCAAGGGCCTTGAGGTCGCGCAAATACGCATTGACCCCTTCGGTCACGTCTTCGAGGTAGGTGGCCGTAATGTTCTGGTCCACCGCCCACATATGGGCCCGCAATAAACTCTCGTTGATCATGTCTGCGGTGCGCCTGACCGACAGGAACGCCCACTTGGGGTCACTCGAGCAGGTGCGGTTACCCCAAAGGCGAAAGCCATCTTTTCGGATGACAGTAGCCACGTCATTTTCGTTGAGGTAATTGGCGCGGGCATTGGTATCCCCGAGGTAAAGTCGATAGGTCTTTCCGTGCCCGTAATGCCATAAATTTCAAGGTTCGACGGTGACCACCAAAAGCCACGGTCATTGTCCGATCGTGCAATCAGTCCGGCTACTCGTGCGCTCATCGGCTCGACAGATTCTTTGGCCGAGACGGTATCGAACACTTTGGCTTTGGGGTCGACCACGTAGACGCGGCCGCTGCCGAAGTTCTGCCGATAGGCAATGGCATCCGCATCTTGGGTGCTGGGGCCATCCGCGATGATCACCGCTCGCAACCTGTCAGCAATACCCATCATGTCAGCGACCACGGCCTGCTCACTGGTAAAGCCGGGAGCAATCAGGATTTTAGGCGCAACACCAAGGACAGATTCGGCCGCCAGTAAGGCTTGTACGCTTCATAATCGCCAGTGTCGGCATCAACGCCGCCAATCACGTTGGCCAGCTGCTGGTTAGCGTCTTTGTCATGTTCAACGCGAATGACCACCACCATGGCCCCTGCCTGATCGAAAATGCCATCGACAGCAGAGGGTAAACTGCCTGCGATGCCAAGGGGCGCGGCTTCTGTGCGTTTACCGGCAATCAGGACCGGCGTATTAAGGGGGAAGATGGCGGTATCAGCATTCGGTGCAGTACCGACAAGGCCAATAACAGCACTTTTGACGGTGCGGATAGGACGTGGTCCGCCGTTAAGCTCGACCACCTCCACCCCGTGGAGGAACTGTCCGGGCATGTGTTGTCCTCAGGTTGGGAGCAAATGATCCCAGAGGATGCACCGGACAGGCATTATTGGTTAGGTGAAATGCTGCACTTGGACAACCAATCAAGGCGCTCTAGGAGGAGTGTTTGACATCATCACAATCAGAAATGACAAGCACTAACCTTGCAATCGATTTTTCATTTAAGTCAAACCACTCAAAGTCGAGTTTTGCTCCGTTCTCCATGACTTTTTTTACCCCAGAACTACTGCATATATCATTGATGAACTTGTCTTTTGCATTCCATGGCAAGTTGACATCATCTGCCACTTTCGACTGGTATGTATATTCATATTTCAAAGAGTCAAAAGTGGCATAAACCCCAATACCTTTTGGCCGAATTAAACCTTTGTATTTTGTATCTTCGACTGTTTTTCTCTCAACAGATAGTTGTTGATTAATGTAGGCAGAACGAACAAACCATTGCTGCAACTCCTCATCGAATTCGTCAGCGAGGGAACGGACTAGTTTTTTTGAGTGCTTATTCAGCTTTGATATTTTCTTTGTCCTTTCAGAATCCCGATTTTCCGGGTAGCCGGGAAACACTATTTCAAAACACTTTCGAGCTCTATCAGTGGTATTTTCTCGAAATTCTTTTTTTGGAACAAAGTATCTCGAAATACCTGAAACATAGATACTCTCACAGTCCTCAGATTTATATACTTCGAGTACATTTTTCATTTCTTCTTCATTGAAGGCTTCTTTCAGTGCTTCGATTTTTTTTAACTTATACTTCTCCGAGTATATATAAGTGCGGAAATACTCCTTCAATGTTGGCAATTGATAGCTATATGTTCCGGCCGGTTCATCTTTTTCAAAAATGTTTTTGATGACAAACTTTGCGCTGAGTTGTGAAAGCTCGTCTAAGGATTTTTCCGTATGATATGCATTGAAGAATTCGGTATACGGATCTTTGTCAGACTTTGAAAAGGCAGTGCTAGAAGTTGAAAAGATGATGGCGAGAAAAAATAGATTTAGGCACCGACGTAGATTTGTCATTTGTATTTCCTTTCTTTAGAAAAGAAAGGGTATTCAAATGCGGTATCGGTGCCTACTTATCGGTCCAATTTATGCGGTCAATATGGTTTTTTTGCTAGCTTTGCCCCAATACCTCAGCCACTGCCGTTGCCCGTGATTCGATGTCCTCGACCACCGACTCGAGGCCTTTCACCTGAAACGGCAGTTTTACTTCCCCACTCTCGACTTTGGTCAGGAACGAAGAGGCAAGGTCATTGAAAGGGCCAGCTGCCTCCCTCACCTCAGCCAACGTGCTGGCTGCATTGAGTTTGACCACCAACTGACAGAAACCAAACAGCAGTAATTGGACGCCATCGGCAGTGGTACCGAGGAGAGAAGCTTGATCACCCGCTTCATCCTCAATTTTCTCGCGAATGGCCGTCGTGACCTCAAACTTGGTTTCCGGCTCTAGAGACACATCTTCGGGTAAGATTTCGTGGCCCAGTGTTTCCTGAACAATACTGAGTGCATCTAAAAACGCTATAGCACCATTGAAGTTAGCGATAGTCTGGCCCTGATAGTTAATACGCATTACTTACTTCTCCGGTTAATGATGGTCGCAGCGTCTCCCTCACTAAGAATTGGAAGTACGTTGATCATGGCAATGAACAACTCGCATTCCTCAGCGTGGTCGATATTGATGTTCATGTAGTTGCCACACACCTCACTTTGGCCCACGTTCTGGTCAATGAAATGCCATGTGCGGATGGAAGGGACGTTAATCTGACCACCATCGTCGGTGAGACCAAAGTCAAAGCTAAGTGGACCTTTATTCACATATACATAGGAACGGAAACGGCTTTTATGGCGTTTGTACGTTTCAATCATTCGGAACATGCAGGAATTGGCATAGTTGTGGCGCTCTCCTGCGGGTTTGTATATCCGCAAAATATGACCACCCGGCGTTCCTCCCCACCCATCAGCAAGACCACCTCGGCGGACCCTAGGCCCTTTGTTGTAGCGGCCAAAATAGTAAGGGTTGGCTTTGGTGGCATCATGAATGGAGGACGAAGCGGAAGCAGGCTTTTCTGGGACATACGGCCCTTCAAAGCCTTTGGTAAAAGGATGAACCGCTTCAATGGTGACACTACCGCGTGTTCCCCACCCCTCTAATGGACCATTACCGAGGTCGTGCATGAAGGGGTTGTAATTAAGTGGCATGGCCATGAGGTGATCGCGTTGATGAACAAAACCGCTGCTGGTTCGCCAGCTTTGAAACTCCCTCTCAGCTCGCGCGACCCTCTCATCGATATGGCGGATTTTTCCATCCACTGAATCGGTCAGCCGGTTAGTGGCTTTCACCAGATCCGCTATGTCTTTCTCAAGGGACATAATGCCTCCTATCCTAGTTTGTCTGTCAGGTAGCGGCGCATGCATCAATCTGCACGGTCGCGGTCTGGGCCTGCAGCGTGGTTCGCCACAGGGCATCGTGTTCAAGGTCGTCTTTCAATGTCAGGTACCGGCGCAGGTGGTCAACATGGGTCGCTGCCATTTTTGCCAGCTCCGGGGCCACCAACAGGTTCAAGTCTGCGCCTCGGTCAATGATGGTGACCGAGTCAGCGGGGACGCCAGCCAGCACTACATCAAAGGCCAGTAAGAGGTCTATCTCGGGAGATTTGTAGGCCAGCGCTTTGCCGGGTTCGGAATAAACCGCGAATAATGTTCCGTCCTCGAGGAAAAAGCCCACTTCACGCACCAAAACGCTTTGGCACTGTCATCAATGACGCTTAAATGTATTTGGGTGGGCGTCACTTTTTGACC
>NZ_PEIB01000045.1 GCF_004116385.1 Veronia nyctiphanis | reverse complement strand
AAACGGTGAAAAATCGGACGCGGGGTGGAGCAGTTTGGTAGCTCGTCGGGCTCATAACCCGAAGGTCGTCGGTTCAAATCCGGCCCCCGCAACCAACTTCTTGTTTCTTGAGAAACAAAGCGGCAATAGACAAACCTCTTCCTATTTAGTCAAAGATGTTTATAGCCAAACTAACAATTTGCCATGTTGATTACATCAGCATGTAGATGGTGTCTTCATCGCAATAAGAATTGCGTGCCCTGGTGGTGGAATTGGTAGACACAAGGGATTTAAAATCCCTCGACGTTCGCGTTGTGCCGGTTCAAGTCCGGCCCGGGGCACCATCTCACTTTTCTTAGTATCTTACTAAGACGGATAAAGACCTTGTATTACAAGGTCTTTTTTTCGTTTTGGGCCTTTCAAAATTATCCCAACTTTGACTTATCCTCTCGTATTTGCCTAAACTTTACGACAGAACTACGACAAAGTTACGACCAGTAAACACAGCACCTACGACGGATTTACGACAGAAATTACGACATCGAAGGGGGCTTTATGGCATCGATTCGTAAACGTGGCAAAAAATGGCTGGCAGAGGTCCGCTTAAAGTCAGGGTATAAAGCGAAAAGTTTCTATACAAAACTCGAAGCTCAGGCATGGGCCGTCGATATGGAAAAGGAACTTGGTCACTATGGCAGCCTTGTTAGTGGTAAAACGTTGCAGGATGCGTTTGAGCGGTATGCCATGGAAGTTTCTCCCACGAAGCGAGGTGAGAGGTGGGAAATTATCAGACTCAACAAACTAGGGCGTACAGACCTCGCCAAAATACAGCTCAGTGAGCTTAGAACCCACCACGTAAACCTTTGGATAGAAGAACAACTCAAAACACTCAAAGCCTCTTCTATCAATCGAGAGTTAAACCTCATCGCCTCCGTCATAGAAAAAGCACGTAAACACTGGAAGTGGATAGCGACAAACCCTATTCGCGACGCTGACAGACCGAAGAACCCAACCCCAAGGGACAGGCGGATCAGTGAAGAGGAAATTAAACGTATCCTCCAGTCATTGGGTTACGAAGGTCGTAGTAATGTTGCCACGCAACGACAATTCATCGCAGTTGCTTTCCTTTTTGCGCTGGAAACCGCAATGCGTCAGGGAGAAATATGGGGAATGGAATGGGACTATGTTCATCTTGAACAGCGCTATGTCACTCTTCCGAACACAAAAAACGGTACCAAGAGGGATGTGCCGCTGTCATCTGAAGCGGTATTGTTGCTCAAGGCCCTGAGACCAAAGAAGCAAGGTAAAGTATTCCCTTATAGCCAGCAATCATCCGGTGTCATTTTTCGTCGTTCACTCAGGCTCGCAGGTATTGAGGGGCTAACTTTTCATGATACGCGGCATGAAGCACTGACAAAGCTCGCCAAAAAGCTGAGTATGTTGGATTTAGCGAGGATGGTCGGACACAACGATCCTCGCTCTTTGATGATTTACTACAATGCCACTGCTAGTGAGATAGCAAAATTATTGTCTTGAATAAAATACGATATTCTAAGGGCGTCAAGTCAGACAGAAGTTAATCAAAAAAAGATCCCATGATGAGAAATTGATTGTTTTTGATTGCATTTGATCAATTTTGATATTAGCCTAAGGATGTATTATTTTTGAGACTTAGGTTTATTGTGAAGACAATGCAGATTGAAATTTCGAATGAGATCTATCAAAGACTTGAACAACACGCTATAGGATTTGATTCCCCTGAAGCTGTAATAAAAAGGCTCTTGGATAAAGTTGATGCTCAGCCAACAAAAAAGCCAGTGATAGACTTTAGTCCGAGTGATGAAGCGGAATTCAAATCTCAATTGATAAATAGGCGTGAAGCTGAAGTAATAATCTACAAGACAGATGGGACGAGAGAGATTAGCCATTGGAAAGCTAATAAAATCACTAAAACCTCTAACGTTCGCGGTAATTTATGGTCCGGACCTCTTCGAGGTTGGAAAGAAAAGGGTATTGAAAGTGTTGAAGTAAATATACTTCCTTTCCCTGAATATGATAGAGATGGCATCCCTGATGATACAGAGTTAAGAAAGATTATTGCAGAGAAGTTATCAATAACTTTCGAGGAAGCTCAGGGACTATATTTTGATATTGATACGAATGAAAGTGAAGATGGAGTTGTTTACGAAAGTATAATTAGATTTGTTTATGACTCCTGTGATGAGGAAGCAAGAGAGAAAGCTGGCCTAGAGGGTGATGACGAGATTTATATCGATAGTTCTGATTGGTAAATATAATGAAAGAAATAATAAAATATAAATCTAAGTATAGTGAGTCTGACGTAATAGTTCTTGATGGTGTACCCTGGGTTAGCTTAATAGATACGGCGAAAATTTATAAAACAGATATTACAGAGGTTTCGTCTTCGCTTAAAAGTATTTTTCTGGATGACGAACTTAAAAGAAGTGAAAATATTAAAGTTCCAGAGGATAGGACTGATATAGAACAACATTTCCTAAGCGTCGATGCAGTTATTTCTGTAGGGTATAGAATAGACTCTAGAGAGGCGACTAAATTTAGAAAATGGTCAACTGATATCATAAAAAAGTATTTGAGTGATGGCTTCGTAGTAAATGAAGATTTACTACGAAATGATCCCCAAAAACTTAATGAAATCGCTGCTAAGATAAGAGAAATAAGAGCGAGTGAACAAAGCATATATGCAGCAGTGAGGGAATGCTTTAAAGTTGCTTCTTCTGATTATGTTCCAAATGCACAAGAAGTAAAAAGCTTTTATGCGTTACTCCAAGATAAGTTTCATCATGCAGTAACAAAGATGACTGCATCAAAGCTTATACTTGATAGAGCTAATCACTTAGAACCAAATATGGGTTTAACTAGCTCAAAAGCAGACTTTGTGAGCCGAAGTGATGCTGCCATTGGGAAAAACTACTTAAGTGAGAATGAGATATATCGGATGCATCTTTTGTCCGAGCAGTTCCTGATATATGCAGAACTCAACTCTTTAAGTGAGAAAAAGTTAACAATGAAAGGACTCCACAAAAAATTAGATGACATTATTGTTCTAAATGGATTTGATGTTTTTGATGGTTATCAAGACTTTGTTAAAGATCAAGCTATTGAGCATGCAAAAAAAGAGTATGAACTATATATAGAAATTAAAAAGTTAGAGTACTTAGGAGTTGACGTAGACTTAGAGTCTTTTTATGCAGGGGACTATGACCACCTTAAAGAAGAAACAAAAAAAATAACTTTACAAAAACTTAGAAAAAATCTATCGGTGGAAAAAGTATGAATAATGAAATTGTCTCCTTATGTTATGATGGTGAATCGGGTCAGAATAATATACGCACATTTAATATAAATGATATTCTCTATATATCATTAAAAGATATATTTGTCACTCTTACAAAAGAAAACAATAAGCTCGACGAAAGGTATGCATCAAAACATATACCGACACTCATCAAATCTCAAGTTAATAAGTTAGATACTGATGAATATATTCTACTTGATGTGTCTACTCCCTTTTTCGAAGGTGAAAAAGAAGTTTTCATTACTCAGCCCGGCTGAATAGAGTTATGGGTAGTGATGATTCGAAAGCTGGTAGAAATTTTCAAAGGTGGCTCTACCATGAAGTTGTTCCGTCAATTTTTAAAAAAGGCGAGTATCACTTAGATAATAATGTAACTGCGTCTAGGACTAGTGACACTAGAAAAAAACATTCATCAGCTTTAGTAGAAATGGCTGAAATCATTGCTCAAAACTCTAGGATTATGGCTGATGCTATTGCAGAGCAACAAGTAATAAAGGATGAAGTTACACAAGTACAAATTAAGGTTAGCGATGTAGAAAATAGACTACTAAATATTGAAGGAAGGAATAATACTGAACCTGACTTTATTTCTATATCTGATTGGTGTCATGAAAATAATCATCAAGTGACGCAAGAAGAACACGACCTTATAGTTACTTGGTGCGCTAATTTATCATACAAGAATCAAGTGAAGATTATCCCTTGTAATTCTCGAAATAAATCCAATTCTAAATTTCACTGCACTGTAATTTCGGAGGCTCTTTCTTTAATTGAGCGTTCCAAAGTATAAAATTCTGCCTATACCCTCATTCTTTGACTGCAGGATTATTGGCGTCAGTCAAAGAATGAGTGCTCATACAGTGATGTTCTAGATAGCTTCCCTAAACCGCATCACCCATTGTTTCACCTCCCTTGCCAACCAGCGCCTGCCACCTCCATTGTCAGTTGTGGGTACCTTCAGTGCTCTTGGGAAGTGAGGCTTGCAGATGATTCGGCACTGTACTGTAGACTTCGATAGCTTCATGTAATGTGCGATGTCAGATGCATCCCAGAGTGCGTCATCTTGGCGACCTTGGAAACGAAGTTCGGCGAGTATGGCTTCGGCTAATTTATCGTTCATTGCGATATTTCCTTTGTAAACAACCAGCATTTCACTGTTTTTGGTTGGCTATAACTTTCGCCGCGTGTCTCTATGGCTGAGTTAACAGGCTTTATCGATTGAAACTTGCGGCTCTTCGATGTCTTGAGGTATTTCTTGAGGTCGGAGAGCAGGGGGATTTGTTGCTTGAATTCATTGGCCACTCTTACAAAGTGATTTAGGTTAACGGCGATTAGCTCTCTGTTTCGTGAGTGGTTAAGAACAGGTTCGTCCTCATCGTTATTTATATATTCATAGGTCTCCCAGAATTGTTGAACCACCGGATGGTCGGCCACGATGGCTCGCTGTCGGCTTATGGCTAAATCCTGTATGCAGTCGATGACTTCGTCGCGTTGGTTATCTGGTAAGCCCAACACCTCACTCATCGCATCGGTTAACGACATCAACTGGGCGTGGTTTTTAGCGATTCGAACTGAATGGATATCTTTGAGTGAGAGGAGGTGGTCTTCATAGATGGGCGTATTGGTGGCAACAAAGTCCATCACTCTCGTTTCGGCCATGGTGATTTGCTTGAGAAAGTAACTGAGGTTTTTAACGGGTAAGACGTTCATTTCGTCTGTTGCGCTTTTACTTTCCCGGCTATGTCGCCCTTTATCGAAATAGAGTTGAGTAATGCGCTGTAATATTGCTTCGGAAGCACTTACTTCGGCGTTCTGGGTAATAACGATGGCGCCTCTGAAAGGGGGCTCGTAGGTTTCGTTACCGCTGTTTTTCATACCGCGTGCCCGGCTTGCTCTGCCGTTGTAGGCGGTTTTGAGTTCATCCCAATCAAACTTCTTAGCCTTGGCGGTATCTTCTTCCCGGTCTGCTTCTATCAATACAACAGGCAAATTACTGACCTGAGAAAACTTACGGGATACGGCCGCAGCCGTTGCTTTACTGGGGTCGAAGCCTTCTTCGTCGGCCTTTCCTAGTAGCTTCCACATAAATTCGACCAGTGTGGTTTTACCTGCACCGGGTTCGCCGACAATTTCGAGAAACGGGTAACTTTTATGAATAGCACGTATCTGCTCTGAAAATAGCGAGCCAAGCCAGAAGCTGATTGCTACCAGCCCTTTTGGGCCAAACGCTTGATAAACCAGTTGAGGCCAGTCTTTTTTGTACTCGGAATGGTTACCAATTTGCAGCTGAAAACCTTTGTTGAGGCTTTTCACTGCCAGTTTGCCGACTTCGAAAAAGTCTTCGTCGTTGATGGGGTAGCTTTGCCCTGACTGATGGCTAAATCGTTAAACACATAGGCGCGGTGTTCTTTGCTGTAACCGATAAAGTCGATGGTATCGACTACTTTGATATTATGAATGTGGTGCTTTACCAGCCAGTCGAGTTGTTTCGAGGTACCCGTAAACAAACCGCCGGGTGCAATGGATAGCAGACGTTTTTTAAACTCAGCTGCCGCTGCTACCTGTCCGCCAGTAAATGTGTTCTTAATAGTGCGGCCACCATGAGGAAACTCGACTCGGCAGTAATACCAACTTTCATCGGTAATAGTGTTTGACTGGTAATAAAGAAAAGTCGGCTTGCAGTTAGCGATTTCGGTGAGTGCGCCTGACTGTTCTGCCGCGTGTGTTTTAATCTGTTCTTCCGTTAGTCCCTCATCACTGCCTCTTAGTTCTTCTGCTGCTTTGGTAAACTTTTCTATGTCCAAGCTAAACCAGTACATGCGGTTGTCGAAATCAAAACAAAAACCGTTGCGTCCTTTTCGCTGCCAAATCTTGAGTGCTTTATCGAGTGGGCTTTTGGCGATCAGTAAACTGCCGTGGTAAAGATAGCTATCAAGCTCTTTTGTGTTTAATCGCTGATTGATATGGCAGTCGTTCCAGTCTGTTTTGTGGTTGTCGCGTTGCGGAATAAGCGCTGCTGAAATTGTATGGCCTTCTTTCTGGCTGCGTTCGGCCCAACGCTTGATATACCGACGGCCTGCTTTGTCGTTATCTAAAGCCCATACCCAGTTAATGCGCTTTCCTTTGTATTCGGCTAGTTTTGTCTCTGGGTAATTAACGCAGGAGAGGGTCGCGACGGCTTTTTCGCCATTAAGGTTAAGCGCAATAGCATCTAAACAACCTTCGACAAGCCAGACTCTGTCATTTTCCTCTATGGTCATTCCTGGCGGTTGCCACCAAAGGCCACGATGTGAGCCATTGAAGTGTGCTTTGCGACAGTCCTGTTCGCCACTTTCTTCCGTAATTGTTACTTCTTCAATAAGCCGTTCCATGTAAATGTCATGGCTTCTGTCGATATCAAACCTGACAGTGGCGGTACCCTTGTTCCCATTGGGATGCCAAAAATTCCCTTGTCGGTACCAGCCTTTTACCAGCAGTGGATCTATGCCTCGTGCATAACGCAAGTAGGCATCCGCTGTGGCTGTTAGGTTTTCATGGGTGGCGACAAAACGTTGATTGAAGTTTTCAAAGGCGTCTGGGTAGAGCTCCTTAACATGGCCTTCCCATCCACATTTATTCTCGCGCCCGCATTTTACTAACCATGGGTTTTCAGTACGTGTGAAGAGTTCTTTCTTCCCGCATGAAGGCAGGTTCCTTGCTGAAGCCAGTCACCATTTTCTTTCATGGCATAGTCGGAGATCAGCCGTTTAACGATGTCCTGTTGTATGTCGTATCGCATCTGTGGCTCCTTTCACTTGGGATCAGCCAAGCGCCTGAGCACAGTCGTAACAGTGCACAGATAAAAGTACATCAGGTGGTTTTCGCAAAAGGACGGGCAGATATTCAGTGGTGTTTGAGAGTGATTCCTCAAGTGTATCTAAATTGATTGCCCGCCAGATTGTCGATTTTGTTAGGCTTCAAATACGCTAACTCTTCTCTGCTGTGGCTAGCAGGTCAGCAAGGCTTATTGCCTTGAGCTGTCCGTGATGCCTGATGAATAAACAAGTTGATGTTGAGTTATCGATGTCGATATAGGCATCTAGCCCTTGGGCTTCAATGTTGGCGACGGCCTTGGCGGCAAAAAGACCTGCCTTTCTGGCGGTGCATTCGTATTGCTGCTGCAGGTGAGAGATGGTCTGTTTCACCATTTCGTCGCGAACCAGTGTGCTGTTGTAAGGGTGGTTTAGGACAAAACGTTCAGCAGGTTCGAGTAGATTGATATCGTGCATGACTGACTCCTAATCATTCGCTGAGTGCCTTTACGAGGGCACGTCTGTCGATATGGGTTGAGATAGGAATATTGACGTCCGGGTCGGGTATTGAAGAGGGGCTCAGAGTCCGGACGGGAGAAACGCTGGCGACAAACACATAACCGCAGTCTGTGTTATTGCAGGTGAGAGTCACTTCTCGATAGGTACTGGAGACCTGCGTTGTCTTCCTGATGGTGCAGGGTCCATTGCAGTGTGGGCAGTGGGTTCTCATTGGTTTACCTCCGTGGGAAGGTTATCCGGCGTTGGAAAGATATCGGGTCTAAGGTCGTGGGCTGTCACCAGTCCATCGGTTGCCTGTTCAATGGCTTTGCAGTGTTTGGGTGGGACTCCACGACGAACCCAGTGGCTGACAAGAGACAGTGAACTGACACCTGCGGCCTGAGCGATATGCTCTCTTCCGAAGACAAAAATTGCTTTTTTCAAAGGTGTCATATCAGGTGACTCCTTGCGTTTGCATTAATTTTTGTGCAGACAAGATTAGTGTCGATATGTACTATTTTCAAGTACCAAAAGTTACCTTTTCGTGAGGAATAGCTGGCATGGACATTAAAGAAGAACGAATCGCGTTCTCGACACGTTTGAACGCAATATTAGACACCCGAGGTTTCGCACCGAAGCAACGGGGAAGACAAACCAAACTGGCTGAAAAGTTTAACCTTACCCAGAAGGGTGTCCGCCGCTGGCTGGAAGGCGAGAGCATTCCTCGTATCGATAGCCTCAGAACCTTGTCTGAAGAATTCGACGTGAATATTGAGTGGCTCCACTATGGTAATGGCCCGATCAGCGCTTTCCACAAAGAAGTTGGAAGCCGGGTAAAACAAGCGCGAGATGCAAAGGGTTGGACAGAAGCCGAGCTTGCCTCACGCCTACAGAGTCAGGCAGGCGATTCAGAAGTCATTAAAGTCGCTGGAGTCAGAGCGATTGAATCCGGTCGAAGGATGGAGTTTGCTCCAGATTTGTCGATGTATGCTGATGTGCTTCAAGTCAGTCTTTCTTGGTTGGAAACCGGATTGAATCTCGTCGTAGATGCTTCAGCAGCCGAAATTGAATCTGATGAAGGCGCCATGGTATCAGTGCCAAAACTGTCTGCACTGGCATCAATGGGGCAGGGCATTCCGATTGAATTAGAACACGACCGTCTAATTTCTACTGTTAGCATCAGCAAGCAGTGGATTAACGAGCATCTTCCCAAAGTCTCCAGCGTCGACAATCTCGCAATGATCACCGGCTACGGTGATTCAATGGAAGGCACGTTTAATCACGGCGATATGCTCTTCGTGGATACTGGCGTCGATGACTTCATCATGGATGCAGTGTATGTGCTCGACTTAAATGGGCAGCTCTATATCAAACGGCTTCAAATGCGACCTGATGGTGTGCTGCTGATGATCTCGGACAATCCCAAGTATCAACCCTATGAGATTAATCCAGAAGAAAAAACAACCCTGCGTGTACTTGGCAGAGTCGTTGGATGTTGGAGTTTTAGAGGGATGTGAGTTGGTTTAAATTATCGCGATACAAACCGTATAATTAATAAACTTGTTTTTCTTGAGCCAATTAAGCCAACTTTTCCCTTAGCTACTGAGCTCTAATTTTTCCGCTATATGTTCGGGCAGCGTTTACAGCTAGGCACCCTAAAGCTGCTCCGACCGTTACTGCCATGAAAGTCTGATTGGATTCCATAGCTTTAGAGACTAGGTAACCAGCTCCTGCACCTACTACTGCTCCCGCAACTTGCTCGCTCCTCGGACGACCTTCGGTTATGAGTGTTGCCAGCTGCTCACAATTGAAAGCGACAAGGTTGTAAGACTTCGCTGAGTTTACAATTTCTAATGCCTTCTCAATAAGAGCATCTTGTTGTTCAACGCTAAGATTCTCAGACTTAACTTTTACTTCTTTGCCTGCTGCATATTCATCGTAAGATGTAATTGAGACGCCGTTTGAGGGAGTATTGTGAATAACCTGATTTGGCCCAACAACTACACCCACATGCTGTACGATTGATTTGCTTCTGTAGAGAATGTCACCAACTGAAAGAGAGAACTTCATATTAAATTTGTATTCCTTTAAAGTATGTTAAATTATTTAGTGCATCTATATACGTTTTACGCATACTGATGCGCTAAATGTATTATTATGCGTTGTGTTATGCAAGCGTTTTTTTGTTATAAGTAGATTAAAATGAGTGATAAATTAGTTAGTTACTCCTCAGTTCTTGGCGTGGTGATCGCAAATAAGCGCAAAGAGAAAGGGCTGGAGCAAAGTGCAGTGGCAGAGAAGCTTGGTCTCTCACAAGGTAGTTACAGTCGTTTGGAGAGTGGTAAAGCGACGTTCAGTGTTGACCAGATGTTTGATTGCGCAGCGGCGTTAGAAATAGACAGCCTCGAGCTTATAAAATCGTTAGTGAGCACGATTGAAAATCTTAGAGTTGATGAGAGTGTTACTGTTAAATCACAGCCAAGAGGAAATGCATCCAAAGCTAAAAGCGAATCTTCTGGTTCCGGTGTCGGTGCTTTTGTTGCGGGTGCTGCTCTTACGGCTTTAATCTTTGGGCTGGCGAGTAAGTCTAAATAATTAGATTATAGTTATTTGATTCTTGGCTCAAAAACTGAGCCAAGAATAATTAAAATAGTCTTTTATATGCAAGATAGAAACTTATCAAAAGAATCTGAGTTACGATATTTTACATTACCTTTTTTATCAATAACTATCATGTCAGGCTTTCTTATGCCATTGAAGTAAGTTGATTGTGTAAATGTATATGCAGATTGATTTTTAAATGTAATGAAATCACCAACTTTTAATTTATTATTGAATATGTATTCACCAATTATATCACCAGATAGGCAGGTTGGACCTGCTAGTATGTATTTAAAACCACCTGAGCTACCATCAATTTTAGCTTCATCTACTTCTGCAAAATATGTAGGACATTCTAAGATATCAGGCATATGGTTTTTTGCACTAACATCAAGGATAGCGATGTTCGCATTGTTATAAGCTATAGAGAGTATCTTTGATTTTAAAACCCCGACTTCATTATATACATGTTGGCTAGGCTCGATATAGACTTCTAGTTGATAAAAATCTTTTAGATGTGAAACCGTCTCACTTAACAAATCCCAATCATAGTTCTCGCAGCAGACTAAGTGACCACCACCTAAGTTGATCCTCTCAACTCTATCTAAGTATCTTCCGAATTTTTCTATTAGAGTTTTAGATGCTTCTTTAAGCTCTTCGGCACCTTGAGAGTTTAATGCATGAAAGTGAAAGCCGGAAATGTTATATTTTTCTATGTCTGAGGCATCAAATTCATTTATGGTTACACCAAACCTACTGTTTGGTAAGTTAGGATTGTAACCATCAAATATTTCTTCATGATGCATTTTATGTTCTAAGTTGAGCCTCAAATCAATTTTGACATTTGATGGAACTCGATGGTGGTATCTTTTAAGATCTTCTCTAGAGTTAAAAACAATATGACTTGAATGACTTGCTAACTCATCAAAAGTGTCATCCTCATAGGCTGGGCAGTAGGTATGAACTTCGCCATCGTAGTGCATAGAAGATGACTTAGCTTCGTAGAGGCTAGATACGGCAACACCAGCAAGGTATTTTGAAACTAACTCTCCGGAATGATGGGGGTTATATCCCTTCAATGCAAGTAAGACTTTAGCTCCTGTTTTTTTCTGAAAATAGTCTAAGCGTTTAAGGTTACTTTCAAATTTTAATTCATCAAAGATATGTGTGGCGCGTTTGATATTCATAGTCATTATTCAGCTTTTTTCTAAGTTTTCTAAAGATTCTTTAACATCAAAGATGAATGCTCTGGGATCATTTTTTTTAAGATAACTACTTTCGTTATTATAATTAAGGCTATTGCCATACTCTTTTTTTAAATTTGATAGGGCGGTGTCAAAGTCAAAATTATCTCTTTCTTTAATTAATTTAAGATTAAAATTCTTCTTATTTTTAAGGAATTTCCTCATAGCTCTAGAGCCAAACATGATAGATTTTTTCACTTCTCTTCTATTGAGGTGGCTTAATGCTGCATGTATTAGATGAGTAAAACTAATAGTCCAGTTTTCATCTGTTAAGCAAAAGAAATTTGTTATTTCACATGTATCTATAAAAATGCCGTTTTTTATTTTTACATCTTCTACTAAAATCGGGTATGAGCTTTTATTAACTTCTGCTATTGATATCCCTGATATTGGGTTTTTATTCTCATCTAAAATGTAAAACCAGCTTGTTATACTTTCTTCGATTATTGGAATACCGAATTTTTCCAGATGAATTTCTCGAACGAAGCCTAAATATTCTAATTTTATATCATGTACTATATTATTCATGGTGTTTTTGAAAATTTTAATTTCCTCTATTATCAATGATTCCACGTCTGTTTTTTGTTAATAATTTATTTTTTGCGAGGTAATTAGCATATGTTATTTCAAGCTTTCATTTTAATAATTACTGTTAGCCCACTCTGGTAAAGCTGAAATACGACTTCACTGATATACCAAGGTAAATTTACAATATCAGTTTGCCAGCCATCGAGGATGACGGCTTCTTCAATCAATAGATTCAAGTGAATTGATGTAGGTTGGATATTCAAAGAGTGTTTTTCTCTTCTTAGTTGATTGAAAACTCCTGATAATGCACTGTGTGCTTCTTCTTCACTGCAAAAAATTTGGCGAAGAGTCTTGAGGTATCCTTTACTACCAATGATAACGAACTCCTTTTTACCCTTTTTCTTGTCATACCAATAAGCCTTCACTCCTGTATATCTACCTCCCCGATCAGCCTCGGTATACCGATGAGTATCTCCGTCTTGCCGTGTGATGACTACCGGCTCTAAATCAAAACCTGATACTGACTTTGACTCGCCACGCTTTAACATCAACAAGCAGCCATTTTTAACCGTCAACACCGCGTTGTGTGTTTCGGCTAAGCGGGTTAGTAAATTTGCATCTGATTCGTTGGTTTGATCTATGTGCTGGATGGGGATATTTCGAAGTGATTCGGAAAGCTTTCCTTCTAGGTGTTGTTCACTGGCGATGGTCTCGAGTATTTTTCCCAGCGTTGTTTTATGCCACGAGCGCTCTTTTAGGGTTTTAAGACCATTTCGAAAATCTGCGCTCCTGCCGCGAATAGTAAGCTTATCGGGTGGGCCACTATGCTCTACTTCGTCAACAGTGTATGTACCTTTGTCGACCAGAGGTTCGCCTTTCCAGCCGATGAAACAGCGGACTTTAACACCCCTTCGAGGCATAGCGACTTTGCCATCATGGTCGCTGATCACCAGTTCCATTTCATCGGCTTCGAGACCGCTTTTGTCCGTGATGGTCAGTTCAATCAGTCGGTGTTTGATTTTCTCAGTGATATCTTGGTCATCGACTTCAATGAGAAAGTTAGGAGTCTTTGTCATACCGTTGCCTTCAACGATTGGTTGAGAAGTGTGCTGACGTAAGGTGATAAGTCGCCAAGCTGATCGATGCTGTTGTCGTCGGTGCGTTTGAGTTGGAGATTGAATTCGATTTTGCGAGGGCTGCCGTTTCGTATGAATACGGATTGAGTCTCTGAGACCTGATCGATAAACCAAAGCCCTAATGTATCGCCGTTGCCGCTTATCAGCGCGAAAGCACTTCCAGTTGAAGCCATTTCGCGCAGCATCGAGAGGTCAAAGAGGCCGCCAGTGTATTCAGGATATAGAGTGCCATTTAGGGTGATAGTCTCTTCACCCGGTCCGAGGTATTGATAGGCAGGTCTTCTGCCGACTCGCTTGTTGGATGCCCAGTTTTGGCTGGCGACGTGTTGGAGCTGTTGATAAGCAGCGGTGTTGATTTCAAAAACAAATAGCCCGAGTGACAGCATCATGGTTTATTCCTCATCATAAAGGCGCGACCGTATTCGGGCTGTGGCCTGAGACTCTCTGCGGTCCAGTTCCTGAGCGATTAACGTTACCAATTCGCGAGGTTTGTCAGCATGGCTTTCAATGGTGATATCGCCATAGGTAATTGAGACTTGCACGGGCGCTTGGTTTGGTTTCGATGCTGGTCGAGTGGCTGGTCTGAATTGCATCCTATCACCGTGGGTAATTTCACTGGCGGTGGCGACAGTCATATTGATATCGGATGACATCGATTGCGTCAGCTGTTGGCCTAACTGGCTAATTGCCAGAATCGCATGTTTCGCCTGTGCGCTAATGCCTTTGCCAACGCCCTGACTGATAAAGCCCCCCATTTCAGCAAACACGCGAGAGGGTGAGTGGATATCCAGCGTTTCTTTAAACCAGTCAACAATAGACAAGGCGGTATCGGTGACGGTTTCTTTTGCCGTTGAGAGCTTATCGGTGATTCCTGACACCATGCCATCAATTAGGTTGCCGCCCATTTCATTGAATGAGGTAGGCAGAGTAATACCGAACCAGTCGAGCACTGGTGAAAACACATGACTGAAATCCTCAAGTGGTGACCAGTTCGATATAGAAGATTTAACTAACTCGATGCCTATTGAAAATGCAGACCGGATGCTTTGCCATAGATCGCTGAAGAAGGCTTTAACGGGCGCCCAATATTGATATAGAAGGTAAGCGGCTCCGGCGATTGCACTAATAATCAGCCCGATAGTTCATCAAAAAGAGCCGCCCCAGCCAGACAAAAGCTTTACCCAAGAAGGGGATTGCTGTTTTGGCGACCGAGAGTAATCCCGTCCCAAGACTTTTTATCCCCGACAGCAGCCCGAGTGATTTGATACCGACGGTACTCAAGGCGTATTTCATGACGGCAAACGGGCCGACGATGCTGGCAACGGTGATAGCCAGTCCGCCAAAGCCAAGGATAAGAGCACCTGCTATAGCAACGAACTTAACAATCTGCGCCGCAAGCACTGGGTTTTGATTGGTCCATTCGGTGATACGATTAATTACTCCGGTTACAGACTGAACCAATTCCCGGACCGGCGCACTGTTGGATGTCGACAGGGTGATTTGTAATGCACTCCACGCTGATTCCATGGCTTTGATATCACCAGCCATGTTGTCGCTCATCTGGGCGGATATTCTGGCCACTTCACCGCCAGACTGCTTGAGTAAATTGGCAAACTCTTCAATGCGGCCTGAACCACTGCGCTCTATCAACTCAGCAAAACCAGTACCTGCCTCCTGTCCGGCGATATCAATAAATAGTTCCAGCTGTTTAGCATTACTGAGGTTCTCGGTCTTCTTGGCAATATCAGCGAGGATTTCAGGAAGTGGACGCATTTTCCCTGCGGTGTCCATGGTTTGAACACTAAGCTGACGTAGTGCATCTTTGGCAGCTTTGGGTGGCGCGGCCAGTCGTGTGTGCAATGAACGTAAAACGGTACCCGCCATACTGGCCTGAATACCAACATCACCAAGTAAACCTGCCATGGCACTGGCTTCTTCAAGGCTGGTGCCTATTTTCTGGGCGGCAGGGGCGACATACTTCATGGTCTCGCCCAGCATATCTAGGGTGACATTACTGCGGGTGATGGTTGCGGCCAGCACATCGCCGACTCGGTTCATATCAGTAGCTTCAAGCTTAAAGCCTGAAATGATATTCGAGGCGATATCGGCTGTTGCTGCCAACTCATTGCCGGAGGCTTTGGCAAGGCTCAATACGCCCGGCATCGCTGCATAAATCTCATTAACCTCAAACCCCGCCATGGCAAGAAACTGCATGCCCGCTGCAGCTTCTGATGCAGAAAAAGAAGTAGAGGCGCCGAGCTGCATGGCTTGCTGCCAGAGGCTTTGAAATTCCTGAGAGTCCTTGTTCACCCGTGTCAGTGCAGACACTTTCGACATTTGGCTTTCAAACTCAATGCCGGGTTGGATCATGTCCGTTACAGATTGCAGTGCGGTTGTTCCCGTCGCATAGCCAGCTGTACCGACCACACTAAGATAGGCTTGCTTCTCGAGCGTTCGGTTATAGCTATTTTTGGCCTTGGTCAGCAGACGCTGTTTGCGACGAACTTTATCCAACTGTTCGCCATGCTGATTCATCTTGTTATTAACGCTGTCGATACGTTTGGCGAGCTTCGATTCTTCAGAAGAAAGGCGCCTAACATCAATACTGGATTTTCTGAGTGCATCCGCAGATGCGAGTAATGCTAATTTTTGTTCTTGGTGGGCATGTCTTAGGTTGCTGAGTTGGTGTTTGGCTTTATCAAATTGTGCAAGCTGACGTTTGGTCGGTTTTTCAGTCTGGGCAATGGTACGGCCCATTTCAGCCAGCGAGCGTCTGGTGTTGTCGATACTTGATGCGGTGCTACCTAGTTGGCTTTGGAGCTTTTTATAACCGCCGATACTTTTCTGTAAACCGCTGAGTTCACGTAGTTCAGTTGCATTTTCAGTTAGCTGGCTGTTTAGCGATTTGGCCGTTTTGATGACACCTTTCAGCGGGCGGGTGACCTTATCTACCGCCCTTAACATGATTTGAAGTTTGAGATCTTGTGCCATCAGGTGCTCCCACGAGATTACCGATGCTGGTTTTTGTTTCTCTCGATGGCGATGTCATGCCAGTGAAGAAATTCGTCAATCGGCATGCTATCCATCTGGGAGGGAGGCCAGCCTCCACCAAAGACCAGATTGATGTCAGCCCATGCTTCCATCATGTCGACGGGGAGTCGGACGCTACGAAAAAACTCTGTACCCCTGTCATCAACTGAATCAGGTCTGCCGGGTCAAGAGTGACAATCTGTTGTTCGGTGAGAGCCGGTGTCGAGATACGAGGCAGTAAGGGAAGATACGCGCTGACATCCATCTGCATAATATCCAGCAGTTTGATGCCGCGAAGTTCGCCTGCCATGGGTTTACGAAGCTCAATCTCTTTGATGTGTTTATCACCTTGTTTAATTGGGCTACTTAGCGATATTTTGGTGTTGTCTGCCATGGTCCATTCCTCAGCTATTCATCGACAGGGCTTTGCGCTGACCTTCGAGACGGTCGATGCCATTGACCTTTTCAATCATGTTGGCGTGGTCTATTTCAATCACGGCATCACCATTGATGAGGTATTTGTAATAGCTGACAGCGACCATCACTTTCATCGTTCCCATTTCTCCCGACTTGGCCGAGTCAAAGTCCAGCTCACGCCAGCGACCGCGAACCACGACTTCGATGGTGTCTGTTTCACAGGTACTGTCATCGCGCACAGCGGCTCCGAGCATACGCAGGCCAACCCCGGCTAAATCACAGACTCCCCAGTGGTCTAGCACTTCACGGCTGTATTCGCGCAGGGTGAACTCCATTTCGAGCTTTTCCATGCCGAGGTCAATTTCCACCTCGCCATTCATACCGCCGCCTCGGTATTCTTCTGTTTTGCGACTTAGCTTTGGCAGTGTCAGTTCTTCAACTACGCCAGCGTATCCCTGACCTTCGATAAACAAATTAAAGTTCTTTAGCGTTTTGGGCAGCATAGTGAGATTCCTCAGGCAGCACTGATTTGACTGGCGAAATCGACCAGATAGTTGTCGGTGATCCGCTGTCTCAGCATCAGGTTTTCAAGCGGTGGCACGGGTGTGTAGTCATATTCAATTGCCAGTTTGCCGGACTTGAGCGTTTCCTTAGTATTTACCCTAGGGTCGAACCATGCGCTGCCACCAATCAGATAGCCGTTGGCGACCATCTCGCGCAGTTTGGCATTAATGCCTTCGACAATGTCTCGGCCCAATGTGGGGTGCAGGGGTTTGTCCACCGCCCAGAAATGTGCGTCGGCCATGGTGTCAGCTAGAACCTGAGCAGTGCGGGTATAGTTTTCAAAGGCGAACAAAGGGTCGGCGCTGCAGGTGCGTGAACCCCAGAACCGAAAGCCTTTTTGATTAATCAGCGTGGTGACTTCATTGCTGTTCAGGTAACCCGCGTCGGTGGCCGGGCTTTGTAGGTCCCAGCTGATATCTTTCGATACCCCAGAGACACCCGCGATAGGCATGTTTGACAGAGTCTTATGCCAGCCGATGTCTTCATCAAGCTTGGCGCGCATCCCAAGAGCTCTTGCCGTCGCCCAAGCCTGTCGCTCGGTATTTTTGAGCGTGTCCCAGTTAACGAAGTCTGGCCAGAGCACCATCAATTCACGGTGACCGAAGTTGTTGCGGTAAAGCACTGCGTCTTCTTTGGTTTCGCATCCCCAAGCTGAGACGTAAGCAAACGCTCTTGTTTGTGCCGCTATACCTGCCAGTTCGGCAGCGACATTGGCATTATCCAGACCAGGAGCACCGAGTATTCTGGGCGTTACGCCGAGTTTTGACTTGGCAGCATCAAGGTTGAAGACCTTTGCGCTGGCCATTTTCAATTCCGCCTATGACATTGGAGGTGGTCTCGCTTTCGTCTTTTCCTTCGGGGACTCTGACTACCACAGTGAGTGGGTTACATTGGTCTTTGATGGCATCAAGGACATAGGGCAGGGTGCCTTTGTTACCAGCCTTATCGATACCCTCTAACACATCGGTTAAAAGCACTGGGCGATTTTCTGGAAAGAAGTTAGCGTCTGCGTTTGGCCCCGTCGCAATCAGGCCAATGACTGCTGTCTGTACTGTGCGAATGGGCCGGGTGCCCTGATTAATTTCAATTACCCTGACACCATGGTGATAATCACTTGCCATCTGTTATTCCCCGCTGCTGTTTTCAAGCACTACCGCAACGGCGGTCGCTCTTTTTTCGATGTCTTCAACCACAGAGCTCAGCCCCTTTATCTGGAAGGGCAGCTTGACCTCGCCAGACGAGACCTTGTTTTGAAATCCCTCGGCCAACTCAGAAAAAGGTGCAGCGGCTTCGCGTACCTCGGCCAGTGAGTTTGCTGTATGGAGCTTTGCGATAAGTCCGGTAAAGCCAAAGAGGAGAAGCTGAACGGCGTCTGCGGTGGTGCCGAGAAGGGTTTCTGGGTCGCCGACATTTGCTTGAATTCGTCCTCGAATCATGTGTTTAGCGTTATCTTGTTGAATCACCTTTAACTCTTCTTCTGTAGGTATGACTTCCTCCATATTTGCCTCCTTAGACACGGTGGTAGTTAATGACTCGGTCGACAGAAACTGATGGGCTCCCGCCATATTGGAGAACATTCTGAGGACTCGCCCCTTTATATCCATAGTTGCTAAAACGAACGAAAAGGCGGCTGTATGGATGGAGGCCGGGAATTCTTACACTCGGGGCATCGTAGACTCTTGCTCCGGCCCACCATCCGCCGCATCTTGGTGGTGTTTGGTTCGTAGCTCGAAGACGGTCATTAATTTGCTCGCTGGTCGCTTTGTAGTTTGCTAGTACAAATTCAGTTTTAGTCTCGGACTTGTCCTTACTGTACTGCGGAGTCTCATAATGACCCGGACGAGAGTAGCTGCAGTAAGTCGTGTGGACTTTTGTGAGCTTTCCCTCTGCTGGGTACATATAAAAAGTTGTTCCGCTAGTAGGAAATAGAACCCACTCAGTTTTTGTTGGATCTTTAGGATCGATGGGGGGTGCTAGGCTCTTCAGGGAATGACGGGTATTGTCGTAGTAAGAGATAATTACATCTGAGTGGCTGCGGGCTAGATTTTTTATTGCATCATCGACCTGTTTCCTTGCTTTGCCAACTTCGGAGTTGATGTAACTGATTTTTCCGTCCACTGAATCGGTCAGCTTATTCGTCGCCTTCACCAAATCAGTAATATCTTTTTCAAAGGACATGTTGGCTCCTTATTGCAGTTTGTCTGTCAGGTATCGCCGCATGTTGTCTATCTGAATTGCCGCTATCTGCGCGAGTTGCTGGGTATGCTGCTTTGCCTGTTCATTAAGGTGGGCTTTCAGTGTTAGATAGTGGTTCATCATGGTGATTTGGGCGGTGGCCATCTTTGCTAGCTCTGGCGCAATGAGAATATTTAGCTCCGCACCTTTATCGATAATGGTCAGTGAATCAGCGGGCACGCCTGAGAGAGCAAGGTCAAAGGCCAGCAGTAAATCTACTTCTGGTGACTTGTAGGCGAGCGCTTTATTGGGTTCTGAATACACGGCAAACAACGTGCCGTCGTCGAGGAAAAAACCGACTTCTCTGACCCAGAAAGAATTATCTGAGTTATCGAGCACGCTCATATGAATTTGTGTTGGTGTAACTTTCTTTCCACTGGCGATAGGAAAACGGCTACGTTCTTTGTCTAATGCTCGGCGGTTTTCATTAGGTTTGTAAGCTGCTTCGCCCAATGCCACATGGGTGACTTTTGCCTGAAAGCCATTGCTGGTGGCGTTAAATATGGCGTTCAATCCCGCCCGGGTGATGACAGGTTTCAGGAGTGTTGTCATGCGGCCTCTCTATACGCGTTGCAGTAAAAGCGTGCCACGGCATATTGGCGCTTATTGAGATGAATAGTCAGCGATAGCTCAGTGTGGGTAGGCTCGGGTTGAACGGACTTCGTTCGCATTTGGGTTTTTCTTGATTGCACCCAGCAAGATGAGGCACATGCAGCCGTGATTGTGTTATCAAGCCTAGCTCCAACCAAAAACTCGAAGGAACATCGCGCAGGTTTGGTCTGTTCAACGGTCCGTTTCACCGACTGGTAAAGGTCTCTACTGAGGAACACTTTATCGTTATGTGTGAGGTTTTGATTGGCCCATGCAATGAAACAAAAGCTGTACGGTGCAAGGTCATTCAAAAGAGAAAGATGAGTGTGTTTCGATACGTTTGACCATTCATAGAATTCAATGCTGATCCCCAGTGAACGCAATGCGTTACCGACAGCATGTAGGGTGCCTTTGTGGCGATGTATGTCGATACTTGCTTCGATAACATCGCGCTTTACTTGTTCTGGCCATTCGGGATCCCAATCATCAACGCTAACAGCCCACGCCAACCAGCCTAGTAGATTTGCCGGGCAGCGTTGCGGGTGCCATTGGTCGAATACTCGCGATACAGGAATGGACTCAATATGCTTTGCAGCACACAGGTCAAAAGCTCGTTCTGCGTTGCTGGCCGAAGGCGGCATAAGTGTTTTGTTCATACTGCCGTCCCTTTATTGATAAGTTCAATCGACAGGCAGTAACTGGCCTCTTGTTGTGATATATCCAAATCTGATGAGGGTTCGATAAGTTCAACCCGCTGAACGCCCGGAACATGAATGGCAGCATGCAGCCCTGACAAAGTCACATCATGCCCAATGAGCTGTCGCTCGTCGGTGTAATGCTCCGTCTGGCGATGGGATTCGGCGATAGTGATTGCGGAATCAGGTCCCGGATAGAACCAGACATAAGCCCGAACTCTGTAATTTACGATAGTTGCAGGGCGAAGCTTGGCCTGTCTGTCAGTGGTCGAATTGCATCATCGTTCAATCGTAAGCTAACTGCTTTCATCACATCGCTGGTGGGTTTGCCATTGTCTTTCCGGCTCAACACAGTAATTGCGACATCGCCCGGAGCTGGGTTGGTTAGTCCTGCGTCGTAGTCCGTTGTTAGCAAAAGCGCATGTGAGGGCAGGGAAGCAGCAACTGATGGTGGTACTTTGTAGCGGGAGAACGTTGGGGCATCAATGGCGATGTCTTTTACATCCTGATGTGCTGCAAGTCCATGATAGATGTAGGCGCCAATTGGACCAGCTGTTGAATAGCCTTCAAGTGCTAGCTGTAATCGTGCTCTGTATTCGGTGTCGTTCTCATATTCTGCAGGCAATGGTGGGTTCTTAGTCTTATCCTCTACGCGTAGTAACTTACGAGACGTTCGAATAAAGGGCAGGCTTCCTAAATGATCTAGCTGTGGCCCCATAGCTTTTGCCAGCATCAAAGCCAGTGCCTGACTATTCGCAAGGTGACGTTCGTGCATCACTCTGTATGCGATGGCTTGAGCGATTTTACTGGCAGGCTCAGACTCCAGCTCCATGGCATCTTTGAGTTCTGGTGCAAAGCGGAGTATGTCTTGCTTCACCTCACTCAATAGGCTTTCAAAATCAGGTGATTCAATCACCGTCGGGTCGGGTAACGACTGCAGTGCGCTGGAGGCAAGTAATGTCATGATGCGCCTCCATATGCCACCGATAAATGTTGAGGGGTGTCGTCGGCCAGCTTGCCTCTTACCTCAATACATACACGTCCACCACTTTCAGCGGATACCTGAATGTTGCTGAGAGCTAATCTTGGCTCCCAACGAAGCAGTGCTTCAGCACTGGCGGCAATAACTCGCATTCGGCCTGAATCGTTTGCTGCTTGGTCGATGAGTTCGAATAGGTGCGAGCCATAATTCCGTCTCATGACTCGCGACCCAATGGGAGTAAAAAGCACATCGGCGACTGATTGCTGTAAGTGATTTAAATCAGCAGTCTGATAGCCAGTTAACGTATTCATCCCAACGGTGGTAGGAATCATTGCGGCGTCCCCGTTGGTGATTTGCTCTCTGGTGAAATATGGGTGTGTTGCTGAACGCTGATTCCGTCAGAGGTGATATCGCCATTCTGCTGAGTTATAGGGCCGTTGATTTGAATCTTTGGTGAGGTGATTTCAAAGCTGCTCGTCCCTTTTATATTGATGTGTTGGGCGCGAAGGGATATCTGCTTGATGCTGGTGACATCTAGCAATCCTGATTCGATGTTGTAGCTAAGGTGTGTCCCATCATCGAATTGAATCAAATCAATGGCTTCATTGGTTGATGGTGTGTCGAGCTGGTTTGAGTAAAGGATAGAGACAATCAAAGCCTGAGCAGGGTCACCCGAAGGACAGACAAACACAACCTGAGTACCCAAACGAAGCGGACGCCAACGAATATAATTACGGCCCATTTCTGCTGGCCAATCTAACCAGTCAGTGAGCAGTTCACCGCTTTGAATGCGAAGTTGCTTTGTCTTATGCTCAACAGCCGCGATGGTTCCGATACGAACCAGATTTTCAAATCGGCGGAAGAGTTCGGAAGTATTTAGGCTCATGAGAGCATGTTGATTGAGCGTTTGGATAGAGTCGAGTGTTGGTTGGTTGATCTTGGCTGTTTCAACTAATCCACAATTTAAGTCCCTCACGGGCTTCAGCACTGACTTTGAGTCGTCGTGTATACGTCGAGATTATAAGAACTTGTGTTGGTCATGTGTCCTGTGGGACTGATACACTTCTCAGTCACTTTTCTAGCACTATCCGATTACTATGCCTGATATCAAGCTTTTCAAAATCAACTCAGTCAATGGAGATGTATCTGAGTTAACCAGCCGCTCAGCGGCAAAGGAAAAAGAACTACAGACGCTTTGCGAGCTAAACCTTGAAACATTATTGGGTATTAGGTTTTTGGCTACTGAATTTGTCACCAGCCATCGCGGACGGATTGATTCGCTTGGTCTTGATGAGAACGGTTGCCCAGTTATCATTGAATATAAGCGCCACGCCAATGAGAACGTCATTAATCAAGGGCTTTTCTATCTCAACTGGTTGCTAGACCACAAAGCGGACTTTCATTTTCTCGTTGAAGACAAATTGGGTCGTGACGAAGTAGAGAATATCGAATGGTCCGGTGCTCGTTTGATTTGTATAGCGACTGACTTTACCCGCTATGATGAGCACGCTATTGCCCTGATCGACCGTAATATCGAACTGATGCGATACAAGTATTTTGGTGATGATTTGTTTCTACTTGAGCTGGTCGAAGCACAGCAGACACAACACCAGTCACCTCGATCCTTGTCGAGACAAGAGCCGATAAAGCCTCAAAAGGTCGAAACCGGAGTCAAGCGAAGTTCAAACCTAATTGATACTAACGAAGCTCGATTAGGTCAGGCAAGTGAGCAACTTACCGAGATGTACAATACTATTTGCGACTTTGCCATTAACTTGGGCGACGACGTTCAGCGCAAAGAACTCAAGCTATATACAGCCTTCAAGCGAATTAAGAACTTTGCGTGCATCATCGTTTCATCCACTCAGCGTGAACCCGCACTTCGTATTTACCTCAAACTAAACCCTGATGAGGTTGAGTTAATCGATGGTTTTGTTTCTGATGTCCGTGAGCGAGGGCACTGGGGAACTGGGGATGTGGAAGTGATAGTGCGGTCAGTTGAGGATATTAAAATAGCGAATAGTTTGATTTTGAAAAGCTATGACAAAAACTGACAAAAAAGTGGCTAAGGAGTAGCCACTTCGTAGCTTGTGTCTAAACGTTACTTCTTCTCGTGTAGGATTTGTACTTCTTGTCGAGGTCGTCTTTTGTTTTGTTATTATTTCGAATCGCACGAAAATCACTTGAATCTTGATTATAGAAAGATTCAATATTTTTCATATAGTTTTCTCGTTTGATGGCTCTCAATGCAACTTTTGAGTCGTCGTCAGATTTTTCACTGGTCTTTTTTTGATTATCTGTCATCGTTTTCACCTTTGAAAATTACACTCGGGCAGTTATCTCCATTACTGGCAACACAGACTGGTTCTTCACCATTCGTCTTAAGTTTACAGGTACTTGTCCATTTTTCACAGTCTTTGACTCTATAGTATGTCAGAGTTGGTTCATTTGAATACACATCAAACACTAGACTTAATGGAACGTAACGCTCTGTATTTATGAAACGATTTAGGGCTCTGTCAGTCGATATGACCCTATCAACACTTACCAAAATTAAGTGTACTTCATCATAATTGGCAGCACTGTTATTTAACAGTTTGTCTCTCAATCCAAGAACAGAGTCTTGGTCATGCCCAATTTTTGGGATAACAATATTAGTCCTATCTTTGATTAGGTACTCATACAGCGAAGGCTCATCATCAAAGTTACCATCTTCAGGATCACCTCCAAAAGCTACAAGGTTAGATTCATCGTGTACCACGCTTGCACCTTGAGGAAGGGGGTATTCTGGAAACTTTCTTTTGGCATAATCCGAGTCGATGATTGCTGCGTTAAAGTGATCCGCGACCTTGCTGGCTACGTTTGATTTCCCAGATGCAGGCAAACCAGTAACTATAAAGGCTTTCCCCTCATTTTTGACACCTGATTTAGGTAAGCATCCTCCTTTGCCAAGTTCTATTTCATCATCATTATCTAGTCTTTCTTTGAAGGCTAATTCACTAAATATCTGTTCTCTTAATTCGACTCTTTTATTATCAGTTGCATAGGAGGTATGCCGATTTACCATAGAAGTAAGAGTTGGTTCAGTCGTTGTGCTTTGGAGGAGTTTCTCAGCAGTGACAATTTTTTGTATGTTGTTACCTAGTTCAACCGTGTCAGGTTTATTAAGTACTCGAGAAATAAAATCAAATGCCAACTGATTGTTATGAAGTGGACGGTTATAGTTTTTCTTCACGCCTTTTTCCTAATTATGTGGAGTGTTTTGAAAAGTGTGCAGTTTGCAATGCTATTAATTATTCTTGTTGAAAGCAATTTGAGACCCTAGTAGGGACATCCTTCAACCGACGTCTAGGTTCGTAGTTCGGTTTAGTTATGATTGTTATTTAGGGCTCCTATTCTTGTGAAAAGCTGGTCTGATAATTTTTTACGAAGTGCAGGGTGCCCAATTAATCCTCGAGCCTCATATGATATTTTTTGGTTGTTTGATACATAATCTTTCAGCCCAAAATGATGCACTCTAGCAATCCTTGCATCGCGTCCTTCATAACCAACAGCTAACCCGTCAGTTGTCGATAGGGCCTTCAATCGTTTCGTTTTACGAAGGCCCATCATCATTTTCTTTTTACGTTGAATACGACCATGTCTATCTCGTCGCTCTTTTCTGGACGCCCACTTTTTCCCGTCAGGGTCTTCTTGAGCTTTCATCCGTTCTTGTTGGTTTCTTCTAATCTCCAGAGCCATTTCACGGAAGATTTTTTTGCGTTGTTTCGGCGCTATTGAGCGCAAGATAGATTTGGCCCAAGGCTCGATACCATTAAAGTTATTCATTGGTGGCTTGCTCCTGGTTCGGAATCAAAATTTCGGTCAGGTCTGGGCCAGCGCAGGATTTAAGGTGAATACCATCTGCTTTGATATCGACTTTGATGACTTCTAAGAGCTTTAGCCTTAGAGATAAGTCGACTGCTGATTGGCTGAGAATATCCGCCTCAAATTCGAGTGCTTCCTGATCGTAAGTGGGTTGATTGAGCTTCATCCATTCAAGTGTCAGATAGGCAACTTCTTCAGCGCGGCCAGCAAAATCAATGATGATGATGTTGGCAAGGTAGCTCAACTCAAAATGGTTGTTTTGCTTCCCTCGGTAACTGATTACCTGACCTTGCTCTGCGAACGTCAGTAAATCATCTGGTTCGATACTAAGAGGCGATGACAATAAATACTCCCGGAGCGACTCAAGCTTTTTCATGGCACCTCCTAGTTCTGTTTGTCCCTAAGCTGACGCTCGATTAAACGGTCGAGTTTGCCACCTATATTTCGGAGATCTTGACGTATTTCATCCCTTGTGGCTTCGACCCTTTCTTCTATGCGTTTTTCGTTGTCATATAGAAACTGAATATGCTGCGCGTTTTGTTCGACGCGCTTATCAACGGCAAGTGCCCATGAGAGTAATGAAAAGCCTATGATGATGGTACTGAGGATATGGCCGATACTTATGGTTTTATCGAGGTGCCATTGGCTTCGCTCGTTATCTGGCTGCATTTTCCTTACCTCGTCTATCCGTCGCATTGACTGAGTCGATCAGTGCTTGTTGCTTTCGACGACAATCGCCATACATGGTGATCACTAACTTAGAAAAATGTAGTCGCGTGACCATGTCACCATTGCCGAGCAGTGGGAGCTTGGCGCAAGGTCGAAGCAGAGAACGGTCAATGCTGAGCGAGGTCTCCGTTAGCTGCGTCGATAAGTTTGTTGATGAGCTGCAGGCCATCATCATCAAGGCTACAGTCATCATCAATATATTGATTTGCATAGCTTACGACCTCTTTTTCAATTTCTTGAACCTGTTGTGTTGCCTGTTCTTGTTTAGCATGGAATACGTCGGCTATGGCGTTGCGTTCTTTGGCTGTCTCTCTTTCCTGTTCAAGAGCACGAGAGACAGCCAGCTTCTTCTCCGCCAAGCAGTTTTCACCCGCATTGAGATTGCCGTTCACCCAGCCTTTTCCATACCCAAGGGCTAAAGCTAATGGCAGTGCTGCGGCAGGCCAGAAACGAAGAAGTGAAGTAAAACTCAAAATTGTCATACTATTTGCTCCTGCTTCTGAAACTGTCATCCCATGTTGCACCGAATACATAGGTTCCAATCACTGATCCCGCCAGTAGGTATGCGCCATTCACCAAGGATTGATTAAGAGGATTACTGTCGCCCTTGAGCATTAAATAAACGATGACAACACCACAGAGGAGTAGCGTGAAAATGATTATCCTCCTTCGGATATACCAGTGATCGTCGCCATTCATGATGGGTATGCCTGCCAACTTAGTTGAAAGTGAGGACCATCAGGAAAGGTGGTCCAGTCGCCTCCCCAGACAATATCGATATCGAGTTCATCTGCTGCCTGCTTCATGGCCGCTGCGATTTTGTAATAGAGCGGCCAGCTCCAATCAACGCAGCCATCTACATAGGCGCCAAGGTCAACCGCATGACCAGTAAGGTGGCGACTTCTCAGAGTGTTTGATGCTCCACTGGCGACCAGATTTTTCTGGCGATCCAACGTTCTCAGTCCTTCCAATACGGTAAAGTCGGTGCAAGTGATAACGATGGCCCGTTCAACTATCCGGCATAAATCAGGGTGAATGCCTTCCATTTTTTGGTACGAACGATGACTGAGAGTGAATTGGCTCATGGCTAGTCCCAAAGATGAATAGTGGGTTTAATCGGTGCATGGTATTCAGGGAGTTCGACTGCCGTTCCATGGGGGATAAAAGGGCTGTTCTGCTCGATATGTGGATTAAGGCTAAGCACTTCTTCAGTGATCCCGGCCGTTGTATTGAAATACCGCCAGCAAACTAAGTCGAGGGTGTCGCCCTGTTGGGTGAGTACTTTCATCAGATCAACTCCACAGTGACTTTCGATATACCAAGTAGCAGGCGAATGGCTTCACGGGAAAGACGGAGGTGATCGTCAATTCTGGCTTTCATCTCGTCGGCTTTTTCATGACCTGATTTGGTGCTGTCAAAGTCACGGTAATTCTCTAAAAGAGCACTTTTCGTTTTGTTAAAAAGGGCTGCGCGATAAAGAAATTCGACACGGGAGTGAGTGCCATAAGATTCAGATATCACCTCAGCGAGCGTGTTCTTTTGTTGACTGTGTTGCCAGTCCGCCAGTTCCTGGTTCACAGCAGTCATAGCAAGGGTCAGATTATGTTTGAGGTTGGCAGTGTGGATAGTTTGATCGACCCGCATTGTTGCTCTGAAATCACTGATATCGACATCAGGAAAAAAGCCATTATTTTTGACGGTATCCGAGACTTTGTTGGGACTGTTGGTCGCGATAAATCCGCTCATCATGCACCTCCCGCACAGTTAGGACTGAGGAGGCAGCGGGCACCAGTGTGATTATCTGTCACGAGGACGAAAATACACTGAGCGCTGCGGGTGGGGGGACCCGGTTATTAACTCTCGGAGCTAATCTCCCGTTGGAGTTTCTCCATGGTTTTCTTCACACCGGCTCTAGGGTTAAGTGCCAGTGATTGTTTTAAGTGAACAATAGCGTTGGCTTTGTCGTCCTCGGAGAGAGCTAGCCCCAACGCTTTGTGAAGCCGGGAGCGAACCTCATCAGGCATATCATGGTCTTTGGTTAGCTCGACAGTTTGAGCCAGAGGTCCTTTGGCATCAATGTTGTGATTAAGAAATGCGTCGGCTATCTCTTCAGCAATTAAGGTTGCAGTGTCGCGCTTAAATCTCTCAGGCATCACAAGATTGAACTGAATGGCATACTCTGCAATTGCCATCGCTCCCTCTAAATTTCCTGCGTCAATTCGCCAGACCATGACGGTCATTAACACATCATCTTGATGGCCTGAACCAGCTGAGAGAACGCCCTCTACATAGGCGTCATAGTCTGAGAGAATCTCTGACTTAACCGTCGCTCTTCGAGATAGACTTTGAATTTTAGAGAGTTGCCTTTGGTGCGTTTTTAATTGAGCCAGCATCAATTCATACTGGCTAGCGTTCACCTGAAGACCTTGCTCAGAAAGGCTTTGTGATTCCTTTTCCGCCAGTGTTTTTTGTCTATGATGTCTGGCGATACTCATTACGCCCAGCCCCCTGAACCATCGGGAACCAGAATGTTTTCGACCAGACAGACGAGGTTGTAATCCTCTACCACATAGGCTTCGTTGACTGACTGATAGTCTTCAATTCTGTCACGTCTTGGGTTATCCATAATGTGTCTACGTCGGCTACCTTCCTGATAGTAAATACTGAGATTATTAAGGCGAGTAATGGCAAATGAACGTGAGGGGAAATAAGGCACTCGGACAGTTTTAAGTCCACCGATTTGTTTGTTGCTAATAATTATATCCAGCGCGTTACGCTCAGTTGGTGCGTCATGTTCATTGATCAATGCGAGGTATTTATCTGCCAATAATTCACGGCCCATAATCACCACGAGTTCTGGATCATCGCGGTACCATTCGGCTATTAGCTCATTGGTAGCATCGTAAACGGCCGCATCAATATTCTGGTAGTCTCCGCCGTTGCCGACTTTGATATCTGAAATCACACTTTCTTGGCTATTTTGTCTCAGATGCTCCAGCCAGCCGACATTGACGTCCTGCAACAGCGGGTTGGCGGCACGATCAGAGGTTGCTGAGCGACTCATACCGTTGAAGCCTATCATCAACCGATCTCTGGCGATCTGCTGGGTCACGACGTTACGAAGGCGGGTTTGAAAATCTGGAAATTTCGCCCAAGCATCGAGCTTGGCGTATTTCACATGGGTATCGAAGTTGGTTTGTTGACAGCGATAGCGGTCTTTATCGAGCGTGGTCGGGTCGGCGGTTTCGCGTTCTTTCAGGTCTGTATCTGTGGTGCTGGCAATAGTGGAGCCAACATCTAGACCAAGTTTTTCGCCTTCCTGTTCTCTGACACCATGAATGTTGATGCGTTGCAGAAAGCCGGATGACTCACGTATCCGCTCTTCCAATGATTGCTCGACGGTGGGTTCGACACTGAACTGCTGGGTGCCATCTTCGATACCGTTCAGTTCGGCTTGTCGGCGCACATAAGCGTTATAGTGTTGTCGTGTTTCGTTGCGCATAGGTTATGTGCTCCTCAACAGTCAGTCAGCGCAGCTCGGTGCCTGTCGCTGAAGGTCTGGCAGAATGGTGGGTGTCAGCGTCCCTGCTGAGCTGGTCGGTGAGCGAGTCGAGTCGGGTGGATAAGTCGGAAAGTTTGTTTTCAAGGTCATCGAGTTTCGTGTGGTTTGACGATTGTTCTTTTAGATCACCCTGAATTTTCTGCTGAGTTTCAGCAAGAGCCAGCAGGCTTGATTCGATGTCTTCCAGTTGCTGGTCTTGGTTGCGTTGCTGCCCGCTTAACAGTTCACGGATACGAGAGAGCAGGGAAGGTTTATCGTCTTCTTCGCTGTCTTCATCAAATTCGAGTTCATCGACCTCGACAGATTCAGAAAAAACCGTATTGGGAATATCTGTGCCTTGTGAAAACTGATCGCGGTTCTTCTGGCTGAACTGCAACATTTCTGTACCCAGACTTGCAGGACTGTCAGTGACGGCAAGGCCGACCATATAAGCTTGTTTGGTATCGCTAAAGCTGGGATCCATTTCAATGGAGGTGAAGACCTTTTGTTTGCGTTTGTTAAGTTCCAGCAACTCAGACGTGGGAGAGAGCTTAGCTAATAGAATTCGTTTACCTTCCTGGTCATCATCTGCCTTGAGGGCAGTGACATCACCAAATGCTGGAAACACGCCATCAGGCAACAGGCTGCGAAAGTGCTCCAGCCAAATTCTTGCACCGTAGATGTCCGGGTTGTAGTTGGACGCCATTTCATCAATTTGTTGCCGTGTAATTTTTCGGCCGTCTGTTGTGGCTCCCTCCCGGCAGACCCGGACAAATTTAGATATCAGTTTGCTCATGTCTTCTGGTTCGTCAGTCACTGTGTTTACAGGCATAGTTGGCTAACTTTTTACTGATAACAACCTGCTGACGGTTGATACCAGTGATATCAACTAACAAGTCCTGCTGTCGATGTTGATAGCCCGTTAGTCTTAGCGCATGAGCACGAAGACCGTTGATCTCAACATCCGCAATCAGGCCCGTCAGAAGTATTGGCAGGGCTATGCTGTCGCTGAAATTAGCAGGCAGTTGGAGGTGCCTTATGCGACCGTCGACTCGTGGAAACGACGGGAAAAATGGGACGATGCTCCGGTCGCATTGAGGGTCGAAAGCGCGATTGATATCAGGCTGTGTCAGCTAATCAACAAAACTGAGAAGACTGAAAGGGATTTCAATGAGATTGAATTGCTGACCAAATCGCTGGAACGGACGGCAAGGATACGACGTTATGAAGCAGGCGGAACCGAGGCTGACTTAAACCCCAAAATCAGAAAACGGAACCAAGGGAAACAGCAAAAGACTGGTAAAAACTTTCTGCCAGAACAGGCAGTCAAAGAACTGAATAAAGCGTTTAAATCTTCATTGTTTCCGTATCAGCGAGTGTGGCTTGAGGCCAGAGATAACAACCGAATTCGCAATATCCTCAAGAGCAGACAAATTGGCGCGACGTGGTACTTTGCCCGCGAGGCGGCGATGGATGCCATTGCCAACGGCACCAACCAAATTTTCCTCTCTGCATCGAAAGCGCAGGCGCACGTCTTTCGTCAGTACATTTTGCAATTCGTGAAAGATGTTACCGGGGTCGAACTGAGAGGCGACCCGATAACACTTTCATTTTGCAATTCGTGAAAGATGTTACCGGGGTCGAACTGAGAGGCGACCCGATA
>NZ_PEIB01000044.1 GCF_004116385.1 Veronia nyctiphanis | reverse complement strand
GTTTGCCTGAGGTGCGGTCCATGCCGTTCATTGTTGAGGACTCGGCGTTGAGGTGTCTTTTCCGGTTTCCGGTGAGACGTGGTTATGGCCGTTATAGATGACGCGATCCGCCTGCATAGAGCGGGTTTTATCCGTGATGTCACCCGTGGCGAGGATGTTCCCGTTCACGGTGACATCGCCAATGATGTTGAGGCCTTCTTTGGTGACCAAGGTGGTGGTCCCTTCGCCGGGCAGGATAATTGTCAGGGCATGATGTTTGCGGTCATAACTGAAATCGGCACCGTCGGCGAACAGAACCCGACGCACCGAGGCCCGACTGTCCGTCGCCGGATAGGTATTTTGATAAATGGCTGGCAGCACCACACCCAGCTCAGGCTCACCGCAGGGGCTTAACAGCAACACCTGCTCACCCACTTCTGGGCCCAATAATCAATGTCCGGTCCCGCGCGGTGAGTCAGCCATGGCACCCAGCCCGTGGTCAGCAATCCTGCTGCCACTTTGACTTTACCGAGGTCTTCATCGGTCTCCACAATCACCCCGGTCATCAGCAGATTACTGAGGCGACGCTCCAGCTCAGCGAGGCGTTGTAAAATCGCTTCCGTCATCGCTTACCTCCAGATAATGGTCTTCCTCACCGAAGTGGTTGGGGTCATTACAGACATACACCTCAGAGGGCAGCACGCCGCCCTGCCAGATGTCCTCACCGACTGTTATTACCTGCTGCCACGTGATGGCCCACATGGCCACACCTTGCTTATCAACCCGACCAGAAAAGAGGTTCTCGGCCTTGGCATCCGTTGCACCGCTCACGGCAGACAGTGTCCAGCGATGACCGGGTATCAACGTCAGCAAGGCTTCAACAATCGCCAGTGCAGATTCATCTTTGGGCAATTTCCGCCTGTCACTGGTCATCACAAAGGCAGCCAGTTTGACGGTTAGCTGCCGCTCGCCTGTTTGGATAGGCACCACCTTGGAGAACGCCATAATGGCAACTCTGACGGCAGGCAGTTTGGTGGCAATACGCCTCAGCTCATCGAGGTTAAACCGCCCCGGATGGGCATCGACGGCCGAGAGTTCCGGCAGTGCCTCTTTGATGGTGTCAATGATGGCGTGTCGAAGGGCCAACAGTCTCATGCTGCCGCCCCCAGTAATTCGTCCGCCCATGCTTGCAATGCCGCCTCGAGTTGAGCCACGTCATCCGCATTAACGCCAAGGTATTCACGTTGGGGGATCTTGCGTTTTTCATCGCCATATTGATGCGTCGCGGCATAAACAAGGTTGCTGCCCACTTCGGCCAATCCGTCATCGACGACAGACACAATCGAGTCGACCAGATGGCCTTCGTTCTCAAGGAGTTTATGGTTGGTATGCCGGGTATCGGCATAGCTGTCTGACCAATCTGGCCAGAGGTCATAATCAGGGCTGAGTTTTGTGTGTTCGAGGCGTTCACGGGTCTGGCTTTCAACGAGGTTCGCCAGTGCGCCCATCAGGTCGTCGGTGTCGACACGGGCCAGTCTCGCCAATACGCGATTCAGCCGCTCCACACCTTTGAGTTCAATCGCTGCGCCAACGGCCATCAGAAGCTCCTCAACCCGTCACGGGAAAATAGCCTTGGGTTTGAAGTGACAATGACGTCCTCTGCATGCAAAGCATCATCATCCTCTTCATCAACAGGCAGCAGCTCAATCCGTCCTTTCGCCACACCCTCGAGCCACTGGATGGCATCCTCAAAGCGTTGGCGTTTTTCATCGGTGGCCCCGCCGCCATCTTCGGACAGCCAATACAGGGCAATGTCGATGGTCAGCCGTGTCAGCACCTGTGGCGCCTCATTGAGGGGTAAGGCATAGCGGCTACCCAGATAGGAATCAATCAGCCCGGCCGCATCGGTCAGGCTTCTCACCACGCAGGCTCATCCAGTTCACCGTCCTGATGGGCCAAGGTATACAGCACGTCCTCGCCATAGCGGGTCAGGATGTCATTGACAGTGGCGTAGCTCATGCGTTGGCAAGCCTTGTCTGGTAAACCGCCCATGCCCTGTCGCGTTGTGCGCCGCTGATGTTATGACCCAGCAGCTTTTCTACCGCTCGGACACTTGGCTTTTTGTCCCCGTTCAGCATCCCCATGACTTCGACAATGTCATCAAGAAACTCATCGGGTTCGTCACTGAGCTCCTCGGGCAAGTCTTCACTGATGAGCAGGCCCGCCTCCGTTTCTAAAAGCGCCAGCTGCTGGCTGTCAAAATCGGACGGGTCGAGCGTCAGGCCTTCAAACGGGATATACACCCCTGCCCGTCGCATGCCGGGACGTTGCCTTGCCCGGATAAAGAATGCATCTGCCATCGTACCTCCTTGAAAAAGGCCCCCATGGCGGGGGCAAAGGTCTTCGGGTAGGAATTACAGGAAGTCAGGAATAACGAGTTGGAACTTGCCGCGCATCTCGTTCGAGACCGTGTTGCCGTCATCGGCGAACAGTTCACGCTGGAGCAGCTGGACCGCGGTTTTCTCTAACGAAACCGGAATGACCAACATGTTCGGTTTAATGCCAAGCGGCCTGCCGCCTCCGCTTTGAACTGACGCATGGCACTGTAGGCTTTCCAAAGGTTGTCGAGGTTCAGCTCCGCCTTGATGCCATAGGCCATCTGCCAGAACCCAAAGCCGACGTTGCAGCGAAGGTCCACCCCGTAGCGATACATTTTGCGCATGAAGACTTCTTCATCGTCTTCTTTGGTCATCGCCACGAACTTGGGTTTTTTCCGCTCCTGATAAATGATGGGTTTAATGGCGCGGGTGGTGTCCAGCAGGTACCACGCCTCCCCCTCATAGGCTTGATCGACCATGATGTTGGCCACGCTGCCATCTTTGCCCTGCCCGTCTACTTGGTCGTTCACCGGGTGGTCAGGGTCAAAGAAGTACTGGCCGTCATAGCAGTGGGTAGCAAAGCCCTCACGCAGCAGCGGGAAGACCATCTCATCAGGGAACGCAGCAGTCGCCCGCCCCATCTCCTGCATCATTGGGCTGTAGATACCAAGGTTGTCATCCTCGATATCGGTGCGTTTAACGCCAACGGTCGATTCAAAATCCTTGTTAAAGATTTGGTAGCCATGGGCTTCCATGTCTTTGATGACCCTGTCGCCGACCCACTCGCGGAACCCCGGCCATTGGCCGAGCCAGCCGTAAGTGTTCGAGGCGGTGGAGGACTGAATGACGGTCGCCACTTTGTTGTATTGCGGCGTGGCCATCCCAAGGCGCCCTGAAAGGACGACTTGAAGCCGGTAAACAGGCTCTTAATGAGCTGGGGAGTAATAATCGCCATCAGTCAGTCTCCTTCGCGGCGGTAAAGTCGGTCTCTTCAATGCCAAGGAGTCGGCAGGCCGTGCGCTCTTCCTCGCTCAAGGTGTCACGGTTTATGGCTTATCATCAAGGCCGCTGTCCTCACCAATTTTTGGCGAGTTATCGATGTAGGTTTCAAAGCGCTCAAGGCCGCCCTCCATCTGGCAGCAGATACGGTGATAGTCGACCGTGGCTGGGGTAATGGCCCCCACTTTGAGGGCCTTGTTCAGCGCCTGTTCGATTTGCTGGTTCAGGGCGGTTTCTTCTGCCGTTTTGAGTTTGTCTTCGGCAGACTGGGCACGGTTTAACGCCGCATCATGGTCTTCACGGGGGACAAACTTCTCGAGGGAAGGATTGCTCGCCTGATTCATCGCGGTGGCTTTGTCATTGACCAACCGCTCAATGGCCGACACGGCCTGCGCATCGGTTGCCTCAGGGGGCAAACCCAGCGCACTACAGATAGCCAGGGGTAAAGGCATGATGTCCTCTCTGTCAGGGGTATTGCGCCGGTTCAGCGCGGTCAAGTGAAGGTTCGGCTGGTTTGTCAGTCCCGCCGAGTAAAGCTTGAGAATGCGTTTGGATTGTGTGTCGAAGGTAAAGACCGGGGAGAGATAACGATAGGCCCGGTTGCTCACCAGCTGCTCGCCCTCTTGGGTCCACTCGACCAGTCCCCAGATTGACCCACCCCCACGTGCCTGTAAGGCTTTATCCAGCCCACGGCAGGCGCAGGCTCTCCGGCCTTGCCCTTAATTTCGGTGGCATGCTCGATATCAATGGGCAAATCTGCCCCGTTATGGGCAAACGCCGACACGATGGCATCTGGGTTGTCATTGACCCATGCACGGCCATCCCGGCCAGTGATATCAGCACCGGCTGGGATAAATTCCGCCCACTGCGGTGCGCCGTCCGTGGCAGGCTCAGCAATGGCAGTAAGGTCAGTGTTTAACGCGAAGGTTTCAGTATTCATGCCCGCACAGTAGCGCGGGCGGTTGGGCGTTGATCAGGTGAAATGGTGCACTTAGCGTTGAATTATTTGATTAAATCTAGACATTATTAGGTTGAGTCAGATGGGAGTTATTCTTAGCTTGCGTCTTTTTGCTCAGGGTTATGAGGAAGATTAGGACGAGTAACCTGCCCACCACTCCCTCAAGTCCCATCATCTATGTGCGATATTTTCAAACAATTTATAAGCAGGCTTCTGGTACTGACCAAGATACAACTCTTTTGTCTATTCCTGTGGAGTAGCCGTTACCATTTTCATCTGCAGTAACATGAGAAACCCAGCCATCATGGATTTTCGATGTAATCAATAAGCTCGATAAATCATCTGGTATAAAGGCTAAATGGCCATCCGTCGAGCCGATCGCTAAACACTGACCAACATGTGCCAGAGACTCTACATCAATATCCACTTTCCCTAAACGTTTCAGGTTCCCTCGCTCATCAAGTTGCGCGAATAGTCCCTCTTTGAAGAAAACAAATACTTCATCATCTTTTTTTATCAAGCCGATAGATTTGATCCCACTTTTCAAACCAAGGATAGGACCATCCCGAACCACGCTACCCGTATCTAAATCAATAACCTTATAAACATTCCTTCGATCTACCGACAGGTGAAAATAGTTACCCGCAACGACGTGTTTATAGTTAGTCGGTTTATTAACGCCCGGAAGTTTGTGTTCCTTTATAAGCTCAAACGAAGGATATTGATAGACCTGTAATGGCATGGTTCTATCAAAAACAACCATTTTATCTTTGAAAATATGCCAACCCGTGTAGTAAGCAGAAGTTCTTGATATATCATCTCTTTTCCAAGTGTATGACGCCGAACTCTCGATATAGTCGAAGAAAAACTTGCCCTTATAGTCTCCTAATATATTGATGATCTCTTTCCCGCTCTCATCTTCTATGAATATTGACCAATCACCATATTCCTTCGTCTTGGTGGTAGAGAGTGTTGAGGTCAACTCTATTAACTCATTATATCCGTCGAAGTCATGAGTAGTGTAAACGCCGTTTTCAAATGCAAGGAGGTTGACTATTACCGCCTCCAAACGTTTTTCACTTTTAACATCGAGCTCTACCGATACTGAGCCAAGCTTTGGAATTGAAAATTTTTGTTCATGCTGTTTACTGCTTTCAGAAGAGCAGCCAGAGAGAAAAGCAACCGATATTAAAAAGAAGAGGAGAGAGAGGTGCCTCATTGCGCGTCCTTATTACGAGCCATAATCGGGAGCACAGATCATACACTCAGGGACCAAAATTAAACTGAGGAAAGATTGGTAAATGCGGACGACCTCAGACAATCCCTACCTCTTTACCAGCTCCGCTATTTTCTGGAGGGGGCTTGAATCATGTTTAACGCGATGGTTTCAGCATTCATGCCCGCACAGTAGCGCGGGCGATGAAGAGTTGATCAAGTTACTTACTAGACTTTTTCTTCCTCGCTTTTTACAGCACTGAAAAGAGTCTTTTTGTCTTCAGGTTTTACAAAAACCTCATCTGTTTTACCACTAATATTTCTATTCCCCTCATTCATTAAATCAACAAATTTATAAGCCATCTTTACATGAAAAAATATTCTTGAGAACTTATGGATAAATAGAAAGGAAGAGAGTAAAACCCATAGAAAAATTGATAAAAATATAGGATCATTTTTATTTACTTCTACAATAAACACAAAAAGATCAAGGTGATATAAAGAGTCAATAATTATAGTGACAGTAATAATGGCCATCAGTGACGCGGTACATAAAGCCATTGATAAACTGAATAAAATTAAAGAGTAAAAATATAGTTTCCTCTCTGAATCTATCGAAAACCCCAATAAGTTCACTGGCTCTATGTATGGCTTCTTATCTTTAAATTTTATCAGGGACCACCCTAACTTAAAGCTACCAAACAAATCGCTTCGATGGGGTAAAGTTGATATATATTTAAATGTTTCATAAGGAATATAACCTTTGTAAACTTCTCTTATATATTCTTCAACTATATGATTTTTTTCATCAAAATCATCATCTTTCAAAGCACTAGCCAAAGAGTCAAGACTCTTAGCCTTATGACTACGACGGCCACTATGAATCGTCCACAACAGACCAAAAAGTGTCATGAAAGATCCTGATATAGATATGATGAGAGCGAAAACACCCACAATTAAAACCCCTCTGGATACAAATCAATTACCATTTAAGATATAAATACCAATTAATAAAAATCATTCTTAATTTCAGTGCGTTATTCCAATAGTTACTCAACACCTAATAGCGCTTTGTATCTTATATGAATTTCATGCATAGCCCAGTTATACAAGAATACTGCGATAATAAGAAAGGTATAAAGAACCCAATCGGATACGTTTACATATTGGCTAAACATGAAAAAACCAAATATGAGCCCTGTGAATGATACGATGAAAAATAATGTCGATATCGTAAGGCTTTTCCAGCGCAAACTATTCCTATCTGCATTTATTAGTTTAATTAAGGTATCGCCACATAAGACACTAAAGACTGCCGCAAAAACAAACATAAGCCAATCGGTGAAGAAGGTTCCATCATTTAATTTTTCGTGAGAGCTATGATAAGAATTACAAAACCAAAGTACACTTCCCGTTACTATAGCCCACGAGCAAATAACAAATCTTCTAAAAATGTTAACTTTCAAGCTCTCTTGAGGATTTCCATTTTTTTCATCAATGACCTCTTTTTTTTTCGTGTATAACTTTACTTCTTTATCGTTGGTATTGTCATTATTAATTAGAGTCTCGGTGTTTACGACCAATGGATAAAAACTCTTCACAAAACGGTATGCATCTACAGGGTTACTTGGACCAAGAAAGCGCTTTAAGGCGATCCCAATGAAAAGGCCTGATAAAGCAGATAAAATCCAGCTAAATAAGACCCATAAAGACATCATTACCCAACCATCACTGCTAAACGTTTCGGACAGAGCCAGTAGTGTCGCATAGACCGTAAAACAACCTAAGACACCGAAAGAAAAATACCAGCAAAAATCAATGAAACCTGCTCGCAGTTCCATCCAATTTGCTCCTCTTCCTTTTAGGTCAGCGTGCAATTCGAACTTGTTATTTTTTACTTCAAGAAACTTTATCCCTCTTTTATAAAATCGAAACAGCTCGCTTGACCTTGGATGATTGATCAAGATTTCGATATGTTCAAAAGGTATATATGTTTTGTATTGAACCTCGATCAACTGTTCTATCACGAACCGCTTCCCAAAGTAGTCTGGCTCCTTGAATGCGTTGTGAATCAGTTCAATGCCCTTGTTTTTGTGGTTTTTCTGCGTATCTCTTATCCAAAAAATTAGCTTAATCATCACCAGTATCACACCCGTAACCGAAGCAACACTGGCAAGGTTAAAATCAAAAGACATAAATAAGTTGAAATCCATAATTAGTTTTAACCTAAAAAGCACTCAAAAAATCATGGCAAATAAGACATCAAAACTTACCGTTATTGACATTTAAGTCATTATTATGCGTGCTTTTTTCCTATTTTTAACTTTACCTAAATTTAGTTTTTATGTATAGATATCTATATTGTTTATTGAAGTAAAGGAACCATAAACCGATATAGTTAGCAAATTTCATAAGTGGTTTTATTTAATCCTACTTTTTGTTATCAAAAACCACTTACAACCATTAAGAAATGGAAAGAATATATTTTTTCACTATCAAAAGCATAATTTTCATAATCAAAGTTTAAGGGTAAGAAATGACGAAAAAGCGTGATACGGTTACTTATGAACTGAAGAAAGGTAACAAAGTTGTTTACGTCGGTACAACTAACAATCCAGATCGTAGGGCAAAAGAGCACAAGTCTGATGGCAAGGATTTCTCCAAGATGGAAATCACGTCTAGAAAGATGACAGAAGATGGCGCAATGAAGAAGGAAGCAGATCGCTTAAAAACTTACAGAAAAAACCACAAAAATAAAAATCCCCAATACAACAAAGATAATGATGGTTAACCAACACCCATAAGTTGCATCTATCACTAGTGGCATCGGTGTTGTAGCCACTAGGTATAAAAGCCCTAAACTAAAAGCCCACCTTCATAGTCGAACCATCCAACTCCGTTTGATAGCCCAGAGATTCTAATTTGTCTTTTACAGGTTGGATGATATCAGTTTCGATCGATGGGCTAATCTCCGAATAGCCTGTATCAACCAACACCTCAGTATTACCTTGGCGAGCAGCATCGCCGATTAGCTTCATACACTTCAGCATAAGAACTGAGTAACCATCAGCTAAAGCTTGAGATGAAATCTCCCTTGCTTCTCTGGCATCAATATAGTCTGCGTTCTCAATCCGCCCAGCGGTGAAACTATTTTGAAGCCTCTTGGTCACCTCTGTATTGATACTCTGATTCGAGGCATCAGCAGCCGACTTTATAAGGTCATGAAGTTCTTCATCTAATCGGAGCTTGAATTGCAGTTTCTGTGTCATAGGAGAAATATAGCAAAAATGGTATTGACATGGGACCATAAGTGGTCCTAACATGCAATGGGACCACTTATGGTCCACTATGGAGTCACTGCTATGACTAAATCGAAGAAACCCATCGTTGAATTCACCGTAAGGTTACCGATTCAAACTGAGCAATGGTTACGAAATCGCGCAAAAGAAAACATGCGTTCGAGACATAAAGAACTGTTGTTTTTACTTGAAAAGACGAGGTTAAACGAGGCAAAACTGTAATAAAGAAGAACCCCATGAGGTGCAACTCATGAGGTCCTATGTCAACACCCTATCAGTAGTAGGAGAATCGACATGAATACCGTACCAAAGAACCTGCATTCGCTCCAAGAAGATATTGATCGTCTGGTCTTCCAATCCAAGGCCTTGGTCATCACACTCTCCGCCCAAGACCAATTCAAAAGCCTGACCGACGAAACCCTTTCATCCGCTTTGTGGCTTCTCAATGACCGTCTGAATGACATTGACCAAGCCTGTCAGCGATTGTTTGAGGAGACAGCATTATGAACGTTATTCCTTTCCAGTTTCAAAATGCCCAAATAAGGGTATTTCAACGTGATGGTGATACATGGTTCGTCGCTAAAGACGTTGCAACTTTACTAGGATATTCAAAGCCTAGGAACGCAATTTCTATGCATTGTAGGGGGGCCCTAAAACAGGGCCTCCCTACCGAGAGTGGTATTCAAGAGATGCAAATCATCCCCGAACGCGACGTCTATCGCCTCATCATGCGCTCAAAGTTACCCGAGGCCGAAAAGTTCGAAGATGGGTGGTTGATGATGTCCTCCCCTCTATACGAAAGACTGGAAGCTATACGCCAGCAGGTCAGATGAAACTCTCGCGGATGGACCTGATTAATCTGGCCATGGAAGCCGAGGAGGAAAACATCCGCCTCAAGGCTAAAGTGGAGGCTGACCACCCAAAGGTTGAGGCGTTCCACCGGATAGCCTGTACCCAAGGCTCAATGTGCATTACCAATGCCGCCAAGGATTTACAGATGCGCCCCAAGGACCTCTTCAATTGGCTATCTGAGAGGAAATGGATTTACCGACGAACGGAGAACCGAAACTGGATGGCTTATCAGGATAAAATCCAAAGGGGCCTCTTGGAACACAAGGTCACAACCGTCAGCAGTGGTGAGTTCGAGAGGACCGTCGACCAAGTCAGAGTCACCTCCAAAGGACTAGCCATTCTGGCCGAACAACTCTCCCCGGTGATACCTACTAATCTGGCTTTACTTCCTCGATAAATGTTAAGGCCCGAAAGGGCCTTTATTCAACTGGTAACATCCCCACAAAACGTTTCAAACATTGAACAAACAAATGTTCACTTATTGCGCAGTTGGTCGCATCGAACTGCCATTAATACTGATCGAGTAATAACTCTATGTTAACTTTCCCATACAAATATCATGGGATAGTTATGGCCTGTCGGGTGCCAAAGTAACCGAGGGTGGTAGCACTTAAATTAAAGCCAATTAATCGGAGCGAACAGTGACAAGTTCTCGACTAAAACAATTCTCAATATCAAATTATAAGTCATTTGAAAGTAGACAGGATATAGATCTTGGAAATTTGAATCTATTCTATGGTTACAATAACACTGGTAAAAGCTCGCTAATAAGAATAGTAAAAATTATTGCTGATAGCGTTAAACCTAAAACCCAATATTTTTATACACCTAGTGTGCTAGATTACACTAGTAACGCAGCTCGCGGTGGTCTATTTAAAGATATAGTTAGAACATCCGAAACAAAAATAAGTTTTGGATTAAGTTGGCAGAATGTTTCATTTGAAGCAACTATTCAGCAAGATGGTATAGATAGAGAGAAGATAACTAAATTATCGATAAATGAGCATAATAAAAAATATAGTTTCAGGCAAAGTGATACTGATTCTAAGCTGGAATGCATATCTGATAATAGTGATGCTATTACCTATAAAAATTTAAAGTTCTCAAATTTTAAAACGCTGAATGAAAAGTTAGATAACTTATCCGACTCTGTTTTCTGGATCTCCCCAACTAGAAAGCAACCTCCCCGACAATTTGAGATTGGCCTAGGTATTCCTTTAAAAATAGAGCATGACGGAAGTGGTGTTGCTGAGATTATTTGGTCTTTAGCTGAAAATAATTCATTATCATTTAATGACATAAACAGTTGGTTAAGTAAAGCATGTGGAAGAGTTATTAATATAAGTGGTTCTACTATAAAATCAGGAAGGGGTAGAAGAACCGTAGAACTAAATACGATTTCAATAGAAAATTCAGAATCAGAAAGTCCATTAAGAATTCCAATTATTGAATCCGGTGAAGGAATTGCGCAATCTCTACCAATTGTAACCATTTGCGCTATGGCAGCAAATGGTGAGTTAGGAGAATTTCCAATAATTGCCGTCGAACAACCAGAATTACATTTACATCCTAAAGCATCTATAGATTTAGCAAATTTTATAATGCTATGTATAAAGAAAAATCCTAACATTACATTATTATTAGAGACACACTCTGAAAGCTTCATGAGAGCTATACAAATAGCAATCCTAAAAGATGAAATAGATGAGAGTATTGTAAATGCATATTGGGTATACAAAGACGAAAAATCATCAAAAATCAACAAACTTAAGTTTGATGAAGATGGTTATATTAAAGGTGATATCCCACAAAAGGTTTTTAGAGAAAATATTGACTTTTCAAGAGAGATTTCTAGTCTTAGACTAGGTAAAATATAATGCTAGCTATATTAAAAGAATGTGTTTTTGAACAAGAAAACGAGAAAGAACTAAATTATATTGTCAGTAGTGCAATATTAGGTCATGTATATATTCACTATGATGAAGATAGTGAAAAGATAAATAATTTTATAATAAATAATAAAGCAATTTGGCAGTCTGCACTTGATACTTATATTAAGGATTCAACAGACTTCATAATTAATAACAAAGTAGTAGTAAGTAATATACAGATATCAAACTGGACAAATAGCACACCAGAAATATCAATAAATGACGCTATAGATTTGATTAAAGCTCCATTTAATATTTATGTTGAAAATGAAAGATTTGATAAGAATTTCATTAGACTTATTTTATCTGACTATAACAGATCAATATTTGATAACATGAATAATAAAGGATTACTAACATATACAGCGGGAGGTATAGATGAGTTAAAAAAAGTGCTTGAAGAAAACATTTCTAAATTAGGGTATAGAAACAAAAGATTCGTTTTCGTTGATAGTGACTCATGTAATCCTACACATATATCTGACTCTGCCAGCTCAATTGCCAGTAATTGTAATGATTATCATATCTGCCATCATATTTTAAAAAGAAGGGCAATTGAAAATTACCTTCCAGTGGAGTACTTAATCGATAATATTCCTCAAAGTGAACGAATAACAACAAATACTAACTATGTCAAATATTCAACATTCAAAACTTTGACTCAGATTCAAAAAAATCACTTTCACATGAAAAAAGGATTTGATGATAATTCATGTGCTTCGAGTGGACTTTACAACACAAGTGATCCATCATTCACTTCAATAGCACAAGGTTTTGGAAAGAAGTTTGCCGAAAAATTTCTTCTAAAACAACACGAATACAATGATATAAGGTCTAAAATGCATCAACACCTTGGAGATTCTGAAATCGCTAGTATAGAGGAAACGTTCATGAACTTTGTAAGGTTGCCGCTATGAGTGTTTCACTAAACACAGATCCTAAGGTCTTGTTCATGACAAATTTACTAGAGGACCTTAGCTCTGGTGCAATTAAAATACCTAGTTTCCAAAGGCCATTGGTTTGGGATTGGGATCAAAGGCATGATCTGCTCTGTAGTGTCATGGAAGGATTACCCATCGGAGCAATACTGATTTGGCAAACAAAAAATAATCAAATGCGCCAAGAAAAGCGAATCGGTCCAATACAATTGAAATTTGAGGAAACTTTCCCAGTTAATCAATTTGTGATGGATGGGCTACAACGTTTATCTACGCTATATTGTGCATTATTTTATGATAAAAATAACCTCATCAACGACTCGTCGTCACTTGAACATGAGGTTTTTTGTGACTTAGACTCAGATAGTGTTGATGATCTATTTATTAACGCCACTCATCCCTCGTTGAAAAATATTATTAAATTTATCAGAGATCCGAAGCTAAATTATGATGGTAATCTAGACGATATAAGCAGGTATATTCCATTAAATACTATTTTGAATAGTCGTCTGTTTCTATCTCACCAAAGAAGGATTTCTATAGATAAAGAGCACAGAATAGATAAATCGGATGAAATTCAATCAGCCTTCAAAAATTATAAAATTCCAATCGTTCCATTAGAGTCTGATCGTCAAGATATTGTTACAAAAGCATTTGAAAGAATAAACAACCGTGGCACAACAATGTCAGAAGCTCATATGGTTAATGCTTTCAGTAACTCAATGCAATTTGAGTTTCTTGCATTACTAGAGAATCTAAAAAAGAAGTATCTTGTAGACAAAGTCAACCGAAACTGGGTTTCAATTGATGATGGAATAATTCTATCTTTGGTAAAGATTGAGTTGGGTATAGATATATACAGCAAATCTCCTGAGAAATTGTCAAAATCAATCAATGAAAGTTTGCTATCAAAGATATTTGAAAACTTTACGCAAGCCATACATTTTTGTGAACGAAGTCTTTTTATTGATTCACCATCTAAATTTCCATATAAAATGCAGCTCATCTGCATTCTTTTTTACTTTTTTAAATGCAGGAATAGAGATCTTGACAAACTTAGAGCTTGGTATTACGTCACTACATATGCTAAAGCATTTGGCGCAAATGCAAGAAACTCGTCTAATGCAATAAATGATTTTAGAAAATTTATTGATGATGGAGTTCTTACTTGGTCATTGAATTTTAAGCCTGAGTTTTCAATAGCGACTAAAAAAATATCACTTAAAAATTCAAGGTCAAGAGTATGGTCACATGCTTTGTACTTAAAACAAGTCGAAGTATTCGGTGACAGTGATTTAGTAACTATTGAATCAAATCTTTTGAAAATACCTGACGAATTAAACAATCGTTACCAATCTACTTATAAGAACAGAGCTGGAATGAACTTTTTGTGTCTTGAAAAGACCAGAAAGTTTTCTATATGTGATTTATCTCCTCGTGAAATGTCTGCACATTTTTTGACTGATGAACTTGTGAGTATGTTTAATGCAGGTAGATACGAAGAATTTTCATTAGAACGTGAACAATATATTTTCTCATGGGAAAAAGATAACATTATCAGCACATCAATATCAAAGCTAAATTTCTCTATATGAAGAGAACAGGGGGAATCACATTTATAAATGTGTTCCCCCTATATAATAATTCATCTTTGCTTAGAGTTTGAAATCATTTAATTGCTAAGCTTCTGGCTCAAATTACAAGATTTTCTCAAAGCCTATAAAGCCCAAAAAGCGTATGTACCATTTTTGAACTTTCCGACCATTGAACCTCTAAATTCAGAATCTAGTTACCCCTAGCCTTATTTCTTCAGTATCGAATAGATACTCTGACATACTGTAATCAATCATTTTCAAAAGTTATATTTGTTTAATTTTAGCTACGCGATTAGCTAATGGTGCAAGCAGATTCTCACTCAGAAACTTTACAGCTGGCATCGCCACTGCGTCTCCCATAGCCCTATATCCATCATTGTACGAACCGGGAATTTTGTAGCCATTTGGGGCTCCCATCAGTTTTGCAGTCTCTGAAATACTCAACAGTCTAGTGTGTAACTCACCGCTAATACTAATAACTAGATGTTGTCGGCTACTCCCTCCAGTTGGTGCACGGAGGCAGCCTGCTATATCGTCAAACCGCAGTTCCAAAAATTGCTGACCGTTTCTAATACGCATATACCCAGGGAACACCCTTCTACCCTCTTTTTCAAGCTCTTTGAGCTTGTTCATATGAGACTCCGAAATCATTGCAATATTTTTCGCTGACTTTTCCGGGTTATCCAAGGGATGATCAAAATCGATCAAAGACTGAAGGCTTATATTCTCTGAAAGAGGTTCAGGTAAGTCCCACCAACACCAATCTGACACTTTATCAGCTAAATTGATAATTTGTTTTGAGTGAGCCCAGTTTGGTTTATCAGACACAAAACCTTTTATATCGATGTGTTTTTGAACCCCAACAACGAAAATTCTTGGGCGAGATTGAGGTACCCAATTAACTGCGTCTAGCAGAACCGCTCCAACTCGATATCCTCGCTCTGACAATGCATTATGCAAAGAGACATAGTGTTCACCTTCCTTAGATGAAACAAGCCCGACAACGTTTTCAGCAACAACGACTGGGGGTAGCGAATCCATTTCATCAAGAACTCGAAACCACTCCCAAACCATACCGCTTCGTTTGCCACCGATGCCATCCATATTACCTGCGAGAGACAGGTCCTGACATGGAAAACTTGACCATGATAATTCATGCCTGGGTATTGCTTTTCCACATACGCTCTCAATGCTACCAGCTACGAAATGACTCGACCCATGATTAGCCTCAAAAACCTGCTGCTTTTTGCTGCAAATGTCATTCGCCCATACGGATTTAAAGCGACTTTTAAGGCCTTCTGTAACCAACCCACTTCCAGCAAAGAAGTCGCAACATCTGAAAGTAGTGATATCTTGCTTTCTGGGTATATCGAGAGAACTCTCATCATAGGCCAGCAAAGTATTTGTCATGTGACGTACCTTGTGAAACACAAATTACTGTTCAAAGAGACAGTAGTCTAACCTAAATAGTGCAAGTCGACTATTACCTCTATCGTTCTCAATTAATAAAAGTACGTTCAGACAAAGCTTTTCTTCTTAATTCTGAAAAGAAGAAATCGATCACATTAATTCGCCCATCGAAGAAGGCCAAATTTGCCTCATCAAAAGGTAGTTGTATACAGTCTTTCCCCTAACACCCCACTCTCTTCACCATCTCCGCATCAACTGCCACTGACGGCAACGCATATCCAACTCGGACACTGAGCTCACTCATCGGTACCTGCTTCGCGCAATAGTCATCATTACGCCCACTGTCCTGCTCCATGATGAACGCCACACCCTCGCCTTTGGCGTTATAAACCAGCTTGTAGAAGGCAGACGGTATCTGGTGCGTTTCATCCGCCTTGGGCAGTGAGGGCATCTCTTTTTCAAACAGTGACCCGGTCACGACGAAGAACGGTGACTCATAGGTGGCGCCTTTGCGAATTGCCGACTCGAGCTCTTCCCATGGTCCCTGATTGAGGGCTGACTTTTGCGGGGTGATGTTGCTGATGTAGTTGGTCTCATACCAATACGGGTTATTGGCGAACGCGGCCAACGGGGCCATGTGTCCTTTGTCGACGCCAATGGCTTTCCATGCACCACTGTAATCTTTCTCTTCGAGGACCGTCGTTCCCGGCAAGGCATCATTGTTGTCCCAATTCCTGCCCGGACTCACGCCAAAGTTCTGCGGCGTCACTTCATAGGCTACCCAGTTGGCAAACTTGGTTTCAGGGCTTAGCGACATGCCATAGATATGGGTGAACACCTGATGATTTCCCGGTGGGTTTTCAGGGCAGCCAATCGGGCAATGAACAGAGAAGGTATTGGCGGTTGCCAGTGACGAAGCCATCAGGCTGCCGAGTGCAAGCAAAAGGCGGTTCATGGGGAGTCCTTGTCATCATAAGTAACTGATATGTTGCCTAACACCATATCGATGTCAGGCCAAAACAAGGAGAGTTGTGAGTGAGGAGGAAGTTAAAAGTATCCGCTTTCTCAGATTAACAGCACCGTATCAGCCCTCCTCAATCACTTATTTTTAAATATCTGCGTTTTGTTGTGGCGAGGTGTTCGAATTTTGGTTCAAAAAAGCTAGTAGTACTTGATCTAGGTAAGTGTCATTCAGTTCATTTACCCGCGCTGGTAACAACTTGTCAGCTGTTTCGTCAATAAGCGTAATTAATTGTCCCCAAATCTCCTTTTGAGTGGCTTCATCTGCTGCCGCAGCATAATCGCTTTTCAAACTCTGTATAGTTTCCAGTGTGTCCTTACCTTCTGGGGCATTTTTAATCATCCCATCAGACCCAGTATTTTCTTCTGCGTATTTTAGCCAAGCTGCAATCAACGCTCCTGATGAAATCTGTTTTCGCTCCTCATCACTAAGATCAAGTTTGTTGTTCTCGAACGACTGCCTTATTTCGTTGAGTTGTTGCTCTTGCTGTTCTTCGTTCAGGGCAGAAGTTGCGTCGATTGGGGTTGGTAACGGCTGATTCACCGCAGTAGGTGCGGGAGGTGTACTGCCTACTGGATTACCCGGTACCGCCGTTGACTCCACGTCAGGTTGCCGTGCTGGCGCAGGGCCCATATCATCCCAAGAATTCGTCCAACTTTTCTTATTGTTGCTATACACTCTATTATCGTAATTAAGCATGTATATGTTTTTTCCATCCGTGGCATAAACAACTTTGTTTTCTCTTGACACCAAAGGCGCGTGACTGCGTGCGAGTACTCCTTCATCAAATTTATAGGGGTTGTCGAAAGAACCCTTAGGCGCTTCTTCATTTTGTCTTGATTCTACTGTATGAGATGCGGCAGGCTCAGAATCAACCTCAAGTCCGACACCCGGAACCGCTGGAACGGGCTCTACAGTTGATGACTTGCGAGTATTTAGTTCCTTTTCTTCATATGGCCCATAATATTTTGTCCCCAAATCAGTTTGTCTTTGGCTATCTGGAAGTGCAGAGGGGTTGGTATGCATTTCACCCGGAACCGCCGGAACGGCGGGATTCAATGTCAGACTACGTTGTTGTCTCCTATGCACCCGAGCCCAATGACTACCATTTTTCGCTTCCCCCTCTTGCCGCGTAGCTGTCGGTTTATTTTTTTCTTCAGTTCCTGCATGAACATGCTCTCTTGATTCACCCTCAACTGAATGTACTTGCCTAGGCTTGTTATGAGCTATTGTTGGATCATACATTTCCCTATCCTACTGACTGACTATTTTATTTATCTAGACAGCATAGAAAAATATTAGGCAGATGGACGTTTAAAAAAGGCAGAATGCCTTATCTGAGGTGATAATAGATGTAATGAAAGTCAAAATCTCACCAATGCAATAAGAGATTAAATTTGATTGTAAATATATGAAAGTTCATTAAATTCATTTATCAGTATTAGATACTCACTTAATTAATTAAGATACTGTGCACTCACCCCTCTATTTGTTTCGCAATCACATCGTCCCCTTGCTCTCCCCCCTTTTCCCTTGCTACATTTACACTGTTCATTTATACAGTATATTTTTACTATGCCAGCTATCCGATTCAAGAATACTCGCAGCCACGTCAACGTCTGGTGCCCGGCCAGCCACCTCGACCGCACCTCGCGGATTGATTACATCCCTGCCCTTTTAAAGGACGGCAGCTTGGTCTATTTCATGTTCGGCGGGTTCATTGAACGAAAGCACTTGCGCTATGAACAGCGGGTGAAGATGGTCAATGTCATCGGGTTCTCAGCCAACGACAATGATGAGGGACCATGGGAGACCGTGAGTCATGAGAGGCTGTTGGGTATCTTCAAAGAGCAGCGGTATTACTTGGTGTTGGATAAGGGGAAGGTGATTGGGGTGTGAATATAGTAAAGAATTTACTCTTATTTAATTTGCGAACTAACGCTGCATTTTAAAGTTATATTTCATTGATATCTCGTCTGTGGCTCGCTAAACCCTTTCGCAAGAGTTATCGTGCTCACGCAAGATATTACAAACTCAAAAATGACGGTAATTGATATGAAAAGATTCGCCCTGACTTGCATCTTCATTCTATTTTCATCTGGTTGTTCTGCTACAAAAAAGGAGTCGGTATGGATGAATGAATCAAATGTCCGAGCCTCACAAGAAGAAATACTCGCTGCAAAAGCCGCTTGTGATTTTGATAAAAAACAAAATTACATTGAATCACATGCATCAGGTATGAAAGATAAAAAGTACAAAAATAACAAGGAATTTGAAGCCGAACTCGATAAGTCATTTGGCATGATGAAAAATTTGTTTTCTTGTATGAGCAAGCAAGGTCTTACCAAGCGAAAAGTGACTGTCGAATAATGCTTTCTATCGGGCAGGTATAATTCCTGCTCCTTCAAAAATAGCTAACGCTCAATCGACACCACATTGTCATCACCACCATTTAGCTCCATGACCACCTCAAAAGGAGCGGAAGCAATAAAGCCCTCCCAAAGCCAGCCGAACTTCTCGTCTGAAATATAGGGTTGAAGCTCGAGCAAAAGATGAGCATAGCTTCGGTGGTCACCTTTATGATTCTGAGCCTTATCCAGCGCTTCTTCTTCAGTCATGTCGTTTCCTCTCTTGTCCTCTAATAGCTTTTTCAATCAGTTCATCAAAATATCTCGCGGCACCGGGGTCGAACTTTGCAAAGGAATCCCTATCAAACAGCCAAGCGCAAAAGTGTTCAGCATGGTATTCATAGTAATCTCGCCGAGAGATACCCGACTGTGAATACCTTGAAAGAAACCGCTTCGCCACTTTCTCGGCCCTCTCAGCTCCCGCCCAATAGTGCACTTGATGCCCCAACTCATGCACCCATGTGGCAACCAGTTCCGCCTCGGGTGACACCTTAGCAGCAATGGTCCAAAGACCCGGTGCATCGCCGCTTTCGCGTGTATCCACCGCCAGTTTCACCGCTGCTTTAAGCTCCTCGGCTACTTGCTTGGCCTTATTGTCACTAAGCTTCACCTTACTGTTGCCTTTCACCACCACATGGTTGAACACGGATGCGGTAAATCCACCGGTGCGGGACGGATTGGTGATGGTGTAGTTGTTGTGGCCATATCGGCGCTGGTCTTCATCAAGATAATCCAGCACCTGTTCACGTATCCGACTTGCAGCACGGTTTCGCGAGCCCATCTCTGCCTGTTTGATAATCAGGGTTTTGATGTCCTTCGCCTGCGTAAACTCGGCCACCTTAGCCAATCTCTTCTCCGCCCCCGGTACCTGTTCCAATATACGCCCAATTGCCTCGCCAGTAATGTTTTTCAGTGTGGACAGGGCACTGGGGACGACAGGTTTTATGGGAGGGGCGGGCTTGTCTGGGGTGCCCACCGCCTTAGTAAAAGCTTTGTCCTTCTCCTTGGCCTGTTTCTCCACCCCCGCCAGTCTCGCCTTCCCCGGGTTATAGTCCCAACCGGGATCGAGCCCTTCGGTGACCATCATGGTTTCGCCGGTGCGCTTGTTGGTCCATTCGGTTTGGGTGACCTTAGGGGCATCTGATGGTCCGCCTCGCCTTTCTACCTCTTCCCGCGTAAGTTGCCTCACCCGACAGCGACAGCCAAAGCCGTTTGGCGGCATATGGGTGTCCCAGAACGGATGGTCAACAGGCAGGATGAGACCTTCCCACAAGGTGTGTTGATGGCGGTGCTCTTTGGAGGGGCCGAGGCCATAACGCAGATACGGTAATACGGCCTTATTGCGCGTAATGCGGGCCCATTGCCCGGTCGCGCGGGAGGTACGCAGGTTGGTGTCGTAGATAAGTTTCAGCCGCCTCGGGGTACCCAGCTCAACCACAGAACCATCCGGCATCAGTGCCCTGCCTAGCCATCCCCGCTTGGCTAACATGGGCTCGAGCTCGGCTTTGAACCTTGCAAACGTCTTGCCCTGCGCCAGTGCCTTATCCACGCCATGGCGGATGTCTATCAGGAGGTCCTGCGTCATGGCCTTGGCCACCATAAACGCCTTGGTGTGCTCCTCACGCCAGACCTCGTCATAGTGCCATGCAAGGCGGTAACCTTTGGCCCGTAAATAGGCCAGCGCCTCCTCCGGTACTGGCGGGGTAGCAGGAACTATCATTCCTCGCCTTCCCGGCCCTCCCCATAGGCCATCAGGCCTGCCTTGGCGAGGCTGTCAGTGAGGGCTTTCGGGTCAACTTTCTCGAGCAAACTTGGCAGGAGGGCCAACAGGTCGTCATAACTTTGCGCGGCCTTCACCGCCTCGAGGATGGGGTCAGTAATGCTGCGGCTCTCTTCCCAGTCATCCAGCATCATCTCGGCAATAGTGTCGATATCATCCGGCGTGGTGCGGTTAAGCGCCCGTTGCTGGGCAGGGTTTTCCTCCTCTGGGGTCTCTGGCTGCACCGGCACACCCAGCAGGTCCGCATCACTGGCAGGCTCGGACAATCCCAGTTTCGCCCTCACTTCCTGCGCCGAGACCTTCAGCCCCAACGGGACCAACTTTTCAAGGTTCGCCGCCAGTGCGTTGATGTCTTCCTTCTCCGGGATGGCGATAACCACCTTGGGATAGGTTTTCTGGGGACCGAAATTGAGGTCGATAAAGGGGCGAATGAGGTCACGGTTTAAGGTGTTCGACAGCTGCCGGGCGTCCGCTTCAATCAGGTCCTGCCGGACCTCGTTCTGGGCATCTTCGTTGCCGAGTTTCCCCGGCGTACCTTCAGTCGTGGCCGTCTGACCGAGCACCGCCTTAGAGACCTGCCTGTCTATCCATTCCACCAAACGGGCGAACACATCCGAAGCTCCGGAGGCCTGTGAGATTTGCTCAAACTCAATCAGCATCGAATCGGGCAAGATAGCGGCCGCGTCCGAGCCGATATTGGCCACCGCCGTTTTGAGGATAGCTTTGTCTTCCTCGTTGGCTCCGGGCCCGTATTTCCCGAGCCTCAGCGGAATCCCATAAATCTCTAAAAAGCCCAGCCAGTCCTTGAGGCCATACATCTTGCAGACATACGAAAAGGCCACCAAGCGGGCCAAGCCACCGCGCAGAATCAGCCTGACTTCATCCGGGGTTTGTGAATGACAAACTTATACGGAGCCAGCGGAATGCCATGGACTGGGTCGCGCTCATCCATTAAGCGCAGTTCGTCCGGCCGCTGCTGATGGAACTGGAAAAACCGCGGGTCACGCCAGCGATAATCCGACGGTGTCCACGTCTCGCCGCTGCGGTCCCACATGATTTCATTGACGCTGAAACCTTTGCCCAGCGCATCAAGGGCATTGTCGACCAGTTCACCAAACTCCGGTGCTTCGGTGAGTTCTCTTACAGCGTCAGCCAGCTTCTCGCTATGACTGTCCTCGCCTCCGGCCTCAATGTTGACCGGCAGCCCGGCCACAGCCAGTTTTCGGGTTCGCAGCACGCTGGAGTAATGCGGGTCCCGCTCCTCCATCTCCTCGGCAAGGGTGAGATAGGCCTCGAGGTCGCCCTCACCAGCAGCAATCAAGATACTGGCGAGCCTTGCTGGCGTCAGGCCACTCGCCGCCGAGCCACTGCCCCATGGGTTTCTAATTGCCGTGGCCCCGGCAATTTCCCGTGTCAGTTTCGGTTTGGTCACCATGCGCCCTCCCGTTTAAAGCTGTTTCCGCCGCCTCTTACCCGCTCGTACTCATAATGCTCAATGCTCGCCCCTGCCCAGCGTAGGAACTGACTGGTGCTGTCGACCTGATCGAACGTGTCACACAAGGGGCAACTGAAGAGCTCCCGCTCATAATCCGGCAGCCACTCAGCCTCCTCCGGGAAGAACACCTTCCGGCTTCAAACTTGGGGGACTCAGACGAGAGGCGGATGATTTTGTCGTTCTCGGGCTCGATAGGAATGACCGGCAGGCGGGTTTCGGCCCGCAGGTCCTGAATCAGTTGCTGGCCACTGGCCTTGTCCTCAATCAACATCGCGTGGGGCGGGAATTTCTTGGCAATGCTCTTGGCCATAGACCTCAGGGCAGGGTATTCCACCCGGTCACGCCAGACATACAGCAGGTAATAGGCGAGCTTGGTCTCGGCCCACACGGGTACACACCGAAGGGTCATTAATTTCCTTGGCCTTGTTGGCCGTATCCCAACTGTGGACGATTCGAATAGGATGGGCTGGCGGTACCCGATAGCGTTTTATCCACGCCCGCTTAATCAATCCCCCTTCCGAAGGCGCGGGCCGCTGCTGATACAGGGCTTCCCAGTTGCGGGTTCCTGCGTGCGCTTTCCTGTCGCCAGAAAGCCGGGGAAAACCAGTCCGTCCAAAGAAACTCGCCCCGGTCTCGGCCTAACGGGTCATCATCGCGTTCACATTCGGCCTGCAGCGAAATGACATACCACTGCTCGCCATCCTGCGCCTCAATCCAGCCGGACTGGCCGCTGTAGTTCTTGGGCAAGATACGCCCGACCGGGTCGTCTTCGTGCCAGCGGGTCAATATCCAGATGATGAAGCCGTTGGGTTTGAGGCGGGTCCGCAGGTCCGATTTATAGGCCTCCCATGTCTTGTCACGGATGACCTCACTGTCAGCCTGCTCCCGCCCCTTGATGGGGTCATCATTGATAAGGCCATCGGCCCGGTTCCCGGTAATGCCAGACAGTACACCCCCGGCCATGTAGCCAGCCCCGTTGGTGAGTGACCATGCCTCAACTGCTTTGTGGTCCGGCGTCAGCTGGCTGCCAAAAATGGCTTCATATTCCGGGCTTTTGCAGATTTGGCGGCACTTGCGGGAAAACTTCCACGCCAGATTGGAGGCATAAGAGGTTGAGATGATTTGCTTACCGGGGTTCTTGCCCATGAACCAGGTGGGAAACACCACGCTGCCATAGGTGGACTTGGCCGAGCCCGGTGGCATGAATACCATCAGGCGTTTAATTTCCCCGGCTTCCACCCGCTCAAGGGCCTCATTGATAAGCTGATGATGGCGGGCAGGCAACACGGTATCGGGGTAGAATTCCTCACAACCTTCATCGTCATTCATCGGCGCACCGGGAATGACAATGCTGCGGCAGAACGCATCCAGAGAATGACGCGCCCGCATGGCCCGCTTTCGCTCAAGCAGCGTCAGCAGTTCACGCTTGGCCTCGGTCATAGTTTCTTCCGAAGCTCAGCGATGCGTGCATCGATCTCGGCCTCACTCATCTCCCGCTCCTGTCCGCCGGGCTCGTCCAGCCCACGGATTTTGCGGATGGTGTCGATGTTGAGGCGATTTGTCTCGGTAAGGAGTTTGAGGTTTTTGGCATCGGCCATCAGCAAGCGGCACGCCTGCTCATTGGCCCTCAGGTCACGGAGGGTTTTGTTCACGAGGCCCAGCGCCAGACGGGCATTATCAAGGCCAATATCCATGTCGCGGATATCGTCTGAAGCGGCTTGTTCAATCGCTTCGACCACGGCTTCCGGCTGGTCCTCCACCTCCGGCAAGGCTATCCCCGCAAAATGGGCCCTCACCCGTTCACGTTTGACCTGTCCGTTATCCCGCACCCAGCCATGTTTCTTGGCCTGACGGCGAATCGCCGCCTCAGAAATGCCGTAGGTCTTGGCGATTTTCCGGTTCGACTCCAGTCCTTTGCGGTATTCGGTTTCCACGCCCAGCCAGTCAATTGGCGTCATGGCCTTTCTCCTTTCGCTGAAGCTTGAGGTGTTCGCGCTTGTACCAGAGGTTGGTGATGAAGGTACCAAGACCAATCAAAAGGCCGCCCAGTGCCACCCACTCGTTGAAGGCAAGCCCGGCAAAGACGGTGGCGGCAGAGGCAGAGTAATTCACGCCGACGGTGAGTTTTTCCATCACGACTCTCCTCGGAAAGCATCACGGAGCGTAGGGGCCACCTTCTCGACACTGCGCCCGACGACATATCCGCCAAGGCCAATTTGCAGCAGCATCCATGCCTCGGGGGCCAGACGAAAGGCCAACAGGCCAAAGCTGTCGAGGATAACCAGCGCCAGAAAACACAGCATGGTCACCGGTCGCCAGATACGTTGCAGCCAGCTATCACCCTGCGCCTCGGCCGTGATGACCTTGGCCTGCGCTTCCATCAGTCTCGATTCATAATCCAACACCTTGGTGGCCATGGCCGTTTGCAGCTCGAACACCCGGGCTTTGACGGCCAGCCTTTCTTCATCACTGGTGTGGAGGTCATCAATGAGGTCGGTAACCGGAGAGACCAGCCCGGCCAATACATCCCATACCGCCATTAGCCTTCCTCCAGCGGATACTCTGCCCAAGGCAGCTGAAAATGGGGGCCATCAGGAAAACTTTTCCAATCCCCACCCCATTCGATAGGAATACCCAGCTCAATGGATGCCGCTTTGACGGCATCCGCAATGCGGTAATGCAACGGCCAGTCCCAACGCACTTCCCCGCAGACCCATGCGCCAAGGTCCACGGCATGGCCCGTTAGGTGGCGGCTGTTCATGGTTTTGGTCGCGCCCTTTTTGAACAACACCCGCTGACGTTCAGGCGTGCGCAGGCCCTCGAGGACAGTGAAGTCGACCCCGGTGAGGGTGATGGCCTTTTCGACCAACTGAATAAGATGAGGGTGAACGGCCGTTAGCCGCTCGCGGGAGCGTGTCCCCAGCCGATACGCCATGGTGTCTCCTCGGGGAGTGGGAATCCATAGCTGTAGACTGGGGGTTTTAGGCGAGGTTGATTAGGTGAAATGGTTCACCGAGCAGAAATACAAAAGGCTTTAGCAATCATCCAACGTAAACTTGATTGAATCCAAGTGTTTATTTTTATTGTCTTTAATTTGATAGACCAACACCCCTCCATTCTCAAAAAAGTTAGATGGGCTATTGCAAAGAAACTGCGCGTAGCCGCCCATTTCCGACTTCTTGAGGGGCTTCCTATCTTGAGGGTAAACAACACTCGTTTCGAGAAGGTTATAACCAACCGAAACACTCTCCAACGTCCACCCAGCAGATATCTCCAAAGGCAAGTCGGTTGATAGAATGTCGGCTATACGCTGAATAACCGATTGGTGATGAAATTGTTTATTCAAATCTAGTGCATTTTTTCTCAGGTGCTTTGCTGGTAAGTGCTTTATCTCAGCCCACAACTGCGGGTGTTTGTCTTTGAACTGATTATCCCCCAAAAACAAGCCAACACAGGGTGCAGGGTCTATGGAATCTTGCTTACCTAAATGCAATAATTCCTCTGTCAACGCGTTTTGACATTCATCCTTCAAATACTCTTCGGCCAGCAGGTTGATCTCTTCGAGAGTAAAAACCTTGCGATATGCATTGAAAAGTTCTGTTTCATATTGGCTACTAAAAAAATAATCATCCAAAAATTTATTAAACACTAACTGCGAAGACACTCGGTCAATACCATTTGCTTTTGCAGGAGATGATTCGTAGCCAGTCATAGCTAAATCCATCATGCGAGTTTTTAAATAAGAACGCTTGCCATCAGGCAGTAGTCCTTTGACGAATTTCTCGAAAACAATTTTCTCTTCTGGCGTATCGGCAATTGTTTGGCCAGACAGTGACAAGAGCACTGCTGCAATGCTCATGAGTGACAGTTTTTTCATAGACGACTTTCTATCCAGATAAATAATTGACCAATTCGAAGGACTCCCTTTGTGGAAGTTATTCTTTTATTTGACGAAACAGGCCAGATAATATTTGAACAGTCGGGAAACATTAAGTTTGAAAGTCGATTCTGGGAACCACTATCAATTTTTGCTAACACCGCACAATATTCAACACATGCCGCCTCGATAGCATATTCCCGCGCAAGGTGCATGGCCCTGTTGGACTCCCGCTCTGGCATCCCATGGTAGGTCTTTCGAATAAGCTGGTTTCTGACCCGCCGTACCATGACCTTGTTCGGGATGTCGAGCGTCTCACCGCCATAGAACCTACACAGCCGCTCCGCATCAACCTGCCCAATGGCCAGCACCAAGGGATGAAAGTGGGTCGGGAAGTGCGGCACGTAAAGGGTGGCGCCACCCATCTCCTGCCCCAGTTTTAGCGCGGCCACGGGCCCTATCACCTCAGCAATCTCATGCAATACCGTCATCCACTTCCCCCTTGCGACGCAGGTGCGTCGGATTTTGTGCGCAGTGGCGACGCAGTGTGCGCAACCGATAACCGACCCAAGATTGTCTCAATGGCCGTGATTGCTCCCCGCTCTGAATGAGCCCCCCGTCGCAGCGGTAGACCGTCCAGCCAAGACGCATCGCCTCGGAATACTTCACCATGTCACTGGCAAAGCCCTTGCCCCGGGTATGCCGTCCCCCGTTCCATCCGCCGCCCTCGACCTCAACCGCCATCAGCCTGTCCGGCCACGCAAAGTCGAACCGCCAACGCCGGGTCGGATGAAACCGGTATTCCCTTTCCGGCTCCGGTACGCCCACGGCCAGCAACTGCATAGCGAGGGTGGCTTCAAGAGCGCTCATTTTTCAGCCTAACCACGTTGCTGCACAAGTCCTCAATGGACATCTGCTGCGGCCGATTAATGGCTCGTCGGCCTCCCTGATAAACCTCCTTGGCCTTCTCGATATTGCCCACCACCATCGGGTCATCGACCTCATGGCCGCTTTGGGTGTTGTTGGCCTCGCTGATCCCAATGAGTTTCTTGGGATACCCGGTCGGTGGCTGGCCCGTATAGGCGCGGTAACGTCGGACAAACTCGTTGTGACGATACGGCAGCTCATCGCTCTCGGTATGGCACAGAGACACCCAGCCGCCCATGTCGCTGATCACCTGATGGATGATCGGGTCGTCAAACACCACGGACTGCCAAGCCCCCACAGACTGAATGGCCCCGTGTACCTTGGTCCATGCCAGTTCGCCTCGGGTCTGGGTATTGCCCTCCATCTGGCGGATGATGTCGGCAGGCTTGGGGAAGAACTGCCCGGTATCGGTATTACGTAGGTGTAAATCCAACGCCCGCCTGACATCCTCGAGGGGGAAGTCCTTGAGGGCATTCCAATAAATCCCGAGGGATGGCCGTGACAGGGGCTCTTTCATGTACAGACTGGCCGTCAGGCACATCAACTCCGCAAACAGTGTTTTCTCAGAAAGGTCCATAATCCACACTCCCAGACATCAGGGCTGCCCGGCGCTCTTCGCTGATCGGCGACGCATCCGGCGCATCAATCCACTCTTGAATTTCCTTGGTAAACAATCCCGTGTAGCTGTCATTGGCCGCTGTGGGTGTGTGCTTGGTAGCGAAGCGCTTGGCATTGCGCATCCAGTTACGCCATGCAGCGGTCCAATCCTTGAAGGTCGAGCCCTTGGCACGGTGGTAGTCCAGAAACTTCTCGGTTTCCTGCGTCAGGTCGACCACAATCTCGTTCTTGGTCGCCCAGTTGAACAGCTCTGTAGAAATCTCAAAGTTGGAGGGAGTGGGTGAAGCTCGTGGGGCGCGTCGCTCGCGCGCGCTGTCTTTTGTAACCTTGTCTTTTGTAATAGTGTCTTGTCTATTGTGGTTGTCGGGGCTGACTTTTTTATGAGTCGATACTGACTTTGACTCGAGTCGGGATTGACTACCCCCCGAGTCAACATTGACTTTCTTTGTATGAGTCGGGGTTGACGTTTTAACGAGTCGAACCTGACTTTTTACCTCGCTCCGCTTGTCCTCATAAACCCATTCATCGGTCATAGGATTGAGGCCAATTTGCTTGTCGATGACGATAAGAATATTGCGCCGTTTTAAGGCAGTTTTGACCTTGCCGATGTTGGTGACGTGAATGCCAGTCAGCTCGGCAATTTGCGCATTACACATCCAGTCCATGCTTTTATTGAAGCCATAGGTTTTCATCATCACGGCCTGCACGACCCGGCTCTCTCTGTCACTCAATCGGACACGGCAGAGGGCACGGCCCAGCTGATTGGCCACACGATAGAAGCCATCCTCCACTGAGGCTTTCTGGCCCTCGGGGAAGTTCACCACGTTGGACGACATACTCATGATGCACTCCTTTCAACTGGGCGCTGCTCGGTCAGTTGCGGGTAGTGGCTTTCCAGCACATCAATGGCCGCCAAGGTGGTGGCCGCAGATTCTTTCAGTTCTCGGTAGGCTTTGCAGACGGTTGGCTCGCAGTCCGGGCGGTCACTGAGCTCAATGACAGACAGCTGGGCTTCCATGTTTTCTTTAGTAAGGGCGGCAGCCAGTTTGTCGCAGTTGAGGCTTTCGCCCTGCTCTGGGCGGGCTCCAATGTAAAGGCCGCTTAAGGGGTAAACGTCGTTGAGGTAGGCAAGGCGGATATCGGGGGGCATGGCGGCAACAATGGCCTGTTCGACAAAGAAGAGTCTGGCGGGAGAGCGTTTGGTGCCGTTATCCATCAGCCCAAGCCAGCGGAACACCTTCTGACGATTGGTGTTCATGTCGGTATAAGGATCGCCAGTATCCATGAAGAAGATATCCTCGACCTGGAGTTGCTTCTCGAGGCCGAGGAAGCGGAAATGTTCAACGATGTCGTTGGCAACCTGTGTCTGATTCATGCGGGGACGCTCCATCCACTGTTGCAGGTGTTTGTGGAGCAGTTGAAGGCGATGTTTATTGATGGTCATAGTCATAATGCTTCACCTCGACTAGAGTGAAATCGCTGATGGAGATCAGCGGCGGTGTCTGAGACCGGCATCTACTACTTTTAATTTGCCGTGGGTCAGTCGTTCAATCTGAAACGCTCTCAGTGGGGGGACGTGTTCCCCCCATTGGGAGATTGATGAGTTAGTGATGCCGAGCGCTTCGGCGAGTTTGGTCTGATTGCCAAAGAATTTAATAGCGTCTGATTTGTTCATTGCGTCTCTCCTGTATGAAGATTGCTCGTGAATCTTAGCATGCTAAGAGAAAAACTCAAGACACTAAATTGTTTTTGAGTTTAGAATACTAAAATGAGTATTTCAGACCGCATCAAACAACGCATGGCCGCACTAGGCCTAAAGGGCGTTGACATCACTAGAGCCACCGGCGTTTCCAGCGGCGGTGTCAGTCAATGGATGAGTGGAATGACCAAGCCCAGCGGGGTGAAAGTTTTTTCTCTGGCCAAAGTCTTGAAGTGCGATCCGCAGTGGTTGATGCAAGGCGAGGATAAAGGAGACCAAGTCCCCACCATTGATGCATCATGCTTGGGAACATTGAGCCATGGGACAGTGAGACAGGTCTTGATGAAGATGAAGTAGAAGTTCCTCTCTTTACTGAAGTCTGTTTGTCAGCAGGGCCCGGCGCATTTCCTGCACCAGAAGTAACGGGTCCGAAGCTTCGTTTTGCTCGCTCAACCCTTACCCGCAAAGGCATCGAGCCAATTAATGCTGCCTGTGCAAAGGTCGAGGGAAATAGCATGGAGCCCGTGCTCCCTGACTCTGCAACAATCGGTGTCGATACGGGGAACCGCACAATCAAAGACGGCGATATGTATGCCATCGACCACGACGGTATGCTGAGAGTCAAACTGATTTACCGCTTACCGGGTGGCGGACTTCGTCTTCGAAGTTTCAACGCCGACGAATATCCTGACGAGCACTATTCTAAGGAAGAATCCACTGCCATCACCATTATTGGTAGAGTGTTCTGGTATTCCGTTCTTCGCTAATCTTTACCTTTCTCCCTAAGATTTCAGAAAAATCAGTGGGCTATTTGCTCATCAAACTAAATATTTCTTAGTTTAATAAATAAGACAAAACTAAGACTCTTAGCTTGCTAAGGTTTCCTTGTCGTTACCCACGACCGAGGAGGTCCCATGAACAGACACAGCATCATTGATACCGATCTCAACCGCTACCTCGCCGAGCAGACACGCCTCGATGAGAGAGCATTCACCATCGATAACCTCACCGGCGATATCTCCAAAGACCTGTTGGCTGGCAACCACGTTCACATTGGCAAAGACGACTGGCACTTTGACGACGTCCTGTCCAAAGCCTTTGAAAGTTATGATTTCTGCATGGTGTGTGAGGCGTTGGCCCGCACCCGTGGCGACCGGGAGGCATTCTCTAACCTCTCCGAAGAGTACCAAGCCTCATCGCCGAAGCCGCCGAGGACATCGCCTTCAAGCTTGCTACCACTCTTGTGGAGGATCGCCAACATGACCGCCTGTGAACAGTACCCGACCAAAGCTGACATCCATCAACACTATATCGATGCCCTCATTCAAGGCACCAACTACGTCAACCTTAATGACGAAGACCGCTTTCATTTCCAGCGTCGTCTTGGCATCGGTGGCAGCGACGTTGCCGCCATCTTAGGCCTCAGCCCCTACCGCACCGCCTATGAGGTGTGGGAAGAAAAAACCGGACGCAGTGAGCCAGACGATCTCTCTGACAACGACCGCGTCCATTTTGGTAACGAGCTCGAGGATGTGGTGGCCAGAGAATACGCCCGCCGCACCGGGCAGAAAGTCCAAAAGCGCAACCACCCTTTCGTCCATAAAACCCAGCCATGGCTTCGCGCCAACATTGACCGCCATATTGTGGGGGCTGACAAAGGGCTGGAATGTAAAACCGCGGATAAGTGGGCAGCTCGGGACATGTGGGGCAAAGGCAATGTGTACGCCCACCGCGACGGTGAGGTGATGTTGGTCGAGGCCGATGAGAAGTGCCCGAGCACTACATGTTGCAAGAGCTGCATTACATGGTGGTACTGGATAAGCGTGAGTGGGACTTGGCCGTGCTCATTGGCGGCAATGACTTTCGAACCTACACCATGCAGTGGAGCCAGCAGTTGGTCGACATTGTGGTCAACAAACTCACCACCTTCTGGTTTGAGCATGTGATAGCTGATGTCGCTCCCGAGCCTCAAACCCTACAAGATGTAGAGTCCATCTACCGACAGGATAATGGCAACAGCATCGTGGCAACGCCTGATGTCATCAACACCTACCGCCAGTACATGACCGTCAAAGAGCAAATACAAGCACTGGAAACCGAGGCTTATGGTCCTAAAGTCGGCGGCAAACGCATCGGTGGCCTCGACATGCAGATCAAGGCCTTCATGGGCGAACATGCCGAGCTCCTTATCGATAGCGAAGGCAAGAAGCTGTGCAGCTGGAAGACCCAAACCACCAACCGGGTGGACACCGCGGCCCTTAAAAAAGCCGACCCTGAACTGGTTACCCAGTTTACCCGCCGCACACAAAACCGCGTCTTTCGCGTCTAGGAGGCCATCATGACCGCAGAACTTACCGAAATACCGACCACAGAGCTTGCCATGGTGGAGTCGCCTGCAGGTCACTGCGACTTGGCCACCTTGATGTTTAATCCAGACATCATGTCCCGGCTTGAGCGGTTTGCCGAGTTGATGGCAGCAGGCAAAACCACGGTACCCAATCACCTACGCGGCAGCCCGGGTGATTGTCTGGCCGTGACCTTACAGGCCATGCAATGGGGCATGAACCCGCACGCGGTGGCACAAAAAAACACATCTGGTTAACGGCACCCTTGGGTATGAGGCCCAACTGGTGAATGCCGTCATCAATACCATGGCGCCAACCAAAGAGCGCCTGCATTACGAATGGTTTGGGGAATGGGACACATACATTAACGGCGGTCTCCAGAAAAAAGACGAAGATGGTCTCGGCGTCAGGGTGTGGGCCACTCTGAAAGGCGAGCAGGAGCCGCGAGAGGTGGAGGTATTGTTAAAGCCCGTCACGGTCAGAAACTCACCGAACTGGAAGTCAGATCCCCGTCAGCAGATCGCCTATCTGGCGGTCAAACGCTGGTCGAGACTCTACTGCCCAGACGTGATCCTGGGGGTCTATACCCCCGATGAGCTGACCCCCCCGGAAGAGAAGGCCATCAACGCGGCACCGGCAGGACGCCGTCGCACCGAAAGCCTGCTCTCCCGCCTGCAAGAGAAGGAGTCACCCCATGAACAGGACGCTTTGGTGGCGGTACTGGCGCAGATCGCGTCTGCTGAAACGGAGTCCGCACTGGCAGCGGTGGAAACGTCGGCGAAAACGCTTGAACCTGAACAGATGAAAACAGCCCGAGCTGCCTACAAAGCCCGTCTGGCTTCGCTGCGTGAGCACGATGAAACACCGGACGTTCCGGTCGATACCTCGGAGGACGCCTGATATGTTATCGGTACTCTGTCGACTTGGCGCAGACGCAGTGCTGCGCACCACCCCGGGCGGCCAGCGGGTCGCCAGCCTCAGCCTCGCCTACTCCATCGGCTATGGCGAAAACAAGCAGACCCAGTGGATTGATGGCAGTTTATGGGGTAACCGGGCGGAGAAGCTCGTCCCCCACCTGACCAAGGG